>NZ_QNQP01000046.1 GCF_003316635.1 Roseovarius dicentrarchi | reverse complement strand
TCGTCAGCGCCGTGCTGGTCGAGATCGACGAAAAATGGGCCTCCGAAACGAAGGCCTACATCAAGTGGGAATGCCAGGATGCATGACCCCCTCTCAGCAGAATTTCCAGACCTCGGGTTGCTCAATCCTTCCATCAAGCGGCGCATGGTTGCAAACTCTTCGGGTAGCTCCCACGCCGCCAACGGGGCCGCCTGATCAAGGGCACCCACCTTTTGCTCCAAAAGAGGGAGATAATGCACCGGGTCAAAGACCATGTCTTCGCGATCCCAGCACCGAGGGTGACGGGCGATGACATCACCACCACAGCCGATGACGACCTGATCGACGTAGGGTCAGGATGCATTGATTTCCGGTGCGCTGCGTGATTCACGGCTCCGAAACTGGAGCGGTGACATGAGCGATCTATACTGGCTGAGCGACACGCAGATGGCCAAGCTGGAACCCTTTTTCCCAAAGTCCCACGGCAAGCCTCGTGTGGACGACAAGCGGGTATTGAGCGGCATAATATTCATCAATCGCAATGGTTTGCGTTGGCGCGATGCGCCTGGGGAGTATGGGCCGCACAAGACCCTTTACAGCCGGTGGAAGCGATGGAGCGAGAAGGGGATCTTCGCCCGGATGCTCCTGGAACTGGCCGATCAAGGCGGCGGGACTGACACGCTGATGATCGATGCGACGCATCTGAAGACGCACCGCACGGCCTCAAGCCTGGGGCTGAAAAAAGGGGGCGCGGCCGCCTGATCGGACGCACCAAGGGCGGGATGAACTCGAAACTGCACGCGGTGACCGATGCGGCAGGCCGCCCGCTGCGGATGCTTCTGACGGCTGGGCAGCGGAGCGATTACATCGGCGCGCGGGCATTGCTGGACGGCCTGCCTCCCGCCGAACATCTTCTGGCCGACCGTGGATACGATGCGGACTGGTATCGAGAAGCCCTTGAAGACAGGGGGATCAAACCCTGTATCCCGTCGAGGAAAGGCCGCAAGGTCGCGATCCCGCACGATGAGGCGCGCTATCGAAACCGCCACAAGATCGAGAACAGCTTCGCCCGCCTCAAGGATTGGCGACGGGTCGCCACCCGCTACGACAAGTGCCCGAAGGTATTCCTGTCCGCATGCGCCTTGGCTGCCGTGGTCATGTTCTGGTTATGAGTCCTGACCCTAGCTTGTCGATCCGGTGCATCAATTTCAGATCGGCATCCGAGACCGGGCGCGGCTTGTAATAGACGCTGCCCCGGCTGATCCCCAGCACCTTGGCCTGACGGCTGACACTCAGCTTCGCGGTGAGATCGATCATCTTTTTGCGCTCGGCAGCAGACCCGCCTTGCCGAGCGAGCCGGACAAAAAATCGTTCTCCAGCGTCAACTCCCCGATCTTCGCATGCAGGGTCTTCACGTCGATCGCCGGTTCTGCGTCGGCTTTGGTGATCGCGCCGAACACCCCGGTTGCACCCTCCAGAAGTTGATCGCGCCATTGCTTGATCTGGTTCGCGTGAACGTCGAAATCCTGCGACAGCTCGACCAGGGTTCTCTCGCCCTTGATCGCCGCCAACGCAACTTTCGCCTTGAATGCCGGGCTGTGGTTCCGGCGTGGTCGTCTTGCCATGGTCTTCTCCTCGCTCGCAGCATCATGCCGCTGTTGCACGGAAAATCCACTTATCCCGGCTGTTCAGATTTCCGGAACCACCTCTGGATACCTGCATAAGCCTCGCGCAGAACACAAAACGCGGTCGCGCCGTGGACGTGCGTGAAGGCTATCTGAAACAAGCCGTTGGTAAACACCTGGTATTTTATCGACCGACCGACGCCGGGATCGAGGTTATTCGTATCCTGCACCAAAGCATGGATGTCGGGCGGCATCTATAGTCTGACTTGTCCTGTCTCAAACACTCAGTTACACCTTTGAGTAATTACACAATTGAGGCAGAACATGAGCATTCTTTCCGTCCTGAATCCCAAGGGTGGCAGCGGCAAAACCACCATCAGCACCAATCTCGCCAGATCGCTACACGAGATGGGCCATTCTGTCCTGATCGTGGATAGCGACCCACAGGGCAGCGCCCGCGACTGGCACGCCGCCAGCGAAGACAACCCCGTCGAGCTTGTCGCGCTTGACCGGCCAAATAATGTCAAAACATTGGCGAGCATGGCATCAAACTACGATTACGTTGTGATTGATGGTGCGGCAAAGCTGGAGGATATGATCGCGGCCTGTATCAAGGTCAGCGACTTCGTTCTTATTCCGGTCCAACCGTCGCCCTACGACATCTGGGCAGCATCCGATCTAGTCGAGTTCATAAAGGCACGGCAAGAAGTTACAGACGGATCGCCGCGCGCGGGGTTTGTAGTCTCGCGGATCGTGGAGGGTACGCGCCTTGGCAGCGATGTGCGGACTGCGTTGGACGACTACGCACTGCCGGTCTGCAAAACAACGATTTCGCAACGCCAAGTGTATCCGCAAACAGCGGCAGAGGGACTGACCGTTTTCGACGCCGACAATGCCAAAGCGAAGGCTGAGACTACGGTACTAACCGAAGAGATACTGGCGATGCTTACGTCTGCAACGCGAGAGGTTGCATGATGGCACTTTCCGCGAAACGCCCGAGCCGTGGTGACGAGGCCCGCAAACGCATCCTTCATGAAGTTACGGAAACCAGTGAGAAGAAGAAGCGTCTGAACGCCGATATCGAGGAGACGCTGTATCGGAGGATCAAGATGAAGGCGGTCGAAGAAGGCCGTTCGATTTCTGACATCACTCGTGACCTATGGTCTGAATATTTGAGTAAATGAGTGTTTGAGTAAATGCTCTACCAGCCGTTGCGACCGCGCTTCTTGAACCAACTCTTGCAAAATCCGAGAAACGCAGCATCCGGGTTCTTCGGCGGTTCTTTCTGTCGAGCTGCGTAGGTTCGCCATTCTCCAACCAGCACCTTGATGTCCCAAGTTGGGGCTAGATCACGCGCCGCTTCGAGCGTATCCGGCGAAAGGGGCAGGACATAGCCTCCGGTCAGACTGTCCTGCTCCGGCTTTGGCGCATAGTTTTCCAGAAATTCGGATTTCGGCGTCACCGTGAGGATATCAGCGTCCATCCGGAAGACATAATCCGGCATATGGTTGTGTTCTTCGTCTGCCCTGCAGATCGCCCGGACGAGTCGCCGAAACTCCTTGTCCGAGGACGTGGAGCCGGTTCGGGCTTTCAACTTTTCCATACCACACTTCCACTCCGGCTGTGTTCCGCATTGCTTGCGGGCCAGCTCATACAGGCGACGCTCCAACGGCTTGCGAAGCTGGAAATAGCGACGGTTAAGTGTGAGGACATCGTCACCGGCGATAGCGTTGAAAACCCAGTCAGAGAGGGTGACTTCGAGGTCGAGCATCCGGCCATCTCGGGTTTCGCGAACAATCCGGTAACGATCAATCAAGCTGAAACCGTCGATCTGCTCCACGCCACCAGTCGTGATGTTGGTCTCGATCTGCGTTCCCTGAAGGCGTTCAAGAGCCGCCTTTAGGCCGCTGTAGCCTGTCCCGGCGACAGGGCGGTTTGTTGCAACAAGCAGATCGTAAGCTTTGAAGCGCAACGTCCTCTGAACCTGTTTTCCGTCATTCAAGGCCGCCATAACTTGGGAGATGCAGTAGATCAGCACATCTCGATCATGGACGGTCGCAAGCCCAATCATGTTGGGTCTGATTTCGACATAGCTTTTGCCGTCTGACGCGACGTAGCGACGCTTCTTTGTGTCGGGCTTAGTCGAGAGAGTAAAGATTGGGTGCGCCATCGAAGCCATATCGCCTTTTGGAGCGGCATCAAAAATATCGCATACGAAGAAATCCCCTTGCGCGTGCCGCAAGGGGAGGAGAGGCGTTCGATCTGGCTTCGTAATATCACCCACCATGTTTGCACTATTCGTAATTTCACACACCGATGCAAGAGCTTCGTAGTATCACCCACCCAGCGAACTTTCGTAAGATCACACACCATCTTTCGTAAGATCACACACCCTTTATCGTAATATCACCCACCAGACAGTCAGAAAAGATCAGATTCACAAAATAAATTCAATGGGTTGGAAGGGGCTATGATTCGCGTAACACATTATCTAACACATATATAACACCCAGCTCTGCAACCGATGCAGTTATCAAGCCTCTTTGCTTAAACTTCCCGTGTCATGACAATAGGTATCGAAGTTCGCAGCTAACGTTGCTCACGAGTCTTTAACAACACCACCTATGGAACCCGAGCTTGCCTAGAAAACAAAAAAATCCGGCATCATTGAAATTAGAACGGGCACGGCCAAACCGAACAACAGCAGATAAAATGCTAAGGCTGCGTTTTTTTTACTCTGAAACCTTACAGTCCTTCGAAGTAGCATCAAAGAGGGCAGGGAACGCGCCATTAATTTCGCAAGACCTCATCATGAAGGCCCAGACGATCCCGGTCCTTTGGGAGCAGGGCGAGCTACAGGCTTCTCATTCTGTCGACGGTCCGGTTCCGATAAAAGCTGGAGAGCTGGCGTCGAGGCCGGTTTTGAAACCGGCTTCTGCTGTTCCCGTTCATGTTCTTCACGCGCTGCCGCAAGACGTTCCGGGCCACCTCCGGCAACCCACTCGGCGTGTTCCTTTTCCTTTCTAACCCTGTAGGCCTCATATTCAGCCCGCTTGTCGTCCTCCAGAATACTTTGGCGCGCCATGGCGAGCGCGTCATCGTAATCCAGTCGCGCACTCTCCAACTGACCACGCAAGTAAAACAATGCGTTGTTGTTTTCGGTGACAGCAATCTCGGCTTCAAGCCGCTGGATTTCAGACGTCATTGCCTTCCGTACCTGATCAGCACGCGCTTCAAGCCTTAGAGCTTCCGGATCAGGCGCAGGAAGTTCCTGTAAAGCATCGGTAGCTTTGCGGGGTTTAAGCTTGCCCAGAGAAGCCCACCATCTGGAAATCCTGCCCGGTTCTGACGCAGGCGCAGATGCATTTACGCGGGTCCGGCCAAACTCTCGCAGAGCTCTACCAATCCGTTCAATCGCTTTTCCTGCCCGTTCGCCAAGTCGAACAATGCTGTCAATGAGGCTTCGATGGCGTCGAACCGTTCGTCCTGCTGCTTGAGCGCGGCCAGCAAGTTCTCGTTCTCTTCTTCTAATGCGGTTAAAAGCGTCTGCAACGGGTCCACTGTGGGTGACATGTTCTGCTCCATGATCTGATTGCTGATGGGATGCGCCGGGATTTGCCCCGGAGCGGGCCTGGGTCTGCTCTGAGCGTGTGGCGGGGCCTTGATCCGCGTCCCCGCCACTTGTCGCGCTGTCAGGGCTCTCCACGGGGCGCTCAGAATAGGTCTCAGCCTCGTGGGAGGTATCAACCAGCCATTCGACGTCTTCGACCCACTCCACCTCATCTTGCGCCTTCTTGTCTCGTGCTTCCGCGCGCAACTTCCGGGAGCGCGCGCGCAGCTTCTTGAAGAAGTTCCGGCGCTCCTCGTATGCGACATCCCGGTTGTGCTGGATTTCGGAAGGGGAGGGCCGGGGACCGGTCCCCGGCCTCGGGGCAGTGTTGCCAGTGCTGAAGTCGAAGCCGACTTCAAAGATCGCGCCTTTCAAGCGAAAGGCCTTCTCGGCCGCGGTGGTTTTCAAACTGATGAACTTGTCGTTCACGCGGGTAATCTCCCCGGCCTTCCCCAAAGCTTTGATCAGATGGTCACGATCCCTGATCAGCCCGCGCGCAACCTGGGTTTCGACCCAAATGTTGATTTGCTCACGGGTCGCCGCACGGTCGGGGTGTTCGCGGTAGATTTCCCTCGTCACTTTCCGGGGCTGCGTGAAGGGATCGACGAACCCGTATCTGTGGTTGATCCAGGCGGTCCAGGCGGCCCAGTCCTTCTCATGCCCGGGAGGCGCAATGTTCAAATCCTGACCGGTTTCAAGATCGGTTCGCGGGATGACAAAATGAACTTCTGTGTTGCCTTTATCGCCGTGCCGAACCCACGTGATATTGTAAGTGTCAGAAGTCTTGCCTGCGAACATGAAGTTTTCGAAATCCTCGACGATCTCCTTCAGCTGAGCGTTGGTGGGATTGTCCTCTGCGTGGAAGGCAAGCACGCCGTGCGTGTACGTCCACCTCCTGTGCGAAGAGTCGATCAACGCCCGCGTTACAGTCATGTCGCCCTTGAACAGCTCGGTGTTGATTGTCATTGAGAACTGACCCGGCATTTTCATCGAGATCTGACCCACCCAGTCGTTATGATCTGCTGATTATGATGGCGTCAATGCTGTTGCCTCCTTTCGCTTTTTCTTCGCTGTTTCGG
>NZ_QNQP01000045.1 GCF_003316635.1 Roseovarius dicentrarchi | reverse complement strand
CGCTGACGTCATCGCCCGCATCTCCGACATGCCGGTCTCACGCCTGCACGAGTTGCTGCCGTGGGAATGGAACGCAGCAACGCACCAAGTCAAGGCTGCCTGACCGCGGCCCTCGGCGGATGTTTACCGTCAACTCCCCGATCTTCGCATGCAGGGTCTTCACGTCGATCGCCGGTTCTGCGTCGGCTTTGGTGATCGCGCCGAACACCCCGGTTGCACCCTCCAGAAGTTGATCGCGCCATTGCTTGATCTGGTTCGCGTGAACGTCGAAATCCTGCGACAGCTCGACCAGGGTTCTCTCGCCCTTGATCGCCGCCAACGCAACTTTCGCCTTGAATGCCGGGCTGTGGTTCCGGCGTGGTCGTCTTGCCATGGTCTTCTCCTCGCTCGCAGCATCATGCCGCTGTTGCACGGAAAATCCACTTATCCCGGCTGTTCAGATTTCCGGAACCACCTCTCACCACGCGAGTTCATCGCAGCTCAAACCGCAACCGCCTGAGTGTCCGGTGAAACGGGGGCAAGATCACTCGGGGCGATTCACCTCTCCTGTTCCGTCTTTCCAACGAAGATGAATCCAGAACCACTGATCCATGTTTTGGCGCACCTGCGTCTCAAGCCGGGCGTTAAAGTCTCGCGTCATCTCAACTGGGTCACCGTGGGGTATTGGCGTCTCGACATGGACATCGAAATCAAGACCATTGGAGCAGCGGATGCCCCAGACTGGCACTAAAAGCGCGTCGAACTTCAGGGCCAGTTTCGCCGTTATCAGAGATGTTAAAGCGGGTTGGCCAAAAAAATCGAGTGGTGCGCCACCAGGGGTATTGAGGTCGTTGAGGATGGCAAGATTACCGCCGGAGCGCAGATGGTTGGTTATTTGCATCATGCCACGACGACCCTGCTTGAACATGGGCTGGCTCAATTTTTCCAGCGCGTTGGTGTAATGCACATTGAAGTACCGATTTCTCAGTGGGCGATAGAGCGCGCCCATCTCAAATCCTTGTTGGATCATTGCCACACGCGCAGCGTTGAAGCTGCCAAAATGCCCCGTGACCAATATTATCGGACGGCCTTCGGTGCGAGCACGTTGAATATCGGGAAGACCAGGGCCGGTGACTGGCGAGTGCCGCGCACGATCGGAAAACTTGGCAGCCGAATACATCTCCATCATGTTACGGCCAGCGTTGTCCGGTACTGCCCTCATTAGGCGGCGCACCTCGCGCTCAGGCAGACCCGGCATGACCAGCGCGAGGTTTTTCCGCACGCGCTCCGAATAGCCAGCAAGGGGTGCAACCATACGCGCCGTCATCCATCCGAGAGCAGGAATGCGCCAGCGGTAGGGCATAAGACCAACAGGCACGATCAGGGCGCGCAGAGACAAGTTGACCAGATATTCACCTGCACGTCGTCTCAGCGCATCCTTATCCTCTCGCATGAATCTCCTCCTAGCCGTCACCGACTTTGGCACCTAAGCGAAAATCTGCATGTCAGGTGACCAGAAGGTCAACAAAGTCTGATGTTACATCATCCCAGCTGCGCAACCGTGTACTGGCAATCTTCGCCTCTAAGATGGCGCGATGATCAGGCTCGGCAATCAACTTACGACAAGCGGCATAGATACTGTCAATGGAGTGAGCATCACAGTATTCCACCATGTCGCCTCCCACTTCAGGCATTGATGAGTTGTTCGCAACAACAGCGGTCTTACCGAAGAACAAGCTCTCACCTATAGGCAACCCCCACCCTTCGTAGAGGCTCACCGTAGCCGTGAATAAACAAGTTTCATACAGATAAGCCAGCTCAGCATCAGTTGGATGGTTGGCAAACTGGATCCACCCGCCCAAGTTACCTGTGGCCTTGATGAGCTGGTTAAAATCTTCATTGTACCAGCCTGGCTTTCCAGCAAAGACGAGTTTGGGAAGATCCAGCGGGCTCTCATGGCTGAGCCGCTGCCAAGCCTGTGCCAGCCGCCAAATATTCTTGCGCGACTCCATGGTGCCTACCACCAATACAAAAGGCATCTTGGACAGGTTAAGGATATCACGCGGCAATCCAAGGTTGCGATCCACACGGGCTTTGTACGTACTGGACATAGCATGTAGACCAGCACCGCGAAGTGTCGACTTGCCGTCAGTCACATGGAAGTCTTGGGCAAGGGGAACAGTCTTAATAGGACGAACCACACCTATTTCGTCCATAAAGGTAGAAAGATCACGTGCCGTATTCTTCGAATTGGCAAAATACCTGGAACAGTACCCGCTCGAAGCCTTGAGCCAGTTGTAGAAATCTTCACTGAAATCAGACGCGATATGTTCCGGCGTAATGATTGGGATCAGGTCATGGATGAGCTGTGATATCTCAAGACCCCTGTGATCTTTAAGGCACTGAAAGCATTCCCCTAATCCATTTATGGACCAAGTGGCACCCAAGACGATCAAATGATCCCCATGCTGAGCGATGTCCACGACCCGCATGCGTTCAAGGCCGGAGAATTTGGAACTGGCGTTTGGCAGGTTGCCTGAGCGAAAACTGCGCCATTCGGCAATACTGGAGCCATGCTTGGTAAAATGCGCCTCATTGCCACGCAAAGCCTGATAGTTGCGGCGCAATGCATGCAAGTGATACTTGAGTGGATGGTTGCGATAGCGGTCCAGAGTAGGGGCAGTATTTGCCTGCGAACGTGCGCCTCGGCCATAGAATAGAGCACTCCAGACATCAGGGTCGAACTCGGTCATTTCGGCTACAAAGTCCGCTTCGATGGACAGGTATTCGCGGCACCTGCGATCCCAATAAGACAGGCGCACGGCTTGTCGACCGTGCCGCTCAATCATCCGCTTGATGACCTCAAAGGACACCCTTTGGATGCCAGAGACCGTCGTATGTCTTTCAACATAAAAGATAATGTCGGTGACATCGAAAAAGTGCATGATAGTGTCCCATCGAATGGTGTAAGAGCGCCGACCTTCGGTAAGGCCCGAGCCTGATCAGGACGCCACAGCGGGCAACCTGACGCGAGGATTGTCGTTCACGCGGGCGAGGGTTTCAAGGCTCATGTATCGACGCGCGACCGTCCATTCATCGTTGGTCTCGAGCATGATCGCTCCGACGAGCCGGATGACGGCATCATCGTTTGGGAAGATCCCGATGACATCGGTGCGCCGCTTGATCTCGCGGTTCACCCGTTCCAGCGGATTTGTGGACGCAATCTGGGGCCAGTGCTCGCGCGGGAAGTCCATGTAGGCGAGCACGTCGTCGCGCGAGGCGTCCATAAAGATGCCGAGCTTGTCCTGCTTTTCGCGCAGGGCATCCGCAACGGTGTCCCACTGAGCCTCGGCATCGGCCTTGCTTTCCTGGGCGAAGATCGTCTTCAGCATCGCTGCCACCGCCGTGCGTTGCTTGGCCGGGGCGTGCGCCAAGGCGTTGCGCATCCAGTGAACCCGGCACCTCTGGTGGGTGGCGTTGAAGACGCGGCGTGCCGCCGCCCGAAGGCCCTTGTGATCATCGGCGATGACCAGTTTCACGCCGCGCAGGCCGCGGTCGGCCAGGGAGCGCAGAAAGTCGGTCCAGAAGGTTTCGGCTTCGGAAGGGCCGGTCGCAACGCCCAGAACCTCGCGCTTTCCGTCCTCGTTGACCGCCACGGCTACTATCACGGCGCGGCTCACGATCCGGCCGCCCTCGCGCACCTTCACATAGGTCGCATCCAGCCAGAGGTAGGGCCAGGCCCCCTCCAGCGGCCGACCCAGGAACGCGCTCACCCGCTCGTCAATGTCGGCGCAAAGCCGACTGACCTGGCTTTTTGACATACCGCCCGCGCCCATGGCCTTCACCAGATCGTCCACAGAGCGGGTCGAAACGCCGTGGACATAAGCCTCTTGGATAACGGCCACGAGGGCCTTCTCGGCCGTGCGGCGCGGCTCCAGGAAGCTGGGAAGATAGCTCCCCTTTCTCAGCTTCGGGATCTCCAGCGCGATCCGGCCAGCGCGGGTGTCCCAGTCGCGGTCGCGGTAACCGTTGCGCTGCACTTCCCGCAACGGCGAGCGCGTCCCCTTGGCAGCGCCCGTCCGCGCCTCGACCTCCGCCTCCATGATCCGTTCGGCGGCGAAGGCCAGCATCTCACGTACAAGATCGCCATCGGCCTGCTGTTCAACCAGCTCAAGCAGTGTCATTCTCTCATCGGTCATCGTCATCTCCGTCTTTGGTTTCCAGTGTTGCAACCCAAACCTTTGCCGAAGATCGACGGTGGCCGCCAGCGTCACCACCGGCCGCGCGCTGCGCTATGCCGGGGGCTCCGCGCGCGGCCTCTTACACCAAGCGTTGGGACACGGCCAAGTGCATTCTAATTAATCCGTTTGTAAGCCTGTACCAAGTATGGCAGATGTCGCATTCATGCATTGCTAGTACCGGCCATTGGAACTCTTTGGCTGCAAACGTGATGTTCCTCAACCCCTTTCGCAGTGCTAAGAGGTTCGCATGACCGCTGTGTACTATGATCTTTCAGAACAGTTTTTAGCTTCAGGGGTGAAGTTCAAATACTATGGTATTGCCCGGACTGTCATGGAAGTGGGTTATGAGCTAGCGATGTCGGACGCAGATGTGCGTTTCGTGATATTCTCGCCGGCTCACGAGCGCTTCTTCGAAGTGACGCCGCGCATTGGTGCGCTCTCACCCACAGGTATTCTTGATCCTGGGCTGCCTTCTGCCGCCACACCAAAGCGGATGCGCTACACCTTTCCCACGCAAAGCGCTCTGCGTGATGCACTCTATCCAGCAGCGCAATGGATTGTGCGAAAGATGAACTTGAAGCGGTGGGATCACGTCCCTGCGGGCATGATTAAAGAGGTGGATTTGAATGGACAGATATTGGTGTCTCTGGGACGACCCAAGATCATGGCGGATTATCTGACCGCGATGGACCAAGCCGGCGTCAAGATCAGGTTGAACCCGCTCTTGCACGACATGTTCCCGCTTTATGGGTCTGACCATATACGGCAAAGCACGTTCACCAGAAACTTCGCCCATGATAACAAGATCGTAATCCGCCATGCTGAGCGTCTTTTCTCTAACTCACAGTTCACAAAATCCGAGATCGAACGGTTCTCATCTTTAGGCCATTTACCCCCTCTCCCACAAGTGGTTGCCATTCCACTGAGTCATGAAACGCGCTCAACAAACGAGCCAATCGTGCAAACAGGCCCAAAAGAACCCTATCTGCTTGGCGTTGGCACCATGACAGGCCGCAAAAATCTGGAATGCGTGTTGAGTGCCATGATGCATTTGCATGAGACAGGGCGGCCGGTACCAGCATTCGTACTGGCCGGAGCGTATCGCAAGCGGACAAAAGCGTACATCAACAAGCCACCCTTGGAGCCAATCAGGTCACGTATTCATTTCGCACTGAACCCAAATCAGGCCGAGCTCTGCAATCTTTACGAAAACGCACTCGCCCTTGTCATTCCCAGCCGCATGGAAGGTTGGGGCCTGCCACTGGGAGAAGCCCTTTGGGTGGGCACCCCAGCACTGTCCTCCACCGCAGCGGCATTGAAAGAGGTGGGTGGCGATCTGGCTATGTATTTTGATCCTGATGATTCGCATGCACTGGCAGGGCTGATCGACAGACTACAATCTAACCCCGAAGGGTACAGCGCTCTCAAGGCCCGGCTGGCGGCAGCCAAGCCTGAGCTGCGCTCTTGGAAAGATGTGGCGCAGGATATTCTTACCGCAACAGGCGCAGGCTGAAGAGATATGCGCAGAAGTTGGTGACGCTTGATCAGGCGGCGGCTTGAAGTTGGCGGATCCCGTCGCGGAACTCAACTCCCTGGATGATCTCGGGCAGTCGATTTTGACCATCGAGCTTGCGCCATTTCTTTTGGGGGATATCATCAGCTTGAAGGCCATGGCCAGACCGGTCTTGCGGCTGAGGCATCCTTTGGTGCGTTTTGTGCGATGCCGGACGGTGGCGAATGTGCTTTCGATTGGGTTTGACGTCCGAATGTGCTTCCAGTGTTCCGCCGGGTAGTCGTAGAAGGTCAGCAGCGCGTCTCGATCCTTGACCAGTTTGGCGACCGCCTTGTCCCATTTCACGCCATAGGTTGCGACGAAGAAGTCGAAGGCAGCGTTCACTTTGGCTTTTGTCTCTGCTTGCCAGATATCGTGCAAGTGGCCCTTGGCTTTTGCTTGCAGGGATTTCGGCATCGCGTTCAGCACGTTCATCGTCTTGTGGACCCAGCACCGTTGTTCCCGCGTCGTGGCGAATACCTCGCGCAGCGCCGTCCAAAACCCCAGGACACCGTTGCCGATGGCAAGATTCGGATCGTGTTTCAGGCCGCGACGTTTGAGATCGAGCAGCAGCTCGCGCCAGCTTTGGGTGCTTTCACGGAAGCCGTCGGTCATGGCCAGCAGTTCCTTGCGGCCATATTCATCGGCCCCAACGATCACCA
>NZ_QNQP01000044.1 GCF_003316635.1 Roseovarius dicentrarchi | reverse complement strand
AAAGTGGGTTATGGGGCCGCTAAAGTGGGTTATGGGGCTGATATGTGGGATTTGACTCGGTGGATAAACCCACCTAATAAAATCACATGGGAAAAACACTCGAAGTAGCCACCGATAGAGCCTTTGATAGTCGTGCCGGTGTTATCCCGCGCGAGATGGCTAAAGGCGTTTTTATCAACGGCGCACTGGGGGCGCAGGCCACCAAAACCTTACATTTGATGATTGACCATGCAGCGGGTCGGATGGGCAACGACTGCTGGCATGAAATGCACCTACGGGACATACGCAAGGTCACCGGAATGCGGAATCATGATCTTGGTAGCCTCCGCGATATGATCCACGAGATCGCCGCCACCTCGTTCAGCTTTGAAGTTGATCTATCGGATAGCCGCCGCAAAGAAGGGATTGGCACATTCCTCGACGGCGGCGAGCTTGTCTATGATCGCGAAGACGAAGGCAACCTGACTGTCCGTTGGCACTTCGGGATTGTGTTCCGAACGCTGGCACTGGAATCAAATCATTGGGCAATTCTCGACCGTCAGGCTTTCTACGCCATGACATCAAAATACTCCCTTGCCCTATTCCAGCAGATCAGCGCCATGGTGCGAATGAAGCATGTCACGAGCTGCACCTATGACGTGACCGATCTGCGGCGGATCATGGGTGTTGCTCCGGGCAAAGTGACAAGATGGGCTGACTTCAACCGCGATGCGCTGAAACCAGCGCTGGCCGAGATTAGCCAGCTGACCCGATTTGATGTGTCGGCAAGGTTCATCAAAGCGGGGCGCCGTATCGAGAAGGTTGTCATCGAGTGGATAGAAAAACCTGACCTGACCAAAGTGAAAGCCGAACAGGACCGCCCAAAGGTTGGACGGAAGGCGCGGCGGGACGGAACGGCGGAAGTGATAGCGCGGACATTTCCTGCATCTGGTTCAGTGAAAGACGTGCAACCATGGGACAAGATCGCAAGGGATAACGCACCCCTCATTGACGGTCGGCATGTGCCAGATTTGCGGGTACTGTCCGACAAGTTTCGCAAGTGGTGCGCAGAGAAGTCGATCCCATTAGACGCTACCAGCATCGAGAAGTCATTCATGACTTGGTGCAAAAGCTATTCAGCGAGGTGATTACGATGCCCAGTGAGCGCTCAGCAAACATGCCCATGTCTCCCGCCCATGCCGCCCAGTCAAAGAACGTGTCGCGGCGCACGATTATGAGGGCGATAGAAACCCTTGATTTAAGAGCTGCTAGGGACAATCGAAACCACTGGAAGATTGATCCGCAAGATCTTGATAGGTGGGCAGATGCTCAGTGCGCGCCCAGTGAACATGTCCACCCCGTATTGCCCGCTATGCCCACTCCAGATTTGGAGGCAAAATTAGCCGTAGCAGAAGCACAACGCGATGCGGCCAGAGAGCAGTTGGCTGGGGTTCAAGAGGACCGCGATAGATGGCGTGAAATGGCGGAGAAGTTAGCCGACAAGCCCCGCCGAAGCTGGTGGTGGCGCTAGCGTTTATGGAAGATACGCTTATAACGACCTATAAAGCTTTTTGGTCTCTTCATGCAGGTCTGCTGAAGAACCAAAAAGAAGATTATCAAAGCTATAAACTACGGACCTATAGACTTATGCACCTGAATTTAATCGTAATCTTCTCGGAATGGCGTGTGAACCCATGAGGGTAGTATCACTCTTTAGTGGAGCGGGCGGGTTGGACTTAGGGCTAATTCAGTCAGGACATAAGATCGTTTGGGCAAATGATTTCGATGCCGATTGCGTGAAGACATATGCTCATAATATTGGGAGCCACGCCATTTTAGCGCCCATTGAAAATGTGCCTTCTGAAGAAATTCCCAACTGTGACGTCGTGGTGGGCGGATTTCCTTGCCAAGGCTTCTCTCAAGCTAACCGTTTGAGGGTCGGAGATGATCCACGAAATAGTCTCTACAAAGAGTTTCTTAGGGTCATAACTGACAAGCAACCCAAATGGTTTCTTGCTGAAAATGTACGTGGAATTTTAAGCCTTGATGGTGGTGATGCCATCAAGAAGATAGAAGACGATTTCTCGCGCGCTGGGTATCGGGTACAGAAAAGGCTCTTCAACACTGCCGACTATGGTGTTCCTCAATCTCGACGTCGAGTCATCATTGCCGGGACTCGTAAGGATTTGCCTGAGGCGTTGGATTATTGTTATCCGGAGCCGACACACGATGCCAAAGGTTCAGGTAACTTGAAAAAGTGGGTTTCCATTGGGACAGCATTGGCAAACATTCCTGAGCCAGAAAGTGACCACCAATTGGTAAACCACATCTGCTCACTGTATAAAGTTACAAACAGGAACTTTACCGGCCACAGAACAACTGATCCGGACAAGCCGTCACCAACAATTTTGGCACGTGGCAATGGCGGTGGGGGCGTCTGTGCCATACAGCACCCCCAAAACCACCGGCGTATGTCCATTCGTGAGCAAGCGGTAGTTCAGTCTTTTCCCTTAGATTTTGAATTTCTTGGTCAAATGAACTCATGTTACCGGCAAGTTGGAAATGCAGTTCCAGTCTTGTTTGGAAAATACTTGGGCGAACAACTCAGCACGTTAGCGAAGATGGAGCGCGTATCTTTATGAAAATCATTTCTCTCTTTAGTGGCGCTGGTGGGTTGGACTTGGGCCTCATAAAGGCTGGGCATACAATAATTTGGGCCAATGATATTTTCATTGATGCTGTTGCGACCTACCGCCGCAATATCGGGGATCATGTTGATACGCGTGACATCTGCGACATTCCTTCCTCTGAAATTCCAGAGGCTGATGTCGTTGTAGGTGGCTTCCCTTGTCAGGGGTTTTCAGTAGCCAATCGCGGGCGAACCGTTTTGGATGAACGAAATAAATTATATATCGAAATGGTCCGTGTCGTTACTGACAAGCAGCCCAAATTTTTCATTGCTGAGAATGTCAAAGGCCTCGTATCGTTAGGAAAAGGGGAGGTTCTGAGACAGATCGAAGCCGACTTTTCAGACGCTGGCTACAGAACAGTTTGGAAAGTTCTTAACTCTGCAGATTTTGGCGCGCCACAAAAGAGAATGCGCTTCGTTATGTTGGGCGTTCGCAATGACCTATCTGAAGCCGAATTCTTTTTTCCGCCGAAGCCAACCCACCAAGACCCAAAATCTAAATCTAGAGATTTAAAGTTGAAACCATGGTTGACGGTCGGCAAAGCACTCGCCCACATCCCTGAGCCAGAGGATGCGCCAAATTTGCCTAATCATGAATTTTCTAAGTACAAACTCCGGTTCAACGGACATATTGGGCATCGCGTGATCGACGCCAACAAACCTGCGCCAACAGTTACTGGGCGAGGAGATGAAAAAGGCGGTGTTGTCGTTCTTCATCACCCAAACAATCACCGAAGGATGTCGGCCCGAGAACTTGCGGCTGTCCAATCTTTTCCAGATGACTTCGTTTTTGAAGGAACAAAAACCTCTGCGTATAGACAGATCGCAAATGCAGTTCCTCCTGCTCTTGGCTACGCAATCGGTGTAATGTTGTCCAAAAACGCCGCGCGCAATTTTCAGAGTGTTGATCTCGCTGTATGAGCATTCCTGTTAAACCCTTCCCATCATACAAGTGGCGATGGCTAAGTGTTGCACCAAGCGAGGGCTTGCTCAAAGCTCCAGTATTTTTGGGTGTTATCCGAGCTTTGAGCCAATTTGAGGGCGATGCCTTCAACTCAGATAGACTAATCGAAGAGCTTGATAGGGTTCGGCGGGACACAAACACTGACATTAATTTGGCCCGAACCGGTGATCGTAACCTTATTCGGAACTCCGGCCAGTATTGGCGCGGAACAGGCTTACTAACAGCAAAAAGGGGTGAAGTAGAATTAACAGACTTCGGACGCCAAGTAGCATTAGGCAGAATTACAAATGATGAGTTTGCTGCGTTAATGGTGCGGAATACTGTTCTGCCCAATCCAGCCACATATGGCGCTGATGAGGTTGCTAACTGGCGAAGGGTAGGGCTTCGGATCAAACCATTTGAACTAATTTTGGCTGTAATGGATAGGCTTGGGCGTACCTACGGTGTGCCTGAAGCCTTCTTGTCTTCAAATGAGTTAATAAGTGTCGTCATACCCTTAGCCGGTACAAAGGCCACAGTCGAGAAAACAGTAGAATCTGTTTTCGAATTCCGTAAAGGGCGTCTGGATGTTTCCGAATGGCCAGATTGTGTACCAGCAGCAAACGACAAACGATTGGCTAGAGAATTTCTACTCTTCTTAGCAAACTTTGGGATTTGCCAAATAGATCAAACTGCCGATCGGTACGAACAAAGGTTCTACCTTGATGAAGTGATGAATGCCGAAATGCAGCAGGGTGATGAACAGTCATTTCTTGAAAACATTGAGCGTATTGACGAAGAGGTCGCCACGTCTCGCAATTCCGAAATCCCCTTGATCATCGAACGTACCCGCGTTTCAGCGAGCGTTCTCCGCCGCCCCAATCAGTCAAGATTTAGACGAGATGTACTCGATGCAGGTGCAAGACGCTGTATCTTAACACAAGAACCAACCCTTGAGGTCTTAGAAGCTGCGCATATCATTCCTGTAGGCAATGGTGGTACTGACCTGGTCGGTAATGGCCTGTGTATGCGGGTCGACATTCACCGTCTATATGATAGCGGTAAAATCAGGATTGCCCCCAATGGCAGCGTTACGCTGCATGAACAGATTGAATACGCTATCAGCTATGCTGACCTTCCGAAGCGGGTTAATTTTCCACAGGAAATCAGGGCCGAAAACCTAGAATGGCGTTCCCGATACGCCTAACGTTTCTGATATGCGATCCACCTTGCAAAAGTCTTTCTTAACTTACGTCGGCGTGTCGGTCAGCACCCGCATACACTACAGATACCGCGCCTCGCTGGGAAGCTGTTTTGCTATTGCGTCTAGAGCCTTAACCCACTTGCCTACATACGCCCTGATGCTATCATATTGGTGGTGTATTATGGCGGGAATTTCACATGCTCATCAAAGATTTTCATGATGAATGGACACAGAATATCTGTGGTGATCTAGAGATTTATAGAGGTAAGTACCTTGAGTATTTCGAAGATAATTACTCAGAATCCCTCGAGATCAGCCCTGAAGACTGGGGCCGATTTCTTGGTTTTTTAGATTTCTATAATTATTCACGGTCGCTATGCGCAAAAAAGAATGAGCTTCAAGTTCCAGTACAAGAGCTGGTGCCTTCTTTAGCTTGGATACGATATATACTTTTCCCCGATGAACATCCTCATCCAGATGATATCGAAGAAGACTTACCCGCCCCTTGACCTCGCGTTGATCCAGCATTTCATACCATCATAGTCACGCATTATTAACCTTACTTCAATCCCTGCCTGACACCGCCCACCATGGGGCAGGTGCATGTAGGGTTTGAGACGCCATTGGCGTCTTGGCAAAGCGCGGCCCGCAGGGTTGCAAGCTGCGCAGATCGTGGCCGCAGGTTACAAGATCGGAGAAGCAATTGAGGGGGCTATCCCTCACCCGCTCTTTTTTGGTATGACGCAGGAAGGACAAAAAAGGGATAGCGGGTATGCCTTCTTACAGAAGGCATACCTTAGCGTAAAAGAATATGTATGAGCACTAAAGGTTTGGCGGGATCTGTTCGGGTTAATTCTCTCGATCAGGAAAGCACATCTGCCATGGAAAGTCACGAGCTGAGACTGGATTATTCCGGCCAACTTCGCTCCATCGAACCCCAAAATGAGGCGCTGTTCTATCGGCCTTACGGGAACGATCTATCCATCTCCGAAAGCTACAAAAAGCACGTTGAGGGGGCCAGACGAAACACCTCGGCCAGCAAACTTCTGCGCCATGCCTTCGTCCAGTTTCCCACCAGCATCGAGATTACGCCACAGACCCAAGAGATGATGCTCAGGGAAGCGGTGGCATTCATCAACAAGACACATGGCGGGCGGGCTGTGTTCCATGCGCGGATAGATCGGGACGAGAGAGGCAAGCACGGTGTCGATGTGTTCTTTGCCCCGCGCTACGAGAAGAGAACAGCCAAGGATGTGACGGACTGGATCAGCCTGACAAAGTTCGGGAAAGAAGGCGCACGGGAACGTCTCGGCCAAAAGCAGGAAGAAAAATACAACAAGAAAACCAAAGAGTGGGAACCGCAGTTCAAGACGGACGGCAGCCCGAAGATGGTCTGGCAGGACAGCGCGCATTTTCAGGGTCAGGTGCTTCAGGACGAGTGGTTTGAGCATCTGCGCGATGTGGTTGGGCTGGATTGGGTTCTGCGCGGGGAAAAGAAGGTTGGCCGTGATCCTGACCGGCTGGAACCGGAGGAATACAAGCTCAAGCAAGAACGGGAGAAGCTGGCGCAGGACAAGCTACGGTTCGAGGCGGAGAAAGCCGAAGAGGCGGCACGTCTCTCAGAAACCGTGGAGTGGGTCGAGCGCAGTGTCAAAAACCTCTCAGCCTCCATCGATAGGGTGCAGGACGGCACCTACGACACGGCCCTCTCGCCCGCCGATATGCCGGATCAGCCTAAACGGTTTGAAGTCCTCAAAGAGGCCGCCCCTGACAAGCGCCCGACACTGGGGTTTCGAGCGCGGTTTTGGGGGCTAAACTTTGCGGATGGTCGCGGTCCAGCGCCTTTGCCCGCAAAAATACGCGCCGCCCTCACCAAAGCGTTCGACAGAGTGGCCTCATGGGCCTCTGAGCTACGTGAGGCCAGACAGGAAGCGGAAAGAGCCTCTAGGGCCGCTACAGAGGCCGCTACGGCCTTTCTAGAGGCCACAGAGGAGGAAGCAGCCCAGATCCTTACAGATGCGCATGAGGAGGGCGACAGACTGGCTTCGGTTGATGTGCGTCTCCAGACCTATGCGACGCGCCATGAGGTCTTGTTGGATGCTATGAAATCAAATCTGAACCCAGACGATTTTGAGAGGGCCATGACCTCTGCCCGAAAGAACTGGGCCGCTGATCCGCGCAACCCCGATGCAGAGAAACCGACCTCGAACAGTCCCGCCCTTGGATCCTGATTTCACTTCTCAGCAATCCGCGCTTTGCCATGAGTCCGAGGCAAATGAAAAAGAATTACCGCTGCGTTTGTACTCAAAACCAGTCCAAATATTTACAAAAAAGCGCGTAGCGCCTTCTTGTTCTATAAGTTCTATAAGTTCACGCTCCACAACACATTGATTTTATTGATAATTACCTTCTAAAAGTGGGTTATGGGGCCGCTAAAGTGGGTTATGGGGCCGCTAAAGTGGGTTATGGGGCTGATATGTGGGATTTGACTCGGTGGATAAACCCACCTAATAAAATCACATGGGAAAAACACTCGAAGTAGCCACCGATAGAGCCTTTGA
>NZ_QNQP01000043.1 GCF_003316635.1 Roseovarius dicentrarchi | reverse complement strand
CAAAAATCCCATGTCTATCACTCCATGCGCCCCCAGCTGATTCAAGCCGCGGCAAGGTTGCACATGGGTCAATTCTCAATGACAATTTCTGCTGGTGCCGGGTCAGTTCTCAATGACAATCAACACCCTCTGATCAATACGGCGCGCCCACGGCCTTCGCCGAAGGCTTACGGAAAAACTACCTCTTCATGGGCTCGAAAGGCGGCGGTAAAGCCGCGGCGATCGCCTATACGCTCATCGAAACCGCCCGCATGAACGGCGTCAATCCCGAAGCCTGGCTCACCTGGGTCCTCGAGCGCATCGCCGATCACAAGATCAACCGCATCGAAGAACTCGCGCCTTGGAACTGGACGCCGCAACAGGCGTCAAGCGCGGCGTAGCCGGACGGATACGTTGGATACATCTTAGCACGCTGTCCAGTTTTGCCGGACCACTTCAGATACCCTTGCCCGCATCCCAGACTACAAGATCAACCGCGTCGATGATCTCCTGCCATGGAAAACCGCTCCATAGAGCGGTCAGCCCGGACGCTTACTGTGTTTCTCGTATGAAACCTCAAGAATCTTATAAAGATGGTCAGGCGCATTTGCTGCACGCATTCGCTCTAAAGCATCGCCTCCCTCACTCAGACGTCCAAGATCCTTAAGGCAAAGCAAATATTCGAAATCCAGCCAGTAAGCGTAGACGTTACACCAGACAAAAAGGCGTGGTCTGTCGGGTAATGAACGTCTCAGCCCTTCCCGAGCAAAAGCAAGTGCTGTCTCGGGCCGACCTCGCATACGTTGCATACGAGCCAATTGATAAAGGCATTCGGCGCGCTCCGGACACACGTCCTGTCCGGAAAGAAACGCAAGCAAGGCCCCATCTTGATCACCGATCTTGTTTAGTTCAATCCCGAGACCAAGCCAGGACAAATAAACTTCATCCTTCCAGCCGCCGAGAGAAATTCTCTTCTTGTACCAGGGAATCGCTTCGTGTGGAGCCTGCGCATCCCGCCATGAGTTTGCGCAATAAAAAGTATAACGAGGCAAAAGATCACGATCTTCGTTGCCAATATTTTCGATGGCCTGAACCAGCAATCGCGCATCCCGATAATATGTTGACGAGTCGCGCGATCGCGCTCCAGCTCTTCGGCTGACAACAGCGTAATCACCACTAATATGTTGGGTTTTTTCAGATGCCCCACTGAAATAGAGTCCTTCATGGACGATACCTCTCCAGCGAAAGCTGCCGTTATTTTTGACGATCAGCTTGGCGGGATAAATCGTACTAGCTCCCCGCATGTTGAGCGTCATCGCATCGGGTCCAGCGGGCAGTTCGGGAACTTTCCCTTCAATACGGTTGTCTGCATCGAAGAAGAGAACATAATCGGAAAGACCAGCGCAATCCTCTAACGCATATTGCCGATTTGCCCCAAAGCTCTCCCAGCTTCGATGCCGTAACTTTCCCTCGAGGCCACGTTCTTTGAAAAACTGTGTAACTATTTCTGAGGTGTTGTCCCGTGAGCCGGTATCATGAATCACCCAAGTAGTAATGTCGAAGTGGCTCAGAATATTGCCTAGTGTCTCTGCGATGACCTCAGCCTCATCGCGCACAATCATGTTGAGACATAATTTCAATCTTAGGCACTCACTTACAGACAATGGCATATGGCGGCGGACCTATCCCGCCGCCATATTTTCTATAGACTCAGAACTCCAAGTTGAAGCCAACGCTTGCCCCGACGCTGTCGCCGCCACCCGAAGCATTGGTGTAGTCGACCTTCAGATTGAGATAGGCACGATCGGACCACTGATGTTCGTAGCCAACGCCAACCCGCAAAGCGTTATCGTCGCGAAAATCAACCTTATAGTTGTCCAATGTTAAATCTGGGCGCTCAAGGGCATGGAGCCAGTCAAGCTGTACGTAGCCTGTAGAGCCGTTGTTTGAGTCTTGGCCTGACAACGTTTCCATAGATGCCCGGACCCCGAGTCGTGAGGTTAGGCTATTACCGCTGAGACCAATCCTTGTACCGGTCTGATCTACGAAATTACCTCCATCAACATCACTCCAGATCAGTTGCGCTTGGGGTTCAAGCCAGACTTTTGAGCGGTCCGATTCCCATACATCGAAAGCGTAACCTGTCTCTAGCGAGACCGTTGTGGTGTCGATATCGTAGCTTACCTTCTCGAAACCTTGGCCAGTTACCTCGGCATCGTAGCGGCCCAGCATGAGCCAACTGTCCACATACCAGCCCCGCTCGGTAAATGTGTTCTGAACCCAAGTCCCATAAAGACCGATCCCGTAACCTTCAACCTCGCCACTGCTAGTATAGCCTGTCACATCAGAGACCGTATCGCTGTTTTGCCAGCCATAGCCACCCATCAGACCAACGACGAGCTCGTCATTTCCGCTGGTGCTCCAGCGCGCCACATCTGCGCCAAAGTGGAGCGTGATCTGATCATAGTCAGTGTTGAGTTGACCACCAATGCTGCTCGAAGAGCCTGTTTTACCAACAAAGCGCAACCAAAAATTCTTGTCCTCGTCCAGACTGCGACCTGCGCCTTTCCGATCTCTCCAGCCATGATCAAACATTGAAACTGCGGCCAGCGTGTTGGCACTATAGGATCCAGTTTCTGGACGGATGAGTGGACCGCTGATACCTGTGTCACCGGTATCGCCTGTGTCACCCGTTGCACCGGTGTCACCCGTTGCACCGGTATCGCCCGTGGCACCGGTATCACCCGTGGCACCGGTATCACCCGTGGCACCGGTATCACCCGTGGCACCGGTATCACCCGTGGCACCGGTATCGCCCGTTGCACCAGTGTCACCCGTGGCACCGGTATCGCCCGTTGCACCAGTGTCACCCGTGGCTCCGGTATCGCCCGTTGCTCCGGTATCGCCCGTTGCTCCGGTATCGCCCGTTGCACCGGTATCGCCCGTGGCTCCGGTATCACCCGTTGCACCAGTGTCACCAGTCGCACCGGTATCGCCCGTAGCTCCGGTATCACCCGTTGCACCAGTGTCACCAGTCGCACCGGTATCGCCCGTTGCACCAGTGTCACCAGTCGCACCGGTATCGCCCGTTGCACCAGTGTCACCCGTTGCACCGGTATCACCCGTTGCACCGGTATCACCCGTTGCACCGGTATCGCCCGTTGCACCGGTATCGCCCGTGGCTCCGGTATCACCCGTTGCACCGGTATCGCCCGTTGCACCAGTGTCACCAGTCGCTCCGGTATCGCCACGAAGGTCTACACTTTCGAGGTACCAAGATCCATCATCAGAATGCTTGTTCAGAAGATATTCATATGCTCCTTTGGCCACACGCCGCTCAAGGAAAAACCGAGCTTCGGACGTGCCCCCCACATCGATGAGCAGAAGGCTCTCTTCTCCGGTTGGATTATCGACATTCAAATTGTCAATCCAGACTTTGTCCGCACCACGATCAATGGTGTTGCCCGCGATAATAATCTGGTCCGTCGTCGAGGTTCCCCCAGGCTCCGTCCCTGCAAGACCCGTCCCGGCCAGATAAGAATCCATCAGGATCAAACCATTGTTCGCGGTGTAATCCCCCGCGACAACCAACCTGTCGCCGGACACTCCGTCCATCATGTTAATTGTACCGGAATTTACAACACCGCCAGTTACCTTAGTCTCTACTGCTGTAAGGCTTCTATCGGTAAAAAACGTGGTGTCTTGGCCAATATTAAGGTTGCTCGCCAGAGTATAAGCACCGGTCGTTTGCAAACTGCTGCCGTCCTTCAAAAAAATCCCATGACCCGTATCAGTCGAACTGGTCAGCGTGCCACCGTCGTCGGAAAGCGTGAGCTCTGTACCTTCAAGAATGATATCCTCAAAGTTTTTAATAGTCCCACCAGATACCGAAGAAGGCGCGACCTGGCGCAGCGTGAGCGTGTCAATAAAGCCATCCGCAATCGAAACGTTGTCCCCGCCGTCGAACAGCGTGACCTGGCTTATATCGCTGCCATCAAAGGTTAAATCATCACTGCCATCGCCAAGTTGGATTTTGCCCGTAACAAGCGCGCCCGCATTGACGATTGTGGTGCTTTCACCAAGATTGTTGGAAATACTCAAGCCAGAGGTTGAGCCTACTGCAGCGCCCGCATTAAGCATGAGGGTCGTACTGGCTCCTGAAATTGTATTCGTGTTGATACCATACTCCGTGCCGCCGGTGATCTTTTTATTGACTATTATGGCAATATCACCGGTGCCTGCATTGGTTACCAGAATACCATTAACCCCGCTGGTGATGTCGCCGTTCCCGGTGATATCGACCCCGCCACTCGACCCGGAACGCACATTGACACCGTCACCACCAGCAATGACGTCATTTCCGACGGTGATGGTTGTTGTGCCGGTTGCTAAGGAATTAAGGTTTTGGGTTGCAATACCGTGCGCATCCGCACCGGTCGTAGAAATAGTGCCATTACCAACAGTAGAGACGACGATATCACCCAAACCTGTTGTTTGCGCAAAAATGCCGTGAGCTTTATCGCCCGCGGTCTTGATATCGCCAGATGTCAGAGTCGCCCTAACCGTCGCTGAGCTGGACCCGTTGACAGTTCCAATCCGAGAGTGCAGCCCGTGAGCACCGGCCCCATCTGTGGTCACAGTACCACCGTCCATCTGCGCCAGCGTGTCGCCAAGGCCACCGGTAAGGGCATAGACGCCGAAGGCGTTATCCCTCATGGTCTTGACTTCACCCACCTTCAGTATCGCCGTCGCCGTCGCTTCGCTAGTCGCTCTGGAAATATAAGAAAACAGCCCGTGAGCACCACCGTCACCGCCTGTGGTCACAGTGCCACCGTCCATCTGCGCCAGCGTGTCGCCAAGGCCTCGGTGATACGCATAGACGCCGTTGGCCCTATCCCCCGTAGTCTTGATATCGCCGGCTGTCAGTATTGCCTTCGACATCTCCTCGCCAAGTGTGCTGTAATTTTCAGACTGCATCCCGTGAGCAACATTGCCCGTTGTGGTCACAGTGCCACCGTTCATCTGCGCCAGCGTGTCGCCAAGGCCTTGGTTATAAGTATAAACGCCTCTGCTATTAGCCCCTGTGGTCTTGATATCGCCCGCCGTCAGGGTTGCCGTAGCCATCGCCGCGTTACCCGATCCTGAAAACCCAATCCGAGAATACACCCCGTGAGCAGTCCCGCCCGTTGTGGTCACAGTGCCACCGTCCATCTGTGCCACGGTGCCGCCAAGGCCAAGGGTCCACGCATAGACACCGTGGGACGATGTCCCCGCGGTATTGATATTGCCCTTCGTCAGGGTTGCCGCGGCCACAGCTGCGCTGGTTGGGTTTATGGTCTTAGAAAGCAACCCGTGACTGCTGTTGCTGGTGGTAGCAATCGTTGCAAAGTTTGTCCCATCGAGCATGATATCGCCGGTATTAGTGGCGCTCCCCACAACGCTCACTCCTGGACCACCCACGGTGATTGCCGCATCATCGAGCGTCAGAGTCATTGCGTTTGCAACGTCTGTATAGGTGATACCACTTAAATAGTTCGGATGATCTGTATCGCTAGAATCACAAACAACGGTGGTTCCAGCCGTTCCACACTCATCGGCTGCCATAGTGGTGCTCGCGCTGATAGCGCTGAAGATGACGGCGGCGCCAACCATCGGAGCGATGGAGGCGACAATACCCTTGTACTTGGTAAGTCGTCCTCCACGTAGAAACTTAAGGTATGAAGGTTGGGTACCATGGTTCGTTGAATCTTGCGGCATGTGTTGCTCTCTAAACTGGTGTTAAGTTTTAGGAATGAAGTGGTCCTGCTTTTTAGGACAGGTATGCGGCTTAGCTAAGATGTATCAGGTTTATGTTCATGCCGCTTTTCGTGTCTCTACCATTTGGAAGTATGCCGCGTCTGGTGTGCGTTTGTCGAGGGCGGTGTGAGGCCGCTCTGAGTTGTAAAATCCGATCCAGTCGTCGATGATCCTTTTGGCTTGAAAGCCGTTGGTGATCTCGTGCAGATACACAGCCTCCTGCTTCAGGGACCGCCAGAGCCGTTCGATGAAGATATTGTCCAGATACCTTCCTCGGCCGTCCATTGAGATCTTGATCTCGGCTTTGGTCAGGGTCGTGATCCAGTCAGCGCCTGTATATTGGCTGCCCTGATCCGTGTTCATGATCTCGGGCTTGCCATATTTGGCGATGGCTTCTTCCAATGCTTCAACGCAAAAGCTGGCGTCCAGCGTATTTGACAGCCGCCAGGACAGCACTTTGCGCGTGGCCCAATCCATGATTGCCACCAGATATAGGAAGCCGTTCTTCACTGGAATGTAGGTAATGTCGCTGCACCAAACATGATTGGCGCGCGTGATTGGCAGCTTTCTCAGTAAATATGGCCAGATCTTATGCTGCGGATGCTTCTTGCTCGTGTTCGGCCCTTTATAGATGGCCTGCAACCCCATGATGCCCATCAGGCGGCGCACGCGGTGTCGCCCAGCGGAGAACCCTGATTGAGGTAAATACGCCGCGATCTGGCGGCTGCCAAAGAAGGGATATTTAGTAAAGATCCGATCAATCTCATGCATCAGCTCCAGCGTCTGAGCATTCACACCGACTGGCACATAATACAGCGATGACCGGCTAATCTTCAGCAGTTTGCATTGGCTGGTCAGGCTCAGATCCGTATGATCCCGATGGATCATAGCCTTGCGTTCACTCGGGCTCATCGCTTCAGCCCTTGTGACAAAAAATCGTTTTCGACCGCCAGCTTTCCGATCTTCGCATGAAGTTCTTTCACCTCGGCCTCGTTGTCTTCCGCTTTCCTGGGGAGTGTCATGAACTCTGTGTAACTGGCCCGGCCATGCGGATTTCAGATTTGGTCACGCATTGAAGCGTTCCTCGTACATGATCAATCCTGAGGGTCGTGAGGGCAAAAACCACATTGCTAATCGCCACGCGAAAACCACTTGCATGTCTTGATGTGCGACCTGCGTTCCGAAAGCCTTGATAGAGTATACACAATAGCGGCAGAGAGGAGAGTGCCGAGGATGCCTACTATGGAGTAAATGGCAAGAGCCCACAGAAGAGATGCCCAAAAAAAGAGACTGATCGCAGCAGAAATCATGCCGAGCAGCATGCCCATAATTAAATGTCCGAGAATCACAGTTCCCCTCCACATCTTGCCTATCAAATACCCTATAGATGCGGTAACCCCCCCATTTTTAACGGGGTGCATTCGTAGAATTTACGCGGCCATTTTCAGTTTCTGGGCGGGTGTGATGCCGCCGATACCCATATTCGGGCGGTCGTTGTTGTAAGTCCAGAGCCATTCCGTGGCGTGATCTTGCGCCTCGTCTATGCTTTCGATGATGTATTGATCCAGCCATTCATGCCGGACTGTCCGGTTGTAACGCTCGATGTAGGCGTTCTGTTGAGGCTTCCCGGGTTGGATATGTAGGATGGTAACCCCTTGTTCCTCTGCCCATTCCATCAGCTTCTCGCTGATGTATTCCGGGCCATTATCGACTCTTATTGTGCCGGGCTTTCCGCGCCATTCGATGATACGGTTAAGGCTTCTGATCACGCGTTCCGCTGGCAAAGAAAAGTCGACCTCGATGCCCAATCCTTCGCGATTGAAATCATCCAGCACGTTCAAAAGCCGGAACGCGCGACCATCCCCAAGGCGATCCGCCATGAAATCCATCGACCACATCATGTTCGGCGCTTCTGGCACCGCCAGCGCGTCGGGCTTGTCCCGCTTCAATCGTTTCCGGGGTGTGAATCGGCATGCAAAATTGACCCACTTGGGTGGGTTATGAGCGAGTAAAATTGACCCACCTGCGACGTTAGCATCCGCGCCGAATAGCGCGGAGGAATGAGCAGGTGATATTGATGGAAAGTG
>NZ_QNQP01000042.1 GCF_003316635.1 Roseovarius dicentrarchi | reverse complement strand
AGTATATCAACGGCTTCTACAATCCGCGCCGACGGCACTCAGCATTGGGCTGGAAAAGCCCGGTCGCCTTCGAACGGAAAGTGGCCTAAAAGAGCACCTGGGGCGGCACTAAACCGCGACAGGTCCATGAGCTTGGTTTCGACAGAGGTGCCGAGCTTGCGGTAGACTTGCCCCGGCATCATCAGCGCCAAGCGCGGCGTCAGGAGACCGCAGGCGCGGGACCAATGCGCGGCATCGCGTTCGGGCGTGAACCCCGGCGGCATGATCGCCACCAGCCGGCCACCGGGCGCGAGGCGCTTGGCAGCCGCGATGAGATGTTTGGCGGCGATGTGCTTGTCCCGCGACCGATCGACCGAGGAGGCGAAGGGCGGATTCATCACCACGACGTCGGGTAGAAGCGGCGACTGCAGCAGATCGTCGATATGCTCGCCGTCATGGCCCGTCACCTCGCCGCCGAAGAGGGCCCGCAGGAGGCGCTGGCGAAAGGGGTCGATCTCGTTGAGCAAAAGCGTGGCACCAGCCCGGGCGGCGAAAGCGGCCAGTGCACCGGTGCCAGCCGAGGGCTCCAGAACGGTCTCGCCCTTGCGGATCGCCGCGGCCCGCAAGACCAGCGCCGCGAATGGCAGCGGCGTGGAAAACTGCTGCAGCCGGATCTGCTGCTCGGAGCGGCGGGTTTCCGTCAGGAGCCGCGAGGCAAGCAGCCTTGCAGCGGCGATGTCACCTGCCGCGCCGTCCCCACGCAGCAGCACCTGGATGGCTGCGGCCTGCATCAGGTCATATGCCATGCGCCAGTCCCAGGCACCGCCGGCATCGCTGCCATGAAACGTCTCGCGCATGATGCGCGCGAGCGCTGAGCTACGCAGGGGTTGGTGGTCGATCTCCGCGCCGATTTGCGCGATGGCATTTGCGAGATCAGTGTCAGAGATTGGGAAAGCCGGGTTTGCCGGTTTGGGCTTGGACATGGGGATTTTCCTTTGGATCAGGGTCTGAATTCCAAAGGACAAAAAGCCCGCTCTACACTTTGAAGGCGTAGAGCGGGCAATTTCTTAGCGGGGGGCCTGCACCCCGATCATGGCCACTGCTGCGCAGCATGAAGAACGCGCAAAATGGTCACCATCTCAGGGCCTTCAACATAAACCACGATGTAGTTTGGCCGAACAACCATCTCCCGGGTCCCATCGACACGGCCCGCACGATACATTTGAGGGCGTTCTGGAAGAAGGGACGTCTTGTGTTCAATCTCATCTTTGAGAACTTGGGCGGCATCCGGGTTGTCGTCGGAAATGTAGTCAATGATTGCCAGCAAGTCGGCGATGGCCGTGGCTTTCCATTCAAGATTTGGCAAGGCGCTTCCCGTCAATCAACGCCTGGGCGTCTTGCATCGCCTTGGCATGGGGCGTTGTGGGCCTAGGATCGTCCAGCGCTTCCTGTACCTTCGCCCGGAACCAGGCGTCATAGGCATCCGGATCAGAAGTCAATCCGGCAGGCAAGCCGCCTTCTGCGGCCACGCGGGTCAGAAGAATACGCACCGCGTCGGAGAGCGTCAGACCGACGCCCGCAAGTGCGTCCGAAGCCTGTGCTTTCAGCTGATCGTCAACACGGACATGAAGCATGGATGTTTGGGCAGGCATGGATGGTCCTCCAGTTGATGGGAGTGATGTATCTCATTTGAGATACGAATTCAAGTCGGCAGTATGCGCGCGCGTGGTCCCGTGGTGTTGTCTCAGCGGGAAACTCAGCCACCCTGCCCCGCCAGGAACTCCGCCAGCACAGGACTGGCCGCGACTTTCGCGGAGCTGAGCAGCTCCGAGCCCGCAAGCGAAGCTCTCGAAAGGCGCACGAGCCCACCGGTTTCCTCGATGCGGTAGCAGCGGCGTTTTTGCCGCCCCCGCCTGTAGTGCGTCGCAGTGACGATCTGGCAGGTCCTGCCATCGGTGAGCGTCACAGGGGTGGCGAGCCTGATCTTGTCGCCTTCCTGATAGTCTGGGATCGCAGCCCAGTCCCGGCAACGCTGGCGCCAGTCCTGGGCGTAGCTGTCCGGGTCTTTCAGGTCGGAGAGAAGCTCGATCAGCCCAAGGGGAGCGCGCGACTCGTTCGGGCCAGCGCTTTCCTCCATGTCCTTGTAGCCCCAGCAGCCATCATCGTACCGGGTGAGGAAGACGGCTCCGAAAGTGATGGAGCCATCCGCATCGGTGACATAGGTCGCGTCTTCGACAGCGGTGCCGTCGAGATTGGTGACCCTTGCCGCCGCATACCAGGTTGAGCCGACCTTGCAGGCCTTGACCAGTTCGGTTTTGCGCGTTTCGCCCTCAAGAGTGCAGAGCCGGGTGATCTCCTCTCTCTCATCCACGTAGGTTTTAACGCGGCCGTCGGTGTAGAAAAGCCATCCCATTATGCCGCCCTCCGGTCATCGATCTCCATCAGCGCATCCAGCGGCACGCGGTAGGGCTGCATTGCGTCGAAATCCTCGCAATTGCCGCAGTTCTGCACGATCGCGAAGGTGTCGCAGGCATCCTTGAGAATGACCTGGAAGGTGCCGCCGAGGCCCGAGGGCACCTCGTAGGTTCCGCCGATGAGATAGTCCGAGGCCCGGCGCACGAAGACGCGGATGCTGTGGCCATCGGTGGCGAGCCGGATCGCCCCCCGCCCCCGGTCGATGAGCACCTGCACGTCATCCAGGATGTCGGTGTAGAACTGGCCGGTCAGATCACGAAACGCCATGCAGCGCTGCGCCATCCAGTCGGTGTCCCGAAACGGGTTCATGCCGTCGGCGAAGGCGAAGGAGGGATCGGCCTGTTCGGTGGTGACGATACGGGTGGTCGTGCCATCGATGCCGTTTGAGCGCAGATGCACACCATTGCCGACGATGAGGATCAGGGCTGGCCTGTCCACGGGCCCGTTCCAGTTGGGCAGGAAGGTTTTGCAGGCGCGCGCATGCGCGATTTGCGCCGCAACAGCGGACGCAGAGAACTTGAGAATAGCCATGAGGATGTCTTTCCATTGGGTGTGGGAGGTCGACCCACGCGGGGAATGCCTCGCGCGGGTCGCGTGATGGCTCAGGCCGCTTGCGCGACCTCGCTGTCAGGCTCCGGGGGTTTCCGCAGCGGGTTCCGCCTCATCAAAGGCGATACCGGCGGTCTGCATCATCGGCGGGCACCAGGCAGCCACGGCAGCGCGCTGCGCGTCGGTGAGGGTGGCGAAGGGTTCGGCGAAGAGCTTGTCGCAGAAGGCGACGATCTCCTTCTTGCTCGACGAGGCCAGCGTCACCGACTCCTGGGCGAGACCCAGATCCTCGCCGAGGATCTTCAGGAGCCAGGCCTTCTTGAAGCGGTTGAAGAGCGCCGCATTCGGCGTCCAGTGGGCGCGGATGTCGGGCATGATCTCGATCTCGAACGCATGCATCAGGCTGTCGCGCTGGCGGTCCCGCGCGAAGCAGGACTGCGTGGTGCTGGCCGTGGCATAGGCCACGAGCTTGGCCTTCTCGCCGGCGTCCAGCGCGCGAAACGCCGCGAACTGATCAGCGGGCGCGCGGGTGTCATCGAGCCACGAGAGATCAAGCGCATCATGCGCCGCCGCCACCTGCTCGAGCGAGGTCTCGTCGATCTCGTCCATCTTGGCATGGCTGCGGTATTCCTTGCGGGCATCGATCTTGATCGCCTGCGTGACACTCATGCCGCTGGCCAGAACATCACTGACTAGCTTGAAGAGCGTCAGATCGAGCGTGGCCTCGGGATGCAGTGCCATCGCGGCCCCAAGCGCCATGGCCCGCTCGGTCTTGAGATCCTCGGCCAGTGAGGCCGGGTAGCTGATCTCGCCGGCGTCCGGGGCCTCCTCCCCGGTCGGGTTAGCCGAGGAGTCGCGCGCGCCTTCCTCTTTCACGGTGTCTTCCGGGCGGACGAGGCCCACATGGAGCGTGACCTTACCGGCCGACCACGACGCAATCACACCAGCGCGGGCGAGGTCCTCGGCGCTGTAGGCCTCCTGCAGATCGCGGGCTTCGTCTTCCAGAGCGTCGACGCGGTCGTAAAGGGCATTGTAGGCATCGTCCTCGAGCCCCTCATCCTCCATCTCGAGCTGCAGTTTATCAAGCTCGGCGGTGATGTCCTCGATGCGCTTCTGGGCGGCCTCATCCGGCTCGATCGGGCCGGGATAGACGCGGCCGTAGTCGGCCATGGTCGCGTAATCATAGCGCACCATCGCATCGGCCCAGGCAAAGCCCTGCCTTATGCGGGCCTCCTCGGCGGCAGCCCCGAGCTTCTCGAGCAAGATGGTCTCGACCAGCGCGGCGTCTTCCAGCACGGAATGCTCTTCCAGCAGATCGGCCGCAACCGCGCCGCCGCGGGCCTCATAGTCTTCACGCACAAAAGCCCCGATATCGTCACTTACCTGCACGCCGCGAGTCTTGAGCGCCTGTCGGACGGTATAGGCTTGCAGATAGCCGCCGTCTTTCGTGAGGGACTCGAAGACCTCGCGCTGCACCTCCTGGCTCGGGTGCTCCGCAAAGGCCTTCATCGTGTCGAGCGTGATCGTCTTGGCCCGGGCCGCGGCGCGGATATCGGGGTGGATCAGGCCATAGCGCAACCGGCCTTTCACGGCGGCCACCGTGGTGCCGAAGGTCTTTGCGATCGTCTCGGGCGTCTGGCCGTCGACCTCCATCATCCGGGCGAAGGCCTCGAACTCGTCGATTGCGTTCATCGGCGCCTGGGTGATGTTTTCGGCAAGCGACAGCGCCGTGGTGACGTCACAGTCCTCCGGCACGAGGCGGCAGTCTACCTTGGTCTTCGCAGTGAACCCCTTGGTGGCCTTGTCCGCGACCAGCTCCTTCAGCGCGGCATGGCGGCGGCCGCCGGCGAGGACGGCATATTTGCCGTCGAGCTTCTGGACGAGAAGCGGCTGGAGCAGGCCCAGCACAGTGATGCTGGCCTTCAGATGGGCGATGTTCTCGGGGTCATAAGTTTCCGGTGAGTTGCTGCGCACATTGGCGGGATGCGGGACCAGATCGCCGATGGCGACGGTGAGAGGGGCAAAGCTTGTGGTCATGGGATATCCTTCCAGGTGGGTAAGGTGTGGCCCGCGCCTTCACGCGCGTGACCAATCCCCGGCTTCAGGGATCACCATGACAAAAGGCCCACTTTCCCTTTGAGGGGTCAGTGGGCCTTCATCGCCTGGGGTGTCAGGAGGGGGTGTCCCCTGCCCTTCTACCAGTCGCGCGCCAGCATGATGGTCAGCACGCGCATGGTGGTGGCGGGATTGTCCGGGGTCTCCGCCCCGTAGCGGAAGTCCGAATCCGCCTCATAAAGATCGATCTTCCAGAACACGGTCTCGCCCCGGATCTCGACCGCGCCAAAATCGTGCCAGCCTTCCGGGTCATTCTCGGCCTCGAATGTGGCAAACTCACCCGTCGCCTTCACCGCCTCGGCCATGAAACCGTCGCCAGCCTCCATGAGCGAGCGGGTGACATGCATGCGGCCCTGAATGGACTGCGCGGGTGGGATCCCGAGACAAGAGAGCTTGCGAAACGCGTCGTTTTGCGCGGCGATAACGGTCGGATCCGGGTGGTCTGTCTGGAAACGAGCGGTACTGGTCATGGGGGTTCTCCTTTGAGAAGTTAAAACACCCTTCCCAAAGCCCACTTTTTCTTTTCCGCGTGATGGAAGACCCCGACAAAACCTGCCCGACCTCAACAGTTGCAAAACTCCGCTCCGCGGTACCAAGCGACTGTCACATCACGTCGTATGACCGTTTTTAACGGTCCGATCACTGGGTCAAATCTTCAACCCGGAAGTCCGTCTATCCTTTTGATGGAGGCTAGATCGCTGTCCCAGTCCGCGCGGCTGGAAAAGCAGATATGCGCGTTGGGCCGTATGTAGATCCGGCTATCAAGTGATCCCGCAGGTACGACAAGCAAACCAAGGTCCATCTGAAAAACCGGCAGCGCGGAACCGCAATCTTTGCAAAAGCTCTTGATGTGTCGTGAGCCGGTAAGCCGGAATGTCTTGATATTGTTCTCGCCCGACACCCAGTTGACCTTTGCCTTTGATGAAAACAGGTTTGCCGAATGAGCCGAGCCACTGTCCTTACGGCAGCGGGCGCAGTGGCAAAGGAAAAAGCTCTCGAACACTCCTGATATGCAAAACTGAACTGCGCCACACAGGCATTGTCCGGTATTCCGATTATCGTCCATTCACACCCCTTCCAACGTGCAAGCACCCTGCCGGTAATTCAATGTCGTTACATCGATTCCTTGTATCGCGCGTAGGAGCAGGGTCAAACTGAACTGATGCGGTGGATGCCTCCACTCAACGGCATCGAATGTGCCAAAGTGGTCTCATATGAACCAAAGAGAGGGAGGCATCCACCGCATCAGTTCAAACTGGGCTCTGACCTGCCATTTTCCGCTTCGCAATAATGGGATAGTCAAGCGGCATCGGCGCGGGCCCCTGCCCTACCTGCCTCAGATCTGGCGACCAGGTAGTCGCAGGCGCGCTGCGCATCCGCAGCGTGCCGGAAGATCGCGCCCTTGTCGGAGCGAAGGACGCGCAACCAGTTATGCAGATAGGCAGCATTCATCTCGAGCGTATGCGCGGTGAAACCGAGCGTTTGCCCCAGGAACACCGAGGTCAATTCGGTGACGATCTCCTCGCGCGCGTAAGATGTGTTGCCGAACTTCGAGAGACCAAAATCACGGTTCAGTCGATGGAGGGCTTTCGTCGCATGGGCCAGCTCATGCGCCCAGACCCCGTAGAAATTGCGCGGGTCCTGAAACCGTGTGATGGACGGCATGTAAACCTTGTCCACGGGCGGCAAATAGTACGCTTCTGTCCCCGTGAAGACAGTCGTGATGTCAATGGCATCAAAAAACCCCTGCATATGCGGGATGGGCTCGGCCGGAGGATGCTCAGATACTGGCTCAGGGTCGGGGTAGAAGCTGTCGGGCAGGCCCTCGATCTGGCAGGCATTGAACACGCGGTAGGATTTCTGGAAGCGGAATATCCGGGCTTCCTCGGAGTGATCATCGCCGTCGCTGCGATCGTCGTCGGTATCGGCGTCTTTTCGACTTTGGCCATAATACACCACGACGGAGGACTTTTCGCCCTTGCGCACCTTTGCGCCCAGGGCGTTCGCCTGCGGAATGGTCATCCAGAAGGGCGAGCTGTGGCCCGCCATCACCGTCCGCATGGTCAGCAGGAAGTTGTTGACCCCCTGGTAGGGCTCACCGCCCACACGTAGCGGACGGGAGTTGCCACCTGCGGTCCAGGGCTTGCGCCACGGCAGAACACCGCGCTCGATGATGCGGATGATTTCGTTGGTGATGACCTCGGAGGCATCGAATTTGGGCGTGTGGGATCGGGCCATGGCTGGCCTCCTTTCGAGTATTGGTGAGAGGAAATGGTGATCAGGATGACTGGCGGGGCCGCGGATCGTTGAGGATCCTCGCGCCAAGTGCGTCGACCATGTTGATGTAGGCGGTCAGCGAGACGGACCTGCCGGGACCCGAAGGTTCAGGGTCGACCGATCCGTCCCGCGCCATCCGCGGCAGGTTCGCGAAGGCGATGACATCGGTGACGGGTCGGATGTCGATGAACGGCGTTCCGCGTGCGACCGCAAGAGTGGCCAAGGGAAAGCGTTCGATCGGCGCAAAGGTTGACAAGGTGGTCCAACCGAGATGGATGAATGTCCCACCCTCTCCGCAGATTACATGCGCGTTTGGCAATGACGCCGCCTGCTTCAGATACCCGAGATCACGCAGGACAGTCTCCCGCTCGAGCCGCTGTGCCTGCCCCGTCTGGCCGGTTCGGCGTAGTTCCTTATGTCGCCACCACGAGGCAGCGGTCGCGCGCAACACGCGCAAGACAGCTGTTTGCATGGGAATGTCCTTCATCCGGAACGACAGACCGGAATCCGGCCCGGACCCATCTGATGGACCCCTATGGCCCTCATCCGTCAGTCACAAAACCCGAAGGACACTTTCACTTTCACCCGGCCCGGCTCCTGCCCTCTTAGCTGGCTGCTGAAAAAGTCGGCCCTCGACGCGGTTATGAGAACATGATTCACTTTCAGCATGGCAGCGGCGGCGGGTGGTGGCGATGCGGGGGACGGACGAGGCGAGTGGGTCGCTGTTCAGCTATGTTGATCTTGAGGAGCGGGTTCCGGAGCGTCATCCGCTGCGGTTGATCCGTCGGATCGTCAATGACGCGCTGGCGAGCCTCGATGCCGAGTTCGCCGCGCTCTACACCGACTTTGGCCGCCCCTCCATCGCGCCGGAGCGGCTGATCCGTGCGAGCCTTCTTCAGCTCCTGTTCTCGAT
>NZ_QNQP01000041.1 GCF_003316635.1 Roseovarius dicentrarchi | reverse complement strand
GAAACTATCCGAACCGAAACATGATCGCAGGCAGATGATCAGCCGTGCCCGAGCTGTCCGGGAATTACTGAAACGGCTGTCCGGGAATTAGCGTAATCGCTGTCCGGTATTTTTGAAATCCGCACCGTCACCCTCTTGATACAAGAACCGCTCATAGGCACTGCCAGTATGAGAAATGCGCCACGGCTCATAGACCTCGGACAGGATCGTAAATGCGTGGTTCAGGCTGCGAGCAGGCTCGTCCGAAACGCAGGGCGGCAGTTCAAACGTCGATGAAATCAAGCCGGTGGCCTTGCGGCCCTTGATCTCCAGCCATAACCCTCCTTGCATGAGGTCGTCATCCTGCATCTGCCGGTCCGTTGCAGGGCCAAGCTCTAGCTCGAAGAAGCTCAGCGCACCTCCACTCCAGTTGTCGATGGCTAACTCGGATACCTCTTGATGCCAGTTTTCCCAATCGATCAGCGCCTTGCGCTGCTCTTCACTGACGTTTTCGAAGTCCTTCGTGGCCAAGTACGCGCGTAGCTTGCTCCCCCTTGGGAGCACCGACAGTAGGACGCGTTTCTTCATCTCCTCTAAGAAGAGTTTGTCCGTGATTGCCTTCTCTGGCACCAAGATTTCGGCTGTTTGATCGTCCTTTACGGGTACCTGCCCACCGAACTCGACCTCCCATTTGCCATCAACAAGCCGAACAGGGATGCGCAACTTCTTTTCTATAGGTGCAGGCATTGGCTCTCTTTCATGTCAGTTCCCCCGCGAAGGCATTCTGCAATAGAGATTGGCGGAGGTCGTCGATGTCGGCGATCTGGGCTTTGTATTGTGCCGATGTTGCGTCGATCTGAGCGCGAAGACTAGAAAGCTTATCGACGATCTCTATCTGTTTGGTTGGGTCGCTCGGTAAACGGACAGTAAGCTTGCTCCATTTGCCCTTGTTGATGATAGGTAATGTTGCTTGACCAGAACCATGCATGACGTCCGCCTGAAACGCAGGGGTCAGCATTTGATAGTAGAGGTATTCACCACTAATCCCGTCGTTCGGAACAACGGCATTGATCTGTTGGTTCGTTGCTATCGGGCGATCACTATAGCCTGCCTTTCCAATGGTCGCGCCGATGCAAACCATCAAAGCAGAACCAGCAGGAAGCAAACGAGAAACGGACGCTCCTTTCTCGCTCAAGCCTTGGTTGTCGTAGACGAGTGAGCCATTCGAGAGGAAATCACCGGGTTTCACGAAAGGCAGGTGGTCACCAAGGTTTCCTTTGTCTGAGGTTTTTGGTGTTGATCCAGTGACGACAGAGCCAAGGTCAGCAAGCACCGTGTCATTCCATGAGATCGACCCGTCTTCGAACGCCACGTGCAACGCACTGCCGAAAAGGTCCCGTGCATTCTGCAGGTTCACCTCGGCGTTCTCTCGGGCGCGGTCGAGACCCTCGAAGGCCTCGTCCAGTTTCGCAACGATGCGCCGTTGTTCCTCGAGGGGTGGGAGGGGGATTGGTAGCCCTTTTATGAACGGAAGCTTTACTCCCTGTACGGTCGCTCCGGTGCCCGCTGCGATTATTTGATTGGCAATGCTTTTGTACCAGTGGAAGAGAAAGCGCCGGTCAACCTGCTCACTCGACTTGGGCACTAGGCCGCGAAGATCTTGGTTGATCGCTGTATCCTGATCCAAGATGCAGGCTTTCCCAAGGCCGACCCGGGTAGCAATAACGACTTCACCAGCGGGGATCAGTTTCGACGACGAGGCTTTCAGAGCGTCGGCTGTAATCGAATGTTCGGTTTTCGCAATATGTTCTAAGTTCATATCCCGGACAGTCGCCCACGGTATCTCTCCCCCATAAAATGCGGGATTTCGCTTTGATGGAGTTCCACCGCCGATGACCTCGACGACTTCGCCCAGCGGCTTGCTCACCCAGCCACTTTTGGCAACGTCTTTCACAGCATCCCCCGAATGTCTTCGAGTATCTGAGCCGTCTCCGCATCACGCGCCAGCATGTCGGCGATGATCTCTTCGGGGCTGCGCAGGGCCTCGGCCTCGGGGGCGTTCGGATTTTTGACCGACAAGTCGTAGGTGTCCTCGTCCAGATCGGCGCGGTTAACGATCCAACTTTTCGGCCCATTGGGGCGGGTGCGCTGCAGCTCCACAAACTCGCCCAAATCGCCGTCATTCAGCGGATTGGTCTTACCCATGTTGCGACCGGGATCGAGTTGGTAGAACCAGATGTTCCGCGTCGGTGCGCCCTTCTCGAAGAATAGGACCACTGTTTTCACCCCGGCCCCCTGAAACGTCCCGGAGGGGCAGTCGAGGATCGTGTGGAGGTTGCAGCTCTCCAGAAGTTCCTTCCTGAGCGCCACGCTGGCCCCGTCGGTGTTCGACAGAAAGGTGTTCTTGATGACCACCGCCGCCCTGCCACCGGCCCTCAGTTTGCGGATGAAGTGCTGCAAGAAAAGGTAAGCCGTCTCGCCTGTACGGATCGGAAAGTTCTGCTGAACCTCCTTACGTTCGCCACCACCGAAGGGCGGATTGGCGAGGATGATGTCGTGGCGATCCTTTTCCTGTATGTCCATCACATTTTCATTAAGCGTGTTGGAGTGGACAAGGTTGGGGGCTTCGATGCCGTGTAGGACCATGTTCATGATGCCGATGATGTAGGCGAGACCCTTCTTTTCTTGTCCGAAAAACGTGTCGCGCTGCAGCGTTCCCCACTGGCTCGCTGTGAGATCGTCCTTGCGCATGTATTCGTATGCTTCGCAGAGGAAGCCCGCAGAGCCGACAGCGCCATCGTAGATCGTCTCTCCTATCTTTGGGTCGGTCACCTTGATCATGGCGCGGATGAGCGGACGGGGAGTGTAATACTCACCGCCATTACGCCCTGCGTTGCCCATCCGCCGAATGCGCGTCTCATAGAGCTGAGAGAGTTCGTGGCGCTCGGCTTGGGTGTTAAAGGACATCCCGTCTACTGTCTCCAGAACGTCGCGCAAAATGTACCCCGAGCGGAACTTGTTACGCAGCTCAGTGAAGACCTCACCGATCTTGTATTCGATGGTGCGTGGACCGGTAGCCGTCTCACGGAACGAGCCGAGATAGGGGAACAGCTCCTGATCTACGAAGGCGATAAGGTCGTCACCGATTTTGGCCACGTTGTGGTCAAACTCACCGTCCTTCTTCGGTGCCGCCCAGCGATCCCAACGGTATTCCCCGTCGATAATCGGGGTGTAGTCTGTGTCATCCAGCTCGGCCCGGTCGCGCCGCTCAGTTTCGAGGTCGTGGAGATACTTCAAGAACAAGACCCATGAGGTCTGCTCTACGTAGTCCAGCTCATTAGCCACGCCTTCTTCGTTGCGAAGCTCTCTCTCAATGCTGTTGAACGCATTTTCATACATGCTGGGCTGCCCAATTCCTGATCATCTAAAGCATTTCACTTCTCCAGTATTCAAGCAACCTTAGCAACTCCAAGAGCTCGTGGAGCAATCGTGGTTGCACCAGCATCCGCTCTTCGTTTCAAAGCCTCCTGTTGTTTGCTCAGGCGATATGGAGAAGGTCTGGCTCGAAAATTGCCTTGTCCTCCTTGAGCATTCCTTCAGTGCGGGCCACGTGAGGCCTCGCGAGGTTCGCCACCATTTTCTCGTGGAGTTCTCTTTGGGTCTGCTCGGTGGTCCGAATCGAATGCTGTGAGGATCGACAGGCTTAACGTCCACAAGACACAGAAAGCGAACTTTGCAAGGTCATTGAGGCAACTCTACGATAATCGGCAGCGTACCGGCCCAAAGTCGCCATTCACTTTGGAACATCGCGCCGCAGTGCAGCACGGTGTCTGACCCAGTCGCACGTCATCCCAAAGGGTATTGATCAGCTTTAAACATGATCCAAGCGAGATTTCATCGATTGAATGAGTTTCTCAGAATTTCGTTTAAATCCGGCCCCGAGCGGGTCGATTTCATTAGTCGCCAATTTTTCTTGAAAGAAACGCTTGATCTGCGCCTTCGATGGCATCTTATCTAAGCCTAATTCTGCCTTGATCTTTGACCGGGCGGTGTCGTCAAGTAAGTCTTCAATAACTGTTACGTGCTCGAGGTAATCGCCAAGGGTTGTAATAGATGTCTCTGGAAGCGCAAAATCTCTGACATATTTATCGCGTTCTCTTCTTCCCGCTTTGTCTGAGTCCAAGACGAATAAGTATTTAAGATTCCAACCAGTGCTGAGAGCCACTAACGCTCCAAGAGTGCCTGCACCAAGCCCGGGAAGAAACGACAGATCGTCTACTTCCAACAATTTTGCCGCATAGCGCAAAATATAGTAATCAGATTTTCCCTCAAGTATTATCGAACTTCGGTCGATGTTGAATTTGTCTGGGACAACTTGCAGCCTATCCAAAATTGGCTGAAAATAGGATGTTTTGTTTGGATTTCTGTTGACGAAAGACCTATAGGTCTCGGCATTGATGTCTAGGGAACCATCGTCAAGAGATACGTTGTCAATCACAGAGTCGTCTGGCGCGTCAGCTCGATTTGTTACGATGAATGTCTGTTCTAGCCATGCCGGTTCTATCATGTAATGGCTATGTGTTGTGTAGGCCAATGCATGGTCACCGATGGCAATCTCCGGAAAACTTTCGATCAGCCTTTGCTGTGCAGATGCATGCAAATTCGAAGCGGGCTCGTCAAAGAGAAATAAAACTGGCTTATTAGTGGCCCTAGCCGTGCGAAATTGAGTGAATAGCATGAACGCGAAGAACCATCTAAATCCAAGTGATCGGTCTTTGACATCAAAGCGACGGGTTCCATCCTTGACCTGAAACTTGACAAAAATGTCATGTTCTTCTGTTTTTACAGCATTTCCATTCTCATCTATAACTTCACCCTCGTCTGTCGAGTATTCGACAGTTAGCTCTTTTCCTTTGGTATCTTCGCCAAAAATTTTGTTCCAACGACCGAATACGCTTTTCGTTAAAGCGACACCAGCCCGATCCATTATGTGGTCAATTTTAGGTTTGTCGTCATGACTAAACCACACAGGCAAAAATGCCGCCCATGGTAAGCGCTTGTCTTCACCACGAATGCGTCGGACGATGTCATTTTCTATTCGGTACTTGCTACCTTCCGAATCTAAGACATCTTGAAACACACTTCGATAGAAGCTGTTTACTCGGCCTCCACGGTCCGTAAGGTAAATTTTCGAAGGAAAATCAAAGACAAATGTTGGAAAGAATGCAATGTCAGGTGTCCGATCGTATATGGCATCGCGGATCATAACCCGTTCATCTTTGGTTGGCGTTCGAAATTTCTGTTGCCGCCCAGTTTTAACTTTAATTGCCGTAAGAAGAGTGAAGTAGCTACCTTCGAAGTCACCACTTTTGAAATCTTGGCGGCGCTCAATTTCCAGCACCGAGGGTATGTCCTCGACTTTGAGTCCGTCGCCTGAAAGTTTGGCCCTGATCGCTTTTAGATCGGTCTCATTGGCCTCTATCGTTGCCGTCACTGAAACACGACCGGTGAAAGTTGAAATTAGATGTCGAGGCACTCTCTCTTTGAAAGGCACCCCTACATCTTTCTCCCCACTTAAAAGTTCGCTGGTAGCTGCGTCGGGGGAAAACGTATGGATGGCTTGAAGGACCGTTGTCTTTCCACTTTCATTCAAACCAACAAAAGGGAACACCGATGCGCCTAGAATTCCGCCAAATTCTACCGTCGTGTCCGAGATACCTTTAAAGTTTCTAACCCGAAAAGCTTTGTACCGCATTATCAAACCCCAAAAACTTGTGTGAACGTTGTCATAATCCTATCGGGATCGCAAACGAATAGCGGGGAGCTTCTTTAGCCAGCGACCAAGGAAGCATTCATTGCATGGTTTCAGTTGCAGCGAATGACCGCAATCCGCCCTTCGTGTCGAATGTCACACCAGCGAAGACCTCACCGATGACCGACTGCAAAGACGGCTGCGACCGGCCAGCCTTGAAAGCCACTGCATGGTTGAGGCCATCGTTCTCGTTTTAAGAATGAAGAGCATCAAAGGCAAACCAGTCAGCCTAAAAGGCTGGAAAGCAGACACAGGCGATGTCTGCTCCAGCGTTTCGGTTTGGAGCTTCCGCTCTCGAGCAAGGAGTGTGGCAGGAGTGTGAGAGTATTTTGATAGATAGAAGGAAGCCCCCGCCTTTGGTTGGGGCAGGCAGGGGCTGACCCGAGATCGTGACGACAGTAGCGGCAGCGTCGTCTCAGGCGTTTTTTGTGATGATCAGGCTGCTTTGCTCTTATGTTGGCCAACGGCCCTTATCAGTTGGGTCGTGTTGGCAGTCGATAGCCACAGGTGGAACAGGCCACGCATCCGTTCGCTCGGTATGTAGAACATGACCGGCTCATCGTTGCGGATTGCGGTGCGCCACAGGACTTGGATCATCTCGCTCAGGGCGTAGATGTCCTCACTCATGTCGATCCCTTGGTCCTCGAAAAACCTCTTGATCGGGGGCAGCGCGAACCGATTGGAGAGATACGCCATGGACCGCTTGTGTGCGTACTGGTTGGTCGCCTTTGTGTTCAGCGGTATCCAACACTTCGAGTGCGAGTAGCCTTTGCCCTTCAAGGCCTTCTTGTGATCCGAGAAGGTGGCCCATGAGTTCTCTGATGACGGGGTCTCGGCCTTGGTCTTGAAGAACGTCTCAGCCTTCGCCCTAATCGCAGCCATGCCGCGTTTGTCCTGTCGATTCAGCCATCCCTTCGAGAACGGTTGCGCCTTGCCCTTCTTGGCACCGATGTCATTGAGCGGGCCTTCATAGACGGTGACCAGTTTCTTGATCTTGGCCTTGGTCGCCGCCTCTGATTGAGACCACCAATCCACTGGTGTGAACCCTTTATCTCGCTCTCCCTCAACCGCCATCATCTTGAACGAGACGCCCTCGGCCTCGAGGTAGGAACGCATTGGCGATCCCTCGAAGAGATAGGTGAGGATGTAAACCTGATCGAAGCATTGAAGGAACTCGATGGGGAACTGCCATATGATGACCTGGCTGTCGCCATAGACGCAGAGATTGCCATTGTCGCAGAGGTTCTTGATGTCCTCGAAGCGACCTGCGTACTCGCCGTGATCGTCGTGGTTCCACCTGAGACGGCGTGTGTCCTCCTCGATGTAGACCATGCCCGTGTCGAACAGGGTCTTGCGATCAGCCTCCTTGAGGTCAGAGAAGATGTCACAGCAGGTCAGGACCTCGTCGATCACGAGTGTGTAGTTGCCCGATGAAATGTGATCATAGGCCTTGTGCGTCAGGCGCTTGAATAGTTCATGCGTCGTGGCGATGTTCTCTCGATCATCCAAGAGTTGCTCGAAGTGGAAGTACTTCTTGCCATGGACAGGCTTGGGGTCCTTGAACTTCATCTCAGGCAGGGCGTCCTTTACGCGATCAACCTCATCCAAGAGGGGAGTGACGTAGACGAATTGGTGAGGGGTTCCGTTGAACATGGCCTTGAGGTGAGACTGTCGCATGAGTTCGATGATGTGCGAGGTCTTGCCAGACCCCATGATGCTGTCGAAGACTGTTATATTCTGCATTGGTTTGATCCTTGGGTGTATGTTGGGTGCAAGGTGGTTGGCTCAGTGACGCGCTATGGTGTGTATTCGGGCTTGAGATGCCCTTGCGTGTGAGACCAGTGAGGTGGTCAATACCCATTTTGCCCATTCAAAAACGGGTAAGGGTTCCTGTAAGCTGTTGTCTACGTGGAATAAAACTAGCCCATCCTTAAAGAAACTATAGGGTCTGGATGGCGCCTCCTCAGACGATCACCTGAGGTGACTATCCGGATGGCTTGAGATGAAGACCAAACGGGAATGGATATTGGTCTTACCTGTTCAGGTATCGCTTGAGGTCATTATGAGTTGGCCCCATGACCATCGCCATGGGTTGGTCTCATCGAGTCAGCCCTTTCGGTGCAAAACCTTGCGTTCTCTCTTGGTTTCAATCTTGGGCATTGGTCTGGACGGAGGTCTCACGAATTGTTCACGCTGAACCACCATCTGAGAATCGACTGAGGGCTTGGCGGCTGATGGTCTTGCCTTTCGGGGCTTCTTGGGTGCGATCACTTGTTCCCATGGGATACCAGCCTTCTCAGCGTCTCGCCGGATCATGCGCTCATCTCGATCCCACAGTGGACGAGCCTCCTCAATCTTTCGTCCGATCTGATCGCTCTTCTTTTCACCGACCATGTTTCCATAGCCTTCGTACTCATCAGCAAGAGCATCTTGCATCTGACTGGGGAGGTCTGCCCGGCGTTCCTCAAGGTTAACCCATCGTCTACGCAGGGCTTCTCGAGTGCGGCGTCGTTCGTTCTCTTTCTCGCGCTTACGCTGGGCCTTGATGTTGAAGGCGCGGCGGCAGTTCTCAGAACAGTGCTTCTTGGTGGATCGTTCATAGGTGAACTCTGAGCCGCACCAGAGGCATTGCTTGGTCTTTCTGGTCGCTCTGCTGGTCATGACTGTGTAGTCTTTCTGTTTGGGGGCGATCATCACTCATTTGCGGTGGTGACGTTCTTCTTCCTTGGGTGAGCACCAATTGAGGTGATCGAGATGAGCCTTATGGGTAAGGGTTTGAAGGGTTTTTGAGATTGCCATTTTTGTTCCCGCTAAGGGCGACCAGCTTTCCCAAGGGGCACCACGATGCCCGCGATATTCTCGGCTCTGGTTTGGACGTTCGTCTTTACAGCACGGTCAGCCTGCGAATAACAATTCGGTATCCCCAAGTCGCACCTTCAGACCATTCTTGAGCGTCACTACCAACATGGTCTTCCTCTCCGGCCCTCGCTTCTTGTCACCCCGTATCACGGTCACCCGATCCACGATCATCCGCACCCACTGGTTGGCTTCCCAAGGTTCCATCCCCGCGAGATTTTCGGGTACTTCCTGCGATGCCAACGCCTGACCTCGACGCAGTTCCTTGAGGTATCCTTGCAGTTCCTCGATGTTCGCTTGGGCTGTCAGCAGGCTATGCTCCAAGGTTGCTCGAACCCTTGGAGGAAGTTTTTTGTTCTTGAGCCTTTCGGTGATCGTGTCCGCGTCCCCCGCAGCAACCGCCAGCGCAGCCTCAACGTCATTCACGTCAGGGCCGCTAACGGTGTCATGTGCTGCAACGATCTCAGACCAGCCATCAAGGAACCTGCTCTCAATGACGTTCCTCGAGGCCAGCCAGCGTCTCGTGGTGGTCTCGACGTAGGCGAAGGAACCATCAGTTCCCTTGCGACACACGCAGCGTTCTCCCTCGGTGGTCCGAATGACGCCTGTGAGGATGCCTTGGGTTTTTCTCTTGGGGTCGTTGACGATCCGGTTCCCTTCCTTGCGCTGGGCAATGCCATCGAGGCGCATCTTCACCCGGCGCTGAGTGTCTTCGTCCACGATCCTTGGGAAGTAGCCGTCGATCTGGTCGAACACGGTACGGTCATTCTTGGTCCCGCGTCCGATCTCGAGGATGCCAAAGGGTGCCTTGGACTTAACCAGCCGGTAGATGTTTCCAGCCGCAAAGGTCTTGCCCCGAGGGGTCTTGATGCCACGGTCCCGGAAATCCTTTGCTATGGACCACACGGCGTCCCCATCAGCGAACCTCGAGAACAACTCGCGGGTCACCTGAGCTTTCTCTTCGATCACCTCGAAGTGCCCATCGTCCATGGTCCCCACCAGCTTCAGCCAATTCGGAATAGCCCTTGATCTCTTCCTCGTGCCAGCCTTGACGCTTTCGAGGTTGCGCTGCCAGCCATGCTTGACCCGCTTCGACTTCGTGAGGCTCTCCTCGTGTGCCCTCTGAAATGTCAGGATGATCTCGATCCCGGTCATTGCATCATCATCCAGATCGTTCTGGGTGTACCGCTTGTTATTCGCGAGGGTCACGACGTCCACACCGGCGTCGATGATATCCTCGAGCGTGTTACGAGCCTTCCTGATCTTCTGTCGGGAGATGCGGTCAAGGTTCTCGACCAGCAACACGGACCCGGTAGGGACCTGTCCAGCCTCAACAGCCTTTAGGAAGCCGCTGAGTGCCCCTGTGGTGGCGTTGTCGCCTTTGTACGCTGACACGCCGAGGTCCTGCATATTCAGGCTGGTGTCGAGTGAGTACCCGTTCTCTTCAGTCCAACTGCGCATTTCGCGGAAGTTGGGCAGTGATTTCGCGTGATCTCGGGCACGCATTTCACGGCATCGCGGGCAGCCATTTCATGCCCTCGGGCAGGCTGGCCAACAGGTGATATAGAGTCAGGGCGCGAC
>NZ_QNQP01000040.1 GCF_003316635.1 Roseovarius dicentrarchi | reverse complement strand
ATGCGAAAAGTGGATGGCTCGGAAACCTTGGCTCAGCCCATCGCCCCGATCAGCCTTGACCTCGCCGCCTGATCAGACCCAAATTCCCATGCCCGGAGAACGCCGCCACAGAATTTCCACCAGATTCGAGACACCACCCGTTTTGTCCGCAGCAGGGGAAAAGCGTGGGTCTTTCAGCCATTTGAAGATCAGGTTCGCGTTCATGGAAACCCGGGATGGTTGAGCGTCACTCTTCGATCAGGCTTTTGCGAACCGCGTCAAGCAACGGGGATGCGATGAAATTAAGCACTGTCCGCTCCCCTGTCGTGATGATCACATCAGCAGGCATACCTGCTGACAGGCGACCTTGGATCTCCTTGGGAATGTCTTTCTCCTCGACATCAATACGGGCCAGATAATAGGGCATCTCTTGCGGATTTTCGGGAGTGATGACGTCGTTAGACAAAGTTCTGACACTGCCTAGCATGATTGGCGTCAGCTTGGTCTTGAAGGCGGTGAACCGGACTTCTGTCTTCATCCCCGGAGATATGTTGTCGATATCGCGCGGTGACACCCGCGCATTCACGATCAGGTCTTCATCCTTGGGCACTATTTCCATGAGAACATCCCCTGCGCGGATTACCGATCCAACGGTATGCACCTTTAGATTCTGGACCGAACCGACGCTAGGCGCACGTATTTCCATCCGCTTCAGGGTGTCCAGGGCGATATTCTTGCGCTGATCGAGTTCTGAGATCTCGGCTCGGACCTCTTCCAGCTCTGTATTGGCGCGCTGTCGATATTCCTGTACACTCTGAATTTTTTCGAACTCAGTTTCACTGATCATGTTCTTGGCTTGAGCAATCTCAGAGGTTATCTGCCCGAGAGATGCCTCGATTTGAATCATTTCGTCTTCTTGCTGAGACAAGACATTTTTCTGAATCATGCCTCTTTCTTCACCGTCGCGCATCCGCTTGATCATCGTCATGTAATTATCCACCCGACGCGTCAGCGCAGATTTCTGAAGCTCCAGGCCCTCGATTTGTTCTCCAATCTGTTCAATCCGACTCTTTAAGATATCAGTCCGTGACTTCAGGATGGATTGGCGGTCTTGGAAGATATCTTTCTGGTCCGCAATTGTCGTCTCAACAATGCTAGAAGACTCTCCTACGTTCAGGTCGGGCATCTCAAGCGTCTCAGCTAGTTGACGCTCTGCCAAAAGACGGGCTTCAACAATTCTAGCTACGTCCAGCCGGGTATCTACGACATGCAAATTGGACCGCGCCTCAATGCTATTAAGGCGCAATAGGACATCGCCTTCTTGAACCGTGTCGGCTTCATTTACGAGGATCTCCTGAATAATGCCGCCTTCAAGATGCTGCACGACCTTGCGGTTACCCTCCAAGGAGATTGTACCCGGAGCAAAAACGGCACTATCAAGCTTGGCAACAGCTGCCCAGCTTCCAAAAACGCCAAACGTGAGGATTACAATTGCATATCCCATGATCGCAATCGGTCTTGGGCTTGGTTTCTTGGCCATCTGTGGCGTGTCCTAATATAGTTCCTCGGTGCCCCTCATGTCTCGGTTTCATGGGGATCCGCTGACAAGACAGAACCTGTCTCATCTCTCTTTGTCAGCTTTTGTCTTAACTGGATCTTCCAGCTTGCCCGGACGGGGATAGCTGCACCACCGCAGGTACGGTTTCGGCCGCTTTACTAGGAGCCTGTCCCGTACCATGAGCGCTGACTGCCCCTGTAACACCTGATGCCGTAGCTTGTGGCTTTTTGAAAAACTCGCTGGTTGGGCCAAACTTTTCAACTGTCCCGTTCATGAGCATCAGCGTCTTGTCGGTTAGGGCAAGCAGGTTGGTCTTATGTGTGACCAAAATCACGGTTTTGCCCATGTCCTTGAGGTGCTGAATGCACGACATGAGCGCTTTTTCACCCTCACTATCCAAATTCGAATTTGGTTCATCAAGAACCACGAGGCTCGGAGAGCGGTAAACCGCCCGCGCAAGGCCTACACGCTGACGCTGGCCTCCAGAGAGAAACATGCCCCCGTCACCGACATTGGTTTCATAGCCATTGCTCAGCGTCTGGACCATGTCATGGGCACCGGAAAGCGTTGCCGCGGCAACTATATCTGCATCTTCTGGCTCGTCTTCAAAGCGCGAGATGTTTTCTGCAACGGATCCGCCAAAGAGTTTCACATCTTGGGGCAAATAGCCAATGAACCGCCCGAGCTTATCAGGATCCCAGTGATGCATTTCGGTTCCGTCCAAGCGAACCGCTCCGGCCGCTGGAGCCTTTGCTCCGACAAGATGTCTGATCAGGGAGGTTTTACCAGACCCACTCGGCCCAATAATCGCGAGAACCTCTCCGGCCTCAATTGAAAAGCTGATTCCTCTAAGCAGCGCATCCCGTGTGCCTGGGACGGTCGCAAATAACTGTTCTACCTTTAGGTTTCCCTTTGGCTCTGGCAGCTCAGTTCGCTCTTCTTGATCTGCGATCGTGTCAAACAATTGCTTCAGGCGCTTGTGTGATGATCGCGCGTTCACAAATTGCTTCCACTGGCCAACAGCTTGTTCGACCGGGGCCAGAGCGCGGCCCATTACGATTGATGCCGCTATCATGATACCGGGCGAGATCAATTGCTGGATTGCCAGGTAGGCCCCAGTCCCTAGAATGGCGACCTGTAGACTCATGCGAATGAATTTCGACGAGGCCATGATTGAGCCCGCGCGATCACTCGCCTTGGCTTGATGGACCAGCACGTCATCATGTTTATCCAGCCAACGTTTGGTCAGCTGCTTTTCCATACCGAGCGCTCGAATGACCTCAGCATTTTGCATGGTCGTACTTACAAAGTGATTGGCGCCCTGAGCAGCATTGCTGGCATCCTGCAAGACATTGCGAGTTGCGAATTCATTGGTGATCGCGAGTGCAAAGATAATGGCCGCCCCAATGGTAGCCACAATCCCCAGCCACGGATGGAACGCAAAACATAAGGCGAGAAACAACGGGACCCAAGGAGCATCGAAGAAAGCCAGAATTCCCTGTCCGGTCATAAACTCCCGAACTCTATCGATGTCACTCAAAGCAATTTGGGCATTGCCGCCCGGCATGGCTGTCTGTTGTTTGACCACACGGTGGAAGACAGGGTTTGCGAGCACTTCATCAAACTGCATCCCTGCTCGAACCAGCAGGCGCGAGCGTGTGAACTCCAGAAGGCCGTAGCTCAATAGGAGGGCTATAGCGATTACAGAAATCATAATCAGGGTCATCTCGTTCCGGCTCGCAAGCACACGATCATAAATCTGCAGCATATAGAGAGGGCCAACAAACATCAGTAAGTTGGTGAAAAAACTGAAGACAATGGTCGCGACGAAGGTGGACCTGAACCTACCGTACGCGAGCTCAAGCGAGGATTTCTTACGCATAATGTTAGTCGGCCTCCAAAGCCCAAACGTATGACATGCACTCTACCGCATAATGACGGCCGCTTATGGTTTTCTATCTGCGGCCTTGTAAGTTGATATGCAGCATTTGTGAAGTAGACGTAGACCTTCATTTTCTAGATGCTGGTGTGGTTTCAAGGTTAGTAAATAGCTTGTCCTAGGATTGTCCTGGGAGCCTCCGAAGAGGTCCGTCCTTATGCCCAGGACATCGAAGGATCGGCGCTCAAGGGCTTTTGGTCCGTATTTTCACGCAACGAGAAATTCAGCCATATCGCTGGACAGGCCAATCATCGACACGTAACTGCCATCATCTAGTTGCCAGCTGACCGTGGTGGTGTTCCCAGAATATGCAGCCTTATCGATAAGAATGACCTCTTCATTGAAGCGGAGAACTTCCATATTTTTGCCCTTGGCGTCGATAAAACTCTGCGCGGCATCATCAAACTCACTGAGATAAACAGAGCCAAGGAAAGGATGCTCTGTCTCGTCAGCGAGACCGCTTTCCTCTTCCGCAGGAAAGACAATGAGATCGAAAGCCTCGGCATACTTCTTAAGCTCACCATTAAAATTACCGAGGCCTGACTTGAACGACGGTGCATCGAAACGGACGACATCCACGCCGCTAGACACATAAGCTTGTGTGATACCCTGAATAGAGACATCCGAAACCTGCTCCTTTATGTTGAGATCAAGGCCTCTATCATACAAGCTCGCAGCCATCTCAGACTGCTGGACATTTTCTTCACTGCTGATCTCACCTGACTCATCAGCGGTTGTGATCATGGATGTTTTTTCGAAAGCTATGGGCTTTTCGCTGGCAATAGCGAGTTGCTCTTGGTCAATATTGTCCAAGACTGCCTGGGTTAGGACAACCGCGCTCGCGCCTACATCGTTATCGTTTTCAGCCGCGTAGCCCTTATCACTCTTCACTACGACCAAATCGACCACACCGCTCAACAGCGTCAGAGCGTCTGACAGATGATCAGGGGAGATGTTTAAGTCGCTCTCCTCGCTTGCCCCGGCTCCATTGAATGAGTCAGAAGCATCAGCGTCAGCGGGCGCCTCCATGATGGATTTCCAAAAGCCATCTGTCGCTTCTGTGCTGGCGTAAAATCCAGCAGCTATAGCAATTGTAGTTAAAGCCTGTGAGTAGGAAGAGACGTGCAGCTGCTTTTCGTCTCTTTGTACGATCGCCCCTTTTCCTAGATCAACAAAAAAAGCGGCTGCGTCTACTTCAAGTTTTTCCGATTTCACCAGATCAGCCTTGAAGATTGCAGGGGCGGGTATGTCCAACATGTTGTCAGACAAAGTTTTGTTCTGAGCTTTGTCCTGGCCTAGCCCCCTAAGGCTGGAGCCGCTTGAAGGCGGGAGGGTTAGCTCATCAGCATCCATCAACAGAGTCCATACAAGCGCTGCAATCATCACCGATGGATGCAAGCAAACAGTGCCGCCACGAACTAACCGCACAACATTTGCCGGATCAGCAGAATCCTCCGCGCCCTGCCCTTGCTTTCCAGCAACAGTGGTCAGAAAACTCTTGATCAGGGTGTTAAAATTTGTGCCCCTCAAAGCTTTCGAGAGCGCAACGCTGTCAAGGATATAGGTTCCTTGGATGCGGCAGATATGGATCAGCACATCGCCTTTGTCATCACCAATAATGAACCAAGGATCGCCCTCATCGGAAATACCACGGTCACATTCCAGCCCCGGCTGTGCTGATTGAACCAAAGAGTGAGCCCGGTACAACTCAGCGAGTTCCTGATTCGTCCAGTCTGATGCGTAGATGGATTTTGGGTGAGCCAGTTGAGGCTGCGTCTGGTTATGTGCTTGGGCCTGCGGAATCTGGGACTGAGGGAACTCCAGAAGATCGCCGTCATCGACGAAGCCATGCAGAGCGTGTTCGCGCGTATGGTTTGTCGGCTTGGTAAATGAGACAATTTTTGCCATAGGGCGCAATCAACCTATATCAAAAGGTCTCGTCCGCACCGTCCGAGAACAAAATTTCATATGACGCAGGATCATAGTGTGACAAAAGCTTACGCACAAACGCCTTGGGGTCTTGCCCAAGCGCCTGAGCCCAGTCCCGATACCGATTGCAGGGGATTTTTCCACGTCCGTTTTCCAGCTGGGAGATGAAGGTATAGTAATCAAGGCCCAACTCAACAGCAAGTTCACGCTGTGTTAGTCCTCGACCTTCGCGCAATGATTTAAGCCAGCCCCCCAAGTCCGCACGCAAATTTATTCGGGCCTCAGGGGCGACAGGTTCGCGGTTATACATGGATTCACCCCTCATCGTATTGCGCCACAGCCACCCCATAGACATGGACAAGACCACCCTACCTGACTCATTGGCGCAATACAACAAGACAAGTGTTCACTTCACTGTACATTCTTATTGTATGCTGATAAGTATTTTGCTAGCACACAACCAGTGCGTCAATGGAATCCTTGTGGTACGGCCTTTCAACAGGTCTCTCGGGCAAAATACAAGTCAGACAGCACTACCTTATGAGCGCTCATAAAGCAGAAAGATAAAACCATGGCTACGCAAGACCAAATCAACGACATCACCGCCCTATATGTAGGGTACTTTGACCGCGCGCCCGATCCCGCTGGCCTTCAGTTTTGGATCAATGAGCTCGACAACGGTCGTGAGTTTAACACAATCGCAGCAGACTTTGCTGCTTCACCCGAAGCCGAAGCTCTGTATCCTTACTTGGTGACGCCCGGAGTTTCTTCGCCGGCCTCCTTCATCACATCCGTTTATGTAAACATGTTCAATCGCTCCCCCGATGCTGACGGGCTGGCATTCTGGGTTGACGTGCTCGAGAGCGGAAGTGTGTCGGTAGCCGACATGATCGAAGCGATCATCAATGGTGCACGTGACGATGCTGCTGGTGGCACGTTCGACAAATCAACACTCGACAATAAGGTTGAAGTTGGTTTGGACTTTGCAACGAAAGCCGGTAACACCTCTGGATTCGAATATGACGACGCTGCCGCCGATGCGGCTGTTGCGGTTCTTAACGGTGTTACAAACGATGCTGCAACCGTGGACGCGGCAAAGCTTGCAACAGACGCCTTCCTGTCCGGCGCCAGCGATGCCGTTACGCTCACGCCTTATGCAGATATTGTGTCGGCGAACGTGTTCGACGCGCCGCGTGATTACACGCCGGGCGGCAACGACCAAGTCAACACACTCAATAACGATGACGTGCTCACCGGTGTTGGCGAGGACCCTACCCTGAATCTGTCTTTTGTCCAAGATTCTGATATTGGGGCAGTCGACATCACCCCGACGCTGAATGGTGTTGAGACAGTTAACATCACGTTCCAAGGCCCGATCGGATCGACTCAGATTCTCGACCTGCAAGATGCAGCTGGTGTACAGAACATCAATTTCTCGAGAGTTGCCGAGGCTCAGACCGTATTCGCTCAAAACATTGCTGAAGCGACTGCCAACAATCTCTCCATCAATAATTCGCAGTCGCCGAATAGCGTTATCGGATTCACTTATCTCGACTCCGCTCTTGAGGCTGACGATCAGACCGTGAATCTCACGCTGAACAACGCCGCGACAGGCGATCTTGTTCTCCAAAGCATCTCGGGTCAGCAGGGCTTTGAAACGCTGGACCTCACCTCGGAGGGAAGCTTCAACTCTGTTGGGATGACTTTCGCCCAGGATCTCGAGGCGGTTAACATCTCGGGTGATCAAGGTCTTCGTCTCGGCGACTCAGAGAGCACCTTCTTTGGGCAGCGCGTCGAGGCAACGCAGTATGATGCCGCCTTCACGAACGTGGCCGGGTCTCTGTCAACGATCGACGCGTCGGGCCTGAATGCCGGGCTTGAGATCAACCTCGACTCTGAAGTTAACGCTATTCAAGACGGCACTTCGGGTACGCCTGTAGATTTCAACTTCACCGGCACCGGGCAAGACGACGTTGTGCGTCTTCTGAATGGCCTCGGCGCAGGCGATATGATCGACCTCGGTGCAGGCGCGGATCAGGTTACGATCTTCGACGATGCTGTTGCAGGCTCAATCCTGAACACAGAGACGGTCAACATCCTCTCGGGTCATGATGGTGGCACAGCACCTGACACGATTAACTTCGATACGTCGATCGCACCGGACTTGGAGAACATCTTCATCCGGAACGAAGGTCAAGACCTTGTCCTTGGTGATTGGGTGTCAGCGTCTGAGAGAATGACCGTCAATCTGACGAATCTCACGGCAGAGGTTTCCGAGAATATAACAGTCGCCCACGGCACCTCCGGCAATAACAGCCGGGCCGGTAACCTCATCACGGCTGCTCTGGCGACGGACACTGCGAACGACACAGTTGGCTTGACGATCGTGGACGGCGTGAACGTCGATCCGCGCTTCAACGCGCGGCTTCAGGCAGGCGAGTACGAGAACGTCACCCTGACCGACAGCGACACTGAGTCGAACACCGTTCAGCTTGGTGTGGGTGGCAACGTCACTGCGCACTCCGGGACGATCACGGTCACTGGTGGCCAAGCAGGGGACTTCTTTAACCTTGACTCCACGGGGAACCTCTATCGTCTTGACCGGTCGGGTACGGACAATGACGGTAGCGGCATTGATGACGTTGGTAGCGGTGCTGCAGAGCGTTTCTCGGCTGCGACGATTGACGCTACCGATAGCGCAAGCGACGTAATCGTGCGAGTCGATACTCTGCGCGACTCCAGCGGCGTGGCACTACCCGGCGGCGGCCAGGCAATCCTGATGGGTTCGGGCGATGATACGGTCATCTTCGATCTCCTCAACGACACCACGGCTGGTCTGACGATCAATGATACCGTGTCTGGCGGTGAAGGGGATGACACGCTCGCCATCGACGGCGATGGTGTGCTGATCAACATCGGCGCTTCCGAGTGGACCAACGTCTCCGGCTTCGAGACGATCCATCTCGTCGGCAACAACACAGCTGGTGTGAATACCGATACTGCTAATGGCGCTGCTGATGCGTATGGCCGTAACAGCTACAACCTGACCCTGACCAACGAACTACTCGCTGCGAACGGTGTGGCAGTAAACGGTGGTCGCCAGATCAATATCGTTAACGATAACGATACGGAGAACGGTGTTGGCGTGCCTGATGATGTCGGAACAGGTATTAACGAAGGCGCTACGATCGATGCGCGTGGTTTGACTGCCCAGAACAGCTTCACCTACGATGGTGAGGAAGGGTTTTGGATGACTAATGATCGCTTCATTATGTCGGATGCCAACATAAACGCCCGCGCCATAATCGACGGCGGTGCCGTTTTAGTAGGGGCTAATAACAACGCCTCCAACCTGGCCAACAACGACGTGATGGAGGTTCGTAACTCTGCTGTGGTGACTGTTGGTGACCTTGAGGGGGTGTCTAACGTCGGAACGATCGAGTTCACCAACGATACGGCTATTACGCAGACGTCCTCGCTCTTCTTGGACAACGCGGTGGTTGATGCGATGGTCAACTCGAGCCAGGCGGCGTCCATCGGTTCTGAGGAGACGCTGACGATCCGTGCTTACGATCACCCGAATTTCCTCTTGGGTGCTGACACGGTGCTTAATCTGGACGCATCGCAGGTGACAAATGCTGCTCTGCAGCTTGATGTCATCGGCGGTGGTGGCAACGATATCCTCATTGGCGGTGCTGGTGATGACCTCATTGAGGGCGGTCAGGGTGTCGACGTTATGACAGGTGGCGCAGGAGATGACACGTTTGTGATCTCGCAGTTCGATACCGGCGTAACACTGGCCACTGCGGATACGATCACCGACTTTAACACTGGTAGCGACCTTATCGACACGGGTGGCAACTCTGTTACTATCGCGGACGGATCTGGCTTTGGTAGTTTTGCTAACTTTGTGGCCGCTGCAAACGCCAACTTTAACTGGTTTGGCGCCACGGAAATCTACGTTGCTTATGATGTGGGGGGGTCTGGCAACGCTTATGTTGCGGTCAACGAGAATAACACCGGAAACTTCGGTTTTGGCGACTCGTTGATTGTCTTGACGGGTGTGTCTTCCGCAGCGGACATCGCTGCTACCGACTTCATCTGATTAGGTAATCAGTAACAATCGGCGGGGGGATTTCTTCCCCCCACCTTTCCTGAAAATTAAACCCCCGGCTAGCCGGGGGTTTTTTGAATCAAACACGGAGTTCAAAAATGACAGACAAAACAACAATTACCGTCGACGGTAAAAGCTATAATCTCGATAGCCTGTCAGACGAAGCTAAAAACCAACTTGGCAACCTGAATGTTGTGGATCGTAAGATCCTCGATCTGCAGCAGGAGATTGGGATCATGCAGACGGCTCGTAATGCATATGCACGGGCGCTGGCTGCGGCTCTACCAAAAAACTGAATTTTTGACTATCCGGGGAGAGGTGCAAGTCGTCACGCCATAGGGCGCATCGAACTCATGGGCTCTGGTTTTGAATGGATGAAAGTTCAGTGACAGGTCACGTCGGCGCATACGGTCCATTATCTAAGCGGTGTTTTGCAACATCTTCCCTGAAAGTGGCCGAGGCCAGCGTCAATCAGGCGTCTGCATCGCTGGACAAGCTGTCTGTCGATCTGGACAACGCGCGCACCTTGCTGGCTCGCAATGTCGGCACCAAGGACGCGGTGCGTGCGCTTGAGTCCTCGGTAAGCGTGGCCGAGGCGCAGCTGGCAGCCGCGCAGGCGCAGGTGGATCTGGCCGGGTCCGATCTGACACAGGCCCTGCCGGCCGAACGCAGCGCCGCCGAAGCCGCCGTCGAAAGTGCGCAGGTCGCCCTGGACAAGACCGAGGCGCGTTCCTTTACCGACGGGGTCGTCACCCAGATGGCGATGAGCGTGGGCAGCCCCGCGTCGCAGCTGATCATCAACCCCGCGATGGTCATGATTCCCGACCGGCCCGAGGACGCGCCCCTGCGTGTCACCGCCGGATTTAATCAGGTGGGGGTAGATTCCGGCTGAGTGCAGAATATTACGTTAGGCACTGAGGACGCGCTTGCCATAGTCTCGCAGATTGCCGTTCGGGTCGACGTATCGATAGAGTGTAACGGGCTTCACGCCTAATTCCTTGCAAAGGTTTGAAACAGACGTGTCGCGGTTTGCCATGGCGGCCTGTGCCATGCGCACTTGTGATTTTGACAGCGCAAATTTTCGTCCGCCCTTCCTACCGCGCGCCCGGGCTGCTTGAAGACCGGCCATTGTGCGTTCACGGATCAACTCGCTTTCGAATTCGGCCAGGGCCGCAAAGATGCCAAATGAAAGTCGTCCTGCCGCAGTTGTTGTATCGATCTGCGCGCCTTGTCCGGTGAGCACCTTGAGGCCAACGCCGCGTTCGGACAGTAAGCTGACGGTTTTGACAAGGTGGTGGAGACTGCGGCCCATGCGGTCGAGCTTCCACACAACCAGAACATCGCCCTCACGCAATGCCTTGAGGCAGGCCTCCAGACCGGATCGGTCATCTTTCTTGCCGGATGCCAGATCCGAGTAAATCTGGTCCTCTCCGACGCCTGACGCGATCAGGGCATCCCGTTGCAGGTCAAGGGACTGGCTGCCATCAGCCTTAGAGACCCGTGCATAGCCGATCAGCATGTTTCACAAACGTTCGTTTGAGATGCTCTGGCAACAGCTCTGCTTTTAGCCATCAGAGTAGTTCCTTATTCAGCATCTTAATCATCAATAAGCAAACCATAAAAAGAAAGCAAAAGAAACACTTCACCTCTCCTTGTCTTGTCTATCAAATACCTTATAGGTGCCTTCTTTACGCCACGTTTTACAGCTTTCTAAGCCTCGAACAAGGAAAGCTGATTGCGCATGAGGCATGTAGAGAACTCCGCCGCTTGGACCAATGTTATCGCAAGCCTCATGGCAGCAGGAGTCGACAGAATACTCGCTGTCGGGATTGTCGATATTTTGGTAGAGAACGCACGCCGAAACCCTAATGAACATCATACGCCCCTCATCCTTTCGAAATGCCAAATGCTTGATGCGCCCGGGAAGGAGGCAAAGGTGATGGAAGATATTGATCAAATCCTGCCCCGCTTATTCTCGACCACACAGCAGTTTCTCACGGCTCCAAATCTGAAGCGCAAACATGAGGCCCACCAATATTGCAGGCACGCAGTTCTTATAGAAGGAGGTCAACGCAAGGGTTATCTCAGGAAGACTTCCAAATGAGCCGGAGATGCAGGAAGCGCCAACTGTATATCGCAAAATTGACCATCCATTGTGGTGGCAACCGCAGATAATTTGAACTGCTCTGATGCCCACACAAGCCTGAGGTTGGAATCTGCACGTCTCAGAATACCGCCAACGTCGATAAGATCGCACTGCTGGCCATCAGACCTATCGCTCATGATGATTGTGGAGTATTGCTCCAGCGGGAGTTGGTAGAGTTCCTGCAATTGCGCCAAGAATCGGAATGACACAGAGGCGCCGAGCGAGGCTAGTTCTTTTGCCAAATCGTGAAGACCAGTTTCCTGCCCTAGGATAAGAATATTTTCGTTCTCCCAAGAAAATTCTCGGAGAACGTTAGCCCGCAAAACAGGGCGAGCCACATGATTTCTATGAGATGGGCCTTCAGCAGGACCGGGTTTCCTTCTCATCAACAGCTTTTCTATAAACTCTGAAACCCTAAAAACCATAACCTCCGAACTCTATCTGAAAGACCGTCTTGATCTGGACAGGTGCGGACAGTAGCTTACTCAGCACCCCTGTTGCGCGCAATACCGTAACCGAGCCATTGGCACCGCCTGCCTGAGGCTGGGGCGATGATCTAAGAGACGTCGCTAATGACGTCATTACTGACGTCTCTTATGCGGGGTCTGTGATGCGTG
>NZ_QNQP01000003.1 GCF_003316635.1 Roseovarius dicentrarchi | reverse complement strand
TCAAAAATCCCATGTCTATCACTCCATGCGCCCCCAGCTGATTCAAGCCGCGGCAAGGTTGCACATGGGTCAATTCTCAATGACAATTTCTGCTGGTGCCGGGTCAGTTCTCAATGACAATCAACAGGTCAGGAATTCAGAGAACAGCACTATTCACCGCTTGGGCAGCTTTTTTTGAAAATCCGCGACCACGCCTATGTCAGCGCAACGATGTACTTCGCGGCGGAAAACATCACGTTCTCGTTGGGTATTCCCTTTGGCTTCAAAATCAACGGTACCGACTGGATGTTTCTTGGCGCATTTGCGGTAATTGTACTTCTGTTCTCATCCTTTGTCGCTGAATTGCCTATCTTGAAGGTCGCGCGACATGTGATCAGGAGCATCAGAACGCGCGTCACGTCGTAAAGGAGCGGAAAGGCGGCGGTCTGGCGAAATGGGCGGATTTTGATGAAAAACCCGGTGCCAGCTCGCAGTATAGCATGATCGAGGGCAAAGAGATCTGGAAGGAAAAGTTCGTGAACTGAACTTTACCTGACAGACGCCGCCGGAAAAACGGCCAACTGTCAGATCACATCTGAACGACTACACAATAGCGCCGCACGCCTTCACGTATAGTCATCGATGCTATCGTCCAAACTCTCGCCGGTCAGTTCACAGAAGGTTTTCAGCGCACCCTGAAGCGTGAAATATTGATGCTCGCTGCGGTGAACGAACAGCTCGCCTTGGATCGTGATCATGGCGACAGCCCAGTCTTTGATCGCGTTATCTTCAGGATTGTGAGTGAGAACCACCAGCCCGTCTTCTACGAGGGCGCATTGAACGACCAAGCTGTGGTAGATGTCGTTCCGGGCAAAAACCTGTCCGAAACGAAGGTTCTGGGCGTATCGCTCCAATCCATCTACTGACACAGCCTCCGGACATCCTGGAAACTCGGTCGGAACCCTCCACTTCACTTGGATCGCCGATGGCGTCAGGCTTTCATATTCTTCTGGCTCCGGATCGAAGTCAGCTCGCTCGCGGGTGCCGTAGAGCCACTCGCCGATTGCGCCGCCGCTCGGAACCGATCCGCTCTTCGCCCATGCCTCGAAGCGGGATCTTGTTCTGGCACCCTCTTCCTTGGTCACGGTCCGCATCCATGAGACGTCGGGAAAGGATGTCTCGTTTATGGGCTTGGATGGATATTTGAGAAACGCTTCTATTGACCCGTAAGCCAGCTCAATGCGGCGGGCAGTTGTTTCATTCAAGAGTGCGTTTTCCAGCCTCGTGAGCCAGCGTAGGTTCTCGGGCCTGTTATTCGCCCGATTGGTGTCGATGTGATCGACGACATGTTGATCGGAGGGTGGCGGGCCGTTGAAGGCGCTGCAAACGATACGATGGATCGGCACACCGGCCAGAAGATGGTAGCCGGTCATGAGGTTCTGGCGTCCGAAGGTCCACGTCTTGTCGAGCGGACGGGCGCGTTTTCGGAACTCGTTTAGTCGATAGACCGCGCCGTTGTCACGGACGCGATATCGCTCGCCGCGATATTCGACCTCGACTTCGGATTCATAGATTTCCAACAGGTGGTCATGCTCGCCCACAGGCGTTTTCGAGGATGGCATCTTGCTCTCCAGTGCAAGGGTGTCTGGGCCTTCTCCGATATGGTCCGGGGCCGGTTCTTGTTGGCAGATGTGAGATAGTGCGTCTGGCGCTGCCTTATGCTCTGGACGCACCAAAAGAATGTCGATTTTGCGAGGTGGGTGTCAAGGATAACCGGTGACAGTGCACATCCATCCGACGCCCGATAATGCGAGCTGCTCTAATGTCAGCTATGCGGGTTGCAGCCGCAGCATCAAAGCACGGTGCTGAGAGACCGGCGTGGGCCGGAAACGTTACTCCCCGCTTGTTGCATAATTACTCATGTCCTCGCGCCAGTAGATTCGGCTCAAGTCAGGTGGCATTGCCAGTAATGCCACGTTGGCATTTCTAAGCTTCATCGAAAGCGCCCCCTGTGGACGCTGTGTGACCAAGGCGAGTTCACCCAGGGATATGAAGCATGCTTGGAACTGCGCGATGCTATCAATTGTGATGACAGTCGTGCCGCGACGATAGCGACCAGAGGCATCCAAGCCACAGAGCATTCCGTGACGGACCAGATACCCGACGGTTTTGATTGTGATTCGTAGCTGCCGAGCGGTATCACTGACGGAAACACGGCTGCCATCTTGCCGTTCGGCCTTGTCCGCAAAATCGTTAGGCTGACACTCTGCTAGTCGAAAGCACGTCTTCTCACGCTCATACGCGGCGAGCATTTGCTCGGTGACAAAGTTCAATGCAATGATATTACCATCCGCAGCACGCTCTGCGAGACCACGGTAAATCAGATCCCTCGCATGATCCTTGGCAAAGCCCTTGAGTGGCAGAGATTTCCGAGAATTCGACGAAGCGATTCCATCCGATGGCACCCCAAGAACCAAGACACCTTTTCGTACTGAGAAGGTATCGAATATGTGCCGCCGCACGACGTCGCGCAGCGGCTCGAACTCGTCGCCGAGACTGCGACTTTTCAGCCATGCCATCCAAGGTCCAAGGAGCCGACCGAAAAATCTGCTATCTACGCCGTCTTCTTGAGCCATTGCCCCAAGGCAGTCCGCGAGAGCCGCGGGGCCGTCTTTCAATATGTCGTAGCCCTGAGCGCCATACCTCATCCATCCGCGCTCGCTGTGTCCCTTCAGCGCAGCATGTGGCCCCTTCGCAATACGCAGGCCCAGCACCTCACATGCGCGGGACGCCACATTGAGTTCCAGACGGTCAATCCATCGCTCGCCCCGCTCGCTCAGGATGCGGTTGGTGAGATACAATTCGAAAGCGCTGTGGTTCGCTTGCGCCACCGGCTGGTCCAAGATCCAGCCGTGATACTTCCGAAGCTGCGCCGCAAAATCTTTGGCATCCTTGTAGAATTTCTCGGCGGGGAGGCACACGAGCATGCATCCGTGATCCGGGCAACTTCGGATCGACGAAAATTTCCACTGGAGGCGACGCGGCACGCGCCACGACTCGGCCGCGGATGGAACCTCAGATCTCACACATTCTGGACAAACTCGGACGCGGGCGCGCTGGAAGCTCTGGAGGGAGGCAAATTCGTCGCGCAGGCGAAAATGGCCCTTGCCAAGATGACGGATAGACACCCGCTCCAATGCGGCCGCATCGCAACCGGCCAGTTGTGCCAACTGCTCTATGGCAAGCTTTTCACCTCGGAAGAGCGGATCGACCGGGAAAGCAATGTCACCGCAAAAAGCCCGCATGGAGCGGGCGCCATTCCTGGCCGCGAGCCGCGACAGCAAGGAGGATGCCGGCTCGAACGCGTCATGCGCCACCGTCAGCGGCAAAAGCGGAAAATCCGTTCCGGGGGTGGCAGGGAGGCTCTTGGCCACACTGGGCCTCCGCGATTTGATAAAGACACGACTGGCCTGACTTTATGATCGCAAGCCCAACTGGGCAACGTCACTCTACTATCGGAGTGATCAGCCTTTTGGGTCAGTTATATGTCACGAAAGTCGGTTTTGTCTGTCATCTGACAAGGGGGAAATGGCGGACCGAGGAGGATTCGAACCCCCGACCCCCTGATTCGTAGTCAGGTACTCTATCCAGCTGAGCTATCGGTCCACGGGGCAGGGATTACCGGCTGCGTTCCCGCTTGGCAAGGGGGGCGCTGAAGAAATTCTTTGCTTATCCGAAATCACCTTTGGGCAGCCGGATCAGGAACGTCGTGCCGTCATCTCCGGTCTGCTCCAGCGTCAGGGTGCCGCCATGGCCGCGCACCAGTTCGGCGGAAATCGTAAGGCCGAGGCCAGAGCCGCCCTTGCTGACGCCGCCCTGAAACGGTGTGAACAGATGTTCGCGCGCTTTGGGCGGCAGACCGGTGCCGGTGTCGCTGATGCGGATAAGGGTCGCGTCACCCGCATCCTCCGCCTGCACCGAAATTTCGCCAGGCTTGCCACTGGTTACGATGGCTTGCCGGGCGTTGCGCACCAGGTTGGCGATGACGCGATACATCTGCTCGGGATCGGCGCGCAGCTGAAATCCGGCGCTGACATCTTCGGAGAAGCTGATATCGGCCTCTCCTGCCGACAGGCGTTCGCTGTCGATCACATCGGTGACAATGTCCAGGAGCGCAAAGCGCGACAGGCGGGGCGGCGGCTCTTCGGCCTTGCCATAGGCGAGCGTGGATTCGCACAGGTTCACGGCGCGCGTGATGGACCCCACCAGCTTGGGCGCCATGCGTTTCACCATCGGATCCTGGGACGTCTCCAGCCGGTCGGTAAACAGTTGCGCGCTGGTCAGGATGTTGCGCAGATCGTGACTGACCTTGGCCACTGCACCGCCAAGGCCTGCCAGACGCTCCTTCTGGCGCAGCGCGCTGATCAGCTGAGTTTGCATCAGGGCCAGCGTCTCCTCGGCCTCGCGCAATTCGGTGATGGACGAGCTTGGAACCATGACGCCGCGCGCGTCCTCCGGCGCGCTGGCATAGGCCTTCATCGAGGTGACAACGCGGCTGATGGGACGCACCAGAAACACCCGTACGGCCAGAAACAGCAAAACAGCGGTGATGATGGAAATCACGGCAGACAGCACCAGAATGCGCAGCCCATAGTCGATCATGGCGGCGCGCAATGTGCCTGTCTCCAGCGTGATTTCAATCAGCATACCGGCGCTGCGCACGGGGACGCCGATAACGCGCACCACCTCGTCGCCGGGATGCCAAAGCCGCAGCAGGGCATCGCGGATCAGGACCGGCGCAGCCGCATCGCGCAGATCATATGTCGCCGCGATGGCCGACGGCAGCGGCGAGGACAGCACCAGCTGCCGCGCATCGTTGCGGCGCAGCACCACGTTGTAGACGCCCGCATTTTCCAGCAGCTCTTGCTCCAGCTCGGGGCTGATGTCCCCCCCGGCCAGATGCGCCAGCGACGCGATCTGCGCGCGCTCCAGCTTGGACAGCAGGAAATCCTCGCGAAAGCGCGCGATAGACGGCACAAAGATCAGCACTTCGGCCAGCATCACAAAGATGGCGGTCAGAATCAGGAAGCGGCCAGAGAGTGTATTCATCTACCGCCCTGCCCTTGCTATGGCAGCCAGCGCTGCACGCTGCGCACTGCACGTTTGACCCATAGACTTTCAAACAGGCGCGGACTGAAATAAGTTCCAGCCGCGCGCTTGTTTACCTCGCCAAGCGTTGGATAAGGGGCAACCATGGCCGCAATCTGACTCATCTTCATGTTGTTTGCCAGCGCCAATGCCCACAGGCCGATCAACTCGCCCGCTTGCGCGCCGGCGATGGACGCGCCCACCGGGCGGCCGCGCACCACCATCACCTTGATCAGGCCGGACGTTGCCCGCTCGGCAATCGCGCGGTCGTTATGGGCGTATTCATGGCGCACCACCTCCAGCCGCGCGCCGTGTTTCTTGCGCGCTTGGGCCTCGGTCAGGCCCACCTGCGCCAGTTCGGGCGCGGTGTAGGTGGCCCATGGGATATGCGCCGTCCTGGCTTTGGCCGGCAGGCCGAGCAGGGCCGAGCGGATCACAATCCCGGCGTGATAAGACGCAACATGGGTAAATTGCAGCCCGCCCGCCACATCGCCAATCGCATAAACGCGGCTGTTTGTGGTCTTCAGGCTGTCATCCACCCTGATACCGCGCGGCGTGGTCTCAATCCCCGCCTTGTCCAGTGCCAGCCGGTCCACGTTGCTTTTGCGTCCGGCGGCGATCAGCAGATGGCTGCCTTTGAAAACGCGGCCATCTTTCGCCGCAACCTCAACCGCGCCGGCACTGCCCCTGATTTCTGCGGCCAGCGCGCCCTCGACGATCTCCACGCCCTCGGCGCGCAGCGCGTCCAGCACGATAGCAGCGGTTTCAGGGTCGTCGGCGCCCAGCGCCCTGGCGCCTTCGATGACGGTGACACGGGCGCCCAGCCGCCGATGTGCCTGCGCCATTTCCATGCCAATCGGCCCGCCGCCGATGATCAGCAAATGCGCGGGCCGCGTTCGCAGATCGAACAGCGTCTCGTTGGTCAGATAGGGAACGCTGTCCAGCCCCGGAATGGGCGGCACCAGCGGGCCCGATCCTGTGGCGATCACAATGCGCCGCGCGGTGATCACCGTATCACCCGCCTGCACTTCGGTCGGGGAAATGAACGCGCCATATTCGCGGATCACCTGCACGCCCAACCCCTCGAACCGCTCTACACTATCGACGGGGGCGATGGTGGCGATGACGTCCTGCACATGGGCCATGACGGCGGCATAATCCACTTCGGGCGCCGCGCCGCCCACGCCAAAGGCGTTGGCCCGCGCTTGCGCCTGCGCCGCCTTGCCGGCCGCCAGCAGCGCCTTGGACGGAACGCATCCGTAATTCAGGCAATCGCCACCCATCCTGTGCCCCTCCAGCAGCACAACGCGCGCCCCCATCTGCACCGCGCCCGCCGCCATCGATAGCCCCGCAGAGCCGGCGCCGATGACCAGAATGTCCGTCTTGATGCTTTTCATTGGCTTAAATACCCTTCTTTCGGCGCAACGCCTTCAACAAGATCGGCAGTGCAGCCAGTGCGCTCAGCCCCAAAAGCGGGCCGATCACCTGCGGCTCCCACAGAAGGCTCAGATCAGGGCTGCCGCCACGGTCAAATACCTCGCCAACGCCCACCCCGATCCAGGTAAAGACCAGCGCACCGGGAATGATGCCCAAAACGGTTGTCAGCACAAAGTTGCGAAATTTCACGCCGACCAACGCCGGCAGCAGATTTGCCACGAAAAACGGCACCGCAGGCACCAGCCGCAACAGAAACAGAACACTGACCTCGTTTTCATGCAGCCCGTCTTTGATGCGTTTCAGGGTGCCGTCGCTTGCGTCCAATTTCGCCGCCAGCGTTTGACCCAGCCCCAGCCGGGCGGCCTGAAATATCGCGATGGCCCCCAATGAGGCCGCCACAACATTCGCCGCCGTGCCCCAGGCAAGCCCGAACAAAAATCCCCCGGTGACCGATGCCACAGCGGCGCCGGGCAGCGAAAACGCGACGATCAGCACATATATTCCGATAAATCCCGCGACCATGGCCGCAAAATGCGTGTCCCGGTAGGCCAGCAGCGCCTCGCGATTCTCGCGCAGCGTGTCAAAGCTGAGATAATCGCGCAGCGTAAATGCCCCTATTGCGGCAATCAGCACGATCAGCGCCAACGGCGCGTGGCGCAAAACGGGATGCTTGCGGCTCTGGCAGTCCTTGCTCGTCACGGATCGTCCCCTGTTGTGTGCCTTGCCGCTCTTAGATGACGCTATCGCGCGCGGTTGAATAGCCGTATCACGCGGCGTTGATCCGCCGTGACTATCGGCGCGCAAACATCCCTGGCGCATCTGCATGACTGCAAAGGCGCTTTTGTTGCAATAAACAGCGGCGCGGGGTTTGACTTGGACAAAGGCGCCCACTATAGACCGGGCTTCGGATATACCCGGATGCTGCGCGATTCCCCGGAATTGCACCAGTCCGCACAAAGTTTGGAGACGGAGCGATGAAACGCACCTTTCAACCCTCGAACCTGGTTCGCAAGCGGCGCCACGGTTTTCGTGCGCGTATGGCTACCAAAGCCGGTCGCAAGATCCTGAACGCACGCCGCGCGCGCGGTCGCAAGTCGCTGAGCGCATAAGCGCCAGCAGGCTGAACGACGTGATGACACCGCCGGAGCACCCCGATCGTCAGACCGGGCAGGCATCCCCGGCGGTTTTGTCGTGCGCAAAGATGGGTGTGACGGAACACCCCCTGACTGTGCTGAAAACGCGCAAGGAATTTCTGCGCGCTGCGCGGGCAGGTCGTCAGGGCACCAGTTCCATGATGGTTCAGGCCCGGCGCCGCACCGGTGATGAGGCTGCGGATGGCATCCGCGTCGGTTTTACCTGCTCGAAAAAGGTCGGCAACGCGGTTGCCCGCAACCGCGCCAAACGGCGCCTGCGCGAGGCTGCGCGCGCTGTTTTGCCAGGAAAAGGTGTGCCGGGGTGGGATTACGTCCTGATCGGCCGGGCCGAGGCGACGGCCAACCGACCCTTTGACGCGCTGAAAGGCGATCTGGCCTACGCGCTTCGCAAACTGCATGACAAGCAGACATGACCTTGCTTGCGCGGTGCCTTGCGCTGCCGGTTCGCGCCTACAGGCTTCTTTTCAGCCCATGGGTGGGGCATGGCTGCCGCTTTCACCCCACATGCAGCGCCTACGCGCTGGAGGCGCTGGAGCGTCACGGCGGCATTCGCGGCGCATGGCTGACCCTGCATCGCATCGCGCGCTGCAACCCGTGGGGCGGGTCGGGCATCGACAACGTGCCCGACTGATCCGCCCGCGCTTTGCTGTGCAGCGTTACTTGGTCTGCGTGATGACCCCGCAGGCCACACGCCCGCCAGCGCCTGCATCGGCTCCGTAACTATCGGCGTTCTCGTGAATGACAATGGCCGAGCCGTCCTCGTCCATCAGGGGGGCCGCGCCGTCTGCCACTGTCAGACGGCTGCTATAGAATTCCGCCATTGCCGTGCCATCGGCGGCAACGTGGATATTCGGCAAATCGCCCGCGTGCGCCCCACCATCGGCCATCAGGCCGTGGCCATTGCCGTCCGGCGCATAGTGATCGCCCGCCGCGGCAAAGCCATCCTCGCACGATCCCACCTCATGCACGTGAAAGCTGTGCCAACCCGGCGCAAGTCCGGTCAGTTCGGCGTGAAACAGCGTGCCGTTCGGCCCTTGGGTGATTGTGACATGGCCGGCATCCTGTCCGTCCTGTCCTTTCAGCATCGCCATGGCGCCGGCCTCTGCCACTGCCGTGCCGGCGGTCAAACCTGTGATAACGGTTGCCAGTATCAATCCTGAGCGGGTCATCGCGTATCCTTTCATCAACCATTCCTCCGGGTAACGCGCGGCTGGCCTGCTGCGTTCCAGTCTTGTTTGGGCGGCTTGGGTCCATTACAGCGGATTCATGCTCGATGATGCCGACGATATTCACCCGCTCTTTCACGGGGCGCCCCGCAGCACGGAATTCCGCAAGCTGCGCAAACGCATTGTGCGCCTGACGCGCGAGGCGGTGGATACCTATGGCATGGTGGACCGCGACGGTCCGCGCGCGCGCTGGCTGGTGTGCCTGTCCGGGGGCAAGGACAGCTATACATTGCTGGCCGTGCTGCACGAATTGCAATGGCGCGGCATTTTGCCGGTCGATCTGCTCGCGTGCAATCTGGATCAGGGCCAGCCCGGATTTCCCGCCACGGTCCTGCCCGAATTTCTGCAAAAAATGCAGGTCACCCACCGGATCGAATACAAGGACACCTATTCGATTGTCATGGATAAAATCCCCGCAGGGCGTACGTTCTGCGCGCTGTGCTCGCGGCTTCGGCGCGGTAATCTCTACCGCATCGCACGCGAGGAAGGCTGCACAGCGGTTGTGCTGGGACATCACCGCGATGACATCCTCGAAACTTTCTTCATGAACCTTTTCCACGGCGGGCGGCTGGCCACCATGCCGCCCAAGCTGGTCAACGAGGATGGCGATCTGTTCGTGCTGCGCCCCCTTGCCCATGTGGCCGAGGAGGATTGCGAGCGATTCGCGCGGGCGATGCAGTATCCGATCATTCCGTGCGATCTGTGCGGCAGTCAGGATGGTCTGCAACGCCAGCAGGTCAAACAGATACTGGACGGTTGGGAGGCAAACAGCCCCGGACGCCGCCAGGTGATGTTTCGCGCCCTGATGAATGCGCGCCCGTCACATTTGCTGGACCCCGATCTGTTTGATTTCACAACGCTTTCGCTGGGATCTGTAAAAAGCGACAGAGATTTCGGCGATATTCCACAGCTGCGTTAAGGGGCTGTTGAGAGGGCGTTCGTAGGGTGGCCGGGCAATCTGAAAAGGCGCTGCCCGATGTCCCTGCCACTCCGCCCGATACTGTCTGCTGTTCATGCCGGCCTTCGCGAAATTCCCGTCGTTCCGGCGCTGCTTGGCGTTTTGCCTGCGCTGGTGCTGGGCGGTTTCTGGCTGGGCGGCGAGGATTTGCTGATCATGATCGCTGTCGGATTTCCCGTTTGCCTGATCATTTCCGGCCCTGTGTGGGCCGCCCTGACCCGCGCGGCGCGGCAGGGCGATCCGAACGTCGACGAAGACGGATTTGATCAGGCGATAGAGGCGGCAGTGCGCGGTGCGGTGGCGACATCGCGCCGGACCGGGTGCATCCTGCTGGAGCTGGATGAATACGGCGCCCTGCGCGAAAGGGTTGGCAGCGGGCCCACCGATGCCGTGATGACGCAGCTGACCGATCGCTTGCGCTCGGCCGTGCGCAGCCGCGATACGGTCAGCCGGATTGAAGAGGCCATGTTCGCCGTCTGCGTGGCCCCGGTGCGCCAGCTGGACCTTGGAAACATGCTGCAGATGGCGGATCGCCTGCAATCCGCATTGGAGGCGCCGATTGCGCTGGACGGCACCAGCATTTACGTCACAGCGTCTGTCGGCCTTGCCATTGACACGGGCCTCAAAGGCACGTCCACGCAGGATCGCACCGGCGCGGCCTTGCTGAACTCCGCCACCGTCGCACTGGCCGAGGCACGGCGCCACGGCCCGTCCGCCACGCGCGCCTTCAGCCGCGACATGGCAGAGCCGGTCACAGGCTGCGATGACGGGCTGGTCGCCGAGGCCGTCGAGGCGCTGGAAAACGGCCAGATCCAGCCGTGGTATCAGCCGCAGATATCCACAGATACCGGCCAGATCAGCGGGTTCGAGGCGCTGGCCCGCTGGACCCACCCGGTACGCGGCGTCATTTCACCCGCCGAATTTCTGCCCGCCCTCCAGCAGGGCGCCAAGATGGAGCGTCTGGGCGAAATCATGCTGTACAATTCACTGGCAGCCCTGAAATCATGGGACGCCGCTGGGCTGGACGTGCCGCATGTCGGGGTCAACTTCTCCCCCGAGGAACTGCGCAATCCGGGCCTTGTGAAAAAAATCGAGTGGGAGCTGGACCGCTTCGACCTGCCGGCGAGCCGCCTCGCCGTCGAGATCCTGGAGAACGTCGTAGCCTCCACCCCCGACGATACGGTTGTGCATAATATCGCCGGACTGGCCCGGCTGGGATGCCAGATTGACCTTGATGATTTTGGCACCGGGCATGCCTCCATCTCGTCCATCCGGCGGTTTGATGTGCAGCGGCTGAAAATCGACCGGTCGTTTGTGATGAAGGTCGATTGCGACCCCGAACAACAGCGCATGGTGGCGGCGATCCTGACCATGGCCGAACAGCTGGGTCTGTCCACGCTTGCCGAAGGCGTCGAAACGTCCGGCGAACATGCGATGCTGGCGCAGCTGGGCTGCGGTCATGTTCAGGGCTTTGGCATCGGCCGCCCGATGCCACTGGACCGAACGGCGGAATGGGTTCGTTCACATCTGGCCAAGCTGGCCGAAGTGCCGCCGATCGGCCGCCGGATCAACTGATTTAAGGGTAAAACGCGGCGGCGAAGGGTCACGTTGCCCGGAATCTCCTTGACCTTTGTGGCCGCACTCTGTTGAACCACCCGTGACTTCCCAACAGATGAGTGGCTTCCAGGAATGGACGATCAGAACAAGAACCTAATCCTCGCCACCGCGCTGAGTTTCGTTGTAATCATGCTGTGGTTCGTGCTGTTTCCCGCGCCGGAGGCCCCTCCGGAGGATATCAGCGCGCCCGCGGCCACCAGCCAGCCCGTCGATGGCGTGGCAACCGAGCCGGGCATTGCCGCCGCGCCCGATGCGGTCGATGGCACCCCGCCCGCCGCCGAAGAGGCCGAGCCCCAGGTTGCCGATGCGCCCCGCGTCGAAATCGACACGCCCAGCCTGAAGGGCAGCATCTCGCTGCAAGGTGGCCGCATTGATCAGCTGTCCCTGAAAAACTACCGCGATACGATCGAGCCGGATTCCGACATCGTCGACCTTCTGTCACCGATCGGCAGCGCCGCACCCTATTATGCCCTGTTTGGCTGGGCGCCGGGCGCCGGCCTGACCCGCGATCTTGTGCCGGGCGCCAACACCGAATGGCAGGCCGAGGATGGCGCGAAACTGACGCCGGACACGCCGATCACGCTGACATGGGACAATGGCGCCGGTCTGGAATTCACGCGCACCATTTCCGTCGATGACAAGTTCATGTTCGACATTCAGCAATCGGCCCGCAACAGCGGCGATGGCACGGTATCCCTCGCACCCTATGGTATTCTCGCCCGCCACGGCCTGCCCGCAGATCTGAAGAATTTCTTCATCCTGCACGAGGGCGGCATCCGCATGGCAGATGGCGAATTGACCGAAACCGACTACGATGATTTCGATCCGGTCAACAACGTCAGCACCATCGCGGTCGAGCAGGCAGGCTGGACCGGCATCACCGACCAGTACTGGATGACAACGCTGATTCCGCGCGATACCGGCGGCTTCAACGTCACGACCTTGCATGATGCCAAGCGTGACATCTACCAGACGACCACACGCATGCCGACCCAGACGCTGGCCCCCGGCGAAAGCGCCAGCACCCGGCTCGAAGTGTTCGCCGGCGCCAAGGAATGGGCGACCATCCGTCACTATCAGAACGAAGACGGTGTCGACCGGTTTGTGGATTCTATCGACTGGGGCTGGTTTTTCTTCCTGACCAAGCCGATTTTCGCTGTGCTGCATTATCTGAACAACATGATCGGCAACATGGGCTGGGCCATCATCGGCCTGACCCTCATGATCAAGGCGCTTCTGCTGCCGCTGGCATACAAATCCTACGTGTCGATGGCCCGTATGAAAGAGCTTCAGCCGAAGATGGAAAAGCTGAAGGAAGAAGCCGGCGACGACAAGCAGAAGATGCAAAAGTCGATGATGGAGCTGTACAAGAAGGAAAAGGTAAACCCGGCATCGGGCTGCCTGCCGATCCTGTTGCAAATCCCGATCTTCTTCTCGCTCTACAAGGTGATTTTCGTCACGCTTGAACTTCGACACGCGCCATGGGTGGGCTGGATCGAAGACCTGAGCGCGCCGGACCCATCCTCGATCCTGAACCTTTTTGGTCTTCTGCCCTATGCCGCCCCCGGCGCCGATTCGCCGCTTGCCATCATATCGCTGGGCGTCTTGCCGATCCTTCTGGGCGTTTCGATGTGGCTTCAGCAGAAACTGAACCCGACACCGCAGGACGCGACGCAAAAGATGATCTTTGCGTGGATGCCTTGGGTCTTCATGTTCATGCTGGGCCAATTCGCCAGCGGTCTGGTTCTGTACTGGATTGCGAACAACACGATCACGTTCACGCAGCAATACGCGATCATGCGCAGCCAGGGCTACAAACCGGACGTCTTTGGCAATATCCGCGAGGGGTTCAGACGCAAACCGAAGGCCGAGGCGCCCGAGAAAGCAACGAAAAAAGACACGTGACACAGCGCGCCGCCCAACCGGGCGGCGCAATCGCCAGCCCTCCCGGAGGAAACCGGATAGCTGGTAAACAAGGCATTTACGCCGATACAAAGGTACTGTGATGGCCACGCTTCCCTTCCCCATTGCCGACGCACCGGACCCGGATGCGGCCGAGCGGGGCCGCATCCTGTTCGCCGGTGAGACGGATTTCCTGAAAGGTGTCGTTGCCATGTCCGGCCTGCCCGAGGCGGACCGGATCGAGGTATGCTTTGCCGGCAGGTCGAACGTTGGCAAATCAACCCTGATCAACGCGCTGACAGGCCGCAAGGCGCTGGCGCGCGCCTCCAACACCCCCGGCCGGACGCAGGAAGTGAACTTTTTCACGCTTGCCGACAGTCACTATCTGGTCGACCTGCCCGGCTATGGCTACGCAAACGCGCCGCTGCCGGTGGTGGAAAAATGGCAGGCGCTGCTGAAACGCTATCTTGCGGGTCGCCAGAATCTGCGCCGCGCCTTCGTGCTGATCGACACGCGCCATGGCGTCAAACCGGTGGATCACGAAATCATGTCGCTGCTGGACAGCGCGGCGGTCACCTTTCAGGTTGTCCTGACCAAGGCGGACAAGCTGCGCGGTACGGCGCTGGACGAAATTCTGGCGCAGGTGCGGGGCGAAATTGCGCGCCATCCTGCCGCCTTCCCCGAGATGATCCTGACCTCCAGCGAAAAGGGCGACGGTATCGCCACCCTGCGCGCGACCATCGCCGATCTGGTCTGAGCCTTGCGCCGCGCGTGTTGAGTGGCGATAACAGCCGTCAGCGAGGACCCAACAATGAAGCAACGCGATATGAACCGTGACTGGATTTCCACCGCCCGCACCCTGAGCGAGGCCCTGCCCTATTTGCAGCGCTACGACGAGGCTGTCGTCGTCATCAAATTCGGCGGTCACGCCATGGGCGACGCGGAGGCGATGGATACATTTGCGCGCGATGTGGTGCTGATGCGGCAGGTCGGCGTCAACCCGGTCATCGTGCATGGCGGCGGGCCGATGATCAACGACATGCTGGACAAGCTGGCGATCAAGTCCGAATTCGTGAATGGCAAGCGGGTGACGGATGCGGCCACCATGGAAGTGGTCGAAATGGTGCTTTCGGGGCGCGTCAACAAACGGATCGTGCAGGCGATCAACGCGCAAGGTGGCCGCGCCGTGGGCCTGTCGGGCAAAGACGCGCATCTGGTCACTTGCGATCCGGCTGATCCGGCGTTGGGGCTGGTCGGGGTGCCCAGCCAGATTGATCCGGCTATCCTCCACACGCTGTTTCGCGACGATGCGATCCCTGTGATCGCACCCTTGGGCGCCGGCCGCAATAGCGAGACGTATAACATCAACGGCGACACGATGGCCGGGGCGATTGCCGCCGCGCTCAAGGCGGATCGCCTGCTGCTGCTGACCGATGTGGACGGCGTGCGCGACGCAGAGGGCCACGTGATCACCGATCTTACCGCCGATCAGGTGCGCGCGATGACCGCAGATGGCACCATTTCGGGCGGAATGATCCCCAAGACGGAAACCGCACTGCACGCGATTGCGGGCGGCGTGCGGGCGGTCGTTATCCTGGATGGCCGCGTCCCGAACGCGCCCCTGCTGGAGCTGTTCACTGATCATGGCGCAGGTTCGATGATTCGCGCATGAGCGTGCCGGATTATGACAGCATTTCCCGCGCTGCCGAAGCCTACAGCCTTGATATCATGGGCGGCGTTCACGAGGACGGCACGACCGTCATCCTCCTAGGGCCGTCGCGCGGTTTCTGGCCGCTCATGCAGGCCGCCCCTGAAATGCAGGACGGCGCGCCCGACCCGATTGATCGCTGGTCGCTGCGGGTTATCGCCGATCTGGCCCGCAGGCTGGACGCTGCGCCGCTGTTTCCCTTCGGCGGACCACCCTATTCGCCCTTCCTGCGCTGGGCGATGGCGTCGGGGCGCGCGTGGCAAAGCCCGGCTGGCATGCTGGTGCACGACACTGCCGGGCTGATGGTATCCTATCGGGGCGCGCTACGATTTTCGCAGAAAATCGTCCTGCCCGAAACGGGCGAATCGCCCTGCCTGACCTGCGCGGACAAACCATGCATGACAGCCTGCCCGGTGGATGCGCTCAGCGCCGCGCGCGGCTATGATGTGGCCGCCTGTCATGCGTTTCTGGATACAGCGCCGGGCGATGACTGCCTGTCGCAAGGATGCAAGGCGCGGCGGGCCTGCCCGGTGTCGCAAGCGTTCGGCCGTGACCCACGGCAATCCGCCTTTCACATGTCATACTTCCACCGCTAAACTCTAGTGTCCCAGAATCTGACTCAGGAACAGCTTGGTGCGGTCCGATTTGGGGTTGCTGAAGAATTCCTCTGGCTCGTTCTGTTCGACGATCTGGCCTTGATCCATGAAAATCACGCGGTTGGCGACCTGGCGGGCGAATCCCATTTCGTGTGTGACGCACAGCATGGTCATGCCTTCCTCGGCCAGTTCGATCATCGTATCGAGAACCTCCTTGATCATCTCTGGGTCCAGCGCCGATGTCGGCTCGTCAAACAACATGATGCGCGGCTTCATGCACAGGCTGCGCGCGATGGCGACGCGCTGCTGCTGGCCGCCCGACAGCTGGCCGGGGTATTTATTCGCCTGATCGGGGATGCGCACCTTTTCCAGAAAATGCATGGCCGTCTTTTCCGCCTCGCGCTTGGGCTCCTTGCGGACCCAGATCGGCGCCAGCGTGCAGTTCTCCAGAATCGTCAGATGCGGGAACAGGTTGAAATGCTGAAAGCACATGCCGACCTCGCGGCGGATCTTGTCGATATTCTTGATGTCCGACGACAGGGTGATCCCGTCGACCTCGATCGTGCCTTTCTGATGCTCTTCCAGCGCGTTGATGCAGCGGATCAGCGTCGATTTGCCGGATCCCGACGGCCCGCAGATCACGATTCGCTCGCCCCGGTTTACGGTCAGGTCAATGTCACGCAGAACGTGGAACGCGCCGTACCATTTGTTCATCTTGCGGATCGAGATGGCGACCTCGTCCGAGACTTTCATATGTGCTTCGGCCATGCCCAAACCCCCTTTAGCGATGCCCGGTTGACAGCTGACGCTCCAACCATTGCGAATATTTCGAGATGCCGTAGCAAACGACGAAGAACAGCAGCGCGGCAAATCCGAACAGCTCCCAATAGACGCCGTTCCATTCGGCGGATGCCAGGATCGGCCCCCGGATCATGCCGACCAGATCGAACATCGAAATGACCGACACCAGCGTCGTATCCTTGAACAGCCCCACGGCGATATTGACGATGCCGGGGATCGAGATTTTCAGCGCCTGCGGCAGGATAATAAGGCGCATCGCCTGCGGATAATCCAGCCCCAGACTATCGCCCGCCTCATACTGCCCCTTGGGCAGTGCGGCCAGGCCGCCGCGAATCACTTCGGCGATATAGGCCGAGGCAAACAGCGTGATCATGATGATCACCCGCAGGATCAGGTCGAAACTGGTGCCGGGCGGCAAAAAATAGGCCAGCACCACATTGGCCACAAACAGCAGCGTGATCAGCGGCACGCCGCGAATGAATTCGATGAACACCACGCAGACCGCCTTGATCAGCGGCAGGTTCGATTGCCGCCCCAGCGCCAGCAGAATGCCCAGCGGAATCGACAGCGACAGGCAGGTCACGCCGAGGATCATGTTCAACATGAACCCGCCCATGTCGCGCGACGGCACCTCCTCCAGCCACGGCTGGGCGGGGGCGACCGCGTCGGTGATCATGCCGCCGATCCACCATGTCAGCGCGGCAACAGCGACGGCCGCGAAAATGCCCAGCGCAAACGACCCTTTGACCAGCCTTGCATAGGCGGCATAGCCTGCAACGAAGCCCAGCAGGGCAAAAACCGGCGTCAGGATCGTGCCGCCCCAGATCAGGTAATAGGCCACGAACGGGTAGAGCGCGGTGATGATCAGCAGCTTGCGCGGCAGCTTGAAGAACATGACCGGCGCGGCGGCGGCGAACAGCAGCAAGAAGGCAATGCCGGGCCGCCAGTATTGATCGCTGGGGTAGGTGAACCCGAACAATAGCTGGTTCCAGCGTTCGGTCAGCACCGAAAAGCAGCCCCCCACCTTGCCCTGCAACACCTCGCGGCAGGCGGTCAGGCTGGGCGTGGTCCAGACCCCGTTGATCAGCCACGGCAGGATCGCCACGCCAATCAGGTAGATGGCATAAAGCGCGGCAACCGTCAGCAGTGCGTTGACCCAAGTGCTGAACAGGTTTTCACGCATCCAGCGCACCGCACCGGTCTGCGCCACCGGTGGCGGCGATGCCGGGATTTCCGTGTCGCGGACAAAGGCAACGGATTGCGCATGTGTGTCTGACATCCTAGCGCTCCTTCAGCCGGACGGAGTTGTTGTAGATGTTCATCAATCCCGAAATCGTCAGCGAAATCGCCAGATAAAACAGCATCAGCAGCAGCACACATTCAATCGCGCGGCCCGTCTGGTTCAGCGTGATCCCCCCCAGCGTGGCGGTGATGTCGGCATAGCCGACGGCGATGGCCAGCGATGAATTCTTGGTCAGGTTCAGATATTGCGAGATCAGCGGCGGGATGATCACCCGCATCGCCTGCGGCAGGATCACAAGGCTCATGATGCGCCCCGGACGCAGGCCCAGCGCCGCCGCCGCTTCGGTCTGGCCTTGCGATACGGCCTGAATACCGGCGCGGACGTTTTCGGCGATAAACGCGCCCGTATAGATCGACAGCGCGAACCACAGCGCAATCAGCGGCGCGCCAATCTTGATCCCGCCGGCAAAGTTGAAGCCCCTCAGCGCGGGAATATCCAGACCGACAGGCCGCCCCAGCAGGAAAAACGCCGCGATTGTCGGGACGAACAGGATCAACAGCGACGGCCAGCCCATGGGCAACAGCCTGCCTGAGTCAAACAGCTGCTTCTTGGCATAAGCGCGATAGGCAAACACCGCCGCAATCGACAGGACAAAGACACCCGCGACAATCCCCGACCCCGCGTTCCAGATCGGCGCAGGGATGTAGATGCCCCGATTGGTAAAGGCGAACAGCCCGGCCAGCATCGTGCTATCGGGGGTTTCCCCGCGAAAGGCGCTGGGCGCGGGCAGCGATACCGTCATGATCGCATAGATGATCAGGATCCAGATCAGCACCGGCACATTGCGAAACGCCTCGACATAGGCGGCCATCAGGCGCGAGACGATCCAGTTCTTGCTAAGCCGCAGAACGCCCGCCGTAACGCCGAAAATCGTGGCGGTGATGCACCCCAGGACAGCGACCAGCAGGGTATTCAGGATACCCACCTTGGCCGCCTGCCAGTTTGACGATTGGCTGGAATAGGGGATCAGCGTCTGCCCCACATCATACCCGGCGGTATCAGCCAGAAACCCGAATGAAAAGGTCAGCCCGGCCGTGCGCAGGTTCGTTACCAGATTGCTGCCCAGACGCCACAGCACCAATGACAGCAAGATGAACACGATAACCTGAAAGGTGATGGCCCGGTAGCGCGTATCGCTGAGCAGTTGCGACACGTGAAACCCGCCCTTTTCGGGGTCGGTATAGGTTGTCATTAAACTTCCCTGAATTTTCGGAACGCTCTGATGCGGGGGCGGTTTGTCCGCCCCTCACAAGGCCCGAAATTGTTTTTGGACGTTTCTTATACGATCAAGGGGCGCGGTCATCCCGCGCCCCTTGGCGTCATTGAGTTAGCGGAAGGGCGGCGCGTAGAGCAGGCCGCCATCTGTCCACTGGGCGTTCAGCCCGCGTGCCAGACCGATGGGGGACGCTTCGCCGATGTTCTTCTCAAAGATCTCGCCGTAGTTGCCGCCCGCCATGATCGCGTTCTTGGCCCAGTCGGCGCTCAGGCCCAGCTGCTCGCCCAGATTGCCTTCGGTGCCGAGGATGCGGTTGATCTCGGGCGCGTCGCCGGCCTGTGCCGACAGCTCGCCGATATTGGCGCTGGTGATGCCCGCCTCTTCGGCGGCGATCAGCGCGTTCAGCGTCCAGCGCACCACGTCGGCCCATTCATTGTCGCCGTGGCGAACCAGCGGGGACAGCGGCTCTTTCGAGATGATTTCCGGAAGCAGCACGTGATCGCCCGGCGATTCGAACGTGGCGCGGTTGGATGCCAGACCCGACATATCGGTTGTGTAGGCATCGCAGGCACCGGCCAGATATTGCTGCTGGCCTTCGGCATTGGTTTCGATCGGGACGGGATCGTAGCTGATGTTGTTCTTGCGGAAATAATCGGCAAGGTTCAGTTCGGTCGTGGTGCCGGTCTGGACGCAGATTGTCGCGCCGTTCAGATCCTTGGCCGATGTCACGCCCAGTTCCTTGGGTACCATGAAGCCCTGACCGTCATAGTAGTTCACGCCGATGAAATCGAATTTCAGGTCCACATCGCGGCTGAACGTCCAGGTCGTGTTGCGCGCAAGCACGTCAATCTCGCCCGAGGACAGCGCGGTAAAGCGGGTTTTTCCGGTGGTCGGCACAAATTGAATCGCAGTCGGATCCCCCAGAACAGCCGCCGCCAGGGCACGGCACATCGCCACGTCAAAACCTTGCCATTCGCCGTTCGCATCCGGCGCGCCAAAGCCGACAAGCCCGGTCACAACACCGCAGTTCAGCGTGCCGCGCGCCTTGACATCGTCCAGCGTCCCGGCGGCAGCGACGCCAGCGGACGCCCCGGCCAGCGCCAGCACGCCAACAAATACGGATTTCTTCATGTTTACCTCTTCCTGATTATCCACCCTTGGATCCCGGATGGTTTAATTGGTCCGAATCGAACCAAAGCAAAACTGTAAGGATGCACTCCTCAGCGCATCCAAGTCTGGCGGAAATCATTGCAACAGGTCAAGGGGCGCATTCGGGAAAATGGTCGCAACCGGGCAGGTTACCATGGGGCAGGACGCAGCTTTCGGGTGTTTATTCACTCAGAAGAAGGAAAAATTCCTTAGCGTGTAGAAAAGCCGCGCGCTTGACGGCGGCCATTTCCTCGGCCTGATCGTCGGCGCCCCACAATTCAGCCTGCCACGCCTCGTCCAGCCGCGAAATCTGCCAGAGCGTCGGCGTGTCGCGGGCGTCCAGTGTGGCCGCAAGCCCGATAATCAGCGATCCGGACAGGGCCACCAGATCATGCAGCGCCGTCAATGCGAAATTATCATGCGCATGGACCCGCGCGCGCAAGACATCCAGCGCCGCCGGATCCTGCGCCACAGGCATGACGCCCGGCACGGTGCGCAGCCGCACGCCCAGCGCGGTATCGGCCCAGTCCAGCAGCGGATCCCACTCCTCGGACTGGCGCAGGACCAGTTCCTGCGGGCTGGTGGCGCGGTAGCAAAGCAGATCCGTCTCGCCATAGGCGGCGATCATGTCGGCCACTTCGGCGTGTTGATGCGCGACCTTGTCGATGGCCGCGTTGGCCGACCGGGTCATCGGCATGACGCGCGGATCGATCTTTTCCGCGACCGCGTTCCATTCGCCTGCAATGGCCTGGGCCAGCGCGCGGGTCGGCACGGCCAGCGGCGCCTTGGCCGGGGTTTTGACCGCGCGGCCATCCAGCGCAATGCCGTAGCCTGCGCCAATTTCAGTTACGTCGGCACTTTTCCAGAATCGTTTGGCCGCCCATTCGCTCATGCTGCTCGCTCCCACATCTGCGACAGCGCGCCGGGCAGGTCGCCCCAGCTGGCCAGCATGTGATCGGCCCGCAGATCTGCGGCGGGGTGATAGCCCCATTCAACGCCAATGCTGCGCAGACCGGCCGCGCGCGCCATGTCCATGTCATATGTCGTATCGCCGATCATCACCGCGTCGGCTGCGTTGCTGCCGGTTTCTGACAGCGCCGCGTGCAACATGGCGGGGTGCGGTTTGGACGGATGGTGATCGGCCACCTGCTGCGTGATGAACATGCCGGTCAGGCCGTGCCCCTCCAGCAGTTTGTCCAGCCCGCGCCGCGATTTGCCGGTGGCCACGCCCAGCAGCAGATCGTCGCGCGCCGCCAGCGCCTCCAGCATGTCGCGTGTGCCGGGATATAGCGGCGAGGATTGCGCTGCGCCCGCCTGCGCGCGCAGGCTCATGTAGCTGCGTTTATACCCCTCAACCAGCGCATCATGCGCGCCCGCGTCCAGCTCCGGTGCCAGCCGCGCCATGGCCGCGTGCAGCGACAAACCGATGATGCGGGTGATCGCCGCCCGCTGTGGCGCAGGCGCGCCAAGCTCGGCAAAGGCGTGGTGCATGGAGGCAACAATATCGCCCTGACTGTCGACCAGCGTGCCGTCCACGTCGAAAATGATCAGGCGCAGCGGTGCCGTCATTCCAGATCCTCGAACGGGTCGGCCGGCACGTCGGCGGGTGACCATTGGAACGTGTCCCAGGTATGCTGCATATGCGGCGGCAGCGGCGCGGTCAGATGCAGTATGGCGCGGGTGACGGGATGTTCGATCTTCAGCGAGCGGGCATGCAGGTGCAGCTTTTTCGAGATGTCGCCGCCCAGCTGCGCGCCCCAGCCATCGCCAAGGTTCTCCTGCCCCGAGCCGCCATATTTACCGTCGCCGACCACCGGATGACCCAGCTCGGCCATGTGGGCGCGCAACTGATGCGTGCGGCCCGTGATCGGCACCAGCGCGCACCACGACGCGCGCGCGCCGACCGCCTCCAGCACCGCATAATCGGTGGTGGCGTGTTTGGCGCCGGGGGTGTCGTCCACGTCGCGCGGATGGATCGCGTGCATCTTCTCGCCCTCGCCCTTGGCGCCGTGGCCGGGCGCCTTGACCAATCCGAACTTGATCGTGCCCATGCGCGGGGTCGGCACGCCGGCAACGGCGGCCCAATAGAGCTTGCGCGTATTGCGATGGCGAAACGCGGCGGTCAGCCCCTTGGCCGCCTCGCGCGTGCGGGCCAGCATCAAAACGCCCGACGTATCCTTGTCCAGCCGATGCACCAGTCGCGGCTTTTCCTCCAGGCCAAAGCGCAGCGCCTCGGCCAGACCGTCGACATGGCGCGTGGTTTTCGAGCCGCCCTGCACCGGCAATCCCGGCGGCTTGTTCAGCGCGATCACATGCTCGTCGCGGTAGATCACGCAGGCGCGGATCATCGCCGCATCGGCATCGGTGATGTGCGCGCGCGCCCGTGCCGTCGCCTCGGCGGCATCGGGCAGCGGCGGGATGCGCACCGCCTGCCCCGTGGTCAGCCGTGTGGCCGCCTTGACCCGGCCGCCATCGACGCGCAGATCGCCCTTGCGGCACATCTTTTCGATGCGCCCCTGCTGCAAATGCGGAAACTGGCGGCGCAGCCAGCGGTCCAGCCGCTGATCGTTATCGTCCTTTGAGACATAGATCGTTTGCACGCCGCTCATGCCAGCATCCCTCGCATTACCCAAAATCCCAAGCCCAGCGCGCCAATCGACAGCCCCACCGACAGGGCAATATACAGCAGCGCCGCCGCCATATCCCCCCGTTCAATCAGCGTCACCGCCTCCAGCGAGAACGCCGAAAAGGTGGTGAACCCACCCAAAACCCCCGTCATCACGAACGGGTTCAGCGCGCCCTGCCCGCGCGCCAGCGACCAGACCGCAAAGGCGCCCATCAGGAACGACCCGATGATATTGACCGATATCACGCCCCACGGCAGGCCCGGCAGCGCCATGCGCGCCACCCACAGCCCCGCGCCATAGCGCAGGCTGGCGCCGATCGCACCGCCGATGGCGACGTGAAGGAAGGTCATGAACATGGCCGCTCTGTCGCGCGGCACCCCGCATTTGTCAAGCGGCGCAGATCGCGCCGCATCTGCACAAACCGCTTGTCTGTCTGGCCCTGTGATCGCTAACATGCCCACAATGACTAGCGAAAGGCCGATCCCGTGACAGATGACCCAACAACGCTCCTGCGCCGCCTGTTCGACCGCGCGGTCGAGGTGGCGGACCCGATGCAGAGCCTGGCCGCATCCCTGCCGCCTCGCCCCGAGGGGCGCGTTCTGGTCATCGGCGCGGGCAAGGCATCGGCCCGCATGGCCGAAGCGGTAGAGGCGGCATGGGGCCCGTGCGAGGGGCTGGTGATCACGCGCTACGGCTATGCGCGCCCCTGCCAGGGCGTGCGCATCGTCGAGGCGGCCCACCCGGTGCCGGACGCCGCCGGGCAGGCGGCAACGGCGGAAATGCTGGCACTGGTGGCGCAGGCAGGCGAGGGCGATTTCGTGCTGGCGCTGATTTCCGGCGGGGCATCGGCGCTGCTGGTGGCGCCTGCTGGCAACATCACCCTGGCCGAAAAACAGGCGGTCAATCAGGCGCTTTTGTCGTCGGGCGCGCCGATTGGCCAGATGAACATGGTGCGCAAACATCTGAGCCGCGTCAAAGGCGGGCGGCTGGCGGCCGCCGCTCATCCCGCGCAGATGCTGGCGCTGATGATCTCGGACGTGCCGGGCGATGATCCTGCCATGATCGGATCCGGCCCAACCGTGGCCGAGGGCAGCACGCCACAAGACGCCGCGGCGATCCTGACGCGCTATGGCATCGACATCCCGGCCTCTGTCACGGCTGCACTGTCGGGGCCGGGCGATGCCGTTCCGCCCGGCGATCCACGTCTTGCCCATGCGCAAAACGTGATCTACGCCGCACCGTCGCAATCGTTGGCCGCCGCAGCCGATATGGCGCGCGCGGCCGGGCTGGACGTGCGCATCGGCGCCGATGATCTGGAAGGCGAAGCGCGCGAGGTGGCCGCCGATCACGCACAGCAGGCGCTGGATGCGCAGGCCGCCATGGCACCGGGCGATGCGCCCATCCTGCTGCTCTCGGGGGGCGAGCTGACGGTCACGCGGCGGGGGGCCGGGGTTGGCGGGCCGAACGCCGAATACGCATTGGCACTCGCGCTCCACCTGAACGGCGCGCCCGGCATCCACGCCATCGCCTGCGACACCGACGGCGTCGATGGCGCCGCCGAAGTTGCCGGCGCCGTGATCACCCCCGAAACCCTGCAAACAGCCGCGCAGCGCGGCGCCGATCCCGCAGCGGCATTGGCTGAAAACGACGCGCACAGCTTCTTTGCCGCGCTGGGGGCGCAGGTCGTGACGGGGCCGACGCTGACCAACGTCAATGATTTTCGGGCGATCCTGATCGGACCTGCCTGATCGGACCTGCCAGCGTCGGCGCGTGACAGCTCGCTTGAAAATGCCCTCCCCTGCGCTACGTTGCCCAAAGGTAGCGCAAGCCCGCGAATCGCGAGTCCGGCGTTGCCCGTAGCAAAAGGACATCACTGCCATGAGACGTCGCTTTTTCCTGACAGCCACCGCCATCTGCGGTTTTGCCCTGACCGGGTTCACCGCGCCAGCGCTGGCACAGGACGCCCAGATGACCGCCGACGAAATCACGCGCCTTCTGTCAGGCAATACCGCCGAAGGGGTCTGGGACGGAACCACTTACAAATCCTATTTCGCAGATGATGGAACAACCATCTTTGCCCCGGCCAATTCCGACACATTAACCGGAAAATGGCGCGTCAACCCGGACAGCCAGGAATACGAAAGCTTTTTCGATGCAATCGGCTGGACCGGTTACAACATCATGCGCACCGATGGCGGCTTTGCATGGGTGAAGGACGGCAAAGCCTACCCGTTCTACGTTCTCGAAGGTCGCGCGCTGGACTTCTGAACGCCGCCGATCAGCGCGCGGCGCCACCCGTCCAGTCCAACAACGAAATCTGCGTGTCGCCGTACCGGCGCCTGTCGCGCAGGGCGCAATCCGGCCTTGGCGTAATCGCGGCGCTTTCTTCCCACACAATCAGCGCGCCGGGCGCCAGCCAGCCCCCCGCGATCACGGCGTCCAGCGCCGCCTCGCCCAAACCGCGCCCATATGGCGGATCCATGAACACCAGCGTTGCAGGCGCGCCCGATACGGTGCCCAACCGCCGCACGTCACGGCGCGCCACCGTGCTGCGGTCCTGCATTCCGGTCAGCCGGATGTTTTCGTCCAACAGCCCCAAAGCGGTCCGCCCGCTTTCGACAAACTGCGCCGATGCTGCCCCGCGCGACAGCGCCTCAAGGCCCAGCGCGCCGGTGCCGGCAAACAGGTCCAGCACGACAGCATCCTCGATCACGTCCAGCCCGGTCAGAACGCTGAACAGGCTTTCGCGGACCCGGTCCGATGTCGGGCGCAGCTGCGCGCCGGCATCCCCCTTGCCCAGCGCGGCAAGGCGGCGGCCCCGCGCCTCTCCGGCGATGATCCTCATTTCAGCAGCGACTTGAGGTCGGTGCCGGGATCCGCCACAGCACTTGCGGGCGGTGATTTTCCCGCATCGATCAGCCGCTTGCCAACCATGTAGGCACGCGGCTCGTTCATGGCGTCCACCGCCAGCAGACGGTCCCCGGCATAATACCAGAACGACGCGGATCCATCGCTGCTGCCCGGCCGGGTGATGACGCGGTCATAGCCGATATTCAGCCCGGCAATTTGCAACTTGACGTCATACTGATCGGACCAGAACCACGGCTGCGGCACATATGGCTTGCCAGCCCCCATGATGTTGTCTGCCACACATTCCGCCATATCAATGGCGTTCGGCACGCTTTCCAGCCGCAACCGCCCCTCACGATACGGAAACGATGCGCAATCCCCCGCCGCCCAGATCGCCGGATCGCTGCTGCGTCCCTGGGCGTCCACCGCAATGCCATTGTCGATCGTCAGCCCCGCCGCCTCGGCCAGTGCGGTGCCAGGCGCGATGCCAACCCCGACAATCACGAAATCGGCGTCAATCTCGGACCCGTCGCTTAGCCGCGCACCGGTCACGCGGCCCTCACCCAGCAACCGGTCCAGCCCGACACCCTCGCGGATATCGACACCATGCGCGCGATGCAACTTGCGAAAGAAATCCGACGTCTCGGGCGCGGCCACGCGTTGCAGGATACGGTCCGCCATCTCGACCAGCGTCACATCAAGGCCCTTCTTGGCCGCAACCGCCGCAGCCTCCAGCCCGATATAGCCGCCCCCGACGATTAGAACCTTGGCACCGGGGCCAAAGCGCGGCCCCATCGCATCTACATCCTCCAGACCGCGCACCACATGAACACCGTCCAGCGCCCCGCCAATCGCCGCAGGCAAACGGCGCGGCACAGATCCCGTGGTCAATACCAGCGTGTCGTAGGGCAAAACCTCATCCCCCACATGTACATGCCGCGCAGCCGGATCGATACGGTCAACCCGCGCGTTCAACCGCAGATCAATCTGCGCTTCCTCGTAATATCGCGCGGGCCGCAGATACAGCCGCTCCAGCGCCATCTCGCCCAGCAAATACCCCTTGGACAGAGGCGGGCGCTGGTAGGGCGGCACCGCTTCTTCCCCGATCAGGGTGATCGCGCCGTCAAACCCGCCACTGCGCAACCGCGCAACCAGCGATGCGCCGGCCTGCCCCGCACCGATAACGACGATATCCGGCATGTCCTGCTCCTGCCTGCTAGGGGCGCCAGCGTTTTCAGTTGGCCCCGACAGCGCATAACCTATATCGATTGGGCATATCAGTGCAATCAACAGTCAGGATGCCACCATGCCCCTTTCCAAAGGCGACAAACTGCCCAAGGCCACGCTTACCCAACTTGGCACAGACGGTCCCGAACCCGTCGATCTGAACGCCAGGGCGGCGGGCCGCAAGCTGGTGATCTTTGCGGTGCCGGGCGCCTATACCGGCGTTTGCACCACAGCGCATGTGCCCAGCTTCATCCGCACCGCCGATCAGTTCGCCGCCAAGGGCGTGGATGAAATCATCTGCATTTCGGTCAATGACCCCTTCGTCATGGGCGCCTGGGGCGAGGCAACCGGCGCCACCGCCGCCGGCATCACCATGCTCGGCGACGCCGAAAGCACCTTCACCAAGGCGATGGGCATGGACTTCACCGCACCCCCGGCGGGCCTGATCGACCGCTCAAAACGCTATGCGATGATCGTCGACGACGGCACGATCACCCTCTTGCACGAAGAGGAAAACCCTGGCCAGTGCAACGTCTCCGCAGGCGAGGCGCTGCTCGACGCGATCTGACGCGGCCCTGCCATTCTTCTTGCTGAAAATATCCTGGGGTCAGGGGCAAAGCCCCTGTCCGGCCCCACAACCCAGCGGCGGCGCAAATCACATGCGCCGCCGCCCGCCACACAGCCCCCGAAAATTCGCGAATTTTCGTGCCCCGCGCGGATCAGCCCGCCAGATTATCCATCTTGCGGGCCAGCTTTGCGTCCAGCGCGCTCAGACCGTCCACATCATGCGTCGCAAGCGTCACGGACACCTTGTTGTAAACGTTGCTCCATTCCGGATGATGGTTCCATTTCTCGGCCCAGACGCCGACCCGCACCATCCAGCCCAGCGCGTCGGCAAAATCGGCAAACTTGAAGTCCTTAGTGATCGCGTCTCGCCCTTCCACCATGCTCCAGCCGTCTTTCAAAAGCGGGTCGATCATGGTGGTGCGCGCCGTGTCGCTGAGTTTCTCGGTCATTGGTGATCCTCCTTCGGGGGTTTCCTGAACGGCCCATAGGACGTCAGTATCTCGATATCCTGCTCCACGGCGGCGCGTTCCGCGCGCAAATATTGCGCCACCGCTTCGGCAAAGCCCGCGTCGCGGATCCAGTGCAGCGAATGGGTGGCCACCGGCAGGTATCCGCGCGCCAGCTTGTGCTCGCCCTGCGCGCCGGCCTCGACCCGGACCAGGCCATGGGCCAGAGCGTATTCAATCGCCTGATAGTAGCACAGCTCGAAATGCAGGCACGGGTGATCCTCGGTGCAGCCCCAATAGCGGCCATATAATGCCGATGCGCCGATGAAATTCACCGCGCCGGCCACCGGCACACCGCCGCGCATGGCAAAGATCAGCAGGATATCATCGCGCAACGCCTCCTGCGCGGCATCGAAAAACGCCCGTGTCAGATAGGGCGTGCCCCATTTGCGCGCGCCGGTGTCCTGATAAAATTCCCACACCGCGTCCCAATGCGCGGGGGTGATCGCATCACCGGTCAGATGCACGATCTGGCCGCCAAACGCCTGCGCAACGCGCCGCTCCTTGCGAATCGCCTTGCGCTTGCGCGCGCTCAGCGCGGCCAGAAACGCATCGAAATCGCCGTATCCTTCATTCACCCAATGAAACTGCTGGCCGGTGCGCCGCATCAGGCCCATATCGCCGCCGGCCTGCGCCTCTGCTTCGGTGCAAAAGGTGATGTGCAGCGATGACAGCGCATTGCCATCGGCAATCTGAACGGCGCCCTGAACCAATGCGGCGCGGCCGACATCCTCGAATCCGGGGCGCGTCAAAAAACGGCGGCCGGTGACGGGCGTGAAGGGCACTGCCATCTGCAATTTGGGGTAATAGCGCCCGCCGGCCCGCTGATACGCATCGCCCCAGGCGTGATCGAACACATATTCGCCCTGACTGTGCGACTTGGCGTAAAGCGGCGCGCAGGCGATGATCTGCCCGCCCGCCTCGGCCGTCAGGTACTGCGCCTGCCAGCCAGTGCCCGGCCCGACAGATCCGCTGTTCTCCAGCGCCCTGAGGAACCGGTAGGTGGTAAAGGGATCGGTCGGACGACCGCCGCCTGCGGCCTCGGGGCAGGCGCAGGCATCCCAGTCGCGCGCGGCAATCGCGCCAAGATCGCCATGCGCGCGGATGGTTATGTCACTGCCGGTTTCCATGATGCTCTTGCCCTGCTGCCCCGGCTCAACCTGTGCCTTCGGCTGCGCGATTCAAGATGCGGGACCCGGCAGATACCGCTCGAACGTGATATTGTCGGCGACGCGCCGCGCGGCAGCCTCATCCTCGGGGCTGCGGATGGTCCAGCACAGGATCGCCGCGCCCTGCCGGGCCAGATCGGCCACGCGCGGGCGGTCCAGATCATCCCATTCATGGCTGATAAAACAGGCGCCGGTCGCATCAAAATCGGGGATGCCGCGCAAATGGTCGCGCACATCTTGGGGCAATTCCGGGCAGTCGGTGGCGGTATAGGCACAGCTGACGATGCCGCGCGGCACATCCGGCGCGGCCTGTTTCAACGCGATGACCGAGTGCGGATTGAAAGACATCACCGCAACCGGCCCGTCATATCCGGCCAGATCGCGCGCAACCGCACGTTCCAGCACGCCGTCCACGGCGCCCATCTGGCCGTGCTGGTCCTTGACCTCGACCAAGAGCGGCACGCGCCCGGCGACAAGCGCCAGCACCTCGGCCAGGGTCGGAATCCCCTCGCCGGAGCCGATCAGCGGGATGCCCGCCAGACCGGCGGCACTGTGCGCGCGGACCGGCCCCGTGGCATCGGTCAGCCGGTCCAGATCATCGTCATGGAACACCATGGCGACCCCGTCCGAAGACACCTGCACGTCGATTTCAATGCCATACCCCGCGTCAATCGCCGCGCTGATCGCCGCGCACGAGTTTTCGGGGCGCCCCGCCTTGAGATCGTGCAGCGCACGATGCGCCAGCGGGACGCGCAGAAAGGCCGGATCGAGGGCCATCATGAGATCTGGAAAATGCCTTCAATCTCGACCGCAACGCCCAGTGGCAGCGACGCGGCGGACACGGCTGCGCGCGCATGTTTACCCGCATCGCCCAGCGCCTCGGCCAGAAAATCGGACGCGCCGTTGATGACTTGGGGCTGCTGGGTGAAGTCGGGCGTCGAATTGACGAACCCGCCCAGCTTGACCACGCGCACCAGCCGGTCCAGATCACCGCCGCACGCCGCCTTGACCTGGGCCAGCAGCGAAATCGCGCAGGCGCGCGCCGCGGCGGCCCCGGCGGCCACATCCACGTCATCGCCCAGCTTGCCGGTCAGCAGGCCCGATGCATCCTGCGAGATTTGCCCGGACACATAGACGATATCGCCCACCTGGATATACGGCACGTAATTGGCCGCAGGCGCCGGCGCGTCCGGCAGGGTGACACCCATTTCGGACAGTTTCGTCTCAAACTTACCCATCTGACTTGCTCCTTGATGTTGGTCGCTACGCGGCGGACGCTACCGCGCTGTGCGGCGGATGAAAACGGCAAAAACAGGGGATAGGCCGCGCCGCGCGCGATATGCCAAGCTTGCGCGCAGAACGGTAAAACGTTAATTCGCAGTCTGGGGGATGACGATTGCCGCGCGCGCGTGCGCGGTGCTGCACGAGCGTCCTTCGCCACAATCGCCGTATCATCCGGGTCCGGCATGTTTTTTCAGTAAATCGCACCGCGGCGATGGTGGCGGTTCCGCATTAGGCCAAAGGTGATACATTGACAGGATTCCCAGACTTTTCCGCGTCTTGGACCCCACGGGTTGTTCTATTCACCATGGCGCTGGCGCTGCTGGGGGCCTGCGGGGCGCCCGACCCGGCGGTGACGCGCGGCGCACCCTATGACCCCTACGAGCAATCGAATCGTCTGAACCACGAACGCAACAAGCGTATCGACCGGGCCGTTCTGCGTCCCGTCGCGGCAGGCTACAGCGCGTTTGTGCCCGACGATGTCGAAACGGTGATCAGCAATTTTTCCACCAACCTGTCGTTGCCGGGCGCGATGGTGAACAACATTTTGCAGGGCAATGGCGTTGGCCTGACATCGGATTTCTACCGCTTTCTGGTCAATTCGACGCTGGGGCTGGGCGGTTTGATTGATGTTGCGACGGATCTGAACATGCCCGCCAAATCGGACGCCGATTTTGGCCAGACGCTGTATGTCTGGGGCGTGCATGAGGGGCCGTATGTCGAATTGCCGCTGCTTGGCCCGTCAACCAGCCGTGCCGCGGCGGGGCGTGTGGTGGATCTGTTCACCAACCCGCTGGGTTACGCGATCGAGGATCCCGAAGCTTACTACGCGCTTGGTGCGCGGGGCGCGCGCGCGCTCAGCGGGCGGGGCCGTTACAGCGAATCCATCGATTCCGTGCTGTATGACAGTGCCGACAGTTACGCGGCGACCCGGTCGCTTTATCTGCAAAATCGCCGCTACAAGGTGGGAAGTTCCGGCAGCGGCGCCTATCTGGACCCCTATGACACCACTGGCGGCACACCTGCCGCCGCCCCCGTCAGCGCAGAGTTCGAGGATCCCTATGACCAATAATCTGACCCGCCGCAGCATGATCGCCGCCAGCCTTGGCGCCGCCTGCATCGGCGCGCTGCCACGCAGCGCGCTTGCCCTGACCGAAGCCGGCGCGCGCAGCCTCGTCGATGGCCTGGTTAGCGAGATTAACCGCGTGATCGCCAGTGGCGGATCGCTCGGCTCGATGGTGGGCAGCTTCGAGGCGATCTTTCGCCGCTATGCCGATGTGGACCTGATCGCGCGCAGCACCTTGGGCGCGGATGCCAACCGCGCCAGCCCCGCGCAGATGCGCGCCTATACCGAAGCGTTCCGCGGCTATATCGCCCGCAAATACGGCAAACGGTTCAAGGAGTTTATCGGCGGCCAGATCACCGTTCAGGGCGTCAGCTCCGTGAAATCCTGGTACGAGGTGAAGGGGCTGGTCAACCTGCGCGGCGAGGCGCCTTTTGACGTGCGGTTTCTGGTATCGGACCGGTCCGGGCGGGATCTGTTTTTCGATATGGTGATCGAAGGGATCAGCCTGCGCCTGAGCGAGCGAACAGAAATCGGCTCGATGCTGGACCGCCGGCAGGGCAATATTGACGCGCTGATTGCGGATCTGCGTCAGGCGGGCTGAACCGGCCCATATCCAAAGTGAAACGCGCGGCACCTAACAAGGGCCGCGCGTTTTGCGTTCCGGGTACGGGCCGAGATTATCCGCCCAAGAGCTGGCGCAGGATGTTGGCAATCGGCCCTTCGCGGTTTTGCTGCTGCTGCGGAACCTGCTGGCGGCCCTGATTGCCCTGCCATTCCTGCTGTGGCTGGGGCTGCTGGGGCTGTTCGGCCACTTGCGGCTGTGCAGGCTGCACGCGGGGCGCATCCATCGGCAGCGGGGTGGCTGGCATCCCCTCCTGCACGCGCACCATCACCTCGCGCCAGATTTCGGCGGGCAGGCCGCCGCCCGTCACGCCGGTCAGCGGCGTGTTGTCGTCATACCCCATCCAGACGCCCGCCACATAATCGGCGGTAAAGCCCAGGAACCACGCATCGCGCGCCGCCTGCGTCGTGCCGGTCTTGCCCGCCGCCTCGCGGCCCGGCAATTTGGCGCGCGATCCGGTGCCGCCGTCGATCACCCGGCTCATCATCCATGTCAGCTCGCGCGCGGCATCCTCGCGGATGACCCGCTCGCCAATGCCGCCGCCGGCGCCCATCACAGGCTCGTCCGAACCCAGCAGCTTCAGCTCGACCAGACCGTAGGGCGTGACGGACGATCCACCGTTCAGGATACCGGCAAAGGCGCCGGTCATTTCCAGCAGCGTGCTTTCGGAGGCGCCCAGCGCCAGCGCGGGGCCGGCGGCCAGATCGCTTTGAATACCGAAATCGCTGGCCACCTTGCGCACCAGATCCAGCCCGACGCTTTCGGCAACCTTGACAGCCGGGATGTTGTAGGAATGTTGCAGCGCGTCGGCCAGCGTCACCCGGCCATGAAACCGGTTGCTATAGTTGCTGGGGCACCAGTTGCCGGAACCGGCAATGTTGATGCAGTAAGGCTCGTCCACCACGGTATCCATGCTGGAATATCCCAGCTCCAGCGCGGTGGCGTAAACGAACGGCTTGAAGCTGCTGCCGGTCTGCCGGTTGGCCTGCGTCGCGCGGTTGAACGCGCCCGACACCTTGGTCTGGCGCCCGCCGATCATCGCGCGCACGGCGCCGTCGGCGGACATGACCACCACCGCCGCCTGCGCCTTGGACCCGTCGCGCAGCTTTTCCTCGAAAACTGCCGTCAGCCCCGCCTCGGCGGCGCGCTGAATGCGCTGGTCCAGCGTGGTGCGGATGATCACATCCTCGGTGGTGTCGCGGGTAAAAAACTCCGGCCCCGACGACATCACCCAATCGGCGAAATAGCCGCCGGCCTGCCGCTCGGCCGCCTGCGACAGCTCGGCCGGGTTGGCCAGCGCCAATGCCGCCTCGGATTCGGACAAGAAGCCCTGATTGCGCATCAGGCCAACAACGACAGACGCGCGGTTCTGGCTGCGCTCAATGTTGCTGGTCGGTGCCAGCGTCGATGGCGCGGTCAGCAGACCGGCCAGCATCGCGCCCTCGGCGGGGTTAAGTTGCGCCGCGTGTTTTCCAAAGTACCGCTGCGCGGCCGCCTCGGCGCCGTACGCGCCGCCGCCCATATAGGCGCGGTTCAGGTAGATCGACAGGATTTCTTCCTTGGTGTATTTGACCTCCATCGCCATCGCATAGATCGCCTCCTTGGCCTTGCGGCCCAGCGACCCGCGGCGGCAATCGGCGACATATTCCGCCTCGCTCTTCCAGTCGGCCTCGACATATTCGTTGCCAAGGCAAAGCAGCTTGGCCGTCTGCTGCGTCAGGGTCGATCCGCCATGGCCCGAAAGTGGCCCGCGCCCCTCGCTCAGGTTGATGCGGATCGCGCTGGCGATGCCGATGGGGTCAATGCCGGGATGTTTGTAGAACCGGCGATCCTCGGTTGCGATCACGGCGTTACGCAGATGCTTGGACACCGCCTGGGCGTTGACCGCACCGCCGAACTGATCCCCGCGCCAGGCGAACACATCGCTGTCGCGATCCAGCAGCGTCACGGACCCGCGCGCACGCCCGTCCAGGAGCGCCGATGCCTCGGGCAGGGTGTTGTAATAATACCCGACCGCGCCGCCCAGCAGCAACAGCGCCACAACGGTCAGCCGCCAGCCGACCCCCCAGATGATGCGCCAGATCCAGTGCAGCAGACCAAAAATCGCCCGCGTCACGACGTTTCCGCCGCGTCGCGGCGCCGCGCGCTTTCGCGATTTGCGGGTGCTGCGCGGCTTGGCCGGCGGCTTGGGTTTTGACTTTGGTTTGCGCTTTTCGGCCACCAAAGGTGGCTTGCGACGTCCTGAATTGCTCATCTATGCCCTGCCCGGCCGGTTTTCGGGGTTTTGCCCACGTGTTTCGGGCAATCCTACCCGTCTTTACCGCGAAAGTAGAGGCCGCACAGCCCCGGATACATATTTTTGATGAGGCCCGGCAGATGCGCGCCGCCACGTGGCAATCGGGTGGCCGAATCAAATACCGCCATGCTAGGTCTTGTGGCATGATGCAGCACGCCCCCCATATCGGCCAGTCCGGCCCGGTCATCCGCCAGCTGAACGATGCCGCGATCAACCGTATCGCCGCCGGCGAGGTGGTCGAGCGGCCCGCCTCGGCGGTCAAGGAACTGGTGGAGAATGCCATTGACGCCGGCGCCCGGCGGATCTGCGTCGATATCGCCGATGGCGGCAAGACATTGATCCGCGTCACCGATGACGGCTGCGGCATGGCGCCGGGTGACCTGCCGCTGGCGCTGGCCCGCCACGCCACCTCCAAGATCGACGGCAGCGATCTGCTGAACATCCACAGCTTTGGCTTTCGCGGCGAGGCGCTGGCATCACTGGGCGCCGTGGGCCGCCTGTCCGTGACGTCCCGCGCCGCCGGGCATGAGGGCGCCGAGATTGCGGTGACCGGCGGCAAGGTGGGCGCCGTGCGTCCCGCTGCCTTGAACGGCGGCACCATCATCACCCTGCGCGATCTGTTTCACGCCACGCCCGCGCGGCTGAAATTCATGCGCACCGACCGGGCCGAGGCGCAGGCAATCGGCGATGTGATCAAACGCCTTGCAATGGCCGAGCCCTCCATCAGCTTTACCCTGCGCGATGTGTCCGGCGGCGGCGAAGGGCGGCAGACCTTTCGCGCGGATGCCGAAACCGGCGATCTTTTTGATGCGTTGCATGCACGACTGGCCCGCGTCATTGGCCGCGATTTCGCCGATAATTCCATGCGCATCGACGCCGAGCGGGATGGGTTTCACATGACCGGCTGCGCCGGCCTGCCGACCTATTCGCGCGGCGCGGCTGTGGCGCAGTACCTGTTCGTCAACGGGCGCCCGGTGCGCGACCGGATGCTGATCGGCGCCCTGCGCGCGGGCTATATGGATGTGCTCAGCCGCGATCGCCATCCGGTGGCGGCGCTGTTCATCGACTGCACGCCGCAGCTGGTCGACGTCAACGTGCATCCCGCCAAATCCGAGGTGCGTTTCCGCGATCCCGGCACGGTGCGCGGGCTGATCGTCTCGGGCCTGCGTCACGCGCTGGCCGAGGCAGGCCACCGCGCCTCCTCGACCGTTGCGGCGGGCACGCTGGGCGCCTTCACGCCCGAACCCGCCGGCGCGCGCGTCTATCAGATGGACCGTCCGTCAGCGCAAGCCCGCGCCGCAAGCTATGCCGCCCAGGCGCCGGGTTTCGCCGATATGACCGGCACCTACAGCGCCCGCGCCGAACCTGCGCCGGATGATGCGCCCGCCCCAGCGGCAGACACCCCGCTGGGCGCCGCACGCGCGCAGGTGCATGAAAACTACATCATCGCCCAGACCGCCGAAGGCATCGTCATCGTCGATCAACACGCCGCGCATGAGCGGCTGGTCTACGAGCGTCTGAAGCGCCAGATGGAGGGGCATGGCATCGCCGCGCAGGCGCTGCTGATCCCCGAAATCGTCGATTTGAGCGATGCCGACTGCGCCACGCTCACTGATGCCGCCGCCGATCTGGCCGCCCTTGGCCTGAGCATCGAGCCGTTCGGCGGCGGCGCCATCGCCGTGCGCGAGACGCCCGCGATCCTTGGCAATGTGGATGCGCGCGCCCTGCTGCTGGATGTGCTGGACGAGCTGACAGATCAGGGCGGCAGCGATACCCTGCGCGCGCGCATTGACGCGATCCTCAGCCGCATGTCGTGCCATGGCTCCATCCGGTCAGGCCGGCGGATGCAGGCGGATGAGATGAACGCGCTCCTGCGCGAAATGGAGGCAACGCCGCTATCGGGCCAATGCAATCACGGCCGCCCCACCTATGTCGCGCTGAAACTCAGCGATATCGAGCGGCTGTTCGGGCGCACATGACGCCGTTTCGCCGGTTGCAGTGCGGCAGGGTTTGCCCCCAGTTGGCGCAACCGTTCCCCCGGCAAGGATGCGCGCCATGCAGCACTATCTGGATCTGACCCTGCCCCAGTGGCAAGCCGCCGCCATCGGCGCCGCGGCGCTTGCGCTGGTGTGTGTCATCGCGGCGCTGGTCGCCGCCCGCCGCGCCCGCGCGCACCTGTCGGAGGCAAACCACCTCCACCGGCAACTTGCCGCGCTTGAGCCGGTCGCCGCCCGCGTGCCGGTGCTGGAGGATCAGATCGACGCCCTGCGCGCCGATCTGATCGACGAACAAGTGCAGACCGCATCGCTGGCCCAGCGGCTGGAGAGCCTTCAGGAAACCCACCAGCAGCGGCTGGCCGATCTGGCCGAAATGCGCAAACAGATGGAGGACCGGTTTCAATCGCTCGCCTCGGGCGCGCTGTCGGCCAATTCCGAGAAATTCCTGTCGCTGGTCTCGGAACGCTTCAAGACGCATAAACAATCGGCGGATGAGGATCTGAACCGCCGCCATGCCGCGATCAGCGATCTGGTCAAACCGCTGGACGAGCGGCTGGGGAAATTCGACGAGCGCATGGGCCAGATCGAAAAGGCCCGCAACGAGGCGTATGGCATGATCCGGCAGCAAGTGCTGTCGCTGACCGAAGGCCAGGCCAGCCTGGGGCAGGAAACCCGGCGCCTGGTGCAGGCCCTGCGCGCGCCCAAAACGCGCGGACGCTGGGGGGAAATGCAACTGCGGCAAGTGTTCGAGATGGCCGGCATGTCCGAGCGTGTCGATTTCGACCTTGAGCATAGCTTTGACACCGATCAGGGCCAGCGCCGCCCGGATGCGATCGTGCATATTCCCGGCGGCAAAAGCATCGTCATCGACGCAAAAACGCCGCTCTCGGCCTATCTGGACGCGCTGGAAGCGGAAACACCCGACGCGCAGAGCCAGTTCATCAAGCAACACGCGATGCAGGTGCGCAAGCATGTCAATGACCTGTCGTCGAAATCCTATCAGGATAATCTGACCACGACCCCCGATTTCGTGGTCATGTTCATCCCAGGCGAAACCTTCGTTTCAGCCGCCGCCGAGGCCGATCCGGGGCTGATCGAATACGCCTTCGAGCGCAAGGTGCTGATCGCCACGCCGACCACCCTGATGGCGCTGGTCAAGGCGATTGCCTATGGCTGGCAGCAGGATAAAATGGCCGAAAACGCCGTCGAGGTTCAAAAAACGGCCAAGGAAATCTATGACCGCCTGCGCGTCTTTGCCGAACATCTGGGCAAGGTGGGGCGGTCGCTGGGCGCATCGGTCGATCACTACAACAGGGCGCTGGGATCGCTGGAAGGGCGCGTTTTGCCCTCGGCCCGCAAGTTCGAGCAGCTTGGAGTGGTGTCGCCGTCCGCAGACAAGATTGAAAAGACGGACCCCATCGAATATGAGCCGCGCAGACTGACCGCGCATGAATTCGACCAAACGGCCCAGGTACAGGATGACGCCTGAGGCCGGGCCCAGATTTTTCGCGAAAAATCTTGCGCGCGCCGCTTAGGTGGTTTCCAGACAGTGCCGACGAAAGGCGCGTTTCAGCATGTCCAGCTCTTCGCGCAGCAGCGCCATTTCGGCCCGGATATCATAGGCCAGAACATCGCCTGACATCAGGGCGAAACTGTTCAGGGTGGTGCCTTCGCGCCGGTCGCGGATCAAAAAGGTCTGAACGCCATCTGCAATGGCTTCGGCCGGGATTTGCACACGCAACGTCCAGACCCCGCCATTTGCGGTTTCGGTCAGCTCCACCCCCTCAACAGGCCGCTCCAGATGAGTGACCTCGATATCGGGTTGCATCTGCCCCTCGCCGGTATAGGTCAGCTGCCCTTCCCACACCCCTTCGAACAGGCGGGTCTTGGTCAATCTGAAGCTGCTCATGCGGGGCGTCCTATCTCAGAATTCTGCGCGGGGGCGGCGGCTGAGCGTCAGATCGCGCAAGGTAACCTGGCTCATCTCGGGGTTCTCGAAAATCAGGTCAAGCCAGACACGCTCAATCCGTTTTTCATTCAGATTGCTGTAGGCCAGATCGAATTCGGCAATGATTTCCTGCTCGTTCAGCGGCAGTTCCCGCACGATTTGTTCCGTATTCGGGCCATGTTTGATATTGATCCGGGCAAATATCTCCAACGGTTTTTCCATCTCGACAATGGTTGTCACGCGCAGCAGGTGGCGCTTTTTCAACCCGTCGACGGCGTCTTTGGGCAGGTCCAGCACCACCGACAGGAACGATCCATCAAAGGCAAAGACATCCATGCGCAGCCCGTAAGGCGCCAGATCCGCCTCGCGCGTGTTGCGCACCTGTCGCAATGTGAGCTCGGACCTTGCGCAATCGTGAAACAATGTCAGCTCGTCGCCCAGCTTGGATTTGCTGGGGGCCGAGGAGAGGCCCGGATGGGCCAGCGGCAGGGTCCAAAGCGCCGGGCGCCACGCCCAATCCGTGCCATGCGGTTTGGGAAAGGCGTTTGAGCCGATCATCGGCAGCGCCAGCCGGTTTTCTGCCACGGCGACCATTTCCTGTAGCGGATGCAGCAGGTTACGCGCCATGGCACGCTCGCGCCTCAGCTCGGCCAGAGGCATATCCGGGGCGCGGCGCGCGGCGCGCGACCAGCGCCGCAGCCCCAGCCGGTGCACGATCCCATCCCCCCAAGCGCTGCGCAGCGACATATATTCGAATCCCAGCTTACCGTGTCGGCTCTAACCTGCCCCAGCGAAGCTTATATATTATTAAGCCCGATTGAGAAACAATTCCGGCGGCGGCGTGCCGCACCCGCACCGGCTGCAACGGCGGCGCGGGGCGCGCGCGGCGTCGATCAGTCCTGTGGCACAGACGGCAGGGCTGCACGTTCAGGTTCCGCCAGGCGGTCTGTCGGCGCGGGCGCAACATCTTTGGTCGAAACGCTACCGGCGGGGGCCAGCCGGGGGCTGGCGCTGCGTATGGCCTGCGCCGTTTCCATCAGAAGCGTCCGGCCCTGGTCGCCCGCCACGTTTGCGCCCGTATCACCGTAAAGGGCAAGGCCGATCAGATGCCCATTGACCAGCATCGCGCCGCGCCAGTGGCGGGGATCACCCGCCGGCAACAGGCTATCGCCGCCGCGTTCGACCTGTATCAGGGCAATCTCCCCGGCGTCGATCTGTTGGCCGACGCCCACATCGACCCATGGCGCAGCCAGCCGCGCGGCCGTTGGCGCCTGCGCATCTGCGTCATATGGCAGGACGGATGCGGTGATGACCGCGGCAGGCACATACCCGCCCGGCGCCGCGCTCAGGTGGCCGCAACTGGCCATCAGGGCAAAGCCGCTGGCCGTTTTACGCTGCACGCTTTTGGGGTCGATGCAGTATCCCTGCGGCCCGGCCACCACCACCTTGCCGCGATAGAACGTGGCACTGCGCTGTGCCTCGGCTGGCTTCGCGCCAGAGCCGGCACCGCCCTCGCCGCCAAGGCAGGCGGCAAGGGGCAAAAGCAGCACAGCCGCCAGCGCGCTGCGCAAGGATAACGGGCGGCCCATCCGGCGCGCCTCAGATATCCATATAGATATGGCGCTCGGCCTCGGCGCCCGGATGGGTGACCGCGCCCTTGTAAGTGGCACCGACCAGCTGGGCGAATTTCCAGATCGCGCCGGAGGCATACATCGTCTCGCGCGGGCCGGGCCATGCCTCCTTGCGCTGGGCCAGTTCGTCATCGCTCAGATCGACGCTCAGTTCGCCCTTGATCGCGTCGATGGTGATCATGTCGCCATCCTTCAGCAGCGCAATCGGCCCCCCATAGGCGGATTCGGGGCCGACATGCCCCACGCAGAAGCCGCGCGTCGCGCCGGAAAAACGCCCGTCGGTGATCAGCGCCACCTTCTTGCCCATGCCCTGCCCCGAGAGGGCGGCGGTGGTTGACAGCATCTCGCGCATGCCCGGCCCGCCTGCGGGGCCCTCGTTACGGATGACGATCACGTCGCCCTCGGAATAGCCGCGGTTTTGCACGGACTCGAACGCATGCTCTTCGCTTTCGAACACGCGGGCCGGGCCGGTAAAGACCTGATTTTCGGGCGCGATGCCGGCGACCTTCACAATGGCGCCTTCGGGGGCCAGATTGCCCTTGAGGCCGACGACGCCGCCGGTTTTGGTGATCGGCGTCTCGATGGAGTAGATGACCTTGCCGTCGGCCTCGCGGTCGATCAGGTCCAGCTCCTCGCCGATGGAGCGGCCGGAGGCGGTGATGCAATCCTCGTGAATGAGGCCGGCCTTGCGCAGCTCCTTCATCACGACGGGGATGCCGCCGACGTCATACAGATCCTTGGCCACATGGCTGCCGCCCGGTTTCAGATCGACGAAATAGGGCGTGTCGCGGAAGATGTCGCAGACATCCTCAAGGAAGAAATCAATCCCGGCCTCATGGGCAATCGCGGGCAGGTGCAGGCCCGCATTGGTCGACCCGCCCGTGCAGGCAACGACGCGCGCGGCGTTTTGCAGCGATTTCAGCGTCACCACATCGCGGGCGCGGATATTCTTCTCCAGAAGGGTCATCACGGCGCGGCCCGACGCCTCGCCGTACTGGTCGCGGCTCTCATAAGGGGCGGGCATGCCCGAGCTGTTCATCAGCGCAAGCCCGATCGCCTCGGATACGCAGGCCATGGTGTTGGCGGTGAATTGGCCGCCGCAGGCGCCGGCGCTGGGGCAGGCCACACGCTCCAGCATATCAAGGGCCGCATCCGACATGGTGCCGTTCTGGTGGCGGCCGACCGCCTCGAACATGTCCTGCACGGTCAGGTCGCGGGTGCGGAAATCCTCGGGGATCTCCTCGATCTGCGGGGCGCGGCCCGGCAGGATCGACCCGCCGTAGATAAAGACCGACGGCGTATTGAGCCGCACCATCGCCATCATCATGCCCGGCAGCGATTTATCGCAGCCCGCAAGGCCGACCAGCGCGTCATAGGCATGGCCGCGCATCGTCAGCTCGACCGTGTCGGCAATCGCCTCGCGGCTGGCGAGGGACGACCGCATTCCCTCATGGCCCATTGCGATGCCGTCGGTCACGGTGATGGTGGTGAATTCGCGCGGCGTGCCGGAGGCTGCCTTGACCCCCATCTTGACCGCCTGAGCCTGACGCGACAGCGCGATGTTGCACGGCGCGGCCTCGTTCCAGCAGGTGGCGACGCCGACCAGCGGCTGATGGATCTCTTCCTCGCTCAGGCCCATCGCGTACATATAGGACCGGTGCGGCGCCTTTGACGGGCCTTCGGTGACGTAGCGGCTGGGCAATTTGGATTTATCGAACTTGGTCATGATGTCCTCGCGAGGGAGTGGGCTGAAATTATGCTGCCTTCGGAATACCCAAGCCGCGCGCAGGGCGCAAGCGGGGCGCGCCGTAGCTGATTGCGCAGGCAGGCGCGCGCAGGTAGCGTGCGGCGTATGCGCTACCCTGCCCATCAACGGCTGATCGCCCCTGCCCTGCCCTCTGCCGCGCCTTGGCGGCTGCTGGCGGGGTGCGTGTTGATGGTTGTGATATTCCTGATCCTGTCGGGCCTGTATGGCTGGCTGTTCAGCAGGTTCCTGCCCGCCTCTGCATGGGGCGCCGATGGCGACGGAATCACGGCGGCGACCACGCCGCTGGGCGCCTTGGTCAATCTGTTCGTCTTTGCGCTGATGATCATTGCGGTGGCGCTTGTGCTGCCGATTTTGCACCGGCGCGAGCTGCCGGGTGTGTTCGGCCCTGCCGCGCTGGCGTGGGGGCAGGCGCGGCGCACGATACTGCATATTTTCGGCGTCTATGCGGTGGTGTCGCTGCTGCCGATGCCGGATGCGTTTGAAATCGCGCCGAACCTGGCCGGCCGCACCTGGCTGATGTTCCTGCCGATGACCCTCTTGGGCCTGATCATTCAGGTCAGCGCCGAGGAAATCGTGTTTCGCGGCTATCTGCAAAGCCAGCTTGCCGCGCGGTTCGCGCATCCGGCGGTGTGGATGGTGCTGCCCTCGGTGCTGTTCGGGCTGCTGCATTACCAGCCCGGCGTGATGGGCGATGCGGCATGGGTCATCGTGATCTGGGCGATCCTGTTTGGCCTTGCCACTGCCGACCTGACCGCGCGCAGCGGCACGCTTGGCCCGGCGATTGCGCTGCACCTGATCAACAATTTCAGCGCCATCGCGCTGGTTGCGCCGCAGGGGAATTTCGACGGTCTGGCGCTATATACCTACCCATTCGGGCCGGAAGATACCGCGATGCTGATGCAATGGCTTCCGGTGGATCTGCTGGTGCTGCTGTGTTCATGGCTGGCCGCACGGCTGGCGCTGCGCGTCTGATTGCAATTCCCGCCTGCAGCGCTTATTTCAGGGCCAATTCGCAACGTCCCATAGGCAGATCACATGAACTGGATCACCAACTACATGCGTCCGCGCATCAACTCGATCTTTTCGCGCCGCGAGATGCCCGAGAACCTGTGGACCAAATGCGACGAATGCGGCACCATGCTGTTTCACCGCGAACTCAGCCAGAACCTGAATGTCTGCACCTCCTGCGGCCATCACATGAACATCACACCCCGCGCGCGGTTTCAGACATTGTTTGACGGCGGCGTTTTCTCGGATGTGCCGGTTGCACTGCCGAAAACCGATCCGCTGCATTTCCGCGATCAGAAGAAATACCCCGACCGCCTGAAGGCCGCGCAAAAGGCCACCGGAGAAAAAGAGGCGATGCTGGTCGCCACCGGCGAAATCGGGCGCACGCCGATCGTGGCCGCGGCGCAGGATTTTACCTTCATGGCCGGGTCCATGGGCATGTATGTGGGCAACGCGATCATCGCCGCCGCTGAAACGGCTGTGCGGCTGAAACGCCCGCTGATCCTGTTCTCCGCCGCCGGCGGCGCGCGTATGCAGGAGGGGATTCTCAGCCTGATGCAGATGCCGCGCACCACCGTGGCGATCCAGATGCTGAAGGAGGCCGGCCTGCCCTATATCGTGGTGTTGACCCATCCCACCACGGGCGGCGTCACAGCCTCCTACGCGATGCTGGGCGACGTGCAGATCGCCGAGCCGAACGCGCTGATCTGCTTTGCCGGGCCGCGGGTGATCGAACAGACCATTCGTGAAAAGCTGCCCGAAGGGTTCCAGCGCGCCGAATATCTGCTGGATCACGGGATGCTGGACCGCGTCACCCCCCGCCCCAAGATGCGGGACGAACTGATTACAATCACCCGGATGCTGCTGGGTTTGTCGCCTGCCATTGCCGGGGATCTGCCGCCGCCCACGATGACGGAAAACGAACCCGAAGCGCCCAAGGCCGCGCCGGCCAAACCGGACGCGCAGGCCCCAGCCAAACCGCAGGCCAAGGCATGAGCGCCGCAGGCTCGGACGTTATCCTTGACCGGATGATGGCGCTGCATCCCAAGATCATTGACCTGACGCTGGACCGCGTCTGGCGCCTGCTGGAGGCGCTGGGCAATCCGCAAGACGCGCTGCCGCCGGTCATCCACATCGCCGGCACCAATGGCAAGGGCAGCACGCAGGCCATGCTGCGCGCGGGGCTTGAGGCGGCGGGCAATCGCGTGCATGCCTATACCTCGCCGCATCTGGCGCGGTTTCACGAACGCATCCGTCTGGCGGGCGATCTGATATCGGAGGATGCGCTGACAGAGGTGCTGGATGAATGCTACCGCGCCAATGGCGCGGACAACATCACCTATTTTGAGATTACGACCTGCGCCGCCTTGCTGGCCATGTCGCGTACGCCAGCCGATTACACCCTGCTTGAGGTCGGGCTGGGCGGGCGGCTGGATGCGACCAACGTGATCGCGCAGCCCGCGCTGACCATCATCACGCCGATCAGCATCGACCACGAACAGTTCCTTGGCGATACGCTGGCCAAAATCGCGTTTGAAAAGGCTGGCATCATCAAGCGCGGCGTGCCGGTTGTCGTTGGCCCGCAACCATCCGAAGCGATGGAGGTGATCGAAGACGTCGCCGCCCGCCACGGCGCGCCGGTTCTGGCGCATGGTCAGCACTGGCATGTCGCAACAGAGGCCGGCCGCATGACCTATCAGGACGAAAGCGGCCTGCTGGATCTGCCCCTGCCCAATCTGCCCGGCGCACACCAGATTGAAAATGCGGGCGCGGCGCTGGCCGCGCTGCGCCACCTGACCATGGGGGATGTCGCCAGCGAGGCTGCGGTCAGCCGGGCCGTCTGGCCTGCCCGTATGCAGCGGCTGGACAGCGGCGCCCTGGCCGCCGCCGCACCCGAGGCCGAGCTGTGGCTGGATGGCGGGCATAATGCCTCTGCCGGGCTGGCGCTGGGGCGGCATCTGGCCAGCCTGCCAAAGCGGCCTACCTATTTGATCTGCGGGATGCTGAACACCAAGGATATCGGCGGCTATCTGCGCCCACTCGCGGCGCAGGCCGATCACCTGATCGCCGTGTCGATCCCCGGCGAGCCGAACACCCTGCCCGCCGAGGTCACGGCCGAGGCGGCCCGCGCCGCCGGGCTGAAAGCCGAGTGTGCGCCGGACGTCAGGACGGCCATCGCGCAGATCACTGCCGAGGCCCCGCAGGCGCGCATCCTGATTTGTGGATCGCTCTACCTTGCCGGACATATCCTGCGCGAAAACACGTAATGCGCGAAAAAAAATCAAGACCGCAACCGCCCGTTTCGATTCGGTTTTTTCCGGCAAACCATCGCCGAGACCGCAGATGCGCAAACTTTCCGCGCCCAGGGTTCTTGACCGATTCCCTGCGATTCCTCTATATCTTGCGGCGGCGATTACAAAAATTCGCAAATATTCAGATTCCGCGCCCTCAGGCAGCGGGCACTCCGAATGCGCGCAAAGTCGGCTCCATGCGGCAGCGGCGGATAAGGCATTGAACGACGGACGACAGGCAGACGAAGACGAAACAATCGATGCAGACGTGATTGAGGGGCCGGTTCAACGGCCCCCTTTCACTTTCGGAACTACGCGTTTCAGCCGATAGCCACATCACCAAGTGTAATCAAGAGCGAAAAGGCCCGGTGGAGTGAACCACCGGGCCGTTTGTAATCTCGCGCTCGCTGCGGCGTGTCAGTGCAGCTTGGCGGCGACTGTTTCGATGCCGCTGTCGATCAGTTTGTTCGCCTCGGCGGCTGTCATCTGCTTGGCGATGACCTCACGCGCCGCTGCAATGGCGATGCTGATCGCCTGATCGCGCACTTCGCGGACAGCCTCCGCTTCGGCGGATGCAATGCGGTCTTCGGCGGATTGAAGGCGGCGCGCGATGGACTTTTTCAGGTCTTCGCGTGCCTGTTCGGCCACTGCCGTTGCCTCGGTCTTGGCCTGGGCAACGATGCGGTCGGCCTGTGCCTGCACATCCTTTTGCTTGCGCTCGTAGCTGGCCAGCAGGGCCTGCGCCTCTTCGCGCAGGGCGCGGGCCTCGTCCAGCTCGGATTTGATACCCTCGGCACGCTTGTCCAGCATCTCGCCGATCTTGCCCGGCACCTTCATGTAGATCAGGAAACCGACAAACAGAATGAAGGCGAGCGTGACCACGAAGTTCGTGTTCGACAGCGAAAAGAACGGGCCGCTTGCGGCCAGCGCGGGGCTGGCGACGAGGGCTGCGATCAAGGTTGCAATCATGCGCATGGCGTTACCCTTTCATCTGCGAGGTGACGGCCGCGTCGACGGTTTTCGGATCAGCCTGCGCGCCCATGGCGGTGACGATTTCGCGGGCTGTATCCTTGGCCACCTCCTTGACGGCCTCCAGCGCGCCGGCGCGGATTTCGGCAATCGCCTTCTCGCCTTCGGCGGTCTTGGCGGCGATTTCGGCGTCGGCATGTGCCATGGCGGCGTCAAGGTCGGCTTTGATGTCGGCCTTGGTCTGGGCGACGATGGCCTGTGCATCGTTGCGGGCGTTTGCCAGCGCCTTGTCATAGGCGGCTTCGGCTTCGCTTGCCTTGACCTTCAGGTCTTCGGCTGCGGCCAGATCGTTGGTGATAGATCCCTGACGCTCGGCCAGAATGGCGGCGATGCGCGGCAGCGCGATGCGCGACAGCACGAAGAAGATCACGACCAGCGAAACGATCAGCCAGAAAATTTGATTGCCCATCCAGTCGGGGCAAAGCTGCGGCAGGCCGATCGCCCCGCCGGCAGAGTCGACGCAGATGCCGGCCTCTTCGAGGGCGATGGGGCTGACATGCCCGCCTGTTGCGGCAGCGGTCTCGGTAGCCATGTGGGACGTCCTTTCTCAGAGAACCGGTCAGTCAGAGAGGGTGAAAGGCACGGCAGCCTTTCACCCATCCCGTAAGGATAGTCTGCGACGTGTTCTTAGACGGCGAACATCAGCAGAAGCGCGACGAGGAACGAGAAGATTCCCAGCGCTTCGGCGAACGCGATGCCGATGAACATGGTCGCTGTCTGGCCTGCTGCGGCCGAGGGGTTGCGCAGGGCGCCGGCCAGGAAGTTGCCGACAACATTGCCCACACCGACGGCTGCGCCGCCCATGCCGACGGATGCCAGACCTGCGCCGATGTATGCGCCCATTGTTGCGATATCGCCTTCCATGAGATGTCTCCTTACTTTGGAATTTGCGGTATTTCGTTTGGTCGTACGCCGGGGAGTCCCGCCGCGGTTGTTTGGTATCTTGATCTGCGGATCAGTGCGCCGGGTGCAGCGCGTCCTTGAGGTAAACGCAGGTCAGAATGGTAAAGACATAGGCCTGGATGAAGGCCACGAGGATTTCCAGCGCGTAGATCGCGGCAATCGCCAGGATCGACAGCGGCGTGACCACAAGGCCGATGCCGGTCGAGATGATGATCATCGGCGCGAAGGCCGCGAACACCTTCATCACCGCGTGGCCCGCCATCATGTTACCTGCCAGACGAATGGAGTGGCTGACGGGGCGCACGAAGTAGGAAATTACTTCGATCAGGGCCAGAATGGGGCGCAGCGGCAGCGGCGCGGCGCTGATCCAGAACAGGCTGAGGAAACCGGCGCCATGCTTGATGAAACCGATGGCGGTGACGGAAATGAACACCAGCATCGCCAGCACTGCAGTAACGCCGATATGGCTGGTCGAGGTGAACGCGCCGGGCAGCAGGCCGACGAAGTTCGCCATGACCACGAACATGAAAATCGTCATGATATAGGGGAAATAGGGCAGCGCGTCGCGGCCCGCCACATCCTCGACCATCTTGCGAATGAAGCCATAGGCCAGCTCGGCAATGGACTGCATGCGGCCCGGAATGGTGGAGCGGCCGGACGAGCCCAGAACCAGCAGCGCGATGGTGGCCAGAACGGTGATCGCCATCCACAGCGTGATATTGGTCACGGTGAACATCCCAACGGCGCCATCACCGAACAGCGGCTTGATGATGAACTGGTCCATCGGGTGGAACACCAGCCCGCCGGACTGCTCTGCGGCCCCATTCACGTCAGTCGCCATCTTTCACCCTCACGTCTGAGCCGTCCGAAGCCGGCTGATCTGCGGCCTCTTCGGCCATCTGTTTTCCCTGGATCTCTTGCGCGCTGCGGATCATCACCTTGATCCCCGCCGCAAGGCCCAGCAATGTAAAGAGCACCAGGAATATGGGCAGCGTCCCCAGAAGGTGATCCAGCCCGTATCCGATGCCAAAGCCGATCCCAAGACCGGCGACCAATTCAATCACCATCCGCCAGGCCAGATGTGCCTGGGAATAATGTTCGTCAGTATGAGCCTTGACCTGTTTAGGGGTCTTGAGGGCATTGATCCGGTCTTCGAGATCGCGAAGTCTGGCGCGCTCATCGAGGTCTGTCACAATATCTGCCCTGCCCGGTACGACTGCGGCATTGCTAAGCGCAGGGGGGCGGTGAGTCAAGCGCGCGAATTTTCAAGGGGTGGCGCGTTTAATCTGTTGTTTAATATGAGTATTTTTTCCAAGATGAAAGACAGGCCGGAATGCCCAAGTGGCAGGCGGGGCCGTTGGCAGGCCCCGTTTCATATTCAACCTTCTGGTTCAGTCATCGCAAAATCCGCGCTACCGAACCACGAAGACCGAGCATTTGGCGTGGCGCGCGATGTAGCCGCCATGCGAGTTGAAGATATGCTCCATGATGCCGGGCTGGTGGGACGCCATGACAACCAGGTCCGCGCCGATATCGTCAATCGCCGCCATCAGCTTGCGCGTCGTGTCAGCCGCCGGGTCGTTCGATGTGACCGGATGCGCCTCGACATCTACGCCGTATTTTTCCTTCAACTCTGCGGCAAAGGCGGTCAGCGCGGCGGCGACTTCGGCGGGCGTGTGCCCCAATTCACCGGGCAGATCGCCGGACACGGTGACCACATGCACCTTGGCGGTGTGAAGTTTGGCCATGTCGCCAGCGACATCCAGCGCCTTCTGCAACTTGTCCTTGTGGACCAGATCGACGGGAACCATGATATGGGTGAACATGCGCTTTCCTTTTCAGTTGGGTGCATCAGCGGCCTGAAACGCCCGGCACCCCGGACGCGGCACGCGCACCCGAGGAGAAACCGATGTGAACGGACCGCTTGACCTGACATTCGCAGCCTTGGCTGATCCGACCCGCCGCACCATTTTGTCGATGCTGCTGGAGGATGACATGGCCGTGACCGATGTGGCCGCGCCGTTTGATATGAGCCTGACCGCGATATCGAAACATCTGGTCATACTCGCCCGCGCCGGTCTGATCAGTCAAGAGCGGCGCGGGCGCGTGAAATGGTGCAAGCTGGAGCCGGGCGCCCTGCGGGCCGCGTCCGTCTGGATGCAGGGCTTTGGCCAGTTCGAGCCTGTGGATCTGGAGGCGTTCGAGACGTTTCTTGCAGTCGAACTTCCCGGCAGATCGCAGCGCGCCTTACAGAACGAAGCTGACGATAGCCAGAACGATGACGACGAGACCGACGAGGTAAATGATATTACGCATTGAACAACCTTCCTGTTTGTTTACCGGGGCCTAACGCAGGCCTGTTGATAAGGTTCCCCGGCCCTCGCGCTATTTTTCGTCTTTCAGCAGCAGCACCAGCGCCAGCACCGTCAGCGCGACGCCCAGAAGGATCATCACGGGCGGCATCGGCGCGCCCAGCGCCGCCTGCCAGCACAGCACCCAACTGGGGGTGAGGTAGGTGTAGGCCATCACCTTTGCGCTTGGCAGCCGCAGGGACGCGTATTGCAGCAAGACGAACGTCACGGCACTGGCGAAGATGGTGACATAGGCCAGCGTGATCCAGACGATTGCAGGCAGCATGCCCCAATCTGTCCGGGCCAGGTCGGGCGCACCGGCGGCCAGCAGGATCACGGCCGCGGCGGCCATGGTGCCGAACGAGAAGACCAGCGCCGATTCGCCCCGGTTCAGTCGCCGCACCAAAGGCGTATAGATCGCATGTGCGACGCAGCCCCAGAAATAGATCACCTCGCCCCGGCCCACCTCAAACCGCATGAGCGCCGCCAGATCGGCGCGGAATATGACCCACAGCGCGCCTGCGGCCCCCACCGCAAGGGCAACCGCCATGCGCCGCGTCGCGATCTGCCGCAGCAGGACATAGCCCGCGATGCCCGACAGGATCGGCGACAGGGTGAACACGGCGGCGGCCGATACCGGCGGCGCGGTTTTCAGCCCCTCGAACATCAGCACGAAGTATAGGCCCATCAGGCCGCCCAGAACGCCATAGCGCCAAGGCGCTGCAAAATCGCGGCGGCGCAGCCCGGTTGTCGCCAGCGCAGCGACCCCCACCAACACGGACGCCATGGTGAAGCGCAGCGCATTCAGGGCCGTCGGCGCAATGTAGGGCGCCGCCATCGACCCCAGCGCAAACGATCCGGCAATCAGCCCCGAGAACGCCAGCATCGCCGCGTGGCCGCGCAGGGCGCCGGTCACGGGATGCGCCCGCACATCGGCGTGCAAATTCGTGTCGTCATCAGCAAGCCTCGCAAATTCGGATCGCGCGCAGTCTGGGCCGAACCCGCCCATCCCAGCAAGAGGCGTGCCTTATTGACTCGCGCGCATCGTTTGCGTAGACAGCGCGCCAACACCCCGGAAGCGTCCTGCCTTCCGGTCCCATGGCCTTTGGCCGGGATCGCCCTCCGTCAGCGCGTTTGCGCCCACGGGGGCGTTACTGGTTTGGCCCCTTCTGCGGCCCTTCTTGGACCGCGCGACAACCGAGCGGCGCAAGGAGCCTTGCAGATGTTTGAAAATCTATCCGAACGCCTCTCCGGTGTCTTTGATCGCCTGACCAGACAGGGCGCGCTCAGCGAGGAGGACGTGAAAACCGCCCTGCGCGAGGTGCGCGTTGCCCTGCTGGAGGCGGATGTTTCACTGCCCGTCGCGCGCGAATTCGTCAAGAAGGTGCAGCAGCAGGCAACCGGCCAGTCGGTCCTGAAATCCATCACCCCCGGCCAGCAGGTCATCAAGATCGTGCATGACGCACTGATCGACACCCTGCGCGGCGACGGCGACCCCGGCGCGCTGAAAATCGACAACGCCCCGGCGCCGATCCTGATGGTGGGCCTTCAGGGGTCCGGCAAGACGACGACGACAGCCAAACTGGCCAAGCGCCTGAAGGAACGGGACGGCAAGCGCGTGCTGATGGCCTCGCTCGACGTCAACCGCCCGGCGGCGATGGAGCAGCTGGCGATCCTCGGCCAGCAGATCGGCGTCGACACCCTGCCCATCGTTCCGGGCGAAGACCCGGTTGCCATCGCCAAACGCGCCAATACGCAGGCGTCCTTGGGCGGGTATGATGTCTACATCCTCGACACCGCCGGCCGCCTTCACATCGACGCCGAACTGATCGCACAGGCCGCCGCCGTGCGCGACGTGGCCAACCCGCGCGAGACGCTGCTGGTTGTCGACGGCCTGACGGGGCAGGACGCGGTGAACGTGGCCACCGAATTCGATGGCAAGATCGGCATCACCGGCGTGGTCCTCACCCGGATGGACGGCGACGGTCGCGGCGGCGCTGCCCTCTCGATGCGCGCGGTCACCGGCAAGCCGATCCGTTTCGTCGGCCTTGGCGAAAAGATGGACGCGATCGAAACGTTCGAAGCCGAGCGGATCGCCGGCCGTATCCTCGGCATGGGCGATATCGTCAGCCTCGTTGAAAAGGCGCAACAAACCATCGAGGCCGAGCAGGCCGAGCGTATGATGAAGCGCTTCCAGAAGGGTCAGTTCAACATGAACGACCTGCGCACCCAGCTTGAGCAGATGCAAAAGATGGGTGGCATGGAATCGGTGATGGGCATGATGCCCGGCATGGGCAAAATGGCCAAGCAGGTGCAGGACGCCGGCTTTGACGATAAGATCATCGCGCGCCAGATCGCCCTGATCCAGTCGATGACGAAGAAAGAGCGTGCAAACCCCCAGATCCTTCAGGCCAGCCGCAAGAAACGCATTGCCAAGGGTGCGGGGCTGGAGGTCAGCCAGCTGAACCAGCTGCTGAAAATGCATCGCCAGATGGCCGACATGATGAAAAAGATGGGCAAGGGCGGCATGCTGAAACAGGCCATGAAGGGCATGTTCGGCAAGGGCGGCGGCCCCACGCCCGAAGAATTGCAGGGCATGGACCCCAAGGCGCTGGAGCAGGCGGCCAAGCAGATGGGCGGCAAGCTGCCCGCCGGGCTTGGCGGTGTGGGCGGTATGGGGGGCGGCCTGCCCTCCGGCCTGTCCGGCTTTGGCAAAAAGAAATGATCATGACTTCATCTTGGCCAAAATACTCCCGCCGGAGGCTCCTTTGTCCGATGCAGGCGCAGGCACGTGAGGCTGCACTATGACCCTCGACATTCCCCGCCTTGAAACCGATCAACTGATCCTGCGCGCACCCGCTGCGGCCGATTTTGAACCCGTCGCCGAATTTCTGATGGACCCGGTCCGCGCCCATGGCTTCGGGACCGAACCGGACCGCGCCCGCGCGTGGCGCTGGTTTGCGATGAATATCGGCCACTGGGCGCTGCGCGGCTGCGGCTATTTCGTGATCGAGGATAAGACCAGCGGCGCAGCTTGCGGCCTGACCGGCATCTGGTGCCCCGAAGGCTGGCCCGAGCCCGAGCTGGGCTATGCCGTCTTTGCCGGGTTCGAGGGGCGCGGGATTGCCTATGAGGCCGCCATGCGCGCCCGCCAATGGGCTTACACGGATTTCGGTCTGCACTCCGTCGGCTCGCATATCGTGCCGGGCAACACCCGCTCTGTCGCGCTGGCCGAGAGGATGGGCGCAACTTACGAGCGGACGTACCTGAACCCCCATATGGGCGAGGATATGATCTACCGCCACCCATCCGCCGCCGATCTGGGGCTGGCCCGCGCAGGAGATGCGGCATGACCGGAACCACGACAAAGGCCGCGCAGCTTCTGAAGGATCACCGCGACAGCATCGACCGGCTGGATGCGATCCTTGTCTATACACTGGGCGAGCGGTTCAAGCACACCCAGTCCGTCGGCCGCCTCAAGGCCGAACACGACCTTCCCCCGTCCGATCCCGCGCGCGAGGCCGCGCAGATCGCCAGGCTGGAGGATTTGGCACATCAGGCCGATCTGGACCCTGAATTTGCCAAGAAGTTCCTGAACTTCATCATCGCTGAAGTCATTCAGCACCATAAACAGCACCAATCGTAAACAAACCCTTAGGAGATACCCCCATGGCCATGAAAATTCGTCTCGCCCGCGGTGGCAGCAAGAAGCGCCCGCATTATTCCATCGTCGCCGCCGATGCGCGCATGCCGCGCGATGGCCGCTTCATCGAAAAGCTGGGCACCTATAACCCGCTCCTGCCCAAAAACAGCGAAGAGCGCGTCAAGATGGATATCGAGCGTATTCAGGCATGGCTCGACAAGGGCGCGCAGCCGACCGACCGCGTCTCGCGCATGTTGGAGGCCGCTGGCGTTCTGGCCAAGAAGGACCGCGCCAACCTGAAAAAAGGCACGCCCGGCAAGAAGGCAACCGACCGCGCGGAAGAGCGTGCAGCCAAGGCCGCCGCAGCGACCGAGGCGGCAAACGCCCCCGCCGAAGAAGCCGCAGCAGAAGAGTAAGCCAGGGCGCGCTGGAATGTCCGCATTTTCAACAGGCTTCCAGTCCGAGCTGGCCGATCTGATGCGCTGGCGGCGCGATGTGCGCCACTTCCGCACCGATCCGATTGACGAGGCAGCGCTGTTGCGCTGCCTCGATTCGTTTAACCTTGCCCCGTCTGTGGGCCTCAGCGAGCCGTGGCGGCTGATGCGGGTGGACAGCGCGCCGGCCCGCGCCGCCGCAGTGGCCAATTTCGAGGCGGCCAATTCCGCCGCGCTGGCCGGGTACAATGGCGACCGCGCGGCGCTTTATGCCGGGCTGAAGCTGTCGGGGATGATGGACGCGCCAGTGCATCTGGCGGTCTGGTGCGATGACGCAACGCCCAAGGGCGCCGGCCTTGGCGCCGCGACCATGCCGGAAATGCGGCGTTATTCCGTCGTGGGTGCCATTACCCAGTTCTGGCTGGCCGCGCGGGCGGCGGGCCTTGGCGTGGGCTGGGTGTCGATTCTTGACCCTGCGCAGTTGGCCCGCGATCTGGACGCGCCCCCCGCTTGGCAACTGATCGCCTATCTGTGCGTCGGCTGGCCCCTTGAGGACAGCCAGACGCCCGAGCTGGAAACTGCCGGGTGGGAGGCGCGCGCGCCTGCCCTGCCCGTCCTTCGGCGCTAGGCAGATGTTGCGCAAACTTGTCTTTTGGGGTGTCCTTTTCCTTGCCGGTTGGGGATACGCCACACATCAACATACCGAACGCTGCGCGGCGGCGGGCGGGCAGGTCGTTCAGGGCCTGTGCAAGGGAGAAACGCGATGACGCAAGACAGCGACCTAATCTGCATCGGGGCAATCGCCGGATCATTCGGCGTGCGCGGCGAAGTGCGCCTGAAAAGCTTTGCCGCCAGCCCCGAGGATATCGCCGCCTACGGCCCGCTGACCACGCAGGACGGCGCGCGGCGTTTCGACGTTATCTTGACGGGCCAGACCAAAAATGGCTTTACCGCCCGCCTGACCGGTATCGACACCAAGGAGGACGCCGACGCCCTGCGCGGTGTTCAGCTGTTCGTGCCGCGTGCCGTTCTGCCCGGCCTGCCGGATGATGAATATTACCACGCCGATCTGGTCGGATTGCAGGTGGTCGATACCGGCGGCGCCGCACTGGGCGTCGTGCGCGCCGTGCTGAACCACGGCGCCGCCGACCTGCTGGAGGTGTCAGTGCCGGGCACCGCCGAAACGGTGCTGCTGCCCTTTACCCGCGCCGCTGTGCCGACGGTTGATCTGCGCGCCGGGCGCATTGTGGCTGATCCGCCCGAGGGGCTGTTTACGGCAGGTGACGCTGCGGGAACCTAAGGCCCGCTTGCGGGTTATCCGTTGCAGGCGGTTGCATCACGCGCCCGCACCCACATCAAAGGATAAGCCCCATGATCAAGTGGATCCTTGTACTTCTGGCCATTGCGGCCATCGCCGCGGTTCTGGGATTTGGCCGCCTGTCCGGCGCGGCCCTGACCGGCGCCAAGATCCTGATCGGTATCGCGCTGATTTTCTTCGTTCTGTTGCTGCTTGGCGTGGTCGCGGTCGCCTGACACGCCAAGCTTGCGCAAATTTGCCTGTCATACAGCTGGAATTTCGCGCTAGAAGCGCGGCATGTCAGAACAAAACGCCCCCAACCGGTCATTTGGCCGCAAATCCGTCACGCTCAGCGCGCAGCCGCGCGACCTGATGGGCGGGGGCGACCGTCTGGCCCGCGCATGGCATGTGCAGGTCATTACACTCCTGCCCGACGCATTCCCCGGCGTACTGGGCCACAGTCTGACAGGCCGCGCGCTGAAGGACGGGCTGTGGTCGCTTGGCACCACCGATTTGCGCACATTCGGCATCGGCAAGCATCGCAACGTCGATGACACGCCCGCCGGCGGCGGCGCCGGGATGGTCCTGCGCGCCGACGTCATGGGCGCCGCCATTGAGGCCGCGCAGGCCCGGTCGGCGCCGGGCAGTCCGCTGATCTACCTCAGCCCGCGCGGCCGGCCCTTCGATCAGGCGATGGCGCAGGATCTGGCAGAAGCGCCCGGCATGACCCTGATTTGCGGGCGGTTCGAGGGGTTGGACGAACGCGTGATCGAACATTACGGCGCCATTGAGGTATCCTTGGGCGATTTCGTGATGACGGGGGGCGAAATTGCCGCGCAGGCGATGATCGACGCCGCCGTTCGCCTGCGCCCCGGTATTCTGGGCAATGCCGAAAGCGCCGTTGATGAAAGCCACTCCAGCGGCCTGTTGGAGCATCCGCAATATACCCGCCCCGCCGAATGGCAGGGCCGCGCGATCCCGCCGGTGCTGATGTCGGGAAACCACGGCGAAATCGCCAAATGGCGACAGGCCGAGGCCGAACGCATCACGCAAGAGCGCAGGCCCGATTTGTGGGCCAAACGCAGGCCGTAGCGCATGGCGGGGCACAATCGCCACCCCGCCCTTGCATAAATTCCGTAACTGGCCTAAATCCCGCGCATCCCGCCCCGGCATTGCCGAGTCGGGCGCCATAAGGCATGCCACATTGCCGGGTGATCTTTGCATCCGTGACAGGCGCGCCCGAGGCATAGCGTAGAAAAAGGACGATCCGATCTGGGGCGGACTTCTGACATCTGGTCAGGGGGATCCGGTTAAAGACCACCAGCTCTTGGGCGCGAAAACACTTTGCGGACAAAAACCGCAAGCAAATCAGGAGAACAGCGATGAACCTAATCGCTCAGATCGAAGCGGAACAGATTGCCGAACTCGGCAAGGACATTCCGGATTTCAAGGCCGGCGACACCATTCGCGTCGGCTTCAAGGTGACGGAAGGTACGCGCACCCGCGTGCAGAACTTTGAAGGCGTCTGCATCAGCCGCAAGAACGGCGCAGGCATTGCCGGATCGTTCACCGTTCGCAAGATTTCGTTCGGCGAAGGCGTGGAGCGTATGTTCCCGCTCTATTCGACCAACATCGACAGCATCGAGGTCGTGCGCCGTGGCCGCGTCCGCCGTGCCAAGCTGTATTACCTGCGCTCGCGCCGCGGTAAATCGGCCCGTATCGCCGAAGACAGCACCTATAAGCCCAAGAAAGCCTGAGGAGCGGACCGATGAAAAAAGACATCCACCCCGATTATCACGAGATCGACGTCAAGATGACCGACGGCACGATCCTCAAGATGCGCTCGACCTACGGCAAGGAAGGCGATCAGCTGTCGCTGGACATCGACCCCAGCGTGCACCCCGCCTGGACCGGCGCCACCGGGCGCCTGATGGATTCCGGCGGCCGCGTGTCCAAGTTCAAGAAAAAATACGAAGGCCTCGGCTTCTGAGCCAGCGCGCCTTTTGGATCAGACAAACGCCGCACCTTCGGGGGCGGCGTTTTTCATTGCGCAGCGCCGTGAGGGCCGGCAGGCTTGCAAGCAAGGGGGATGCGCGGTAATTCGCAGGCTGACACCAGACCGAGGATGCCCCCATGGACGATCTGCGCGATAAATACATCAGCCTCATAGCGGGCGCCACGGCCGAGGCCACGCTGGAGGATCTGCGCGTGCAGGCCATCGGCAAAAAGGGCGAGATCAGCCTGAAAATGCGCGAACTGGGCAAGATGACGCCCGAGCAGCGGCAGGAGGCCGGGCCGAAACTGAACGCGCTGAAGGACGAGATCACCAGCGCGCTGGCCGCCAAGAAAGAGGCGCTGGCCGATGCCGCGCTGGACGAACGTCTGCGCGGCGAGTGGCTGGACGTCACGCTGCCGGTGCGCGCGCGGCGCCAGGGCACCATCCACCCGATCAGCCAGGTGACCGAGGAAGTGACCGCGATCTTTGCCGACATGGGCTTTGCCGTCGCCGAAGGGCCGCAGGTCGAAAGCGACTGGTACAATTTCGACGCGCTGAACATCCCCGGCCACCACCCCGCGCGGGCGGAAATGGACACGTTCTACACCCATCGCGGCGAGGGCGACGAGCGCCCGCCGCACGTCCTGCGCACCCATACCAGCCCCGTGCAGATCCGCACGATGCAGGAACAGGGCGCGCCGATCCGCATCATCGCGCCGGGCCGCGTCTACCGCGCCGATTACGACATGACCCACACGCCGATGTTCCACCAGGTCGAGGGGCTGGCCATCGACAAGGACATCTCGATGGCAAACCTGAAATGGGTGCTGGAGGAATTCGTCAAGGCGTTCTTCGAGGTCGACGATGTCGAGCTACGCTTCCGAGCCTCGCACTTCCCGTTCACCGAACCGTCCGCCGAGGTCGACATCCGCTGCTCATGGGAGGGCGGCACATTGAAAGTGGGCGAGGGGGATGACTGGCTGGAGATCCTGGGGTCCGGCATGGTGCATCCGAAGGTGTTGGAGGCCAGCAACATCGACCCGACCGAATGGCAGGGCTTTGCCTTCGGCATGGGCATCGACCGGATCGCGATGCTGAAATATGGCATCCCGGATTTGCGGGCGTTTTTTGATTCAGATCTGCGCTGGCTGCGGCATTATGGGTTTGCTGCACTGGATGTGCCGACGTTGCGGGGTGGGTTGAGTCGGTGAGTAAGATTATTACTTCTGGGCTAGCACGCATTGCAAATTTTGAATGGAGTCCAAAAAAGCGACTGTGGAACCGCAAGACAGTTGCTGGAACCAGTCTGGGTGCTGCTGGCGCAATGTCGGTTCTTGGACAGGTCTTTGGCATCTCCGCAGTAGCCCATAGCTCTGGCGCAATGATCCTTACTGGATCCGCTGGCTATATTTCGGGAACATTCATTGCTGGCACGCTTGTTTGGATTATTTGGCCGCTTCTAGTGATCGTCGGCCTAATCGCTCTCTTTTGGAAGAGGATCGAGAGGGCGTTCGATTGGGCCATTCGTCGCATCTATTTTTGGAGAAATGACAGATGAGCTTCACCCTCTCCTGACACGAAGAACATCTTTGCCAGACCCAAGCCGGGCGAGCGCCTGCCCGTGGGGTGGCGCTGCAACGCTCATGAGGCGCGCTTTATGCCTGCCAAGGCCCTCCACCCCATCAGCGGCGCGCTACGCATCCAAAGCGCCAGCCCGCCGGAACGGGCAGGCGCTCGTCCGGCGGCTTCGCCTTGATTCCGGACGAAGGGGCGCCTTGCACCGCCGCCTGCGCCCTTCCCCCGCCGCGCCTTCTGCGGTATGCGAAGGCCAACCCATAATGACCTGCGGATGACGGCACATGAAATTCACGCTTTCCTGGCTCAAAGACCATCTCGACACGAACGCATCTGTCGATGAGATCACCTATGCGCTGACCGATCTGGGCCTTGAGGTCGAGGGCGTCACCAACCCCGCCGCACGGCTGGCTGACTTCACGCTTGGCAAGGTAACGCATGCCGAACCGCACCCCGATGCCGACCGTCTGCGCGTGTGCACGGTGGCCACCGGCGAGGGCGAGCTTCAGATCATCTGCGGCGCGCCCAACGCGCGCGAGGGGATCACCGTGGTTGTTGCCAAGCCGGGCGTTTATGTGCCGGGCATCGACACCACCATCGGCGTGGGCAAGATTCGCGGGATCGAGAGCTACGGCATGATGTGCTCGGAGCGCGAGATGGAGCTGTCGGACGAACATGACGGCATCATCGAGCTGCCACCAGAGTCAATCGGGGCCGACGTCGGCGCGCGCTATATCGACTGGCTGGCGCAGAATGATCCTGCCAAGGTGGACCCGGTAATCGAGATCGCCATCACCCCGAACCGTCCCGATGCGCTGGGCGTGCGCGGCATCGCCCGCGATCTGGCGGCACGCGGCCTCGGCACGCTGAAGGACGCGCCAACCGCCCATATCGAGGGCCAGTTTCCCTGCCCGATCAACGTCACCATCGACGCGGACACGGCACAAAACGGCTGCGAGGTGTTCGCCGGGCGGCTCATTCGCGGCGTCACGAACGGCCCCAGCCCCGAATGGCTTCAGGACCGCCTGCGCGCCATCGGGCTGCGCCCGCGCTCGGCGCTGGTGGATATCACCAACTTTTTCACGTTTGACCGCAACCGCCCGCTGCATGTGTTCGACGCAGGCAAGGTGCAGGGCGATCTGCGCATCCACCGCACAAAGGGCGGCGAGACGCTGACCGGGCTGGATGAGAAGGAGTATACGTTTCAAGCCGGTCAGGTGGTGATTTCCGATGACAATGGCATCGAGAGCATCGGCGGCATCATGGGCGGGCTGGCAACCGGCTGCACCGCCGAGACGACCGATGTGTTCCTTGAGGCGGCTGTCTGGGACCATGTCCAGATCGCCAGCACGGGCCGCGCGCTGAAAATCAACTCCGACGCGCGCTATCGCAACGAGCGCGGGATCGACCCGGCTTTCAACATGGAGGCCGTGGACCTCGCCACGCAGATGATCATGGATCTGTGCGGCGGCACCCCGTCGAACCTCGTGCAAGTCGGCCGCGTGCCGGACACGCGCCGCGCTTACCGGCTGATCCCGGCCAAGGTGCAATCGCTGGTCGGCATGGAGATCCCCGAATCCGAACAGCGCCAGACGCTGACCGCCCTCGGCTTCCGCCTCGACGGTGACATGGCCACCGTGCCCAGCTGGCGCCCCGATGTCCGGGGCGAGGCGGATCTGGTCGAAGAAGTGGCGCGCATCGCGTCCCTGACCAAGCTGGTCGGCCGCCCCCTGCCCCGCGCGCAGGCCGGTGTGCCCGCGCCGATCCTGTCACCGATGCAGAAACGCGAGCAGATCGCGCGGCGCACTGCGGCGATGCTGGGGTACAACGAATGCGTCACCTACAGCTTCATTGACCATGCCAGCGCCACCCTGTTCGGCGGCGGCGATGACGCCACGATGCTGGCCAACCCGATCAGCCGCGAGATGAGCCATATGCGCCCCGCCCTGCTGCCGGGACTGTTGCAGGCGGCGGCGCGCAATCAGGCGCGCGGCATTTCCGATATGGCCCTCTTTGAGGTCGGCCACGCCTTCCACGGCGGCGAGCCGGGCGAGCAGCATTTGCAGGTGGCGGGCCTCCTGATGGGGCGGACCGGGCCGAAGGATGTGCATGGCTCGGACCGCTCCATCGACCTCTATGATGCCAAGGCCGATGCCGAAGCGATCCTGTCGGCCATCGGCGCACCCGCCAAGGTGCAGATTCTGCGCGGCGCGGCAGGTTGGTGGCATCCGGGCCGTCACGGCATGATCTGCCTGGGGCCGAAAAAGGTGCTGGGCGTATTCGGCGAATTGCACCCCAAAACCTTGCGCGCGATGGGCGTCAAGGGCAGCGCCTTTGCCTTCACGCTCGCGCCTGCCGAAATTCCGCTGCCGCGCAACGTCACCGCCAATCGCGGCGCGGCGCAGATCCGCGATCTGCAGGCGGTGGAGCGTGACTTTGCCTTTGTCGTCGATGCAGAGGTCGAGGCGCTGACCTTGGTCAATGCGGCGCTTGGCGCCGACAAAACCCTGATCGAGGATGTGCGCGTCTTTGACCAGTTCATCGGCGGCAGCCTGGGCGAGGGTAAGAAATCACTGGCCGTCACCGTGCGGCTGCAGCCGACCGGCGCAACACTGAAAGACAAGGAAATCGAGGCGGTCGCGGCCAAGATCGTCGAAAAGGTTGCCAAGGCGACCGGCGGCGCTCTGCGCGGCTAACAAAGGAGAACCCCATGCTGAACGTTTATCTGAGCGGCGAAATTCACACCGACTGGCGCGACCAGATCGAACAGGGCGCCAGGGATCTGGATGTCACGTTTACGGCTCCGGTCACCGATCACGCCGCCAGCGACGATTGCGGCGTTGCCATCCTGGGGCAAGAGCCGGACAAGTTCTGGCACGACCACAAAGGCGCCAAGCTGAACGCGATCCGCACCCGCCAGATGATCGAGGAGGCCGACATCGTCGTTGTCCGCTTCGGTGACAAGTACAAGCAGTGGAACGCGGCATTTGATGCGGGCTATGCCGCCGCGCTGGGGACGTCGCTGATCATCCTGCAACCGGCCGAACATGACCATGCGCTGAAAGAAGTCGACGCCGCCGCGCAGGCCGTCGCGCGGACGCCGCAGCAGGTGGTAGACATGCTGCGTTACGTACTCAACGGCACTTTGCCAGCCTGATATACCCCCCTGTCAATCCAAGTCGGAACGCGGATAATGCTGAATGAATTCAAGGACTTCATCGCCAAGGGCAATGTCATGGACATGGCCGTCGGTATCATCATCGGTGCGGCGTTTACCGCGATCGTGACATCGCTGGTCGGTGATTTGATCAACCCAATCATCGGGTTGTTTACCGGCGGCATAGATTTCACCAACAACTACGCCGTGCTGGCCGGCGATGTCCCGCCCGGCGCGTCGCTGGAGCAGGCGCGCGAAGCGGGCGCATCCGTCTTTGCCTACGGGTCTTTTCTGATGGCTGTGATCAATTTCTTCATCATCGCCTTCGTCGTCTTCATGCTGGTGCGCTACGTCAACAAGGTGAAATCGCTGGCGGAAAAGCCGGACGAGGTAGCGCCCGAAGTGCATACCGGCCCGTCCGAAAAGGACATCCTGATCGAAATCCGCGACGCCCTCACGCACCGCTGATCGCGCCGCACTGTGCTGCCATTCAAAGGCTCCGGTCCCTCCGGGGCCTTTTTTCTGTGGCAAAGGCCCGTTATACGCGCGGCAACCTGAAATTAACTTTTGCCGCTTAGAGGACGTATATGGAGAACGTAATCGACGAATTGGGCGCCTACACGCCGCTGGTCATTGCCACAGTCAAGGCGCTGCTGGTGCTGGTCGTCGGCTGGACGATGGCAGGGTTTGTCGGCAGTTTCGTGCGCAAGCAGGTCAACAAACACAAGCGTATCGACAAGACGCTGGGAAATTTCGCCGCGACCGTCGCGACATGGGCGATCCGCATCATGGTGCTGCTGGCGGTGCTGAACCTGTTCGGCATCGAGGCAACCAGCGTGGTTGCCGTTCTGGGTGCGGCAACGCTGGCGATCGGCCTTGCCTTGCAGGGGACCTTGGCGGATCTGGCCGCCGGTATCATGCTGGTGGTTTTCCGCCCGTATCGTCTGGGCCAATATGTCGACATCAGTGGCACCAGCGGCACGGTGACAGAAATCGCGCTGTTCTTTACCGAACTGACGACACCGCAAAACGTGCAGATCATCGTGCCGAACGGGCAGGCGTGGGGATCGATCATCACGAATTATTCGGCCCATGACACGCGCCGGTTGGATCTGGTGTTCGGCATCGACTACGCGGACAGCGCCGATACTGCGATGCAGATCATTCTGGACAATGCCCGCGCCGATGACCGCGTGATGAGCGAGCCCGAACCATGGGCGCGGGTGACAAACCTTGGCGACAGCTCGGTCGACATAACAGCCCGGCTGTGGACCTCGACCGATGATTTCTGGAACGTGAAGTTTGAGCTGACCAAAGCCATCAAGGAAGATTTCGACGCCCAGGGCATTTCCATCCCCTTCCCGCATCAGGTGAATGTGGAGCCGAAAAAGACCGGATAATCCCCCGATCAAGCGGGCGCATTCAATCCACGACGCGGCAGGTCAGGTTGATGCGCCCGCCCTTTGGCAAAAGCGTGGACGATCCAAAGCGGATCCGGTCCACCCCATGATAGGCGAGACGCGCGGCACCGCCCATCACCACCACATCGCCAGAGCGCAGCCAGTGCGACGCCGTTGCGCCCCCGCGCGCCGTGTTGCCGATACGCAGCAGCCCTTCGTCCCCCAGCGAAATTGACAGCACCGGCCAGCTGAAATCCGCCTCGTCACGGTCTTGATGCAATCCCATGCGCGCGCCCTCGCCGTAATAGTTCAGCAAACAGCAATCGGGATCACGCCGGTCACTGACCAGATCGCGCCAGATTCGCAAAACCGCCGCGGGAATGTCCGGCCACGGCTGCCCGGCCGGATGCGCCCCGGAATAGCGATATCCGGACCGGTCTGACACCCAGCCATAGCGTCCTGCCGATGTCATGCGCACGCTCATCGTCTTGCCTGATGGGGTGACGGGCGAAAAAAGCGGCGCTTGCGCGACCACATCCCGCAGCGCCGACACCAGATCGGCCTGACACGCCGGGGCCAGATACTCCGGCAGAATGCGAAAACCGCGCAGGTCAAATTCAGTCACCACGTCCCTCCCGCGAAAAAATTAGCGCTAAACTGCAAAATCGGGCGCCCCCCACCGCTTGCAGGGTCCCGAACCGCTCCCTATATACGCCGGGAGCCGGGGCAAGCATATGCCAGCCACGACGACAACCAAACCGGGGCCGGGATGCCGTAACGGGTCGCGCCCTGTCATATCGCCTAAGAGAAAGGGATGAAAACATGTCCAAAGTCATTGGTATTGACCTGGGAACAACCAACAGCTGCGTCGCCATCATGGACGGCAAGACAGCTCGCGTTATCGAAAACTCCGAAGGCGCGCGCACGACGCCGTCGATCGTCGCCTTTACCGAGAATGAGCGCCTCGTTGGCCAGCCGGCCAAGCGTCAGGCCGTGACCAACCCCGAAAACACCGTCTTTGGCGTCAAGCGCCTGATCGGCCGCCGCGCCGATGACAGCCACTTGGCCAAGGACAAGAAAAACATGCCCTTCACCATCGTTGATGGCGGAAATGGCGACGCATGGGTCAAGGCGCGCGATGAGAAATATTCGCCCAGCCAGATCAGCGCGTTCATTCTGGGCAAGATGAAAGAAACCGCCGAAAGCTATCTGGGTGAGGATGTCACGCAGGCCGTGATCACCGTTCCGGCCTATTTCAATGACGCCCAGCGTCAGGCAACCAAGGACGCGGGCAAGATTGCCGGCCTTGAAGTGCTGCGCATCATCAACGAGCCGACAGCGGCGGCGCTGGCCTATGGTCTGGACAAGGACAATGCACAAACCATCGCGGTCTATGACCTTGGCGGCGGTACATTCGACGTGACCATTCTGGAAATCGAGGACGGCCTGTTCGAGGTCAAGGCGACCAATGGCGACACGTTCCTTGGCGGCGAAGACTTTGACATGCGCATCGTCGATTATCTGGCCGGTGAGTTCAAGAAAGAGCATCAGGTCGACCTGACGCAGGACAAGATGGCGCTTCAGCGTCTGAAGGAAGCCGCCGAAAAGGCCAAGATCGAGTTGTCCAGCTCCAGCCAGACCGAAATCAACCAGCCGTTCATCTCGATGTCGTCCAGCGGCCAGCCGCTGCACATGGTGATGAAACTGACCCGCGCCAAGCTGGAATCGCTGGTCGGCGATCTGGTCAAGGCGTCGCTGAAGCCGTGCCAGGCCGCGCTGAAGGATGCGGGCCTGTCGGCAAGCGACATTGACGAGGTTGTTCTGGTCGGCGGTATGACCCGCATGCCCAAGGTGATCGAAGAAGTGACCAAGCTGTTCGGCAAGGAGCCGAACAAGGGCGTGAACCCGGACGAAGTGGTTGCCATGGGCGCCGCTATTCAGGCCGCTGTCCTGCAAGGCGACATCAAGGACGTCGTTCTTCTGGACGTCACACCCCTGTCGCTGGGCATCGAGACGCTGGGCGGCGTGTTCACCCGCCTTATCGACCGCAACACCACGATCCCGACGAACAAATCCCAGGTCTTCTCGACCGCCGAGGACAGCCAGAGCGCCGTGACGATCCGGGTGTTCCAGGGCGAGCGTGAGATGGCCGCCGACAACAAGATGCTGGGCCAGTTCAATCTGGAAAACATCCCGCCTGCACCGCGCGGCATGCCCCAGATCGAGGTGACCTTCGATATCGACACAAACGGTATCGTCTCGGTTTCGGCCAAGGACAAGGGCACGAACAAGGAGCACAAGATCACGATCCAGGCGTCGGGCGGTCTGTCTGATGAGGACATCGAAAAGATGGTCAAGGATGCGGAAGAAAACGCCGAATCCGACAAGGAGCGCCGCGAGCTGGTCGAGGCCAAAAACCAGGCCGAAAGCCTGATCGACTCGACCGAAAAGTCGATGGAGGAGCATGCCGACAAGGTGGATCCCACCACCATCGAAGCGATCGAGCTGGCGATTTCCGCACTGAAGGACGATCTGGAAAAAGAAGACTCGGCCAAGATCAAGTCGGGTATCCAGAACGTCACCGAGGCAGCCATGAAGCTGGGTGAGGCGATCTACAAGGCCGCTCAGCAAGAGGATGATGGCGGCCCCGCAGCAGCCGATCAGGCCCCCGGCGACGATGACATTGTCGATGCCGATTTTGAGGACCTCGACGACAGCAAGCGCGGCTAATGCGCCGCTGAGAAACCTTCGGGCCGGTCCTGTAACAGGCCGGCCCGTTTCGTTTCAGGTATAGGAGTTCTCGAATGGCCAAACGCGATTATTACGAGGTTCTGGGCGTCGCGCGCGGGGCCTCGGCAGATGAAATCAAGAAGGCATATCGCCAAAAGGCAAAAGCCTTTCATCCCGACAGCAACAAGGACAACCCCAACGCCGAGACTCAGTTCAAGGAAGCCGGGGAAGCATATGACGTTCTGAAAGACCCCGAGAAAAAGGCGGCCTACGATCGCTTTGGTCACGCGGCCTTTGAGGGTGGCATGGGCGGCGGTGGCGGACAGCGTCCCGGACCGGGCGGGCAGGGCCAAGGCGACTTTGCCAGCGCGTTTTCCGATGTGTTCGATGACCTGTTCGGCGACTTCATGGGCGCACGGGGCGGCGGCGGACGCCAGCGCGCCGCGCGCGGGTCCGACCTGCGTTACAACATGCGCATCACGCTTGAGGACGCTTTCAAGGGGCTGCAAAAAACGATCAACGTCCCCACGTCGGTGCAGTGTAAATCCTGCGACGGGTCCGGCGCCGAAGGCGGCGCAGAGCCGTCGACCTGCCCGACATGCTCGGGCATGGGGAAGGTGCGTGCGCAACAGGGCTTTTTCACGGTGGAGCGGACCTGCCCGACATGTTCCGGCATGGGCCAGATCGTGCAGAACCCCTGCAAAAGCTGCGGCGGTCAGGGCCGGGTCGAAAAGGACCGCGCGCTGAGCGTCAATATCCCGGCCGGCGTTGAAACCGGCACGCGCATTCGCCTGTCCGGCGAAGGCGAGGCGGGCATGCGCGGCGGGCCTCCGGGCGATCTCTACATCTTTATCGAGGTGGCCAAGCACAGTCTTTTTGAGCGTGAGGAAAGCAATCTTTACTGCAAGGTGCCGGTGTCCATGATCACCGCCGCGATTGGCGGCGACATCGAAGTGCCCACCATCGACGGTGGCCGCAGCAAGGTGAAAATCCCGGCCGGCAGCCAATCGGGACGGCAAATGCGCCTACGGTCCAAGGGCATGCCGGCGCTTCGCGGTGGCTCGGCCGGTGACATGTTCATCGAACTGGCGGTTGAAACGCCGGTTAACCTGACGTCCAAGCAAAAAGAGCTGCTGCGCGAATTTGAAGCGTTGTCAGAGGATAACAACCCGGAAAGCAAAAGCTTTTTCCGATCAGTCAAATCTTTCTGGGACAGCATGAAGGGTTAATCCCTTGCCATGGTCAAGATAAAAGAGCGGCCTCACAAGGGCCGCTCTTTTACGTTGCACACAGGCAGGTTTGCAGGCGCATTGCTACCGCGCCCGCCCTTTCCTATTCCCGACACGCGCGATACTATGGCGCAAACACCCCGGTTCGAGGGTGTGGGGCAAGGGAAATAGGGACATGGCGCATATAATCGTCGTCGGAAATGAAAAGGGCGGCGCGGGCAAATCGACCGTGTCGATGCATGTCGCCACGGCGCTGGCGCGGATGGGCAAAACGGTGAGCGCGCTCGATCTGGATTTGCGGCAAAAGACCTTTGGTCGCTATTCGGAGAACCGCAAGGCGTTTCTGGCCCATTCCGGCATCGACCTGCCCAGCCCCCATTATCACGAATTACCCGAGGTGGATCAATCCACGCTCAGCCCCGGCGAGAACGTTTACGACCGCCGCCTTTCCGAGGCGGTCGCGTCGCTGGAGCCGGACAGCGATTTCATCGTCATCGACTGCCCCGGTTCGCACACCCGGCTAAGCCAGGTGGCGCATAGCCTTGCCGACACGCTTGTCACGCCGCTCAATGACAGCTTTGTTGATTTCGATCTGCTGGCACATGTCGATTCCGAAGGGCTCAAGATCCTGCGCCCGTCGGTTTATTCCGAAATGGTCTGGAACGCGCGCCAGTTGCGGGCGCAAGCCGGGCTGAAGCCGATAGACTGGATCGTCGTGCGCAACCGCGTTGGCGCCCAAGCCATGGTAAACAAGGAAAAGATGGGCGCTGCCCTCGATAATCTGGCCAAGCGGATCGGGTTCAGGGTGGCCCCTGGATTTAACGAACGGGTCATTTTCCGGGAACTGTTTCCGCGTGGCCTGACCCTGCTGGATCTCAAGGATCTGGGCGTCAAACAGCTGAATATTTCGAATATTGCAGCAAGGCAGGAACTGCGTGATCTGATTTCCGCGCTGAAACTGCCCGGTATCGACCCGGATTTCTGAACGCGGACGCTGCCCGATCGGCGCGTGTGCCTTAAATTGTCGCTGACCGCCAACCCCGAATGTGCGTTAGCCATTCCTTCACACGAATCATGACAGTCTGGCATCTCTTGGAGTAACTGAGCTCCAGATCTGCGACGGGCCAACAGCCGGAGCCAAGGAGGGGATTATCGTGAGGGTGGCTCAATCAGATGTGACTGCCGGTTGATACCGCTGATCCAATCCGTATGGCTGGCCGTGTCATCGGTCCTGTTTGTCCTGTGGGCCTGGTGCATGTTCACTGCCCTCTTCATGATGTCACGCGCGGCGCGGCAGGCGGCCGAGACGCGGGGCGGCACATGGCCCAATGTGCGTGAACAATTCGGTGAGTTTCGCAATTTCCTCCGCGATCCCACCCTGATGCGTGCGCGATGGCGACTGGCGAGCCTGACCGTCGGGCTGCTTTCGGTGAATTTGCTTGGTTTGCTGATCTGGGGCGACAGGCCACCGTGAATTTGCGCGCAGCCAAGGGCAGATGACGCGACGCACCGCTTTTAACCGGACCACCGCTCTGTCATAATTGCGGGAACCCAAAATAAAGAGCACCGCACCCATGTCCGATCTTCTGACAGCCGCCACATCCTCGGGCGATTATGATGCATCGTCGATTCAAGTTCTTGAGGACATGGAGCATGTGCGCCTGCGTCCCGGCATGTATATCGGCGGCAAGGATGACCGCGCCCTGCATCACATGGTGGCCGAGATCATCGACAACTCCATGGATGAGGCGGTCGCAGGTCACGCCACATGGATCGAGGTTGAGTTGCACGCGAATGGGCACGTGTCCGTGCGCGACAACGGGCGCGGAATCCCGACCGGGCCGCATCCCAAGGACCCGACCAAATCGGCGCTTGAGATCATCTTCTGCACACTGAACGCCGGCGGCAAATTTTCCGGCGACAGTTATCAGACATCCGGCGGCCTGCACGGTGTCGGCAGTTCTGTGGTTAACGCGCTGTCGGATCATTTGCGTGTCGAAGTGGCGCGCAACAAAGAGCTTTTTGCGATGGACTTTTCGCGCGGCCTGCCTGTGGCACCGCTGGCCAAGATCGGCGCTGCGCCAAACCGGCGCGGTACGGCCGTCACCTTCCATCCGGATCCCGAAATTTTCGGCTCTCTCAGCTTCAAACCTGCGCGCCTGTTCAAGATGGCCCGCTCCAAAGCCTACCTTTTCTCCGGCGTCGAGATCCGCTGGAAAACCGAAATCGACGACGGCGAGACCCCCCGCGAGGCCAAGTTTCACTTTCCCGGCGGCCTTTCCGACTATCTGACAGAGGCGATGGGCGGTGCGACGACCTATGCCGACACCCCCTTTGCAGGCTCCGTCAGTTTTGAGAAATTCAAGGTGCCGGGCAAGGTGGAATGGGCGATCAACTGGACCCCCGCGCGGGACGGGTTCATCCAATCCTATTGCAACACGGTTCCCACACCCGAAGGCGGCACGCATGAGGCCGGGTTCTGGGCGGCTATCCTCAAGGGGATCAAGGCATATGGTGACTTGGTCAACGTCAAAAAGGCCGGAACGATCACCCGCGAGGATCTGATGACCGGTGCCGGCGCCCTGGTGTCCTGCTTTATCCGGGAGCCGGAATTCGTCGGCCAGACCAAGGACCGCCTTGCCACCGTCGATGCACAGCGCATGGTCGAAAATTCCGTCAGGGACCATTTTGACAACTGGCTTGCGGCCGACACCAAATCAGCCGGCGCCATACTCGATTTTCTGGTCCTGCGCGCCGAAGAACGTCTGCGCCGGCGTCAGGAAAAAGAAACCCAGCGCAAGACCGCGACTAAAAGACTGCGCCTGCCGGGCAAGCTGGTGGATTGCTCCTCCAACTCCCGCGACGGGACAGAGCTGTTTATTGTCGAGGGCGACTCGGCCGGTGGATCGGCCAAGATGGCGCGCGATCGCAAGGTTCAGGCCCTGCTCCCACTCCGCGGTAAAATCCTGAACGTGCTGGGCGCGGCCAGTTCCAAACTGGGCAGCAACCAGGAAATCAGTGATCTGACACAGGCTCTTGGTGTTGGCCTTGGCTCGAAATTCAACCTTGATGATCTGCGGTATGACAAGATCATCATCATGACGGATGCGGACGTTGACGGGGCGCATATTGCCGCCCTGCTGATGACGTTTTTCTTTACCCAGATGCGCCCGATGATTGACGCGGGCCACCTCTATCTGGCCTGCCCGCCCCTCTATCGCCTTAGCCAAGGCGCGCGCCGCGTTTACTGCATAGACGAGGCCGAGCGCGACATGTGGCTGGCCAAGGGGCTGGGCGGCAAGGGTAAAATTGACGTCAGCCGGTTCAAGGGTTTGGGCGAAATGGACGCCAAGGACCTCAAGGAAACGACAATGGACGCCAAGTCGCGCAAATTGATCCGCGTCACGATAGACGAAGATGAACCGGGGGAAACCGGCGATCTGGTCGAGCGTCTGATGGGCAAAAAGCCCGAACTGCGGTTCCAGTACATTCAGGAAAATGCAAGGTTCGTGGAAGAACTGGACGTTTGACAGGGGGCGCTGACCGTGGCAATTCCCGATTACCAAAGTCTGATGCTGCCCATTCTGAGGCTATTTGCGGATCGCAAAACCAGCGTTTCGGACTGTGTTCCTGATCTGAAAATTGCGTTCAATATCAGCGATGCGGACGCGGCCGAACTTCTGCCGAGCGGCCGAATTACCCGACTGCACAGCCGCGCCCATTGGGCACGCACGTATCTGGGCAAAGCCGGTTTGCTGACATCACCGCGCCGCGGTTTTCACGAAATAACGGCGCGTGGGCGCGAATTACTGGCAACCGGGCCGGCGACAATCAACAATGCGATGCTCGCGGAATACGGCGATTTTGCCGAATGGAAAAACCAGCCAACCAATGACACGCCTGCCACATCGAACGCGGGCCAAACAAACCAAATTGCCGATGACCAGACACCAGAAGATGCGATCATCAGCGCAGATCGATTGCTCAATCTGGCGCTGAGCGAAGAGCTGATCACCGCATTGCTCCAAGTGACACCAGCCCGGTTTGAGCAATTAATCCTTGATCTGCTCACAGCGATGAACTTTGGCCGCGGCACTGTCGGTTCTGGCAAACTCACGGCGACAGGCAGTGACGGCGGCATTGACGGTATTATCAATGAAGACGCCCTTGGTCTGGACGCCGTATACATTCAGGCGAAAAGATACGCACCAGACAACAAGGTCGGACGCCCCGACATTCAACGGTTCGTCGGGTCACTCACCGGAGAAAGCGCCACGAAGGGCGTTTTTGTGACAACGTCGTCCTTCTCAAAAGAAGCGTGCGCATATATAGATCGCGTCCAGCAACGGATCGTTCTGATTGATGGCAGCAAGCTTGCTCAACTCATGATCGCGCATGAGGTTGGCGTCAGAACACGTTCCACCTATCATGTCAAAAGTCTGGATGAAGATTATTTTTCTGACATCTGAGCAGTATTAACCATCATCATGACCGGCCATCCCTTCACCCTGCACGATGCGCATCTTGTCGCGCTTGCGACTGGCGCGCTCTACTGGCCGGACAAAAATCTGCTTTGCGTTTCGGATCTTCATCTTGGTAAATCGGAACGCCGCGCGCGCCTGGGCACCGGCGCGCTGCCTCCGTACGAGACGCACGATACCCTCTCGCGCCTTGAGGCAGACCTGCATAGCACGGACGCAAAAACCATCATATGCCTCGGCGACAGCTTTGACGACAGCGCAGCCGTCCACGCACTCAGCCGCGCTGACAAGCTTCGGATCACGGCCCTTCAGGCTGGGCGCCGCTGGATCTGGATCGAAGGCAACCATGATCCCGGCCCCATAGATCTGGGCGGAACCCACCTCGGCGAGCTATCGCTGGCGCCGCTCACGTTCCGCCACATAGCGCAGCCAGCGGCGCGCGGCGAGGTGTCCGGGCATTATCACCCAAAGGCCAGCGTCAGAACGCGCGCCCGCAGCGTCAGCAGGCCAGCCTTCCTGATAGATGGCGACCGCATCATCCTGCCGGCATACGGCACCTACACAGGCGGTCTGCGCAGCAATGACAGCACTCTGGCAGCGCTTATGTCCGCAGGCGCGATCGCCGTCCTTACCGGTCCCAAGACTCACGCCATCCCCATGCCGCGTTAACAGAAAAGGGCCACCCTCACTCAAGAGGATGGCCCATACTACAAGCAAGTCATTACCGAACAGTTAAGCGGTCAGGCCTTTCGGCTCTTCCAGACCGTTGGCACGGCATGTCGCTGTCAGCGTGTTGGCCAAAAGGCACGCGATGGTCATCGGACCCACTCCGCCCGGCACGGGCGTAATCGCACCAGCCCGTTCGGCGCAGCTTGCGTAATCGACGTCGCCGACCAGCTTTGTCTTGCCGTCGTCTTTCTCGATCCGGTTGATGCCGACATCAATCACCGTCGCACCCTCCTTGATCCAGTCCCCCGGAACCATCTCGGGCCGCCCAACAGCCGCCACGACGATATCGGCCCGGCGCACAACCTCCGCCAGATCCTTGGTACGCGAATGCGCGATCGTCACGGTGCAGCTATCGCCCAGCAGCAGCTGCGCCATTGGCTTGCCCACGATGTTGCTGCGCCCGATTACGACCGCGTTCATACCCGACAGCGATCCGTGATGCTCTCGTAGCATCATCAGGCAGCCAAGCGGCGTGCAGGGGACCATGCTCTTCTGACCCGTGCCCAGCAGACCGACGTTGGAGATATGAAACCCATCAACATCCTTGGCCGGATCAATCGAGTTGATAACCAGATCCTCGTCCAGATGCTTGGGCAGCGGCAACTGCACAAGAATACCGTTGATGCTGTCATCGTTGTTCAACTGGTCGATCAGCGCCAGCAGATCCGCCTCCGACGTATCGGCGTCCAGCTTATGCTCGACGCTTTTCATGCCAACCTCGGTGGTCTGCTTGCCCTTCGAGCGCACGTAGACCTGGCTTGCGGGGTCTTCACCCACCAGAACCACGGCCAGCCCCGGCACCAAATCATGCTTTTCCTTCAGGCGGGCCACATGCTCCGCCACTTTTCCACGTACTTCGGCCGCAAAGGCCTTGCCGTCAATTACCTGAGCCGTCATCGCGCGCCCTTCCTATGCCACAAGAGGCCATGCCCCTGCTTTCTTCTTGCTGAAAATATCCCCGCGCGGAGCGCAGGAGCCGCCCAAAGGGCGGTGACCGGATCACCGGGGGTTCGATACCCCCGGCGATCCGCGCTGTTCAGAACAGCCCTTCGATTTCGCCGTCGTCATTCAGGCGGATCGACTGCGCCGCAGGTGTGCGTGGCAGGCCCGGCATGGTCATGATCTCGCCGCAGACGACGACAACAAAACCGGCACCGGCGCTCAGGCGCACTTCGCGCACAGGCACGGAATGGCCCGTGGGTGCGCCGCGGCGGTTGGGATCGGTGGTAAAGCTGTACTGCGTTTTCGCCATGCAGATCGGCAGATTGCCATAGCCCTGCTCTTCCCACAGTTTCAGCTGATCGCGGATCTTGCTGTCAGCCACCACACCATCGGCATGATAGATGTTCTTCGCAATCGTCTCGATCTTTTCAAACAGCGGCATTTCGTCGGCATAGATCGGCTTGAAGTTGGCTTCGCCGCTTTCTGCAATCTCGGCAACACGGCGGGCCAGATCGGCACTGCCTTCGCTGCCCAGCTCCCAGTGGCGCGACAGGATCGCTTCGGAGCCTTGGCCCTTGACATATTCCTTGACCGCTTCAACCTCGGCGTCGGTATCGTTGACGAAATGGTTGATTGCGACGACGACCGGCACGCCGAACGACTTGAGGTTGCCGATGTGGCGACCAAGGTTGGCGCAGCCTTCCTTGACCGCATCGACGTTTTCGGCGCCCAGATCAGCCTTGGCAACGCCGCCGTTCATCTTCATCGCGCGCACGGTGGCAACCAGCACCACGCAGTCAGGCGCAAGGCCCGCCTTGCGGCACTTGATGTTCATGAACTTCTCGGCGCCCAGATCGGCCCCAAAGCCGGCTTCCGTCACGACGAAATCTGCGATCTTCAGCGCGGTCGATGTCGCCGTGACCGAGTTGCAGCCGTGCGCGATGTTGGCGAACGGGCCGCCATGGACAAAGGCCGGGTTGTTTTCCAGCGTCTGCACCAGGTTGGGCTGCATCGCGTCCTTGAGCAGGACGGTCATCGCGCCCTGTGCCTCGATATCGCGGCAGAAGACGGGGCTGCGGTCGCGGCGATAGGCCACGATCATGTCGCCCAGACGCTCTTCGAGGTCCTTGAGGTTTTTGGCGAGGCAGAGGATCGCCATGACTTCGGACGCCACGGTGATGTCAAAGCCGGTCTCACGCGGGAAACCGTTGGAAACACCGCCCAGCGACGCGGTGATCTGGCGCAGCGCGCGGTCGTTCATGTCGACAACCCGGCGCCAGACGACGCGGCGGATGTCGATATCCAGCTCATTGCCCCAATAGATGTGGTTGTCGATCATGGCCGACAGCAGCGAATGCGCGGATGTGATCGCGTGGAAGTCACCTGTGAAGTGCAGGTTCATCTCCTCCATCGGAACAACCTGTGCGTAACCACCACCTGCGGCGCCGCCCTTCATGCCGAAGTTCGGCCCAAGCGATGCCTCGCGGATACAGACCATCGCTTTTTTGCCGATGGCATTCAGACCGTCGCCCAGACCGACGGTTGTGGTTGTCTTGCCTTCGCCGGCAGGCGTCGGGTTGATCGCGGTGACAAGGATCAGCTTGCCGTTCTTGTTCTTTTGAACGCTGTCGATATAGGCCTGAGATACCTTGGCCTTGTCATGGCCATAGGGCAGCAGGTGTTCGTTGGGGATGCCCAACTTGTCACCGACCTCCTGGATCGGTTTCTTGTTCGCTGCGCGCGCAATTTCGATATCGCTCTTGTAGGACATTTAGATAGTCTCCCTGGGGTTATTCAATCGTCACTCGGCGGCGACGGATTTGGCGTTGTCGGCTTCGACCTTGACGGCAGAGAACTTGAACTCTGGAATCTTGCCGTAAGGGTCAACCGCCGGGTTTGTCAGGATATTCGCAGCCGCTTCGACAAAGGCGAAGGGCAGGAACACCATGTCCGGGGCCACGGCGCGGTCGGCCCGCGCCATGATGCTGATGCTGCCACGCTTGGTGGTCAGGCGCACATGTTCGCCCGGTGCGACGCCCAGCTTGCGCAGGGTGCTGGGATGCAGTGAACAGTTCGCCTCCGGCTCGACCGAATCCAGCACCCTGGAGCGGCGCGTCATCGACCCGGTGTGCCAATGCTCCAGCTGGCGGCCGGTGGTCAGGATCATCGGGTATTCTTCGTCCGGCACGTCATCGGGTGCGATGATCGACGCGGGCGTAAACCGCGCGCGCCCCTCGGGCCGGGGGAAGCCGTCGCCGAACACGATGGGCTGGCCGGGGTCGGTTGGGGTCAGCGACGGATAGGTTACCGCGCCTTCGTTCTCCAGCCGCTCCCACGTGATGTTGTCGAGGCTGCGCATGTTCAGCTTCATCTCGGCGAACACATCCGCGGGGCTGTCGTAGGACCACCCCAGGCCCAGCCGGTTGGCCAGATCAATCGTGATCTTCCAATCCTCGCGCGCGTCGCCCATGGGCGGCAGCGCGGGGCGGGCCATCTGAACCTGACGGTTGGTGTTGGTCACCGTGCCGGATTTCTCGGCAAAAGCAGAGGCGGGCAGGATCACATCGGCATAGTTCGCCGTTTCGGTCAGGAAGATATCCTGCACCACCAGATGATCCAGCTTGGCCAGCGCATCGCGGGCATGCTCCACGTCGGGGTCCGACATGGCCGGGTTTTCGCCCAGGATATACATCGCCTTGATGTCGCCATCATGGACCGCGTCCATGATTTCGGTCACGGTCAGGCCCTTTTCATTGCTGAAATCGCCGCTTTCCCAGACATCGGTAAACGCCTTGCGAATATTATCGCTGGTCACGCTTTGATAGTCGGGCAGGAACATCGGGACGAGGCCCGCATCGGAGGCGCCCTGCACGTTGTTCTGGCCGCGCAGCGGATGCAGGCCCGCGCCGGGGCGGCCAACCTGACCGCACATCAGCGCCAGCGAAATCAGACAGCGCGAGTTGTCGGTGCCGTGGATATGCTGGCTGACGCCCATGCCCCAGAAAATCATCGCAGATTTGGCACCGGCATAGGTGCGCGCAACCGCGCGCAGTTCCTCTGCCGGGATACCGCAGATGCCTTCCATCTTTTCGGGGCTGAAATCGGCCAGATGCGCCTTTTCCGCTTCCCAGTTTTCGGTGTAGGCGTCGATATACTGCTTATCATAAAGGTTTTCATCGACGATCGTGTGCATGATCGCGTTCAGCATCGACACATCCGCGCCGGGGCGGAATTGCAGCATGTGGGTGGCGAATCGCCTCATGCCCTGCCCGCGCGGATCCATCACGATCAGCTTGCCACCGCGCTTGGTGAACTGCTTGAAATAGGTGGCGGCGACGGGGTGGTTCTCGATCGGATTGGCACCGATGATGATGGCGACATCGGCATTCTCGATCTCGTTGAAGGTCGCCGTCACGGCGCCCGACCCGACGTTTTCGATCAGCGCAGACACGGACGACGCATGGCACAGCCGCGTGCAGTGATCCACGTTATTGTGGCCAAATCCCTGACGGATCAGCTTCTGAAACAGATACGCCTCTTCGTTGGTGCATTTGGCGCTGCCGAAACCGGCCACTTCGCGGCCACGGCCCTTCAGCCCCTTGGCGGCGAAATCCATCGCCTCTTCCCAGCTGGCTTCGCGGAAATGTTTGCTCCAATCGCCGGGATCGACATTCAGCCCCTTGGCGGGGGCATCATCGCGGCGGATCAGCGGCTTGGTCAGGCGGTGCGGGTGGTGGATATAGTCAAAGCCAAAGCGGCCCTTGACGCACAGACGCCCCTCGTTGGCGGGGCCGTTGATGCCCTCGACATATTTGACCTTGCCGTCCTTGACCTTCAGCGAAATCTGGCAGCCGACACCGCAGAACGGGCAGATGCTCTTGGTCTCTGAATCGAAATCGGCACTGTCGCCAACCTGTTCCTCATCGACAACGCTCGACGGCATCAGGGCGCCGGTTGGGCAGGCCTGAACGCATTCGCCGCAGGCGACGCAGGTGCTCTCGCCCATGGGATCGTCGAAATCGAACACCGGGTAGGCGTTGTGCCCGCGCCCCGCCATGCCGATCACGTCATTGACCTGAACCTCGCGGCAGGCGCGCACGCACAGGCCGCACTGGATGCACGCGTCCAGATTGACGCTCATCGCGACGTGGCTGTCATCGAGCAGCGGAATGCGCCCCTCTTCCAGCTTGGGAAAGCGGCTTTCCTCGACGCCCTGCATCGCGGCCATGTCCCACATGTGGCTGGATTTGTCGTGCGCGACCTCCTGCTCGGGCTGGTCGGCGATCAGCATTTCCATCACCATCTTGCGCGCATTCTTGGCGCGGGCCGTGTCGGTTTTCACCACCATCCCGTCACCCGGCTCGCGGATGCAGGAGGCGGCCAGCACACGCTCGCCCTCGATCTCGACCATGCAGGCGCGGCAGTTGCCATCCGGGCGATAGCCGGGCTGTGGCTTGTGGCACAGGTTGGGGATGATCAAGCCGCGACCATGGCTGATTTCCCAGATCGTCATGCCCTTGGGTGCGGTAACTTCGGCGCCGTCGAGCGTAAAAGTGACTGTCTCCGTCGTGGTATCGAGCATCAGATTTCCTCCGGGAAAAACTTCATCGTCGAGAGTATCGGGTTCGGCGCCGCCTGCCCCAGACCGCAGATCGACGCATCGACCATGGCTGTGCAAAGCTCGTCCAGCAGCGGCTGGTCCCACGTGTCCGCCTGCATCAGCTTGACCGCCTTTTCGCAGCCGACCCGGCAGGGCGTACACTGGCCGCAGCTTTCATCCTCAAAGAACCGCAGCATGTTCAGCGCCGCCTGTTTGGCACTGTCCTTGTCGCTGAGAACAACGACAGCAGCGGATCCGATGAAAGTACCATGCGGTTGCAGCGTGTCGAAATCCAGCGGGATATCATTCATCGACGCAGGTAAAAGCCCCGAGGACGGGCCGCCCGGCTGATACGCCTTGAAGGTATGCCCATCCGGCATGCCGCCGGCAGCCTCGATGATGTCGGTGATGGTCGATCCGGCAGGCAGCAGATGCACGCCAGGATTTTTGACCCGGCCCGAAACCGAGTAGCTGCGCATGCCCTTGCGGCCGTTCTTTTCAACGCCAGACAGGATCTGCCCGCCCTCGCGCAAGATGCGCGCGACCCAATGCAGGGTTTCGATGTTGTTCACCAGCGTCGGGCGGTTGAACACGCCGACCTGCGCCACGAATGGCGGACGGTGCCGCGGAATGCCGCGCTTGCCCTCGATCGATTCGATCATCGCGCTTTCTTCGCCGCAGATATAGGCGCCCGCACCGCGGCGCACCTCGATATAGCCCTTGGGCGCGATTCCGGCGTCTTCGAGCGCCGCGATTTCGCGGGCCAGAATTTCCAGAACAGCAGGATATTCGTCGCGCATGTAGATAAAGCAGGTGTCGGCCTCGACCGCCCATGCGGCGATCAGCATCCCCTCAAGGAACAGATGCGGCGTCCGTTCCAGATGATAGCGGTCCTTGAACGTGCCCGGCTCGCCCTCGTCGCCATTGACGGCCAGATAACGCGGGCCAGCTTCGGCGCGGACAAAGCCCCACTTCTTGCCCGAAGGGAAACCCGCACCGCCAAGGCCGCGAATACCGGCATCCAGCAGCGTCTGCTGAACAGTCTCGAAATCGCCATCCTTGCGCAGTTTGGCCAGCACGTCGTAGCCGCCATTGGCCTTGTAGGTGTCAAACGTTTCGTAATCAGGGATGACCGGGTGCGTATGACCGGCCGCGATTGCCGCATTCACCTTTTCCGGGGTCGCAAAATCAATATGGGCGTGGCCCAGCTCCAGCACCGGCGCGGTATCGCAGCGGCCCATGCAAGGCGCGCGCAGAACGCGGACCTCGGCGGGGTCCAGCCCGCTTTCCAGCGCGGATTTCAATTCCTGCGCGCCCGCCAGTTCGCAGCTCAGCGAATCGCAGACCCGGATGGTCAGCGCGGGGGGCGGCGTCTCGCCTTCCTTGACGACGTCAAAATGGGCGTAAAACGTTGCCACCTCGTAAACTTCGGCCATGCTGATACGCATTTCTTCGGCCAATGCGCGCAGATGCGCGGCTGACAGGTGGCCGAATTTGTCCTGAATCAGGTGCAGATATTCGATCAGACGGTCACGGCGGACCTCCTGCCCGACCAGAAGCGCCTTCACTTCGGCCCAAGGTTTATCGTCGAGCTGTCGTCCCTTCGGCGTTACGCGGCCCTTGCCACGTCCGGACTTCCAAACACCGCTACCTTGATCTGCGCCCATGTCGCCTCCTAACCCTGATTTCCCAGTGTTTAACTTATTTTCCCAGCAGTCAACACAAGACCGCCGCAAATTGATTTATATCATATCCGCGCATCGCATAAAAAAACAGGCCGCGATGCGGCCTGCTATACGTGTTGCGTCACTTTAGGGATCAAATCGCCCGTTCTACCATCAACTTCTTGATGTTAGCGATTGCCTTGGCTGGATTCAGACCCTTCGGGCATGTTTTGGTGCAGTTCATGATCGTGTGGCAGCGGTACAACTTGAACGGATCTTCCAGATCGTCCAGCCGCTCGCCGGTGTTCTCATCGCGCGAATCGACAATCCAGCGATAGGCGTGCAGCAAGGCGGCCGGCCCCAGATATTTGTCGCCGTTCCACCAGTAGCTGGGGCAGGCGGTCGAGCAGCAGGCGCACATCACGCATTCATACAGACCGTCCAGCTTTTCGCGGTCCTCGATGGACTGCTTCCACTCCTTGGCCGGCTCGTTCGTTTCCGTCTCCAGCCATGGCTGGATGCTGGCGTGCTGGGCATAGAAATGCGTCAGGTCGGTGATCAGGTCCCGCACGACCGGCATGTGCGGCAGCGGGTAGATTTTCACGTCGCCCTTCACCTCGTCCATGCCGTAGATGCAGGCCAGCGTATTGATGCCGCCGATGTTCATCGAGCAGCTGCCGCAAATCCCCTCGCGGCAGGACCGGCGGAAGGACAGCGTCGGGTCAATCTCGGTCTTGATCTTGATCAGCGCGTCCAGAACCATCGGGCCGCAGGTGTCCATGTCGACGAAATAGGTATCGACGCGCGGGTTTTTGCCGTCATCGGGCGTCCAGCGATAGATGCTGAATTTGCGCAGGTTGGTGGCGCCCTCGGGCTTGGGCCATGTTTTGCCGGTCACCATGCGGCTGTTTTTCGGCAGTGTGAGTTGAACCATCGTCGTACTCCTCTCAACCCAAAAGGCTCAGGCCGTTTTGGGCAATACATTGCAAGGCTTCGGGTCGCCGGGCGATCATGCCGATCTGTTCGGCCGTCCCGGCGTCCAGCCCCGTCACCGTGGCGCTGGCGATTTGCAGGATCTCGCGGGCATTCGCCGCGTCGATGATGCAATCCGTCACCGGCGCCGAATTCAGCCCCGGATAGCGATCCGCGACATAGCCATTCACCACCGCCTTGGCCCGGCCGCGCGCCAGATCGTCGGCCATGTCATTGGCCGTCGAACAGGCGCCGAGCGGCATGGCGGCCAAAGCCAGTATGGCCAGCGCCTTCATCAGAACGTCCGCTCTTTCGGTGCGATCTTCTCGGGCGAAATGCCGCCTTCCGCCTCGGTCGTCAGGGGCGTTTCGATGATCGGGCGATAGCTGAGATTCACCTTGGGGCCATCCACCCGCGCGATGCTGTGAACGCGCCATTTTTCGTCGTCGCGCGCCGGGAAATCCTCGTGCGCGTGGGCGCCTCGGCTTTCATGGCGGGCTTCGGCGGCGACGATGGTGGCCATCGCGTTGGGCATCAGGTTTGTCAGCTCCAGCGTTTCCATCAGGTCGGTGTTCCAGATCAGGCTGCGGTCGGTGACGTGCAGGTCATCCAGCTTGGCCGCGATTTCGCCCATTCGTTCGACCCCGTCGGACAGCGTTTCAGACGCGCGGAACACGGCGGCATCGGCCTGCATGGTTTTCTGCATCTCCAGCCGCAACTCGGCTGTCGGCGTGCCGCCATCCGCATGCCGGATGCTGTCAAAGCGCGCAAACGCTTTTTCGACGCCAGCCTTGTTCGTGGAAGGTACGGCAGCCTCGCGGTCCACCACCTTGCCCGCGCGGATCGCGGCGGCGCGGCCAAACACCACAAGGTCAATCAACGAGTTCGATCCAAGGCGGTTGGCGCCATGCACCGATGCACAGCCCGCCTCGCCCACCGCCATCAGGCCGGGCACGATTGCGGTCGGATCGTCCTCGGTCGGGTTCAGCACCTCGCCCCAGTAGTTGGTGGGGATGCCGCCCATGTTGTAATGCACCGTGGGGATGACCGGGATCGGTTCCTTGGTGACGTCGACACCGGCGAAAATCTTGGCCGATTCGGAAATGCCCGGCAGGCGCAGGTTCAGCGCCTCGGGCGGAAGATGCGACAGGTTCAGGTGGATGTGATCGGCATCCTTGCCCACACCGCGCCCCTCGCGCATTTCCATGGTCATGCAGCGGCTGACATAATCGCGCGGCGCCAGATCCTTGTACTGGGGCGCGTACCGTTCCATGAACCGCTCGCCTTCGGAGTTGGTCAGATACCCGCCCTCGCCGCGCGCGCCCTCGGTGATCAGGCAGCCCGCGCCGTAAATGCCGGTGGGGTGGAATTGCACAAACTCCATATCCTGAAGCGGCAGGCCCGCCCGCGCCACCATGCCGCCGCCATCGCCGGTGCAGGTATGGGCGGATGTTGCGCTGAAATACGCACGCCCGTAGCCGCCTGTGGCCAGAACCACCGTCTTGGCGTTGAAGACATGCATCGTGCCGTCGTCCAGCTTCCAGCAAACAACGCCGGTGCAGGCGCCATCATCGGACATCAGCAGGTCGATGGCGAAGTATTCGATGTAAAATTCTGCCTTCTGCTTCAGGCTCTGGCCGTAAAGCGTGTGCAGGATCGCGTGGCCGGTCCGGTCAGCCGCAGCGCAGGTCCGCTGCACGGCGGGGCCATCGCCAAACTCGGTGGTGTGGCCACCAAAGGGGCGCTGGTAAATCTTGCCCTCTTCGGTGCGCGAGAATGGCACGCCGTAATGTTCCAGCTCGTACACCGCTTTGGGCGCCTCGCGGGCCAGATACTCCATCGCGTCGGTATCGCCCAGCCAGTCGGACCCCTTGACGGTGTCATACATATGCCACTGCCAGTGGTCGGGGCCCATGTTCGACAGCGACGCGGCAATGCCGCCTTGCGCGGCAACCGTGTGCGAGCGGGTCGGGAACACCTTGGTCACGCAGGCGGTGCGCAGGCCCTGCTCGGCCATACCCAGCGTTGCGCGCAGCCCGGCGCCGCCGGCACCGACGACCACGACGTCGTAATCATGCGTCTCGTATTCGTATTCGGCCATTGGATGAGGTCCTTAAATCGCGATTTTGGCAAGGGCGAACAGGCTGGTCGCCGTAAGCCCATAAGACAGCACAGTCACACCGATGATCAGCAGGCGCCGCGTCAGGCCCTTGCTGTAATCCTCGATCATCGTCTGGGCGCCCTTGCGGAAATGCTCCAGGCCCACAAAGAACACCAGACCGAACAGGATCGCCACGGCGGGGTGGCTGAGCGTGGCGATCACCTCGTCGCGCGTGCCGCCCAGTGTGCTGCCGAAAATGTACAGGAATGTCGGCACGATCAGCGCCAGCCCGACCGAACTGACGGTCATGTACCAGTGATGTTCGGTGCCGGAATGTGCAGCGCCCTTACCCTCGGCGCGTTTGCGGGCGGTCATGAAACGCATGGCTTGCCCTCCCTTAAATGATGATGAGTGTCAGGACGGTCAGCACGACAGAGCCGATCACACAGACCCAGCCCAGCGTCTCGGCGGATTTGATATCAAGCGCCTTGCCCGTGTCCCAGATCAGGTGCCGCAGCCCAGCCAGATAATGATACCAGATCGCCCACAGCGACAGCGTCATCACCAGGATGCCAAACCATGAGGTGATCACAGCGTTGGCCGTGTCGAAATACTCCGGCCCGGCGGCGGCGGCCAGCAGCCACCATACCATCGGCAGAACGGCCACGATCAGCGCGTTGCCAGTGATCCGCGTCAGGATCGAGCTGATCGACGTCATCTGCGGGCGGTAGATGGAAATATGCGGCGACAGCGGGCGCTCGCCCCGGTTCACATCGGCCATATCGGTTGATCCTTTGCTATCCACTTGCACATTGTTCTAGCCGTCCTGACGCGCTTGCCCAGCCCCAAAGCGCCGAAAAGTGCCACGGTGGCCCTAACAACTGCTATTTGTGATCACACGCCTATGCGTGTGATCACAAATATTGGCGCCATGTGCCACGCCCGGCCAAAATGTTACGTCCATCATAGAATCGCCGCCGCCGGGCGCAATTAGCGCTGTAACGGCAGGCCGTTCCTGTCCTTGAGCGAGCCAACGATCAGGCGGACAAAATCAATGATGGTCCAGATACCGAAACCGCCCAGCGTCACCAGCATCAGGATGCCGGTGCCGATCTTGCCCAGGTAAAACCGGTGGATGCCCAGCCCGCCCAGGAAAAAGCAGAGCAGCACGGCAGGCACGAATTTCTTGTCGCTGACCGGGCCAAGGGTAGTAGTGTCAGACATGGTTTCTATCCTTTCAAGATGCCGCCCAGCGGCAATGATGGGTATCGCGCGCACCTAAAGCGTGACGGGGCGCCCCTGACCGTCGCGCCATTTCTCGACGATAAGGTAGTAAAATATCACGATGGTGTGGATGGCATCGATGACCAGAACCAGCAGCGCCAGCCCCCCGTAGCCTTGCAAGGAAAATGCCACCGCAAGAACCAGCAGCCCGGCATCCGCCAGACCATGAAGCCAGTCGCCCAGATAGAAATGATGCACGCCCATCATCCCAAAGACTCCGCATAACGTGACGGCAACCGCATAGGATTTTGGCGATTTCTCCAAAGGTCTGTGCATTTATACCGGCCACCACATTGCGCTGCGATGTCCTTTTGCGGCAATCACAGGGGCCGCGCAATACGCATTCGCGCGCGCGGATTAACCGGATCTTAGCGGTTCGGTGCGACGTTGGACGCTGTTACAGCCTGGACGGCAACGCATCCGCAATACGCTGTGCCAGCTGCGCGGCAACGCGGTCCTTGGCCATGCGCGGCCACGCCTCTGCTCCTGTCTCTGTGATCAGCAGAACGGCGTTCTCGCTGCCCCCCATGATCCCCGTACCGGCACTGACGTCATTGGCAACAATCCAGTCGCAGCCCTTGCGCCGGCGCTTGGCGGTGGCGTTCGCCTCCAGATCGTCGGTCTCGGCGGCAAAGCCGATGACAAGGCCGGGCCGGCCCTCTGCCCGCTGTGACAGGCTGGCCAGAATGTCGGGGTTTTCGGCGAATTCCAGTTGCGGCAGACCGCCTGCCGTTTTCTTCATCTTTGAGGTGGCAGCGGTGGCCATGCGCCAATCTGCAACGGCCGCCGCACAAACCGCGACGTCAACAGGCAGCGCCGCCTCGCACGCCGCCAGCATTTCGCGGGCGGTTTCGACCCGGTGCACCTCGACGCCGCCCGGCGGTGGCACATCCGCAGGGCCGGTGACAAACACCACCTGCGCGCCCAAACCGGCCAAGGCGCGCGCAATCGCTGTTCCCTGCGCGCCCGAGGACCGGTTGGCGATGTAGCGTACCGGGTCGATCGGCTCATGCGTGGGGCCGGACGTGACCAAAACGCGGCGGCCCTTCATCGGCCCATCGGCCAGCGCCCGATCAATCGCTGACACGATATCCAGCGGCTCGGCCATGCGGCCCGGCCCGTGTTCGCCGCAGGCCATGTCGCCATCGTCGGGACCGGCGAACATGATGCCGTCACCGCGCAAGACCGCGATATTGCGCTGCGTTGCAGGGTGCTGCCACATGCGGACATTCATCGCGGGCGCGATCAAAACGGGTGTATCTGTCGCCAAGAGCAGGGTCGAGGCCAGATCATCCGCATGCCCCTGCGCCATTTTTGCCATCAGATCGGCAGTCGCGGGCGCCACGACGATCAGATCCGCACTTCGGCTAAGCTCGATATGGCCCATCTCGGCCTCGGATGTCAGATCGAACAGATCGGTAAACACCTTGCGCCCTGCCAACGCCGATACCGACAGCGGCGTGACAAATTCGGTGCCCGCGCGCGTCAGGACAGGCGTGACCGTGGCACCGCGTTCACGCAGGCGCCGGATCAGATCCAGCGCCTTGAACGCGGCAATGCCGCCGCTGATGATAAGCAAAATACGCTTTGACGCCAGCATGTAACCCTCCGGTCAGTATCGACGGGTCACAGTAGGATTGCGCCGCACCGGAGACAAGGGCGCGGTCACACCAGCAGGCTGTGAACTTCGGCGCCTTTGGCCTCAAGGGTTTTGCGCATCTTCTGAAATGCCGCCGCTTCCAGTTGGCGCACGCGTTCCTTGCTCAGCTTCAACTCGGTCCCGAGGCTCTCCAATGTGCGTGGCTCCTCGCGCAACTTGCGCTCGCGCACGATGAACTGCTCGCGCGTGCTGAGCGTTCCCATCGCCTCGGTCAGCCAGCCGCGCAGGGCCGCCAGATCGTGATCGACCTCGACCAGCTGATCGCCGCGCGGGGCGTCATCCTCCAGCGCGTCGATCCACTCGCGCCCCTCATCTTCGGAGCTTTGCGTCGCATTCAGCGAAAAGTCGGACCCCGACAGCCGACCTTGCATCATCTCCACATCGCGCAGCGGCACGCCCACCTCCTGCGCGATCATCTCGCGCAGCTGGTACCCGTCCAGCTCGGCGCCCTGGGCCATCGCCTCGCGCTCCAGCCGGGCCTGAACGCGGCGCATGTTGAAAAACAGCGACTTTTGCGACGATGTCGATCCGGTCCGCACCATGGACCAATTGCGCATGACGTAATCCTGAACGCTCGCCTTGATCCACCAGACGGCGTAGGTCGAAAACCGCACGCCACGGTCCGGGTCGAATTTCTCGGCGGCCTTCATCAGGCCCAGACCCGCCTCCTGGATCAGATCATTCATCGGCGCGCCATAGCGGCGGAACTTGGATGCCATCGAAATGGCCAGCCGCATATAGGCAGTGATCAGTCGGTGCAGGGCCTCCTCATCACGATGATCGCGCCATGCATAGGCCAGCTTCAACTCGGTTTCGGCATCCAGCAATTCGGCCTTCATGGCCTTGCGCGACATCGAGCTGCTTTGTTGAACGTCCAGAGCCATCTGTCTTCCTCCGGTTCGGCACGCCGTGGCGCGCTCTTCCTCAGTGTTATGTGAGGTGTTACGGAAGGGGTAACGTTTCGGATCATAAAAGGTTCATAGCTTATGTTGCCAAGCCTGACATTGGTGCTAGGTGGGGCGGCTTCGGGAAAATCGGCCTTTGCCGAAAATCTGGTGCGCCGTGCCGGCAACCGGCGGCTGTATCTGGCCACTGCCGAAGCCTACGACGGCGAAATGCAGCGCCAGATCGCGCAGCACCGACAGGCCCGCGCGGCAGACGGCTGGACCACGGTCGAGGCGCCGCTGGATCTGGGTCCGGCGCTGGCGGCTGCGGGCGCGGATCAGGCCGTCTTGCTCGATTGCGCAACCCTGTGGCTGAGCAATCACATGCTGGGCGGCAGCGATCTGGCTGGCGCCGAGGCCGCATTGTTCGCGTCCCTCGCCGCCTGCGCGGCGCCGGTTGTCATCGTATCGAACGAGGTGGGCCTGTCCGTCGTGCCGGACAATGCGCTGGCCCGACGCTTTCAACGCGCCCAAGGCGCGCTAAATCAGCGTTTGGCCGAACAGGCCGGGCTGGTCGTATTCATCGCGGCCGGATTGCCCATGACGCTGAAAGGGGCCTTGCCATGAGCCGTTTTTTCTGGGTCCGCCACGGCCCGACCCATGCAAACGCCATGGTCGGCTGGACCGATCTGCCCGCCGATCTGAGCGATACCGCCCAGCTGGCGCGCGTCTCATCGCACCTGCCGCAGGATGCGCTGGTCATATCGTCGGACCTGATCCGCGCGCATGACACCGCCACCGCGATACAGGGCGCCCGGATACGCCTGCCTGACACCCCGTCCCTGCGCGAGATTAACTTTGGCGCGTGGGAAATGGCCAGTTTCGACAGCGCCCCGCAGCCCGAGCGCCTGCGCGCCTTCTGGGAGACGCCCGGCGATCTCAGCGCGCCGGACGGCGAATCCTGGAACGCCGCCAGCGCCCGCGTGTCCGCCGCGGTTGGCACTCTGCGCGCCGCCCATCCGGGCCGCGACATCATCGCCGTGGCGCATATGGGCGCTATTCTGACGCAGGTTCAGACCGCGCTTGGCATCACCGCCTACGAGGCGTTCGGCCACCGCATCGACAATCTGTCGATCACCGCCCTGCGCCATGACGGGCAGCGCTGGCACGCGGACAGCATCAATTACCTGCCCTGAGCCCGCAACATTCCCATTCCCGTGTTAACCATTCTTAAACATTTGCCACCCTAGGATTAACCAAAAGCCAGAAGGGCAGGACATGATCGCGCGCGCCTATACCGTGGCTTTTGAAGGGGTCGACGCCCGCCATGTCGAGGTGCAATGCGCCGTCACTCCCGGCGTGCCGGCCTTCAGCCTCGTCGGCCTGCCGGACAAGGCGGTGAGCGAGGCGCGCGACCGGGTGCGCACGGCGCTTACCTCCATGGCCATCGCGCTGCCGTCCAAACGGATTACGGTTAATCTCAGCCCTGCGGACCTGCCCAAGGAAGGCAGCCATTTCGACCTGCCCATCGCGCTGGCCCTGCTGGCCGCGCTTGAGATCATCCCCAAGGATGCCATCGAGGGCACCACATCACTGGGCGAATTGTCGCTCGACGGCACCATCATGCCCGTCATCGGCGCACTGCCCGCCGCCATGGCCGCCGCCGAAGAGGACCGCACCCTGCTCTGCCCCAAGGCGTCGGGGGCCGAGGCGGCATGGGTCGGCGCCGCGCATGTCATCGGCGCGGCCACATTGGCCGACGTGGTGCGCCACTTCACCGGGCAGGCGCCCCTGCCCGCCGCCCAGCCCGGCGAGGTGATCGCGCCCCCGCTGGGCCGCGACCTGCGCGATGTCAAAGGGCAGGAACGTGCAAAACGCGCGCTGGAAATCGCCGCCGCCGGGCGCCATCACCTGATGCTGATCGGCACGCCCGGATCGGGCAAATCCATGCTTGCCGCCCGGCTGCCCGGCATCCTGCCACCACTGGACGCGCGCGAGGCGCTGGAGACGTCCATGATCCACTCGCTCGCCGGGCTGCTGGATCAGGGCGGCATCAGCCGCGCCCGCCCATTCCGCGAACCACATCACACCGCCTCCATGGCCGCGATCGTGGGCGGCGGACGGCGCGCGTCACCGGGCGAAATCAGTCTGGCACATAATGGCGTGCTGTTCATGGATGAATTTCCCGAATTTTCGCGCACGGTGCTGGAAACGCTGCGCCAGCCTATCGAAACCGGCGAAGTCATGATCGCCCGCGCCAACGCGCATGTCACCTATCCCTGCCGTTTCATGCTGATCGCCGCGGCGAACCCTTGCAAATGCGGCTACCTTAGCGAGCCGTCGCGCGCCTGCAGCCGCGCCCCGGTCTGCGGCGAGGATTACCTTGGCCGGATCAGCGGCCCGCTGATGGACCGCTTCGATCTGCGGGTCGACGTGCCCCCGGTCAGTTTTTCCGATCTTGACCTGCCACCTTCGGGCGACAGCTCGGCTGAAGTCGCCGGCCGGGTCGCCGCCGCGCAGGCGGTGCAGGCCGCGCGCTTTGCCGACGCTCCCGGCACACGGCTCAACTCCGATGCCGAGGGCGCCATCCTCGACGCGGTGGCAACCCCGGATGCCGAAGGGCGCGCCCTGCTGACACGCATGGCAGACCGCTTTGGCCTGTCGGCGCGCGGCTATCACCGGGTGCTGCGCGTCGCGCGCACCATCGCCGATCTGGACGGATCGGCCAACGTGCGCCGCCCGCACGTGGCCGAGGCTGCCAGCTATCGAATCACAACCGCGAAAGAGACGTGATCCACCCCGCCAGCCCGTCCAGCGTCCGGCGTGCCTCGGGTAGGATTGCGTGCATCAATGGCCAAACATGCGGCAGGCCGCGCTCAATGATGCAAGTGACGTCAACTCCCTGCGCCATCAGCCGATCCGCCATCCGGCGCGTATCATCCAGCAGTATTTCGGTATCGCCCGCTGTCAGCCAGACAGGTCCAGCCCCGGCGAAATCAGCGTTAAGAGGCGTCGCGCGCGGATCATAGGCATCGCCGCCCTGCAGATACATCATCGCCATGTCGCGCGCCCGCTCCGCAGGCAGCAGGGGATCTGCCTTGGCGTTAGTGGTAAAACTGCGGCCCGAGAACGTCATGTCCGTCAATGGCGAAAAGCAAAACGTCCCCAGCGGCTGCGGCAGACCCAGTGCCGCAATATGCCCTAGCAGGCCCAGCGCCAGCCCCCCGCCCGCGCTGTCGCCGCCGATAATGACCCCGCCGGAATGTCCCATCACGGCACGGTATGCACTTAGCACATCATCCGGCGCCGCAGGAAAGGGATGCTCCGGCGCCAGCCTGTATTGAGGCAGCACCGCAGGCAATCCGGTGCGCGCCGCCAGTTGCGCAACCATCGCGCGATGCGTGCGCGGGCTGCCAAAGATATATCCACCCCCGTGAAAATACAGGATCAGCGGCCCATGCGACGCGCCCAAGGGCATGACGCGCGTTGCTTCCACTGGCGTTGCACCAAGCGTGATTTCCTCAAATTCCGTTCCACGCGGCGCGTGAAAAAAGAAACGCGCGCTGCGCTCCATATGCCGACGCAACTGCGCAGGCTGCCCGGCGCGGGCGATGAAACGCTTTTCAGTCTGGCGCAACCAGCCGCACAGCAACCGGGCGCGCAGGCTCACGCCCGTCTGGCTTCGATGGCGTCCCAAATCCTGCCCGCAATATTCACGCCGTCAAAACGCTCCAGCTCCTGAATGCCGGTGGGCGATGTCACGTTGATCTCAGTCAGGTAACGGCCGATCACATCAATGCCGACAAATACCTGCCCCTTTTCGCGCAAAAGCGGGCCAATCGCGGCGCAAATCTCGCGGTCGCGGTCGGTCAGATCCACTTTCTCCGGCCGCCCGCCCACATGCATGTTCGAGCGTGTCTCGCCCTTGGCAGGGACGCGGTTGATCGCGCCGACAGGCTCGCCGTCCACCAGGATCACGCGTTTGTCACCTTTCGCCACATCGGGCAAAAACTTCTGAACGATCAACGGCTCCCGGCTGAAGCCCGTGAACATCTCATGCAGGGAGCTGAGGTTGCTGTCGCCGCCCTTGAGCAGGAAAACCCCGGCGCCGCCATTGCCGTAAAGCGGCTTCAGAATAATATCGCCGTGCCGGTCCCGGAACGCGCGGATTGTGTCCAGATCGCGCGCAATGGCCGTGGGCGGCATCAGGTCAGGAAAATCAAGGATGAGCAGTTTTTCCGGGAAATTGCGCACCCAGAACGGATCATTGACCACCAAAGTGCCGGGCGCGAGCCTGTCCAGAAGATGCGTGGTCGTGATATAAAACATGTCGAACGGTGGATCCTGGCGCAGCCACACCACGTCAAAATCGGCCAGATCAACAGTCTCCATATCGCCCAGGATGGCGTGATCACCTTTGACGCGCTGCACCTTCAGGGTTTGCCCCCGTGCGGTAATGCGCCCCTCGTCATAGGCAAGGTTCTGCGGCGTGTAATAAAACAGCTCGTGACCGCGCGCCTGCGCCTCCTCGGCCAGATGAAAAGTGCTGTCGGCGTTTATGTCAATCGGACCTATCGGGTCCATCTGAAATGCGACCTTCATGGCAACAACCCCCGGATCATTATGCCACCTACATGGGCCATGGGCCGTTGCGGTGCAATTCAGAAATGCGAAAATGCGCCTTCCAGAATATCGCATCGCCCCGCTGCATCGACTACGGCCAGATCAAAGCGCACGTCGGTCAACTGACCTTTTGGGCAATGCGCCAGATATTCGGCGCCGGCGGCGTGGATGCGCCGCATTTGTGCCGGGCGCAGGCTGGCTATCGCGGCATCATGGGTGCGCGCCTGTTTGACTTCTGCAAAAACAATGTCGTCGCCATCGGCTAAAACAAGGTCAATCTCCCCGCTTTGGCCGCGCCAACGCGCCTCAAGCAGGCGCAGACCGGCGGCCGTATACAGCGCGACAGCGCGTTCCTCAGCGGCAAGACCGCTGTTATACGCCCGCCTGCCACGGTCACGGCGGGCCGTCACATGGGCCACGTCAGCAAATTCCAAAACGTCAGTCATCACCTTCTCCGTCATCTGCATCCAATCGCAGCGCAATCTGATAAACCTGACGCCGCTTCAGCCCCAGATCATGCGACACAGCATCCGCCGCGTCCCGCACAGACATATCAGACATCACCGCCCGCAGCGCCTGTTCTATATCAGAGAGGTTAACAGACAGTTCCCCCGCCCTGTCGATCAGCACAACCATTTCGCCTTTGCGCGGATTTTCCCGCAGTTCGTCGGCCAGATCGGACAGCGTGCCACGCAGCACCTCTTCGAATTTTTTGGTCAGCTCGCGGCAGACCGCCGCGTTGCGGTCCGCGCCCAGCACATCGGCGGCATCGCGCAGCATGGCTGCGACCCTCTTGGGGGATTCGTAGAAAATCAGCGTTGCGGCAACCGGCGCCAGCGCCCGCAGCGCGGTTTTTCGCGCAGAGCCGGTGTTGGGCAGGAACCCGGCAAAAAGGAAGCGGTCGGTCGGCAATCCCGACAGGGTCAGCGCTGTCACGGCCGCCGAAGGCCCCGGCGCCGAGATCAGGCCGTGCCCTGCGGCAATCGCCGCGCGGACCAGATCAAAACCGGGATCTGCCACCATCGGCGTGCCGGCCTCTGATGCGTAAACTACTGATTTTCCATCCTCAAGCGCCGCCATGATGCGCGGGCGGGCCTGCGCGCCATTGTGGTCGTGATAGGCAATCAGCGGGCGCCCCTCCAGCGCGATGCCGTGGATATCCATCAGCTTGCGCAGGCTGCGCGTATCCTCGGCGGCGATCACATCGGCGGTGGCCAGTATATCCAGACTGCGCAACGTGATGTCGCGCGCCGCCCCGATGGGGGTTGCGATCAGATAGATTCCGGGCGCAAGCGCCTGTCTGCTCAGATTCACCACTGGACCCGCCCCATATGACGTTTATGATCGGCCCGAGAAACACGAGGCGCCCAGACAGGCGCGCCCTTATCCCGAAACGAGGTATCCCCATGTTCGCTGTTTTGCCCATCGCCCGCAAGCTGCTGGCCCGTATGATTGCGGTTCTGTCCATCCTGTGGCTTGCCGCCTGCGATCCTGTGGGCGGGGGAATCGGCACCGGCGGCGGGCAGGGCCAGCCGATTGACCCCTCGGGACCCGTTGCCGTCGCGCTGCTGGTGCCGCACGGATCATCCTCGCCGGGCGAGGCCGCTCTGGCGCGTGATCTGGAAGCGGCGGCGCGCATGGCCGTGGCCGATCTGGGCAGCGTCAAGATTGACCTGCGCGTCTATGGCACGGCAGGACGCCCGGCGCAGGCGCAGAAGGCGGCGCTGAATGCCGTCGCGGACGGGGCCAAGATCATCATCGGACCGCTGCACGCCGAATCGGCCAATGCCGTGGCGGTGGCGGTGGCGCCGTCCAACGTGAACGTGCTGGCGTTTTCCAACAACCCGACCATCGCGGGCGGCAATCTGTTCATCCTTGGCCAGACCTTTGACAACACCGCGGACCGGCTGACGCGCTTTGCCGTGCGCCAGAACAAGCGGCGCATCCTGACGGTGTCCTCTAGCAATCTTGCCGGGCAGCTGGGCCAGCAAGCCATAGCGCAGGCCGCGGCAAATGCCGGCGCGCAGATTGTTGGCAACATCGCCTATGACTTCTCGCAGGAGGGTGTTGTCGCGGCTGTGCCGCAGATCACCAGCACCGCAGGCAGCACCGCCGCCGACGCGATTTTCCTGACTGCAAACTCCGCCGGCGCGCTGCCGCTGTTTGCACAGATGCTGCCGGAAAACGGGCTGAGCCCCGCATCGATCCAGTATATGGGCCTTGCCCGCTGGGATACGCCGGCCCAGACGCTGGAACTGCCGGGCTTGCAGGGTGGCTGGTTCGCCATGCCGGACACGGCCAAGGCGGCACGTTTTCAGGCGCGGTTCCAACAGACAAACGGCAATGCCCCCCACCCCATCGCCGGGCTGGCCTATGACGGCATCGCCGCTGTCGGCGCGCTGATCAAGACAGGCAAGCGCAATGCGCTGTCGAAATCCAGCCTGACGCAATCGGCAGGTTTTCAGGGCGTCGACGGCGTGTTCCGCCTGCGCAATGACGGCACCAACCAGCGCGGGCTGGCGGTAGCGACGGTGCGTGATGGCAAGGTGGTGATACTGGACGGTGCCCTGCAGAGCTTTGGCGGCGCGGGCTTCTGATCCACCCACAGGCGGCGCCGTATGGCACAGCAAAAGACCCGCGCATCTGCGCATGATCCGGCACCGGGCGACCTGATTTGCCCGGCGCCGGACATCTTTGACGCCAGTGCGGTAACAGCTGCGCTGGACGGCGTCATGCACGCCCAGCCCGAGGACCGCCGCAGGGCCGCGGTGGAAATCCTGACCGGGGCCAAGCAGCGCGGGCGCGCCGCCATCGCGGCCGCCCTGGCGGCGGAGCCGTTGCGCGCGCGGGCCGCGACGCACAGCTACAGCTGGCTGACAGATTGCATTGTGCGGGCGGCCTACAGGCTGGCCTCGGACGTGCTGCACCCCCTGCCGACCCCGACCAGCGGCCAGCACCTGAGCGTTCTGGCCGTCGGCGGGTATGGACGCGGCGATATGGCGCCCCATTCGGACATAGACCTGTTGTTTCTCAGCCCTTACAAGATCACCGGCTGGGCCGAAAGCGTGATAGAAACCACGCTGTATATCCTGTGGGATCTGCGGCTGAAGGTGGGCCATTCCAGCCGCACCATTTCCGATTGCCTGCGCCTTGGCACCGAGGATTTCACCATCCGCACCGCGCTGCTGGAAAACCGCTGGCTGACCGGCGACCGCGATCTGGCCGCCCGGCTGAACCATCGTCTGTGGAACGATCTGTTTTCCGGCAGCGAGCGCGAATTTACCGAGGCCAAACTGGAAGAGCGCGAGACGCGGCACGAAAAGCAGGGCGGCCAGCGCTACATGGTCGAGCCGAACGTCAAGGAAGGCAAGGGCGGGCTGCGCGATCTGCAATCGCTGTTCTGGATTGCCAAATACATCTACCGCGTGCCCGATGCGGCCCAGCTGGTTGCGCTGGGGCTGTTTGCCGAGGACGAATTTGATACCTTCGTTCAGGCGGAAAACTACCTTTGGGCCGTGCGTTGCCAGTTGCACCTGATCACAGGCCGCCCCGTCGACAAGCTGACCTTCGATCTACAGGTCGAGGTGGCCGAGCGGCTGGGATATACCGACAGCGCCGGGCGGCGCGACGTGGAAATCTTCATGCAGGATTATTTCCGCCACGCGACTGCCGTCGGCGATCTGACCCGCATTTTCCTGAGCAAGCTGGAGGCCGCGCATGTCAAATCCCGGCCCCTTCTGCACCGGCTTTTTCGGCGCAAGCGCAAGCTGAAGGACGGCTACACCGAACTGCATGGCCGCCTTGCCATCGTCGATGAGGCGGCGTTTCTGACCGATCCGCTGAACCTGCTGCGCGTCTTTGAGGAGGGGCTGCGCACTGGCCTGCTGATTCATCCCGACGCGATGCGGCTGGTCACGGCGCATCTGGACCTGATCGACGATGACATGCGCGCAAATCCTGCGGCACAAAAGCTGTTCCTGGGGCTGATGCTGAAACACGGCAACCCCGAACGCGCCCTGCGCCGCATGAACGAGCTGGGCGTTCTGTCCGCTTTCATCCCTGAATTCGAGCCGATTGTCGCGATGATGCAGTTCAACATGTATCACCACTACACGGTGGACGAACACACGATCCAATGCATCAGCCACCTTGCCCGCATCGAGCGGGAGGAGCTGATTGAAGAGCTGCCCATCGCGTCGTCGATCCTGAAACGGGGGGTGAACCGGCGCATCCTCTATGTCGCACTGCTGCTGCACGATATCGGCAAGGGCCGCCCCGAAGATCACTCCATTCTGGGCGCCAAGATCGTGCGCAAGGTGGCGCCGCGTCTGGGATTGAAACCCAAGGAGGTGGACACTGTAGAATGGCTGGTGCGCTATCACCTGCTGATGTCGGACATGGCGCAAAAACGCGATATCGCCGATCCGCGCACCGTACGCGACTTTGCCAAGGCGGTGCAGGTACGCGAGCGGCTGGACCTGCTGACGGTGCTGACGGTCTGCGACATTCGCGGCGTCGGGCCGGGGACTTGGAACAACTGGAAGGCATCGCTCCTGCGCGCGCTCTATCGGCAGACGCTGGGCGCGATGGAAAACGGGCTGGAGGATATCAACCGCGAACAGCGCGGCTCGGACGCCAAGGCCGGCCTGCGCCGCGCGCTGCGCGATTGGGACGCCAAGGCGCTGAAGGCCGAAACCGCGCGCCATTATCCGCCCTATTGGCAGGGCCTGCACATCACCGCGCATGTCATCTTTGCCAACCTGCTGCGCGACATCGACCGCGACGGCAACCGTGACGATATCGGCATCGACCTGCACCCCGACGAGGACCGCGACGCGACCCGCGCCTGTTTCGTGCTGGCCGACCATCCCGGCATCTTTTCGCGGCTGGCCGGCGCGCTGGCGCTGGTCGGCGCGAATGTGGTCGACGCGCGCACCTATACGTCCAAGGATGGCTACGCGACCGCCGTGTTCTGGATACAGGATGGCGACGGCCACCCCTTTGACGATGAACGCCTGCCGCGCCTGCGCCGGACCATCCTGAAAACCCTGCGCGGCGAAGTGGTGGCGCAGGACGCGATCAAATCCCGCGACAAGCTGAAGAAGCGCGAGCGCGCCTTTCGCGTGCCAACGCATATCACCTTCGACAATGACGGATCCGAGATCTATACGATCATCGAGGTCGATACCCGCGATCGCCCCGGCCTGCTGTACGATCTGACCCGCACATTGGCGGCCAGCAACGTCTATATCGCCAGCGCGGTCATCGCCACATTCGGCGAGCAGGTCGTCGACACCTTCTATGTCAAGGACATGTTCGGTTTGAAATTCTACTCGGAGGCCAAGCAGCAATCGCTGGAGGCGAAGCTGCGCGCGGCCATTTCCGAAGGCACACAAAGGGCCATTCAGTGAGCAACGGTCAGATTACCCAGACGGCGCGCCCCGTGCGCCTGATCACCAGCATGTTCACCGTCGGCGGCTGGACCATGATCAGCCGCGTGCTGGGCTTTGTGCGCGATGTGATGATCGCCGGGCTGATCGGGCCGGGGCCGGTGATGGATGCGTTCGTGGCTGCGTTCCGTCTGCCCAACATGTTCCGCCGGTTCTTTGCCGAGGGGGCGTTCAACGCGGCGTTCGTGCCGATGTTCTCCAAGCGGCTGGAGGGGGGCGAGGATCCGAACGGGTTTGCCTCGCTGGCCTTCAGCGGTCTGGCGCTGGTGCTGCTGTTCGTTGTTGCGCTGGCGATGATCTTCATGCCCGCGCTGGTCTGGGCCACTGCCGAGGGGTTTTCGGGGGACGAACGGTTTGACCTGACGGTCGAATTCGGGCGCGTGGTGTTTCCCTACATCTTCTTCATCTCACTCGCGGCGCTGCTGTCAGGCGTGCTGAACTCGGGCGGGCGGTTCGTGGCTGCCGCTGCCGCGCCGGTCCTGCTGAACGTGATCCTGTGCGGCGCAATGGCCGCGGCCGTCTGGACCGGGGGCAACGTGCCATCCGCGCTGGTCTGGTCAATCCCGTTTGCGGGCGTTGCACAGCTGGCAATGGTCTGGATTTCTGCCCGGCGCGGCGGCCATTCGGTACGCCCGGTGCGCCCGCGCTGGACGCCCGCCATGCGCCAGCTGGTGCGTGTCGCCGTTCCCGCCGCGCTTGCGGGCGGGGTCATGCAGATCAACCTGCTGGTCGGGCAGCAGGTGGCCAGCAATTTCGAAAGCGCGGTCAGCTGGCTCTATGCCGCCGACCGCCTGTATCAGTTGCCGCTGGGCGTGGTTGGCATCGCCGTGGGCATCGTGCTGCTGCCGGACCTGTCGCGCCGCTTGCGCGCGGACGACAGCGCCGGCGCGCGCATGGCGCTCAGCCGCGCGGGCGAAGTGTCGCTGGCGCTGACCATCCCCGCCGCCGTGGCGCTGGTGATAATTCCGATTCCGCTGATCACGGTGCTGTTCCAGCGCGGCAATTTCGGCTTTGACGATACTGCCGCCACGGCACTGGCGGTGTCGATCTACGGTCTTGGCCTGCCGGCCTTCGTGCTGCAAAAAGTGCTGCAACCGATCTATTTCGCGCGCGAGGATACCAAGCGGCCATTCTATTACGCGCTGGTGTCGCTGATCGTGAACGCCGCGCTGGCCATTGGCCTTGCGCCCTATATCGGCTGGATCGCGGCGGCGGTCGGCACCACCATCGCGGGCTGGGCCATGGTGTGGCTGCTGGCGCGCGGTGTGCGGCCCTTTGGCGATGTCGCCCGGTTCGACGACCGGTTCCGCAGCCGCCTGTGGCGGATCTGCGTCGCCTCGGCCATCATGGGCGGCGCGCTTTGGGCGCTGATGCTGGCGCTGTCGCCGTTCTTTGGCTTTACCGGCTGGCGCGCGCTGGCGCTGCTGGTGCTGATCGTGCTGGGCATCGTGGTTTATTACCTTGCCGGGCGCATGGTCGGCGCCTTTCGCAAATCCGAGCTGAAAGCCGCGCTCAGGCGTCAGCGCTGAAGCAGTTTGGCGCGCAGCTTGGTCCAGCCACCGGGGCGCAGCACAAAGGACGCGGCGAACCCGGTCAGAAACCCGGTGCCATCCGCGATCCAGCGCAGTGTCCCGCCGAACAGCAGCGAAAACAGCAGCTGCGCGCCCATCAGAAAGCCGATCAACACAAAGGCGCGCGCCTGACTGCCCCCCGTCCGCCCCAGTTGCAACCACAGCAGATAGGTAAACGCGCCGATCAGGCCATAGATGCCCGGAAACGCGCCATAAAGCCACGGATTATCCCGCGCGATCAGCCCGTATGCCAGCGCGCCGCAGATGGCGGGAATGAAGAACGCGGCCAGCGTGGCGATGGGGCGAAACACCTCGCCCACGAACTTGCCCATCGCCAGCAGCAACGCCGCGCCAAACAGCATTTCACTGAAACCGCCATGCAGGAACGGATAGGTGACAAAGCGCAGCAAATGTTCAGGCGGGTAAAGCCCGTTGGCGATCATCCAGCGCAGCAAATCGCCGCTAAAGCCATAATCCTGGATCGCAGCCTGCCGCCAGCCCACCGCCTGCGGCCCGCCGATCAGCCCCTTGGAGCCAAGGAAAAACGCGATCTCGGGGATCACCACCGCCAGAAACAGCACCACCACAACGGGCGGCAACGGGTTGAACGGGCTGGAATCGTCTGGATGCTTCATGGGGCGCACGGGGCCTTTGCTTGACGGGGCAATAGCGCATGGGTAGTTGAGGCTGGCAGGAAAATCCAGACGGAGATGAGCAATGAGCGATGCGACCTTCACCCCAAGGGTGTTTTCGGGCATCCAGCCCTCGGGCGATCTGCATCTGGGCAACTATCTGGGCGCACTGAAACGGTTTGCCGATGCACAGGATCGCGGGGTGCAATCGCTATATTGCATGGTCGATCTGCATGCGATCACCGTCTGGCAGGACCCGGCCCGCCTGCGCCACGCCACGCGCGAGCTGACGGCGGGGTTCATCGCCTCGGGGCTTGATCCGGAAAAGTCGATCCTGTTCAACCAGTCACAGGTACCAGAGCACACCCAGATGGCGTGGATCTTCAACTGCGTCGCGCGCATGGGCTGGATGAAGCGGATGACCCAGTTCAAGGACAAGGCCGGCAAGAATGCCGAGAACGCATCCTTGGGCCTCTTTGGCTACCCGGCGCTGATGGCCGCCGATATTCTGGTTTACCACGCCACGCATGTGCCCGTGGGCGAGGATCAGAAACAGCATCTGGAACTGACCCGCGACATCGCGGCCAAATTCAACCATGATTTCGGTGTCGCATTTTTCCCGATGCCGGAGCCGGTGATCGAAGGCGCCGCCACCCGCGTGATGAGCCTGCGCGACGGATCCAAGAAGATGTCGAAATCCGATCCCTCGGACATGAGCCGGGTCAACATGACCGATGACGCCGATACGATTTCAAAGAAAATCCGCAAGGCCAAGACCGACCCCGAACCGCTGCCCTCCGATCTGGACGGGCTGGAGGGGCGGCCCGAGGCGCGCAATCTGGTGAACATCTATGCAGGTTTGGCAGGGATGAGCGCCGAGGACGTGATGCGCGATATGGGCGGACGGCCGTTTTCCGAGTTCAAGCCGATGCTGGCCGATCTGGCCGTGGATCGCATGGCGCCCATTTCGCAAGAAATGGGTCGGCTGATGCAGGATACCGCGGAAATAGACGCGATCCTGTGCCGCGGATCGGACCGCGCGCGCGAGATTGCTGCGCCTATTTTGCGCAAAGCCTATGATATAATGGGCATGGTTGGATGCTAGACGAGAAAATTTGCGAATTTTCTCAAGATGCCTCCGGCGGGAGTATTTTTGGCAAGATGAAAACAGGGGCGCGCAATGGCGACAGGCACTAATATCCGCACGTATTTTGACGGTGCTTGGCACGAGGGCGACGTGCCGGTCATGCGGGCTGCCGATCATGGAATGTGGCTGGGCAGTGCGGTGTTCGATGGCGCGCGGCTGGCGCATGGGCTGGTGCCGGATCTGGATCTGCATTGCGCGCGGGTCAACCGCTCGGCCGAGGCGCTGATGCTGGAGCCGACGGTTGCGGCAGCCGACATGGTCGAGATCATCCGCGAGGGGCTGCGCGCCTATGCGCCGGGGGCTGCCGTTTACATCCGGCCAATGTACTGGGGGCAGGACACTGGCTTCATGGCGATCGTACCGAAGCGCGAGTCGACCGGATTTGCCATCAGTCTGGAAGAAATTCCCATGCCCGCTGCGGATGGCGCGACGACGTTGACGCGCACGCGGTTCCGCCGCCCGGTGATGGAAAACGCAGTGGTCAACGCCAAGGCGGCGTGCCTTTACCCCAACAACGCCCGCATGCTGGCCGAGGCGCGCGCCAAGGGGTTTGGCAACGTTCTGTGCGCTGACGCGCTGGGGAACGTCGCAGAAAGCGCCACGGCCAATGCCTTCATGGTGAAGGATGGCGAGGTGTTTACGCCTGTCCCGAACGGGACATTTCTGGCCGGGATCACACGGGCGCGGCATATTGCGAATTTGCGGCAGGCGGGCCTCCCCGTGCATGAAACCGTGCTGAGCTTTGAGGATTTCCACGCTGCGGATGAGGTGTTTTTGACCGGAAACATGGCCAAGGTTACACCGGTCACGGCCTTTGATGACACGTCCTATCAGATCGGACCGATGACCTTGCGCGCGCGCGAAATGTACTGGGATTGGGCCGCCTCCAGCCCGTTGTGATACGCATCCTTTCGAGGGGCGGCATGGCGCCGGGCCTGATGGCCCGGCGTTCTGCGTTTTATAGGGCTGCGCGCTCGGTCGCTGTCATCCGCAGCATAGGCAACTGACGCAGGACGACCGGCGCAATCAGGGCAAGGCCGACCAGCGTTGCGTAGATATTCGGCGCCACCAGCAGGATCGCGGATACAGCCAGAAGCGCCCGCTCATACGCCCGCATGGGTCCGATCAGCCAGTCGGCAAAAGCCGCCGACAGCATCCAGATACCGGCCATAGCGCCGGTAACGCCGATGAAAAACTGCGTCCAGGTGAAGCCATCGACCACCAGCAGCAGTGACGGCGAGAAGACGAAAACGAACGGCACCAGCGCCTTGCCCATACCCAGGCGAAAGGCCGTGTTGCCGGTCTTGAACGCGTTCGAATCCGCAATGCCCGCCGCCGCGTAGGCGGCCAGCGCCACAGGCGGCGTGATGTCGGCCATGACGCCGTAGTAGAAGACAAAGAAATGCGCGACCAGCGGCTGTACCCCCAGCATCCCCAGAATGGGCGCGGCCACGGCGATCATGATCAGGTAGTTGGCGGTGGTGGGGATGCCGCAGCCCATCAGGATGCAAACCACCGCCGTCATGATCAACGTAAACAGCAGCGTCAGCGCCGAAACGGACATCACCTCGAACGGCAGAACGCTGAGCAAGCCGGACACGCTTTCGGCCCAGCCGGCCGCGACGGACGTGACCATGTACGCGATCTTGAAGCCCACGCCGGTCAGCGTCACGACCCCGATGATGACCCCCACCAGCGCCGCCGCCGCCGTGACCGCCAGCGAGAATTTGGCGCCGGTGACGAAGCTGTCCCAAAGCTCGGACATGGTGTGCCTTGCAAATGCGGCGATGTCGCTGCCCTGGCGCAGCAGGTTCTGGATGATCAGCACAAGGATACAGGACAGGATGCCGTAGAAGGCCGCCAGATAGGGCGTCTTGCCCGACAGCAGCGTTGCCACCAGCACGAACAGGGGCAGCGTCGTCAGCCAGCCGGCCTTGAACACGGCCCACGCAACCGGCAGCTCGTCCTTGGTCATGCCGCGCAGGCCGCGGCGGCGCGCCTCAAGGTGGACCTGCACCAGCACGCCGAAGAAGTGCATGAAGGCCGGGACCAGCGCCGCCGTCAGGATCGTGGTCAGCGGCACGCCAAGATATTCGATCATCAGGAAGGCGACCGCGCCCATCACGGGCGGGGTGATCTGCCCGCCGGTGGACGATGCCGCCTCGACCGCCGCCGCGAAATGGCGGGGGTATCCGATGCGGATCATCGCCGGGATGGTCAGCGATCCGGTCGTCACCGTGTTGGCGATCGACGAACCGGAGATGGACCCGAGCATGGCCGAGGACACAACCGACACCTTGGCCGGGCCGCCCGCGAACCGGCCCGCAAGGGCCGAGGCAAGGTCGATGAACAGCTGGCCAAGGCCGATGCGGGTGGCCATGACCCCGAACAGCACGAAGTGGAACACATAGGTCGCAATCACGCCCAGCGCGGTGCCGTAGATGCCCTGTGACGTCAGGTAAAGGTGGTTAACGATATTGGTCCAGCTGGCGCCGGGATGCACCAGAACCCCCGGCATGGACTGCCCGAAATAGGCGTAGGCCATGAAAAGGACCGCGATAAAGGGCAGCGGCCAGCCCATGGCCCGGCGCGTGCCCTCCATCAGGACCACGATCAGGATGGTGCCCATCACAACGTCGATCATCAGCGGATTGCCGACCCGGAACGCCAGATCGTTGAACACCCATGGCACATAGAGCGCCGCAGTAACCCCCGCGATGGCCAACACCCAGTCGATCACCGAAATGCCCATGGGCCGGAGCAGGGTATTGCGCGGTTCGGGCCGGGCGCCAAAGGCGGTGAACAGGAAAAAGATCAGCCCGAGGGTAAAGGCCAGGTGCGCGCCCCGGTGCAATGTGGCCTGCGGAATCCCGTATCCTGCGGTATAGAAATGATAGCAGGACAGGATGAACAGAACGCCGCCGACGATCCATTCCATGCTGGGCAACAGGGGCCTGAACCGAACCTCTGGATCGTATTTTTCTTCCAGAGCCTTCATTTCCGCGTCGGTCAATTCCTTGACACGTTCGGATTCGGTTGTCTCGGACATCGCCGCCTCGCTGCCGTTTCATATGGGGTAGTGGGAAACCGGCCCGCGCGTGGCGGGCCGGCAGGCGGTCTGTTCAGTCGATCAGACCCTGTTCGCGATAGAACTTTTCCGCGCCGGGGTGCAGCGGGATGCCAACACCGTCAAGCGCGGTATCGGCGGTGATGACCTTGCCCTTCTGGTGGCCGGAATCCAGCAGCTTGCGGGTGCTGTCGTTCCACAGTGCGGCTGTGATGCCGTAGATCAGGTCTTCGGGCTGATCCGCGCTGGTCACCCACTGGGCGCCGACGGACAGGGTGGTGACATCGCCGTCAACGCCCTCATATGTGCCGCCCGGTACGGTGTTTTCGGCAAAGAACGTGTAGTCGCCTGTCACGGCCTCGGCTTCGGCGCCCGTGATTGGCACCAGCGTAATCGCCTCCTGGCTGGCCAGCTCGGCAATCGCACCAGCGGGGAAGCCGCCGACGAAGAAAAACGCGTCCATCGCGCCATCACGCATCCGGTCCGCCGCCTGATCGGGCTTGAGGAAGGCCGCATCAATGTCGTCTTCGGTCAGGCCGTAGGCGCCAAGGATGATGCGCGCATCAACCAGCGTGCCCGAACCCGGCTCGTCCAGCGATACTTTCTTGCCCTTCAGGTCCGACACAGATTCGATGCCCGAGGATGCCGAGGCAACCAGATGGATCGTTTCGGGGTAAAGGTTGGCAATCGCGCGCAGCTTTTCCACGGGCTCGCGGCCTTCCCAGATGCCGGTGCCGGTCTGCGCCCATGTGGCGACGTCAGACTGCGAGAAGCCTGATTCCAGCGTGCCGCCGGCAATCGCGTTGATATTGGCAACCGACCCGTTGGCCGACAGCGCCGAGGCGATCAGGCCCGGATAGCCGCACGATCCGCCCTCGTCGCAGGCGCGCGAGCCGGGAGGCGCCGAAATCGCGTTCGCGATCAGGCCGCCGATGGGGTAATAGGTGCCAGCGGTGCCGCCGGTGCCGATGCGGAAAAACTGCGGCTCTTGCGCTGTGGCGGCCGATCCGACGGCCAGCATGGCTGCACCAACGGTTGCAGCACGCATAAAGCGTGCGAAATTCTTTTTCATCAGGGTTCCTCCTCGAACTCTTTGGTGATGTGAGATCCGACTAAACAACAGGAGGTGTTTTAATGCAATGCGCAAGGTTATGCCGCATTGCCCGATGCCGGCGCCCCGTCAAACCATGATCGCACCGCGCGCCAGCGCCAGCGCAACCGCGTTGACGGTGTTCGCGGCGCCCAGTTTGTGCCGGGCGGTTTCGATGTAGGCGCGCAGCGTATGCTCGGAAATGGTCAGGGTCTTGGCCACCTGCGCGCGGCTGTATCCCAGCGCCAAGAGGCTCAGCGCGTCCACCTCGCGCGGTGACAGCGGGGCGGCGCCGTCCGGTGTGCGGCTTGGCTCGAACTCAAGCGCCTTTTGATTGAAGGCATGCGCGATCAGGATCAGGCTGCGCCAATTCGCATCCGTGAATCTGGCCCAAGCCGCGTCGTCGCAGGTATGGCTGACCGTGAACAAGGCAAACTGCCCGTGCGGGCCGCGAATGGGAACCGAGTAGCCTTGCGTTCCAAGCCCGTGATCGGCCGCCTGCTGCCGAAACAGGCGGGCGGACCGGCTGGACCAGTCCAGTTGCTTCCAGTCGACGGGATGAAACCGCGAATAGCAGCCCAGGATCACCGGGTCGATGCGCAGGTAATCATGCGCCATGTAATGGTCTATCCACGCCTTGGGGTAGGTATAGACACCGTAATTATGGCCCGCGGCGCTGACCCAGTGATAGACGGCATGTTCTATCGCGAAATGATCGCGGCAGGTTTCAATCGCGCGTTGCAGCGCCGTGACGTCATGGGCCGTCTGCAACCTTTCCAGTATCGCATCCAATGGCGATTGCCCGAGTGCGATCATGCGCGGCGATCCCTTCCCCCTGCGCCGCCAGCTCGCTTGCGGCGATCAGGCGGGCGTCATCCAATTGCTCGGACAATGCCGGCAGGTGATGATGCAGCGCAAAGGCCCGCAAATCGTCCAGCACGTCGAGTATCCAGTCGTTTTTCATGCTAGCCTCGCGTTGGGGGAATAAGGAAGGGCTAATTCAACCCTAGCATGCAAAATTTTTCACCGTAATCCGCGCATATCACCCCCCCGGAAATGGTGGGGCGCTGCCGCCCAAGCATCTGATAACACTACACCTGCGCTGCAAAAAAGCCCCGCAAACCGGAATCACGATTCGCGGGGCCATGATGGCCGGTTCTGTGCGGGGCTGGCTTAGCCGCGTGCGGCCAGCGCATCCTCGACCGTGCGCAGCCCGGTGCGGGGCGATTGCACCAGCACGGCCATATTGCCGGGCTTGTGCTGATTGCGCAGCATTTTGGTGTGCGCGCCGGGGATCTCGGCCCAGGGGAACACCTCGGACATGCAAGGATCAAGGCGCCGCTCGACCATCAGGTTGTTGGCGGCGCTGGCCTGTTTCAGATGCGCAAAATGCGAGCCTTGCAGGCGTTTCTGGTGCATCCACATATAGCGCACGTCGAAGGTGCAGTTGAACCCGGTGGTGCCGGCGCAGATCACGACCATGCCGCCCTTCTTGCAGACCAGCGATGACACCGGGAAGGTGGATTCGCCCGGATGTTCAAACACCATATCGACGTTGACGCCCTTGCCGGTGATATCCCAGATCGCCTTGCCAAAGCGGCGCGCCTCTTTCAGCCAGGTGTTATACTCGGGCGTGTTGACGGTGGGCAGCTGGCCCCAGCAGGTGAAATCCTTGCGATTGATCGCGCCCTTCGCGCCCAGATCCATCACGAACTGGCGCTTGTCCTCTTCGGAGATGACGGCGATCGCATTCGCGCCGGCCGTGTTGATCAGCTGGATCGCGTAGGAACCAAGGCCGCCCGACGCGCCCCAGACCAGCACGTTCTGGCCCGGCTTCAGGTCATGCGGCTCGTGCCCGAACAGCATGCGGTAGGCGGTGGCCAGCGTCAGGGTGTAGCAGGCCGATTCCTCCCATGTCAGATGCTTGGGGCGCGGCATCAGCTGCTGGGCCTGCACATTGGTGAACTGGGCGAATGACCCGTCCGGCGTCTCATAGCCCCAGATCCGCTGCGAGGTGGAGAACATCGGATCGCCGCCGTTGCACTCCTCGTCGTCGCCATCGTCCTGATTGCAGTGAATCACCACCTCGTCGCCCACTTTCCAGCGGCGCACCTTGTCGCCCACGGCCCAGACGATGCCGGCGGCATCGGACCCGGCAATGTGGTATTCGGCCTTGTGTACGTCAAAGGGGCTGATCGGCTGGCCCAGACCGGCCCAGACGCCGTTATAATTGACGCCGGCGGCCATGACCAAGACCAGCACTTCGTTGCTGTCGAGCGTGGGCACATCGACCACTTCCTGCTGGAACGCCTGCTCCGGTTCGCCGTGACGCTCGCGGCGGATGGTCCACGCATACATCTGCTTGGGAACAAAGCCCATCGGGGGCATTTCACCCACTTCGTAGAGGTCTTTTTCCGGCGCATCGTAGCTGGCGATGCGTGTGTCAGTGTCCAGTGCCATGCGTGGCCTCCCCTTGGCATATCCGTGCCGCGATGCAGAATCGCGACGGTCCTACCCCGAGATACGCAAGCGGACGCAACAATGCAATGCCGGGGATGCCCATTTTGTAACTTTATGACCCAGCGGGCGCAGAAATTTGTTTTGCAGCCGCAGCATCGTCCGGACCGCTGATGATCGCGGGCAACAGATGTGCGATGGAATTTGCATAATATCGCAGCAACGGCGCGCCTTCAGGTGTCATATGCCAGCCATTTGCCCGTTCGACAATCGCATCGCGCGTGGCCAGCGCGGCGCAGGCGCGCGCCACCTCGGCGGCAACATCACCCGGCGCCTGCCCGTCGATACCTTGCAGGATCTGCCCGACCTGCGCCACCAGCGCGGTGTTGTCCAGCGGGCCATTGCTGTGCAGCAACAGGCGCGCCACCATCGGCACGTACAGCACCGGCATCGCCGCCTCGATCCGGCCCATCAGATCGCGCCCCAGATCGGCCAACCGGGGCGCCGGGCCGTAATCGCTCAGCCGGATCGGCTGGGCGAATACCACCGACGCCGTGCCAAACCGGACAAAGCTGCCGCGCAGACGCTGCCACATCATGCGCAGGATGGACCGCAGGATAACCGAGGCGCGCGCATGAAACCGACGGTCGCCCCGCGCGGCGGCGGCCAGCAATACGCGATCCTCCAGCACCCGGTCGTAGTTGATCGCAATCGGCACGAACACCACATCGCGCCCGCCAGGCTTCCACCCCTCGACCAGATAGGACAGCAGGCCCAGCTTGGCCGGTTTCACGATGCCATCGACGGTCAGCCCGCCTTCGGGGAATATCGCCTGCGTGACGCCCCCCGTCGTCGCCATTTGCACGTAACGCGCCAGAACCGTGCGATACAGCCCGCCGCGCGCGCGGCGGCGAATGAAATAGGCGCCCATCGCCTTGATCAGTCGGCTCAGCGGCCAGACGCGCGCCCATTCCCCCACCGCATAACTAAGGGCCGAGGATTGCGCAGCCAGTGTCGTGACCAGCACGTAATCCATATTGCTGCGATGATTCATGATGAAAATCATCGTCGCATCCTTGTCGATGCCCTCGATAATGGCGCTGTTTTGCGGGCTGGTGCGCACGTCATACAGCAGGTTGGCCAGCCAGTTCGCCAGCCGCGTGCCCAGGCTGAAATAGGCAAAGGCGCTGAAACTGGGCACGATTTCGCGCGCGTAACGGCGCGCCTTCTCGAATGCGACATCCTCGCGCACCTTATGCTTGGCGGCGTAATCGACAATGGCCTGCGTCACGTCCGGGTCGTACACCAGCCGCTGGATCATATCGTTGCGCTGCGCCAGCTTGAACGGCTCGATGGGCCGCGTCAGCCGAGTGTTCAGCCGCGCCACGGCCCGCTCCAGCCGGCGGCGGAAAAACCAGCGCACCGACGGGAACAGGAAATGCGAGGCAAACGTGACCGCCGCAAACGCCAGCAGCAAGAGCAGCGCCCACAGCGGCATGGACACGGTGGACGTCACCGCGCCGGCCCCGTGATGCGCCAAGCGCCCGATATGCTGCGGCGCCCCTGCATCACTGCGCTTTCATCGCCTCCAGCAACGCGGCCAGCGGCCGCTGGTCCACCTCGATCAGGCCGCGCCGTGGCCGGTCCAGGTCAATGATCATGAACACCAGCAGCACAATCAGCCCCAGCATCAGATAAACCGGCGTTGCCGGCCGCGACCCCGACAGACCCGAGGAAAAGCCCAGCATCGCGCCCGACAGGATGAACGTGCCGAACAGCATGAACAGCACGATTTCCGGCACATGCCGTTCAATCGCCGCATCGCGCGCGCCCAGCGCATCAATCATGTCGTTCAGCGATGCGGCATAGCTGACCGCAGCAGGCCCGCCCCCGGATTCTGCATGTGCCGCTGCCTGCGTCCACAGCTCGGCAAAGGCGCCTTCGGCATTGGCCACCAGACGCTTGCGACGCTGGTGCTGATCGGCGGACACCTCGGCGGCCTCCAGCCGCAGGCGCGTGTAGCGGCGCAGATCGTCCTTGGCAGCGCTGCGGATCTCTTCGGGCAGGAAATCGGTGCGCAGCCACGCAGTGCCAATCGCGTTCGCCTCCTCCACAACAGCGACCGATCGCGAATCATGCCGTGACAGACCCAGCGAAAAGGTAAAACCCAGAAGCAACGCCAACAGGCCCAGCATCGAGCCCTGCACGGCGGTCGTCTGGCTGCGCCCTTCGTCGGTCGTGCGGCGCTGGCTGTGAGTGCCGATCAGATAGGCGGCGACCATGGCCAAAAGCATCGCCGCCAGCAGGCCCAGCGAAATGACGGCAGATGGAATATCGTACAACAATTCTTGCGGTCCTGACATTTCGGCCCCTCATGGCAAAGGCGCCACGGGCACCTTGGGTGTGTGGTTTTGCTGGCTTTTACGGCAAGCGCCCGCTTGGGGCCAGCATCAAGCGGGCAGCGCGTAATTTGGCAGCGATATGCGGCATGTGTGCAATGAATGGCGCATGTCCCGGCTCATGCGATCCGCGGCGCCTGAAATGCCTTTACCGTTTGCTCTCTGCATCCTACAGCCAGAACAGGGCCGGATGCCGCAACGCAGCGAATTGACAACGGTGCAATCTTTCGCATATCCAGTTCATAGCGCAACATTGTTACCAATCACCTGACGAGGCCGCCACGATGTCACATCCGCAAAAAGACCGCCCCTGGCTGATCCGTACCTATGCCGGCCATTCCACCGCCGCCGCGTCAAACGCGCTGTATCGTGCGAACCTGGCCAAGGGGCAAACCGGCCTGTCGGTGGCGTTCGACCTGCCCACGCAGACCGGCTATGACAGCGATCACATCCTGGCGCGCGGCGAGGTGGGCAAGGTCGGCGTGCCGGTCTGCCACCTGGGCGACATGCGCCAACTGTTTCAGGATATCCCGCTGGAGCAGATGAACACCTCGATGACGATCAACGCCACGGCGCCGTGGCTGCTGGCGCTCTATATCGCGGTGGCCGAGGAGCAGGGCGTAGATCCCAGCGTTCTGCAAGGCACCGTGCAGAACGATCTGATCAAGGAATACCTCAGCCGCGGCACCTATATCTGCCCGCCGAAACCATCGCTGCGGATGATCGGCGACGTGGCCGAGTATTGCTATAAAAACGTGCCCAAATGGAACCCGATGAACGTGTGTTCCTACCACCTGCAAGAGGCCGGCGCGACGCCGGAACAGGAGCTGTCCTTTGCCCTTGCCACTGCCATCGCCGTGCTGGACGAATTGCGCCCCCGCGTGCCCGAGGCGGATTTTCCCGTGCTGGCCGGGCGCATCAGCTTCTTCGTCAATGCCGGCATCCGGTTCATCACCGAAATGTGCAAGATGCGCGCCTTCGTCGATCTGTGGGACGAGATCGTGCATGAACGGTATGGCATCGAAGACCCGAAATTCCGCCGCTTCCGCTATGGCGTGCAGGTCAACAGCCTTGGCCTGACCGAGCAGCAGCCGGAAAACAACGTTTACCGCATCCTGATCGAAATGCTGGCGGTGACGCTCAGCAAGAACGCCCGCGCCCGCGCCGTGCAGCTCCCCGCCTGGAACGAGGCGCTGGGCCTGCCCCGCCCCTGGGATCAGCAATGGTCAATGCGCATGCAGCAAATTCTGGCCTATGAGACGGATTTGCTGGAATTCGACGACCTGTTCGATGGCAACCCTGCCGTGGACCGCAAGGTTGAGGAACTGAAAGCAGGCGCGCGTCACGAACTGGCCACGCTGGAAAGCATGGGCGGCGCCATCGGCGCCATCGACTACATGAAATCGCGGCTGGTCGACAGCAATGCCGAACGCCTGAACCGGATCGAGCGCAACGAGACGGTCGTCGTCGGCGTCAACAAGTTCACCACAGGCGAGCCGTCGCCGCTGATGGACGAAGACGGCGGCATCATGACGGTCGATCCCGCCGTCGAGGCCGAGCAGATCGACCGCCTGACCGCCTGGAAAAACGCGCGCGATGCCACTGCCGTCAAATCGGCGCTGGCCGAATTGCGCGCTGCGGCGACCGAGGGGCGCAACATCATGCCCGCCTCGATCAAGGCGGCCCGCGCTGGCGTGACCACCGGCGAATGGGCGCAGCAGATGCGCGCCGTCCACGGCGAATATCGCGGGCCCACCGGCGTCTCCTCCAGCCCCTCGAACAAAACCGAAGGTCTGGAAGAAATCCGCGAACGGGTGAACACGGTCAGCACCGCACTGGGCCGCCGCTTGAAATTCCTCGTCGGCAAGCCGGGGCTGGACGGCCATTCCAACGGCGCCGAACAGATCGCCTTTCGCGCGCGCGACTGCGGCATGGATATCGACTATCAGGGCATCCGCCTGACGCCCGAGGAACTGGTGCGCGCCGCGCTCGATGACCGCGCCCATGTCGTCGGCCTGTCGATCCTGTCAGGCAGCCACATCCCGCTGGTCGAGGATCTGATGAAGCGCATGCAAGAGGCGGGCCTGTCGCACATCCCCGTCATCGTCGGCGGCATCATCCCCGAGGAGGACGCAAAACGCCTGCGCGCCATGGGCGTCGCCCGCGTCTACACCCCCAAGGATTTCGAGCTGAACACCATCATGCGCGATATCGTCACACTGGTCGATCCCGGCCCCGTCGCCGCCGAATAACTGCGCCGCGCCGGGCACGAACGGCGCGCGCGTCTGCTATGGTGAAACACCCGAATCAAACAGAAAGCGCGCGCCATGCCTACCCCCCTCACCATCCGCCCCCTTCAGGCCAGCGACAAGACGGAATGGCGCCGTCTGTGGACCGGCTATCTGGAATACTACGAAACTACCCTGCCGGACGAGGTGTATCACACCACGTTCCAGCGCCTGACCAGCGCAGACCACCCGAACCAGAACGGCCTGATCGCACTGCAAAACGGCCAGCCCGTCGGTCTGGTGCATTACATCTACCATCCGCATAACTGGAAGATCGCGGATGTCTGCTACCTCCAGGACCTCTACGCCGACCCATCCGCGCGCGGCACCGGCGTGGGCCGCAAGCTGATCGAGGCGGTCTATGCCGCCGCCGACGCCGATGATTGCCCCACCGTCTATTGGCTGACGCAGGATTTCAACGAAACCGCCCGCAAGCTCTATGACCGCATCGGCACACAGACGCCCTTCATCAAATACGCGCGCTGACGCCCCCGGCTTTTTCTTGGTGGCAATACCCTGGGGGGAGCACTCAAAATCCTGTCGGATTTTGGGTGCGGGGGGCAAAGCCCCCCCGGCGCCGCCCTTGACCCGCGCACCACATCGGCACACCTTTTACCAAGATTACCCAGCTCAGGTTCGCAGCATGCCCTACGAATGGTCCCCATCCACCCCCGATCAGGCCGCCAGCAGGCTGGATCTGTGGCCGCACCGGTCGCTGTCCAGACGCGGCTTTGCCGGCTTCCTTCTGGCCACCTGCCTGATGTTCTCACTGCCGCTGTTTGCGCTGCTCGGCACCGCAGTGCTGTGGGGGCTGCTGCCGTTTCTGGCCGCAGCTGTGGTGCTGATATGGTGGGCGATCGAGCATAGCTACCGCGCGGGCCGCCTGCACGAAGCGTTGGTGATCGACAACAGGGAAGTGCATCTGACCCGCACCAGCCCAAAGGGCGAGGTGCAGACCTGGGATTGCAACTGCTATTGGGCACAGCCGCAGATCTACCCCTCCGGCGGGCCGGTGGCGCATTACATCACCCTGCGCGGCGCCGGCCGCGAGGTCGAGCTGGGCGCGTTCCTGTCCGAGGACGAGCGCAAGGCGCTCTATCACGAACTGCGCCGCGCCATCACAGAGGCCCGCGCGCAAAGCTGACTTCGCGCAGCTGGGCCGACGTGTTCTGCTGTCAGCAAAGCCGGTCCTTGATACGCGGGCCGACCGCGCCGAAATCCATCTGCCCGGCATAGTTTGCCTTTAGCGCGCCCATGACCTTGCCCATGTCGCGGATCGACGTGGCGCCGGTGTCATTGATCGCCTGGCTGATGGCGGCCTCGGCTTCCTCATCGCTCAGCTGGCGGGGCAGGAATTCGGCGATAATGTCGATTTCCGCCTGCTCGCGTTCGGCCAGATCGATCCGGCCGCCCTCCTCGTAGGCGCGCACTGATTCCTGGCGCTGCTTGGTCATCTTGCCAAGGATCGCCAGAATATCATCGTCGGTCACGCCGGTTTCGCCATCCTTGACGCGAGCGGCGATTTCCTGATCCTTGATCGCGGCATTGATCAGCCGAAGCGTTGCAAGCCGCTGGGAATCGCGATCGCGCATGGCTTGTTTCAGGGCTGTGTCAATCCGGTCGCGCAGTGTCATTTCCATGGTCATCCTCACTTTGGGGTCCGTGCCGCCGATGCGGCCGCTGTCCCAGCCTACGCTCCCTATAGATTGGCGCGCATGCTGGCAACCTGCCGGCCCCCGCGCCCCGGTGTCGCCGGTGCCGCTTGGCCCTTGACCGTCCCCCTGCCCGCCCTTAGGTATGCGCAGATTTTGCCCCGCCATTCCACTACCGGAGAGCCGCCATGACGCACGCGCCCCAGCCCCGCCCCACCGCCTGCCTTGCGCTGGCCAATGGCACGCTGATTTACGGCCGCGGCTTTGGCGCCACCGGCGAAGTGGTGGCCGAGCTGTGTTTCAACACGGCGATGACCGGCTATCAGGAAATCATGACCGACCCCAGCTATGCCGGGCAGGTCGTCACCTTTACCTTTCCGCATATCGGCAACACCGGCACCTGCGCCGAGGATGACGAATCAGCCGATCCTGTCGCCGCCGGCATGGTGGTCAAATGGGACCCGACCGAGCCCAGCAACTGGCGCAATACCCAGCACCTGCATGATTGGCTGGCCCAGCGCGGGCGCATCGCCATCGGCGGCGTCGATACCCGCCGCCTGACCCGCGCGATCCGCCAGCAGGGCGCGCCGCATGTCGCGCTGGCCCATGATCCGGACGGCAATTTCGATACCGACGCGCTGATTGCCAAGGCCCGCGGGTTTGCCGGGCTTGAAGGGCAGGACCTGGCCAAGGATGTGACCTGCGCGCAATCCTACCGCTGGGACGAGATGCTCTGGGCATGGCCGGACGGCTATCCGCGCCAGACCGATCCGAAACACAAGGTTGTCGCCATCGACTATGGCGCCAAGCGCAACATCCTGCGCTGCCTTGCCTCGGCCGGCTGCGACATCACCGTGCTGCCCGCCACCGCCACCGCGGAGGAGGTTCTGGCCCACAGCCCCGATGGCGTATTCCTGTCAAACGGTCCGGGCGATCCGGCCGCCACCGGCGTCTATGCCGTGCCGGTGATCAGGGATCTGCTGGCGGCAAACCTGCCGATTTTCGGCATCTGCCTTGGCCACCAGATGCTGGCGCTGGCGCTGGGCGCCAAGACCGTCAAGATGGGCCATGGCCACCACGGCGCCAACCACCCGGTCAAGGATTACACCACCGGCAAGGTTGAAATCACCTCGATGAACCACGGCTTTGCCGTGGACGGGCAAAGCCTGCCGGACGGCGTGCGCGAGACGCATGTATCGCTGTTCGACGGGTCAAACTGCGGCATCGCGGTAGAGAATCGCCCGGTCTTTTCGGTGCAGCACCACCCCGAGGCCAGCCCAGGACCGCAGGACAGCTTTTACCTTTTCGAACGGTTTGTCGCGTCAATGGCCCAAAAGGAAACGGTTTCCTGACGGCTGTTAAGAAAGCCTTTACGCTCTATTAACCAATATGAACGAAACTTTTCGCCAGAAGGGATGGCGAAAGGTATCTCATGGGTATTTCAGAACTGCGCAAACTGGACGCGCATCCACGGCATGACGTGCGCCGCACAGGCGCGCTTGCCCAAGGGGATGATCTGTGCAGTCTGGGCCGCTATCTGGTGCGCACCGGGGTCATTTCAAATTCAGACGCGGAACTGGCGCAGATCGTGCAGGCCCATTGCGACGCGCCGCTGGACCGCGTGCTGCTGTCCGAGGGGCTGGTTGATGCGCCCGACATCCTGAATGCACAGGCCGCGCGCGCCAATCTGCGCCTTGCCACATCGCGGGAACTGGCCCGCGGCGCCGAGCTGCCCGGCGGAATGGATGCGCGCAAGTTGATCAAGGCCAATGTTGCGCCAATTCGCGGCGCCGACGGCCGGTTGCGACTGGCGGTAGACACCCCCGACGCGCATGCCCGCGACACCGCCCTGCCCGCCGACCTGCGCAACCTGCCGCGCATCATCGCACCGCGCCGCGACATTCAGGCATCGGTCGCCGATGCCGCGCGCGCGCGCCTGACCATCGACGCCCAGTCCCGAACGCCCGCCAGCGAAAGCTGCCGCACCTGGCGCGCGTCCCCCGCCCGGCGCATCGCGCTGGCGCTGATGGTCATGGCCGCGTGCATCGCGCTGACATTGCAATTCCCGGTGACGGTTTATTCGGTATTTCTGGGCTGGGCCATGGTGACACTGATCGTATCGGCCGTGCTGAAAATGGCAGCTGTCTGCGCGCGGGTCGCCAAGGGCGCGCCCGAGGGCGTGCAGCCGGATTTGCCGCCGGGCGCCAAGCTGCCCAAGGTCTCGGTCCTGGTGCCGCTGTTCCGCGAGACCGAGATTGCCCACCATCTGATCACCCGGCTTGCGCGGCTGACTTACCCCAAATGCCTGCTGGATGTCATTCTGGTGCTGGAGGAAAAGGACGACACCACCCGCCAGACGCTGGCCCAGATCGACCTGCCGCCATGGATGCGCGCCGTTATCGTCCCCGATGGCCAGCCGCGCACAAAACCGCGTGCGATGAACTATGCGCTGGATTTCTGCGAGGGCGATATCGTCGGAATTTTCGACGCCGAGGATGCCCCCGACCCCGACCAGATCACCCAGATCTCCCGCCGGTTTCAGGCCGCGCCGCCGGATGTCGCCTGCCTTCAGGGAATCCTGGATTACTACAACCCGCGCCAGAACTGGCTGGCGCGCTGTTTTACCATCGAATACGCAACATGGTTCCGCGTCATGCTGCCGGGCCTTGCGCGGCTGGGATTCGCCATTCCGCTGGGCGGCACCACGCTGTATTTCCGGCGCGACGTGCTGGAGGCCTTGGGCGGATGGGACGCGCATAACGTCACCGAAGACGCCGATCTGGGCTTTCGTCTGGCGCGTCATGGCTACCGCACCGAAGTCATCGGAACCGTCACCGGGGAGGAGGCAAATTGCCGCGCCTGGCCGTGGGTCAAGCAGCGCTCGCGCTGGCTCAAGGGGTACATGACCACCTATCTGGTGCATATGCGGCGGCCCGTCACGCTGCTTCGGCAACTGGGCGCGTGGCAGTTTCTGGGGTTTCAGGCGCATTTCGTCGCCGCCCTGTCACAGTTTCTGCTGGCGCCGTTCCTGTGGTCGTTCTGGCTGGTGATGCTGGGCCTGCCGCATCCGCTGGATTCCGTGCTGCCGCGCAGTGATCTGCTGCGGTTCGGGCAGCTGTTTCTGGCGGTCGAGATCCTGAATGTCTGCTTTTACATGCTGGGCGTGTCTGGCCGCCAGCATCGGCACCTCATGATCTGGACGCCCACGATGCACCTCTATACGCCGCTGGGCACCATTGCCGCAATCAAGGCGCTGTATGAGATGATCGTCGCGCCATTCTACTGGGACAAGACGACCCATGGCCTGTCTTTGACACCCGAACCGGTTCAGGAACAGCAACCATTACGGGATCGCGTTGACCTCGCCTGATTCCAGCCGCAGGCGGGTGATGAACGCCTTGGAGATATGCGCCTTCAGCGCGTCATGCGCGGCGCGTCCGTCGCCGTCCTCGATCGCGCGGGCGATGGCGTCATGTTCGGCAATCGCCGCCTCGCCCCGGCCCTCGGCAGCCAGCGACGTGGTGGCCATCAGCGCCATGGACCGATGCACAAGATCCAGCTGCTGCACCAGAAACCGGTTATGCGAGGCCAGATGGATCTGCTTGTGAAATCGCCGGTTGGCGCGCGCCATCAGATCGGGCCGGCCAATCAGCGCGCGGTCCTGCTCGACCATGCCGCGCAGCACGGCCACCTCTTCGGGAGTGGCGTGGCGCGCGGCCAGACCGGCGGCCAGCCCTTCCAGCTCGGCGCGCACGACGTATAGCTCGGCGCGCTGGTTGTGATCCAGCGACGCCACGATCAGGCTGCGCCCGTCCCGCGCGAGCAGGGATTGCGTCTCAAGCCGTTGCAGAGCCTCGCGGATGGGCGTGCGCGAAACGCCGAACTTCTCGGCCAGATCGCTTTCAACCAGCCGGTCGCCGGGTTTGAAAATGCCCATATCAATCGCCTCAAGGATCAGCGAATAGGCATCGGTCGGGGCGGGTTTCATGGCGGGGCATCCAGTCAGTTACAGGCCGGGCAGACCCTAGGCGCGCAAGCCCGCCCGTTCAAGCCCGCGCATGTTGACAGCCCCGCCCGCGCGGCTACCTATAGCGGCATGACAAAACATGATTTCTGCCACGTCGACACGTGGGTTTTCGACCTGGACAACACGCTGTATTCGCCCGAGTTGCGCCTTTTCGATCAGATCGAGCTGCGCATGACGCAATTCGTCATGGACACGCTGAACGTGGACCACGCCGAGGCGAACCGCCTGCGCGCGCTCTACTGGCACGAACACGGCACCACGCTGGCCGGTTTGATGCGTGTGCATGGCATGGCGCCAGATGAGTATCTGATCGCAGTCCATGACATCGACATGTCCCCGCTGACGCCGGACCCGGCGCTGCGCGCGCGCATCACAGCCCTGCCGGGGCGCAAGATCATCTACACCAACGGCACCGCTCCATACGCCACCCGCGTTGCCGCCGCACGCGGGCTGGATGGCATATTCGATGCCGTCTATGGCGTGGAACATGCCGGTTTCGCCCCCAAACCGGATGCCGAGGCGTTTCGCGCCGTATTCGATGCCGATGGGCTGACCGCGTCCCGCGCCGCGATGTTCGAGGATGATCCGCGCAACCTGGCCGTGCCGCACGCGATGGGCCTGCGCACCGTCCATGTCGCGCCGCAGCCGCACCGCGCCGCGCATATCCATCACCACACCGACGATCTGAGCGGCTTTCTGGCGCGCGTTATTTGACACCTGCGGCAATTAGCGCGCAATGCACCGGATGAAATGCTAAGGGTATTGGGGTATCTGCCCGAGACGCGAACAAAAAGGAGCCCTCAGATGAATAACCCATCCGTATCGCACACAGAACCCACTTCCGGCGAGCGCAGCACGAAATCCTCGGAAAATATGGTCGCCGCCAAGATCATTCTGGTGATCGTTCTGGCACTGGTCGCGTGGGGGGCCAGCGTGTTTATCTGGGGCGTGCCGGGGCTGTATATTCCGGCGCTGGCACTGGTGCCGGTCATCTGGATCGCGCTGGTCTGGATCACGCTGGGGCAATAAGCGCGGGGGGCTATTTGGCCCCGCTTCACTCACTCGCAAGGGGGCGACATGGCTGATTTTGACATCCTGATTTCCGGCGGCGGCGTTGCCGGGCTGACGGCGGCCTGCATCTTCGGCAATGCCGGCTTCAGCGTCCTTTGCGTCGACCCAGCCGCGCCCGTGACAGACCGCGACGCCGGCGGGTCCGATCTGCGCAGCACCGCGTTTCTGCAACCGGCCCAGGCCCTGCTGGAGCGGGCGGGGATCTGGGACCGGCTTGCGCCCCACGCAATGCCGCTACAGACCATGCGCATCATCGACGCCGGCGGCGCCGAACCGGCGCCGCGCTTGGTGCGCGCCTTCGCCGCTGATGAGCTGTCGGACCTGCCCTTTGGCTGGAACCTGCCCAACTGGCTGCTGCGCCGCGAAATGCTGGCGCGGATTGATGACTTGCCGGGGGTCGAATTTCGCCCCGGCACCGGCACCGCCGGCCTGCTGACCCGCGATAATGAGGCGATTGTCACCTTGTCCTGCGGCGAACGCGTCACCGCGCGGCTGGTTCTGGCCGCCGACGGGCGCAATTCGCCCATCCGCCGCGCAACCGGCATCAAGGTGCACACCACGCGCTACGGGCAAAAGGCGCTGGCCTTTGCCGTCACGCACCCGATCCCGCATGGCAATATCTCGACCGAAATCCACCGCAGCGGCGGCCCCTTCACGCTTGTCCCGCTGCCTGACTATGACGGAATGCCCTCGTCGGCCATCGTCTGGATGGAGCGCGGCGCCGAAGCGCAGCGCCTTGCCGCGCTGGACGATACGGCCTTCGAGGCCGAGATGAACATCCGCTCCTGCCACATCCTTGGCCCGCTGAAGCTGGCCAGCCGCCGCACCCTGTGGCCGATCATCACCCAGCGCGCCGAGCGGATGAGCGCGCAGCGCGTCGCCCTGATCGCCGAGGCCGCGCATGTGGTGCCGCCCATCGGCGCCCAAGGCCTGAACATGAGCCTTGCCGATGTCGCCGCCCTGCTGGATCTGGCCGAAAAATCGCCCGAAACGCTGGGCGATACCGCCATGCTGGACGCCTACCACCGCGCCCGCCACGCCGATATCATGGCGCGCACGACGGGCATTGACCTGCTCAACCGCGCCTCGATGGTCAGCGCCCAGCCCCTGCGCGATGCGCGCGCGATGGGGCTGAACGCGCTTTATGCGCTGGCGCCGGTGCGCCGGGGCCTGATGCGTCTGGGCCTCGGCGCGCGCGGCAACAGCTGATTACAGCACCTTGTCCAGCACAGCCTTCAGCCGTGCCAGCGCCGCATCGACGTCATAGAGCTTGTCCAGCCCGAACAGGCCCAGCCGGAAGGTGCGGAACCCCTCGGGCTCGCCCACCTGAAGCGGCACGCCCGCGGCAATCTGCATCCCCTCGGCGGCAAACTTCGTGCCGTTCTGGATCTCGGGATCATCGGTATAGCTGACCACGACGCCCGGCGCGCCAAACCCATCGGCGGCCACCGATTTCACGCCGCGCTCCTTCAGCATCGCGCGCACGCCATTGCCCAGCGCCCATTGCGCATCGCGCAGCTTCTCGAAACCATACTCCTTGGTCTCCAGCATGGTATCGCGGAACGCGCGCAGCGCATCGGTGGGCATGGTCGCATGATAGGCATGACCGCCATTCTCATAGGCCTGCATGATCTGGTGCCACTTCTTCAGATCAATGGCAAAGCTGTTCGACTGCGTGCCCTCCATCCGGTCCACGGCACGCTGCGACATCATCACCATCCCGGCGGACGGCGAGGCCGACCACCCCTTCTGCGGGGCAGAGATCAGCACATCGACGCCGGTCGCCTTCATATCGACCCATGCGCAACCCGATGCGATGCTATCCAGCACCAGCAGCGCGCCCACATCATGCGCGGCATCCGCCAGCGCCTTCAGGTAGTCATCGGGCAGGATGATCCCGGCCGACGTCTCTACATGCGGGGCGAACACCACGTCCGGCTTGGCCTCGCGGATACGCGCGGTGACCTCCTCGATCGGGGCGGGCGCAAAGGGCGCAGTGACATCATTGCCCGACTGGCGCGCCATGCACACTGTTTCCTCGGAGGTGAACTTGCCCGCGTCGAAAATCTGCGTCCAGCGGTACGAGAACCAGCCGTTGCGCACGATCAGCGCATGTGCGTCGCTGCCGAACTGGCGCGCGACCGCCTCCATCGCGTAGCTGCCGCCACCGGGGACCAGCGCCACCGCGTCGGCGTTATAGACATCCTTCAGCATGTCCGAGATATCGCGCATCACGCCCTGAAAGGCGGCAGACATATGGTTCAGTGACCGGTCGGTGAACACCACCGAATATTCCAGCAGGCCATCGGGATCGACAGTATCGAGAAGGGCAGACATAATGCATCTCCGGGATTTGCGTTTTCCAACTGTTAGCGCGCAACAATCGCAATGGCAACGGATACCTCGGCATACTAATCTTACCCGATAGGGCCGGGCCTGCGCTCCTCGCTCAGCAGCACGTTGGCCTCGACATCGCCAACACCGGGCAGGGTCATGATGCGCCGCCGCAGAACCCGTTCAAAATCGCTGATGTCGCGCGCAACCACGCGCAGGCGATAGTCGTAAACGCCCAGGATATGCTCGACGCTCTGCACCTCGGGAATGGCCGAAACCGCCCGCTCGAAGTCATCCAGGCTGACCCGTCCCTTGGTGGCCAGCTTGATCCCCAGAAAAACACTGACACCGAAGCCCAGCTTCTCCCGGTCCAGATCCATCCGCTGCCCCTTGATGACGCCCGTATCATACAAACGCTTCACCCGCCGCCACGTGGCGGGCTGCGACAGGCCCAGCTTGCGCCCCAACGCGCTGGCGCTCTGCGTCGCATCAGCCACCAATTCGCGCAATATCCGGCGATCCACGTCATCCAACTCGATCACAGCGGAAGCCCCTCATCCGACTTGATCCGTGCCATATGCATCAGCGCCTCGATCTCGGTGATATGCGGCAGGGTCAGGATCGCACTGCGATAGATATGCTGATAATGCACCATATCCCGCGCAATCACATACAGACGCAAATCGACCCGCCCCAGAAAAGTCTGGATCTCGATCACCTCCGGCACCTCGCGCGCCGCCGCCGTGAATTCGTCAAACGCGCGCGGCTGCGTCTTGTCCAACTGCGCACGCAGGGACACCTCCACCTCATAGCCCAGCTTGCCCCAGTCGATCACCGCCCGGTTGCCTAAAATCACGCCCTCCGCCTGCATCCGCTCCAGCCGCCGCGCGCAGGTATTGGCCGTCACCCCCGCCAGATCCGCCAGCGCCGTGGGCCCCAGTTGCGGCGCATGCTGGTAATGCCGCAATATCCGCCTGTCCGTATCATCCAGCATGATTTTCCCAGCCTTGCTTCATCTTGGTTATAAATACTCAAAATAACCAGCCTATCAACGCGGTTTTGCAGTTCCTCTCAGGTAACATCGCGTAGTTTCAGCAGCAACACCGCAACGAAAGGACACCATCATGCGCGTTTATTACGACCGCGATTGCGACATCAACCTGATCAAGGACAAGAAGGTCGCCATCCTGGGCTACGGCAGCCAGGGCCACGCCCATGCGCTGAACCTGCGCGATTCGGGCGCGAAGAACCTCGTCGTCGCCCTGCGCGAAGGCTCCAAATCGGCCAAGAAGGCCGAGGGCGAGGGCCTCAAGGTCATGGGCATTGCCGAGGCAGCGGCCTGGGCCGACCTGATCATGTTCACCATGCCCGACGAATTGCAGGCCGAAACCTACAAGAAATACGTGCATGACAACATCCGCGAAGGCGCGGCCATCGCCTTTGCCCACGGCCTGAACGTGCATTTCGGCCTGATCGAGCCAAAGGCAGGGATCGACGTCATCATGATGGCGCCCAAGGGCCCCGGCCACACCGTGCGCGGCGAATACGTCAAGGGCGGCGGCGTGCCCTGCCTCGTGGCTGTTGACACAGATGCATCCGGCAAGGCGCTGGAACTGGGCCTGTCCTATTGCTCCGCCATCGGCGGCGGCCGCTCGGGCATCATCGAGACGAACTTCCGCGAGGAATGCGAAACGGACCTTTTCGGCGAACAGGCCGTGCTGTGCGGCGGCGTGGTCGAGCTGATCCGCATGGGGTTCGAGACGCTGGTCGAGGCCGGTTATGCGCCTGAAATGGCCTATTTCGAGTGCCTGCACGAGGTCAAGCTGATCGTCGATCTGATTTATGAAGGCGGCATCGCCAACATGAACTACTCGATCTCGAACACCGCCGAGTATGGCGAATATGTCAGCGGCCCGCGCGTTCTGCCCTACGAGCAGACCAAGAAGGAAATGAAGGCGATCCTGCACGACATCCAGTCGGGCAAATTCGTGCGCGACTTCATGCAGGAAAACGCCGTGGGACAGCCCTTCTTCAAGGGCACGCGCCGCATGAACGACGCCCACCAGATCGAAGAAGTCGGCGCCAAGCTGCGCGCCATGATGCCGTGGATTTCCGCCGGCAAGATGGTCGACAAAGAGAAGAACTGATCGCAGTTTCAGACCGATCACGAGGGGCATCCGCTGAGCGGGTGCCCCTTTTCACATCTCGCGCGCAAGGCCAGAGCCATGACACCCATCACCCCTGCCAACTGGTTTCGTCTGATCCTGCTTGGCGCCATGTTCGGCGCTGCCTTCATGTTCACCAAGCTGGCGCTTGAGGGGGTCGGCCCGCGTCTGGTGGTCGCATCCCGCCTTGGCCTTGGGGCGATATTGCTGCTGACGATCGCCTATGCGCGCGGCACCGGCCTGCCACCTGTGCGGGGCAAGGGCGCCGGGCTGATCTGGGTTTTTGCGCTGGGCATGGGTGTTTTTACCAACGCATTGCCGTTCTTCCTGCTCAGCTGGAGCCAGCAATTCGTCGCGTCGGGCTTTGCCGGCGTCTGCATGGCGGTTGTGCCGCTGCTGATCCTGCCGCTGGCACATTTTCTGGTGCCGGGTGACCGGATGAACCTGCGCCGCTTTACCGGCTTTCTGATCGGCACCTGCGGGGTGGCCGTGCTGATCGGCCCCAGCGCCTTTGCCGCGACCGGCACCGAATTCGAACTGACGGCGCGGATTGCCTGCATTGCCGCCGCATTCAGCTATGCCATCGGCGCCATCCTGACGCGGCTTTGCCCCGATGTGGATATGATCTCGCTCGCCGCCGCCGCGCTGAGCATTGGTGCTGCGCTGTTCGTTCCGTATGCGCTGATGATCGAGGGTGTCCCTGACAGCATTCCGGCAACCAGCCTGCTGGCGCTGCTATACCTTGGCACACTGGCGACAGGCACGGCACAGTTGCTGCTGGTCCAGATCATCCGCAGCGCCGGACCTGTTTTCATGTCCCTGCTCAACTATCAGGTGCCGCTGTGGTCAATGATGCTGGGCATCGTCTTTCTGGGTGAGGAGTTGCCGACAAACATCTACTGGGCGCTGCTGCTGATCCTGTTCGGCCTCGGCCTGAGCCAGGCCAGCGCGCTGAAGCGGCTGTTCAGCGGTCGCCGCCGGGCGTGAGATTATTCGCGAATAATCTCAGACGCGCCCAGCCGTCGCCGCGCGCCATACTGCAATCGCCGAGCGTGTGGCGGCCACGTCATGCACCCTGACGATCTGCACGCCCTGCGCGATGCCCGCCAGCGCCACGGCGACCGATCCGGGCATGCGCGCCGCCGGGTCCGGGGCAGCGCCGATGGTGCCGATGAATTTCTTGCGCGACGCGCCCAGCAGCACGGCGCAGCCCAGACCATGAAACAGGCTAAGCTGGCTTAGAAGCGTCAGGTTATGCGCCTGCGTCTTGCCAAAGCCGATGCCGGGATCAACGATGATCTGTGCGGGGTCGATGCCTTGGGACACCAGCGCATTGATCCGGTCCGACAGGAAATCGTAAACATCCAGCGTGACGTGATCGTAGACCGGATTTTCCTGCATCGTCTGCGGATCGCCCTGCGCGTGCATCACGCATACCGGCAGGCCGGCGTCCGCGCACCACGGCGCCAGCGCCTGATCGTAGGTGAACCCGGACACGTCATTGACCAGATTGGCGCCTGCGCCAATCGCCGCCTGAGCGACGGCGGCCTTGCGCGTGTCGATGGAAATGGGCGTTTGCGCCCCGGCGCGGATGGCGGCGATGACGGGCGCGGTGCGCGCGATCTCTTCCTCCGCCGGGACGGGCTGCGCGCCGGGGCGGGTTGATTCGCCGCCCACGTCAATCATGTCGGCGCCCGCCGCTGCCATCGCATGCGCCTGCGCCAGCGCCGCCTCGGGCGCGTTGAACTGGCCGCCGTCGGAAAAGCTGTCGGGCGTCACGTTCAGGATGCCCATCAGCCGCGGCGCATCAAAGCCGAGGCGCGCAATGGGCGGGCGCGGCGCGGTCAGGCGCGTCAGGATATCGCCGGGAATATCGGCGATATCCACCAGATCGCTGCCCCCGTCCCGCGTGAGACGCTCGGCCCGGTTGAACCATGTCCAGCCGCCCGCCAAAGGGCGGGCATCCGCCGGGCGGCAGGCGTCACTCTGGGCGATGGGGCGGTAATAGACGCGGCTCATCCTACAGCCCCGATTGCGCGATATCCTGAACCAGCACCGGCACGCTCGTGCCGTTCTCGAACGGCGGCTCGCCGATCAGCAGCAGGTCGGACGCATCCATATGCCCGGCAAACCATGCGGCCAGCGCCACGGGTTTGTCGGGGCCAACGGTGGGGCCATCAACGGCGTCCAGCACAATCTTGGACGGTGCCCAGACGCTGATGCGGCCATGGCGCATGGCCCAGTCCAGCTCGGTCCTTGTATCGACCACGACAAAGCGGTCGTCGCGCCCGGCCAGCACCCATGCGTTTTGTTCAATCGCCAATAGATCAACGCGGCGCTGGGTCATGCGGTGGCCGGTTTGCGGCGGCATCACGTCAGCGCGGCCGACGCACAGGATCACCGGTTCGGCCCGCTGTTCCAACTGGTCCAGCCAGCGAATCAGGTTGGGCGATTTCACCGCCTCATTGCTGAGGTAGACAACATGCGGGCGCGGTGCCGTCTGGTCGTGGCTGCCGACGGGCCGGGTTTCCAGATCATCGACAGAGCGGACGATTTCGACGCCCAGCGCGCCGGGGCCGCGATCCAGCTTCTCGATCCGGACAAAGGTGCGCACGGCCTGCGGTTCGGCCAGAATACGCTCGGCCACGTTTTCGGCCAGTGTTTCCAACAGGTTCAGACGTTCCTCGGCCAGCTCGGCGGCAATCGCCTCGGTCACGCGGTCATAGCTGAGGATGCGGTCAACATCGTCGTCCAGATCCTCGGTCACCGGGCGCACTTCGACAACCACGTTGAAGCAGATACGCTGCGTGATGCCACGCTCCAGCTGGAAGGCGCCGATTTCGACCTCGACGATGTGATCGCGCAGGGAAATGCGGTCCAGTGGCCCGTCGGGCGCCGTCGCTTCGGCGCGGGCGCCCGGATGGCCGAAGGCCAGTGAGATTTCATCGCTCATCGCGTATTCCTGCTGGTTGCGCGGCGCGAAAATAACCGCGCTGAGCGGGGCTTAGCATAGCGCCGGACGGCGTACAAATCCGCAAAGCGGTGTGCCGCGTCAGTTCTGCGACAGGCGCGTGGGCTGTTTGTAGAAATAATGGGTTCCGATCGTCGCCGTGCGCGGGAACACACGGGCCCAGCCGGGGCTGACAGCGCGGGTGTGGTAATGCGTCGCACCGCCCGTCAGGGGGCGTTCGGCGCCGCTGACCATGATATCGGCGATCTTGCCCACACGCTCGAACGCGCGCGGCTCGGCGATGACTTCGGCGCGGCCATCGCATGTATAGGTGAACTGGCACCCATAAAGCTGGCCTGTGCCCTGCTTGACGACACCGCAGATGCTGCCGGGATAGGCGGGGCTGTCAACGCGGTTCATGATTACTTCGGCCACGGCAAACTGGCCTTTGACCGTCTCGCCGCGCGCCTCGAAATACAGCGCTTCGGACAGGCAGCGCCAGTCTTCGCCGCCTTTGGCGGGCGCCTTCGCGTCCAGCCATTCGCGGGTATATCCCAGCGTGGCGGCCGGCGCCTTGAGGTAGCTGGCGACGCGTGTTTGCGACATGGCATTCAGGCCGCGACGCTCCTGACCCAGCAGTTTGGAAATGGCAGTATCGGCCCCGGCAGGCAGGGCGGGGGCAAGCGCAACAGACAGCGCGATGGCAAGAGATTTGAGTTTGGGCGACATGGATCAACCTGCGAATGGCGAAGGGCCAAGCCCTCCCGGATCACGGCGGCATACAGATTTCGCGCCATTTGGTCCAGTCCGTGCCGATTTCAGGCGATTTTCTGCCGTTTTCAGCCCTTGGCGGGCGCGGCGCGGAGCCACGCCATGCCCCTTGTTTTAAAGGCTACAAGCGTGGTTCATCGCCTGTCTTTTCACGCACCGCCAGTTGCGCCGCGGCCAGACGCGCCACAGGCACCCGGAAGGGCGAGCAGGACACGTAATCGAACCCTGCGGCCCGGCAGAAGGCTATCGATTCGGGGTTGCCGCCATGTTCACCGCAGATCGACAGGGTGATGCCGGGGCTGGCCGCGCGCGCCCGCTCTGCCCCGATGCTGAGCAGTTCGGCCACCCCGTCCAGATCCAGCGTGTGAAACGGATCTTCGGGATAGACGCCCTGCTTGACATATTCGGACATGAACCGCCCGGCGTCGTCGCGGCTGAGGCCATAAGTCATCTGGGTCAGGTCATTGGTGCCAAAGCTGAGGAACGACACCTGCGGCGCGATATCACCCGCGCGCAGAGCGGCGCGCGGCGTTTCCACCATGACGCCCAGGCGATAGGCGAAATCCTGTCCGGTTTCGGCACGCAGGGCGGCGGCGACGGCGTCGACGCGGGTCTTGACCAGTTCAACCTCGCGGCTGGCCGATACCAGCGGGATCATGATTTCGGGGACAATATGCACCCCCTCACCCGCGACCTTGATCGTGGCCTCAAGGATGGCGCGCACCTGCATATCGTAGATTTCCGGCACCGTGATGCCCAGCCGCACACCGCGCATCCCCAGCATGGGGTTATATTCCGACAGCGCCTCGACCCGGCGGACAACGGTGCTGAGCGGCAGGTCCAGCGCCTCGGCCAGGGCGCGGTGGCCGGCGCGGTCGCTGGGCAGAAATTCGTGCAAAGGCGGATCGAACAGGCGGATGCAAACCGGCTGATCCTGCATGATGCGGAACAGATCGGCAAAATCATCGCGCTGCATCGGCAGCAGCCGCTCCAGCGCCGCCGCCCGGTCGGGGCTGGTGCTGGCAAAGATCATCTCGCGCATGACGCGCAGGCGGGCCTCTTCGAAGAACATATGTTCCGTGCGGCACAGGCCGATGCCATGCGCATTGAAATTGCGCGCCATTTTGGCGTCCATCGGCGTGTCTGCGTTGGCGCGCACGGCAATGTCGCGCACATCATCCGCCCACCCCATCAACACCTGAAAGCTGTCATCATGGCCCGCATCCAGCAGCGGCGCCGCCCCGAACAGCACCTCGCCATTGGTGCCGTCGATGGTGATCACGTCGCCCTCGTTCAGCACGCGCCCATCGGGGGCGGTCAGCTTGCGGGCCGTCGTCTGAAACCGGATGGTGGACGCGCCCACCACGCACGGCAGGCCGATGCCGCGTCCGATCACGGCGGCGTGGCTGGTCATGCCGCCGCGTTCGGTCAGGATGGCGACGGCCGCGTGCATGCCGCGAATATCCTCCGAGCTGGTTTCGCGCCGCACCAGAATGCTGGCCTCGCCGCGCGCGGCGGCGGCCTGTGATGCCTCGGCTGTGAACACGATCTTGCCGGTGGCGGCACCGGGGCTGGCGGCAACGCCGCGGGCCAGAACGTCGCGCTTTGCTTCCGGGTCGACCTGCCGGTGCAAAAGCTCGTTCAGCGCGCGCGGCTCGATCCGCATCAACGCTTCTTCGCGGCTGATGATGCCATCCTCGGCCAGCGCCACGGCGATGCTGACGGCGGCGCGGGCGTTGCGCGCCACGCGCATCCCGTCCAGCAAATGCAACTTACCGTTTTCAATGGTGAATTCGGCCTGCATTTCCTCGCGCAGCTTTTCGCGCATCAGCATCAGGTGCGATTTCAACTCGGCAAATGCCTCTGGCGCCAGATCCTCCAGCGAGGGGCCGCGCCCGTCACGCTCCAGATAGATGGTGCCGTTGCTGCCATTCAGCGCATCGCGCCCCTGACTTTGGCTCAGGTAGCGCCCGGTGATCTGCCGCGCGCCGGATTTGCTGTTGACCAGTTGCATCACGCCGCTGCCCGATTCGCCATGGCCCAACCCGATGGCCATTTCCTGCACCACAAGGCCCAGCCCCGCATCGGCCGGCGCGCCCTTGGCCTGCCGCAGGAGGCGGGCGGTCGTCCCCTCCCACGCGCGCGCCATGGAGCGCAGCACTTCGGCCAGTTGCACCGAGATATCCTGCGGAAACGGCTCTTCGGTTTCTTCGCGGTAGACGCGCAGGGCAAATACCACCGCCTCGTCCGGGTCTTCGGGCATGTCGTCCAGCATGTCGGGGTCCAGTCGCGCGACGTGGATCGCGTAGCTTTCGATGAACCGCAGATACAGCCGCGTGGCGGCGGCGGGGCCGATCCGGCCGGCCAGCCGGTCACGCATCGCGTCCGACATGCCGATATTCAGCACCGCACGCGGGCCGCCCCAATCGCCATCCTCGGACGAGGGGCGCACGCAGAGCAGCGCCGCACCGTCCAGCATCGACAAAAGCGCGCGCAGGTCCGGCATGCCGCCCGCCGCGATGCCGTGCACCACCTTGAACGACAGCGCAACGGTCGGCGGGACGGGCATTTTCAGCCGTGCCAGCCGTTGCAGGCATTTGGCCCGCCCGCCATGCGTATGCGCGCCAATCGGCGCGCCGGGGGTGACAAGCGTGATGTCCGTATCGCGATGCTGCACTGCGGCGCCTTTCCCTTTGTGGGTGCAGCATAGGCGCGTGCGCGCCCATGGCAAGGAAAACCGCCGGGCGCGGCGCCTTAGCCTTCGATGCGGGTCAGGTCAGCGGCGGCCAGCCCGATCTTGCGGATCTGGCCCAGCATATTCAGGCGATTGCGGCGCACCACCTGATTGTCCGAATTGACCTGCACCGCGTCGAAAAACGCATCAATCGGGGCGCGCAGACCCGCAAGGGCGAACATGACGGCGGCGAAATCCTCGGATTTGACGGCGGCGGCAATCTGCGGCTCGGCCTCGGTCAGGGCGGCGAACAGCGCGCGTTCCTCCTGCGTTTCGGCGAATTTGGCATCGGCGCCAAAGGAATATTCGACGCCGTCGTTCTGCTCGGCCTGTGTCAGGATGTTGTTGGCCCGTTTGAACCCTTGCAGCAGGTTTTCCCCGTCCTCGGTCTTCAGAAAATCGCTGAGCGCGGTGGCGCGTTTGACGAGCAAGGCCAGATCGTCGCTGCCCGGCATGGCGATGCAGGCGTCGATGACATCGTGCCGGATGCCCTGATCGCGCAGGAACACCTTGAACCGGTCATGGAAAAACGACAGCAGACTGGCCGCGCGCAAACGCGTTTCAATGGCGTTAAAGCCCTGATGCGCCTGCCAATGGCCGATGCCCTTGATCAGGATACCGTCCAGTTTGCGGCGCAGGTTGCTGTCCAGAACCAGACGGATCACGCCCAGCGCGGCACGGCGCAGGGCAAACGGATCCTTGCTGCCGGTCGGCTTTTCATCAATCGCCCAGAATCCGGTGAGGATATCCAGCTTGTCCGCCAGCGCCACGGCGATGGACACGGGCGCTGTCGGCACCGCGTCGGAGGGGCCAAGCGGCGCGTAATGATCCTGCGCGGCGGCGCCCACTTCGGGCGGCAGGCCGGCGACATCGGCGTAATAGCGGCCCATCAGCCCCTGCAATTCGGGGAATTCATAGACCATTTCCGAGGGCAAATCGGATTTGGCCCAGCGCGCGGCCTGCTCGGCCAGATCGGGATCCGCCCCCACCACCGGGGCGATTTCCCGCGCAAGCGCGGCGATACGGTTCACGCGGTCCGCCTGCGTGCCCAGCTTGTTATGGAAGGTGACATTGGCCAGCGCGTCCTGCCACGCTTGCCCGCCTGCCTGCGCGACGCGCAAGTCATTCTCCCAAAAGAATTTGGCATCAGACAGCCGCGCGAACAGCACCTTCTGATTGCCCGCCAGAATAGTCGCGCCGTTATCGGCAGTCTCGCGGTTGGCGACTGTGATGAACCGTTCGATCCGGCCCGTCTTGGGGTTGCGCACCGAAAAGAATTTCTGATGTTCCTTCATCGAGGTTTGCAGCACCTCGGGCGGTAGTCCCAGAAACGTCTCGTCAATCCGGCCCATCAGCACCACCGGCCATTCGACCAGCCCGGCAACCTCGGCCAGCAAGCCCGCGTCCTCGGCCACCTCCAGCCCGGCGGCAAACGCCTGATTGGTCGCGTCCTGCCAGATCGCATCGGCGCGTTCGGCGGCGTCCAGCACAACGTGACGCTTCTTCAGCTTGGCCGCGTAATCGTCAAAGCCGGTGACGGCAAACCGCCCCGGCGCCATGAAGCGGTGGCCCTCGGTGGTGTTGCCAGCCTTGATGCCGTCGACGTCCAGACCCACAACACTGGCCTCGCCCGCGTCATCCGTCAGGATGCACAGGATCGAATGCAAGGGGCGCACCCAGCGCAGGCTGCCCGTGCCCCAGCGCATAGATTTCGGCCATGGGAAATTGCGAATGATGCCTTCCAGCACTTCGGCAATGATCACATCCGCATCGCGGCCCGGTTTGGTGATGGTGGCGTAGTAAACCTGCCCCTTCTTTTCGTCCCGCACCTCCAGATCGTCGCGGGTCACGCCCGCGCCGCGCAGAAACCCCTCGATCGCCTTTTCTGGCGCATCGGTGCGCGGGCCTTTGCGTTCCTCGCGCGTGGTGGGCGACGCGGCGGTCAGCCCGTCAATCGCCAGCGTCAGGCGGCGTGGAGTGGAGAAGGCAGCGGCGCCCGCATAGGTCAGCCCGGCCTCGACCAGACCGTCGGTCATGCGCGCCTTCAGGTCGGCGGCGGCGCGGGTCTGCATCCGGGCCGGGATTTCCTCGGAGAAAAGTTCGATCAGCAGATCGGGCATGGTTTAGTATCCTTCGGGGGGTGTCGGGCAATCGTCGGGGGCGGCATTGCCGTCAAACACAATCTCGCCGCAGCGGTTGATCTGGTCCCAGACCCAGCCGCGCCCGTCGTCATGAATGGCAACCACCCGGTCAATGCCATATTCGACGTTTTCAATGCTCATGAAGGCCAGCGCGCTGCCCGCCTCGATCGCCGCGCCGATTTCCTTGGCGTCAAAGCAATCGAACCATTTCGGCGCGGTCAGCGGCACCGCGTCCTCGTCCAGCACATAGGTTTCGGTCAGCATGGCCAGGCTCATGGAGGTGTCAAAGCACGCGCGGTAGCGGATGGGCGAGCTGTCGGCGTCGATGGCGCGGAAATTGTCGTACAGCACCGGCTCGGGCGCGTCCGTGATCAGCGATGTGATCTGCACATCCGTGTCGCCATTCGGCGTGACGTCATAATAATAGGCGTAGACCTGTTGGTAATACATCAGGGCGCCGCCAGCGACGGCACAGACAACCAAAAGCACGGTCAGGATCTTTCCCATTACGCCGCCCAGCCCCCGGCGCTGGTCTGCACGAAGGCGTCGGCGCATTGTTTTGCCAGCGCGCGCACGCGGCCAATGTAGGACTGCCGCTCGGTCACGGAAATCACGCCGCGCGCGTCTAGCAGGTTGAAGATGTGGCTGGCCTTGATGCATTGGTCATAGGCGGGGTGCGCCATGACGATGCGCCGCTGCGTTTTGGGGTCGGTTTCCGGCGCGTCCAGAATGGCGCGGCACTCGGCCTCGGCCTCCTCGAAATGGCGCAGCAGGACATCGGTATTGGCAATGTCGAAATTCCAGCGTGAAAATTCCTGCTCGGTCTGGCGGAACACGTCGCCATAGGTCAGCGGGATGGGCGCGGCGGGGTCGTTATAGGGCATGTCCATGACGTGACCCGCCCCCAGCACATACATCGCCAGACGCTCCAGCCCGTAGGTCAATTCGCCCGAAACGGGCGTGCAGTCATGCCCGCCGACCTGCTGGAAATAGGTGAACTGGCTGACTTCCATCCCGTCGCACCAGACCTCCCAGCCCAGACCCCAGGCGCCCAAGGTCGGGCTTTCCCAGTCATCCTCGACAAAGCGGATGTCATGCAGGTTCATGTCGATGCCGATGGCCTCAAGGCTGCCCAGATACAGCGCCTGCAATTCCGGCGGGCTGGGTTTGATCAGCACCTGGTACTGGTAGTAATGCTGCAAGCGGTTCGGGTTCTCGCCATAGCGCCCGTCGGTGGGGCGGCGCGAGGGCTGCACATAGGCCGCCGACCACGGGCGCGGCCCCAGGCTGCGCAGGGTGGTGGCGGGGTGGAACGTGCCGGCGCCGACCTCCATGTCATAGGGCTGCATGATGGCGCAGCCTTGGGCGGCCCAATAGCTTTGCAATCTCAGGATAATTTCCTGAAAGCTGCGCGGTTTTGCGGTGGTATCGGTCATGCGGGCCTCTTTCGGGATGCCATGGGGCGCGGCGCCCCTGAAATCGCGCCCCCTACCTACGGCGGGCCGGGCAACGCGTCAATCAGGCGGGCGGGCATAATTTGGCGCCGGGTTCCGGGGCGGCGGAGTGCATATTTTAAGTGCATATTATCGGTTTCTTGTTAGAACACCTGAAACGCAATGGAATTTGCGATGGGTCTTAAGGGTGACGAATAGAATGATAAGCAGATTTCTGGCGGCGATTTTCGTGATGGTCGCGGGCCTTGGCATGGCGCAGGCGCAGCAAACCGGGGATACCGGGCCGGTCTGGGTCCAGATCGAGGCCCAGCCGAACCTTGCCGCCATAAACGAGGCATTGCGCCGCCGCGCAGCATCGCTGAACGATGTGAACGGCTTTGATCTGGACGGATCGGGCTGGTTCGTCGTGGCGCTGGGCCCGTATGACCCCGAAACCGCCGATGAGGTTCTGCGCGAATTGCGCCGCAATGGCAGCATCCCCCGCGACAGCTACGTCACCCAAAGCTCTGATTATGCACGGCAGATCTGGCCGGTTGGCGCCGATTTGCTGGCGCAAGACACGCCAGCGCCGCAGACAGAGGCGGGCACGGATCTGGCACAGGCGCTGGAGCAGGTCGAGCAGGCGCAGGCCGATCCCGCGCCGCAACCCGAGCCTGAAGTCGTCGACGAAACCCCGCGCGAGGCCCGCGAAAGCGAGGCGCAGCTCAGCCGGGACGAGCGGGCCAGCCTTCAGGTCGCGCTGGAATGGGCCGGGCATTATCAGGGCCGTATCGACGCGCAGTTCGGCGCAGGCACCCGCCGGTCCATGGCCGCATGGCAGACGGCCAACGGGCATGACAATACCGGCGTTCTGACCACTCGTCAGCGCGCCGAATTGCTGGCGCAGTACAATGCCGTTCTGGACGGTCTGGGGCTGGAGCGTGTGGCAGACCCCAAGGCAGGCATTCAGATGCAGATCCCGCTGGGCGTGGTCAAATTCGCAAAGTATGAGCCGCCCTTTGCGCATTTCGACGCGACCGGCGACATCCCTGCCCGCGTTCTGATGATCAGCCAGGAGGGCACGCAGGACACGCTGTATGGCCTTTATGACATCATGCAGACGCTGGAAATCGTGCCCGAGGACGGGCCGCGCGAACGCGGGCGCGACAGCTTTACCCTTGTGGGCGAGAATGCCAGCATCGTATCCCATACCGAGGCGCGGATTGAAGGCGGCGAAATCAAGGGCTTTACCCTGATCTGGCCCGCCGGCGACGAAGAGCGGCGCACCCGTCTGCTGCGCGTCATGCAGGACAGTTTTGTGCGCACCGGCGGCACGCTGGACCCCGGTGCCGGCTACAATGAGGCGCAAAGCGTCGATTTGATTTCCGGTCTGGAAATCCGCAAACCGAAATTCGCGCGCTCGGGATTCTACATCGACGGGCGCGGCACTGTTGTCACCACGTCCGAATTTGCCACCGGCTGCGGGCGCATCACCATCGAGGATGGGCAGGATGCCGACATTGTCGCAACCGATGACGGTCTGGGCGTGTCGGTGCTGCGCCCGCGCGGCGCCGTGGCGCCCATCGGCGTTGCCGCGCTCAGCCAGAGCGCGCCGCGCATCCAATCCGAGGTGACGCTGGCGGGGTATTCCTATGGCGGCGTTCTGGGCGCGCCGTCGCTGACTTTTGGCACCGTGTCCGACATCCGCGGCCTGAACGGCGAGGAAGGCATAAACCGTCTGGCGCTGGCCCCGCTGGATGGCGATGCCGGCGGTCCGGTTCTGGATTCGGGCGGCGCCGTTCTGGGCATGCTGCTGCCGCGCGGCGATGGCGCGCGCACGTTGCCCGGCGATGTGGCCTTTGCCGCCGGGTCGGGCGCATTGGCGCGCGTGCTGGCCGATGCCGGGATGACCCCCGCTGCGGCCGACACCGGCACTGCGGCGCTGGCCCCGGCGCAGATGTCCGAACGCGCGGCCGGCATCACCGTGCTGGTCAGCTGCTGGGAGTGACGCAATTTACCGGCGGCGATGCGTGACGCCGCCGCCGGAACCCGCTAAGACCGGGCCACACGTCCCAACCCAAGGCCCGGCCCGCATATGAGCAAGACCCCCAAACCCAAGCGCGAACCGCTTTATTCCGAGCGTGACCGCATAAACCTGCGCTGGCTGTGGACCCAATATCTGCGGAAAAAGGCGCCGTGGCTGATCGTTGTGCTGCTGATGATTCTGGTGCAGGGATTTGTCTATCAGCAATTCCTGTCGATGACCGAAAGCGGCCTGCGCGTCATTTTCGAAAGCGGCAGCGTCGCTGATCTGGTGACCGTCTGCATCGTCGTTTTCGTGCTGTTCGCGGTGCGCGGGCTGATGTCCTATCTGGTGCCACGCATCACGATCTGGGTCAGCAATGACGCGATCTACCAGATGCGCCGCGACCTGATCGCGCATATGATGTCGCTGGATCTGGCCTATTTCGAGCGCACGAAATCGGGCGAGATCATTCAGCGGCTGGTCGGCCAGACGCAGGCGCTGGGCGTGTTCGTCGGGCAGGCCGTGGCCAATGCGGTGCGCGACGCGGTGACGGTCATCATCGTATCGGGCTACCTGATCTGGAAAAATCCGATCCTGTTCACCACCGCCGTTGTGGTGCTGCCGTTCATCATCTGGATCATGAATTACGTCTCGGACCGGGTAAAGATCGCGCAGGGCGAGGCTGAAACCCAGATGGGCGAATATATGAACGGCATCGAAGAAACGGTAAACGGCATGCGCACCGTCAAGATCGCCAGCCAGGAAGGCGTGGAAACCGACCGCCTGATGCAGGGCACCGGCGCGATCCGCGATCTGATGAACCGGGTGCAGGTCACGCAGGCGCTGGTGATGCCGTCGATCGACCTCAGCTCGGCCTTTGTGTATGTGCTGGTCATCGGCGGCGGCGGCTACATGGTGCTGTCACCCAATTTCGACATGGACGGCGCCGGCATCATCACGTTCCTTCTGGGCATGGTCATGGTGTTCGATCCGGCCCGCCTGCTGGCGCTGTTTTTCGGCAGCCTGCCGTCCAATCTGGTGGTGCTGGAGCGTATTCGCCGCCTTTACGACGAAGTTCCCAGCATAACGGACAAGCCCGGCGCGCTGACCGAATTCGACACCGGCGGCGATATCGTGCTGGAGGATGTGCATTTTTCCTACAGCCCGGATCACCCGCTGTTCAATGGTCTGGATATGACCTTCAAGGGTGGGCAGGTGTCGGCCATCGTCGGCTCTACCGGGTCGGGCAAAACCACGATCCTGTCGCTGCTGACGCGGCTTTATGACACCAAGGGCGGGCGCATCACCATCGGCGGCCAGCCGATCGACCAGCTGAAGGTGGGCGCGCTGCGAGGCGCCTATTCGGTGGTGGCGCAGGATATCGTGATTTTCAACAATTCGATCTGGGAAAACATCCGCTACGTCAATCCGGGCGCCACCGATGCCCAGGTCTGGCAGGCCGCCGAAGACGCCGAGATCGCCGATCTGGTCCGCGCGCGCGGCAACGCCCCCGTCGGGCCGAAGGGCGCGCAACTGTCGGGCGGGCAGAAACAGCGTATTGCCATCGCCCGCGCCTTCCTGACCGATGCGCCCATCCTGCTGCTGGACGAGGCGACATCGGCGCTGGATCAGGCGACCGAGGCGCGCATCAAATCCGCGCTGGACCGGCTGACGAAGGGCAAGACAACCATCGTCGTGGCACACCGCCTGTCGTCGGTCGCCGATGCCGACCGCATTTTCGTGCTGGAGGCCGGCCAGCTGGTCGAAGAGGGCCGCCACGAGGATCTGATACGGCAAAACCGGCTGTATGCGCAGCTGTATCAGGCGCAAAAGCAAGGCTACGACAAGACGTAGTCCCGCCCTTGCCCCCGCTCACCGCAGCCCATAGTTTTGGCGCAACACCCACCAAGGAGCCCTTCATGACCCAACGCCTGCATCTTGTCTTTGGCGGCGAGCTGACGAACCCGTCCAAGAACGTCTTCAAAAACGTGGATGACCTGCACATCGTCGGCATTTTCCCGAATTACGAGACGGCCCACAGCGCCTGGAAAGCCGAGGCGCAGCGCACCGTCGACAACGCGCATATGCGCTATTTCATCGCGCATCTGCATCGCCTGCGGGACGAGGAAACACCGGCCTCCCCCACCGAAGAGCTGGGCTAAGGCCGCGTCATGGCCACGTCGCGCGGCCTTGCAGGGTATCTGGCCTGGGCCCGGCGCGGCAGCGCGGGGTCTGGGACCGGGTTTGTCCCCGCGCGCGACCGGCCCGGCGGCGCCGTGGTCTGGGGCCATGCGACCAGCCTTGAACACGCCAATGCGCTGGTGCAGCTGGTCGAGCGGCTGTCGGCCCAGCGCGGCAACACACCCGGCATGGCGGGCGGTGGGCTGCATCTGCTGCTGACCACATCGGACGGCGTGAAACTGTCCGGACATGCCCGCGCATTGACCATCGAGCAGCCGCTGATCGGCGATGCCACGGCGACCGCCGCCGCATTTCTGGCGCACTGGCAGCCCGACGTCTGCCTGTGGACCGGCGGCGATCTGCGCCCGTCCCTGCTGGCGGCGGCAGACGCGGCCGGGGTGCCGTTGATATTGGTCGATGCGGATGCGTCCCTGCTGGAGCGGTCGAACTGGCGCTGGCTGCCGGACGCGACCAGCGCGCTTCTGGCGCGGTTTCAGCGCATCATGGCCCGGTCCGAGGCGACCGCGCGCATCCTGCGGCGGCAGGGCGTGGCCGAGGGCCGGCTATCCGTCACCGGCCTGTTTCAGGAAGGCGCCATCGCCCTGCCCTATGACGAGGCGCTGCGCGATGAAATGGCCGACGCCCTGCGCGGGCGCCCCATTTGGCTGGCTGCGATGATCGCCCATAGCGAGCTGGAGACGGTGCTGGACGCGCAGCGGCAGGCCAGCCGCCTTGCGCATCGCCTGCTTTTGATCGTGGCGCCCGCTGACCTGTCGGAAACGGACGCCTTCCGCGATACGCTGCGGCACGGCAAATGGCGCCACGCCATCTGGTCACAGGGCGGCATGCCCGAGGAGGCAACGCAGGTTCTGCTGGCCGACACGCCCGGCGAAATGGGGCTGTGGTACAGGCTGGCGACCATATCACTGATGGGCAATTCGCTGATGCCCGGCATGACCGGCAGCGACCCGAACGAGCCTGCCGCGCACGGCTCGGCCATCGTGTACGGCCCGAATGTGGGCCGCTACCTGCCCAGCTACAAACGCTATGCGGGTGCCGGGGGGGCGCGCATCGTGCGCGATGCGGGCACGTTGGCCGGCGCGCTGGCGCATCTGATCGCGGCAGACCGCAGCGCCACCATGGCCCATGCGGCGTGGGAGGTGGCGACCGTCAGCGCCGAGGTGACGGACCACATTCTGCAAATCCTGCACGACACGCTCGACGATCTGGAGATGGGCTGATGCGCGCGCCCGGCTTCTGGCACCGCCCCGCCGATGCGCCCGGACTGCGCGCGCGGCTGCTGGCGCCGCTTGGCGCGCTCTATGCCCGCGCCACGGCGCGGCGGCTGGCGCGCGGCACACCGCTGCGCGCCGGGGTGCCGGTGATCTGCGTCGGCAACCTGAACGCGGGCGGCACCGGCAAGACGCCGACGGTGATCGCGCTGGTGCAACATCTGATCGCGCGGGGCCGGGCGGTGCATGTCATCAGCCGCGGCCATGGCGGGCGGCTGGAGGGGCCGTTGCAGGTGGACCCGCGGCGCCATACCGCCGCCGATGTCGGGGACGAGCCGTTGTTGATTTCGGCCTTTACCCCCGCATGGATCGCCCGCGACCGCGCCGCCGCCGCGCGCGCCGCCGTTCAGGCTGCCGCCGATGTAATCGTGATGGATGACGGATTTCAGAACCCCGGCCTGCACAAGGATCTGTCGCTGATCGTGGTCGATGCCGTGATCGGTTTCGGCAACGGTCGCTGCCTGCCCGCCGGCCCCCTGCGCGAGCCGGTGGGCGTGGGGCTGAACCGCGCTGATCTGCTGCTGTCAATCGGCGGCGCGGCAGCGCAGGCCAACTTTGACGCGGCATGGGGCGATGCGGTGCGCCTGCCGCATCTGCGCGGCGCGCTGGCGCCCTTGCAGACCGGGATGGACTGGGACGGGCTGCGTTGCCTCGCCTTTGCCGGGATCGGCCATCCCGAGAAGTTCTTTGCCACCTTGCGCAGCATGGGCGCCGATCTGGCCGGGTTCGAGGCGCTGGACGATCACCAGCCCTTTACCACCGCGCTGCTGAAGCGGCTGGAGGTCGAGGCCACGCGCCTGGGCGCGCAGCTGGTGACCACCGAAAAGGATGCGGTGCGCCTGCCCGCATCCTTCCGCCCCAAGGTATTGACGCTGCCCGTCCGGCTGGAGGTGGCAGACTGGAGCGCGCTGAATACCCGGCTGGAGGCGCTTGGCCTCTGACCGGATCAGCCCCGCTTCGGCAGTTTCGGCGATGCGGCATCCAGCGACAGCGGCGCATCCGAAAACCGGATCGGCGTGCGCACGCCCGGCACGCCGTCCGGGTCGATCCGCATGCCGCGCGCGATGACCTGCGGATCGGCATAGACCTCGTCCAGCGTGTTGATCGGCCCGGCAGGCACGCCCGCATCCTCACATGCCGCCAGCAGCGCATCCTTGGTAAAGGTCTGCGTGCGTTCGGTCAGCGCCGCGCTTAGCTGATCGCGGCGCGCGACGCGGTCCGAATTGGTCGCGTAATCCGCCGCGTGTGCCAGATCCGGCAGGCCCAGCAGACCGCACAGCCGCTGATATTGCGCATCATTGCCGACCGCGATGATGATGTAACCGTCGCTGCAATCGAACACCTGATAGGGCGCCAGGTTGGGATGGAAATTGCCGATCCGGCCCGGCGCCTCGCCGGTGGTCAGATAGTTCATCGACTGGTTCGCCGTCACCGCCACGGCCACATCCAGCAGCGCCATGTCGATCTGCTGGCCCTTGCCGGTCTGCCCGCGCTGGTGCAGCGCGGCCAGAATGGCGGTGGTCGCATAAACGCCGGTAAAGATGTCGGTGATCGCCACGCCCACGCGCTGCGGCTGCCCCTCGGGCGCGCCGGTGATCGACATCAGGCCGGACATGCCCTGAATGATATAATCATAGCCCGCACGATGCGCATAGGGGCCGTCCTGCCCGAACCCGGTGATCGAGCAATAGATCAGCCCCGGAAATTCCTGCGCCAGCGTGTCATAATCCAGCCCGTATTTGACCAGACCGCCGACCTTGAAATTCTCGATGACGATATCGGCCTCGGCAATCAGGGCGCGGACCTTTTCCTGCCCCTCGGGCGTGCGAAAATCGGCGGTGACGCCGGTCTTGCCCCGGTTGCAGCCGTGGAAATAGGCGGCCGAACGGTCGCCCTCCCGCTCGACAAAGGGCGGGCCCCATTGGCGGGTATCGTCGCCCGCCGGGCTTTCGACCTTGATCACTTCGGCGCCCAGATCGGCCAGCGTCTGGCCAGCCCAAGGGCCGGCCAGAATGCGCGCCAGTTCGACGACCTTCAGACCCGATAAAGGCGCGGCAGTCATTCTGCCAGCTTCTCTTCCAGGGTCGCTTTCAGCTCGGCATAGGGCGGGTTGCCGTATGTCTGGCCGTCGATCACGATGGTCGGGGTCGAGGTGATTCCGTCCTTTTCGGCATTCTGGCGGAACCAAGCCTCCAGCACTTCGGCCTTTTCCTGATCCTGAATGCAGGCGGTGATCTGCTCTTCGCCCAGACCCGCGACCTTGCCGATACGCACGAGGTTATCCATCACATCGGTCATGGTCTGCGCGTCCAGCCATTCCTGCTGGCGGCTATACAGCAGATCGTTCATGCCAAAGAACCGCTCCGGCCCCGCGCAGCGCGCCAGAAGCGATCCGCGCAGGCCCGCCCCGTCAAAGAAGACGTCGCGATAGACGTAGCGGATCTTGCCCGTGTCGATGAAATCGCGCTTCAGCTCCTGAAACGTGGTGGCGTGGAAGCGCGCGCAATGCGGGCAGGTCAGCGAGGCATACTCGTACACCGTCACGGGCGCATTCTCCGGCCCCATGGTCATCTCGACAATCGAGGAGGTGTCGACATCGGCGTAATCAGCGGCGGCGTTGGCCGCCCCCGTGGTCTGGCCTCCGCCAAGCTGGGACCATACAATTCCGCCAACAAGGGCCAGCGCGGCAGCGCCAAGCAGCAATCTGCGATTCATTGGGTATTCCTTTCGGGTCAGCGTTTGGATCTGGATAGAACATTTTGCGCCAAGGCTTCAAGCGCGGCGCGCAGGCCGCTGTCACCCACGGGCGCGGCGATATGGCGCGCCTCTTCGGCGGTGGCGGGATCGGGGCCGCGCGGCGTTTGTTTCGGCGGGCGGTGCTGGAAACTGGCCTGCCCGTCGGCAAAACCTGTCGGCGCGGTCTGGGTAATCGTGATGCGCGCAATCGCGTTGTAGCCATAAACAGCGTTGACGCGCGCGCGCAGCGTTTCGGTCTGCATCGCCAGCATCGGCGCCTGCGCGCCGGTGGTCAGCACTGTCAGCGTGGCCCCCATGCCGCCGCGCCCATAGCCCACCTTGACGGGCCGCGCGATGGCGGCAACGTCAGCGCCGACAATCTCGGCCCATTGCGTCAGCAGGCGCGATTCGGCAAAGCCCCGACCTTCGGACACCTTTCTGATCCGCTCTTGCAGCAGGGTGCTGGAACGGGCGAAACCCTTGGTTGTGGGGCGGCGGGGCGGCATTGGTTGATCTCCTGACGTCGGGGGCCATTTTAGGGCATGCGGCTGGCCATGCCAGCACATAGCACGAATGAGGCATAAAGAATGCGTGAGACGGCGAAGGCTGCCGATTTGCTGGCGTGGTATGACGTCCATGCGCGGGATATGCCGTGGCGTGTGCCGCCCGCGCGGCGCGGCTTGGGCGAGGCGCCGGATCCCTACCGGATCTGGCTGTCCGAGGTCATGCTGCAACAGACCACCGTTGCCGCCGTTACCGGGTATTTTCAGCGCTTTACTGCCCGCTGGCCGAGCGTGGCGGACCTTGCCGGGGCCGACGACGGCGATGTGATGGGCGAATGGGCCGGGCTGGGCTATTACGCCCGCGCCCGCAATCTGCTGAAATGCGCGCGGGCGGTGGTGACCGATCACGGCGGGAAGTTTCCACGCGATCACGCAATGCTGCTGAAACTGCCGGGCATTGGCCCCTATACCGCCGCCGCCATCGCGTCGATCGCGTTTGATGCGCCCGAAACTGTCGTCGATGGCAATGTCGAACGCGTCATGGCGCGCCTGCACGACATCCACACCCCCCTGCCCGCCGCCAAGCCCGCGCTGACCGCCGCCGCCGCCGCGCTGACGCCCGCGCAGCGCCCCGGCGATTATGCCCAGGCGGTGATGGATCTGGGCGCGACCATCTGCACCCCGCGCAACCCCGCCTGCGGCATCTGCCCGTGGCGCGATCCTTGCGCGGCGCGCGCCGCTGGCACCGCACAGGAGCTGCCGAAAAAGACACCGAAGAAACCCAAACCCATCCGCAATGGCATTGCCTATGTCGCCCAGCGCAGCGACGGCGCGATCCTGCTGGAGCGGCGCGAAGATCGCGGGCTGCTGGGCGGGATGCTGGGCTGGCCCGGCAGCGACTGGACCGAAGACGCGGCCGCACCGGCGCCCCCGCTGGAGGCTGATTGGCAAACCCTGAACGAGCAGGCGCGCCACACCTTCACCCATTTCCATCTGCGTCTTAACATCGCAGTGGCGCAGGTCGGCATGAATGCGGACCCGTCAAAGGGCGATTTTATCCCATTGGCACAGTTCCAGCCCGCGCAACTGCCGACAGTGATGCGCAAAGTCTTTGATCTGGCGCGTGGAAACCTGCAAAAGCTGGGCTAGACTGCGCCAACCTTTTCGGAGCTGCCCCCATGCCCACCGCCGCCCATATCAGGCAAGCCATCCCGTTCTGGATGTCGCTGCTATTGGTCCCGATCGCAATCATCGGCGCGTTGCACGGCGGCTGGACGGTGATCCTGCTGCCGGTCTTCACATGGTATTTCTTTTCGATCCTCGACGCGTTTCTGGGCCTGAACCTGGACAATCTGGCGCCCGAGACGGACATCACATGGTATCGCGCCATCACGCTGATCTGGGCGCCGGTGCAGTTCGTGCTGCTGTTCTGGATGATCTGGTATGTCCCCCAGGCGGCGCATCTGGGCAGTCTGGAGAAAATCGTGCTGTTTTTCGGCGTTGGCGTCATCACCGGCACCATCGGCCTCAACTACGCGCATGAATTGATGCACCAAAAGCCGCGGATCGAACGGTGGATGGCCGATATCCTGCTGGCCATGGTGCTGTATTCGCATTTCCGGTCGGAACATCTGCACGTCCATCACCGCTATGTCGGTACCCCGCGCGATACAGTGACGGCGCGCTATAACGAGGGGTTTCACCGCTTTTTTGCCCGCGTCCTGCCGGGCGAGGTGACATCGGCCTTTCGCGCCGAGGCGGCGATGCAGGCCCGGCGCGGGCGCAAATGGTCGCATCCCAGCAATCCGTTCTTTCGCTACTGGGCGCTACAGGCCGTCATGCTGGCGCTCGCGCTGGCCTTGGGCGGCTGGACAGGGCTTGCGCTGTTTTTGTGGCAGGCGCTGGTCGCGATCTGGCAGCTGGAGCTGGCGAATTACGTCGAACATTACGGGTTGACGCGCGAGCATCTGGGCGATGGCAGGTACGAGCACGTCAAACCGCGCCACAGCTGGAACGCGGCGCACAAGGCCACAAACTGGCTGCTGATCAATCTGCAACGCCACTCGGACCACCATTACAAACCCGACCGCCGGTTTCCCCTGCTGCAAAACTACACCGAGGATGAGGCGCCGCAGCTGCCCTACGGCTATCCGATCATGACCATGGCGGCGATGGTCCCGCCCCTCTGGCGCCGCGTGATGAACCCGCGCGTGCGCGCCTGGCGCAAGGCAAACTACCCGCAAACGACCGATTGGAAACCCTATAACAAAGGGTCCAATCCGCACCCCGCTTGAAGGTGCAGCGCCGCGGCGCTAGCGTATTGGCAAATCCCCGCCCCGGAGGCCGCCCAATGCCCGACACATCGCAGCTGTTCCCGCATCTGTTCACTCCGCTGAAAATCGGCGGCGTCGAGGTTGCAAACCGCATCCTGTCCACAGGTCACGACACGTCGATGGCCCATAACGGCCAGGTCACCGACGCGATGATCGCCTATCACGAGTCGCGGGCGCGCGGCGGCGCCGGCCTGATCGTATCGCAAGTTGTCGGCGTGCATGAAACGGCGCGTTACACCTCGCACGTGCTGATGGGCACGAATGACGACTGCCTGCCCGGTTTCTCGCGTCTGGCCCAGACATTGCACGCGCACGGCACCCGCATCTTTGCCCAGCTGTTCCATCCGGGCCGCGAGATCATGGAGGTGGCGGACGGCACCGCGCCGGTCGCCTATTCCGCCTCGGCCACGCCGTCGGACCGGTTCCACGTCATCCCGCGCGCCATGTCCCGGCGCATGATCCGCGAGGTGGTGGACGGATATGCCGCCGCCGCCCGGCGCATGCAAACGGCCGGCCTCGACGGGGTCGAAATCGTCGCCAGCCACGGCTACCTGCCGGCGCAGTTCCTCAGCCCGCAGGTCAACCGGCGCGACGATGACTATGGCGGCAGCGCGGAAAACCGCATGCGCTTTGTCCGCGAAGTCATCGACGCGGTGCGCACGGCCACCGGAGACGGCTTTGCCATCGGCCTGCGCATCTCGGGCGACGAACATACCCATGACGGGATGGAGGATGCCGATAGCCTTGACGTGATCCGCGCGCTGGCGCCCGGCCTCGATTATGTCAGCGTGATCGCCGGCACATCGGCCAGCCTGAGCGGCGCGATCCATATCGTACCGCCGATGTTCGAGGAGACAGGCTATCTCGCCCCCTTCGCGCATGCGGTCAAACAGGCGGTGGACATCCCGGTGATGGTGGCGGGCCGCATCAACCAGCCGCAGGAGGCCGAAGGTATCATTGCCACCGGACAGGCGGATATGTGCGGCATGACCCGCGCGCTGATCTGCGACCCGGCCATGCCCGCCAAGGCCAGGGCAGACAGCCCCGATGATATCCGCGCCTGTATCGGCTGCAATCAGGCCTGCATCGGCCACTTCCACAAGGGCGTGCCGATTTCCTGCATCCAGTTCCCCGAAACGGGACGCGAGCTGATCTATGGCACGCGCCGCCAGACCGGCGCGCCCAGAACCGTCATGGTGATCGGCGGCGGCCCGGCCGGCATGAAGGCCGCAGCCACCGCCGCCGCACTGGGCCATGACGTGACGCTGCACGAGGCCGCCGCCCAACCGGGCGGTCAGGCGCTGCTGGCGCAGATGCTGCCGGGACGCGCCGAATTTGGCGGCATCGTCACCAACCTCAGCCGCGAAATGCAGCAGGCAGGTGTCACCGTACATCTAAATAGCAGCGTTACAGCAGACATGGTGGCCCAGGCCGCCCCCGATGCCGTTATCGTCGCCACCGGCGGCACGGCGCGAATACCGCAAGGGATGGAGTTCAGCGACGACGCGCATATCGTCACCGCCTGGGATGTGTTGCGCAGCCACGCAAATGTGGGCGGCTCCGTCACCATCGCCGATTGGCGCGCCGACTGGGTCGGCCTTGGCGTGGCCGAGCTGCTGGCCAGCGCGGGACGCCGGGTGCGATTATGCGTGAACGGCACCCATGCCGGCGAAATGCTGCAAAGCTACGTGCGTGATACGATGGTGGGCCGTGTGCAAAAGCTGGGCGTTGAAATCATCCCCTACGCCCAGCTCTATGGCGCGGACGACGACACGGCCTATTTCATCAACGCCGCCAATGGTGAGGCCATGATGATCGAGGACACGGAAACGCTGGTACTGGCACAAGGCACCGATGTGGCTGACGCTCTGCTGGCCGCGCTGGAGGACTACGATGGCCGCGTTATCGGTATTGGCGACTGCATGGCTCCCAGAACCGCCGAAGAGGCTGTGCTGGACGGGCTGAAAGCGGCGTGGGCGCTGTAACAGCCGCTGGCGGATTTGAGTATTTTTGCCAAGATGAACCAGGGGCACCTGTCATTCATCTTGGATAAAATACTCAAAAAGACGCCCTACCGACACGCGGCAGGGCGCAGTTAGTGGTGCCTTGCGTCAGACCACAGGCACCGGCGGTATTCTTGCGAAACTTGAAAAATTCTAGTTCGGGCGCTCTGCCATTTCGGCGCGGATCTGCTGGCGCAGAAGGTCGATCGGCACGCGCTTGCCGTCCTTCTTGAAGTGCCAGTAGGTCCAGCCATTGCAGCTGGGCGCGCCTTCCAGATGGGCGCCGACCTGATGGATCGACCCCTTGATGTCGTCGCCGATCAGCGTGCCGTCGGCGCGCACCTTGGCCTTGTGGCGCTGGTTCATCGAATAAAGTTCTTCGCCGGGGCGCAACATGCCGCGTTCGACCAGCTGGCCGAAGGGCACGCGCGGTTCGGCCCGTTTGGAGGTGCTGACCTGCAATGCCTCGCGGTCGAATTTGCGGATGCCTTTCAGGCGCTTTTCGGCGACGGTGCGATACGCCTCTTCGCGCTCGATCCCGATATAGTCGCGGCCCAGCATCTTGGCCACGGCGCCGGTGGTGCCGGTGCCAAAGAACGGGTCCAGTACGACATCGCCGGGATTGGTGCTGCCGACGATGATGCGATGCAGCAGGCTTTGCGGTTTTTGCGTCGGGTGGGCCTTGTCGCCGGCCTCATCCTTCAGCCGCTCATGCCCGGTGCAGATCGGCAGCACCCAGTCGCTGCGCATCTGGACGCCGTCATTGAGCGCCTTCAGCGCCTCGTAGTTGAACGTGTATTTTCCGCCTTCCTGCTTGGACGCCCATATCATCGTCTCATGCGCGTTGGTCAGGCGTTTGCCGCGGAAATTGGGCATCGGGTTGGACTTGCGCCACACCACATCGTTCAGGATCCAGTAGCCGGCATCCTGCAATGCCGCGCCGACGCGAAAGATGTTGTGATACGATCCGATGACCCAGATGGCGCCATTCGGTTTCAGCAGGCGGCGCGCGGCGGCCAGCCATTCGCGGGTGAATTTGTCATAAACGGCAAAGCTGTCGAACTGGTCCCAGGCATCATCGACCGCATCCACCTGGCTGTTGTCGGGCCGGTGCAGATCGCCCTTGAGTTGCAGATTATAGGGCGGATCGGCGAAAATCAGATCGACCGAATTTTCGGGAAGCGCGTTCATCACCTCGATGCAATCGCCGCCTATGATGGTGTTAAGAGGAAGCGTCGCCGCCGCCTTGATGCTGGTCATCTTTGTCATGTCTTGCCTCTGTCCCGGCGCGTTTTTGCGCTCTGTCTGCTTGTGGACAAAGATGAGTCATTGCTGATTCGCAGTCAATTTCTTTATTAAATCAGAGGGTTAACTATTTAACTTGATACAACATCTTGTGGATAGGTTTGAACGAACGCCTATGGTGTGGGGTTATCCCCAGATTTTGCAGCGCCTCTTTGTGGCTTTTGGACGGGTATCCTGCATTCGTCTCCCAGCCATATCCGGGATAGTGTTGCGCTAAATCCCGCATGACATAATCTCGACATATTTTGGCCATGATTGAGGCCGCAGAAATCGACACGGACAGGGCATCACCCTTGATGATTGTGCGCGCCGGGATCGTCAGGCCGCGGGGGATCATGTTGCCGTCGATCAGGGCCATGTCCGGGCGGCGCGGCAGGCCGTCCAGCGCGCGCATCATCGCCAGATGCGACGCGCGCAGGATGTTGATCTGGTCGATCTCCTCGACGCTGGCATGGGCGATGCTGACCTCGGCGCTGGCGACGATTGCGTCATAAAGCGCAAGGCGGCGGCGTTCCGTCAGTTTCTTGGAATCGTTCAACCCCTCGGGGATGCGGCTGGGGTCCAGCACCACGGCGGCGGCTGTGACAGGCCCGGCCAGCGGGCCGCGCCCGACCTCGTCCACGCCGGCAATGATGCGCGCGCCCTGCGCCATCGCCGCGGTTTCGTATGAATAATCGGGGCCGGTCATGGCATCCGCTCAGACCACAGGTGGCCGCCAAAGAAAAGGGCCCCGCGCGGGGCCGATTTCCAAGCCCGAGGCGCGCGCGGCTTTAGTCGGCGCGGCGGTAGGGCCGCGCGCTATAGCCATATTGCGGGCGCTGGTCGCGGCGGTGCATGCGGCGGTGCGCGCGCCGGTCCTGCACCTTGCGACGGTGATCGTCATAGCCCTGCTGATAGCTGCGCGAGCGGTGTTGTTTCTGCGCGCGGTGCGAACGGTGCTGCGTGCCGTATTGGGGGCGCGGATGCTGCCGGGCTGCGGCGCGGCGCCTGTCCTTTTTCTTGGCGTCATGGATCGCGGCGCCGATAACCGCAACGCCAACCAGCGCGCCCAGCGCCAGCGCCAGATCGCGGTCGGAGGCGCGCGCCGGGGCCGCCGTCAGGCCAGTGATAGCGACCGATGCCGCAAGGATGAGGGTGATGAATTTGCCAGCCATTGTGTGAGCCTTTCTTGTTTTCTTGAAATGTACGCTCATGCTGGCCGGGGCTGCGCCGCGCGCACAATAACGCGGGCGTGTTATCGGATAGCAGGACGCGCCCGCGGCATTGGATATTGAATAGCGGCGCGGCGCAGGTCATGTTCGGCGCATGATGAAAACGATCGCCCCCCTGATATTTGCCGCGCTGGTGGCGACCCCCGCCAGCGCCGCCTGCCTGGCCGAATACAAGGCCAAGCGCGACGATCCGCTGCGCCTGTTTTACGGCACGATTGAAATCAGCGGCGCCTGCACCGTTGCCGGGGCCACGGCGCAGCTTGGCCCGCAACTGGCAGCGCAGGGGCTGACCCTGCTCAAGGTGCTGTCGGTGACGCAGGAGTGACGGGACCGGGCCCAATGGACCCTACGGTGACGGCGGCGGGGGCGCGCCGGTCGGGCAGCCGCGTGGTGGCGCTGGGCATTGCCGCGATTGTGGCAATTCTGACCCTGGCGGCGGTGTGGCTGTTCCTGTCGCTGCCCGATGCGGGCGCGTTCAACGCGCGGGTAGAGCGGATATTTGTTGAAAATGACGCGCTGACCAGCGACGCCGAAATCAAGCTGCTGGAGATATTGGCCCTGTCCGGCACCGCCTTCAGCGAAACGCTGGTCAGTTACCGGATGGTCATTTTCGTCCTGCTGGTGTTCAGCGCCGCGCTGCTGGCCTCTGCATTGGTGTTTTTGCTGATGCTGGTCGCGCTGAACCGCCGCATGGCCCAGATCGAGCGGTCGGGGATCGAGGTGAATTCGCTGCTGATCAGCCGCGCGGAGAAGTCCGTCTACCTCAACAACATGGGCTTCAAGCTGACCGATGCCGCGATGGAGACACTGTCGATTCTGGCCGAGGCGCGGATGGACGGCGATATCCTGACCGGCGCGCAGATCGAGGGGATGATATCGGGCCGCGATTCCAGCGACTGCGACGAGGCGGCAGGCGCCACGCGGATCAAGCGCCTGCGCGATACGCTGGGCAACCAGATGGTCAGCCAGCTTCTGGTGCGCAACATCGCGCGGCAGGGTTATGTGCTGGCGATAGACAAGGAAGTCATTCGCGTCATCTGATCTGCGCGCTGCCGCGTATCGGCCCACCGCTGCGCAGTCTATCAAATGGGCGCCGCGCGCGTTAGGCTTGCCGGGTGCAGGTGCTGAAGGGGGCCGGGATGGATACGATACTTGTTGCGACAGATTTCTCGGCGCGGTCCGATCTGGCCATTCGCCGTGCCGCGCTGATGGCCAGGGCGGCGGGCGCCGGGCTGCACCTGACGCATGTGGTCGATGACGACCAGAAAGCGCGTATCATCGAAAGCGAAACCACCGTTTCCAAGCAGCTTTTGCAGGAGGAGGCGGCAGAGCTGAACCATCAGGACGGGCTGAATTGCACCAGCAGCGTCGTGCTGGGCGATCCGTTCGAGGGGATCGGCAATGCCGCTGACCAGATCGCGCCGGACCTTGTGGTGATCGGCGCGCATCGCCGCCGCCTGCTGCGCAACGTGTTTGTCGGCACCACGGCGCAGCGTACGATCCGCCGCGCGCAATGGCCGGTGCTGATGGTCAACGCGCCGCCGCAGCGGACCTATGACAACGTGCTGATCGCCACCGACCTGTCCGAGACATCGCGCAGGGCCGTGGCGCATTTTTCATCGCTGGATCTGGTGACGCCCGAGCAGTGCACATTGCTGCATGTGTTCGATGCGCCCGCCAAACGCCTGTTGATGAGCGGCATGTTGCAGGAGGAGGAAAAGGACCAGTATCTGGTCGAATTGCAGATCGAGGCAGACAGCGCCCTGCGCGACTTTGCCGATGCCTCGGCCTTGCGCGATGCGATGCGGATGACGCGCCACTACAACACCGCCACATCCGCCGCGATTCAGACAGCGGCGACAGAGATTGAGGCCGATCTGATTGTCGTGGCCAGCCAGGGCCGTGTGGGCCTGAGCAAAACCTTCCTCGGCAGCGTGGCCGAAGAGGTGCTGCGCCGCGCCGAAACCGATGTTCTGGCGATCCCGCCCACCCTGCTGGCCTGAAGGAATCGCGGGCCGTCATACCCTGCCATTTTCGCCCGAAAGACGCGGCAACAGGACTATCCTGACCGGATTATTCTGCTAGGTCTGTGTCATGGACATCATTCTGATAACGACCATTATCGCGTCACTTTTCCTGCTGATCGGCGCGGCGGAACCGCTCGCGCATTACTTGCGGCTGCCCTATGCGGTGATCATCGCGTGCCTGGGCATTTTCGTCGGGCTTGCGGCGACGTTTTTCCTGCGCACGGATCTGACCGATGCGCTGAATCCGGTTGCATTCGCCATTCTGGCGCTGCCGATCAAATCGAACGTGTTCCTGTATGTGTTCCTTCCGACGCTGGTGTTTCAGGTCACGCTGGGGCTGAACCTGCGGCGCATGGCCGATGACTGGGTGCCTATTCTGGTGCTGGCGGTCGTCGCCGTGTTCGTGGCCACATTCGTTGTCGGCTACTCGCTGGCGTGGGTCAGCACGTTGTCGCTGTCGGCGGCGCTGCTGGTGGGGGCGATCGTGTCCACCACCGATCCGTCGGCGGTTGTCAGCATCTTCCGCTCCATCTCCGCGCCGCGGCGGCTGGCCCGGATCATCGAGGGCGAAAGCCTGCTGAATGACGCCGCCGCCATCGCGCTGGCGGGCCTGTTCATGGAGTTTGCCATGGCCGGCGTGCCGGACCCGTCGGTGCAAAGCGCGCTATCACGGTTTCCCGTGCTGTTGGCCGGCGGCGTTGCCGTCGGCTGGATCGCGGCGCAGATCGCCATCCGCATCATGGGGCTGTTCGCCCGCTTTGATCTGGCGGTGGTGTCGGTATCCATCGCCCTGCCCTATCTGGCCTATATCGTCGCCGAGCAGATGGTCGGCGCATCCGGCGTCATCGCCGTCGTGGTGGCGGCAATGACATTGCAGCTGGCCGGGCCGGGGCGCCTGCCCCCCGCCACATGGCTGAACCTGCGCGAGGTGTGGGACCTCTTGGCCCATTGGGCCGGCGCGCTGATCTTTATTCTGGCCGCGCTGCTGATTCCCCGCATGCTGGAGACGATCCAGCTGAAGGATCTGGCCCTGATCATGGTCGTGGTGGTGGCGGCAATCGTGGCGCGGGCGCTGATCTTATATGGCCTGCTCCCGCTGCTGACGCTGATGCGCCTGTCCCCGGTGGTCGAACGACCCTACCGCGTGGCAATCATGTGGGGCGGCCTGCGCGGCGCCGTCACATTGTCTCTGGCCCTTGCCGTCACCGAAAGCGCCGCCGTCCCGATCGAGGTCAAGCGGCAGGTCGCCATTCTGGCAACCGGATTCACCCTGTTCACGCTGCTGGTGCAGGGCACCACGTTGCGTACCGTCATCGGCTGGCTGGGCCTGGACAAGCTGTCGCCGCTGGACAATGCGCTGTATAATCAGGTGATCGCCGTCGCCTTGCAGACCGTGCGCGCGGATCTGGCCGTGGTCACCGACAATTACGAGCTGAACAAGGACACCGTGCGCGCCGAGGCCAAGAGGTTTGGCGAGCGGCTGGATGTCGCGGTGAAATCCGCCGATGAAAGCCTGAACGTGCTGGACCGCGACCGGATCACGCTGGGCCTGATCGCGCTGGCCAGCGCCGAACGTGACGGCATCCTTGCCCGGTTCCGCGACAGAACGATTTCCTCGGCCCTGTCCGAACAGCTGCTGGCAGATGCCGATGCGCTGATCGAGGGGTCACGCTTTGGCGGGCGCAGCGGATACAAAAGGGCCGCCGCGCGCAGCCTGGGGTTCAGCCGGTGGCTGAGATCCGCGATTTTCATGCACAACCGGCTGCGATTTTCGATGCCGCTGGCGCGCATCACCGCCACGCGGTTTGGCCTGCTTCTGGCACAGCGGTTGATCCTGCGCGATCTGCACAGCTTCATCGACGGGCGCATCCGGCGAATCCACGGCCGCCGCGTGGCCGAATTGCTGCATGAAATGCTGGACCGCCGGATCGAAACGGTGGAGCAGGCGCTGGAGGGGCTGCGCCTGCAATATCCCGGCTATGCCGAGGAGATGGAGCGCCGGTTCATCCGCCGCACCGCCCTGCGGCTGGAGGAACGCGAATACGACGCGTTGCTGGAGGACGGGCTGATCGGCGAGGAGGTTCACAGCGCCCTGACCGGCGACATCGGCCAGCGCCGCGACCGGGCCGAGGCGGCGCCGCTGCTGGACCTGACCCTGCAAAAGGCCGAGCTGGTCCGGCAATTTCCGCTGTTTGCGGATTTGGACAAGGCGGTGCTGAACCGGCTGGCGCGGTCGCTGGTCACGCGCTATGTCAACGCGGGCGAGCGTATCCTGCGCCGCGATTCCGTCCCGCGCAGCGTATTTTTCGTGGCATCCGGCGCGGTCGAGCTGGAAACAGCCGGCCAATCCTGGCGGCTGGGCCGCGGCGACATGTTCGGCCAGATGAGCCTGCTCATGCGCCGCCCGCAACGCACCGAAGTGCGCGCCATCGCACCCACAACCCTTCTGGTCCTGGACGAGGCACGCTTCCTGCGCCTGCTGCGGCGCAGCAAGGCACTGCAATCAGCCGTCCAGCAAAGCGCAATCCGGCGCGGTATCCCACTGGAGAAGCTGTCAGCCGACCTGGGCAAACTGACATGAGCCCGTGCGGCTGCCCTGCCGACCCGAGCACCACCAGGAAACGGGCCGCCTGAAACCACCGTCAGCAATTTCGCTGCCGGTTGGTTCAACCGCGAACACAGCCCGATTGCGGCGCAGGATCGGCGATGGGGTGATAATCCCGATTCCCAAGGCACTCGGTTCCACCTGGCGCCCGAAATAGGCGTGCAAGTCCTCTATCTTGATGCGCCGGGAAATACCGCTGCCCCGATAAATCAAGGCTATCTCGGACTTGAACCATTCCGTTGCGCCTCACAATCCCCCACAACACGCAAATGGTAAGGGGATTTGAAAGGTCTCACTGCGCCCCTTGCCCCTCAAGGCCCATACAGTCTCACACAGCACCACAGAATGCTGGGAAGCGGGCACCGCACCGCGTTCAAACCTAATCGTCACAATCGATTGGGACCGCATCACAAGCTGCGCCGGCAACTGGGCGTCCTGTGCTCGACGGTCGAACCAGTACTCATCCAGCAGCTCGGCGTGCTCCGGCTCGGGGGCCTTCTCCGATTTTGCATGCGCCGAATATCCGATCCGTGGCAGAGAATAGCGGGGACGCAACTCCGATGATATGCGACAGCCGAAGTCACACGCATCATCCTTGTCAAAGGTGAAGGTGGTTTGGTCTGCGACACGGCCGACAGCCCCCATGACGAGATGAAAGCCGGAACGGCACCAATGTGTTAGCTGAGGATATGGTGCCCAGGAGAGGACTCGAACCTCCACACCGTTGCCAGTACTAGCACCTGAAGCTAGCGCGTCTACCATTCCGCCACCTGGGCAGGTCACGTAAGGGCCGTTTAGGGGTAGGCGCGCGGGGTGTCAATGGCCTTTTTCACGACTTCGCATTCGGCAAGTTACGCCGCCCATCGCGCCACATATGGCATAGCGCCTTGCCCGCCGGGCCGTGCGGGAGTAGGAGTAGTGTCGTAAAGCAGAAACGGGCGCCACCGGAGGTTATCCACATGTCGAAACTGGTCACAATCTTTGGTGGGTCGGGCTTTGTCGGTCGCTACATCGCGGACCGGATGGCGCAGGCCGGGTGGCGGGTGCGCATTGCGGTGCGCCGTCCCGAGCAGGCCGGTTTCGTGCGCACCTACGGTGTCGTCGGTCAGGTCGAGCCTGTGATGTGCAATATCCGCAACGACGACAGCGTGCGCAGCGTGACCCGTGCGGCCGATGCCGTGATCAACTGTGTCGGCACGTTTGACCGCAAGGGCAAGAACAACTTTGGCGCCGTGCAGGACGAAGGCGCAACGCGCATCGCCCGCATCGCCGCCGAAGAGGGCGTGCAGCACATGGTGCATCTGTCGGCCATCGGCGCGGATGCAGACGGCGACAGCCTTTACGCCCGCAGCAAGGGCCGGGGCGAGGACGGCGTGCTGGAGCATTTCCCGAATGCCGTCATCCTGCGCCCATCGGTCATCTTTGGCCCCGAGGATCAGTTTTTCAATCGCTTTGCCAATATGACAAAATTCGGCCCTCTCCTGCCCGTGGTCGGCGCTGACACGCTGTTCCAGCCGGTCTATGTCGATGACGTGGCGCAGGCCGCCGCGATGGGGGCGCTGGGAACAGCCGCACCCGGCATTTACGAACTGGGCGGGCCGGACAGGTGCAGCTTCCGCGATCTGATGCAGCTGATGCTGGACACCATTCGCAAGCGGCGCGGCATCGTCAACATTCCGTTTTTTGCCGCAACCGGCATGGCCGCGGGAATGGAGCTGGTTCAGACCCTGTCGCTGGGCCTGATCAAGGCGCAGATCACGCGCGATCAGGTCACATCGCTGAAATCGGACAACGTCGTGCAGGACGGCGCGCAGGGATTCGAGGCACTGGAGATCGTTCCCGATTCCATGGCGGCCGTGCTGCCCGAATATCTGTGGCGCTTCCGCTCCTCGGGGCAGTATGCGGCGATCAAGGAATCAGCAGGCAACCTGCGCGAGGGCTGATGCCCGGCGCCAAGCAAATCGGATCCCCTCATGTCTGATACGACGCTCGTCGCGGCGGCCCTTGGGCTGATCGAGGGGGTGACCGAATTCATTCCTGTATCCTCCACCGGCCATTTGCTGCTGGTTGGGCATTTTCTGGGCTTTCAAAGCGCCGGCCGCAGTTTCGAGGTGGTGATTCAGCTGGGCGCCGTGCTGGCGATCCTGTCGGTTTATTTCACCCGGCTTGCACAGGTTATGATCGAGGCGCCGCGCAGCGCGGCGGCGCGGCGGTTTCTGGCGTCGGTGCTGATCGCATTTCTGCCTGCGCTGGTAGTTGGCATGCTGGCGCACGGGTTTATCAAGCATGTGCTGTTTGAAACGCCGATGCTGGTTGCGGTAATGCTCGTGCTGGGCGGGATCGTGCTGATTTTCGTCGACCGCTTCGCGCCCGAGCCGCGCTATGACGATGCCGCCGCCCTGCCCATCTGGGTGGCGCTGCGCATCGGCCTGTTCCAATGCCTTGCCATGATCCCCGGCACCAGCAGATCTGGCGCGACCATCGTGGGCGCGCTGATGATGGGAGTGGGCAAGCGCGCGGCGGCGGAGTTTTCGTTTTTCCTGTCGATTCCCACGATGGCCGGGGCGGTGGCCTATGACCTGTTTCAGAATCGCGACGTTCTGGACCTGAGCGCCATGGGCGATATCGCCGTCGGGTTTGCGATGGCCTTTGTCAGCGGGCTGTTTGTGGTGAAATGGTTGCTGAGCTTTGTCAGCCGCAACGGGTACGGCCTGTTTGGCTGGTGGCGTATCCTGATTGGGTCGGTCGCCATGGTTTTGTTGATGGTCGGTTTGTGAATATAGGTAAGCTGTGCTGCCTATTATAGAGCATCGCGTGGGATAAATTTGGCCTGACGCCTAAATAAACGATATATACGGCAGCAATGCTGTCTTTTCACAGGCCGCGCATCCGTTTATCCATACCCAGTTGAACAAGAACAGGTGTGTGATGGCCGATAATCCGATGCTGAAATTCGTAGATATTTCCCGAGATATGCCGCAAAAGCGCGCACCGGACCTGCGCAACCGCGACTTTGATGAAATCTACGACGAGTACGCAGACGACAAGGCGCGCGAACAATCCAGCAGGTGCAGCCAATGCGGCGTCCCCTATTGCCAGAGCCATTGCCCCCTGCACAACAATATCCCCGACTGGCTGCGCCTGACCGCCGAAGGGCGCCTGCGCGAGGCGTATGACCTGAGCCAGTCCACCAACACATTTCCCGAAATCTGCGGCCGGATCTGCCCTCAGGACCGTTTGTGCGAGGGAAACTGCGTGATCGAATCGTCCGGCCACGGCACTGTCACTATAGGTGCGGTCGAAAAATACATCACCGATACCGCATGGGACAACGGGTGGGTGACGCCCGCCGCCCCCGCAAAGGAGCGGACGGAGAGCGTTGCGATCATCGGCGCCGGTCCCGGCGGGCTGGCGGCGGCGGATATGCTGCGCCGGGCCGGAATTCAGGTCACGGTCTATGACCGATATGATCGCGGCGGCGGATTGCTGACCTATGGCATTCCCGGTTTCAAACTGGAAAAGGATGTGGTGATGCGCCGCATCGCACAGCTTGAGGCAGGAGGGGTGACCTTTCGCCTGAACTGCACCATCGGGCAGGACGTCAGCTTTGCCGATCTACGGCGCGACCATGACGCCGTGATCATCGCCACCGGGGTTTACAAATCGCGCGATCTGGCTGGGCCGGGTGCGGGCGCCAAGGGAATCGTGCGCGCCATTGATTATCTGACGGCCAGCAATCGGCGGTCATTCGGCGATGCGGTGCCGGAGTTCGACAGCGGCGCGCTGAATGCAGCGGGCAAGCGCGTCGTGGTGATCGGCGGCGGTGATACCGCGATGGACTGCGTGCGCACGGCCATCCGCCAGGGCGCCGACTCTGTCAAATGCCTGTATCGCCGCGACCGCGCGAACATGCCCGGCAGCCTGCGCGAGGTCGGCAACGCCGAGGAAGAGGGCGTGGTGTTCAACTGGCTGTCCCTGCCCAAGGGGTTCAGCGGCGAATCTGTCACCTCGGTATCCGTGCAGCAAATGCGGCTGGGCGCGCCGGACGTCACCGGTCGCCGGGCGCCCGAGGAAATAGAGGGCGCCGTGCAGGACGAGCCCGCCGATCTGGTGATCAAGGCGCTGGGATTTGAAGCCGAGGATTTGCCCACACTCTGGGACCAGCCGGAACTCGAGGTCACGCGATGGGGCACGATCAAGGCCGAATTCACCACAGGCCGCACATCCCTGCCCGGCGTTTATGCGGTGGGTGATATCGTACGCGGCGCGTCACTGGTTGTCTGGGCAATACGCGACGGGCGCGACTGCGCCGGGGCGATTCTGGCCGATCTGGCCGCAGCTCACGCGGTGGCCGCGGAATGAGTATTTTTGCCAAGATGAACGACGCAGAGAAAAGCATCAGCCAAGAGGGTCCGAAAATGAGCGCATTTGATACAAATTGGGCCGACACTGAGGCCGCCAAGCGCGACTGGTTGGCCGAAAATGGCATGTATGCCCATGAGGAGGAGCATTCGTCCTGCGGGGTCGGCCTTGTCGTTGCGATCAACGGCAAGCGGTCGCGCCGGGTGGTGCAGGCGGGGATCGACGCGCTGAAGGCGATCTGGCATCGCGGCGCGGTGGATGCCGATGGCAAGACCGGCGATGGCGCTGGCATCCATGTGCAGATTCCGGTCAGCTTTATCTATGACCAGATCCGCAGGACGGGGCATGAGCCGCGTCAGGATCAGCTGGTGGCGGTTGGCCAGGTATTCCTGCCCCGCACCGACTTCGGCGCGCAGGAAGCGTGCCGCACGATTGTGGAAACCGAAGTGCTGCGCATGGGGCACACAATTTACGGGTGGCGGCATGTTCCGGTGAATGTTTCCTGTCTGGGCGACAAGGCCAATGCGACCAGGCCGGAGATCGAGCAGATCCTGATTTCCAATGCCAAGGATATCGACGAAGAGGATTTCGAGCGCGAGTTGTACGTCATCCGGCGCCGCATCGAGAAGGCGGTGATCGCCGCGAATATCAATCACTTCTATATCGCGTCGCTTAGCTGCCGGAGTATCATCTACAAGGGCATGATGCTGGCCGAAGAGGTTGCCGTATTCTACCCTGATTTGATGGACGAGCGGTTCAAATCGGCCTTTGCCATCTACCACCAGCGTTATTCGACCAACACATTCCCGCAATGGTGGCTGGCGCAGCCGTTTCGGATGCTGGCACATAATGGCGAGGTCAACACCCTGAAGGGTAACGTCAACTGGATGAAAAGCCACGAGATCCGCATGGCCTCCAGCGCGTTCGGCGATCTGGCCGAGGATATCAAGCCGATCGTTCCCGCGGGCGCCTCCGACTCGGCGGCGCTGGATTCGGTGTTCGAGGTGCTGGTGCGCGCCGGGCGCACCGCGCCGATGGCGAAGACCATGCTGGTGCCAGAGAGCTGGTCCAATCAGGCGCAGGCGCTGCCGCAGGCGTGGTGCGACATGTATTCCTACTGCAATTCGGTAATGGAGCCATGGGACGGCCCCGCCGCGCTGGCGATGACCGATGGCCGCTGGGTCTGTGCCGGGCTGGACCGGAACGGGCTGCGCCCGATGCGCTATGTCGTGACCGGTGATGGTCTGGTCATTGCGGGGTCCGAGGCGGGGATGGTGCCGATTGACGAGGCAACAGTCGTCGAAAAGGGGGCACTGGGACCGGGGCAGATGCTTGCCGTCGATATGGCCGAGGGCAAGCTCTATCACGACACGCAGATCAAGGACCGGCTGGCCGCCGCGCGCCCCTTTGGCGAGTGGACGTCCAAGATCAACGCGCTGGAGGATACGCTGACCAGCACGCCCGAGGAGGTCGGATATACCGGCGAGGATCTGCGCCGCCGCCAGATCGCCGCAGGCTACAGCATCGAGGAGCTGGAGCAGATCCTGGCGCCGATGGGCGAGGACGGCAAGGAGGCCATCGCGTCGATGGGGGACGATACGCCCAGCGCGGTGCTGTCCAGGCAATACCGCCCGCTGAGCCATTTTTTCCGGCAGAATTTCAGCCAAGTGACCAACCCGCCGATTGATTCCTTGCGTGAATATCGGGTGATGAGCCTGAAGACGCGCTTTGGCAATCTGAACAACGTTCTGGACGAGTCGGGCGCACAGACGCAGATCATCGTGCTGGACAGCCCGTTCATCGCCAACAGCGAATGGGACGTGCTGATGGCGCAGTTCAGCTCGGACGTGGGGCATGTTGACTGCACGTTTGTGCCCGGTCCCAATGCGCTGCAGGAGGGCCTGACGCGCATTCGCGCAGAAGCGGAGGATGCCGTGCGCAGCGGCGCGGGACACCTGGTATTGAGCGACAGGGGCACCGGCGCCGGGCGCATCGGGATGCCGATGATCCTGGCGACGTCAGCCGTGCATAGCCACCTGACGCGCAAGGGGCTGCGCACGTTCTGCTCGCTTAACGTGCGGTCGGCGGAGTGTATTGATCCGCACTACTTCGCCGTGCTGATCGGCGCGGGCGCGACCATCGTCAATGCCTACCTGGCGCAGGATTCGCTGGCCGACCGGCTGGACCGGGGCCTGCTGGACGGTACCCTGACCGAGGTGGTCGCACGCTATCGCAAGGCGATCGATGCGGGGCTGCTGAAAATCATGTCCAAGATGGGGATTTCCGTCATCTCGTCCTATCGCGGTGGCTTGAACTTCGAGGCGATCGGGCTGAGCCGCGCCATGTGTGCCGAGTATTTCCCCGGCCTCGTCAGTCGCATCAGCGGGATCGGGGTCAGCGGCATCCAGACGCAGCTGGAGCAAATTCACGGCAAAGCCTACGGCGCCCCGGATAATGTGCTGCCCATCGGCGGATTCTACAAATCACGCAAAACCGGCGAAACCCATGCCTGGGGCGCGCAGAACATGCACCTGCTGCAAACCGCCTGCAACACCGGCAGTTTCGATCTGTGGAAACGGTATTCGGCGGCCATGCAATCGGCGCCGCCGATCCATCTGCGCGACCTGATGGCGATCAAGCCGATGGGCGACGCGATCCCGCTGGGCGAGGTGGAATCCGTCACCGCGATCCGCAAGCGGTTCGTGACGCCGGGCATGTCGCTGGGCGCGCTCAGCCCCGAGGCGCACAAGACGCTGAACGTGGCGATGAACCGCATCGGCGCGCGGTCCGACAGCGGCGAGGGCGGCGAAGATCCGGCGCATTTCGCGCCTGAGGCCAACGGCGACAATCCCAGCGCCAAGATAAAACAGGTCGCGTCTGGCCGGTTCGGCGTGACAGCTGAGTATTTGAACCAATGTGAAGAGCTGGAGATCAAAGTCGCCCAAGGCGCCAAGCCCGGCGAGGGCGGACAGCTGCCCGGCATGAAGGTCACGGACCTGATCGCGCGGCTGCGTCATTCGACCAAGGGGGTGACGCTGATTTCGCCGCCACCGCATCACGATATCTACAGCATCGAGGATCTGGCGCAGCTGATCTATGACCTCAAGCAGATCAACCCCGATTGCAAGGTCACGGTCAAGCTGGTGGCGCAATCGGGTGTCGGCACCATCGCGGCAGGCGTGGCCAAGGCAAAGGCCGATGTGATCCTGATTTCCGGCCATAACGGCGGCACGGGCGCCAGCCCGGCCACGTCGATCAAATATGCCGGCCTGCCGTGGGAGATGGGCCTGACCGAGGCGCATCAGGTGCTATCGATGAACAACCTGCGCGACCGCGTGACGCTGCGCACCGATGGCGGGCTGCGTACCGGGCGCGATATTGTCATGGCCGCGATGATGGGGGCCGAAGAGTATGGCATCGGCACCGCGGCGCTGATCGCCATGGGCTGCATCATGGTGCGCCAGTGCCAGTCCAACACCTGCCCCGTGGGTGTTTGCACTCAGGATGAGGGATTGCGCGCCAAATTTACTGGCAACGCCGAGAAGGTCGTGAACCTGATCACCTTTTATGCCCAAGAGGTGCGCGAGCTGCTGGCCAGCATCGGTGCGCGGTCGCTGGACGACGTGATCGGCCGCGCCGATCTGCTGACGCAGGTCAGCCGAGGCAGTGCGCATCTGGATGATCTGGACCTGAACCCGATGTTGATCACCGTGGCCAATCAGGGCGCGCCGCTGGACCGCATGCGCCCGCGCAATCCAGTGCCCGACACGCTGGACGCCGAAATTGTGCGCGACGCTGCGCGGTTCCTGAATGATGGTGAAAAGATGCAGTTGCATTACGCGGTTCAGAACACACACCGCACCGTTGGCACGCGCGTGAGCAGCCATATCGTGCGCAAGTTCGGCATGAACAACAGCCTGCAAGCGGATCACCTGACGGTCAAACTGTCCGGCAGTGCGGGCCAGTCCCTGGGCGCGTTTGCGGCGCCGGGCCTGAAACTGGAAGTGTCGGGCGACGCCAATGATTACGTGGGCAAAGGCCTGTCAGGCGGCGTTATCGTGGTGCGCCCGCCCATGTCCAGCCCGCTGGAGGCCAGCGAAAACACCATTATTGGCAATACGGTTCTCTACGGGGCGACTGCCGGATACCTTTTCGCGGCGGGACGCGCGGGCGAGCGGTTTGCCGTGCGCAATTCAGGCGCGCATGTGGTGGTTGAGGGCTGTGGCAGCAATGGCTGCGAATACATGACCGGCGGCGTTGCCGTCATTCTGGGCCGGATCGGTGCCAATTTCGGCGCTGGCATGACCGGGGGCATGGCGTATCTCTATGATCCCGCCGGGCAGACCGCGCCGCTGATGAATCGCGAGACGATTGTGACCGGCCCGGTTCAGCATCCGCACTGGGAGGCGCATCTGCACGAGTTGATTCAGCGCCACGCCGATGAGACCGGCAGTCGCAAGGCGCTGGACATACTGCTGCACTGGGACAGGGAAAAGGCGCATTTTGTGCAAGTCTGCCCCATTGAAATGCTGGACAAACTGCCCCATCCGTTGAGCGATCAGAAAATGGCCGTACCGGCGGAGTAGGCGCGAAAAAAGCCCCGGAAGCATTGATGGCTTCCGGGGCTTTTCGAGTATTTTCAGGACGATGAAAGCCTTAGATGCTCGCCTCGTAGAGCGCGCGCAGGTTTGACTCGGTCAGTTTGACCGGGTTGCCGCCGCAGCTGGGATCCTTGATCGCCTCGCGCACCAGATCGTCGATGCGGGCGGCATCAACACCCATGGTGGACAGTTTACGTGGGATGCCCAGCGCGTCGTTGAACTCCTGAACGAAGCTGCAGAATCCGTCAAATCCGCCTTCGATATCCAGATATGCAGCGGCGCTGCGGAACCGGTCCCTGATTTCGGGCGCGTTCAGTTGCAGCACGGCAGGCATGCAGACGGCATTGGTCGTGCCGTGATGGGTGCCAAAGACGGCGCCGACAGGATGGCTCATCGCGTGGATCGCGCCAAGGCCCTTCTGAAACGCCGTCGCGCCCATCATTGCGGCGCTCATCATATGCGCGCGCGCCTCCAGATCACTGCCGTCGGCATAGGCGCGCGGCAGGTAATCCTTGACCAGGCGCATCCCTTCCAGCGCCATGCCCTGGCTCATCGGGTGGTAATGCGGGCTGCTGAATGCCTCCACGCAATGGGCGAACGCATCAAGGCCGGTGCCGGCGGTGATGAATTTCGGCATGCCGGTGGTCAGTTCGGGGTCGCAGATCACGACCGTCGGCAGCACCTTGGGGTGAAAGATGATCTTCTTAACATGCGTCTCGGAATTGGTGATGACGCTGGCGCGGCCCACTTCGGAGCCTGTTCCGGCGGTCGTCGGCACCGCGATGATCGGCGCGATCGCATCCGCATCCGCGCGCGTCCACCAGTCATCGACATCCTCATAATCCCAGACGGGGCGCGTCTGATGCGCCATGAAGGCGACCATCTTGCCCAGATCCAGACCAGAGCCGCCGCCGAAGGCAATCACGCCGTCATGGCCGCCCGATTTGTACGCGGCAACGCCGGCATCAAGGTTCTTCTCATTCGGGTTGGGATCAACCTCGGAGAAGATGCCGCGGCCAAGACCCGCGCCCTCCATGATGTCCAGCACCTGCGCGGTGATGGGCAGATCGGCCAGCCCCTTGTCAGTGACAAGAAGCGGCTTCTTGATGCCCGCCTGTGCGCAGGCGGCAGGCAATTCGGCAATGCGGCCAGCGCCGAATTTGATCGAGGTCGGGTAGGACCAGTTTCCTGTCAGGTTCATTTTGTCACCTTCTTGAGATGGTAGGATTTCGGGCGCGTCAGATTTTGATATCCGATAATGGACAATCCGCCGCCTTTGCCAGTGTCCTTGCAGCCTGTCCAGCACAGACCGGGATCCAGATAGTCGGCACGGTTCATAAACACGGTGCCCGTCTCGATGCGGTCGCCCACGGCCTGCGCGCGGTCCAGATCGGCGGTCCACAGGCTGGCGGTCAGGCCGAAATGGCTGTCGTTCATCAGCTCGATGGCCTCATCGTCCGACGACACCTTCATGATGCCAACGACGGGACCAAAGCTTTCGTCGCGCATCACGCGCATGTCGTGGGTCACATCGGTCAGGATCTGCGGGGTCAGATAGGCGCCGCCGTCATCTGCGGCCATCGGGGCGATATGCGCCTTTGCGCCCGCGGCCACGGCCTCGTCTATTTGCGCGCGCACCTCCTTGGCAAAGCGCACATGCGCCATCGGCCCAATAGTTGTCTCTTCGTTCAGCGGATCGCCCAGCGTATAGCCCTCGACAATCCTGACCGCCTTTTCGACAAAGGCGTCATACAGGCTCTCATGGACATAGATCCGCTCGATCCCGCAGCAGCACTGACCTGAATTGAACATCGCCCCGTCGATCAAGGTATCGACCGCCGCATCCAGATCCGCGTCTTCCATGACATAGCCGGGATCCTTGCCGCCCAGTTCGGTCGCGACAGGCGTGAATGTCCCAGCCGCCGCCTGCTCCATGCTGCGCCCGCCACCGACGGACCCGGTGAAGTTCACGAAATCCACCGCGCGGTCCGCAATCAGCTGCGACGTGGTATCGTGGCCAAGGAACACGTTCTGAAAGACATCCTCTGGCACACCTGCCGCATGAAATGCCTGCGCCATCCGCTCGCCGACCAGCAGGGTCTGGGTCGCGTGTTTCAGCAAAACGGTGTTACCCGCGATCAGCGCGGGCGCGACGGTGTTGATGGCCGTCATGTACGGGTAGTTCCACGGCGCCACCACCAGAACCACACCATGCGGCAAACGCTTGATATAGCGGGTAAACGTGGCGTCCTCGCCCACCTCGATATCGGCCAGCGCCTCGGCGGCGATCGCGGCCATGTGCGACGCGCGCTCGTTGAAGCCGCCAAATTCGCCGCCGAACCGGACAGGCCGGCCCATCATGCGCGCCAGTTCGGGCACCACTTCGTCATTCATCGCGCCAACGGCTGCAACGCCGTCCATCACCAGCCGGATCCGGTCATCCAGCGGGCGCGCCGCCCAGTTGACCTGCGCCATGCGCGCCCTGTCCGCTGCGGCGCGCGCGGCATCCAGATCCAGCGCCTCGCGCGTGGCAAAGACCGATCCGTCAATCGGTGAAATGCATGTAAGTGTCTCGCTCATTGGTAAGCCTATCCAGTTTCTACTAAGGCGCCGCACCTTGACCCTGAAAAACCCGGTCAGGGCAGAACGCTTCGGGCATGTCATTCTTCTTGCCCTAAATATCCCCGCCGGAGGCTCCGGCGATTGCCTTCAGCGCATCCGGTTGCGGTCTAGCACCGCTCGAACCCGCGCGCGATTTCATAGTCGGTGACGGCGGCCTCGAAATCCTCGATTTCGACTTCGGCGGCGCGGGTATAGTGATCGACCACATCATCGCCCAGCGCGGCGCGCAGCATGTCCGACGCCTTCAGCGATGCGCAAGCATCGCGCAGGTTGGTCGGGATCATGCCCTCATTGCCCGAATAGGCATCCCCCTTGAAGGGCGGCGAAAGGTCCAGCTTTTCTTCAATCCCGGCGATCCCTGCGGCCAGTTGCACTGCCATGGCAAGGTAGGGGTTGATGTCCGACCCGCCAACGCGGCACTCGACCCGCACGGCCTTGGTGCCGTCGCCGCACAGGCGGAAACCGGCGGTGCGGTTATCGACCGACCAGATCGTGCGCGTGGGCGCAAAGGTGCCGGACCGGAACCGCTTGTAGCTGTTGATGTAGGGGGCCAGAAAATAGGTGTAGTCGGGCGCATATTTCAACATGCCGGCCAGATAATGCTTCATCAACGCGGACATGCCCAGATCGTCAGATGCGTCGAAAAACGCGTTTTCGCCGTCTTTCCACAGCGATTGATGCACATGGGACGAACTGCCCACGCGGTCGCGGCTCCATTTCGGCAAGAAGGATACAGCGTGGCCCTGCTGCCACGCAATCTCCTTGGTCGCGTGTTTGGCGATGGTGTGGAAATCGGCCGTATCCAGCGCGGCGGCATATTTGATGTTCAGCTCTTCCTGGCCTGCCTCGGCCTCGCCCTTGGTGCATTCGATCGGCAGGCCGGCATCCCACAGATGATTGCGCAACGGGCGCATCACATGCTCTTCCTTGGTGGTCTGGAAGATGTTGTAATCTTCGTTATAGCCCGAAATCGGCGCCAGATCGCGGTAGCCGTCCTTGCGGAGTTCATCGAAGCTTTTCTCGAACAGGAAAAACTCCAGTTCGGTGGCCATCATCGCGGTGAAACCCATCTTTTCCAGCCGCGCCAGTTGCGCCTTGAGCATCGCGCGCGGGGAATGGGCAATCGGCTTGTGCGTGTGATGGTCCAGCACGTCGCACAGCACCATGACGGTGCCCTCCAGCCACGGCATCGGGCGCAGCGTGTCCAGATCCGGCGCCATCACGTAATCGCCATAGCCCGTCTCCCAGCCTGTGCTGGCGTATCCTTCGGGCGTGGACATTTCCAGATCGGTGGCCAGCAGGTAGTTGCAGCAATGCGTTTCCTTGTAGGCCCCGTCGATGAAATGCCTGGCGTGGAACCGCTTGCCCATCATCCGGCCTTGCATGTCGACAAAGCAGACCAGCACGGTATCGACGCTGCCGTCCGTCACCTGTTTCTTCAGATCGTCAAAGCTAAGCGCGGGGGTCTGCGCGTGGGTCTGGGCGGGCATGGCGTACCTCGTGGTAAAACTGATGGTGGGGCGGTGCGCCCCGACAATATGCCGGAGCGCCCCGATCTTAGACGCTGATCATTCGAAGGAATAGGGCACGCCCGCCTTGCCGATCACGTCGTTATAGTCGCGGAAGATCTGCACGACCTTCTGGTGAACTTCGCCTTCCTGAGCGATCTCGTCCCAGAAGGTGACAGCCGCCTCTTCGACGGTCTTCCATTCCTTTTGCGGGATCGAACGCAGTTGCAGCTTGTCACCCTGCGCCCGCAGACGCGCCTCGCCGCCCCAGTACCACTGGTTGCGGTAGGTGTGCGATGCTTCGATTCCGGCCATGACGATCTGCTTCAGATGCTCGGGCAGGTCGGCCCACTGCTTGGGGTTCACAAAGAACGATCCGATCCACGCGCCCGAGATGTTGTTGGTCAGGAAGTAGTCGGTGACGTCCGCCCAGCCCACCGTGTAATCCTCGGTGATGCCTGACCATGCCATGCCGTCCAATTCGCCGGTTTGCACCGCCACCTCGGCATCCTCATAGGGGATGCTGACCGGCACGACGCCGAACTGCGACAGGAACCGGCCCGCCGTTGGGAAGGTATAGAGCTTCAGACCGTCCAGATCCGCCAGCGACGTGATCTCGCGCGTGGTGTTGAAGTTGCACGGATCCTGGCCCGCCGCCGACAGCCATTTGACGCCGACCTTTTCGTATTCCGCATCCCAGATCTCGGCCAGACCGTACTGATTGAACAAGGCCGGCACATCGAGGATATGCTTGGTCGCCAGCGGGAAATAGCCGCCGAACTGTTGCAGTGGCGTGGGCGAGGCCATGGAATCGTCGTCCGAATGCACGCCGTCGATGGTGCCGCGCTGAAGCGCCTGGAACATCTCGCCGGTGGGCACGATCTGATCGGCGTAGAACAGCTCGATCTCCAGCTCGCCATTGGCGGCGTTGTTGATATAGTCGATGGCCGGTTTCGTCACCTCGGCGCCCAGCGCGGCGCCGGCATAGGTCTGAAAGCGCCACTTGATGGCTTCCTGCGCGCGCACGATGGACGGGGCGCCCAGCGCGGTCGCTGCCGTGCCGATACCGGCGGAGGCCAGAAACTTTCTGCGGGTAGTCATGGTATTTCTCCTTGTTGAGGTCATTCGGTACGCTCCTTTTCGGAGTTCTTATGTCGTTAGTTATACACCAGATCCGGCAGCCACAGAGCGATCTGCGGGAAGGCCATGACAGCCGCCAGCGCCACGAACATCACCGCCACGAACGGAATGATCGACCTGTAGATATCTATGATCGAAATTTCCGGCGGCGCCATGGCGCGCATCAAAAACAGGTTATAGCCAAAGGGCGGTGTCATATAGGCAATCTGGCAGGTGATCGTGTACAGCACGCCGTACCAGATCAGATCAAAGCCCAGCTCGCCCACCAGCGGCACGTAAAGCGGCGCAACGATGACCAGCATCGCGGTGTCGTCCAGAAACGTCCCCATCACGATAAAGCTGAGCTGCATCAGGATCAGGATGATCCACGGGTCCAGCCCCCACTGCGCGGTGAACAGATCCGAGATCGCCTTGACCGCGCCCAGCCCGTCAAAGATCGCGCCAAAACCGAGAGCGGCAAGGATGATCCACATGAACATGCAGGAAATACCCAGCGTGTTGCGGACCGAATTTTCAAACACCTCGCGCGTCATCCGCCCCTTGATAACAGCGGCCAGGAATGCGGCCATTGCGCCGATTGCGCTGCTTTCCACCAGCGACGTCCAGCCTTTGACAAACGGCACCATCATCACCGCAAAGATGATCAACGGCAGCAGACCCGACCGCAGCAGGCGCAGCTTTTCGCGCGTGCCGACGTTGCGCTCCTCCGCCGGCAGGGGCGGGCCAAGGTCGGGCTGAATCTTGCAGCGGACATAGATATAGATGATGAACATGGTCGCCATCATCAGGCCGGGAATGACGCCCGCCAGCCACAGCTGACCCACCGGCTGGCGCGCGATCATCGCGTACAGAACCAGCACCACGGAAGGCGGCACAAGGATACCCAGCGACGATCCGGCCTGGATGACGCCAGTCACCATGATCTTGTCATAGCCGCGCTTCAAGAGTTCCGGCAGCGCGATGGTCGCGCCGATGGCCATGCCTGCGACCGACAGGCCGTTCATGGCCGATATCAGCACCATCAGCAGGATAGTCCCGATGGCCAGACCGCCGCGCACCGGGCCCATCCAGACGTGGAACATCTTGTACAGATCATCGGCAATGCGCGACTCAGACAGTACATAGCCCATGAAGATGAACATCGGCAGCGTCAGCAGCGGATACCACTTCATCAATTTCATCGCGGCGGAAAACGGCATATCCGCCCCGCCCGTGCCCCACAGCAACATGCCGCCCGCTGCGGCGACAAAGCCGATGGCGCCGAACACCCGCTGACCCGTCAGCAGCATCAGCATCATCGTGCTGAACATCAGGATCGCAATCATCTCGTATGGCATCAGATCTCTTCCCCGCGAATGCGGCCGATATCGCGAAAAAATTCAGCGGTGACTTGTAGCAGCATCAGGGTGACGCCGATGATCATGATCGTTTTGACGGGCCAGATATAGGGGCGCCAGGCTGTCGGGCTGCGCTCCATGAAGCCCATCTGCTCCTTGGCCGCTGACGGGCCTTCGGTGATGAGCGTGGTAAACAGCCCCCAGAAGAAGCTGAACGGCTCGCCGGTGAAGTGGCCCAGCGAATAGGCGGTCGATCCGATCGCGCCATACAGCAGAACGCCCAGATAGAACATCAGGAACAATACGGTAAACGCGTCCATCCATGCCTTTTGCCGCATGGTCCAGTTGCCGTAAAACAGATCCATCCGCACGTTCGATCCCATCTGGATCGCGTATGGGCCGCCCAAAACGTAGAACGCGACCATGACGAATTGCGCCATTTCCAGCGTCCACAGCGTCGGCTCGAAAAACGTCTTGGAGACGGACGACCACATCAGCACGCCGATCAGCGCAAAGATCAGGTACATGGCGATGCGCCCGATGAAATAGTTCATCGCATCGACGCCGCGCACGAACCCCCGGATGACTTTAGGCATTGGCGCCCCCCTCGGGTTGCAGACCCAGATCAATCAGCGCAGGCCGGATCATCGCGCAGAGTTCCTGCCCGATATCGGCGACATCCTCGGGTGTTTGCAGCAGATCGTTGCGCACTTCGATCATCACGTTCGGCAGGCCATGCGCCATGCCGTGAATTTGCAGCGAATGGGTCACGCCGTCCTCCGGCCCATAAGGCTGATTGCGGTGGATCACCCGCTCTGCCGCCTTGGCGGGGCTGTGCAGGATCGCGTCGGCCAGATCGGAATCGCAGTCGTGCAGGATGCCGATTTCCGTCTCGCGCGTTTCGCCATAATAAACCGGGGTAAAGCTGTGGACGGTGATCACCGCAGTCGGCTGGCGCCGCTGCTGCCGCGCGGCCACGACATTGGAGACCGCCGCGCAAAACGGGCGATAAACCGTATCGGTCCGCTCTGCCCGCTGCGCGTCCGTCAGGCCGACATTGCCCGGCACCTCGATCAGTTCGGATTTTTCAGGCATGGCCGATGCCGCCTCGGGCGGGCGGTTGCAGTCATAGACCAGCCGCGACACGGTGGCGGCGATCAGCGTTCCGTCCAGACAATCGGCCAGATACACCGCCAGATCGCGCGCGCCGGGATCCCAGGCCGCATGGCTAACCGCAGCCTCGGGCGTCAGGCCCAGACCATTGTAGCGCTCGGGAATGGCATGCGCGGCATGTTCGCACAAAACAAGCGCGGCACCCTTGGCATCCGCGCCGATAATCTCGACCATTGCATCTGTCTGCGGCTCGCCCTGCATGACATCCCCTCGCTGTTTGGAAAGATGTTTCCACGTTGTCCATTTTCTGTCAATATCTTCTCAAAGCTATTTCGGAGAAACTGCCATGAGCCAGACCTCCCCATCCGCCGGCCCGTCCGCCGGGCGCACCGTGCGCGAGGCGATCCGCGCTCATTACGGCGCGCTGACAGCCTCCGAACGTAAATTCGCCCAAGCCTTGCTGGACAATTACCCGGCCGCCGGCCTTGCCTCGATCACCATCGCGGCGGCCAACGCCGAGGTGTCCACGCCGACGCTGGCGCGGTTGGTGCAAAAGCTGGGTTTCAAGGGCTATCCGCAGTTCCAGCAGGCCCTGCTGGCCGAGCTGGAGGCCAAGGCATCCGGCCCCACCCAGCGCCGCGATCAATGGGCCAGCGAGGTGCCTGAATCGCATCTGCTGAACCGCTTTGCCACTGCCGTCGGCGACAATATCCAGCAGACGCTGGCCAATCTGGACAGCGCGCAGTTCGACGCCGCAACGCAGCTGCTGGCCGATACGGACCGGCGGCTATACGTGGTGGGCGGGCGCATCAGCCGGGCGCTGGCCGATTATGCCTTTACCCATTTTCAGGCGGTGCGGCGGCGGATCACCCACATGACCTCCAGCTCGGCCACATGGCCGCATTACGTTCTGGACATGAGCGAGGGCGATGTCCTGCTGCTGTTCGACATGCGCCGGTACGAGACGAACCTGCTGCGCCTTGCGCAGCTGGCCACCGAACGCGGCGTTGCCGTGATCCTGATCACCGATCAATGGGCCAGCCCCGCCGCCGCCCATGCGCGGCACACGTTCCATTGCTGGACGCAGATCCCGTCGGCATGGGACAGCAACACCTCAACCATGATGCTGCTGGAGGCGCTGATCGCCGCCACGCAGGAGGCGAACTGGCCCGAAACGCGCGACCGTTACGAACGGCTGGACAGTATTTTCGACGCGGCGCGGTTGTTTGAGAAGTGACGCTCAGGCCGGTCTAACGCATTAACCATTCTCAAGACGCAGCAATTCATCCAGCAGGGGCGATATATCCTCGATCTCCTCGGCCAATATATGCACCACGTTATTGTCGCGCTGCACCCGCCCCGTCACGCGCAGCAGCCGCCCGGCAATCACCGCGCGGCGGAACCGTTCATACATCTTGCGCCAGACGATCACATTGACGACGCCGGTTTCATCCTCAAGCGTCAGGAAAATCGTCCCGTTGGCGGTGCCGGGCCGCTGGCGCAAAATCACCAGCCCCGCCACCGTCACCCGCACGCCGGTGGGCGGCAGATGCAGCCTTTCGGCGATGATTGCACTGGGCGGGCGCGGCCAGTCATCGGGGTGGCGGGGGCGTGCATAGACGAAATCCTTCATGCGAACAAAGATAGAACGCCGGGCGCGATTCGCAACTCTTTTCCCCGCCTTGGCCAGATTTGGCTGGTTTGGCACCGTTTGGCCCGCTAACACACCTGAAACGCCAGAAACGGGGGACTGCGATCATGGCCAAGATCACCTATATCGAGCATAACGGGACCAAGCACGAGGTCGAGGTTCCGACCGGCCTGACCGTCATGGAAGGCGCGCGCGACAATAACATTCCGGGGATCGAGGCCGATTGCGGCGGCGCCTGCGCCTGCTCGACCTGCCATGTCTATGTTGACCCCGAATGGATCGAAAAGCTGCCCGCCAAGGACGACATGGAAGAGGATATGCTGGATTTCGCGTATGAGCCTGACCCTGCCCGCTCGCGCCTGACCTGCCAGTTGAAGGTGACCGATGCGCTGGACGGGCTGGTGGTGCAGATGCCGGAAAAGCAGATCTGATTTTCGCACCTGCGCAATTTCAGGGGCGTGGCGCGCGGCGCCGCGCCCTTTTGCATTTCAGCTCAGATAGAACCGGTCTGCCTTCATCGGTTCGGGCGGCGCCATGCCCATGTGCGGTGCCAGACTGATTTCAATCGTGCGGCACATCGCGTCCAGCGGCAGGCCATTCACCGTCTCGCCGAACGGGTGGGCCAATTCCTCGGTCACTTCGGCAAGGCCAAAGAAAATGTAAGCCATGATCGCCACGAACACCGGCGTCAGCCAGCCAGCCGTTTCAATCAACCCGAACGGAATCAGGCCGCAATACAGATATGTGGTGCGAAAAATCAGCAGCGAATACACATATGGCAGCGGCGTTGTCGCAATCCGCTCGCACCCCGCCTGCGCACGGGTGATCGCGGCCAAACGCTCAGCCAGGGCGCGGCGGGCAAAGCCATCGGGCGCGGCACGGGCCACCAGCTCGGTCATCTGGTTCAACTTGGTGCAGGGCGGGTGCGGCGTGGCCAGATCCTCGGCGCTCAGCCAGTTCAGCGGTGCGGATTTCGACGGTAACCTCCGCAGGTTCAGCCGGTGCGCATGAATGAACCCCAGCGCAAGCGTCAGAACGCGGCGACGATCGGCAGCCTCGGGCAGGAAAATCTCAACCTCGCGCGACAGCGCCCGCATGTCGGCGATCAGTTGACCCCACAGTTTGCGCCCCTCCCACCACCGGTCATGCGCGGCGTTGTTGCGAAAGCCCAGGAACAGCGACAGCGCAATGCCGAACACCGCAAACGGCGCGGCGTTGGTATGCGGCAGCAGCAGATAGGTCTGATCAATCCAGACCAGTCCGATGGCAAAGGATGTGACGAACGCAATCCGTGGCAGGATCCGGGGCAAGACCGAGCCGCGCACTGAAAACAGCAGTTGCAGCAGCCCCGGTTTGTCCCGAATGATCACAGGGCGCGCCAGCCGATATCGCGGCGGCAGAACCCTTGGGGCCAGTCGATCCGGTCCACCATGCCGTAAGCGCGATCCGCCGCCTCGCGCAGGCTGGCGCCGCGCGCCGTCACGCCCAGAACGCGCCCGCCTGCCGCGGTAATCTTCCCATCCTTTTTGGCCGTCCCGGCATGAAACACCATGTGAAAGCTGTCAGCCGGGCAATCGTCCAGCCCGCCGATCACGCTGCCCTTGGCATAATCGCCCGGATATCCGTCTGCGGCCATGACCACGCACAGCGCATGATCCTCGGCCCAGGTCACGCCGGTCTGGTCCAGCCGCCCCTCGGCGGCGGCGTGCATCAGGTCCAGCGCCTGCGCGCCAAGGCGCATCATCAATACCTGCGCTTCGGGATCGCCAAAGCGCACGTTATATTCCACCAGCCGCGGCTGGCCGTCTTCGATCATCAGCCCAGCGTAAAGGATTCCCTGAAACGGCGTCCCGCGCCGGGCCATTTCCGCAATCGTCGGGCGCACGATTTCGTCCATCGCGCGCGCCTCGATTTCGGGCGTGACGACGGGGGCGGGCGAATAGGCGCCCATGCCGCCGGTATTGGGGCCGTTGTCGCCCTCGCCCACCCGCTTGTGATCCTGCGCTGTGCCGATGGACAGGATGTTTTCCCCGTCGCAGAGAACGAACAGCGATGCCTCCTCGCCCTGCATGAATTCCTCGATCACCACCTCGGCGCCGGCACCGCCAAAGGCACCGCCGAACATGTCGTCAATGGCGTCATGCGCCTGCGGGATCGTTTCGGCAATGATGACGCCCTTGCCGGCGGCCAGCCCATCCGCCTTGATCACAATCGGCGCGCCTTGGGCGGTGACATAATCCCGTGCGGCAGCGGCGTTGGTGAAATGGCCGTAGGCGGCGGTCGGCGCGTTGCAGGCGTCGCAAACTTCCTTGGTAAAGTGCTTGGACGCCTCCAGCTGCGCCGCGGCCATGGATGGGCCAAAGGTCAGAACGCCCGCCTCGCGCAAACGCTCGGCCACGCCGGCGGCAAGCGGCGCCTCGGGGCCGATGATGACGAAGTCAATCGCCTCCTGTTCGGCGAATGTAACCACCGCACCGGGGTTCATGATGTCCAGCCCGGTCGCACATTCGGCAATGTCCGCGATCCCGGCATTGCCCGGCGCCACGATCAGCCGGTCGCATTTGGGGTTTTGCAGCACGGCCCATGCAAGGCTGTGTTCGCGCCCGCCACTGCCAAGGATCAAGATATTCATGCCGCTCTCCTGCTGTCTGCACTTCGCGCCCTTCATTATGCGCAAGGCTTCGCGCAGGCAAGCGCGCCGCATGGAACATCGCCGCACGGCAAGCGTTATGTGGTCAGGTATCATCAACAGATGAAGGAAAACACAATGGCTGATATTTCAGGACGTAAAATCGCAATTCTGGCAACCCACGGTTTCGAGCAGTCCGAGCTGGAGCACCCGCAAAAGGCGCTGGAGGACGCGGGCGCCACCGTTCACGTCATCGCGCCCGAGGGCGGCGAGATCCGCGGCTGGGACGGCGGTGACTGGGGCCAGATCGTCAAGGTCGATCACAATCTGGATGCGGTGAAATCGGCGGATTACGATGCGCTGGTTTTGCCCGGCGGCCAGATGAACCCCGACATTCTGCGCGCAAATCCCGATGCCGTCGCATTCGTGCGGGCATTCTGGGATGCCAAAAAGCCCATCGGCGCTATTTGCCACGCCCCGTGGCTGCTGATCGAGGCGGACATCGCAAAGGGGCGCGACATGACCTCGTATCACTCGATCCGCAAGGATGTGGAGAATGCAGGCGCCAACTGGCACGACAAGGAAGTTGTCACAGATCTTGGGCTGGTCACCAGCCGCAACCCCGATGACCTGCCCGCCTTCAGTGCCAAGCTGATCGAGGAAATCGCCGAGGGTAAGCATACGGCCCGCGACGCATAGCGCATCTTTTCAAGCGCGCCGGGATGGGGCATTGATGGGGCATGTCTGACCTGATTGATGATCCCCACCCCGGCGATAACGCGCCCGAATTTTCCGTCTCGGACTTGTCGGGCGCGATCAAGCGCATGATCGAGGGCGAGTTTGGCCATGTGCGCGTGCGCGGCGAAATCGGCCGCGTCTCCCGCCCCAAATCGGGCCATATCTATCTGGACCTCAAGGATGATCGCGCCGTCATCAACGGCATCATCTGGAAGGGCGTTGCAGGCCGCCTGCCCGTCATGCCCGAGGAAGGGATGGAGGTGGTCGCAACCGGCCGCCTGACCACATTCCCCGGCCAGTCCCGCTATCAGATTGTGATCGAGGATATCAAACCGGCCGGCGCCGGGGCGCTGATGGCGATGCTGGAAAAACGCAAGGCGGCGCTGGCCGCCGAAGGGCTGTTTGCCTCAGATCGGAAGCGGCCCCTGCCCTATCTGCCTGAAATCATCGGTGTCGTCACCTCGCCCTCGGGCGCGGTGATCCGCGATATCTTGCACCGCCTGCGCGACCGTTTCCCGCGCAAGGTGCTGATCTGGCCTGTCGCCGTTCAGGGCGAACGCTGCGCGCCCGAAGTGACACGCGCCATCGAGGGCTTCAACGCCATGACGCCGGGCGGCGCGCTGCCCCGGCCCGATCTGATCATCGTCGCGCGCGGCGGCGGCTCGATCGAGGATCTCTGGGGCTTCAACGAGGAATCGGTGGTGCGCGCGGCAGCGGCCAGCGACATTCCCCTGATTTCCGCCGTCGGGCATGAGACCGATACCACCCTGATCGACTACGCCTCGGACAAACGCGCACCCACCCCCACCGCCGCCGCCGAACTGGCCGTGCCGGTGCGGATGGAACTGCTGACATGGCTGGACGGGCAAGAGGGGCGACTGATCCACGCGCTGACCACCGGGGTCACGCAGCGCGGCCAACGGCTGCGCGATCTGTCGCGCGCCCTGCCACGGGTCGAGGCGCTGCTGGACACTCCGCGCCAGCGGCTGGACGTCTGGGGCGACCGCCTGCCTGCCGCGCTGATCCGGGGCGTGCAACTGCGCCGTGTCGCCTTGTCCGAATCCGGCGGCGCCCTGCGCCCCGGCGTGCTGCGGCGCATGATCGACAGCGACAGCCGCCGGTTGACTGCGGCGTCCGAGCGGCTGGGCGGTGCGCTGCTGCGCCGCACGCGCGACGATGCGAAGCGGCTGGAGGGGCTGTCCGCCCGCCTGATCGCCCGTGCGCCGGACGATGGCATCACCGCGCGCCGCGCCGATCTGGACCGCAGCGCGCAACGTCTGTCGGCGGCGGCGCAGCGGCAAACCATCGCCTGGCGCCAACGCATCGACGCGCTGGACCGCCTGCGCGAGACGCTGGGATACAAGGCCACGCTGGAGCGCGGATATGCCGTGGTGCGCGCCGATGGCGCGTTGGTCACCACCGCGAAGGCGGCGAAGAAAGCCACCGCGCTGGAGATCGAGTTTGCCGATGGACGGCTGGACATCGGCGCCGCTGAGCAAAAATCGCCCAAGCCCAAACCCGCGCCAAAGAAACCAGAGCAGGGCAGTTTATTTTGATCCACGGCTGCGGCGGGCGGCGGAAACAGGGGTTTCCGCGTTTCCATGCCGCGAACGATCCCCGGCAATACCCCGAGATTGTCAGGCCTCCGCCGCTATTGTGCCTGAATTGCTCCGCATACCCGAAGGCCAAGAAATAGCCGGAAGGATGCCTTCGCATGGATCGCCTGACAGAAATGGAAGCCTTTGCCACCGTTGTGGATCAGGGCGGCTTTACAGATGCGGCGCGCAAGCTGGGCATCTCGAAATCGGCGGTGTCCAAACATGTCTCCTCGCTTGAGGCGCGGCTGGGCGCGCGTCTGCTGAACCGCACAACGCGGCGTGTCAGCCCGACGGAAATCGGGCTGGCCTATTACGACCGCGCCCTGCGCGTGCTGAACGACGCGGGCGAGGCTGACGCGCTGGTCAGTTCCATGCAGTCGGACCCGTCGGGTTTGCTGCGGATCAGCGTCGCCACGGATTTCGGGGTGAATCACCTCAGCCCCGTCTTGGGCACCTTTCTGGACGAATTTCCTGAAATAACCGTGAACATGGTTCTGAATAACCGCTACGTCGAGCTGATCTCGGAAGGGTTCGACATGGCCATCCGCATCGGAGAGCTGGAGGACAGCACCCTGCGCGCCCGAAAACTGACCGAAACGACCAAGCGGATGATTGCCGCGCCCGGCTACATCGCCAAATATGGGCGCCCGACCAAGATCGACGATCTAAACGAGCATAAGCTGCTGCATTACTCCAGCCAGGCGGGCGGTTCTGTGTGGAAACTGACCGCGCCCTCCGGCGAAAAACGTCAGGTGCGCACGGCTGGCGGGCTGTCCGTCAACGACGGCCAATCCCTGCTGAACGCCGCGATTTCGGGGCTGGGAATCGCCTATCTGCCCAGTTTTCTCTATGCCGGCGCCATGGCCAAGGGTCTGGTCGAGGATGTCATCCCCGATCTGCCGGTTGAAACCCAAGGCATCTATGCGGTTTACCCGCCGGGCCGGTTTACCCAGCCCAAGGTGCGCGCCTTCATTGATTTTTTGGTAAATGCCTTCGCGGACAAAGGGCCGACCGAGTGGTAGCCCCGCGATACACCTGACTGCCTGACTGCCGGAAACGGCCACCTGCCCCGGACGCCCACACAGGCGCGCCGGGGTTTTTTCTGGTCGGGCACCTTGCGCGACCTGCTTGCTTTTCACGCAAAGCGGTGCAGATAAGGGCCGACATGAACCAAAAAGGAATATTTGATGGGCAAACCTGTTCTTCTCACCATGTCGGGGTCTTTGCGCAAAGGCTCCTACAACCGCATGTTGATTGCCGAGGCCGTGCGCGCCTTTGGCGATGCCGACGTGATGACGGGCGATCTGAACCTGCCGCTTTATGACGGTGATGTCGAGGATGAGGGAATGCCGGCATCCGTTCAGACGCTGATAGATCAGGTGGTGCGCGCCGATGCGCTGATTATCGGTGCGCCCGAATATAACAAGGGCATTTCCGGCGTTCTGAAAAACGCGATTGACTGGATCAGCCGCGCGCGGCCGCCTGTATTCAAGGACAAGGTTGCCGTGATTCTGTCCGCCGCCGGTGGCCGCAGTGGCGGGGAAACCGGGCACTTCATGACTCATTCCATCCTGACGCAGCTACAGGTCCACGTCGTGCATGGTCCGCTGATTCTGGTCGCGGCGGCGCAGAACGAATTTGACGAAAACGGCGCCCTGACCAATGATTTTCTTAAAAAGCAGATCGAGGCGCGGATGACGCGGCTGCGCGAGCTGCTGGGCTAAGCCATCGCGGCGTGCCGGCCCACGATGTCCGGCACGCCGCGGCTTCAACCAAAGCGGTTGGCGTCAAATGTGTGCAGCTCGGCATTGCCGCGCCCGTCGATCATATCCGCCACCCAGCGCCCCGTCTTGGGGCCGCCGGTCAGGCCGATATGCTGATGACCGAACGCCGCGAACACGCCGCTGGCGCCCATTTCCCCGATCAGCGGCAGGCTGTCCGGGGTTGAAGGGCGGTAACCCATCCACTCCTCAACGCTGTCATAGCGCAGATCGGGAAACACCCGCGCCACGTTACGCGCCAGCAGGTTCAGCGGCCCGCGCGACATTTTTTCGGACGTGCCGCCCAGTTCGACCATGCCGGCGCAGCGCAGGCCCAGCTGCATCGGATTGACCGCAAATTTACCGCTGGTCATCATCATCGGCATGGTCGGCATCTGCGACGGGTTCTGAAATTCCAGATGAAACCCCCGCTCGGCCACCAGCGGCACGCGCACACCCAGTTTACGCGCCAGCGGCTCGGACCAGATGCCCGCCGCCAGAACGGCCGTGTCGCAGGGAAGCGGGCGTTCGTCTGTCAAAACCTGCGTAATGCGGCCATCCACCATGGTCACATCGCGCATTTCGGCGCGTCGCACGGTGCCGCCCTCATCCTCCAACACGCGGGCCAGATCGGCCATGTAGGCGCCCGGATTGGTGATGTGCCCGTGGCCCTTCAGGCGCACAAGGCAGGTGGTGGCCGGGCCAAGCATCGGCTCGATTTCCTGCACTTCGGGGCCATCATTCACCTCGGGGGTGTAGCCGGCAATGCGCCGCAATTCCCATGAATAGGCATCAGCATGATAGGCCGCGCGATTCGGGTAGGCCCAGCCGATATCGCTGGAGGCGATGCACCGCTCGGCCCGCGTGCCGCGCGTCAGCGCGCGATGCTGATCGACGCTATCGTGCAGCAGATGCGACAGCGCGCTAGAAATCCGGCGCGTGCGCGTATCGGTCGAATTGCGCAGGAACTGCGCCAGCCATGGCGCCAGCCGCGGCAGTTGCGACCATTGCAGCGACAGCGGCGCATCGCGCGACACCAGGTATTTCAGGCCCGTCCACGCAATCCCCGGCTCGCTGACCGGCACCACGGCCCATTCCGCCAGCAGCCCTGCATTACCATAGGACGCGCCGGCGCCCGGCCCGTCCCTGTCGATCAGCGTCACGGTATGGCCAGCGCGGCGCAGCCAGATCGCGGCGGACAGCCCGCAAATACCGGCCCCGACGACAACGATGTTTTGCGCCTGCATATCCTGCCCCCTGCTGCATGTGCGCCAGATAATCCGCATCGGCGCCCGCAGGCAATAGCCTGCCCGTCATGCGAACAGACATGCGAAAAACCCCGCCTCGGATGAGACGGGGTTTTGATACTGCCAATTCCCTAAGGAATTGTTGCCAGCTTAGCCCTGACGGGCCTTGAAGCGGCCTTGGGTCTTGTTGATGACGTAAACGCGGCCTTTGCGGCGCACGATACGGCAATCCCGGTGCCGGTTCTTGAGCGAGCGGAGCGAGTTGCGAACCTTCATCGTTCATCTCCTGATCTATCGTGGCGCGGGCCAGCGCCTGAGGTTGCGGGCGGCGCCGAAACCGGCGCCAGTGAATTCATGGTGGGCGATACAAGGTTCGAACTTGTGACCCCTTCGATGTCAACGAAGTGCTCTACCACTGAGCTAATCACCCATGAATACCTGCGCCATGCCCCATTGCCCCCCGTACGAAAGGGGCGCAAAAGCAAACGCCGGTCCGCAGGTCTATAAAAGGAGTCGCGCGGGGGATCAAGGGCTTTTGCATAATGAAAACTTCGGACTATCATAAACCTGCCCAAGCCGGAGATATCATGCACAACGCCGCCTTTCATCTGCACGCGCCGGACCGGCATGATACCTGCTGCGTTTTTGCCTCGCCGCACAGTGCGCGCAACTATTCCGACTGGTTTTTACGCGCCTCCGAACTGGATGCGCTGACGCTGCGCAGCTCTGAGGATGCCTTTGTGGATCTGCTGTTTGCGGCGGCGCCGCAGCACGGCGCGCCCTTGCTGCTGGCCGGGGCGCCGCGCGCCTTTGTCGATCTGAATCGCAACGCGGATGAGCTGGACCCGGCCCTGATCGAAGGGGTGCGCCATGCCGGGCACAACCCCCGCGTCGCTGCCGGTCTGGGCGTCATCCCGCGCGTTGTGGCGGGCGGGCGGGCGATTTACCGTGGCAAACTAGCCCCTGCCGAGGCGCAGGCCCGGATCGAAGCAGTCTGGAGGCCCTATCACGCCGCGCTGGCCGCACAGATGGACATTGCGCACCGCATGTTCGGGCGCGCGATCCTGATCGACTGCCATTCCATGCCGCACGAGGCGATGGACGGCACCGTGCGCCCCGGCGCGCGGCGTCCCGATGTGGTGCTGGGCACCCGTTTCGGCGCATCGGCGTCGGGCGATGTGACCGACCGGATCGAGGCGGCATTTACCGCCGCCGGGCTGGTGGTGGCGCGCAACACGCCGTTTGCCGGCGCCTATATCGCGCAGGCTTACGGGCGCCCGGCGCGGGGCCGCCATGCGGTTCAGATCGAAATCGACCGCGCGCTGTATATGGACGAAAAGGCGGTGCGCCCCGCGCCCGGCTTTGGCGCGTTTCAGGCGCTTTTGGCAGGCGTTATTGCGGACATAACCGATATCGGGCGCGCCGCCGCGATGCCGCTGGCCGCAGAATAGCCGCTATCGCAGCGCGCGCCCCTTGAGGATGGCCGCATCGCCAAAGCGGCGGCGGATTTCGTCGCTGGCGCGCTCGGCCCCGCTGCGCCGGGCGGCGCCGGGGTCCAGCAGATCGCCGGACAGATCCGCCGCGCTGTCCGGCACCAGATCCGACAGGCCCACCCCGATCAGGCGAAACGGCGCCTCGCCCGCCGCACCATCCATCAGCGCGCGGGCGGTGCGGTAGATGGTATCGGCCATCTGGCTGGCATCGCGCAGGGATTGGCGGCGGGTCAGGCTGGTGTGATTGCTGCGCTTGAGCTTCAGCGTTACAACCCGCCCCGCCAGATCGCGCGCCTTGGCCCGGCCCGACACCTTTTCGGCCAGCCGCCAGATATGGCCGTCCAGAATATCCAGATCGCCGGTATCGGTGTTGAACGTCGTCTCGTTCGAGATGGATTTGACCGGCGCGCGCGCGTCCACGCGCCGATGATCGTGCCCGCGCGCCAGATGCCACAGCCTGTCGCCCATGGCGCCGAACCGCGCGTGCAGGTCCGTCCGGTCCCAACGCAGCAGATCGGAAAACGTGCGAATCCCCGCCGCCTCCAGCGATATCTGCGCCGCCTGCCCGACGCCCCATATCAGGCGCACCGGCTTATCCCGCAGAAATTCGGGCGTCTCGGCGGCGCCGATCACGGAAAAGCCGCGCGGTTTGTCCAGATCCGACGCGATTTTCGCCAGAAACTTGTTATGGCTCAGCCCGATGGAGCCGGTCACGCCCAGCTCGTCCCGCATCCTTTGCACCAGCCGCGCCAGCATGATTGCGGGCGGCGCGCCGTGCAGGCGGGCGGTGCCGCGCAGATCCATGAACGCCTCGTCCAGCGACAGCGGCTCGATCGCGGGGGTCAGATCCTCCATCATGGCGCGGATCTGGCGTGATACGGCGGCATAAACCTCCATCCGGGGCTTGATGACGACCGCATCGGGGCACAGTTTCAGCGCCTGAAACATCGGCATGGCCGAACGCACGCCGCGAATGCGCGCCACGTAGCAGGCGGTAGACACCACGCCGCGCCGCCCGCCGCCGATGATCACCGGCTTGCCCTCCAGCGCGGGGTTGTCGCGCTTTTCCACGCTGGCGTAAAACGCGTCGCAATCCATATGCGCGATACCCAGATCGAACAGCTCGGGATGGGACAGAACGCGCGGCCGCCCGCAGACTGCACAGCGGCGCTGGTCAGGCTCGTTGGCGCTCAGGCAATCTCGGCAAAATGCGGGCATGGGCCGACCATATCACACCCGGTTTGCCGGGCGAAAGTGACTGCCTGCCCGGTGCCGCCGGAAATGCGCGCGTTTGACGCAGCGCGCCGCGCCCCTACCATTACCGGGTGGCGCGGCGCTGTCATTCAGCCCGGCCCGAAGATGAAAACCAGTTGCCGCCCCAATTCAGGAGATGCCGATGCAGACCCGCAGAACATTTTTGACCAGTGCCGGCGCCGCGATCACCGTGCTGCCATTCGCCGCCTACGCCGCCCGGCTGGAGCATCAGACATTCGACAGCCCCGGCGGCGACGTGTCCATCTATCCGATTGATCATGCAAGTTTTCTTATCGACAGCACGGCAGGTTTGATTGCCGTCGATCCGGTGGGTCATGTGGATAGGATTGAGCAGGTGGGCATGCCCACAACGATCCTGATCACGCATGAGCATGGCGATCATTTCGACCTGGATACAATTCAGGCATTGATCGCGCTAAGCCCGGATGCGCATCTGGTGGTGAACCCTGCGGTGATGGACATGCTGCCCGATGATCTGGCCGCGCGGTCCACCTCTATGGCGAACGGCGATGCAACCACGCGCGGTGCCTATGAGATCGAGGCGATTCCCGCCTACAACATTACCGAAGAGCGGCTGAAATTTCACCCCAAAGGACGCGACAATGGCTATGTCATAACGCATGGCGATTTTCGCATTTATGTCTCGGGCGATACCGAAGACACGCCGGAAATGCGGGCGTTGCAAGATATCGACCTTGCGTTTGTCTGTATGAATCTGCCCTTCACCATGGAATCCGACGCCGCCGCATCCGCCGTTGCAGAATTCGCCCCGACCTATGTCTATCCCTATCATTATCGCGGGCGCGACGGCGGCACGCAGGATCCGGCCGAATTTGCAGCGGCCCTGCCTGACGGAATCGCGGCAAAATTTGGCGCGTGGTATCCCGGCGCCTGAAACGGTGAATCACCGCACGTTCCCTATCGTGGAGTGAAAAAATCAGAGGACGTTCGCGCCTGGGCCGCAATGAATGCAGCCGCCGCGCGGACGCGAAACAATTGCTGCGTGTCTGAATGGGTGACCATCCAGAAGGTGCGCATTATTTTCACGTCGTCTGGCAAAACGCGGACCAGATCGGGCCGCTCATTGGCCAGAAAACACGGCAACACGCATACACCCGCCCCCGAAATGGTCGCCCGCATCTGCGCCAGCAGGTTAGAGCTGCGGATTTGCGGAACGATATCCTTGGAGACCGAGCTGAGATAATCCAATTCCGGTGTGAAAATAAGATCGTCAATATAGCTGATAAACGGAAAACGGGGCAGATCCCGCACCGTCCTGAGATCCGCGAACTTCTCCTGATGCTGGCGCGAGATGTACAGGCCCAATTCGTAATCTGTCAGCTTGACGGCATTGTGACGGTCGAGGGTGGGCTGAAACAGCCCGATGCCGATATCCGCCTCGCGCTTGGACAGGCTGAAGCGGCGGGATGCGGCGACAATTTCAACCTCTAGGTTGGGATGCGCATTCAGCAGCAGCCCGATACGCGGCGCCAGAAAGGCGGTTCCAAACCCGTCGGGCGCACCGATCCTGACCGTTCCCGACACGCTGGATTTTTCGTCGGAAAACTCCTGATTGATGCCAAAGACGGTCGATTCCATCTTTTCGACCTGTTCCAGCAGCTTCTCGCCCTGTTTGGTCAATTCGTATCCGGTCAGGCTGCGGGTAAACAAATGCGTGTCCAGTTCACGCTCCAGCTGCTTTACCCGGCGGCTGAGCGTCGAGTGGTCAATTTTGAGGGCGCGCGCCGCCTTTGTCAGCTTGCCGGTGCGCGCGACGGTCAGAAAGGACCGCAGCAAATCCCAGTTCAGCGCCTTGTCCATAAGCCCCCCAACCGCATCTTGTCGGAGTATCCTAACCTGAAAAGACGCCCGGCGGACCCGTGCAATGTGAAAAGGGCAGTACAGGCGCGGCACGATAAATCATCGTGCCGCGCATCGATACAAGATCAGACCAGTTCAAGCGCCATCGCGGTCGCCTCGCCGCCGCCAAGGCAAATCGCCGCAAGCCCGCGTTTTGCCTGACGTTCCTTCATCGCAGACAGCAGCGTGACAAGGATGCGCGCGCCCGATGCGCCGATAGGATGGCCCAGCGCGCAGGCCCCGCCGCGCACGTTCACCTTGTCATGGGGCAGATCCAGATCGCGCATTGCGGCCATGGCGACGACGGCGAACGCCTCGTTGAATTCATACAGATCAACGTCGCCCGCGCTCCAGCCGACTTTGGCCAGCAACTGGCGGGTGGCGTCAACCGGGGCGGTCGGGAACAGGTTCGGCTCGTGCCCATAGGTGGAGTGGCCGCAGATCACGGCCAGCGGCTGAAGGCCGCGCCTGTCCGCCTCGGACCGGCGCATCAGCACCAGCGCCGCCGCCCCGTCCGAGATCGAGCTGGAGTTGGCAGCCGTGACCGTGCCATCGGCGCTGAATGCGGGCTTCAGCTTGGGGATTTTTGCCACATCCGCCTGACCGGGCTGCTCGTCATGTCGGACCTCAACCTCGCCCTTGCGGGTTTTCACGGTGACAGTGACCGTTTCATCATCTGCCAGCCCCTGCGCGATGGACTGCTGTGCGCGGCTCAGCGATTCGATGGCAAACGCGTCCTGCTCCTCGCGGTTGAAGCCATAGCTTTGCGCGCAATCCTCGGCAAAGGTGCCCATCAGCCTGCCCTTGTCATAGGCATCCTCAAGCCCGTCCATGAACATATGGTCCAGCGTCCGGCCATGTCCCATGCGGTAGCCCGCGCGCGCCCGGTCCAGCATGTAAGGCGCGTTTGTCATGCTTTCCATGCCGCCGGCGGCCATGATATCGGCGCTGCCTGCCAGAATGGAATCATGCGCCAGCATGACGGCCTTCATGCCCGATCCGCACATCTTGTTGACGGTCGTGCAGCCGGTGGACAGCGGCAGCCCCGCCCCCAGCGACGCCTGCCGCGCGGGCGCCTGCCCCAGACCGGCGGGCAGGACGCAGCCCATGTTGACCTCCTGAATATCGGCGGGATTGAGTGTCGACCGTTCGGTTGCGGCGCGCAGGGCGGCCGCGCCCAGCTGCGGTGCGGTCAGGCTGGAGAAGGCGCCCTGAAACCCGCCCAAAGGCGTGCGGGCGGCGCTGACGATCACGATTGGATCAGCGGATTTGGTCATGTCGGTGTCCTTTGCGTTTGCGCGGCGGTTACTTGGCCGCCATGCGAATGGCCCCATCGAGGCGAATGATCTCGCCGTTCAGATAGGAGTTTTCGATGATATGTGCGACCAGCCCGGCAAATTCATCCGGGCGGCCCATCCGCTGCGGGAACGGCACGCTCTGGCCCAGGGATGTCTGGACCTCCTCGGGCATGGCGGCCATCATGGGCGTTTCAAAAATACCGGGCGCGATGGTCATGACGCGGATCCCGCTGCGCGCCAGTTCGCGCGCAATCGGCAAGGTCATGGACACCACGCCGCCCTTGGACGCCGCATAAGCCGCCTGCGCGATCTGGCCGTCAAAGGCGGCGATGGAGGCGGTGTTCACGATCACGCCGCGTTCGCCGTTTTCATCGGGCTGCGTGTTCATCATCGCGGCTGCGGCAAGGCGCAGCATGTTGAACGTGCCGATCAGGTTGATCTGAATGGTGCGGGTGAAGCTGTCCAGTTGATGCGCGCCCTTGCGCCCGACCACCTTTTCCGACGGCGCGACACCGGCGCAGTTTACCAGCCCGTGCAGGTCGCCAAAGGTGTCACCGCAGGCGGCAATGGCCCCCTCGGCGCTGGCCTCGTCGCAGACATCCACCTTGGCAAAGGCGGCCTGCGGTCCCAGTTCATCGGCCAGGGCTGCGCCGCTTTCGGCGTTCAGGTCCGCCAGCATGACGCGCCCGCCAGCCGCGACGATGCGGCGCGCGGTGGCCGATCCCAGGCCCGACCCGCTGCCGGTGATGATGAAGGTTTTGTCTTTGATATCCATGGGCTTGGTCCCTTGATCGTGTAATCTGCTCGGGCGATTGCAGGCGGCCTTGGCGGCGCCCGCCGCGCTATGTCAGTGCCGCGAGGTCTGACAGTGTTTTCAGGCGGTGGTCCGGCTCTATGTCGAATGTCTCCATCTGCATGCGAAGTATTTTGAACATCGTACCCGGTCCGGTCACCGGATTTGCCTCAACCTCGGCCGCCAGATCCTGCGGCGTGACGCGTTCGATCCACGCCACCTGAAACCCGAAATCCTTGGCCGCTGTCGCATCAAACGCGTTTGACGACACAAACAGCACGTCCGCGGGACGCACGTTCAGGGCAGATTCCACCAGCCCGTAAGCGTCCGGGTCCGGCTTGAATTTACGGGCCTTTTCGACGCTGATCACCGCATCCAGATGTTTGTCCAAACCGCTGTTTTGCACCAACGCATCCAGCATGGTTTGATTGCCATTTGACAGGATCGCCAGCGGGACGCCCTTCAGCGCGGTCAGCGCATCTATCGCCTCGGGATAGGGATCAAGGTTCAGGTATTTTTCCATGATCCGGTCGATCTGCGCCGGGCTGGCGGTCTGCCCTATGGCGTTCAAGGTAAACTCAAGCGAGTCGCGCGAGATGTCCCAGAAGCTTTGATAGCTTTGCATCAATGTGCGCAGCCACGTGTATTCCAGCTGTTTCAGGCGCCAGACCTGCGTGATCAATTCGCCATGACGCGGGAATTCGGCATTGGTGATCTGCGACAGGGATTGGACATCGTAAAGTGTACCGTAGGCATCGAAAACGATTGCTTTTATCGCCATGATTATCCCTCCGCAGGAGTGTGTTCAGGTTGACAGATAGGCAAAGCAGCCCAGAAAAATCGCGACGGCGCCCACGCAGGTCATGGCGCGTGTCAGCGGCCAGCTCAGCTCGGCCGCCAAAAGGCTGGCGAGCGTTTGCAGAAACAATGCGACACTCAGCAGCGCAATCACCGCCCAAAGCAGCGCGTTTTGACCTGCCCCATTCAGCCAAAGCGCCGCCGCCGGCGCGCCGACCCACAAAGGCAGCGCCGCACTGGAAATCAGGGTGGTCAGCACCAGAACGCGGATGCGCCCGCCAAAGGCGCGCACCATCGCCCAGCCGACGGCGGCAAATCCGACCCACAGCGAAAAGGTCAGCGCCAGGCCGCCAACCGATATGGCCAGAAACGCCTGCATGGGCGGCACGTCCAGGGACGCAACAAGGTCAGACTTGGCATAAAGGGTCGCGAGGCTCCACAGGAGCCCCGCTATTGGCATGCCCATAAGGGCAGGCAGCCGAAATGAGGAGAACCTCATCACTCCTACTGCCAAGGCACCATACCCCACAGCAGGATCGGAACCCACAGTGCCGCAAGGATCATCAGCCACTGGCTGCTGTCATAGCGCTGGCGCGTGACATCGACCCAGCCGTGCATCCCCTCGACGGTTTCCTGCGCGATACGGCGCTCATCCGCTGCTTCGCCGGACTTCATCTTTTCAGCCGCCAGCGAAATCACGATCGTCAGGATAAACCCGACCGGCACCGAAATCAGCGAGGTTGAGAAGCCGAGAGCAGCCACCAGACCCGATCCGACCGAAAAGTTACCGAACACATAGGGCGACAGCAGGATATAAAGCGCACCCGACAGGATGCTGCCCCAGAACGCGCCCCACGTGTTGATGCGGGTTGACCACACGCCCAGCACAACCATCGGTGTGATGGCCGTCGCGCACAGACCGAACGCCCAGAAGATCGACGTGACCAAGAAGGCAGGCGGGTTGAGCGACACCAGAAGGGACACGATGCCCGTTCCGGCAAGCGCGAAGTAGCCGTAACGCAGCTGGCTTTTCTCGGGCAGATGCGGCTTCAGCACGCCGACGATGTCGTGGCCAACCACGGTCGCAACGCCGATCATCAGGCCCGCGATGGTGGACACGCCCGCCGCCAGAACACCGGCAATAACAAATGCCGACACCCATTCGGGGTTATAGGCAAGGTTCAGCAGCAGCGTCGTCTTGTCCGCGGCTTCCGGTGTCAGCTCGGTGTCGATCAGGGCGAAGTGGTAAACGCCCGCGAAACCCATTGCGTAGGTCGCCAGAAACATGACGCCCACCCACAGGCAGAACCATGGCACGACACGGCGCGCGGCCTTGATGCTTTCCGATGTCAGAACCCGCTGCGCAAGCTGCGGCAGGCCCAATGTGCCGATGGTCAGCGATACGAACAGCGCCACGTAGAACCGCGCCTCGTATTTCAGATCGAAAAACGTCGGGATCTGCGCCAGCAGCGTATCGGTCATGTCGCCATAGCCCAGCGGCGGGAACCAATAGCCCGATACGCCCATCGCCTTGAGGATCGCACCCAGCGGCACGACCAGCGCGATCATCATGATCACCATCTGGATGGCGTCGTTATACGTTGCCCCCTTCATGCCGCCAATGGTGACATAACCGGTGATCACCAGCGCCGACAGGATCAGCGACGGCATGTAGGGCAGGCCCAGCAGCACCTCGAACACCTTGGCGATGCCGATGAACTGACCGACCATGTACATCAGCATGATCAGCAGCATCCACGCGGCCGCCAAAAATGCCGTGTTCCGGCCATAGCGCACCTGAACAAAGTGAACCGACGTGAAAACGCCCATCCGATACAGCGATGCACCATACAGCATCACCAGCAGCGGAACGCTGAGGATCAGCTGAATCCACATGAACACGAACGGCAGGTGCAACTGCTGGATCAGCGCGACAACGCCCAGGAAGGTCGCAACGCTCATCCATGTCGATGACGCGGCCAGCGAGTTGATCACCGGGCCGACAGACCGCCCCGCCAGATACAGATCCGTCGCGTTTTCGGTCTTTTTGTTGTTGATCAGGGCGACGATGTAATAGAGGCCAAAAACGGCAAAGGTGATCCCAAGGCCGAGCCAGATATTTTGAATTTGCCAGTCAGCAGGTGTCATTTGGACGCCCCTCCGGGTGTGGTTGCGCCGGCCATGGAGCCCGGTTGCTTGGCGCTTGCCGCCGCGCTGGCGGAAATCTTGGCATTTTCAGCCTCGATATCGTCCTCCAGCCGGTTGGCATAGCGGCACCAGATGATCGACCAGATCAAAACGCCAAGCGATCCCAGAATGAGCGCGATGAAGTAATGCGTCGGCAGGCCAAGTATTCTGGAGCTGTTGTCAGTCCCCAGAATGATGAACCACAATCCGGTATGTCCCAGCAAAACAAAGCCAAGGCCAAAACCGATTGTGGATTTTATTTCCTTTTTATACGCGTCCAAGGTTGTCCCTCCCTTTTATCTCGTTAGCGCCGCGATTTTGGTCATCTTATCCGCTGGCACCGAAATATTATGACACCAGATTCCAAAATATCCTAGCGTTTGAATTCAGGCGCCCGCTTTTCAATAAATGCGGCCATGCCTTCTTTTTGATCCTCCGTTGCGAACAGCGAGTGGAATACGCGCCGCTCCCACAGCAACCCCTCGCTCAGCGAAAGTTCCTCGGCGCGGTTCACCGCCTCGCGGGCATGACGCGCCACCGATTTGGAATAGTCGGCAATTTGCGTCGCATCGCTGATCGCTGTTTCCACGACGTCAGCGTCAGCAACGACTTGAGCCACCAGACCGCAAGCCAGCGCCTCGTCCGCTTTCATCATGCGGCCGGTCAAATGCATCTGCATCGACTTGGCGCGCCCGATCAATTTTGTCATGCGCTGCGTACCGCCGATGCCCGCAATAACGCCCAGCTTGATTTCGGGCTGGCCAAACTGCGCGCCCTCCCCGGCGATAATGTAGTCGCACATCATCGCCAATTCGCAGCCACCGCCCAGTGCGTATCCGTTGACCGCCGCAATTTTCGGTGTGCGAAAATTCGCAAAGGTTTCCCATTCGCCAAAGAAATCGGAATCGGCCATTTCGGTATAGGTCTTGTCGGCCATTTCCTTGATGTCGGCACCCGCCGCAAAGGCGCGCTCATTTCCTGTCAGCACAAAGCAACCGACGCCCGGATCACGGTCCAGCGGCGCCAGTGTTTCGATAATTTCCCGCGCCATCTGGCTATTCAGCGCGTTCATGTTCTTGGGGCGATTTAGGCGGACGATAACAACGCGGCCCTGCTGTTCGGTTGTGATTGTTTCAGGCATTTTCATTCCCTCCTGAGTTGGAATTACAGTGTTACTTGCGTCCGGTATCCAGAAAGTCTGTAACCAATTCGCCAACTTCTTCGCGTTTCGAATACATCAACAGATGCCCCGCCTGAAAAACCGTCAGCCTTGCCTGCGGAATCAAGCTGGACAGCAATATCTGATTTCCGATGGGGATCAGCGTGTCATAAGCTCCGGCAATGACTTGCGTTGGCTGTTTTATCTGCGACAGCCAGGGCAGGCTGCTCCACGAACACATTGCATTCACTTGGGCGGAATACCCTTCGTAGGTCGGACGGATGGCGTGCTCCGAATATTGCTGGAACAATTCGGGATGCATGATTGCCTCGCCGCCATACATCAGGGGACCGATAAAGTTACCGTATTCCTTGTTCACGTAACGCCATGGAAAGATGATTTCGGCCAGCGCGATCGGCGATCCCCACCAGCTGCCAATGCCGCCCGCCGACGTGATTGCCAGCACCAGTCGCCTGCACCGTTCGGGGCACTCCAGCGCCATTTGCTGCGCAAGTGCGCCGCCCCATGAAATGCCCAATATATCAAAGCGTTCGATGCCCAGCCGGTCCAGCACCCCTTGCAACATCTGCGCGTGATCGGGGATCGTCGTGCCTGTTTGCGGCACATCCGACCGGCCGACACCGGCAGCGTCAAAGGCAATGATCGGACGGTCTTCCAGCTCGTCCATCAAGGGGAACAGCATTTCGACGCCTTGCCCCAGACCGTTGCAGATAACGAGCGGCATTTCCGACCGGTCCAGATCGCGCCCATAAACCCGCAGCTTTACCCCGCCGACTTTGATGTAGCGAAAGCCGCTTTCAGGAATAGACAGTTTTTCATGTTTCATGTTCTTTTCCATTCCTTCAAGCGCCCGCAGTTCGTTGCGTTAAATATGCCTATGCAGCATCAGCCGCTTTGCGACACCTTTTCCGTTACATATGTTCCCGGCGCAGGCGCCAGTTCGGGATATTTCTTATTGCCCAACTCGCGCGGCGCGGCGCGTTCTTCGGCACTGTTTTGCGTCTCCAGCCATTTCAGCCAATGGGGCCACCAGCTTCCCTCGGTGCGCGTGGCCGACGCGGCCCATTCATCGCCATCATTGACCGGCTTTCCGCCCGACAGATAATAGCGGCGGCTTTTGTGAGGATGATTGATAACCATTCCCGACACGTGGCCGCCGGACGTCAGAATGAATTCGCTGTCGCCGGAAACGCGGTGCAGCGCGTCAAATGATGCCTTCCACGGAACGATATGATCGCCGGTGGCAGCAACGAAATAACACGGCACATCAATCTTTCCGATATCAACCGGCTGGTCCAGCAATGTCAGCGCGCCGGGGTCTTTCAGCTTGTTGGCGACGTACATTTCCTCTGTGTAGTATTCCAGCCACTTGGCCGGCAGGTTCGAGGTATCGGAATTCCAGAACAGAATATCGAAAGGTGGTGGAGATTTCCCCTTGAGGTAGTTGTTGATCACAAACCCCCAGATCGATTCGTTCACATGCAGCATCGCCATGGCCTGCGCGATATCGCGGCCCGTGGCGACCTTGGTCGATTTCAGGCGGTGCTTGTACGCTTCAATTTGCGGCGCATCGACAAAGACTTCAATTTCGCCGGGATCTGTGAAATCGGCCATCGCTGACAGGAAAGTGGCGGTGCCGACCAGCTTTTTCTGTTTATCGGGCATCACCGCCAAGGCCGCCAGCATCATCGCACTGGCATTGCACCATGACAGCATATCAATTTTATCCGATTTGCTGATTTCGGCTGTGACATCCAGCGCGGCCAGAATGCCCTTTTCAATGTAGTCATTCCAATCATATTGCGCCATTTTCGCATCCGGATTGCGCCACGAAATAGTGAACACAGTATGTCCCTGCTCCACCAGATAGCGGATCATGGATTTCTTTTCGTTGATGTCGAAAATATAGAATTTATTCACGCAAGGCGGCACGATCATAATCGGATTTGCGCGCACTTTTTCGGTGGTCGGCGTGTATTGCAGCAATTCGATCAGGTCATTGCGGAAAATAACTGCGCCCGGTGTGTTGGCCAGATTTTCGCCAACGGTAAACGCGGATTCGTCCGTCGTGGTGATGTAACCCTTTTCCAGATCCGCCAGCAGGTTTTGAAACCCGTCAACCAGACTTTGCCCGTTCGTCTCCATCGCCAGCTTCAGAACTTCGGGATTGGTCAGCGCATAGTTCGACGGCGAAAGCCCGTCCGCAGTGACCCGGGTGTAGAAATTGAGCTTGCGCTGTTCGTGGTCCGGCAAGCCCATCTTTTCGGCCATGTCGATCATGGCCTTGGCTGTCAGCTCGTAGGATTGATGCAGGAAGGGGTACAGGCCCTTGGTCCACTCCTCGGCGCTGAACCGGCGGTCCTTGCTTGGCTCGACCTCGCCCTTTTGCATGTTGGAGAGGGTCGTGAGCCAGAGTTTGGTGAATTCACTTTGATAGTCGATCCAGCTTTGAAACCATTCGCCCATTTCTTCGGGCTTCGGCGCAACCATGGTCTGCATTGATTTCACGAGGATTTCCCGCATTTCCTCGGCTTTGGTTGCGTCAAAGCCGGCGAATAGCGGGTGGGACTGCGTCGCTGATTTCATCATTTGCGAAATCGTTTCTGCTGTTTTCTCGTTCATTCGTGTCTCCATAGCTGCGCCGCGTCAGAAATCAGGACCGTGAGCGTTTTTCAAACCGAGGGAGCATTGCCGAAAAGTCTGTGCCAAGTCCAGACTCGTTCTCGACAAAGGTTCGGTAGATCTCCATCGCCTGCTCGCCCATCGGCGTGTCGGCGCCGACCGCTTCGGCGGCTTGCTGGCTCAGGCGCAGATCCTTCAGCATCAATTCGGATGCAAAACCGGGTTTGTAATCGTTATCGGCAGGGCTGGTCGGGCCAACGCCCGGTGCGGGGCAATAGGCGTTCATCGACCATGAATAACCCGACGACGTGGACACCACATCGAACATTTTCTGCCGGTCAAGGTTCAGCTTGTCCGCCAGCGCAAACGCCTCGCAGGTGGCGATCATGGTGACGCCAAGGATCATGTTGTTGCAGATCTTGGCCGACTGGCCCGCACCCGCCGCGCCGCAATGCACGGCCTTCTGGCCCATGATATCAAACAGCGGCGCGGCGGTGGCAAAGGCCGCATCGTCGCCGCCCACCATGAAGGTCAGCGTGCCGTTTGTCGCGCCGCCCACGCCGCCAGAAACCGGCGCGTCCAGCGCGCCCAATCCCGCATCATGCGCCTGAGCGGCGACTGCGCGCGCGCTTTCCACATCGACTGTGGAGCAATCGCACAGCACCGCACCCGCCGCCATGGCCGGGATCACCTCATCCGCGACGCTGCGCAGGATCTTGCCGTTGGGCAGCATGGAAATGACGACCTCGGCCCCTGTTGCGGCATCGGCGGCTGAATCGGCGGCCTGCACGCCCTCGGGCATCGGCGCGTCCAGGTCAAAACCGCGCACCTCGTGTCCGGCGGCGGCCAGATTTGCGGCCATCGGTCCGCCCATATTACCCAGTCCAATGAAGCCAATCTTCATATGGTGTTTCCTTCTTGTTTGCTTGGTGGCGAAGCTATTCGCCTATCCGCGATCAGCAATCAGTTGCCGCGAGACAATCAGATGCATGATCTCATTGGTGCCTTCCAGGATCTGGTGAACCCGCAAATCGCGCACGATCTTTTCGATCCCGTAATCGGACAGATAGCCATATCCGCCATGTAATTGAAGCGCGTCATTGGCCACCTCAAACGATACATCTGTGACGTAAGCCTTTGCCATTGCGCAGTATTTCACAGCGTCATACGCTTTGGTGTCCAGCTTCCATGCGGCCTGGCGCAGGAACACGCGTGCCGATTGCAGCTTGATCTCCATTTCTGCCAGACGGAACTGAAGCGCCTGAAACTGGTCAATGGTCTTGCCGAATGCCTTGCGCTCGCCGGTGTATTGCAGTGCGGTGTTCAGGGCAAACTGCGCCCCGCCCAAGGCGGAGGCCGCAATATTCAGGCGCCCGCCGTCCAGACCGGCCATCGCATAGGTAAATCCGCGCCCTTCCTCGCCCACCAGGTTTTCAGCCGGAATTTCGCAATCATCGAATTGCACCTGCGAGGTGGGCTGCGCGCGCCAGCCCATTTTCTGCTCAAGCCCGCCAAAGGACAGGCCGGGCGTGCCGTCCTCGACCAGAACCGCCGAAATACCGCGCGGTCCCACGTCGCCGGTGCGCACCATGGTCAGGTACACATCCGAATAGCTGCCGCCCGAGATGAACGCCTTGTTCCCGTTCAGCTTGTAGCCCTCATTGGTGCGGTCGGCGCGCGTGCGCAGTGCAGCCGCGTCCGAGCCGGAGCCGGGTTCAGTGAGGCAGTAGGAAAAGAATTTTTCCATGCTGCACAGCTGCGGCAGCCATTTCTGTTTTGTTTCCTCGGACCCGAATTTGTCGATCATGCCGCCGCACATGTTGTGGATCGACAGCAGCGATGCAACAGACGGGCAGGACATCGACAGCGCCTCGAACACCATGGTCGCATCAAGGCGCGACAGGCCCGATCCGCCATATTCGTCCGAAACATAGACGCCGCCCAGCCCCAGCTCGGCCACTTTGGGCCACAGGCTTTTGGGAACGGTTTCTTCCTTTTCCCACTTGGCGGCGTTGGGCGCGATATGCTCCTGACCGAACTCATATGCCATATCAAAGATGGCGACCTGCTCTTCTGTTGGTGCAAAATCCATCACTTCAACCTTTCTGTCAGTTCGGGCACGGCCGTGAACAGGTCCGCCACCAGTCCGTAGTCAGCGACCTGAAAGATTGGGGCCTCTTCATCTTTGTTGATCGCGACAATGATTTTCGAATCCTTCATACCTGCAAGATGCTGGATCGCACCGGAGATGCCAACAGCGATGTACAGCGCCGGTGCCACCACCTTGCCGGTCTGGCCCACCTGCCAGTCATTGGGCGCATAGCCCGAATCGACCGCCGCGCGCGATGCGCCAATTGCCGCGCCCAGCGCATCGGCCAGCGCCTCGATCATCTTGAAATCCTCTTCCGAGCCGACGCCGCGCCCGCCCGACACCACGACTCCCGCCGATGTCAGGTCGGGGCGGTCGGACGCGGCCAGCTTGTCCTCGATCCATTCGGACAGGCCCGGATCGACCGCTGCCGAAATCGTCTCGACCGGGGCCGAGCCGCCGTCCGGCGCCGCGTCAAAGGTGGACGTGCGGATGGTCACGACCTTTTTCGCATCGGTCGAGCGGACCGTCTGAACCGCGTTGCCCGCATAAATCGGGCGCTCGAACGTGTCGGCATCCACAACGCCGGACACATCCGACAGGATCATGACATCCAGCAGCGCCGCAACGCGCGGCATCACGTTTTTCGCGTCCGTCGTGGCCGGGGCAACGATGTGATCATAATCGCCCGCCAGTGACACGATCAGCGCCGCAGTCGATTCCGCCAGCCGGTGGCCCAGCGATGCATCCTCGGCCACCAGAACGCGCGTAACGCCGGTGATCTTTGCCGCCGCTTCGCCGGCAGCGGCGGCGGATGCGCCGCAGCACAGTACCGTCACATCGCCCAGTTTTGTAGCGGCGGTTACGGTCTTGGCGGTTGCATCCCACGCCAGTTCGCCATCGGTCACTTCTGCAAGTAAAAGAACAGCCATTATACAGCCCCCGCTTCTTTGAGTTTCGCAACCAGTTCATCGACCGAGCCGACGATTTCGCCGGCCTTGCGCGCCTCGGGCTCGGCGGTGCCGGTGACGGTGAGGCGCGGCGTGACATCGACGCCGTAATCGGCGGCGGTTTTCTCGTCCAGCGGCTTTTTCTTGGCCTTCATGATGTTGGGAAGGGACGCATAGCGCGGCTCGTTCAGGCGCAGATCGACGGTGACGATGCTGGGCATCTTGACCTTGATCGTCTGCAAGCCGCCATCCACTTCGCGCGTGACCAGCGCATGATCGCCCTCGATATCGAGCGCGGAGGCGAACGTGCCCTGGGACCAGCCCAGCAGCGCCGATAGCATCTGGCCGGTGGCGTTCATGTCGTTGTCGATCGCCTGCTTGCCCGCCAGAACCAGACCGGGCTGCTCTTCGTCCACGATTGCCTTGAGGATCTTGGCAACGGCCAGCGGCTCGATATCGGTGTTCACGTCCTCGGACGCGATCACCAGAATTGCGCGGTCGGCGCCCATGGCCAGCGCGGTGCGCAGCGTTTCCTGCGCCTGCTTGACGCCGATGGAGACGGCGACAACTTCATCAACTGTGCCGGCCTCTTTCATGCGAATGGCCTGCTCTACCGCGATCTCATCGAACGGGTTCATCGACATTTTGACGTTGGCAAGATCGACACCGCTACCGTCCGCTTTGACGCGAACCTTCACGTTGTAATCAATGACGCGCTTGACAGCGACCAGTACCTTCATCTGGAACTTCCTTCTAAATCATGCTTCTGCGGTTCTGCGGCTTTCATCGCGCCCCTCAAAGAGCCAGGCAAAGCTGCGCCCGCGCCCCAGCCCTCAACCACCGCCGAGGTTCTGCGGGCTCGCGCCCACCCCATCTTCTTGCGCCATCCGGACCATACCGGTCGCGGCCAGAACGCGCGTTCGGCGGCAACAAACCTTTCGCCTGTAAGGTATCCAAATGCCCCACGCCGCTCTAGGCATTTCGCGCCAGAATCCATGCCTGACGCGCCAGCAACACCGGAACAGGCGCACATTCATATGCGAATTCACGCACGACTTGATTAGAATATTACGCGTAGACGTGGGGATTTTTCTTAATACTCTGACATGAAGTTCAGACAGCGCGCCAATCGCGCCCAACCAAAAGGACACCGTCATGCCGGATACACCTGCTCATCTGCGCCGGATCGTGTGCGCCTGCCTCCATCCGGCACAGCGCCCGCATGGGAAGGCCGCAATTTGGTAGGGCGCGACACATCTGCCGGGACGTCTGGCACAGCGCGCAGCAGCCGGGGGGTGCGGCATGCGTGATGTGATTGATTTCAACAGATGGTCGCACGATCTGGCGAAGGTTTGCCACCACTTTCGGGGCGTCGCCCAAGACCATCAAAGCGCGGTCAAAGGGCGCGTTACGGCGCATGATCTGGACGGTTTGAAGGTCGCTGATATTTCCGGGGATGTGGCCGCAATCCGGCGCGCGCCGCGCGGCGCCGGGCAGGACGATGCTGAATTTATATTCTGCCTCATTCAGGCCAGCGGCAGGGTCCACGTGGATCACAACGGCGAACTGGCCCCGCTGGGCGCGGGTGACTGCGTGCTGGTGGATTCGACCAAGGACTGCCGGATCACATTGCTTCAGCCCGGCCGCCTGCTGCTGCTGCATATGCCGCGCGCGGATTTCCTTGGCTGCTGCGCGGGGCGCGTGCAGATCGGGCAACTGCTGCCTGCCGATCATCCGCTTGCCCCGACGATCCGGCAACAGGTGCAGCAGGTCTGTCACGGCTGGGATCACGGCGCGGCTGTCGGGCGGGCCACTTCGGGGCTTATCCTGGGCATGATCCAACTGGCCTTTTCCAACCCGGTCGACTTTGCCAAGGACGAGGCGACCAGCAGCAAGGATTGCCAACTGGCGCTTGCGCTTGACCTGATCCAGCAGAACCTGACCAATCAAGACTTGTCCCTTGCCTGGCTGGCGCACCAGATCGGGATGTCGACCCGGCAGGTGCAGCGCCTGTTCGAGGCCGAGAACACAAGTTTCAGCAGCGAAGTGCGCGACCGCAGGCTGACCGCCGCAGCCGCGCGGCTGCGCAGCCAAAAAACCACAAGACGTATTCACATTTCCGAAGTAGCCTTTGACTCGGGGTTTCGCGATCTGTCGAATTTCAACCGGGGCTTCAAATCCCGGTTCGGAATGGCGCCGCGCGAATACCTTGAAACGGTTGCCTAGACGCCGCTAAACTTTTGGGAGCGATCCGAATGGGCCACCGAACAGACATATTTGCGCGACGGCGAACCAGCCGTCCCACCGCCCCAACCAAGGAGTAAGACATGTACGAATTCATGAATGTTCCAAGAACATACAAAGAGGCGCGCGAAGCTTATAAATTTCATTGCCCGGACGATTTCAACTTTGCCTATGATGTGATCGACCGCCGCGGGCGCGAGGCCGACAAAACGGCGGTTCTGGCCGTGGACAAAACCGGCGAGAACGTCCGCGAAATCAAGTATTCCGATCTGGCGCGCACCTCGTCGCAGATGGCCAACGGGCTGCGCACACTGGGGCTGAAGCAGGGCGATTTCGCCTGCCTGATCGCGGGCCGCATCCCCCAGTGGTACGACGCGCTGTTCGGCTGCATGAAGCTGGGCGTTGTGTCGCTGCCCGGCACGAACCTGCTGACCGGTCACGACATCGAATACCGCGTGAACGGCGTCAAGGCGCGCGCGATCATCGTCACGCCCGAGCATTGCGAAAAGGTTGAAGAGGTGCGGGATGAATGCCCGACGCTGGAATTCCTGATCGTCATCGGCGGCCCGCGCGAAGGCTGGATTTCCACCGAGGAGCTGTGCAAGGACCAGCCGGGTGAAATCGCCCCCGAAGACCGCCCCAAGACACATTGCGACGATATGATGCTGGGCTTTTTCACGTCCGGCACCACCGGAATGCCCAAAATGGTGCCGCGGTCGTATGAATACGGTCTGGCGCATGCGTCGACCGGCCTGTTCTGGATGGACTTCCAGCCCGATGATATCCACTGGACCCTGACCGACACCGGCTGGGCCAAGGCGGCATGGGGCATGGTGTTCCCGCAGTTCCTGATGGGTGTCACGGTTGTTCTGTACGATCCCCCCGGCTTTGACGTCGATCAGCACCTGAAACTGGTGGAAAAGCTGGGCGTCACCACGTTCTGCGGCCCGCCAACCGCCTACCGCATGTTCGCGCAGGCCGATATGTCGGGCTACGACCTCAGCTCGCTGCGCCGCTCCATGGGCGCGGGCGAGCCGCTGAACCCCGAAGTGATCAACTTCTGGAAGAAGGCCACCGGCACCACCGTCGCAGACGGCTATGGCCAGAGCGAGACGATCAACATCGTCGGCAACTTCCCCGATCAGCCGGTCAAGATCGGCTCGATGGGTCAGCCCGTGCCGGGCTATGACGTGGAAATCGTCGATGACGAAGGCAACCGGATGCCCGATGACGAGATTGGCAATATCGCGGTGAACCTGAAAAACGGCACGCCTCCGGGCCTGTTTGACGGCTATTACACCGGCGGCGAGCCGAACAGGAAGGATTTCCGCAACGGCTGGTACTTTACCGGCGACACCGCCAAACGTGACAGCGACGGCTATTTCTGGTTCATCGGCCGCGCCGACGACCTGATCAGCTCGGGCGGCTATCGCATCAGCCCGTTCGAGGTGGAAAGCACCCTGCTGGAGCATCCCGCCGTTGCCGAAAGCGCCGTGATCGGCAAACCCGACGACATGCGCGGCGAGATTGTCTCCGCCTACGTCATTCTGGTCAAAGGCAAGGAGCCGTCGGACGAACTGGTCAAGGAAATTCAGGACTTCTGCAAGAAATACACCGCGCCGTACAAATACCCGCGCGAGATCAATTTTGTCGACGAACTGCCCAAGACCATCTCGGGCAAGATCCGCCGCGTTGAACTGCGAGCCGATCAAAAGGCCTGAACAGGCATTTTGACGCCACAACACAGTGTCTGGCGCCCGCGCCAGACACATGACGGCCACCTCGCGCACGGCGCGGGGCCAATTCACAACAGTTTATCAGTCCCGCATGATGCCACGTCCGGACGCCTGCCAGCGGCGTGACCTGCGCTTGCAGTCCTGCACAATCCGCCTGCGCGGCACCTGCAACCCAAAGAACACAGCGAAAGGAACGTTGAACATGGCCAACCTGATATTGCTCGGGCCGCCCGGCGCCGGAAAAGGCACCCAATCGCGCGTGCTGACTGAAAAATTCGGGCTGGTGCAACTGTCCACCGGGGATTTGCTGCGCGATGCCGTGGAAAAGGGCACCGATGCGGGCAAGGCCGCGCAGGACGTGATGCAGGCCGGCGGTCTGGTGTCCGACGATATTGTCATCGCCATTGTCAGCGACCGGCTGGACCGTCCCGATACGGCAAACGGCGTCATCTTTGACGGGTTCCCGCGCACGGTGGCACAGGCCCAGGCGTTGGATACGCTCCTGACCGAAAAGGCGCAGACGCTGGACCTCGTCATATCGCTCGACGTGCAGGACGAGGCGATGATTGACCGGGTATCGGGCCGATATACCTGTGCCGCCTGCGGCGAGGGGTATCACGATACCCACAAGAAACCGGCAAACCCTGACACCTGCGACGCCTGCGGCGGGCATGATTTCAAACGCCGCGCGGATGATAATGCGGAAACCGTCGCGCAGCGGCTTGCCGCGTATCATGCCGAAACCGCGCCGCTGATCGCCTACTACGAGGGCAAAGGACTGCTCAAACACATTGACGCAATGGGTGATATCAAGGCCATCAGCAACGAATTGGCAGCGGCCGTAGCGCAAGAAGACGCTTGACCAGACTTGCCCCGAAGGCTCATGCATCGGCAAGGCCAGCGTAATGCAGCGTGCATCGCGTGCCGCCCAATCTGTTGCGCAGGACGCCAAGCGCCCGGTGCAACGTTATAAATCGCGCCCGAACGCAGCCACCTTGACCCGGTGCATGGGCAGCAAAGCAGGGGCCACACGTGAGCCAGAACAGGACACCCCAGACCCGCGCGCAACGTAATTATGCGTGGACTGTCGCGCTGGCCGGCGCCGTTGCGGTGTTTTGCGCTCTGGGGTTGGGGCGGTTTGCCTTTGGCATGTTGCTGCCGTCGATGTCGCAGACGCTGGGCCTGTCGTATTCGCAGGCCGGTTTGCTGGGCTTTGCCAACATGGCCGGGTATTTGATCGGGGTGCTGCTGATCCCGCTGGTCCTGCCCAGATTGCGGGCGCGCGCAACCATCGTCGCCAGCCTTGGGCTGATTGCGGGGTCGATGGCGGGCATGGCGTTTACCGGCAGTTTCGCGGTTCTGTGCGCGCTATATACGCTGACCGGCATCGGCAGTGCCGGCGTTGTTCTACCTTCGATGAGCTCGATGTCGCAGTGGTTCTATCCGTCGCATCGCGGCCTTGCCGCGGGGATCGTCATGGCCGGATCGGGCTTTGGCATTATCCTGAGCGGGTTCATCCTGCCGCAGCTGTCACCGCAATTTGGCCTCGTGCCATGGCAGATCGCATGGCTGATCTTTGCAGCGATCACCGCCCTGGCCATCGGCCTGTGCCTTGCCCTGTTTCGCAATCGCCCCAGCGAGATTGGCAAGCTGCCCGCCGGGCGCACCCCTGAGAAAACGACCGCAAGCGCACCCGTTCAGGCCCCGCGGGCCAAGCTGCGGCTGCTGGCGCAGCTGGGGCTGGCCTATGGCATCTATGGGGCCACCTACATGATTTACGTGACGTTTATCGTCACCAGCATGGTCGACGCCTACGGCATGACCAAAAATGCATCCGGTAATCTGTGGGCGTGGTTCGGCCTGCTCAGCGTTTTTTCGGGTATCCTGTTTGGCTGGATATCCGATCGTCTGGGGCGCCGCGCGGGCATGGCGGTAGCGTTTGGCGTACTGGGCACGGCCTATATGCTTGTCGGGTTTGGATCTGCGCCCGGCCTTTTATATGTGTCGGTCACTCTGTTCGGTTTGGCCGCGTGGAGCATTCCGGTCATCATTGCCGCATCGGCGGGCGATTATTTTGGCCCGACCTCTGCTGCGAATGTGTTTGCCGTGCTGACAATCGTGTTTTCCGCCGGTCAGGGCATCGGCCCGGTGGTTGCCGGATTTCTGGCCGAAAAGATCGGCGATTTTCAGGTGCCATACGCCCTGTCCGGGGGGCTGGCGGTTCTTGCCATCGTTCTGATCGTGTCAATGCGCCCACCGGCCGTATCGGAATAATCAGGACGGTGCCGAATGAAAAACGCGCCCGAAGGGGCGCGTTTTCCGTGGCAACAAGCCCCGTTTCAGGCCAGCATGACCATCGGATTTTCCAGATTTTCAACGATATGCTGCAACAGCTCGGCGCCCATCGCACCGTCAATCACCCGGTGATCCACGCTGAGCGTGACTGACATGACGGTTGCCACCGACAACTCGCCATCCTTGCCGACGACGGGTTTTTTCACGCCCGCGCCCACGGCCAGAATGGCGCCATGGGGCGGGTTGATGACCGCATCGAAATTATCGATCCCGAACATGCCGAGGTTGGACACCGCAAAGCTGCCGCCCTGATATTCATGCGGGGCCAGCTTGCGATCGCGCGCGCGGGCGGCCAGATCCTTCATCTCGGCAGACAGGGCCGACAGGGATTTTGTGTCGGCATCTTTCAGCACCGGCGTGAACAGCCCGCCCTCGATCGCGACGGCAACAGCCACATCCGAGGGCTTGAGTTGCAACACCCGGTCACCCGCCCAGACGGCATTTGTCGTCGGCACCGACTGCAAGGCCAGCGCGCAGGCTTTGATGATGAAGTCGTTAACGCTCAGCTTGACGCCGCGCGGCTCCAACTGCTTGTTCAGGTCGCTGCGGAATTTCAGCAGCGCATCCAGCCGGATATCGCGGCGCAGGTAGAAATGCGGCACGGTCTGCTTGGCCTCGGTCAGGCGGGCGGCGATGGTTTTGCGCATCCCGTCCAGCTTGACCTCCTGATACTCGCGGCCCTCGTACATCTTGGCGACGGCGCTGGCAGACTGGCCCACTTTGGCCGGTTCAGTCGCGGCGGGGGCGCCGACGGCGTCCGCCTCTGCCGCCTGGGGCTGCTTGGCCGGTGCGGCGCTGGCGCCTTCGACATCTGCCTTGACGATGCGGCCATGCGGGCCGGAGCCGTCGATCTGGCTCAGGTCCAGCCCCTTGTCGGCCGCGATCCGGCGCGCGAGGGGGGAGGCAAAGATACGCTCGCCATCCTTGCCCTTGGGGGCGGCGGGTGCCTCGGTCACGGTGCCTGATGCAGGTTCGGGTTGCGCCTCTTTTTCAGGGGCCTCGGCCTTCTCCGCCTTTTTCTCCGACTCAGGCGCGCTGCCTATATCGTCGGCGCTTTCGCCCTCCTCCAGCAGCACGGCAATGGCGGTGTTGACCTTGACGCCTTCGGTGCCCTCCTCGACCAGGATCTTGCCGATGGTGCCTTCGTCCACGGCCTCGAATTCCATCGTCGCCTTGTCGGTTTCAATCTCGGCCAGCAGATCGCCGGAGGACACGGTGTCGCCCTCCTTGACCAGCCATTTGGCCAGCGTGCCTTCCTCCATCGTCGGGGAAAGCGCGGGCATCAGAATTTCTGTCGGCATCGCTCTCTCTCCTTAACGGTAGGTGACTTTGTGCACGGCATCCAAAACCTCTTGGGTCGAGGTCAGCGCCAGCTTTTCAAGGTTCGCGGCATAGGGCATCGGCACATCCTTGCCCAGGCAGTTGATCACCGGGGCGTCCAGATAATCAAAAGCGCGCTCCATGATAACAGCCGAGAGGTGGTTTCCAATGGATGCCACCGGGAAGCCCTCTTCGACGGTCACGCAGCGGTTGGTTTTCTGCACGCTGGCGATCAACGTGTCATAGTCGATGGGGCGCAGCGTGCGCAGGTCGATCACCTCGGCGGAAATGCCATCCTCGGCCAGCTTTTCGGCGGCCTCCAACGCGTAGGTCATGCCGATGCCAAAGCTGACGATGGTCACATCCTCGCCCTCGCGCCAGATGCGCGCCTTGCCGAAGGGCACGGTGAAATCATCCATCACCGGCACGTCAAACGATTTGCCATAAAGGATTTCGTTTTCGAGAAAGATCACCGGGTTCGGGTCCCGAATGGCCGATTTCAGCAGGCCCTTGGCGTCAGAGGCCGAATAGGGCTGCACCACTTTCAGCCCCGGAATATGCGCATACCACGCCGCGTAATCCTGGCTATGCTGCGCGGCCACGCGCGCGGCGGCGCCATTGGGGCCGCGGAACACGATAGGGCAGCCCATCTGACCGCCGGACATATAAAGCGTCTTGGCCGCCGAGTTGATGATCTGGTCGATCGCCTGCATGGCGAAATTCCACGTCATGAACTCCACGATGGGCTTCAGCCCGCCAAAGGCCGCGCCGACGCCGATCCCGGCAAAGCCATGTTCGGTAATGGGCGTGTCGATCACGCGCCGCGCGCCGAATTCTTCCAGCAGGTTCTGGGTGATCTTGTAGGCGCCTTGATATTCGGCCACCTCCTCGCCCATGATGAACACGTCATCATCGGCGCGCATTTCCTCGGCCATGGCGGCATTCAGCGCCTCGCGCACTGTCTGCTGTTTGGTTTCGGTGCCTTCGGGCCAGTCGGGGCTGCGGTCCGGCTGCGGCGCGGCAGCCTTGGCCGGGGCGGATTTCGGCGCGTCGGGTTTGGGCGCCTCCTTGACCTCGGGTTCTGGCGCCTTGGCCTTGGCGTCGCCGATGTCGTCGGCGCTTTCGCCCTCTTCCAGCAGCACGGCGATGGCGGTGTTGACCTTGACGCCTTCGGTGCCCTCCTCGATCAGGATCTTGCCGATGGTGCCTTCGTCCACGGCCTCGAATTCCATCGTGGCCTTGTCTGTTTCAATCTCGGCGATGATATCGCCCGAGCTTACGGTATCGCCTTCCTTCACCAGCCATTTGGCCAGCGTTCCCTCTTCCATCGTAGGGCTGAGGGCGGGCATGAGAATTTCTGTCGTCATCTAATATGGCTCCTCAGGCTTTCTGCGGCACGGCATCGGCGTAGACGTCTGTCCACAGCTCGGCGGGGTCCGGCTCGGGGCTGTCCTTGGCGAATTCGGCGGATGCGTTGACGATCTTCTTGATGTCCTTGTCGATCGCTTTCAGATCATCCTCGGTCGCGTGTTTGCCGGTCAGCAGCAGATCGCGGACATGTTCGATGCAGTCCTTTTCTTCGCGGATCTTCTGCACTTCCTCGCGGGTGCGATATTTGGCCGGGTCCGACATCGAATGACCGCGATAGCGATAGGTCTTCATCTCAAGGATGTACGGCCCCTTGCCCGCGCGGCAATGCGCGACGGCCTTTTCGCCCGCTTCCTTGACGGCCAGAACGTCCATGCCATCCACCGCCTCGCCGGGGATGCCGAACGCCTCGCCCCGCTTGTAAAGCTCGGGCGCCGAGGTGGAGCGTTTTTGCGACGTTCCCATCGCGTAATTGTTATTCTCAATGACGAAAATCACCGGCAACGCCCAGAGGGCAGCCATATTGAACGTCTCGAAAACCTGGCCCTGATTGGACGCGCCGTCACCGAAATAGGTGAACGTCACCCGGTCATTGCCGCGATACTTGTCGGAAAATGCCAGCCCGGCACCCAGCGGCACGTTGGCGCCGACAATGCCGTGCCCGCCGTAAAAATCCTTTTCCTTCGAGAACATGTGCATCGAGCCGCCCTTGCCGCGGCTATAGCCATCCTCGCGGCCGGTCAGCTCGGCCATGACGCCGTCCGGGGTCATGCCGCACGCCAGCATATGACCGTGATCGCGATATGTGGTAATGCGCTTGTCGCCCTCTTCCGCGGTGGCCTCAAGCCCGACAACGATCGCCTCCTGGCCGATGTAAAGGTGACAGAATCCGCCGATCAGGCCCATGCCGTATAGTTGGCCTGCCTTTTCCTCGAATCGCCGGATCAGCAGCATGTCGTAATAATACGCCTTCAGATCCTCCGCCGAAGCGTTTGATTTGCTTGCTTTCTTCTGGGCAGCCATTGGCAGATATCCCCTTGGTTGGCACATATATCGCAGGATAGTTTAACGCTAAACTATCCATGGCACAAATGGTTGCGCGACCCGTTCGGCCGCGTTCATCCTTTGAGGATAGGCATTGCTGCGCAACAAACGCAAGCTGCGTTCGTTGGTTTCACTCGGGCCCGGTGACGCCGGCGATGGACGCAGCGCGCGCAGATATCGGGTATATCGCAGGCGTTTCGGCAGGTATTTCAGCGGATGACAATCTCATCACTGCGCAGCAGACCGATAACCGAGCGCGCCTGTTCATCCAGCAGATCCAGGTCCAGATAAGTGTCCGACAGGCGCCGGGTCAGGTTTTCCATCATCGCGATATCGCTGTTGAGCAAGTCAAGCTGCGCCTGAAGCGCATCTGCCTCGGCCTCGATCTCGGCGCGGCTGAACAGGCCAAAATCGCCCTGAACGGCGGCAAAGGTGAAATACGTGCCCAGCGCGAATGCGATGGCGAAATAGACGAACACGCCCAGCGCGGGCTTTTTCCGATTTGTCACTGCATCTGCCTCATTTTGGTGATCTCTGCCGGATCCTTTGCAGACCCTGCCACACCCGCCCCGGATTTGGAATCGCTTTGTCGACCGACGCGCAATGGCGCGACAGGACGTTGCAATCTTGCGCCAAGGCCGCCTAAATGCACACGCTACAGGAGATTTGCCGATGCCAAATTCGCGGCCACATAACGAAACAGACACGCATGAGGTCCTGAACCAGCCGCCCACCCGCGGCGATCTGGATCTGTGGGACGGCGATCCGGCGCTGCGCGACCACGCGCACGCCGCCGATGATGCGCATCTGGCGGCCTACGGGCGCAAAATAGGCCGCGCCGCCATGCGCGAGGCCGGAATGGAGGCCAATCGCCACCCCCCCGAGGCGCAGCTGTTCGATCCCAGCGGCCGGCGGCTGGACGAGGTGTCATACCATCCGACCTATCACATGCTGATGCAGGCCGGTCTGGGCGCGGGCTATGCCGCGCTGCCATGGGAAGCGGCGCCGGGCGGTCATTCTACCCATGCCGCAATGGTTTACATGACCACACAGGTGGAGCCGGGGGTCTGTTGCCCCATGACCATGACCTATGCCGCCGTGCCCGCCCTGCGCGCATCGAAACCCCTGTTCGACGAATGGGTGCCAAAGCTGACCGCGCGCCTTTATGATCCGGCCGTTGCGCCGCTGGAGCGAAAGGCGGCGGCGACGATGGGTATGGCCCTGGCGGAAAAACAGGGTGGGTCGGACCTGACCGGCACATCGACCCACGCCATCCCCGACGGCAACGCCTACCGCCTGCGCGGGCATAAATGGTTTTGCTCGGCGCCGATGTCGGACGGGTTCATCACTCTGGCACAGGCGCCCGGCGGCCTGACCGCTTTTGTGGTGCCGCGCTGGACGTCCGGCACGCGCAATACGCTGCATATCCAGCGGTTAAAGGACACGCTGGGCAATCGTTCAAACGCGCTGGCAGAAATCGAATATGCCGATGCGCTTGCCTTGCCGCTGGGTGATGAGGGCGACGGCATCGCGCGGGTCGCAGAAATGCTGCACCATACCAGGCTGGACGCCGCGCTTGCCCCGGCTGGCCTGATGCGCGCTGCGCTTGGCGCGGCGCATCACTGGTGCAATCACCGAAGCGTCGGCGCGGCGCGGCTCATCGACCAGCCGCTGATGCGCAGCGTGCTGGCCGATCTTGCACTGGATTGGGAGGGCGCGATGGCGCTGGGACTGGCCGTCGCCCGCGCCTTCGACGGCACCGGCGAGCGTGACCGCGCCTTTGCGCGGCTGGGCGCCGCGCTGGCCAAATTCCTGAGCAACCGGCTTTGCCCTGCCGTAGTTTGCGAGGCGCTGGAATGCCTCGGCGGCGCTGGCTATATTGAGGAAACCGGCCTGCCGCTGCTGTACCGCGAGGCGCCATTGACAGCCCTGTGGGAGGGACCCGGCAACGTCATGTGTCTGGACATCCTGCGGACCTTGCGCACGGTCCCGATGGCGGGCGAGGTGCTGAGTGATGCGTTGGGCCAAGCGACGGGCGAATACCGCCGCTACGATGCGGCGCTGCGCGCGCACATGGGCCGCTTCCCCCGCTTGCCCGACGCCGGGCAGGCACGCTGGTATGCTGACAGTCTGGCAACATTGCTGACCGCTGCGGTCCTGATCCAACATGCACCGCCCGCCATCGCAGAAGCCTATATCGCCACGCGGCTGACAGGCGAGCGTGGGCGCGTCGCTGGCGCAATATCAGGGGTCGATACAGCAGCAATCCTCGCCCGGCTTGGCTAAAGCGTTCCGACCAAGAACTTTTATGCCTTCGGCGAGGATATTTTCAGCAAGAAGAACGGCTTGGAACGTCCTGCCATTTCTTCTTGCTGTCAAATATCCCGGGGGAAAGTTGAAAATCCTTTGGATTTTCGACTTGGGGGCTGGCCCCCTCTGTCGGTTACATCAGCCCGCAACAGATGCCGCATGGATGCTGTCGATTGTCGCACCGATTGTTTCGTTGAATTTCGCGTCTGTCTGATCCGCCGACAATCCTTCGGTCAGCGCCCGGCTGAAGCTGGCGACAATGCCGGTGTTCTGCTCAAGGCGGCGGTTCGCCTCCTCGCGGGAGTAGCCTCCCGACAGGGCGACAACGCGCATGACCGCCGGGTGATCGACCAGCGGCTTATAGTGATTTGCGGTCTCGGGCAGTGTCAGCTTCAGCATGACCTCGGTGCCTTCGGGCAGCGCATCGAGGTGGCGTTTGACCGCGTCCAGAAGCAGCGCTTCGGCCTCGGCCTTGTCGGCGATGGAAATGGTGACTTCCGGCTCGATAATCGGGATCAGGCCATGACCCAGAATCTGCTTGCCGATCTCAAACTGCTGGGCGACCACGGCTTCGATCCCGCTGGCGGATGCGGCGTCGATGACCGAGCGCATTTTGGTACCGAAAATACCCTCCTTCGCGGCTCGGTCGCACAGAACGTCCAGATCGGGCATCGGTTTCATCAGGCGCACGCCGTCTGCCTCATCCTCCAGACCCTTGTCCACTTTCAGGAACGGAACGACGCCGCGTTCCTCCCAAAGATAGGTGGCCGACGGCTTACCATCAATCTGGCGGTCCATCGTCATCTCGAACAGGATCGCGCCGATTACCTTGTCGCCGTTGAAATCAGGTGCCTGCGCAATGCGCGACCGCATGGCGTGGATCATGTCGAACATCTCGGCCTCGCCCGAATAGGCGGTCTCGGGCACGCCATACAGTGCCAGCGCCTTGGGGGTGGAGCCGCCCGATTGGTCCAGCGCCGCAACAAATCCGTTACCGGCGCGAATCTTCTCTGCTTGGGCTGTATTCGGCATAATGATGGCTCCGCTCAATTTGATTTACTGTCTATCGCCCGCTTCTACGGCAGTGCCATGATGCTTGCAATTATGGTCGCGCTAACGGCCCAGCGCCGCGACGCCTGGCAGATCCTTGCCCTCCATCCATTCCAGAAACGCGCCGCCGGCGGTTGAAATATAAGTGAAATCGTCGGCTGCGCCTGCGCGGTTCAGTGCGGCGACGGTATCGCCGCCGCCCGCAACGGAAATCAGCTTGCCTGCCCGGGTTCGCTCGGCGGCGTGGCGTGCTGCTGCATTGGTGGCCGCATCGAAGGGCGCGATTTCGAACGCACCCAGCGGGCCGTTCCAGATCAGCGTTTTGGCGGCGTCAAATGCCTGAGCCACGCGCGCCACGCTTTGCGGTCCGGCATCGAGGATCATGGCGTCATCGGGGCAAAGATGGACCGCCAGCGTCTCATGCGGGGCGTTTTCAACAAATTCGCGCGCAACAACGATATCGGCGGGCAAAATGATATCGCAGCCCTGATCGGCGGCTTTGGTCATGATCTGCCGGGCAGTTTTTGCCATGTCATGCTCACACAGCGACGTTCCGACATTCAGGCCCTGCGCGGCCAGAAACGTATTGGCCATGCCGCCGCCAATCACCAGAACGTTGACCTTTTCCACCAGATTGCTGAGCAGATCCAGCTTTGTCGACACTTTGGCGCCGCCCACCACGGCCACCACAGGGCGCTTTGGCGCGCCCAGCGCGGCCTCAAGCGCCTGCAATTCGGCCTGCATCAGGCGCCCGGCGCAGGACGGCATCAAATCTGCGATGGCCGCCGTGCTGGCATGGGCGCGATGCGCGGCTGAAAACGCATCATTGCAATAGACATCCCCCAGCGCGGCAAGGCGGGCGGCAAAATCAGGATCGTTCGCCTCCTCGCCGGGGTAGAACCGTATATTTTCCAGCAGCAGCACGTCTGCCGCCTCTGCCTCGGCGGTCAGGTTTTCGGCGCCGTCCAGCGTTTCGATCAAGCGCACGGAGCGGCCCAGCGCCGCCTCCAGCGCGGGGCGCAGGACGCGCAGCGACAGGTCCAGAACCACCTTCCCCTTGGGCCTGCCGAAATGCGCGATCAGGATCGGTTTGCCGCCCTTGGCCAGAATGTCCTGCACGGTCGGCACAATCCGTTCGATCCGGGTGGCGTCCGTGACGCGCCCGGCCTCGACCGGCACGTTGATATCGACGCGTGTCAGCACGCGCTTGCCGCTCAGGTCCATGTCGTCGAGGGTTTTCCAGCTCATCTGCCCATCCTTGCCATCCGGTCCGTTGCGCATGTCTTGGCGCGTGGGCGCGCATGCGTCAAGGTGGGGCGCTTGGCAATCAGCCACCAAGCGCCTAGATATTGCCGCAATGCCCATCAAAAGGAGGCCCCAATGGCCGAGATCAAAGACCCAGAAAACACCATCCTGATCGAGCTGAAGGACGGCACCGTCGCGATCGAACTGCTGCCCGATGTCGCCCCCGGCCATTGCGAACGGATGAAGGAACTGGCCCGCGCCGGCGCCTATGACAACGTCGCCTTTCACCGCGTGATCGCCGGATTCATGGCGCAGACAGGCGATGTGGCAAACGCCAACATGGAAAAGGATTACAACCCCCGCGCGGCCGGCACCGGCGGCAGCGACCTGCCCAATCTCAAGGCAGAATTTTCCAAGATCCCGCATGATCGCGGCACGTTGGGCGCAGCGCGCAGCCAGAACCCGGACAGCGCGAACAGCCAGTTTTTTATCAACTTCAGCGACAACAATTTCCTGAATGGCCAATACACCGTCTATGGCCGCGTCATTCAGGGGATGGAGCATGTGGACAACATCGCCAAGGGCGAACCGCCCGCGAACCCCGACCGCATGATCAGCGTCAAGGTGGCCGCAGATGCGTAACATTCTGGCAGCAACCGTGATCCTTGCCGCCGCGCCTGCGCTGGCGACAGACCTGAAAATCGACGTCGCGGGCGAGGCGAACGGCACCATCACCATCGACCTGTTCGAAGATGTCGCCCCCGCCCATGTCGAACGCATCACCACTCTGGCCCGGCAGGGCGCCTATGACGGCGTGGTGTTCCACCGCGTGATCGACGGCTTCATGGCGCAAACCGGCGATGTGCAATACGGCAAGCTGGAAGGTGGCGACATGATGCGCGCAGGCTCGGGCGGCTCGGACCTGCCGGATCTGCCCGCCGAATTCTCGGACCGGCCATTCGAGGCCGGAACCGTCGGCATGGCGCGCAGTGCCAGCCCCGACAGCGCCAACAGCCAGTTCTTCATCAACTTTGCCCCCGCAGGCCATCTGAACGGCCAGTACACCGTGGTCGGCAAGGTGACGGACGGCATGGATGTGCTGAACAGCATCAAGCGCGGCACCGGCAGCAATGGCGCCGTTGTCGGACAGCCCGATGTGATGACTTCCGTCACGGTCATCGACTGACCTTGGCACCGCAAGAACGCGCCACGGGCCATGAGCCGCTGAACACGCTCAAGCCCGTGGCAAAAGACATCTGGCTGATCGACGGCCCGCCGGTGACGATTTGTAAAATTCCGTATCCGTCGCGCGCCACTGTCGTGCGCCTTGCATGCGGCAGCCTCTGGATTCATGCTCCAACTGTTCTGACAGAAACGCTGCGCCGTGAATTGCAAGCGCTGGGGCCGGTTGGATATCTTGTCGCACCGAACGGGCGCCATTTTTCACAGCTCCCTGACTGGCAGCAGGCTTATCCCGATGCGCTGCTGTGGCACGCGGGCGGCCTGACCGATCACCCGCCGAACGCAGGCGCGCATGGTGTCGCCTCATCGCAAAAAGCGGCAGCTTGGGCGGATGAGATCGATCAGATAGCCATCAAAGGCCGCAAGCACCATTGCGAGACTGTCTACTTTCACCGCGCCTCTGCATCGCTGATCTGCACGGACCTGATACATAACGTGCAGACCGCGCATTTACCTGCCGCCGCCCGCCCGCTTGTCTGGCTGTCAGGCGCTGACGACAGCGACGGCAAGATGCCGTTCCCTGTCAGCATGAGGTATCGCAAGTCGGATTTGGCCGACGCCGTCGAGGCGATGATCGCGCTGGACCCTCAGCGCCTGTTGCTTGCGCATCGTCGCTGGTTCCCCGATGGGGCAGTCGGCGAATTGCGCCGCGCCTTCCGGCGCATCCTGCGCGACCGCGAATGGACCGCAGCAATGGAGAAAATATCCACAAAAACCGGCACACCGGACTGAAATGCGCGTCGCGGACGCTCGAAACCGGCCGCCTTGGTATTCCCTGCGGTCCCTGCACCTCAAGCTGGCGCCGCCTCCGGCGGGAGTATTGTCAATTAAGATTTTTTGTTCTGAAAAAGACGCTTGATGAAAAATGCGGATTTCGTATCAACCGACGGATCCACCATCAGAATATTAAAATTTTACCAACATCGGGAAGCACTATATCGGTCTTCCTGCCTATCCTATGTGCGGCTTTTCTAATCCAGCAGGTATGTCGGACAGCTGCAAGCGTCTAGGTGTTTGATCGTAACCGCGCCACTGGGAGCGCCTGCCTGACGCTTTTGCAATGATCTAAGAGACGTCGCTAAGGACGTCATTAGCGACGTCTCTTAGACGGGGTCTGCGATGCGTGGCGAAATTCTTGGGGCGGAGCGGCGACGCTTTTGGCATGACGACGACAAACTTGAGATTGTTGTGTCGGTTGGTGTCGATGGTGCAAGCGTAACGCAGGTTGCGCAACGTCATGAGATTAAGCGACAGCATATATACGCGTGGCGACATGAGCTGAAGAAGAAAGGCTTGTGGTCGCCCGATGCCGGGGCGCTGTTCTTTCCAGTGGATCTGCCGATGGCGCAGGCACCGGTCGCTGGGTCACCGCCTTCATTTGCTGTTGAGTTGCGTCTGCGTGGCGGGCGCAGCTTACATTTTGAACGCGCGGTCGATCCGGCGACGCTGTCGGTGCTGATCCGCGCGGTGGAAGGGGCCTGATCGGCCCCGGCACTGGTGTGCGTGTGTATCTCGCTTGCGGTGTTACGGACATGCGCAAGGGGATCGCGGGATTGGCATCGCTGACCCAGGATGTGCTGCATCAGAAGCCGACCGGTAATGCGGTCTTTGCCTTTCGGGGCCGTCGGGGTGACCGGATCAAGCTGCTGTATTGGGATGGTCAGGGATTTTGCCTTTATTACAAAGTGCTCGAACGGGGTCGCTTCCCTTGGCCGAGCGCCAAGGATGGAGCTGTGCGGATGACCTCGGCACAGCTCGCGATGCTCTGGGAAGGCATCGACTGGCGGCGTCCGGACTGGGGTGCTCCGCCTGCGCGGGTGGGGTGATTCTGTTGCTTGATTTGCTTTGTTTCTATGGTGCTTCGGCCTGATTTTTGGTAGTCAGGCGCATGTCAAAGCCTGCTGAAAACCTCCCCGATGATCCCGCTGTGTTGAAGGCGATGATCGCAGCATTGCAAGCCGAGAACGCCAGGGTATCGGCGACATTGCGCGTCCATGACCAGCTGGTTCAGGCGCTTCGCCTGCGGATCGCCAAACTCCAGAAACTGGCCTTTGGCAAATCTTCGGAAAAGATCGAGCGCGAGATTGAACAACTGGAACTGGCGCTCGAAGACCTGCTGGTGGCGGTGGCCGAAGACGATGACGCACTCATCGACGAAGGGCAGGATGAGCCATCACCAGACACTGCCGATGCACCCGCTTTGCGTCGCAGGCCGCGTGTCTCGGATACGACCCAGCGCGAGCGTCGTGAACTGGACCCCGGTGCCTGCTGCCCCGACTGTGGCGGTGATCTGCGTGTAGTCGGCGAAGATGTCAGCGAACTGCTCGATATGATCGCCGCCCAGATGAAGGTGGTTCAGATCGCTCGGATCAAGAAATCCTGCCGGCGCTGCGAGCGGATGGTGCAGGAACCCGCCCCCAGCCGTCCTATCCCGGGCAGCATGGCCGGGCCGAACCTCCTGGCGCATGTGCTGGTCTCGAAGTTCGACGATCACCTCCCTTTGTATCGCCAGCATGAGATATTCGCGCGCATGGGGGCTGATATCCCCGAAAGCACTTTGGTGGGCGGTGTGGCCGCGCCATGAAGACCCTGTCGCCGCTGGTCGAGCGGATCGAGGCGAACATCATGAGCAGCGATCTTCTACACGCGGATGATACCCCAATCCGGGTGCTGGACCGGTCGAAGAGAGATAAAGGGTTGGGGAAAGGCGTGAAGCAAGGCCGTATCTGGACCTACGTGCGTGATCAACGGCCCTGGGCAGTAGCTGCGCCACCCGGCGCTGTCTATCGGTTCGCACCCAACTGGAAGGAAGAGCATGTTCTTGGCCACCTGGCCGATGCGCGCGGCATCCTGCAAGCGGATGGATACAAAGGGTATACCAAGTTCTACGCGCCTGAACCCTGTGGCAAACCGCGCTTGCGCGAGGCGGCCTGTTGGGCCCACCTGCGGCGCGACTTCCATGACTTCTGGACCTCGACCAAATCCGAGATCGCCCGCGAGGCGCTCGACCGGATTGGCAAGTTCTACGACATCGAGCGCGATATCAACGGCCAGTCCGCCGACGCCCGCTATGCGGCACGTCAAAAGCTCAGCCTGCCCAAGGTCGAGGCTTTCTTTGCCTGGTCCGAACAGCAGCTTCTGCGCATCCCGGGCAAGAGCGATCTGGCCAAGGCCTTCCGCTATGGTCTCGCGCGGCAGGAGGCCTTCAGACTGTTTTTGTCTGACGGGCGTGTGGCCATCGACAACAACCCGGCAGAACGCGCCCTGCGCCCGATTGGAATTGGACGTAAGAATTGGTTGTTTGCAGGAGCCGATACCGGGGCGGAAACGCTCGCGCGTGCAATGACCGTCATTGAAACCGCCAAACTGAACGGTCTCGACCCGCTGGCCTATCTGGCTGACATCCTCGACCGTATCCACGATCACAAGATCAACCGGCTGGATGAATTGCTGCCGTGAAATTGGGTGCCGCTGGCATCCGCAACCGACAGTCAAGCCGCATAAGCTGCGGTCTCAATGGCGCGGTTACGCATGATCCCCGTAGCTGTCGAGTTCTTGAAGGAGAACTATGGTGCGAAGTTGAGAGTGGCCCAAGATGCACTTGATGACGCCGAGATAAGCGAAAAGACGTTCCACAAATTTTGCTTCGATCCCGTTGATGTCTTTGGTGGCGACGCAGTCGTGCGCCGTATCCTAGCATCCCGTGGCAAAGCAAGTGATCGCTTCTGGGTGGAGGAATAATAGGGGAGCTACAGGTTTGGGTTCGCCAACTGCGCACATACAAAGTTGGCGCGTGTTGCGATGTCGGCGCGCGGCAACTCTGTGGTTTCGTATCCGAGGGCGGCGTAGGTCTCGCTCATGGCGGCGCATGTCGCTTCGGCCTCGGCGCGGGTCTGCTTGCGTTCGGCATCCTGCGTGAAGATCTCATCCCAGTGGGACGCAAGGAAGACGCGGGCGTTGTACCGGGCTGTCTTGGCCGCTGTCACGGCGTGAGACGGCACAGCGAGGCCGCAGAGGGTCAGGTAACCCAATAACGTCAGGAGTGCCTCGGTCGAAGATCACTGGGCCCGAGAGCGCCTCTGCGGCGCTGTGCGCGTTCCAGCATCCGTTCGGCATAGGCCATGCGATCCACCCACGGGAGGGCGTCTCCGCCGTTATCTATCTCCTCGCGAATGATCGCGCGGCCGGATTCGGGGATCGCGTGAAAGCCGCGACGGGCAAGCTCGGTTATGAGGCTGGTCTTGCCCGCACCGGGGCCGCCCGTCACGACGTAGAAATGGTCGCTCATGGGCCATCCCCGGGTTTGACAGATGGAGGGCTGCGCAGCGATCGACGCTCCGAAAGCCGCGGATCAAGGCAGCATGGATTATCGCAGGGAAAACAGCACCCGTCTGCGCGGCAGAGGCAAATCCTCTGACGAAAAAGGCAGAACTATCTGGTGATTTCCAAGAGTGAATTGGTGGAGCCTAGGGGGATCGAACCCCTGACCTCCTGCATGCCATGCAGGCGCTCTCCCAGCTGAGCTAAGGCCCCAAGGCGACCGATGCGGCCGCTGAATGCTGACTTAGGCAAACCGCCGGGCGGGATCAAGCGAAAAATCCGGCCCGGCGCGCAATATCAGCTGTCGTCGTCATCCGAGGCGACATCCGCGATCTCGTCCAGCGAGACATCGGCGTCGTCATCTTCGTCTTCCAGCACGTCGTCGCCCAGATCCACGTCAACGTCGTCATCATCGTCCAGCACCGCGTCATCGTCGGTGTTGGCGTCTTTCATCTTCTTTGTCTCGGCATCTTCGGCGTCTGCCTTGATCGAGCGGCTTTTGCCGGTGTTCAGCTCGACCACTTCGCCGGTGTATGGGCTGATGATCGGATCCTTGTTCAGGTCGTAAAAGCGCTGGCCGGTCGTCGGGCACAGGCGCTTGACGCCCCATTCTTCCTTGGGCATGTGCGTCCCTTTCAAATATGGTGCCTTGCATGCGATCTGCGCCACCTGCCATAACAGGGCAAAGGTGTCAAAGCTTTTGCGCCTCGGTAGCAGCACAGATCAGGCATATGGGCCAGCATATCCTTCCCGGCAACCCCCCTATCGAAGTTACCTTGCGCCGTTCGGCGCAGGCGCGGCGGATATCCTTGCGCGTGTCCGCGCTGGATGGACGCGTCACGCTGACCCTGCCAAAGGGCCTGCCCGAACGTGAGGCGCTGGATTTTGCCCGCTCCAAACAGGACTGGCTGGCCGGGCATCTGGCGGACCGCCAGCCGGAGGTCGCGGTAGCGCCCGGTGCGCTGCTGCCGGTTGAGGGGCAGATGCTGCGCGTTGAGGCAGGGTCTGGCCGGCGGGTCACGGCGGCGGGCGATTCGCTGCTGGTGCCGGGGGGCAGCGCCGCGCGGTTGCAAGCGTGGCTGAAAACACTGGCGCGTGATAGGCTGGCGGCGGCGTCTGACCGATATGCGGCGGCGCTGGGGCAACCCTACGCGCGCATCACCCTGCGCGATACGCGCTCGCGCTGGGGGTCGTGTTCGTCCAGCAGGGGCCTTAGCTATTCGTGGCGGCTGATCATGGCGCCGCCCGAGGTGCTGAACTATGTCGCCGCGCATGAGGTTGCGCATCTGGAGCAGATGAATCATTCGCCCGCCTACTGGGCCATCGTCGCGCGGCTGATGCCGGACTATCAAACCCATCGCAACTGGCTGCGCCAGAGCGGTACGGCGCTGCATCGCTACCGCTTTGATTGACGCGGGCGCGATTTGTGATCACAAGAACGCATGTTGATGAATCCCCGTCCCGATCCGGCACCTGCCGCCCATGACCGCGTGTATCGCGGGCTCCGCAGCCGCATCATGTATGGCGAAATGGCGCCGGGCGAATCACTGACACTGCGCGGCGTGGGCAAGGATTTTGACGTGTCGATGACCCCCGCCCGCGAGGCGCTGCGCAGGCTGGTGGCCGAAGGCGCGCTGACGCTCAGCAATTCGGGCCGCGTGTCCACCCCATGGCTCAGCAATGACCGGATCGAGGAGCTGGCGGCGCTGCGGTCCCTGCTGGAAGTCGAGCTGGCCAGCCGCGCCCTGCCCCGCGCACACATCGCGCTGATTGATCGGCTGACCACGATCAACGCGTCGATTGCCGAAGATATCGCACGGCAGGATGCGGTGGCCTATATCCGGCGCAATCTGGAATTTCACCGCGCGCTCTATTTGCGCGCGCAGGCGCCCGCGATGCTGGCAATGGCTGAAACCGTGTGGCTGCAACTGGGCCCGACCATGCGCAAGCTGTACGGCAAGCTGCGCCAGAAGGAACCGCCCCCCTATCACCGCCTGATCATCAGCGCGCTGAAGGCCGGGGACGAGCAGACCTTGCGCCTTGCCGTGCGGTCGGACGTGACCCAAGGGCTGCGGATGCTGACAACCTAGGCCGCCAGCCCCTTGGCGCCCATATCCAGAAACTTCCGGCGGCGGTCCGAAATCAGCGCCTTGGGGCTTTTGCCGTCCAGTTCTTTCAGCATCTCGCCCAGCGCCTTGCCGACGTTTTCAATGGCCTGGCCCGGGGCACGGTGCGCGCCGCCCATCGGCTCGTCAATGATACGGTCGGCGATACCCAGCTTGATCAGGTCCTGCGCGGTCAGGCGCAGCGCCTCGGCGGCTTCGCGCATTTTCTCGGCGTCCTTCCACAGGATCGACGCGCAGCCCTCGGGCGAGATGACCGAATACACCGAATGTTCCAGCATGGCCACGCGGTTGGCGGTGGCAAAGGCAACGGCGCCGCCCGATCCGCCCTCGCCGATCACGGCGCTGATCAGCGGCACGCCGATTTGCAGGCATTTTTCGGTTGATCGCGCGATTGCCTCGGATTGGCCGCGCTCTTCGGCGCCCTTGCCGGGATAGGCGCCGGGGGTGTCGATCAGGGTGATGACGGGCAGGCCGAATTTGTCGGCCATTTCCATCAGGCGGATCGCCTTGCGATACCCCTCGGGCCGGGCCATGCCGAAATTGTGTTCGATCCGCGATTTGGTATCGTTGCCCTTTTCATGGCCGATCACCATCACGGGACGGTCGTTCAGCCGCGCCAGCCCGCCCATGACCGCGTGATCGTCGGCAAAGTTGCGGTCGCCGGCCAGCGGCGTGTATTCCGTGAACAGCGCCCGGATATAGGCACCGCAATGGGGCCGCTCGGGGTGGCGGGCGACCTGGCATTTGCGCCACGGCGTCAGATCCTTGTACAGATCGCGCAGCATGGTTGCGGCCTTCTTGTCCAGACCGGCGGCCTCGTCTTCGACATCGACGCCCTCGCCCGCGCGGGCCATCGCGCGCAGCTCTTCTGCCTTGCCTTCGATTTCGGCAAGGGGTTTTTCAAAGTCGAGGTAGTGGGTCATCGTCGCGGCTCCGGTTGGTGCCTGCGTTATATGGCTTGGTGGTGCCGTAATTGCAATCGGTTCAGCCAGAGGCAGGCCACAGCACCGGCACCAGCGTGCCGACCAGCAGCACCGCCATTGTCCAGTTAAAGATGCGCAACCGCACGGGCGTACTCAGCAGGCGGCGCATCTGCTGGCCCAGCGCGGTCCAGCTGGTCGTGCTGATCGTGGACACTGCACAATAGACACCCGCGACCCACAGGATCGCGGTCGGCTCGCGCCCGCCGGCATATAGCGTAATGGCCGACAGTGCCATGAACCACGCCTTGGGGTTGACCCATTGAAACGCGGCGGCCTGAAGGAAGGTCAGCGGCTTGCCGGTTTGCGCATCCTCCGCGCGGGAGGGTGGCGCGGCATTGGCGATTTTCCATGCCAGAAACAGCAGGTACGCGACGCTCAACACCGTCAGAATGGTCTGGACGATTGGAAACGCCTCGAACACGCGCATCACGCCGATGCCGACCAGCGTGGTCAGAATGGGCATGCCCAGGCCCACGCCAAACATATGCGGCACTGTCCGGCGAAACCCGAAATTGGCGCCCGATGCCATCAGCATCAGGTTGTTCGGGCCGGGCGTGATCACCCCGACAAAGCAAAACGCGACCAGCGCAAAGAGAATCTCAACTGTCATGGCCGCAGTCATAGCGCGCCGCGCGGCTAATGGAATCGGTTTTTGCACGCACCACTTTTCAGGGCCGGATTGCCGGGCTATGGCTGATGCCATGAAAACGATGCCTGAAATATACGCCGACATGGTCGCCAATGGCGCGCTGACTGCCGACCCCGCGCAGGAGGCGGTTCTGCCTGAATTCGAGCGGATGCGCAGCGCCTTGCAGGACGCCCAGCCAAAGGGGTGGTTTCGCAAGGCGCCCGAGCCGCCCAAGGGCCTTTATATGTGGGGCGGCGTCGGGCGCGGCAAATCCATGCTGATGGATATCTTTGCCGCGTCGCTGGACGTCCCGAACCGGCGCGTGCATTTTCACGCCTTCATGCAGGAAATCCATGCGGGCATTCACGAAGCCCGGCAAAAGGGCGCGCAGGATGCCGTGGCCCCGGTGGCCGCAAAGGTGGCCGAGAATGTGCGCCTGCTGGCCTTTGACGAAATGCAGATCAGCGACATCACCGATGCAATGATCGTCGGGCGCCTTTTTCAGGCGCTGTTCGATGCGGGCGTTGTGGTGGTCACGACATCCAATCGCCTGCCCGACGATCTGTACAAGGACGGGCTGAACCGTCAGCTGTTCCTGCCGTTTATCGAATTGCTGAAACAAAACATGGTGGTGCATCACCTGTCCTCTCCCACCGATTACCGGCAGGACCGGATCGCCGGAAACCAGACCTACTTCACCCCCAACAACGCCGAGGCGCGCGGCCAGATCGACGCCATATGGCAAAGCCTGACAGGGGGGCAGGCGCAGCCCCATACCCTGACCGTGCAAAAACGCGCCGTGGAAATTCCGGCCTTTCACAACGGTGTGGCGCGCGCCACATTCTTTGACCTGTGCGGCCGCATGCTGGGTCCGGCGGATTATCTGGCAATCGCCGAGGCCGCCCGCGTGCTGGTGCTGGAGGATATTCCGTTGCTCAGCCGCCAGAACTTCAACGAGGCAAAGCGCTTTGTCACCCTGATCGACGCGCTGTACGAGGCCCGCGTCAGGCTGATTTGCAGCGCCGCCGCCACGCCCGAATTTCTCTATGTCGAAGGCGAAGGCAGCTTTGAATTTGAACGCACCGCCAGCCGCCTGCGCGAAATGCAGTCCGATGGTTGGGGCGCGGACTGAGCGGATGGCAGGGCCGGATCGCTGCCCCCTTTCAAATAACGCGCCAAAGGCTATATAGATCGCCAGACACCGAACCCGCTTAACACGACGTGGACGACATGACCCTGACCCCCTGGACACTGACAGACAAAGGCGACGACGATTCCGACGCGTCGGTTGTCGTCGCCACACGCCCCAAGACAAAGCGCCCGCCGCTGTACAAGGTGCTGCTGCTGAATGACGATTACACGCCGATGGAATTCGTCGTTGCCGTGCTGGAACGGTTTTTCAACATGAACAGCGCCCAATCGTTCGAAATCATGCTGACCGTGCATAAAAAAGGCGTTGCCGTCGTCGGCGTCTTCAGTCACGAGATCGCGGAAACCAAGGTGGCACAGGTCATGGACTTTGCCCGCCGCCACGAACACCCCCTGCAATGCACAATGGAACGGGAATAGCGCACGTGACAGGCATCCGGTTATCCCTGGCGCTGGAGGGCGGTCTGGCCCTTCCAGCATCCGCGCGCATTGCCGTGTTCGCACCCACCGACAGCAGCGACCTGTCGCCCCTGCCCGCAGATATGTGCCACATCATCACCACGGACAAACCCGCACGCGACCATTTCGCCGCGCTGGGATACACCTGCAACACCGCGCCCGAGGGGCGCTATGGCGCCGCGCTGGTCTGCCTGCCGCGCGCCAAGGATCTGGCCCGCGCCCTGATCGCGCAAGCGGCGGACGTCACCGACGGGCCGGTGATCGTCGACGGGCTGAAAACCGACGGCATCGAATCCGCGCTGAAGGCGTGCCGCGCCCGCGCCACCTGCGAGGGGCCCGTCAACAAGGCCCATGGCAAGCTGTTCTGGATGAACCCGGCGCCCGAATTCAGCGACTGGCGCCAAGGCCCGCCGCAGGAAATCGGCGACGGCTTCGTCACCGCGCCCGGCGTGTTTTCCGCCGACGGGATTGATCCCGCCTCGCGCGCGCTGGCCGATGCCCTGCCCGAAAAACTGGGCGCGCATGTGATAGATCTGGGCGCTGGCTGGGGATATCTCGCGCGCCGCGCGCTGGAGCGGGACGCGATCCGCCAGATCGACCTGATCGAGGCAGATCATACCGCGCTGTCCTGCGCCCGCCTGAACGTCACCGACGCCCGCGCGCAGCTTTATTGGGAGGATGCGCTGCGCTGGCGCCCCGATACTGCTGCCGATACCGTCCTGATGAACCCGCCCTTTCACACCGGGCGCAAGGCGGACCCGGCGCTTGGCCGCGCCTTTATCGCCGCTGCGGCGGAGATGCTGAAACCCTCCGGCCAGCTGTGGATGGTCGCCAACCGCCACCTGGCCTACGAACGCGCACTGGCCGAACACTTTGCCGAAGTGGCCGAGGCACCGGGCGGCGACACCCGGTTCAAACTGCTGCACGCCCGCCGCCCCCTGCGCAAAAAGCGTTAAGCGCGGCATCATCCCAAGGATACAAAAATGTCATTTTCAATCTCCGGCAAGACGGCCATCGTCACCGGCGGCGCCAACGGCATCGGGCTGGCCATCGGTCGGCATCTGGCTGACAAGGGCGCGAATGTCATGTTCGCCGACATTGACGAGGATGCCCTGATAAATCAGCTGGGCGACAATCCAGAAGACGGGCCAATCCGTTATTTCGCAGGCGATTTGCGCGAAAAACTGACGCTGGCAAACCTGCTGTCGGCCACCATCGACGCGTTCGATTCAGTCGATATTCTGATCAACGCCTCGCGTCAGGTCTGCGTGTCCGATCCGCTGAATCCTGACGATGACGCTGTCGGAATGTTGCTGGAACAGAACCTGATGACGTCCCTGCGCCTCAGCCAACTGGTGGCCAAGCGGATGATCAAACAGTCCGAGGGCGAGGAAAATCCGACCGGCGGCGCCATCGTCAACCTGTCCTCCATCGCCGCCGGCCGCGCGCATCCCGATCTGCTGGCCTATGCCATTTCAACCGCAGCGGTCGAGCAGATGACACAATCCCTGGCCGTCGCGCTGGCGCCGCACCGGATCCGGGTGAACGCACTGGCCTTCGGCTCGGTCATGAGCCGGTCCTTGCAGGAAACCCTGAAAGACCACAGCGATTATCGCACCGACATCGAGCAGCACACGCCGCTGGGCCGGATCGCATCGTGCAGCGAGCTGGTCGAGGCGGTTCAGTTTCTGGCCAGTGACGGCGCAGGCTTCATGACCGGCCAGATCATGACACTGGACGGCGGGCGATCCCTGGTTGATCCTGTGGCCTCTCCGGCGCACTGATACCGCATTTTGGCCAAGCAGCGAGGCACATGATGAGCAACGATTTCACCCCCCGCAAACGCCGCGCCGCAGACTGGTTTACCGCTCTGCGTGATCAGATCGTCACGGCGTTCGAGGGGCTGGAGGACAGCCACGACACTGGCCCGCTATCAGATGCGGCGCCGGGCCGGTTCGAACTGACCAAGACCAAGCGCACCGCCGACGACGGCAGCGACGCGGGTGGCGGCCTGATGAGCGTCATGCGCGGCGGTCGCGTCTTTGAAAAGGTGGGCGTCAACGTGTCCGAGGTGTACGGCGTCCTCGGCCCCGCCGCGCAAAAGGCGATGGCGGCGCGCGGCGTGCCGGGTATGGAGGACAACCCCAGCTTTTGGGCCAGCGGCATCAGCCTGGTCGCGCATATGCAGAACCCGCATTGCCCCGCCGTCCACATGAACACCCGCATGTTCTGGACGCCGCATGCATGGTGGTTCGGCGGCGGCTCTGACCTGAACCCGTGCATCGAATACGAGGCCGATACCGCGCATTTCCACAACCAGCAGCGCCTGCATCTGGACCCGCACGGCACCGGCCACTATCCCCGGCTCAAGGCATGGGCGGATGATTATTTCTACATCCCCCACCGCCAGCGCGCGCGCGGGGTCGGCGGCATTTTCATGGACGATCAAAACTCCGGCGATTGGGAGGCGGATTTTGCCCTGACCCAGGATATCGGCCGTGCCTTCCTGCCGGCATTCGTGCCGCTGATCGAAACGCGCCGCGCGCAGGCGTGGACAGATGCCGACAAGGATGCGCAGTTGGTACATCGCGGTCTCTACGCGGAATACAATCTGGTCTATGACCGGGGGACAAAATTTGGCCTTGCCACGGGGCACGATCCCAGCGCGGTGCTGATGTCGCTGCCGCCGATGGCCAAATGGGTCTAGCGCGTCACCTTGTTTGCAGATCCACCCAGACCATCCGGTGACGGCTGGCCAATTCCGATACGCGCGCGCCCTCACCTTCCACCGGCCAATGAACGCCAGACGCGCTCACCGTCCAGTCGCGCGATGGCAGAACATAGCTGACACGCATCTGCGACGGTGTGACGCGCGGCCAGTTCACCGTTGCCTCTGGCGGATCGCCCGGCGGCGCGCGCGCGCGCAGCGGTACGGGGTCGGTCACGCGCGGGTCGGCCAGAAGGCCCCTGATCCCGGCCTTGATCCCCTCGCTGCGGTGTGGGTCTTGGTTGGCATGGCCCAGCAGCACGAAACGATCATCAGGAGCCGGGCCAAAAACACCGTCCAGATAATGCTGCCAGAACCTGAGCTGATCGTGATTACGCCGACCGTTGCGGTCCTCTGGCCCGTCAAAGACCGGGGCATTCGCGTGGAACGCCAGCAGGGTGACAGGCCCGCTGTCATGCAGCACCGGAACAGCCCATTGCGCCACATCCGCCAGCCGCAGCGCGCCCTGCGCCTGCGCTGACGGGAACGGTGCGCCGTTCACACCGGGCAGCAAGGCCCCCGGCACATCGCGCCATAAAATACCGCTCAGGTCCTGCACGGCATCAACTGCAATCGGATACCGCGAAAGCACGGCCATGCCGCCCTGTCCCAGAAAGGCGCCGTATCCTTGGGCGTCCTCCGGTTCGCCCAGCCGTCCGTCACCGTCCATGTCCAGATCTGTCGCCATCCCGGTGTTGGGCAGTCCGGCATAAAGATGTTCATAGCGCAAACCCTGCGCCGCAATCAGATCACGCAGCGCGATCAGCGCGCGCAGCTCCATATCGTAATCGACGTTCTGAAGCAGCAAGATATCCGGCGCCACCGCCGCGATTGTCTGTGCAGCAGCATCCACCTGCGCATCACCGCCGCGCACGATATCACGCAGCAGCAGACCCGGCCCATCGCGCGTCAGTTCAGCATTCCATGTCGCAACCCGCAACGTATCTGCGCCCGCCGCGCAGGCCAGCAGCCAGATAATGCACGCCGCCGCTAGACTGTTTGCAATGCGTCCTCGGCCTTGGCATAGGCGCGCCGCCGCTTTGCTGTGATCAGTTCGGCCACCCGGTGCATGGCAATGCCCCGCATGACCAGACTGGCAGGAATGAAGGCCCATGCGCAAATAATCCAGATCAACGTTTTCGGGTCCAGCATCCTGCCAGACTCCAGCACTCCGGCCAAAACTGACACAAGCGCCGGCGCCAAGAATGGCAGAACAATCCCTAAGGACACGTTAATCACCGCCTCTTTATTCAGCTTCTGAACAACATCCGCGCCGCCGGTTGGGTCAAACAGGGGCAAGTTCATCCACACGTTGAACGCCCCGCGCCGTACAGGCCACCCCAGAAACCGCACGATCAAAACGAAAAGGGCCAACATGATCAGTGATATAGAATAGCAAACCGCCGCCGCGATCCCCACAAACTCAGCCAGACCGGGCGGCGTATGCGGCGGCACCAGCAATATTACCGAGCGGACCGGCGAATACGGAAAATCCAGCGCCGCGCGCGCCGCACGGCCGATATCGGCCAGCAAAACAGAGAGCGAACTGGGGTCAGTGCCCGCGCGCGCAATCAGCGACAGGCTCAGAACCGATAAGGCGATGCAGGAAAACTTGATACGGTTGTACGGTGCCGCAAATCTGAATTCCAGAATGCTGGGCGAATGGGCGGTGTATTCGACAAAAATCAACAGCCCCGCGACAAACCCGATCAGAATCACAATCTGGCTGGAATCCTGCGCGCCCGACGTCAACATAAGTGACGGCAGCGTGACCAGTACGGCCACGATAATCGCGCGCGCTAACGCGCTGCATAGCTGAGCTATCAATGCCTGTTCCCTTCAACTTGGCCTGCGCGATACGATGCCGCGACGTTGTTCCAAACTGATCCCGCTCTTTACGGCGGTATGCCTCATTTAAGTCTTATTCTTGCCTTGTTTCGGATTGGCGCTCAAGGAATTAGGGGGCATTGCCCACCGCGGCACACAACAAGGTGGCCAGACTGGTGCGGGATTGCATCAATCGCTGGGATAGATTTAGCAGGGATTGTGCCGACAACAACATCTAGGTGCCGGGCGTGACCCAGCACCTAAAAGGCGAAATTCGCCCGAACCAGCGGTTCGGGCGACGATGTCAGACCCAGGGGCGCGTGGCGCCAACACCGGCCTCGAAGGCGTTGATCGCCTGGACTTTTTCCATGGTCAGGCCAATATCATCCAGCCCTTCCAGCAGGCAGTGCTTCTTGAAGGCATCCACTTCGAACGAAATCACCTCTCCTTCGGAGGTGGTGACAGTCTGCGCCTCCAGATCCACTTCGATCCGCGCATTGGCGCCCTTTTGGGCCTCGTTCATCAGGATATCGACCTGCTCTTGCGGCAAGGCGATTGGCAAAATGCCGTTCTTGAAGCAGTTATTATAGAAAATATCGGCAAAGCTGGGCGCGATGACGCAGCGGATTCCGAAATCCTTGATCGCCCAAGGGGCATGTTCGCGCGACGATCCGCAGCCGAAGTTATCGCCGGCGATCAGGATCTCGGCGTCGCGATAGGCGGGTTTGTTCAGCACGAAATCGGGGATTTCGTTGCCGTCTCCATCATAGCGCATCTCGTCGAACAGGTTCACACCCAGACCCGACCGCTTGATCGTCTTCAGAAACTGCTTGGGAATGATCATATCGGTGTCGATGTTGATCATCGGCATGGGTGCGGCAATTCCGCTGATCTTGGTAAACTTTTCCATCGGTCTGTCCTTTTGTCGGGGCCGCGCGCCGGGAACCGGGCCTGTGCGGCGGGCGTTCAGCGTTGGAACGCGAAGGGAGTTGGCATCATGTCATACAGCGAAGGCACGAAGGTGGAATGGGATTGGGGCGACGGCACCGGGACCGGCAAGGTGACCAAGGTTTACACCCGAAAAATCACCCTGACGATCAAGGGCACCGATGTGACGCGCGACGCCTCGGACGATTGCCCCGCCTACCGCATCGAGCAGCAGGACGGGGACGAGGTGTTGAAATCGTACAGCGAACTGCGCAAATCGTCCTGACGCCGCCCGCATCACATCATCTCGCGTACATCGGTCAGCCGGCCCGTGATCGCCGCCGCCGCGGCCATAGCCGGGCTCATCAGATGCGTGCGCCCGCCGCGGCCCTGACGGCCCTCGAAATTGCGGTTCGACGTGGCGGCGCAGCGCTCGCCCGGTGACAGCTGATCGGGGTTCATTGCAAGGCACATGGAGCAGCCGGCAAGCCGCCACTCGAAACCCGCTTCGATGAAGATATCTGCCAGCCCCTCTTCCTCGGCCTGCGCCCGGACAAGGCCAGAGCCTGGAACGATCATGGCGCGCAAGCCGTCCTTGATCTTCTTGCCCTTCAGGATCGAAGCCGCAGCGCGCAGATCTTCAATTCGTCCGTTGGTGCAAGACCCGATAAACACCGTGTCAATTTCAACCTCGCTCAGCGGGGTGCCCGCCGTCAGGCCCATATACTCCAGCGACCGCTTTGCCGCGTCGACCTTGCCACCGGTGAAATCATCGGGCGCAGGGACATTGGCGGTGATAGGCAGAACGTCCTCGGGGCTGGTGCCCCATGTGACGACCGGCGCGATATCCTCTGCCTTCAGCGTGACAACCTTGTCCCAATGCGCGTCATCGTCGGAATGAAGCGTTTTCCACCAGGCCAGCGCGGCCTCCCACTGCGCGCCCTTTGGCGCGTGTGGGCGGCCCATGCAGTATTCAAACGTCTTCTCATCAGGCGCGATCAGACCGGCGCGCGCGCCGCCCTCGATGGCCATGTTGCAGACGGTCATGCGCCCTTCCATCGACAGATCGCGAATGGCCTCACCGCAATATTCGATGACGTAGCCAGTGCCACCCGCTGTCCCGGTTTTGCCGATGACGCTCAGCGTGATGTCCTTGGCGGTCACGCCCGGCGCCAGCTTGCCGGTGATCTCGACCTTCATGTTTTTACCCTTGCGCTGGATCAGCGTCTGGGTGGCCAGCACATGCTCGACCTCGGATGTGCCGATACCATGCGCGAGCGCGCCAAAGGCCCCATGCGTTGCGGTATGGCTGTCGCCGCAAACAACAGTCATGCCGGGCAGGGTCCAGCCCTGCTCGGGGCCGACGATATGTACGATGCCCTGACGGATGTCGGACACGGGGTAGTAATGGATGCCGAAATCGGCGGCATTCTTGTCCAGCGCCTCGACCTGGATCTTGCTTTCGGGGTTTTCGATTCCCTTGGCACGGTCCAGCGTGGTCGGCACGTTATGGTCCGGCACCGCAATCGTGCGCTCTGGCGCGCGCACGGTGCGGCCGGTCATCCGCAGCCCCTCAAAGGCTTGCGGACTGGTGACTTCATGCACCAGATGCCGGTCGATATAAAGAAGACAGGTGCCATCCTCGGCCTCGTGCACCAGATGAGCATCCCAGATTTTATCGTAGAGCGTCTTGGGGGACATAGGTCCTCTCCCATATTGTCAGATTGTGTCGAAAAACGGCGGACGAATGTCCTTCATAGATGCGCAAGCACCGACAGGGACGCACCAAAGAACCGCCAGGGCAGGCGCGAACGGTCGTCGATGTCAAAAATCTTTTTCATGCCCCTCAGATACTACCTGCCGCCGAGTCTCGCAAGAGCCATGGAATCTTGCGCCGCGCCCGTCGTCCAAAAGAGATTTTATGCCTTCGGCGAGGATATTTTCAGCAAGAAGAACGGGCGGGCGGCGATGGATTGAACCGCACCAGGTTTTTTCTTGGTACAAATACCCAAATCCTCCGGTTCAGTCTGGCGCCAGCATATAACCTTCGCCGCGCACCGTTTGCAGATAGCGGGGCTGTTTTGGATCGGCCTCGATCTTGCGGCGCAGGCGGGTGATCTGCACGTCTATGGCGCGCTCTTGCGCCTGGCCCCGGTCCCGGCCCAGATCCTCGACCAGCTTGGCGCGGCTGACGGGTTGGCGGAGGTTCTGTGAGAACAGCCGCATCAGCTGAACCTCGGTTGCGGTCAGGCGAATGGGTGCGCCCCCTTGCGTCAGTTCCGAGCGGTCGATGTCGTATCGGACCGCGCCGAGATTGATCACTTTCGGCGCGGCGCCTTCCGGTTCTGCATCTGGCATGCGTCGCAGGATGGCATTGATCCGCAGCAGCAGCTCTTTGGGCTCGAAGGGTTTGGCCAAATAATCGTCAGCCCCGGCTTCCAGCCCTATGATGCGGTCATTCGTCTCGCCGCGGGCCGTCAGCAGCAGGATGGGCGTATCCAGCGACGCGCGCAGGCCGCGCGTGAGGGCGACGCCGTCTTCGCCGGGCATCATCACATCCAGTACGATCAGATCAAATTCCAGCCCGGCCAGAATGCGGCGGGCATGGGCCGCATCCCGCGCGACCGACACCAAAAAGCCATTGCGCGACAGAAACTTGCGTAGAAGCCCGCGAATACGCTCGTCATCATCGACGATCAGCAGATGGGGGGCGGGATCGGTCATCAGGATGTGCCTCGCAATGTCTGGTAGCGGCGGCGCATGTCAGGGTCCATCATCGCCTCCAGCACTTGCCGGAATCCCATCACAGCCTCGGGGCCTGCTGCGCGATAGGCCGCACGCAGGCGGACCCGCTGCGCGTCACTCAACTCGCGCTCAAGCGATTTGCCCGCTTCTGTCAGATACAGGTTACGCTCGCGTTTATCCGATGCGCCGACTCGGCTTTCGACCAGGCCATCCGCGACCAGCGTCCGCAGGACCCGGTTCAGCGATTGTTTGGTCACGCCCAGGATATTCAGCAAATTGGTGACGGTCGTGCCGGGTTTGCGCGCGATGAAATGCACCGCGCGATGATGTGCGCGCCCATATTCCATGTTTGCCAGGATGCGATCAGGATCCGCGGTAAAGCCCTGATAGGCGAAAAACATGGCCTCGATGCCCTGTTGCAACTGCTCGTCCGTGAGGAATAGCAGCATTTCGCCGCCCTGCACTTCAGCCATGTGGTATCCCCTGTCGTCTGTCATGAACAACTTACGTCAGCTTTATTGACTTTCCAAGTTTCAACTGGTAGCGAATCGCAGTTTCTGCGCAATTTTATGCCCGTTTCGGTCATATTCAGCGCAATAAACGCAAAATCAGAATGTGGAGTCCAGAAATGGCAGGATATGACGACCGCGACGGAATGATTTGGATGGACGGCAAAATGGTCGATTGGCGCGCGGCCAACGTTCATGTCCTGTCGCATGCGATGCACTATGCCAGCTCTGTGTTTGAGGGCGAGCGTGCGTATAACGGCAAAATCTTCAAAAGCCGCGAGCATTCCGAGCGTCTGCATTTTTCCGCGGGCGAGCTGGATTTTCAAATCCCCTACACCGTCGATGAGATAGAGGCCGCGAAGGCCGAGGTTCTTGCTACGGCGGGTCTGAGGGATGCCTATCTGCGCGCCATCGCATGGCGGGGCGCCGGGCCGGATATGGGGGTTGCCAGCGCGCGCAACCCTGTGCATCTGGCGATTGCCGCGTGGGAATGGGGCGCCTATTACGGCGACGCCAAGACCAAGGGCGCCAAGCTGGACATCTCGAAATGGAAGCGCCCCAGCCCCGAGACGATCCCGGTCCACGCCAAGGCCGCCGGCCTTTACATGATCTGCACCACATCCAAGCACGCGGCCGAGGCCAAGGGATGTTCGGACGCCTTGTTCATGGATTATCGCGGCTACGTGGCCGAGGCGACGGGGGCCAACATCTTCTTCGTCAAGGATGGCGAGGTGCATACGCCGCTGGCCGATTGTTTCCTGAACGGGCTGACGCGGCAAACCGTTATCGGCATGCTGAAAGAGCGAAATGTCACCGTCCATGAGCGGCACATCATGCCCGAGGAAATGGAAGGGTTTCAGCAATGCTGGCTGACCGGCACAGCGGCCGAAGTGACCCCCGTGGGCATGATTGGCGACTACACGTTCGAGGTGGGAGCACTGACCCGCGACATTGGCGCCGCATATGAACAGCTGGTGCGCAGCTGATCCCGGCAGGCCAATGCCACGAAAAAGGGCGCCTTTGACGGTGACGCATTCCGTGCCGTGGGACACAGTTTTTAGGAACTGGCTTCAATGAGTATGGCCGCGATGAGAACCATCGCGGCCATTTCTTGTGGTTAAAGATGCGCTTCTTACAAGATGATGGGCGCTTGCAGGCTCAGGTTCGGCCCGCCGCCTTCTCCTCATCGGACGACAAGTCGGTCCGAATGCCCAGAATCTCGGGAATCGGCACGACTTCCATCTTCTCGACGCCAGCATCCGATTGGTCTGTTGGTCGGTTTACTGTCTGGACCGCAGGCGTTTTCCACGACCGGTCCAGCTTGGCGCCCACTTTTGTTCCGGCATAGAGCCAAGGCCGATAGAGCACGCGGTAGAGATCAGGCACATCTTCGCCTCCGCCCTTCCGGAGCTTGCGGGCATCCAGGCCGTGGCGCATTGCTGGAGTGCGCTTCTGCGGCGAGCGCCGGGCGCGGGGCGGAAGCTGGACAAACTCGTCTGTCCCCGGGATGCGGAGGGCGCGTGGCATCAGCTTTCCTGCCTTAGCGAAGTCGTCGATTTCTTCGTATGGTGGCGTATAGACCCTCGGCTCAAAGAAGTTGTAGTTGATCCGGAAGATGTTGATGATCGAGATCAGCATCGCAGGGTTAAAGATTGCTCCCTGAACATACGATCCTCCGATCCGGGCACCGCCGCTGCCAGCTCTGTCCGCCAGGCTGAGGCGCTCTCGGAGCGAGTTCATGAAAGTGCTTGCCGGTTGCAGGGTCGCTTTGTAGATCCACGGTGCCAGTTCCTGGCGGACATCAGCATCGAGAGGGCCATCGAACGGGATGTTCTTTATCTCATTGCGCAGATACCGCGGCAGGATCGGAAATCCGACAACCTTGTCCAGCTCTCCGCTCGCTTGCGTCGGAGAAGACACCCAGAGTTTCGGAAATACGGGGGTCTGGTAGTTCGATCCGGGATACGGACGGGCGCCGCGCAGCGCAGGCTCCATATGGTCCGCGATATAGGCTTCCGTGACGGTGCGGGCATCCGTTTCCGGAGAGAAGCGACCGGCATACATACCGTCGTTGTGAAACTGACGGCGGGATTTCTTGTATGCCTTCACCTTTCCCAGCTTTTCCGGTTTGGTCGTCTTCTTCTTGAACTTCATCGCCAGCCAAACGAAGCGGTCTGCCTGGATCTCCTCTTCGAATACATGTGGAATGATATTGGGTAGGGTGGCCTCCTGTTCAGTTGTCAGAACAATCCGTCCCTTCGGCAGCATCTCCTTGAGAAGAACGAAGTGTGCGGCCTTGGTGTAGAAGTCGTCCGTCGTCATTCCCTTGAAGGAGCCGCGTTCGGCGTAAACATCCGCCGAGGGCCGCGGTCAGGCAGCCTTGACTTGGTGCGTTGCTGCGTTCCATTCCCACGGCAGCAACTCGTGCAGGCGTGAGACCGGCATGTCGGAGATGCGGGCGATGACGTCAGC
>NZ_QNQP01000039.1 GCF_003316635.1 Roseovarius dicentrarchi | reverse complement strand
GCTCCTCCGCCGCCGAGGCATGGCAGCGCATGCACAGGCCATCGGCGGCCTGCCCCGAGGCGGGCGCATAGGGCGCCGCGAAATCATCCACCTGCCCCGCCGCATCCACCGAGGCAAAGAACCAGCCTCCATAGGACAGCGCGCTGTCCTTGACCATGACGGTCCAGTTCAGCCCGCCGGTCCGGTGGAGGAAGTCGATCATCTGCGCCTCGACCTCTGCCGGGTCATCGGGGTGCAGATATTCCAGCGTGTCGCGGTAGGTGGTGTAGCGGGCGGCGGGGGGTGTGGCCATCTCCTTGACCACCATCGCGCCGTCGGGGATGTCGCCCTGCCTGCCGCCCTCCAGCCAGTCGATCACCTGCGGGCCGTAATAGATCCGCACCGCGGGGTGAATGCCGTAGGAGGTGCCCATGACAAACGGCCCGGTATCGCGCCACCGCTTGTCCCGGACCCATCCCAGGTCAGCAAACCGGCGCTGCGCCACAAAGGGGTACAGCTGCGCCTGATAGTCCAGCAGCGGCAAGGACGACGGCAGCGGCAGCGCCCGCTCCTGCGCCGTGACGCCCATCCCGGCAAGGCAGGCAAAAAGGGCGGCGGCGGTCAGGTGAAAACGCATGGTCAAAATCCGATTGGTATGAAGGTCTAAAGGACATGCAGCCGACATGCGGACGCGATTATGGCGGGCGGCGCCAATCCGGCCTGCGGCATGGCCCGCCCTCTGTCGGCACAGAGAGGCACGCGCGGCAGTGGTGCGCTGTCCAGTCTGTAATGGGATAGGGTCTCGCTCATTTGCCTATGTCCTTGGCTGGCGTGCGTGGGTGGCGCGGACAGTTCTTGCTGTTATGTTACGCATTCCTAGGGTCGAACCAAGCGGCGTATCGTTCAATATTGGTATAACTCGCGCTCTGGAAAGGCGTTCTGCTCATACCTGCACGAAGCTGTCATGGCGATTCAGCGTTGGTTGCGGACCTTGCACAATCGAAGGAATCGAGAAGCATGGCCAAACCTTCGACCTGCGGCAATCGCGCCTTTTCCCCAATCAGAACGGCATTGCCAGCTGAAAAATCAGCTTGCCCCCCGGATCGTCCACTATGTCGGAATGGGTCCAGGGAAGCGCGCCGATAACCTGAAAATCCAGCCGTTCCCCAATCGTCCCGCCAAGGCCCACCCCATAGGAGCCAAGATGCATGCGCCCGGGTACGTCGTTAGACCAGACCGCGCCGTAATCCACGAAGGCCGAGGTCGAAAGTGTGGGCAGCAATGCCAGCCCGGTATCGATCTCGTGGCTCACCTGAGCCGAAACTGCCGCACCTTTGTCGCCCGAGATGGTGCCGCTGTCGAAGGCCCAGCCATACGTTTCGCCGCCGACGCCGAACTGCACAGCGCCCGGCAGGGACCGGCCAGAGTATTGACCGCGCGCCCGCAGCGTCATGCTCGTCGTCTCGCTGAGGCCCTTTGTGTAGTCCAGTTCGGCGCTAACAAAGCGGAAGTCGCCCGGCACCGTGCCCATATCGATATCCGAGGCCGTGCCAAGATTCACTGCCCCCTCAAGGTTGATCTCGGATGTCTCAAAGCTCTGGCTATATTGCAGTGAAAGCGTCGCCCAGCGGGTCCGGCTGCGGACGGCGGCACTGCTGGATATGTCCACATCATCGTTGCGGACTGTCAGTTCAGCCTGCCCCCAGAGCGACCGGTCCAGCGTGCGCAGAAACGGATAGGACAGAAACGCCGTGCCCATGGCTGATGTCACGTCTATATCCGGCGCACCAGCGCCGCCTTTGGGGTGTTGGCGCAGGTAAACAAAGCTGTAGCCCGCGCTCAGCCCGCTAGATCCGATCGGATAGCTTTGCATCATCTGCACCAGTGACATCCGGTCCGGGTGTTGCGGTGTGATGACGCCGGTCAGGTTGGTCGTCTCGAACCTGCGCAGGGCATCGTTGAAGGTCACCCCACTGGCCATTTGTATTGGGCCAACGGAGTCGGAGCCCAAATTGTCGAGCCCGATCATTCCTTCGCTGCGATTTTGTGCGATCTCCAGTCGCAGCAGCCCGCCGCCCGTGGCGCCTTCGGGGCGCACAAAAGTGCCTTCAATCAAAAGTCCGGCAAGGTCACTCATCAACAACAGCTCGCGCTCGGCGGCCTTTACCCGTATCGGGTGCATATTCAGGATGCGTTGCAGGTAGGGGGCCAGCCGGGTTTCGATGCCGGGGATATCACTCTCGATCTCGATGCGGTCGACATAGCCTTCAAACACCTGTAGCCGAATCCGCCCGTCGGCATAATCCTGCACCGGCACCACTGTCTTGGAAAAATAACCGGCGGCGAGATAGGCCGCGTCAACGGCGTCTGCCGTGCGGTAAAGATCGGCCAGCGTAATCTCGGCGCCGACCCGGCCCTGCCAGATCGGTGTCAATGCCGACAACGGTAGGGTCTGAGCGCCATCGACGCGCAGCGATCGCAGCTGGAAACGAATGCTTTTGGCGCGATCAAAGTCGATCCTGTCGCGCTCATCCTCCACGCCTATGGCGACCCTGCCCACCTCGGGCGGCGGCGCATAGCGTTGCAGGATCACGGTCTGCCCGGACAAGATGCGATCCACATCCGGCAAGTCCTGCGCAAAGCCCGGCCCCGCGACAAAGGCGCCAAGCAGCGCGAGAGCGCCGAGGTGGTGTGTTGAGGAGCGGCTGGGGCGGAACAGCACTGTCAGCGCGCTCACTCTGCCGGGGCCGTCGGTGTCATCGAGAACGGATGCCCAAGCGCAACTGACAGCGCCTCGAACACACGACTGGCGGGCGAGCTGCACGCAAGGTCGCCGGGGTTATCCGGCAGCACGTCCTCATCCCCGCAATCGCCCGAGGGGATATCGCTGTTGGCCTGTACGACTACGGTCGTATCCGTCGTCGTGTCGTAGAACACCGTCGTGTTGTAGCCCGGCAGTTCGCCGGTGTGGCCGATCCAGCCGTTAACGCATCCCAAGGCTATGCCATAGCCCGCTGGCTCGGGGAAGGATCGCAGGCGTTCTTGCTGTGCTTCAGCGCCCAATAGATCCTTGCCTGTGCCCAAGGCACGGCCATAAACCAGCAAGTCGTCGAGGGTCGAGATCATGCCGCCTGCTGTCCACCCCCAAGACGGATCCCAATGGGTCGCATTCGAGGGGGCTGTCGGCGTGGCAGCATCGCCCTGCAGGGTAAATCCCTGCGGATAAGGGTCCGGTAGCATGGCCGCGCCGTCAGGACCGGTGGTTTCTGTCAGGCCCAGAGGATCCAGGATCATCGAGGAAAAGACAGCGTCGATATCTTGCCCGGCCACCTGTTCGATCACCATTCCCAGCAGCACGGTATTGGTGTTCGAATAATTAAACTTCGCCCCCGGTGCAAAGATCGGCGAGCCGGGGAAGGCAAAATCAAGCAGGTCCTGCGGCGTATAGTGCAAGCTGGGATCGGCGAAGAACTGATCCAGGAACGGATCCGCCTGAGTATAGCTCAGCAGGCCGCTGGTCATGTTGGCGAGATGGCGCAGGGTAATGATGTCGCCGTTTGGAACGCCGGGCACATATTGGTCAATTGTATCGTCCAGCGATAGCTTGCCCGCCTCGGCCAGCTGCAACAGGGCGGTGCCGGTAAAGGTTTTGGTGACCGACCCGATGCGCGTGTGCATGCCGGCTGTCATCGCCGCGCCGGTTTCGGGGTCCGCTACCCCCCACGCGCCGCTCCACCGGCCGCCCGGTGTTACAACGCCCGCAATGATCCCCGGCGCCGCGGCCCCGTCCAGCGCGCCGCGGGCCGCCGCATCAAGCGCGCGCGCCAGTGCCTCGGGCAGCGGCGTGTCGGGCGGTGTGATGGTCGCGCGGGCCGTCACGGCGCCTGGGTCCGCCACGCAGGATTGCGGCGCCTGATCCTGAGCCTGTGCTGTAACGGGGGCAGCGAAAGCAAGCGCCATGGCGCAGGTCAGCAGGCCGGGCCGAAACCGGCGGGCCGCTCTGTGGTGCATTTCTATCGCTGTCATGTGCCTGTTCCTCGTCTGCTGTGCATTTGCTGCTTAAATTTCTTTGAGAGCGATTGTTGCTTATTTCTGATTGCAAACAAAGACGTATAGGGTTCAATATCGGTATAATTCGCGCGCTACGGCCTGCGGTAGCAAGTGTGAAGGCCCCATAAGACATGATTTCGGAAGATATCAAGCTAGACCTGAGTGAAAGCATTTTGCTGTGCGGCCCGGCGCAGATGCGTCTGCGCCCCAAGACGCTGTCGGTTCTGATGGCACTGGTCGAGCAACAGGGCGAGGTGGTCAGCACGGCCGATTTGCGGCGCATTATATGGGGCAACGGCCACGGCAACGAGGCGGGGCCAAAACAATGCATCCGCGAATTGCGCCGGATGCTGGACGATACCGCCAGCGACACCGGGTTGATCGAGACAGTGGGCCGCCGGGGTTACCGGCTGACACGTCCGATCCCGCTGACCGGTGCGTCGCCGCAGGATCTTGTGGCGGCGGCGCCTGTGCTCTGCCTCGGGCGGGAGGCCGAGTTGGACGCTCTGGGCCAAAGCGCCGCCGCGGCCAAACGGGGCCGGCGGGCCGTGGCGCTGATTTCGGGGGAGGCCGGGGCAGGCAAGACACGCCTTCTGGAGGCATTCGAGGCGGGTCTGCCCCAGCACCCGCCGCTGTGGATCGCGCGGACGCAGGCCATAGCGCATCCCGGCGCGCGCGAACCCTACGGGTTGCTGATGGACGTGTTGACGCAGCTCATGGCCGGGCCAGAGGGCGCCACGCTGGCGCGTCTTCTGCCGCGGATCGCTCCCTCCTGGGTGCGCCAGCCCCCCGGTCGCAGCGCGCAGGCGGGCCCCTTGGACCGCCCGCGCGGCGACACAATGCTGCGGGAGTTTTCGGAACTGATGGAGCGGCTGACCCGTGCCCGCCCCGGACTTCTGGTGCTGGAGGATCTGCACTGGGCCGACCCCAGCACGCTGGCCTGGCTGGCGGCGTGGGGGCTGAAACAACGCACGCCCGCCAGGTTGCTGGTTCTGGGCAGCTACCGCGATGACGAGCTGGACCGCGCCGGAACGCTTGCGACGACACTGGGCCAGCTCAGTCGGCAGCCCGATTGCAGGCTCGTCACCCTTGGCGGGCTGGATGCAGCGGCAGTGGCCGGATGCCTTGCCGAGCGGTTCCCCGGTAACAGCTTTCCCGATGATCTGGCGCAGGCCCTCGCCCACCGGACCGAAGGGCATGCGATGCTGGTGGATGCGGCGGCGGACTTCTGGCAGGCGCAGGGCCTTGTGCGGCGCGACGCGGCCGGCTGGCACCTGTCCGCCACACCCCAGAGGCTGGTCACAGCGATCGCCCCCAGCGTCCGCACTCTGATCGAAACCGAACGCACTAGCCGCCTGCTGGCCGGGGAGCGCGGCTTGCTCGAAGCCGCCAGCGTGGCAGGGCCGGCATTTTGCGCCATCGACCTGGCCGACGACCGCGACGGGGTAGAGGCGGCAGAGCGGCAGCTGGAGCACCTCGCGCGGAACCGGCGGTTCATTACCCGTGACGGCCTTTGCCATCGGCCCGGCGGCACGGTGGCCACACGCTATGCCTTTCGGCACGCGCTGCATCACGAAGCGCTCTACGACGGGATGCCGGCCGCGAACAGGCAAGGCACGCATCAAAGGGTCGGCCTGCGACTGGAGCTCAGCCACGGGGACGCGGCGGGCGACATCGCACCGTTGCTGGCTGATCATTTTGAACGCGGCGCCGACTGGCCGCGCGCCGCACATTATCGCGTTCTGTCAGGGCAGCGTGCGCATGCGCGCGGCGCCATCGCCGATGCTGTCGGGCAGTTCCGCAGCGCACTGGATCTGCACGCCCGCGGCAGCGGGACCGGCACGGCAAAGCCCGAGGCGGGCCGCGCGACCGAACTTGACGCCCTGCTGGGGTTAGGGGCAGCGCTCATTGTGTCGGACGGGTTCACTGGCGACGCGCTGCCCCAGGTTTACCGCCGCGCGGGCCATCTGGCTGCCGAGGTCGGCGATCCCGCCACGACGATCCCGGTTCTAGCCGGGCTGTGGAACGATCACCTGACGCGGGCGGAACTGACTCGCGCCGAAGATCTTGCGCTGGCGTTGCAAGCGCTCGCGGGGCACGCACCGCCCCATATGGCGATGGTCGCCCATAATGCCGTCGGACAGACCCGTTTTTTCACCGGTGCCCTGCCGGCCTGCGCCGCGGAAATCGCCGCCGTGCTTGAGATCGCGCCGCGCCACGCCCAGCAGGACGGCAATCCGCTGTTCGGTGAGGATCCGGAGGTGGTCTGCCGCCAATATGCGGCCTGTGTCGCCGAACTGACCGGCGCCCCGCAAGAGGCCGAGCGACACCTGACCGCCGGCACTACGCGCGCCGACCTGTTGGGCGCAGCCTTTGGACGGGCGCAGATGCTATGGTGCGGGGCGGTCTGCGCCCGTCTTCGTGGCGATATCGGGGAGACCCGCGACCGGGCCGAAGCGTTGGTTGCCCTGTGCCAGGCCAAGGCGGTGCCGGTCTGGGGCGACGCGGGCGAAATGCTGGCGGGCTGGGCGCAGGCGATGTCCGGCGACGCAGCAGGCGCCGCGCGGATTGCGCGCGGCCTTGCGGCCTTTGATGCAGCGGGCGTCAGGATCACGCTGCCCTTCGGCCATGGGCTGGCGGCCGAGGCTGCGGCAAAGATGGGCGATCCGGTCGCCGGAATGCGTGCCTTGCGCCGCGCCTTCGCGCTGGTCCGCGCCACTGGCGAGCGCTGGTATCTGGCCGACCTTTACCGCCTGCGCGCCGGGCTGGCCCAAAAGGCCGGCCGCCGCGACATTGCGCGCCGCGCGCGCGCCCATGCCAACGCCGTGGCGCGAACGCAGGGAAGGATCGAATTGGCCACGTGAGAACGACGGTGCGAACGGCGGCCACGCATTATCAACAGAACATGAACACCTGCCGCGCCGCTATGACGATATAGGGTAAACCCAGAAATTTGAGTTGTTTGCCTGACGTCAGCATTCGCCGGACAGATTCGAGGATTTGAATAAGCGGACCCTGAGGGGCAGGTCAGCTTGAACTGTGCAAGTGTAGCGAAGGGCGGCTAAGAAAACTAAATTGAAGCTATCCGAGCGCCTGCAGAGCCTCTTCAAGCCGACGTGCTGGCAACGGTTTGGAAAGAACAGTTTGCGGCTTCGTCGCTGCGATTCGCTCCAGCTTAACTTGGTCTGTTGTTCCCGTTACGAAAATGACTTTGATGTCTGGGCATCTCTGCATCTCTCACGAATTATCTCGACAATCTCACAGCCGTTGCCACCGGGACCGAGGTCCATGTCAGTGACAATTGCATCCGGGCAAAGGTCGGCGAATTTTCGTTCGGCTTGTGCGACGGACCCGACGACCGAAAGTACAGTAAAGCCCGCGTCCTCGCATCGTTCTTGGATATCAATCGCAATCAACGGTTCATCTTCGACAATGACGACTGTTTTGGCTTTGCTCATAAATTCTCTCCTCTGAAATATATCCTTTCTTTCCCTTGAAGCTTAACTACAGATCAGGTGCTCTGGTTCCCGGTATCCTGAGCGGTTGGTCCGCAATGCTGTCACCTCCGTACGGCGAAGACCTATAATGTTCCGCACCCGCCGCCCTTTGGTTGGTCATCGGTCTTCTGGACCGGCTGCCAGTTCTCGACCCTTTTTCCATTCACAAGCATGGTTTGTCTCCTTATTAACTCTCAGGCTCGCAATACGCGTCACTGCGCCAGCGCAAAGGCCGTGCCCCAGGGATCGGCAAAGCGGTCGCCCCCAAGGCGATGCGTGATCGCCTCACGCGCCAAGGGGTCGACGCCAAGTGTGATTTCGCCCAAGCCCGCGTCAGACGTGTCCCGCGTCCCGGCCTTGGGGCTGTTCCAGATATTGCCGGCGAGCTGGTGGTGGTAGCCGCCACTGCCGTAGAAGCTCGCGCCCGGATACGACGCGGCGATGTCAAAGCCGAGGGCATCTCGGTAGAAGCGATCCGCCTCTTTCGTGTCGCCGACCTGCAAGTGAACGTGGCCGATGATGCCGCCTTTCGGGAAACCGGCCCAAATCCGACCTTGCGCTGTGCGTATCAGATCCTTGAGGTCCAACGGGTCCGTGGCCATGCGGATATCGCCGGCGCTATCGCGCCACTGGCTTGGCGGTCTGTCGACATAAACCTCGATGCCATTGCCTTCGGGATCGGCCAGATAGAGCGCTTCGCTGACGATGTGATCCGATGCGCCCTGCAGCCGCACGTCCGTTTCGGCCACATGGCCAAGCCAGCGGGCCAGATCGCCGCGCGAGGGCAGCAGGAAGGCGGTGTGAAACAGCCCTGCCTGTTTGGGATCGCGTGGGCGCAACGCCGGGTCGCCCTCAAGATGGAGCAGCGGTGTTTCTTCGGTGCCCAGTGTGACGCTGCTTCCGGCCTCTGCCAGCGGCACCAGCCCCAGAACGTCCCGGTAGAAGGATGAAACGGCATCGACATCCCGCACCCTGAGCCGAACGGTATCGATGCGGATCGGCGCGGCATTCATATCGAACTTTTCGGTTGAATTGGTCATCGTGAAACCCCTTTGCGGAAGCGTGCGGGGCTGATTGCCCCGCACCATGAGGACGGATCGGATCAGGTCCGGCTGCGCTTGAGTGCATAGGCGCCGTCGCCCAGTAGGGCCTGCACGACCAGTGTGATCGCCCAAAAAGCTGGATACTCCCAGCCGCCGCCTTCATTTGAGAAGAAGAAGCCGGCCGCGCCATGCGGCGCGTAGATCGATCCAAGCAGGACCGGCACCAGCGCGAGCGACACCCAGCGGGTCCAGACGCCGAGGATCAGCGCGACGCCGCCGGCAAGCTCCACCGCCATCACGAGATAGGCAAGCGCACCCGGAAAGCCGAGGCTTTCGAAGAAGGCGGCTGTCCCCGCCGGCGTGAAGATCGCCAGTTTCAGCCAGCCATGGGCGATGAACAGTATCCCCAGAGATACGCGCAGGATCGTGGTTGCCAGATCGGCATTTGCCACGCCAGAGATCACCGACGATTGAGGTTTGTTATGATGGTTCGCGTTGGACATTTTTTTTCCTTTGTTCAGATTGTTGGGTCAGGCGGAAAACTGCCAGCGCGGCGCGATCTCGGTGCCTTTTCCGAGCACATAGCCGAACTGGATATTCAGGAAGCCAAGCGGCTCGAGCTGCCGGGCAGTGGACAGGGGGCCGGCATCGACCGGGTCGAACCCGGCCTCTGCGGCCAGCGTTTTGACGGTGTCGCGCGCCGTCTCGTTGTCGGCGGCGACAAAGGTCTGCAACGGTTGACCGGCCAGCTTGATATCCCCGGCATAGTGCTGGGCGAAGATCGTGTTGAAAGCCTTCACGACGGATGCCCCCGGAACCAGCGCGGCGATTGCCTCGGCGGCCGACGTGGTGGTGCCGAGTTGCAGGGCCGAGAAATCCTCGGTGACGGGGTTGGACACATCGATGACGATCTTGCCGGTGAAGTCTGCCTGATTGGCGATTTCGGCAGCCGACCCATAGGGTGTCGCGAGGATGACGATGTCGGCCTCATTCACGGCGTTTGCCACATCGTCGGCGCGACCATAGGTCCCGACCTCATGTTTTGTTTTGCTCAGGACATTTGCCAGACCGGATCCGACATTGCCGTTCCCAATGATTGCGATTTTCATGACTTGCTCCTTTCAGTGCGCGCTTTCACGCGCTGTTTGATCTGTCAGGAAGATGCACCTTGCCATCAATCAATGAAATGACGACTATAGAGAATGACTATCCGCAAAATGTACTAAGTGATTTGCCTTGGACATCGTCGACGAACTCCGGGCTTTCGTGGCCACCGCGCAGACTGGCTCGTTCACTGCGGCTGCCCGTCAACTCGGCGTGTCGAACCGACTGACCTCCAAATATGTGGCCGAGCTCGAGCATCGCCTTGGCGTGCGACTGCTTCAGCGGACGACAAGAAAGGTGGGGCTGACGCCGGCGGGTGAGGACCTGATTGCGCGGGCGCCCGCGCTCCTTGATGATCTCGATGACCTGCTCGGCAGCGTTGCCGAAGGATCGCGCGGCCTGACCGGCGTCATTCGCATTTCAGCTCCTGTGACGTTCGGCGAAGTTTACGTTACGGGGATGCTGGCACGGTTTGCCCGGCAAAACCCGGCTCTTACGCTCGATTTGCGGCTCGATGACCGCTATGTCGATCTGGCCAGCGACGGCATCGACCTGGCTTTTCGCATTGGCCGGTCCGAGATGATGTCGCTCAAAACGCTCAGGCTTGGCACCTTCAGCAGCCTTCTGGTGGCCAGCCCGGACTATATCCGAGCACACGGGAAGCCCGCCTCGCCCGAAGAACTCGCCAACCATTCCTGTGTTGTGGACACCAACCGGCGGGTTCCGCACAGATGGGTCTTCGAAAGAAATGGCGCCGAGACAGTTGTTCAGATCCGGGGGCGTTTTCAGGTCAACTCGGCGCGCGCTGCCATGGATCTGGCCGTCGGCGGCATAGGAATCGCCAACATTCCGCGGTTTGCCTTGCGCGACACCATCGAGACCGGGGCGCTGGTCCCCCTGCTGGAGGAATTCAGAGGCGACAGCGGTCCTGTCAGCGTGGTCTATCTGGAAGGTCGGGTCCTGCCACGCAAGATCCGCGCACTGATCGACTTCGCCGCTGAAGATATCCGGTCTACGGCGATCCTCTAAAGTATCGAGCCTTTAACTTGATCCATATCCTGCTTCGCAGACGTAATTCCAGCTTGCCTGTGGTGTGAACAGATCGGGGACTTCCGCGAGTGCGTCGAACATCTGGTCGAATGTTTTGGCCCCGATCCGTCGCAGCTGCGCTTTGAGTTTCGAGAACGCCATTTCGATTGGGTTCAAGTCGGGCGAGTACGGCGGCAGACTGTCAATCGCACCAAAACCAAGCCAGTGCCTATCATCAACGCCGACGGCTCAGTTTGTGAAGGCATCGATAAGGTTAATGACGGAGAGGATCTTTCTGGTGTCGCGATCAACCCTATAGGCCCGGTTGCCCTCGCGATAATAGCGCCAATCGTCACGCGGTTCTAGATTTAGCCTACGGGGATCGCGAATAACCACGTAATCACCGATGCGAAGGACGTCCCCGATTCTGGAGCCGTAGTGATCATAGGACTTGCGTGCCTGCCCCGGCGGCACACAGGGCGGGTTCTTTTTTGCAAGTCCCGGCGGGCAATGTCCTGCAAATCCGTTGTGGTGATCGCCGCGCGCCTTGCCCTTGCCGTGCCCAGGGTCTGCTGATGCAGGCACGGCGGCCATCGATACGGCTGCAATCGCCACTACGGTCAGTGTTCGAGAAAATCTCATAGCTCGCTCCGCTTCAAGTGTTATCGAATAGATAGTGTTGAGCGCGGCAGAAGTCAGCACAACGAACATCACCAGGCCATAATGCGGCAGAAACGGCGAGCTTCCGCCGGCCTCGTTGCCACCTGCGAACAACGAAAGGCTGGGTCGATAAGCCTGCCCGGCCCGGCCTTGAGCTAAGTCAGTTTAGCATTCGGCATGATGCGGGCTGAGCTGGACCGTGGCGCTCGCGGCCTTAGTTGCTTATCTCGGTACAGTGCTGGAGCCGAAACCCAATAGCTTGTCCGGTGCAATCATCGCGCTTCTTGCGTTGTTTCTGCCCGGCTTTGCGCAAGAACCGGACCGCGCTCGATCTGCCGACAATCATGCAGACGTGCCCCGAGTTCGCGTCTCGGGCGCGCAACACGGGCGGGTTTTTCAAGGATTGGGGTGATCTGCATCGGTTTGCCGACCAACTTATGCTGATGGTCGGAATTTCGGAGCATGCCTGGAACGTGGCGCAGGAGCCAATGGGCACACAGGTGGCAACGGTGGCGTTTGCGCTCGTGTTCGAAAAGCATGGACGGGTGAGGTTGCTTCGCCGGGCGGATATCTGCGCGGCGTGGTCGAGAAGGCGGGGGCAAAAGATCTGCACCTCGAATGCTACTTCTATTGCAGACTTGGCCGTAAGGCAACGTTAGGCTTCAAGATTGAAAAATGCACCGTGTTCATAGTTGTAGGCGGGTCTTCAGGAATATTTCTACCGATTTCTTAAAATCAACAAGTAATTGATAAAAAACATTTATATCACCTTAGGGGCGAGATGCTGCCGAAATGCGTCGCCGATCTTGGATGGCGAACCGAATTTGCTGTGCAAAATCAATGCCCTCGGCAGACCTGACGGCATTGGTTCCCTTGTTGAGTGCCCGATGGTCTTTAACAGACTGCTGAATAAGTCGGGGTTGAAGGACGCTATTCTTGCCGCCACGGTTTGAAGCTGGTTTTTTCGCGGCTGCGGACCCCGCGTCCGGTTTGACCCCTTCGTCAGGTGGCAAGGAGTTTCGGTAGTCTGGCCAGATTGCAGGCTGCCATGGTCATCGTGAATTGGGCGCGGACCCTGTCGAGGCCGCGATGAACAGTCTGGGCCATGCCGCCCACAGTTTTGGCCCAGCCGAAGGGTTCCTCGATCTTCTTCCGGCGCCGCTGTGACAAGGCATAACCGGGATGCTGGGTGGTTCGCCCGTC
>NZ_QNQP01000038.1 GCF_003316635.1 Roseovarius dicentrarchi | reverse complement strand
CCGAAACAGCGAAGAAAAAGCGAAAGGAGGCAACAGCATTGACGCCATCATAATCAGCAGATCATAACGACTGGGTGGGTCAGATCTCGATGAAAATGCCGGGTCAGTTCTCAATGACAATCAACACGCCGGCATACATACGCTCAAGATAGCCGACTGTGAGGCGGCTGTAGATGTCTTTGGCGGGGCGTCCGTATTTGGATACGGTCAAATGGTCCAGCGTGGGTGTGTCTGTCCTTGAGTAAAGCGCAACGTTTGAACGAACACGCGGCAGGCCGGACGCACCGGGAAGCGACACGTCGCCCAGATCGCCGAACACCTTTTGCGACAGCGACCCGGAGGCGACCCAACCGGGCGCGAAATGGTATTTGGCGCGTGCCTGAACGCCCGCGTTGAAGCGGACCGGATTGTCCGGGTCAAACACGCTGAAGCGCAGGAATGGGCCAAGGCCATATTCAAACCGCGGATGCGCGTCCTCTGCCAGGGTGATTCCGTCCGAATATTGCAGCCCATCGGCAATGACGGCGCGCGCCAGAATGTCGGTTGCGGGCGCGTTCTCCAGCCGCTCCAGATCTGACCGATGGAAGGTGGCCGAGCCGGCCGGCTGGCCCTGCACCATTTGCGTGATGGTAAACATCTCGACCGAGGCGGGCAGGCTGCGCGTCATGGCGCGCGCTGTACGGCCCAGGGCTTGCGGGCGCTGGCCATAGCGAGTGTTGCGGATCTGCACATGGGCGCGTCTGCTGTCCAGATCCATGCCATGCAGGATGATGCCCTCACGCTCCAGCAGTGATGCAAGCGTGGCGCGCGCGCTGCTTTGGCGGGCGGTATCGGTGGTCCAGCCCAGATCGGCCGCATCGCCGGGCGCGCGCGGCGCGACGGGCAGCGGCGCACCCTCGGCGCCGCCATTGACTGCAGGAGTGCGCGGGTTCAATGAAATCGTGACCGAGGCGCCCACCTCGTCGCCATAGAGCGAGTAGGCGCTGAAGCTGAGCGAATCGCTGACGCGATAGCTGGCGCTGAAGTTGAATGACGATTTGCGGTCGATATTCCCGTCGCGCTGTTCGCGGTCATACCCGTCGGACGAATATTCGACCCCAAGGCTCAGCTTGTCCGTCACCGCATAGGACAGACCGGCAAAGGCCGCGACATCACCGCGGAACCAGCGGTCATACGTTGGAATGCCGCCTTCACCCAGCAGGGTGTTGGGCCGGGTGCCGGTTTTGCCAAAGCTGCCATTGCTGCCGAATCGGCCCCAGCCGATGCCGCCGGTTACCCGCAGGCGCGATGCGATGGTTTTTGTCGCGACCAGATACTCGCCGCCGTAAATACCGGTGCCGATGAAATCCTGAAGGCCGATCGCAATGGCGGGGATGTACCGCCCTTCATTCACAAGGCGATAGCGCAGGTCGAAGGACCGGTCATACAGCGTATTGAACGTTGGGCGCCCCGGATCGGGCATGATGCCGCCAATGCCGGAATAGCGAAAACTGGCGGAAAGGCGCGGCAGCACCTGAAAGGTCAGCGTTGTCCGTGTCGTCGAATTGCGGCCCGACCCGTAGAACGAAACTGTCGTCGACAGCTGCGCATCGGGCGCCATTTCAGCGGTCGGCATGTCGATCAGACCGCCCGGCGCGCCGTAGATGTTGGTTTGCGTGGTGATCTGATTGCCGTCAGGCCGACCGGGATTGACGCTGGCGCGCAGATCCACAGCGGATTGGGCATGAGCGGCCGAACTGGCGGCGCATAAGGCAAAGGTTGTGGCCAAAACGGCGATTGGCTGTTTGCAGGTCACAGGCGTCCCTCGGGCAATGCAGATAATTTCTGCACAATAGGCAGCGAAACCGTGAAACAACAGATAAATTGACGATTAAAATCGTTTTTCGAGGGTCCGTGGCGTCGCGCGCACTATCCCAGCTGCGCGATGATCGTGGCCAGTGCCGCGCCTACTGCCAGCCCGCCGGCACCCCATGCAGCCAGATCGCGGCGCCTGCGGCGTGGCGGCTCTGGCGGTGGGGCCGCCTGGCGCATCAGCGCCGACTCGACCAGCTGCGGCATGCGCGGGCCGAACCGGGCCAGAACCGCCAGCGTCTTGCCCATGCTTTGGGCGATGGCGCGGGGGCCAAGGCTCTCGCGGATGTAGCCCTCGACCACCGGTCTGGCGACCTGCCAGATATTGATCTGTGGGTTCAGTGATCGCGCGACCCCCTCGACCACCACCATCGTGCGTTGCAAGAGGATCAGCTCGGTCCGGGTTTCCATACCGAAACGTTCCGTGACCTCGAACAGATAGCTCAGCAGGTTGCCCATGCTGATCCGGCTGGCATCCATGCCGAAAATCGGCTCGCCCACTGCGCGCAGGGCGCGGGCGAATTCGTCAACATCGCGGTCAGCGGGGACATATCCGGCCTCGAAATGCACCTCGGCCACGCGGTGGTAGTCGCGTTTGATAAAGCCATAGATAATCTCGGCGTAAACGCGGCGGGTGTATTCGTCGATATGGCCCATGATGCCGAAATCGTAGGCGATGATATTGCCGTTCGGCGCGACCTTCAGGTTGCCTTGGTGCATGTCGGCGTGAAAATAGCCGTCGCGCAGCGCATGGCTGAGGAACAGTTGCAGCACGCGGTCGCCCAGAACGGTGCGGTCATGGCCTGCCGCGTCAATCGCGGCATTGTCGCCCAGCGGCGCACCATCGGCCCATTCCATCGTCATCACGCGGCGGCCCGACAGATCCCATTTGATGCTGGGCAGTTGAAATCCCTTGTCGTCTTTGGTGTTGGCCGCAAATTCAGAGGCCGAAGACGCCTCCAATCGCAGATCAAGCTCACCCATGACGACGCCCTCGAAATGGGCAATCACATCGGTCGGGCGCAGGCGCCGGGACGATGGCGACAGCAGTTCGATCACGTTGGCGGCAAAGTAGAAGGCATCGATATCTACGCGAAAGGCGCGCTCGATACCGGGGCGCAACACTTTGATCGCTACCTCTTCGCCGGTTTCCTTCAGCCGCGCCTTGTGGACCTGCGCGATAGAGGCGGCGGCAACCGGCGGGCTGAAATCGTCAAAAATCATCTCGACCGGGCGGCCAAGTTCGGATTCGATGCTGGCCTTGGCCACGTCCACCGGAAAGGGTGGCAGTTTATCCTGTAGCACGCGCATCTGCGCGGCCAGATCGTCGCCCACCAGATCGGGGCGGGTCGACAGGATCTGCCCGAATTTGATGTAGGCCGGCCCCAGCGCGGTCAGCGCGCGCGGCGCGGGCGGCACGGTGGGGTCGCCTTCATCCCCCAGCCATTTGAACGGCCACGCGATAAAACGCAGCGTGCCGCGCACCAGTGGCGGCGCATCCAGCGCGTCCATGACAATGCCCATGGCGCCCGTCCGTTCCAGCGTGGCGCCGGTTCGGATCAGGCGGATGATGTTATGCGGTCCGCGCATGGTGCTACAGCTTCCAGCCTGAATGCAGGCAGGCGATGCCCATGCTCAGGTTGCGATACTTGGCATTGCCGAAACCGGCCTGTTTGACCATGCTCAGGAACGTGTCCTGATCGGGGAATTTACGGATGGATTCGACCAGGTACTGATAGCTCTCCTTGTCGCCTGCAATCGCCTGACCCATCCGGGGGATGATGTTGAAGCTGTATAAATCATACGCCTTTTGCATCATGTCATTCGGGATCTGGCTGAACTCCAGCACCATCAGCCGCCCGCCGGGACGCAGCGCGCGATACGCCTCGTTCAGCGCCTCTTGCGGCCGGGTGACATTCCGGATGCCAAAGCTGATCGTGTAAACGTCAAATGTGTTATCCTCGAACGGCAGCGCCATCGCGTCGCCGACGACCCAATCAAGGCTGCCTGCCATCGCCTCGGCCTCGGCGCGTTTGCGGCCTTCGATCAGCATCGGCTCGGTCAGGTCCAGCACGGTGGCGTGGCCGCTGCCGGCGCGTTTGAGAAACCGGAAGGCGATGTCGCCGGTGCCGCCCGCAACATCCAGCAGGCGCTGGCCGGGGCGGGGGGCGAGCCAGTCCATCATGGCATCCTTCCAAACGCGGTGGATGCCCATGCTCATCACATCGTTCATCACGTCGTATTTGCTGGCAACCGAGCCGAAAACCCCGCGCACGCGGCCTGCTTTTTCATCCTCGGGGATGTCCTGAAATCCGAAATGGGTGGTTTTCTCGTTCATCGCTCTTGCCTTGCGCCAGTTCAGTGCCTTGTTATAGGGCGCAGCCGCGCAGACACAATGCGGCGCGGTCATCGAAAGGCCCCCACATGCCCGAATTGCCCGAGGTTGAGACAACGCGTCGCGGCCTTGCCCCCGTGATGGATGGCGCGGTCATCACCCGCGCCGATGTCAACCGGCCCGATCTGCGCTGGCCCTTTCCGCCGGACATGGCGGCGCGGCTGACGGGGCAAAAGGTGCTGGGGCTGCGCCGCCGGTCAAAATACATTCTGGCCGATCTTGCATCGGGCGAAAGCCTGCTGATTCACCTTGGCATGTCGGGGCGCATGTTGATCTCTGGCGATCCGCTCGGGCAGTTCGCGCATGACCACCCGGCGGCAGAAAAGCACGATCATGTGGTGTTTCACATGGATAGTGGCGCGCGCGTCACCTTCAACGATCCGCGCCGCTTTGGTGCGATGGATCTGTTCGCCACGGCCCGCGCGGACGACCACGCGCTATTGGCCAAACTGGGGCCGGAGCCGCTGGGAAACAGCTTTGACGGGCCGTATCTGACCGCCGCGCTGGCGGGTCGGAATACGGCGATCAAATCGGCGCTGCTGGATCAGCGCATCATTGCGGGGCTTGGCAATATATATGTGTGCGAGGCGCTGTTTCGCGCGGGCATCTCGCCATTGCGCAAGGCGGGACAGATCAGCGCGCGCCGTGCTGCGGCGCTGGTGCCGATCATCCGCGATGTGCTGACCGATGCGATCGAGGCGGGCGGATCGTCCTTGCGCGATTTCAAGCAGACCTCGGGCGAGTTGGGATATTTTCAGCACAGTTTCGATGTCTATGGCCGCGAGGGCCTGCCGTGCCGCCGCGATGGCTGCGCCGGGACGGTCGGGCGCGCGGTGCAATCGGGGCGGTCCAGCTTCTATTGCGGCAAGTGCCAAAGATAGGTTGATCCCCCCGCCTTCGGTGCTAAGACTAGCCGTCTGACAGGAACAAGCGAAAGCATTTTTCATGGCCTATGAGACGATCATCGTCGAAGTAGAAGACCACGTCGCCCACATCACCCTGAACCGCCCCGACGCCCTGAATGCGCTGAACGATCAGCTGCTGGGGGAGTTGGTCACCGCGCTGAAGGCGGCACAGGAAAACGACAAGGTCCGCTGCATCATCCTGACCGGCTCGGACAAGGCGTTTGCGGCCGGGGCGGACGTCAAGATGATGGCAGACAAGTCTTTTGTTGAAATGTTCAGCGAGGATTTTTTTGGCGCGCAGCACGACGCGATCACCCGCATCCGTAAGCCGATCATCGCCGCCGTGTCCGGCTATGCGCTGGGCGGTGGGTGCGAATTGGCAATGATGTGTGATTTCATCATCGCGTCAGACACTGCCAAATTCGGCCAGCCCGAGATCAACCTGGGAATCATGGCCGGCCTTGGTGGCTCGCAGCGCCTGACGCGATTTATCGGCAAAGCCAAGGCGATGGACATGAACCTCACGGGTCGGTTCATGGAAGCCGACGAGGCCGAGCGTTCGGGCCTGGTCAGCCGCGTTGTTCCCTTGAAAAAGCTGAACGAGGAGGCACGCAGTGCAGCCGCCAAAATCGCGGAAAAATCCATGATATCCGTCATGGCCGTCAAAGAGGCGGTGAACCGCAGCTATGAGACGACCCTGGCCGAGGGGCTTTTGTACGAGCGGCGCGTTTTCCACTCCCTGTTCGCAACCGAAGATCAGGCCGAAGGCATGGCCGCGTTCAAGGAAAAGCGGCAGGCGCAGTTCCGCGATAAATAGGGCAGTCCCGAGCAGATGCCCCGGCGGGTTTCTCCGCTTCGGACACTCGGACGCGGCGCGAAACCTGCAAATTCCTGTGGCATGCCGATTGCATAGTTGCAGCAAACGCTTTAATGACCGCCACCATACATGCGCGTGATGCCCGCTCAGGCAAGAATCATCTTTGGCCGTGCCAAGGACCTTGACGGTGTCGTTGCGTGTAGAATTTAGACAATGACACCAAACCAAAGGTAAGATTCACATGGCAAATACGCCTCAGTCAAAAAAGCGCGCCCGTCAGAACGAGGCACGTCTGACAGTCAACAAGGCGCGTCGCTCGCGCATCCGCACCTACCTGCGCAAAGTCGAAGAGGCGATCGCATCGGGTGACAAGGACGCAGCCACCGCAGCCCTGCGCGCGGCCCAGCCCGAGCTGATGCGCGGCGTCACCAAAGGCGTTTTCCACAAGAATACCGTTGCGCGCAAAATGTCGCGCCTGTCCAGCCGGGTCAAGGCGATCGCCTGATCTAAGTCTCTGAGAAAGTTAAATAAAAAGGCGCCCAAATTGTGGCGCCTTTTTGCTTTTCAAAGGGCGCGACACGCTGAAAGATTCTTTTCACGCGAAATCAGAGTCAAGGGATAAGATCGGTTGCTGTTGCTCTGACCAAGTTGCTAACTTGGCCTTGCGATTCACGCTTGGGGGGACAGGCTGATTCCGGTGCGGGCCTTTGGGGGGCCAAACACCGACGTCAATTCGGGGAAACCCGGCATGTCCAGATAGAGCATACCGACGAATGTCATGCGGGGACCGGAATACCGGCCATGCGTGCGGATAACGTCGTGCCTTACATCCGTCCGAAATGGACCGGAGGGCCTGCTGTGGGTGCGCAGCGGGGCAGGGCAGCTTTGTCTTCCGAGTGGGGGTCGTTTCGGGCGCAGGGCCATTCAAGGCCCCGCGCGTTCAAGTGAAACGTATGAGCTGCGGAACGGACGGGCATGACACAGGATCAATGGGGCAGGCTAAAACAGGACCTTCTCAAGTCGGTCGGCAAGAGCAATTACAAAAGCTGGATCGAGCCGCTCGAACTTTCCCATATGGAGGAGGGCGTGGCGACCTTTGCGGTCCCGACCAGCTTTGTCGGGAACTACGTCTCGCAGAAATACGGCGACCAGATTCTGTACCACGTGCAGAGCGTCGCACCGGACATTCGGCGCGTGCATTTTCAGGTGCCACTGAACCAGCCTGTCCGCCCGGCGCCCGCGCGCCCCGTGGCAGCCGCCGCACCAGCGCCGCAGCGCGATCCGATGATGGCGACCGCACCGCTGGACAAACGCTTCAGCTTTGACAATTTCGTGGTCGGCAAGCCGAACGAGCTGGCCCATGCCGCCGCCAAACGTGTCGCCAGCGGCGGCCCCGTCATGTTCAATCCGCTGTTTTTGTATGGCGGTGTCGGCCTTGGCAAAACGCACCTGATGCATGCCATCGCGTGGGAACTGTCACAGCGCCAGCCCGATCTGAACGTGGTCTATCTGTCGGCCGAGCAATTCATGTACCGCTTTGTTCAGGCCCTGCGCGAGCGCAAGATGATGGATTTCAAATCCATGTTCCGCGCGGTCGATGTGCTGATGGTCGATGACGTCCAGTTCATCGCCGGCAAGGAAAGCACGCAGGAGGAGTTCTTTCATACCTTCAACGCGCTGGTCGATGGCGGCAAGCAGATCATCATCTCTGCCGACCGTGCGCCGGGCGAGATCGAAAACCTTGAGGAGCGCATCAAATCGCGCCTGCAATGCGGTCTGGTGGTCGATCTGCACCCCACCAATTACGAGCTGCGCCTTGGTATCCTGCAATCCAAGGTCGAATATTACCGCACGCAATATCCGGGCCTGACGCTGGCCGATGGCGTGCTGGAATTTCTGGCCATGCGCATCACGAAGAACGTCCGTGTTCTGGAAGGCGCGCTGACGCGGCTGTTTGCCTTCGCATCTCTGGTCGGCCACGAGATAACGCTGGAATTGACGCAGGATTGTCTGGCCGATGTGCTGCGCAGCAGCGAACGGCAGGTCACGATCGAGGAAATTCAGCGGCAAGTGTCGGATCACTTCAACATCCGCCTCAGCGATCTGATCGGGCCGAAACGCGTGCGCATCTTTGCGCGCCCCCGCCAGGTGGCGATGTATCTGTCCAAGCAGATGACATCGCGCAGCCTGCCGGAAATCGGGCGCCGGTTTGGCGGACGCGATCATACCACGGTGATGCACGGGGTGCGCCGCATTGACGAGCTGCGCACAACCGACAGCCAGATCGCCGAGGATCTGGAACTGCTGCGCCGCACGCTCGAAGCATAAGGCAGAACCCTTGACGATTTCAGTTTTCCGCGTGAAAACAGCATAAACAGCTTGCGCCGCAAGGTGGCGGCTGTACCGTGCCAGTCCCGGCGCGGCGTCGGCACCTTTAGGGAGGATGGGCATGAAGCTCAGCATCGAACGCGGAACACTGCTCAAGGCGGTCGCGCAGGCGCAATCGGTTGTCGAGCGTCGCAACACCATTCCGATCCTTGCCAACGTGCTGATCGAGGCCTCTGGCGAGACGGTCAATTTCCGCGCCACCGATCTGGATATCGAGGTGAGCGACAAGGCCCTTGCGCAGGTCGAACGCGCGGGCGCGACGACGGTATCGGCCGTCCTGCTGCACGAGATTGTTCGCAAGCTGCCCGATGGCGCGCTGGTGACACTGACCGATGACAGCGCCGCAGGGCGCCTGACGGTCGAGGCGGGGCGATCAAATTTCAACCTTGCGACGCTCCCGAAAGAAGATTTTCCGGTAATGGCGTCTTCGGAATATGCCAGCAATTTCTCGGCCAAGGCGCCGGTTTTGCGGCGGTTGTTCGACAAGTCGAAATTCGCGATCTCCACGGAAGAAACGCGTTATTATCTGAACGGCGTCTACATTCACGTGTCTGACGCCGACGGGCGCAAGGTATTGCGCTGCGTGGCCACAGATGGCCACCGCCTGGCGCGGATCGACGCCGATCTGCCGATTGGTGCCGAGGAAATGCCCGGCGTCATCGTCCCACGCAAAACGGTCGGCGAGTTGCGCAAGCTGCTGGAAGACGATGACATGATGATCGCGGTGTCGGTCAGCGAGACCAAGATCCGCTTTGCCACGCCGAACCTGACCCTGACATCCAAGGTGATTGACGGCACCTTTCCCGACTACACCCGCGTCATCCCGCAGGGCAACACCCGCCGGATGGAAGTGGATGCGGCCGAATTTGCCAAGGCGGTCGACCGTGTGGCGACTGTCAGCAGCGAGCGGTCCCGCGCGGTCAAGCTGTCGCTGGACGAGGACCGGCTGGTTCTGTCGGTCAACGCGCCCGACAGTGGCGCGGCCGAGGAAGAGCTGGTTGTCGCTTATGCCGATGAGCGGCTGGAAATCGGCTTTAACGCCAAATACCTGCTGGAAATTGCCAGCCAAGTGGATCGTGAAAATGCCGTCTTTTTGTTCAACTCGGCTGGCGATCCGACGCTGATGCGTGAGGGAAATGACGAATCTGCGGTTTATGTCGTCATGCCGATGCGCGTGTGACATGGGCCGGATTTGAGTACTTTCGGGAAGACGAAAGCCTCTAAGTGACAGGGCTTTATCTGGCATCGCTCAGCCTGTCGCATTTTCGGTCGCACAAATCGGCGCAGCTGATGTTGGACGGTCGGCCTGTGGTGATCCACGGCCCTAACGGCGCGGGCAAGACCAATCTGATTGAGGCGGTTTCGCTCTTCTCCCCCGGTCGCGGATTGCGGCGCGCGGCGGCGCAGGACATGGTTCGGCGGCCCGAAGCGCTGGGATGGAAAGTAAGCGGCGTTTTGTGTGCGCAAGAGCGGATGCACGAAGTGGATATCTGGGCCGAAGATGACGGTGCGCGTCAGGTGAAAATTGATGGCAAGGCCGCGGCGCAGCTGGCGCTGGGCCGCATCGCGCGGGTTCTGTGGCTGGTGCCGTCAATGGACAGGCTGTGGATCGAAGGGGCCGAAGGGCGGCGGCGGTTTCTGGACCGCGTCACGATGAGCTTTGTCCCCAGCCACGCCGAGGCGGTTCTGGAATTTGACAAGACCATGCGCGAACGCAACCGTCTGCTGAAGGATCAGGTGCGCGATGCGCATTGGTATCAGGCGCTTGAGGCGCAGATGGCGCGCAGCGGCGCCGAAATTGACGCGGGCCGCCGCGCCGCGCTGATTGAGTTGCACCGCGCGCAGGCCGAGGCTGAAACGGCGTTTCCTGTCGCTGAGTTGGAACTGACATCGACCGACAATGAGATGCCCGGCAGTGCGGATGATTACCGTGCTGCGCTGGCCGAAAGCCGGTTTCGCGATCTGATGGCCGGCCGAACCTTGGTAGGGCCGCACCGGGCCGATCTGTACGGGGTGTATGCGGCCAAGGGCGTGCCGGCGCGCGATTGCTCCACCGGGGAGCAAAAGGCGCTGCTGGTGTCGCTGATCCTGGCAAATGCGCGGGCGCTGGCCAAATCCTTTGGCGCGCCCCCTGTTCTGCTGCTGGATGAGGTGGCCGCGCATCTGGATGCAGGGCGGCGCGCCGCGCTTTATGATGAGATTTGCGCCTTGGGATCGCAAGCGTGGATGACTGGCACAGGGCCGGAGCTGTTTGGCGAATTGGGCACGCGCGCCCAGCATTTCGAGGTAACGGACGACGCCGGATTATCGCAAACCCGCGCATTGTAGCGCGGAGCGGAAAACGGCGCATAGCTGCGTGACATCCCCCGCCGAAACCCTTATAAAACAACAAAATTACTGGGGAATTTCCACATGTCCGAGGCAGTCGTTGAGCCAGAAGATTATGGCGCCGATTCTATCAAGGTTCTCAAGGGTTTGGATGCTGTTCGCAAGCGTCCGGGCATGTATATCGGCGATACCGACGATGGCTCTGGCTTGCATCATATGGTGTATGAGGTCGTCGACAACGGCATTGACGAGGCGCTGGCAGGTCATGCCGACCGGGTGAACGTGACGATCCACGCCGACAGCTCCGTTTCGGTCAGCGATAACGGGCGCGGCATTCCCGTGGCGATCCACGAGGAAGAGGGCGTATCCGCCGCCGAGGTCATCATGACCCAGCTGCACGCGGGCGGCAAATTCGACAGCAACTCCTACAAGGTTTCGGGCGGTTTGCACGGTGTGGGCGTGTCCGTGGTCAACGCGCTGAGCGATTGGCTGGAGCTGCGCGTCTGGCGCCATGACAAAGAGCATCTGGGCAGGTTCGAGCGGGGCGATACCGTGCGCCATGTCGAGGTCGTCGGCCCCGCGAATGGCCGCAAAGGGACCGAGGTGCGGTTTCTCGCCTCGACCGATACGTTTTCCAACCTGAACTATAGCTTTGAGACGTTGGAAAAGCGTCTGCGCGAGCTGGCGTTTCTGAACTCCGGTGTGCGCATCATCCTGCGCGACGAAAGGCCAGAAGAGCCGCTGGAATCCGAATTGTATTATGACGGTGGCGTCAAGGAATTTGTCAAATATCTGGACCGCAGCAAGGTGGCGATGCTGCCCGAGCCGATTTTCATCAGGGGCGAGCGTGATGATATCGGCATTGAGGTGGCGATGTGGTGGAACGACAGCTATCACGAGACGGTGCTGCCCTTTACCAACAACATCCCGCAGCGCGACGGCGGCGCCCATCTGGCCGGCTTTCGCGGGGCGCTGACGCGCACGATCAACAATTATGCCCAATCCAGCGGCATCGCCAAGAAGGAGAAGGTCAACTTCACCGGCGATGATGCGCGCGAGGGGCTGACCTGCGTTCTGTCGGTCAAGGTGCCGGATCCGAAATTCTCCAGCCAGACCAAGGACAAGCTGGTGTCCTCCGAAGTGCGCCCGGCGGTCGAGAATCTGGTGTCTGAAAAACTGGCCGAGTGGTTCGAGGAAAACCCGAACGAGGCCAAGATCATCACCTCGAAAATCGTCGAGGCCGCGCTGGCCCGCGAGGCGGCGCGCAAGGCGCGCGATCTGACGCGGCGCAAGACGGCCATGGACGTGAATTTTCTGGCCGGCAAGCTCAAGGATTGCTCGGAAAAAGATCCGTCCAAGACCGAAGTGTTCATCGTCGAGGGCGACAGCGCCGGCGGCAGCGCGCAGACCGGGCGCAACCGCAGCACGCAGGCGATTTTGCCGCTGAAAGGTAAAATCCTGAACGTCGAGCGGGCGCGGTTTGACCGGATGCTGGGATCTCAGGAAATCGGCAACCTGGTCATGGCGCTGGGCACGGGCATCGGGCGCGATGAATTCGATATCAAAAAGTTGCGCTATCATAAGATTGTCATCATGACTGACGCTGATGTGGATGGCGCACATATCCGCACCCTGTTGCTGACATTCTTCTATCGCCAGATGCCGGAACTTATTGAAAACGGTCATCTTTATATTGCCCAGCCGCCGCTGTACAAGGTGACACGCGGCAAGTCCGAGGTGTATCTGAAGGACGAGCCGGCGATGGAGGAATACCTGGTCGAACAGGGCATCGAGGGCGTCACCTTGCGCCAGGGCAATGGCGAGGACATCGCCGGCGCCGATCTGGTACGCGTGGTCGATATGGCACGCCAGTTGCGCCGTGTGCTGGAGGCATTTCCGACGCATTACCCGCGCCACATCCTTGAGCAGGCCGCCATCGCCGGCGCGTTTGCGCCCGGCGCTGTTGAAGCTGATTTGCAAGGGGTGGCGAACCGCGTGGCCGAACGCCTGAACCTGATCGCGCTGGAATACGAGCGCGGCTGGCAGGGCCGTATCACGCAGGATCATGGTATCCGTCTGGCCCGTATCCTGCGCGGGGTGGAAGAGGTACGCACGCTGGACGGCCCCGTTCTGCGCGGCTCCGATGCGAAACGGACGGGCGGATTTACCAAGGCGTTGCAGGATGTCTATAACCTGCCCGCAAAGCTGATGCGCAAGGACCGCACGCAGTTGATTCACGGCCCGCTGGAACTGCTGGATGCGATTTTGGCCGAGGGCGCAAAGGGGCTTTCGCTTCAGCGTTACAAGGGCCTGGGCGAGATGAACCCAAATCAGCTATGGGAGACGACATTGGACCCCGAGGCGCGCACATTGCTCCAGGTCAAGGTGGACGACGTCGCCGAGGCCGACGATCTGTTCACCAAACTGATGGGCGACGTGGTCGAACCGCGCCGCGAATTCATTCAACAGAACGCGCTGAATGTGGAAAATCTGGACTTCTAGACTCGTGTAGGGGAGCGCATGTTTTTTCGCGGCGCGCATTTTTTTTCGCGTAGCAGGTCAACGCCCTTTTCGCACTTAATAGGCTTTTCAAGGGGGTAGACTCGGAGCACGTCAGTTTGCGCTTCCTGCTTCGCTCAGCTTCATGTCGTGCGAGCTCCAGGTTCATAGCATCGGCACAGATATCGCATCCGGCTACATTAGCCCGTTGCCCATCAAGCGACCTTCCCGGCAAATAGAATGTTCGGATTGCACAAGTGCCGGACCGGTGCTGCGGTCGGCCAGGGCGTCAAGGAAAGCGGACATTAATTGCACTTGTGCAAATAAATCACAAGTTTCCGAGGAGGACTCGTTCCAGACGTGTGCAATTCTCTCCTTCATGGTTGAAAGCCTTGTTAAAACAATGCCCTATGAGGCGAGTGAAGAGACTTACGGGAGAGTCATGCCTAACAGGTTCATTTTCAGGCAGGTTTATGCTGGTGATTTGAGCAGGTTTCTTGCCGATGGTGAGATACGAGCCAAAAACCATGCGGTACCACAGCCTTGCCATCAGACTTCATACCAAGATATCGTGGATCGTCGCGGCACCGCAGAGTTTGCAATGCCTGACCTGAGCCCCGACTCTCGTCCAGATTTCGGGAGAATCCGCAGGTTGATGTTTGGGCCTACGCGGCGCGCATTTCCAGCCCCTTCTTAGCCATGAACTCGACCGGCGGGATGTTCCCGAGACCAGAGTGTGGGCGGTGATGGTTGTAGTCGTGCTGCCAAGCCCGGATCTGCTCGCGTGCATCAGCGAGGAACGAGAACAGCGTCTCGTTCAGAAGCTCGTCCCGGAATCGCCCGTTGAAGCTCTCTACGAAGCCGTTCTGCATCGGCTTGCCTGGCGCGATGTAGTGCCATTCGATGCCTGTTCGCAGACACCATGACAGCACCGCCATCGATGTCAGCTCAGTCCCGTTGTCCGAAACAACCATAGCTGGCCGGCCGCGCCGCGCGATCAGCACATCGAGCTCTCGGACGACACGGAAGCCAGACAGTGATGTGTCCGCGACAAGGGCCAGACACTCCCGGCTATAGTCGTCGACGACTGCCAGAACCCGGAAGCGGCGGCCACCCCTGCGGCGCACCTGAAGCTTCTCCTCCCGGTAGAGCCGCCTCAGCTTCTTGAGGTTCATCATGATCCCCTGACGCTCGAGCATCACATGGATACGCCGATAGCCGAACCGTCGCCCCTCGGTCGCAACGGCCTTCATCGCTGTCCTTGCATCGGCATCATCCGGACGCACGCTGCGATAACGCACGCTCGTCCGATCCACGGCCAAGGCCTTGCACGCCCGGCGCCGGCTCACGCCGTGGATCGCCACGACATGTGCCACCGCCTCTCGCTTCATACCGGGCGTTACCATTTTTTTGCTGCGACATCCTTCAGGATCGCATTGTTGGCAATGAGCGTTTAAAACTGACCCCGTTTCAGCGTTTAATTTTGACCCACCTCTGGAGTGACAAAGCCCCCAGGCGGACCGCCCTCATATAGCGAGTCCGTCTGGGGGCTTTGCTTGCGACGTGGCTA
>NZ_QNQP01000037.1 GCF_003316635.1 Roseovarius dicentrarchi | reverse complement strand
TCCAGCCGAGGGCGGAGGGCGCACCGCCCAACAACGAGGGACCTGGCGGTCCGCCCACACAAGATACCGCGACCGACAGCCAGCCCCGACAGACCCAGAACGAGACCCAACCGATGACCCACCCGAAGGAGTGCAATTCGACGCGTGACTGACATGTTACTAACCCGTTTCATGATGAAACCTCCGATATTATGATATTTCGTTGTTTCTACGCCCTCCATCCACTAGAGCTTCAAACACTTTAAAGTCGCATGAGCGTGAGTGAACGGCAGCGGCCAATCATCCCTTCGTTCGCGCCCAGGCAATAGCCGCACGTCCCGCCGCGTTCTCAAACCACTTCAGTTCGGGCGGCAGTGCAAAATCCGCCGCCTTCGCGCCCCACTCAATCCATTTCTGGTCAGCAACCATCGCAACCCGCGAAAAGTCATTGGCATGCCGAGTATCTACTTTCATGTCCGCCCATATCGCGGCGGCACTTTCGTATCCCTCGAACTCCCCCATGAAGATGACCAGCGCCGGTTTGCCCTTCGCTGCTTCCAACTCGCGATCAAGCCAAGCGTGCATCGTCTCGAAATCCTGTTTCGACAGCTTGCCGTCGCATTCGAGTCCCAGCACACCTTCGCCTTCTATTTTCACATCCTTCCACATAAGTTTCTCCTTTCATTCATGTCCGTAACGGGCCGCATCGTCGTGTTTGTTACCGAGGCGCTCGAATTCCAGCGTGGAATGGTCGATTCCGAATTGTTCTTCGAGGCGGGTCTTGATTGCCGTCTTGATGCTTTCCAGGTCACCCCAGCGGTCCTCGGCGATCACGACATGTGTGTCGAGCGCCGCGCGATGTTCCTGCATCTGCCAGAAATGCGCGTGATGGACTTCCTCGACACCGTCGACGTTCTCCACGGCTGCGATGACCTCGTCCGTGTCAATGTCGGGCGGACTGCCCAGCATCAGTGTGCGGATCGGGCCGCCGATCTCGCTGAAGGCAAGCCAGAGGATATAGGCGGCAATCCCGATGGTGATTGCCGGATCGACCCAGCGGATGTCGTAGAGAAGGATGAGAACACCACCGACGATGACCGCCACGGATGCCAATGCGTCGCTGAGATTGTGTAGGAAGAGCGCGCGGATGTTCACGCTGCCCTTCTGCATGGAATATGTCAGCCAAGCGGTGAGGGTGTCGATAAACAGTGCCACCCCACCCAGGATCACGACCGTCCAGCCCTCGATCTGCACTGGGTCGACAAAGCGCATCGCACCCTCGTAGACCAGATAAAGCCCGATGATGATCAGCGAGGTATAGTTGATCAGTGCGGCCACAATCTCGACCCTGCCATATCCGAAGGTCATTTTCGCATCGGCCGGGTTGCGCGCGATCTTGCGTGCGCCGAACGCTATGACAAGCGATGCCATGTCGGAGAAGTTGTGGATCGCATCCGCGATCAGCGCGAGGCTGCCGGAGAGTATTCCCCCGACAATCTGCGCGACCGTCAGAACGCCGTTAGCCCAGATGGCGATTGCGACCCGCCGGTCACCCGCCTTGGGCTTCATATGGGCATGATCATGCGCCATGCAGTGTCCTTTTCTCTTTGGTTTGGTTCATCCCATCACCTCTTCGAGAGACAGGAGCAGCAGGAAACCGACAAAGAACATCGCCGTGACCCAAGGCCGATCGGGGGTCTCGTGCGCTTCTACCAGCAGTTCTTCGGTGACGAGGTAGAGCAGAGCGATAAGTCCGAAGCTCAGAAACCCGGTGATGTAATGCGCCGGAAGACTGGCGACCGGCGTAGCGATGAACGCACCGACGGGCAGCAAGACCACAAGGGCGGCAACGATCAGGACGATCCGCCTCCGGGACTTCACCGTTTCCGATAGTTCGGTGGTGACGGCCAACCCCAGAAACAGGACCTCGACGCTGAGGGCAATTGTAAGGAGCAGACCTGCTTTTGCTCCGGCGGCAAAGGCAATCCCAAGCACAAGACCGTCGATCACGATATCGACGCCAACGAGCGTGAGCAGCCCCGCCGGGCCCTTGATAAGCCTTTCCAACTGACGGATCGCAAGCATCACGCCGATCCCGGCAAAGCCACCGACGATCGTCGCGATCGGCGATCCGCTATGGGCGACATCCGGCATGATCTCACCCGCCGCCGCAGCAAAGACGACGCCCGCCGCGAAGTGCTGGATGGCGCTGACGAGCGTGGGCCCAGGCCGAACATTGACCGCAACGATGGCCCCCAGGATCGCGACCGCGGCCGGTATCAGCGTATAGACCCAGGCAGCGGTCATTTCTTATCTCCATGCACCGCTTCATGGTGTTCGCCGTGCGCGTCCCGCAGAATGCCGATGCCTCCCCGTGCCGCGATTCCGGCCACCGCGACCCCGACAATGAGGTCAGGCCAGTTGCTGCCCAACCACCACACCAGGCCGCCCGCGATCAAAATGCCGCCGTTCGATGCGAAATCGTTGAGGCTGAAGGTGTTGGCAGCTCGGATGTTCACGTCCGGTTCTTTCAGTCGCCCCAGCAGCCAGATGCAGGCGAGATTGACGACGGCGGCAACCAGCGACATTGCGATCATCAACGTGCCGAGCGGTTCGGACCCACCGGCATAACGCCTCGACGCGTCGATCAAGATTGCGACGGCGAAGACCATCAGTAACCCGCCGGATACGTTTGCGGCACCCCGCTTCCACTTCGACGACCGGGACAAGGCCACTAGGCTGATGCCATAAACGAGGCTGTCGGAAGTGTTGTCGAGGCCGTTGGCGATCAGGGCGCTGGAATCGCCAATGGCACCCGTAATGAAGAACCCCGCCGCGATTGCAAAATTGAGCCCAAGAACAATCCAAAGAGTCTGACGCTCTTTCTCAACCGATCCGCTGCATTCTCTTTCGACCATGGAACTGACAAACCTACCGTTTTTCGCAAAATGGCCAGATATGGCCCCTTCTTTAGCAACCAAGATGCAAGTAAGACCTCTAGTAGCCAGAGCTTCAAGGGAAGCCTTGACTAACCGTCAGGCCCCGATCTCGTCATGGTCTGTAAGGCACCCCGAATGGTCCCGCAGGACCTCCAGAACCTTGCATTCGGCCACGCTGTCTCCCTTGCACTCGGCAACCATGCGCTTCAGCTCCTTCTTGAGGGCTTGCAGACGCTTGATCCGCTGTTCGACCTGACGGAGCTGTCGCCGTGCGATGGAATCGGCTTCGGTGCAAGACTGAGACGGGTTGTCCGATAGGTCCAGAAGCTCCCGGATGGAGTCGAGCGAGAAGCCGAGCTGGCGTGAGTGCCGGATGAAGGCTAGCCGATCAAGATCCTTCTCGAAGTACCGGCGCTGGCCGCCTGCGGTCCTCCCGGCTTCGTTCATTAACCCGATCTGTTCGTAATAGCGGATCGTCTGGACCTTGGCCCCAGTTTTCCGCGAGAGAGTTCCAATTGCCAGCATGTGCGTTTCCTTAATCTACAACGGCTGTAGTTTATCGTGGAACCAACTCCCTTGAAGAGCCAAAGGTTTCACATCAACGTGATAATTTGCCATACAGGGTATCTTTATGCTTGAACCTCTATCTGCTGTAGCTTGTATCCCGCGCTGAGACGAACTGAACAGGTGAGTGGCGCAAGCTATGAGGAAGGTCCGGATAGCTCTATGGTCGGCGGTGGTCGTCGCTGCTGCGGTGTCAGCTACGCTTTGGATGACCGAACGCAATCAGGGACCGGTCGCTGCCCGTCTCGATCCCGAAGCCGCGAGATTTGCTGCGGATTTCGAGTTGACGGACCACAATGGAATGATTCAGGCCGACGAGGATTTTCGCGGACGCTGGATGCTCGTCTTCTTCGGTTTCACGAACTGCCCGGACGTCTGCCCTTTGGGTCTGGCCACCATCGCACAGGTCATGGATGATCTTGACACCCAAGGTTCCGCCGTCCAGCCCCTGTTCATCACGGTCGACCCTGAAAGGGATACGCCAAGCGCTCTGGCCAGCTACGTTCCCCAGTTTGGTCCCGGAATCCTTGGGCTGAGCGGTTCCGCGGAACAGATCGAACGCACCGCCAAGACCTTCAAGATCTACTACCAGAAGATCGAGGAAGCCTCATCGCCTGACGGCTACACTATGGGTCACACGTCGTCTTTCCTTCTGTTTGATCCGCAAGGTGAGTTTGTCCGCATTTACGAATACGATCAGGAACCCGGACTGATCGTTGCCGATCTTCGCGAAAGAATCGGCACGTGACAGCTGGGCCAGACGCAACGCCAAGTGCCGAGAATCCGGTGGCTTTCCTGTTCGCGGCATGGTTCGTCGCCTTGTCTGCGTCGCTTGCCGTGCTCTTCATCGGAGAGGTTCTGGGGCAGACTCCCTGCAATCTGTGCTGGTTCCAACGAGCCTTCATGTTCCCGCTCGCGATCATCCTGGGCGTGGCGGCGTGGCGCGCCGACCTCTCGATCTGGCGCTATGCCGCGCCCCTTGCCGTTCTGGGCGGTGCTGTCGCCCTCTACCATTTCCTGCTTTACGCCGGGATCGTGCCTGCGCCGATCGTGCCCTGCACTGCATCCGGGCCGTCCTGCACCGATGCCGCAATGCTGATCCTTGGTATGCCAATCCCTCTGCTCTCCCTGCTGACGTTCGGGGCGATCCTTGGCCTTCTCATTCAACTTCGACGGATTTCAACATGAACCGAAAAACACTTTTGCTCGCTATATTCGCTGTGGTACTGGCCGTTTTTGCGGCTGGCACCTGGTTTGTGTCCCGCCCTGGTCCGACCCCGGTGGCTACAGCCGCTCCGCCGGAACAACAGGATCGTCTCGTTCGGGCTTATTCACCTATTCTCGGGCGCGAGGATGCGCCGGTGACCATCGTGGAGTTCTTCGACCCCGCCTGCGAGGCCTGCCGCGCCTTCCACCCCATCGTGAAGCAGATACTGGCGCAATACCCCGACGATGTGCGCGTCGTCATGCGTTACACGCCCTTCCACGGCGAAGGGTCAGAGCTGGCAATCAAGGTGCTGGAAGCGGCGCGGTTGCAGGATGTCTTCGTTCCGGTGCTGGAAGCGCTGCTCGAAAACCAGTCGGCCTGGGCCTCTCACGGCGCACCGGCAGCGGAGCGGATCATGGAAATCGCCGGCGCGGCGGGTCTGGATACTGCGGCGGCGGCGGACCAGATCAAATCACCAAGCATCGTCGGCGTCCTCAATCAGGACCGGGCAGATGTCGAAGCTGTCGGAATCCAGAGCACACCGACGTTCTTCGTTAACAGCAAGCCTTTGTCAGAGTTCGGTGCGGAGCAGCTTTTATCGCTCGTACAATCCGAAGTCGAGGCTGCGGCAACAAACTAGAATGAACAGGAGAACCGACGTGTTCAAAACCTTCGCAAAGGCATTTCAAAGCCTGTCTGTCGCTCTTCTGATGGGCCTGCCATTGGCAGCCTCAGCGCAGCAAATGTCAGAGGACGCCTCGATTGTGGTCGAGAAGCCGTGGGCGCGCGCGAGCCTTGGAACATCGCGGCCCGGCGGGGCCTATCTGACCGTTCGGAACGAGGGCAGCGAATCGATCTCCTTAATCGGTCTTCGCACTGACATATCCGGCATGGCCTCGATCCACGAAACCAGTACCAATTCTGACGGCGTCAGCAGCATGGCTCCGGCCGACGATATCATGATCCCAGCCGGGGGCATGATCGCCCTCGAACCCGGCGGGTATCATGCCATGCTGATGCAACTGCAATCTCCGCTCGTCGAGGGGGAGACTTTTTCGCTGACCCTGCTCTTTTCTGACGGAACGGAGCTGGAAATCACCGTCCCGGTCCTTGGCATCGGCGCACGCGGCCCCGAAGGCTGAACCGGCTGATGATGAGTGTGGCCAAAATCGCGGCAATCGGCGCGGCGGCAGTCTTTGCCGCCCTGTTCGTCGGCTGGTGGCAGGTCGATGGGCCTGGAGCTGATCCTGCTCCGGGCAAGAGGCCCATGCCGCTATCTTCGATGGATTTCAGCCTGACGGATCAGGATGGTCAGGAGGTAGGCCCTGAAACCCTCATCGGCCACCCCAGTCTGGTCTTCTTCGGCTTCACCTACTGCCCCGACGTCTGCCCGACGACCCTCTCGGATATTTCCGGCTGGCTCGACGAGCTTGGGCCGGAGGCCGAAGATCTGCGCACCGTTCTTATCACCGTGGACCCGGACCGCGATACGGTCGAAACCATGGCCGAGTATGTTTCCTACTTCCATCCGCAGATTCAGGGATGGACGGGCTTACCCGACCAGATCGCCGCTGTCGCCGAAGGCTTCCGCGCCACCTACGAGAAGGTCGAGGGTGAAGACGGCAGCTATACGATGAACCACACTGCGGGTGTTTTCCTGTTCGATGCGACAGGCCGCTTCGTCAGCGTCATCGATTATCACGAACCACGCGAATTTGCCGTGCCGAAGATTAGGCGTGCGATGCGGGACGGAACCAAGGGGGCAAAATCTTGAAACTGAGACATATCGTTCTGGGAACGACCGTGGCCGCGGCAGCGGTCGGCACGATGGCGAGCCGGACTTTGTTCATGGAGGCCCCACCTGAGAACATCGTTTCCGAGGCTCCGATGGCCCCGACCAGTCCACCCGAACCGCTCGATTGGCCCGGCGTCATCACCTCCGGCGATACGATGTCGAATGTGCTTCCAGCCGGGTTTCAGCCGCCGAAGCTTCCCGGACAGGAACGTGCCGAGCCAGATGATCTGACGGCGTTGGTTCAGGCCCTCGCCGTGCCGCCATGGAAGGCGACGGTCGAATCCGGTGACACGCTGGACGTGCTTCTTTCCCGCGCTGACATGGGTGCGCAGACGCGGGCCGAGGTCGCACTGGCATTGGCCGTCGAATACGACCTGCGCCGCCTTCGACCGGGCCACCGCCTCAGCGTCGGGTATCGCCGGGACGGCACGCCATCCGTTGTGACATTGGCTGTCGATGACGGCGTGCGGATCGAAGTTACCTTGGACGGCACCATTGCCGGTCGGACGGTTACGCCGAGCGCGTCGACGATCGAGCGTGCGGGGCAATTGCAGGTGAACGGGTCGATCTACGCTTCGCTCGACAGAGCAGGCGTTCCGGCCCGTTTCGCCGTCGATCTCGCACAGATTCTGGGGGACACGGTCGACTTTCGCAGGGATCTTCAAGGCGGGGAAAGTCTGAATATCCTCTGGCGTCAGACGGTCCTTCCGGACGGTTCGGAAATCGGCCAGCCGCTTATGTCCTATGCTGCACTCGACCTGGAGGACGATCAACTCGAGATCGTGTGGGCGGACGAAGACAGCGGACGTGCGACGGTTTATCTGAACGGAGAAATCCTGCGGACAGTCGCGCCGCCGGTGGAAGGCGCGCGGCTGTCATCGGTCTTCGGGCAGCGCAAGCATCCGATCTACGGCAATATGCGGATGCACACAGGCGTCGACTACGCCGCTGCTGCGGGGACGCCGATTGCAGCGACCGCACCCGGACGGATCTCCTTTATCGGATGGCGGAGCGGGTATGGCCGGGTGGTCGAGATCGCGCATGGGTCTGATACGATGACCCGATATGCGCACATGAGCGCAGTGGCAAAGGCACTGGCGGTCGGGAACCGCGTTCTTGCAGGCGAGGTGATCGGCGAGGTCGGTGAAACGGGCACCGCAACAGCCCCCAATCTTCACTACGAAGTGCGCGTGGACGGTCGACCCATCGATCCGCTTGGGGAGAAGTTGCTCGCCTCTGCGGAAAACCTCGACGCCGCCGATGCCACTGAAATTCTTGCAGAGACGCGCACACGTTTCGTGGCCGCTCTTCGCGAAGATACATGACTGATTTGAAAGGAATAACCATGAAAAACAGGCTTCAAACCCTTGCCGCTGCGACTCTCATTATTGCCGCCGCGACGGCCGCAACCGCCCAGACCGCCATCCACGTCGGAAAGACGCGCGGCTGCGGATGCTGCATTGCCTGGATGGAGAAGCTGTCCGAGGCCGGGTTTGCCCCGGAAGGCGAAAACCTCGGTGGCGCGTTGATTCGTCTGAAAATGGATCGCGGCATTCCAGTCGATATGTTCTCCTGCCATACGGCGACTATCGACGACTATACCATCGAGGGCCACGTTCCTCCAGCCGATATCACCCGCCTTCTTGAGGAACGTCCCGACGCCATCGGTCTTGCCGTGCCCGGCATGCCCATCGGCTCGCCCGGCATGGATTTCGGCGACAATGCCGAAGCCTACGATGTCTTTTTGGTGAAATCCGACGGCACCACCGAAGTCTTCTCGTCCTATCCGGCAAGTTGAGTTGGAGCAGATCGCAACACTTTCGCCTGTTGCACTGGGTTTTCTGGGAAGCCTCGCCGCCGGTCTCATGACCGCCGTCGGGGCGACGCCTGTGCTTCTCGGCAAGACTCCGTCACGCAAATGGCGTGATATCTCGCTCGGCTTTGCCGCCGGGGTCATGCTTGCCGCATCGTTTTTTTCCCTCATCATCCCGGCGCTGGACGTAGCTGAATCGCGATACGGCGACGGGGCGATCCCAGCGCTGATCGTTTGCGCGGCGATCCTGATGGGGATGGGCGTGGTCGCCCTGATGAACGAGCTGATTCCACACGAGCATTTCAGCAGTGGCCGTGAAGGCCCCGAGGCTGTTTCGCTGCGGCGCGTCTGGCTCTTCATCATCGCCATCGCGATCCACAACGCACCAGAAGGTCTGGCCGTCGGCGTTGCATTCGGAGCTGATGGGTTCACCGGCGGATTCCCAGTTGCCCTCGGCATCGGATTGCAGAATGCGCCCGAGGGCTTGGCCGTGGCGGTCGCTTTGCTGGGCGAGCGGTACTCGGCGGGCCGTGCCTTCGGAATTGCGGCACTGACCGGTCTGGTCGAACCCGTCACAGGATTTCTCGGTGCGGCGGTGATCGTCGTGGCGCAGCCCCTCCTGCCCTGGGGTCTGGCATTCGCGGCGGGCGCGATGCTCTACGTCATCAGCCACGAGATCATCCCCGAAACCCACCGCAGCGGCCATCAGAAGCAAGCGACGACGGGCCTCGCGATCGGCCTCGTTGTCATGCTGTTCCTCGATGTCTGGTTAGGTTGATCCATGAAAAATTATGTTTTGGGATTTTACGCATCCATCGCAGCGCTCGCCGCCGACCTGGCATCGAAGGCGTTCGTCGTCGCCAACGCGGACACGCTTGCCACAGGCATCCCTGTCTTTCCAGGTTTCAATCTGATCTTTCACCGCAACTACGGCGTGACCTTTGGGTTCTTTCAGAGCGTACCGTGGTGGGTACTGGCTTTGGTCGCCACCGCCGTCGTCCTGTATCTTGTCGTGTCGCTGATCCGGGCAACGCAACCAGCCGAGGCGGGCGCCTACGGCATGGTGATCGGTGGCGCTTTGGGAAATATCGTGGATCGTCTTCGCTTCGGCGGAGTGACCGATTTCCTGGATTTCTATCTCGGAACGGCGCACTGGCCAGCGTTCAACCTTGCGGATGTCTTCGTGGTTTGTGGCGTCGGGGTTTTACTGATCGTCGCAGGGCGCGAGAAGGTCGCATCGTCTGAAGCATCGGAGTAGATCGCGGTGGTTTCGGTAGGCATCACCGCTCCTGGCGTCTGGATATCCTCGGGACTTGCACGTTCTCTTTGTGCATTATTTCTTGGTGTCCTGGCCGTTCTCGCGCTGCCACCGTTCTCGTTGCCAGTGATTTTGCCGATCGCGTTTGGTGGACTGTATCTCCTTGTCGTCGGAGCGACCCGCAGGACAGCCGGTCTTGCCGGATGGGCGTTCGGCGTCGGCTTCTTCCTGTTTGGACTGTCCTGGATCGCAGAGAGCTTCTATGTCGATGCGAGGCGGTTCGGCTGGATGGCCGGTCCTGCGGTGGCTGGACTGGCCGCCGGCCTTGCGCTGTTCCCGGCGGCGGCAATGGCAGCGTTCGCATGGAGCAGGACGAAAGGTGTCTCCGGCGCATTGATCTTCGCGGTCTGCTGGTCGGTTTCGGAATGGCTGCGCGGCACCATGCTGACAGGCTTCCCCTGGAACCTTATTGCCTACACGTGGGCCGACTACGATATTCCACGCCAAATGGCCGCATGGGTTGGCAGCTACGGACTTGGCCTCCTCACAGTTCTGCTGTCGGTCCTGCCCGTAACGCTCCACATGCGGAATCGTCGGCAAAATGCGTTCGCCACATTTGTTTTCATTTCGGTGGTGGCGGGTGCCGGAACCCTCGGCACGGTTCGCCTTATGGCCACCACACCGCCAACAGACACAACCGTCAGGATCGTTCAGGGAAACATTCCTCAGACGGAGAAATGGAACCCCGCGTTCCGCGACCGGAACATATCCCGCTATCTGGATCTGTCCGCGCAGTCTGGCAGGTTCGACGTCCTTCTCTGGCCCGAAAGCGCATTTCCCGGCTATCTTGATGAGAATCCTGGAATGTTGGATCAAATTGCTGACCGTCTGCCTGAAGGCAGCGTTCTACTGACCGGTGCCCAGACGCGAGAGCCGGGCGTGACGGGCACACGCTATCGAAATTCGATCCTCGCGGTCGATCAGACCGGACGGATCGTCACGAGATACGCCAAGCATCATCTCGTGCCGTTCGGGGAATATGTTCCCTTGCGGGGTTTTCTTCCGATCCAGCGACTGACCGCAGGGCTTGGGGACTTCACGCCCGGTCCCGGCCCCCAGACCGTTGAGCTACCCGGTTTATCTCCGGTCGGCCTTTCGATCTGCTACGAGGCCATTTTTCCGGGACGCGTCGTAGACGCCGCTTCGCGTCCGGACTGGATCTTCAACGCCACCAATGACGCTTGGTTCGGTGCGTCTTTCGGTCCGCGGCAACATCTGGCCTCTGCCAGGATGCGCGCGGTCGAAGAGGGGCTGCCGATGGTTCGTGCGGCCAATACGGGCATTTCAGCATTTATCGATGGGTACGGCCGCATCGTCGCCCGCCTTGGGCTGGATGAGACCGGCGTCTTGGACGCCCGCTTGCCTGCCGCACTCCCGCCTACGCCCTTCGCGAAATACGGACAGTTGACGTTCTTGCTCATTCTGGCGGCGAGCATTGTGGGAGCCATTGGAATGACCGTCAGAAAGGAAAGCGCACCATGATCGTAATCTTTGGAGCAGTGGCGGGCGCCGCATGGGGCGGATATCTCGCCAGGAAGCGTGGCGGCAACAAGCTGGACATCGCCCAATACGCGACGAGTTCCGCGATCGCATTCGGACTCTTGGCGTTGTTCGCCTCGATCTTTCTCGCACGGGTTCTATGAACCGCCAGCCAAGGCCGGTACGATGCTATGCGAATATGTCGATTGGCGTCCCGTCCCGCACCATTGCGTAGATATCCTCAATTTCGCGGTCCGACACCGCGATGCAACCCGCCGTCCAGTCTGGTTTGATCGCGTCGATACCGGGTCGTGGCCCGCCATGGATAAAAATGTCGCCGCCCGGCTCACGTCCCTGTGCAGCGGCATAGGCGATATCGGCCTCGTTCGGATAGGAGATGCCGATGGAGAGATGGAACAGACTGTCGGGATTGCGGCGGTCGACTGTATAGGTTCCCTCGGGCGTTTTTCCATCACCCTCGAATTGCTTGGGCCCCTCCGCCGCAAAACCGAGATCGATCCGGTAGGCTTTCAGGACCGAGGTATTGTTGAACAGGAACAGGTTCCGGTCACTTTTGAACATCTGCAACCGGGTGACTGCGGGCCCGTCGTAGGTCCGGAACTTGCTGGCGCATCCCGCAAGGCCGAGTGCCAGTCCACCCAATAGCGCAGTTCTGCGTGTCGTTTTCATCATGTCGTCCGCTCGATCTTTCTATGTGCCCATTCATATCGGTATCGGTATGTCTGATCAATCAATGGCCGTGCGCCAGGGCTCCCTGCGCCATCTTCTCTCCCACTTGCTCACCCCCGGACCCGTCCGGTCGATCCTTCTTGGCCCGGAGCAGCCTGAGCGCGTTGGCGACGACCAGCAGCGAAACGCCGACATCCGCAGCGATGGCCCCCCACATCGTCGCCATGCCGAAGGCCGTCAGCCCGACGAACAGCGCCTTGGTCGCCAGTGCGATGCCTATATTCTGATGAATGATGCCCATGGTCCGGCGTGAATGCCCGATCAGCCACGGCACCTTGGCAATATCATCTGTCATCAACGCGATATCGGCGGTCTCAATAGCGGCGTCCGATCCGACCGCACCCATAGCGATCGCGAAATGCGCCCGCGCCATGGCAGGTGCATCGTTCACGCCATCGCCAATCATTGCCACGACATCATAGTTGGCAACGAGTTCCTCGATTGCCGTCACCTTGTCCTCTGGCAGCAGCTCCGCGCGAACCTCGTCGATACCGACCTCTGCTGCCACAGCGCGTGCCGTGCGCTCGTTATCACCAGTCAGCATGATGATCTTTTTCACGCCTTGGGCATGCAGGCGTGCCACGACCTCCTTCGCATCCGGGCGGATGCGGTCGCGCAGTTCGATCAGGCCCAGCAGGCGGTCCCCGGAGCCTACGGCCACGAGCGTGCTGCCAGCCCCCTCGATCCGCTCCAGCAGATCGCGGGGGATTGCGTCACCGAGACCTTTCTCGGTCGCAAAGCGATCCGAACCGAGCCAGACGGGCTGGCCCTCCCATGTTCCTTCGACGCCGCGGCCCGGCACCGTTTGGGTGTCGGTAGCCGCCGACTGCTTCAGCCCATCGCGTTCGCCGCGCGCCAGGATGGCCCGCGCCAGAGGATGCGAAGAGCGGGCTTCCAGCGCGACAGCGGCACTCAGAAGGTCGCGCTCGGCCGTGCCGCCCAAGGGATGCAGACCCGCGACCTCCGGCTCGCCCATGGTGATCGTTCCGGTCTTGTCCATTGCCAGGGCGGTCATACGCGAGGGGGCCTCGACATAGGCACCGCCCTTGATCAGCACGCCGTTGCGCGCGGAGGCCGCGAGCGAGGCGACGATGGAAACCGGCGTGGAGATGACCAGCGCACAGGGGCAGGCGATCACCAGAAGAACCAAGGCATTGTAGAACCAGTAGTTCCACGCCCCCACGAACAGCAGCGGCGGCACGACGGCGATCAGAACCGCCAGCGCCATCACGATGGGCGTGTAGATGCGGGCGAATTTCGTGACCCATTGCTCCACCTCGGCCCGGCGCGAATGCGCATCGCCTACCATTCGGATGATTTTCGAGAGCACGGTATCGCCTGCGGCCTTGGTGGCCCTAACCGTCAGTGTGCCATCACCGTTGATTGTGCCGGCATAGACCTCGTCGCCAGTTTCCTTGGCAACCAGGGCGCTTTCTCCGGTGATCGGAGCCTGGTCGACATCGCCACGACCCTCGGTGACTTCGCCATCAAGAGGGATACGATCACCGCCGCGCACCACGAAGCGATCACCGATCGCAACCTCGGCGGCGGGAACGTCGGTCTCCGATCCGTCGGCACGGATGACCCGCGCTGTTGGCGGAGCCAGGTCCAGAAGGGCCGAGACCGCATTGCGGGCACGCCCCACGCTCCAGGATTCGAGAGCGAGAGACAGAGCAAAGAAGAAGGCGACCGTCGCCGCCTCGAAAAACTCGCCCAGCCCGATCGCCCCGGCCACTGCGACGATCATCAGAAGATTCATGTCAGGCGAAAGTCGGCGCGCGGCGGACCATGCCTTGGGGGCGACCAGCCATGCTCCGAACACCACCGCCAGCATGAACAGACCCATCTCGATCAGAGGCATCGACGTCTCGCCATGGCCCGAGAAGAGCCGTAGCGCGCCGCCCGCCCCCGTCTCGACGATGTGGTAGAGGAACCCCGCTGCCCAGAAACCGCCGCTAAGCCCGGTGAACAGGCGCTGACGTGCGAAATGGGCCGCCTGGTCTGCCTCGGCGCTTTCAGCATCCCACATTTTCGCGCTCATCCCAGTCGACCCGACGATCTTGATGATCTTGTCGTCGCTGAGCGGTTTGGCGCTTTCGAGGATGGTCATCCTACCATTCAACACATCGAAGGCCAGATGCTCGCTGCCGCCGACTTCCGGTCCGACGACTTTGTTCAGGATCGCGACCTCTTCGGCGCAATCCAGCCCGTTGACGCGAAAACTACGTCCGGCGGATGGCGGAGGTGCTGCTGCCTGAGAAGTGCCTTCGGCTGTTTGGCCACAGCAGGACTTGGGATGGGCGTCGTGGTCTGCATCATGTGGCATAGCGAGGTCCTTTCACCGGATAGATTCCTGTGTAGGAGCTACAGCAACTGAAGGTTCAAGAACTTTTTCTAAATGACGCCCTTTCATCGGCCTGAACGAACCAGTCACCTTGAAGTGAATCATGTTTCCAATGGAATTGAAGAAAATGGATGCAAAAACGACCCTTTCCGCGGCAATTTTTTGCCTGCCCGTAAGTCACTGATCTCTTTAGCGCTGGACCGCCGCAAAAACCTCGTGCAAAAAGACTGCATGAAAATCGGCTATGCACGGGTCTCTACGGAAGAACAGAACCTCGATCTCCAGATCGAGGCGCTGACCGATGCCGGGTGCGACCGGATCGTCACCGACAAAGGGCAGAGCGGTGCCCGTGCAGCAGAAGGCCGTCCCGGCTTTTCCGAGGCGATGGCCCTTCTTGCCCCCGGCGACCAGATCATCGTCTGGAAACTGGATCGCGTCGGCCGGTCCATCGCTGATCTGATCCACCTACTGAAGACCTTCGACGAGCGCGGGGTCGAATTCCGAAGCCTGACGGACGGCATCGACACAACGACCGCAGGCGGGCGTCTGGTGTTTCACATCATGGGGGCCTTGGCAGAGTTCGAGCGCAGTCTGATCCAGGAGAGGACGAAAGCAGGGCTGCGGGCCGCGAAGAAGCGTGGAAAAAGGCTTGGTCGGCCCCCTGCCCTAACACCTGTTGATTGTCATTGAGAACTGACCCGGCATTTTCATCGAGATCTGACCCACCCAGTCGTTATGATCTGCTGATTATGATGGCGTCAATGCTGTTGCCTCCTTTCGCTTTTTCTTCGCTGTTTCGG
>NZ_QNQP01000036.1 GCF_003316635.1 Roseovarius dicentrarchi | reverse complement strand
CGAAACTATCCGAACCGAAACATGATCGCAGGCAGATGATCAGCCGTGCCCGAGCTGTCCGGGAATTACTGAAACGGCTGTCCGGGAATTAGCGTAATCGCTGTCCGGTATTTTTGAAATCCGCATCTAAGGCGCAAACCTTTGAAAAGCGCGTTCTCACTGAAAAAAACAAGCTGAACGACCTCGAAGAAAAGGTGCGTGAACATGGGCTATTTCTCGATGCTATTGAGACGCGTCTAAAGGCCATGCAGTTCGGTTTTTTCGCAGGGGGCAACAAGCGCCACCGCGACAAGGTTGCAGAATCTGTTGTAATATGCGCCCGTGAGGCAAAGGGCATCGAAAACCAGCTCGCCGCTGCGCACCGTGCTCTTTCCGATAAGTTGTCCGAGGTGCAAGACAAGCTAGAAGATGCGAAAAACGGCGGATAAGTCCTTAAATACTTGCTCTGATCGTAGTTGAGCGCACCCACTCGCCCACCTAAAACAAGCGTTTGTTGAGGCCAGCCATCAGCATAATTCAGACTAGTCGTTTTGCCATTCTTGAGAGCCGTGATCCCTGACGGCCTCGGTCTGCGCAGAAAGGGCCGACTAACAGATTTTTAGCAGCGGTGATCTTTCCAAAAGCGATCCCAACGCAGTGCCCAGCCATCTCTCACCATTGCGCAGTTTATGTCACCGCTTTTTGGCGATACACACCATGAGGCTGTGCGGTTTCCTCCGGCAGACCCATCTGAACGACATTGCATTGGAGGGCCGACTATAAGGATATGCCCGTGCCTACCCACTCCTGTAGGGGTTCCCAGAAACAGCGCCAAGGCATCTCTTGCGTCTTCAGCCCTCGCAATGGGACATGGATGACCCGGTGAACATGAGCCATCTAATTCGCGTGCCGCAATCCCTGCCAACCTCAAACGAGGGCCCTCTAGGCACCAGATTGGCCCATCCCCATCCCAGACGTGGGTAGGAGTGCAAGTAAATGTGGCACCTGCCGGAACGACCGGCACCGAAGCGGTCGCGACAGGTGCGAAAAGTGTTAGAAACACTGATATGCACATAGTCCAATGAATTGTCTGGGAGCGCATGAAACCTCATACCTAAACAGTTTTAAAACGATTATTTCGTATCTCTAGAATTGTATAGGGGTCGAAATAAACGTTCAGAGCTCCATATGAAGTTGCTCCCCAAACGACCGTTTTAGGCAGCCCTAAAAAACCGATCTGTTGGCTAACCAACTATCCTAAATATATCTGACCGGAAGGGTATTTCACGCGTGGCACACTGCGGGTTGCGAGGAAAAAGCCGATGGCGAGAGGACCGACGCGGCCGAGGAACATGATGAAGATTATCACCGCTCTGCCAAAGCCGTCGAGTTCGCCAGTAGCACCGCGAGATAAGCCAACGGTTCCAAAGGCCGATGCAACTTCAAACGCCAGATCCATAAACCCACCATCGTGACTGATGGATACCAGGAAGATGCCAGTCAACACCAACAGCATGGAAATTGTCGTCAGCGCCATGACCTTCATCACCTCTTCCAACCCGATGGATCGTCCAAAGGCGTGTAACACCGTACGGCGCCGGAAAAAGGCGACTGTAGCCAACAGAAGCACGGCAAGCGTAGTCACCTTAATGCCCCCGGCGGTCGATGTGCTGCCACCCCCGACAACCATCAAGGTTATCGTCAGCATGGTGGAGCTGTCATGCATTCCGCCTGTGTTGACGGTATTAAACCCTGCCGTGCGGGGTGTGACGCCCTGAAACCAGCTGGCCCAGAGTTTTTCGCTAGTGGAAAGTCCCCCAAGGGTTTCGGGGTTGGACCATTCCAGTAGGCCAAAGCCGACGCTACCCCACAGGATTAGGACAAGCGTGCCGACCAACATCAGTTTAGAATGCAGGGTCAGCGTGGCCCAACGGCGCTTTTGATAGATGTCGCCGATGACGATAAATCCGATCCCACCGAATATGAACAGCAGCGGGATCGTCATGTTGATGATTGGGTTTCCGACCCACTGCGACAGGCTGTCAGGATGCAGCGCAAAGCCTGCGTTGTTGAATGCGGATATTGAGTGAAACACCGCCTGCCAGATGCCGTTTAGCCCAAATTCCGGCACGAAGACAAAGGCCAGAAAAATCGCGCCAATTAGTTCGCAGATCAGAGCAATGATAAGTATAATGCGCACCAGAACCGTCAGGTTCGACAGCGAAGTTTGATTGACCTCTTCGCGCAAGACAAGACGCTGCGGCATTCCCATAGGGATGCCGAGAGCGCCGAGAACCAGCACCGCAGTAGTCATCAGTCCCAGACCTCCCAATTGGATCAGTATGGCGATGATGACTTGCCCAAACCCAGTAAAAGCGGCCCCCGTGTCGGCGAGGACAAGGCCCGTTACCGTCACCGCAGAGGTTGCAGTAAAGATCGCTTCACTAAACCCAATCGCTCCGGTGTGGGACAACGGCAGCCATAAAACCAAACCGCCGATCAGGATGAATACGACATAGCACAGAACCAAAAGCGCGGGGGGCGGCAGGTTCAACCGACCACCGCTTTTCAGCCTGCGCAGAAATCGGAACTTCATCCTCAGAGGCTCGCGGCGAAATTGCGCAGGTCTTTGCGCTGGCCAAGAAGCAGCAGGAGATCGTCACTTTCAAGTCTGAAGTCAGTGCCATCCTGACCAAGGAACTCTGTGCCGCGCATAACGCCAATGCAGCGCAAATCAAATTTCGTTGTGTGTGGCAGCTCCGCGAGGGTCTTGCCCTCCAATCCTTCGGGTATGCGAAAATTCACAACGGAATATCCGTTGCCCAAACCAACGTAGTCCCGGACAAGCGGGTTATGCAAAACCTGCGCAATATGCTGGCCCACCTCCACTTCCGGGTGGATGATCCGGTCAACACCAAGTTTGCTGAGGATACGATGGTGCGTTTTGGTCGTGGCCTTCGCCCAGACCACCGGAACGCCGATCATTTTGAGGTTTATGGCGGTCAGAATACTTGCTTCCAGATCAGAACCCATCGCGACCAGACCAATCGCGCAATCAGCCAAGCCTGCTTCGCGCAAGGCGGCATCATCACGCGCGTCTACGATCATTGCCTGTGACAGTTTATCGGCGTGATGGGCGACTCTCGTCTCGGCAATGTCGATGCCAATCACATGGTTGCCGAAACGCTGTAGTTCAGTTGCGACGGTGCTTCCGAAGCGTCCAAGGCCCACGACCCCAAATATGCGCTTACTATTCTTTGCCATGTTGTGAGGTCCATCCGGATCGTTTCTGTCGGTTGATAACTGTCTGATGGTCTTTCCATATTCGCCACTCTTTATCTAGCGATAACAGGCAGGCTTAGCCTACATTGGTTTGATGCAGAAGATGATTTAGATAACTCCGAAACCAACGTTTCTGCGTGAGCATAAATCTCCAAAAACGACCGTTTTTGGCGCACACCTTCTGGCAGGAGGTTTATGTCCGCAGAGCGGGACGAAGCTGCCATTGCTTAGAGGCATGTGTTGGCATATCGCGCGGCGGCGACTCCGTTGCATAGAGAGGCCCACTCGCAGCCCTCGCAGGCCGATCTTACGCTCATGGTGTCAAACGCGCGCCGCAGAGACCGGATCGACGCATCGTCCAGCACCAAGCGCGCTCCCGGCATGGCCGCGCGCCCTAGCAGCTTCCCGATATCGTTGGACGCAGCCCGGTCCCGCGCGATCACGCTGTTACGGCGGCAATGCGCGTCTTCGTCATAGAGCAGGGGCGCGCAGATATCGTCGGGGCCATCGACGATCTCGATCTCTTCCCGCGCGGATATGCGCTCGATGATCGCCGCCATGTTGGTCGTGAAGGCAGGGGAATATCCCCTACCAACATGGGTCAGAATGCATAGAAGATGGTGGGGCCGAAGCAGCACCGTCATGCGTCGGTACGCTCCATCCTGCCGTGGATCAACTTGAGCACCATCGCGCCGAGCGCAGACTTCAGAACGGCGCCGAGGAGGAACGGGATGACACCGGCCATGATAGCCTGTTCGGGGCCAATGAGCACCGCCAGCCACGTTGCGCCTAAGGCAAGGCAAACCGCATTGCTGACGAGCATGCCGACGAAGGCCAGTCCGACGCGCTTCCCGGTCCAGCCACGCTCGGCCAGCCAACCCATGATCATGCCCGCGACGGGGAACGCGAAAAGGTACCCGCCCGTCGGCCCGATGAAGTGCTGCGCACCCGAAGCGCCCCCGGCCAGAACGGGCAGACCTAGAGCCCCCTCGACAAGCCAGGCCGTGATCGTGATGCCGCCGAGCCGCCATCCGTAGAGCGCGCCGATCAGGGCAACCGAAAAGGTCTGCAACGTCACCGGGACGGGCACCATCGGAACCTCGACATAGGACGAGAGTGCCAAGAACATGGTTCCCAAGATCACCGCGCCGAACTTCCAGGCGAGTGAGCGATTGCGAATGTCTAGCGGGGTGCGTGCGGCACCGGCGGGCGTGGCGGCTGAGGTCATCATGCGAGCATCCTTTTCAAAATTATAGATAGAATTACTATCCGATATCTAACTTTTGCCGATAACGCCGATGCATAGCAAGAGCGCCGGGAAAACCAGCGGTTCTGCGGTTGGCCAAAGGCATGGAAGGGGGCTTATCGCTCCCTGCTAAGCGACCCATTCGGGGGCGCCTTCGATCCCATCCACGTAACGTGCCGCGACAGAAGCGAGGCGGCCAAGTCGATATTACCAGCTCGAAGCGCTAGCAAAATCGCGCGATGGTCGCGGTCAGTCGGGGTTTCCCACTCTGCACTCCACCCCGAGAACAGGAAACGCGCACTCGCCACGTGAAGATCGTCGATCGACTGCAACAGGCGGGGCATTCCGCAGGGCGTCAGTATGGTGCGATGGAATCGGCGGTTCTCCTCCTCCCAGCCATAGACATCGCCGGCGCGATCCCCTGCGCGGGTGGCTTCCTCTGCTGCATCCAAGATGGAAGCCGTGAGGTGCGGAGCGGCGTTGCGAAGCGCCAGCACCTCAAGTGATCCACGCATCTGTGCGACCTCTCGGATCTCGTCGAACCCGAACGCCGCGACCCGAACGCCGCGGCGAGGTTCGCTCTCGACAAGCCCCTGTGACTCGAGCCTGCGGAACGCTTCTCTCACGGGCACGTGGCTAGTGCTGAACTCCTCTGCAATGTGGTCTTGCCGCAGGCGCTCTCCCGCCGCGATCTGTCCGGTCACAATACGGTGGGCAAGCTCACGGTTAATCCGCGCGGCGTGGGATTCAGCTTTAGCTATCGTCATGGATTATAGATAATCCTGACTATGATGAACGTCTAGATAGGGCGCCTTCCGGACGTTCTCCGCAGCGCAGTATGGGCCCAAACCCGTACGTTTTTGTCACCGGCGCTTACCACCGTTTTTGACGCATAGATTCTGGCACGAGGTTTGTGTCCGGTGTGCGGACAAAGCGGACTTTGGTTCTGATCGAAAACACTTCCCGCAAGTCAGACACGCAGAGGCTTGTGCTGCTGTCCTTGATCATTGAAGTTTTCGGGCGCCAGCCAATCCTCATAGATAGGCTTCATGCGCTGCCAGTCCCCGTCCGTCATCGCGAACCAAGCCGTGTCACGATTGGCATTTTTCACGACCATGTGCTGCCGGAACACCCCCTCCGGGCGGAAGCCAAACCGCTTGGCCGCGCGTTTCGATGGATCATTCAAGTCATTGCATTTCCATTCGAACCGGCGATATCCGAGGTCGAATACGCGATCTGCAAAAAGGTACAGGGCCTCGGTCGCCATTCGGGTCCGCTGCAATGCTGCACCCCACATGATGTTGCCAATCTCCACCACGCCATTGCTCGTGTCTATGCGCATCAAGGCCTGACGCCCCTCGGCGCGGCCACTAGCCTTGTCAATCACGGCGAAAAACATGGGATCCATTGATGCGGATGCCTTTTCCAGCCACGCATCGAACTCTACGCGGCTCGGTGGCCCTTCGGAAAGCCAGCGAAATCGGTCTTCCATCCCCGGGGCGGATGCTGCCATGAACAGTGTGTCAACGTGGGCGGACACGAGAGGTTCGAGCCGCACATATTGTCCTTCGAGCGTAACGCGCTTGGGCCGTTGGCGCGGGACCCAACCTGTCAAATCCGTCATCCGGTGTGTTCCCTACCTGCCTGTTACGGACGCTGCCACCATCTGTAGGTAAATTGCAATATGCCGTTCACTTTGGGCTCGTTCCAGACTTTCTCTGCAACGCAGGATGTGCCAAAATTCAACCGTTTGTGTCACCAGCGATAACGACCGTTTATTGAACGGATTTATTCATATCCGGCTCTGGCTTTTGCAGAAGTTCACGAACACGGTTTCAATGTTTTTTGCGCTTAGCTTGATACCCTTTTGAGAGCAGAATGAGCGGAAGGCATCTGCAAGCTTTCTATGATCCCAGTTGCAATTTTCACGAGCCAGCTTTTCCCATGGATCAGTGTATTTAACGCTTCCCGATTCAGGGAAGGCCAGCCGTACCTTTGCTTCGGCCCGTCTGCCCTTACGGGCAACCGAATGGGCTTCCTGTTCCCTCTTCGCGTCTTCGAGAACTTCTTTGACTTCCCATGCCAGCTCGACTTCGACGGTCTTGCGGCGCTCACGCTTCGTGATGCGGTAGCTGACGCGGAAACGGCTTGACTGGTTTACCTCATCAATGGCGGCATCGAGAGAGTATTTTTTGAAATCAGGCCATCGTGCTAACTTACCTGTCTGGACACCGAGACGGGCGCGAAGCTCATCGACGGTGAAGCGTTCCATCTGTCTTTCACGGGCTGCGCGGAATGAAATCATCTCGTGCAGACGGTGGGCATAGCGCGAGGACATGGCGAGGCCGGCGCGATAGTCCAGGATGGCATAGAGGTTCGACTGTTCGACGATCTTGCGAAACTCTGCGTCGAATTGATAGCGCAGCTTGCCTTGGCCTTCGTCCATGTCCACACGGCCTACAGCGATCAGGCCATAGATAGCCGTGTGTCCCTCGGCATTGTTCACATGGCGCATGGTCACGCTGCGCAGCTCCTCGAAAAGCCGCACCACATCTTCGTGGGTCAGATTGCGAAATCCCTTTACCTGCTTGAAGGTCGCCAACGGCAGCTCATGCCACTGATCGTCAGCGATCCTGCCGCCCGCGTTCTTCATCAGCACGTCTTGCAGCTTGAGAGCCTGAAGGCTGGGCGGGTTGCGCAACGCTCGATCGCTGTATTGCCCATCGGCCAGTTCGCCCGCCTTGCTGAGCCTGGCGGGATCATGGTCGTTCGTCTTCGCGCTGTTCACTGCATATCCCATAGCGCGAGTTATATCGTGAGCTTATTCTACGTCAATAACTCACAGTAGTCCCGAAAGCTCACGTATGGAGTCCCGAAAGCTCACGTATAGGTCCCGAAAGCTCACGCCTAATCCGATTACGTTTTTATTTTCATGTGGTTACAAGGCTCTGAAATAAGAAACCTATAGAAATAAGGGAACTGCGTTCCTTTAGGATAAAAAATGAACTGATTTTGGCGCTTGTGGGAACGTTTGGATCAATTTCAACCACGTTGGTAGGTGGCAGGCGGTAGCTGGTAGTTGGTAGGTGGTTGACGGTAGCTGGTAGGTGGTAGCTGGTTGACGGTAGCGAGGAAGTTTTTTCGTCAGATGCTGTGTCCGGTGTCGCGTTCAATCCCCACGTCCCGATCCTTCTCTTTGCCGTCGAGTTCAATCTCAACCCCGCGCTTGTCAGTAATGCTGTGCTCTTGCTGGGGAACGGCCAGTCCCAGATTGATCTCATGGCGCTCCACCTGACCGTAGGCTTCCTGTGGCCAAAGGGATTTGAGGTCATACTTGGGAACGTCAGGATTCAGCACGTGTTTCACCATCTGTTCAGCGCGCGCCATGAAGTCTCCGCATTTCGCCAGGACAGCCGCCAAGTGCATCCGGTCTGATAGCTCCGGGAACAGATCGCGGCCCGCCTCGTAGCCATCACCCCAATAACTCATGATGCTCAGGCCAAGACGACCGGCAGTGTCGTATATCCGCTGCGCGCCGTGTCTGACGGCGTTGATCACAGTCCACGGATTGGTGCTCAGGCCTTCATAAACCTCATCCAGCCTCTGACCACTCTCAGGAGGCTCATAGTCGCGCCCGAGGGCCTTGTGGCGGTTTATCTCGACCTTGAGCGTCAGGAGGTCGCTGAGCGCCTGCGTGGCGTCTTCTGATAGGTCTGCCACCTTCAACTGCTCCACGAGCTTCTGAGACGGCTCTGAGAGGCTCTCACGGGCCTTGTCCATGACCGCGCCATAGGTTTCGGGGGAGAGGTGCTGGCGCCGGGTGATTTCCTTGCGGGAGCCGCGCACAATCCCGGCGTCCAGCGTGTCCCGGCACCAGTCGGCCCAAGAGGTCTGCAAGGCGGAGTATTCGTTCCGTTCGCCGGTTAGGGCCTTCACCTCGCCCATGGCCTTGTTGGTGGAAATCACAGGCTTGCCCCGGCTGGTTCGAACAGGGGCGATCATCAGATCCACCACGGCCCCGCCTTTCTCATCGAGATCGAGGCGCGAGCCGAACACGGCCCCTTCACCGGCCCAGCTTTCCGCCCATGCCTTTGCCTGCTCGAAGAGCTGGCGGTTGTGCGGGTTGTCAGGGTCGTGCAGGTCGCCAGCCTTTTCCACCCATTCCGGCGAGACCACGCAAAGGGCCTGCAAGGCAATCGGTGCGCCCTTGCGCTCGCCAGCCTTCAGCTCGGCTTTGTGAGCGCGGAAGGCGGCGAGATAGTTACGGTCGTTCTCGGCCTTGGACCAAGCGAGACCGAAGCCGGGTTCAGCCCCTTCGCGCACGCGGGCCTTGCCGGTGATATCGTGACGCTGGGCATGGAGAGACGAGCCGCGGAGCTGGGCGACAGTGGTGACCTTGTTGACACGGATTGCAGCTTTGAACATGGGCCGATACTACAGAGCCACAAAGAATTGTCACATCAATTGACAACCCACTAGGCAATTCTCTGCGAGCCGCTCCGCTAATTGCCATGGGCCAGAGGCGCTGCGCCCTCTTGGATCACCAGCCAGACGCCCGCTCCCTGTCGTCATCGGTCATCTACTTATCCCCCCACTGTTCGTCTGTGAAAGCCTTCATGTCGAAGTCGGGATCGGCCGGACCAAGGTTCGCGGCGCGCTCTTGCAGAGGCTTGATCCTGTCGATCAGGGACGCGCGGTCGCGGCTGTCCTCAAGGGCATCCTGGAGCGCCTGACGCACTGCTTCCGCCTTCGTCCTGGCTCCGGTTGCGCGCATGAGCTGCTCTACAAGATCATCGACCATGGGATCCCGAATATAGAGCGGCACTGGATGCTTCCTTCGCCAAGGATTCTAAGCGGCTGCCATGTGGCAATTGTCATTTCGTGTTCAGCATCGCTTCCCGCAGGATTGCGTTCATGCGGGACTGGTAGCCCTTGCCCTGCGACTTGAGCCACGCCAACACATCGGCATCCACCCGCGCCGTGATCTGCTTTTTGACCGGGCGATAGAACGCGCCCTGTCGCATCCCGGCCAGTTGCGCATCCGTCAGCTCCGGCATGTCGTCCGTATCAATCCCATCGTCCGGCATCGCAGCCAGTCGCTTGAGGTCGTCCTGATGCGCCTTCGTCAAAGGCGGGAGCGTCTCGCGTGTGTATTCAGCCTTGCTCATATCGCATCCTTTCTTTCCGTGTGGCGCGCCGTGCCGAGATAATGTGGATCACCTCGACTGGCGCATCGGTCGGCTCCTCTTCCGCGATCGTGTGGGCCACCAAAAGGACGGTCACACCGCCAACCTGGCCCAATGTCTGCCACCGCTGTTCGCCGTCCTCGATCCTGTCCTGCACGGACAGGTGCAACGGGTCGAGAAACACACGGGCGGCAACCTCGAAGCTGAGGCCGTCATGCTTGCGCTGGTTGCTGAGGTTCTTGGCCTCGCGCCATGTGAAGCGGGGTTCTGTCATAAGGAAATATAACTACATATATGTAGTTTTTCAAGGGGTCCGAAAGCGGTACCGACTTGCGTCTTGATATATTTATTGTAGTAACATAAATTATGGACATTGAATACCCACCTGCCAAGCGCGACGCCACATTTGCAGAGCGCGGATTGGACATGGCCCGAGCTGCTGAAATCTTCGGCGGTGACACCCTGACCGTCGAGGACGATCGGGAGGACTACGGTGAAACCCGTCTGATCACGATCGGCTTTCTGGATAGCCGAATGGTGGTGATGGTCTGGACGCAACGCGGTGCGGCACGCCGCATCATCAGTTTGAGGAAAGCCAATGAGCGAGAACAAAAAGCATATGCCAGCCGCTTCTGACGACGATGCGCCGGACCTGTCTGCGCCCTACTGGGCGGACAAATTCGCCAGCGCAACTGTGCAGCGCGGACGACCAAAGGCAGACGTCACAAAGGTATCGACCACGATCCGCCTGGACCCGGACATCATTGCAGCGTTCAAGGCAGACGGAGCTGGCTGGCAAAGTCGGATCAACGATGCACTGCGCAAGGCCGCAGGGCTGTAGCTGACCTTCACGACCGTTTAACAATGGGTGGTTTCTGAGAGGATATGCGGATGCCGTGAAGGACCGTTTTGAGCATAGCAGATGCCGATCCTCCCCAAAATCATCCGCCTTCTCGCAGAGCTTGTATAAGCATTCCGCCACCAAGGCATGCCAGCAGGACGGCGAAAGAAATCAAGACCAACAGCAACAGGCTTTGTGCGCAGGCTGTTTCGTACCATGGGGCAACAGCACCTTGAAATACAGTTGAGCAGGGGGTCGGCGCCTTGGTTTCGAACCTCGGCTTGCACTTCTGATGAAGGCACGCAGTTATCTGCGCTGACATGGATGTGCTATAAAAAACACACCTGATCTAATTCATTGTTATGGGGGCGGCTTTTTCGAGAACCCAGCATTATTAGGAGAACATAAGGCATGTAGCACAACAGGCTCGCCGCCTATTTAGAATAGTAAGGACACCGAAATGAAATATCTCCTCTCCGCAGCCGCCGCCTCCACCCTGATGGCTGGCACAGCATTCGCAGGCAACATCCAGCCCGCACCCATGGAGCCTGTCATTGCACCGGCACCAATGGCCGTCAACACTTCGCCAAACTGGACTGGCTTCTACGCCGGTGGCGAGCTGGGCTACGCAAACGTTGATCTTAGCGATCCCTCAGGTAGCATGGACGAGAGCGGCCTCATCGGCGGTCTTGTCGCGGGTTACGACTACGATCTGGGCGACTGGGTCATCGGTGCTGGCTTCGACTACGACTGGACCGATGTTAGCTTCAATCTTGGTGGCGGCACTAACCTAGATATCGACAGCGTCTGGCGTGCCAAGCTGCGCGGCGGCTACAAGCTCGGTAACGGCTTGCTGTACGCAACAGCCGGTTACGCTCAAGCGGAAGCCTCGACGACCGGTTTTGGAAGTGCTGACGATGACGGCTACTTTGTCGGCGCCGGTTACGAGCATTTGGTAACACAGAACATGTCGCTTGGCGGCGAAGTTCTGTACCACGAGTTTGACAACTTCGACTCATCCGGGATCGACGCTGAAATAGTCACGGCTCAAGTTCGCGCGACGTTCCGCTTCTAATACTATGATCGGGCCAATCGCGGCCTGACTTGAGAACATAACGCGCGGCCTTAAAGGGCCGCGCGTTTTTCATATGCGAGTTAGTGACTTGAAAGCGACTTACCGACTGGCTTGCTTTAGATGGACGAGGCGTCATTAGCGCAGGAGGTCTGAATATGCCCATCGAAACCACACTTTTTGAGGCCGTCGAGCGCAATGGCAATGCCAAAAGCCAAGAAATTCTTATCAAGGCCGCCTTTGAAAGTGGTGATCCGCAATACATCGCTCATGCGCTCGGTGTTCTCGCCCGTGTGAGGGGGATGACACAACTCGCCAGAGACACTGGCATCAGCAGAGAGGCGCTCTATAGAACCCTGAGTAAAAAAGGGAACCCGTCGCTGAGGACGCTAACAAGCGTTCTTTCGGGTCTCAATCTAAAGATAGGTGTGGAGACGCCGACGCTGAAGCAAGGCGCCCGTCCCCGTGGTCGGCAAGGCGGAAGAAAACTGGCGTTGACAAAAGTGCAGGTCCGTATCGCCCAGGTCGCCATGGCCAGCCGCGATACGTCGATCTCAGAACTTTGCAAGGAGCTGGATGTGAAGCCCGTCACGCTCTACCGATATGTTGATCCCGAAGGCAATCTACGTGAGTACGGGAAACGCGTTCTCGACGGCGCTTAACGCCCGAGCCGCCCCACAACTTTATCGCGAGTCCCCCGCCACTTATCTTGCATCACATAACACCCATTGCGCGGCATCAGATCCCAGTTCGAACTAATTCTTTGAGCGAACGGGTCCGAATATCAGTTAGGATGGTAAGACCTTAGTTCAGCTTTTTAAAAGCCGCATGAAAATACTCTGAGAGCAATGCAGCCCCTTCGGTATTTAAATGATCGCGGTCGCGAAACAGGAACACGCCGTCCTTGGAAGGGCTGCAAATTGCCGCGTAAACCGGACACAGCGCCGGAAAAATTTCCAGAAGCGCGACGTTCTCGTGCTTTTTTGCAATGCGGGTGATGTCGCGGTGGACTGCGTTTATGACGTTTTCCAGTCTGTTACGATCAATAGAGCAACTCAACATGTTCCCTGGAACACATCCGCGAATATCTTCAAACACGAACATCGGTGGCGGCCCAACTAACAGCAGTTTGATGCCACTCTGCGCAAGATTACTGGCAAGTACATCAACCTTATCCATCCATCCACTGACATCCGCAGCCACGCTAATTGGATCAGTGCGTGAAAAATAAAGACGAGATAGGACAACAACATCACCGGGCTTCCAGTTGTCTTGCACATTTTTGAAAAGCGTCTCGCGGGGTAAAAATCCTTCTGGATTAATTATCGGAAACGTGTTTCCCGGCGTTTCAATTAGATGCACACCATAACCGTAGTCGGTGCGTAGCTTGAGCAAGGCTCCCTGTAGGTGGCCAGCGTGACTGTCACCCATCACCCAGAGGGTTGCATCCTCCTCTTTACCCGCAATCGGCGCAAACGTGCAGTTCTCAAAAGTATCAGATTGCAGCAGACGGTTTCGTCCATCGACAACACAGGTTGGATTGAATGGTAGATGGCTTCCGGGCAAGGGTAAGAAGTCAGAACGCAGTGCTTCTTCAATCTGTGTAAAGCCCAACGATTTTCTGTAGATATCCCCGGTTGCGACAACAGCAATCACTGATAGCACGGCCAGCAAGGCGCTTGCGAAATGCCAGAGGCGGGGGTGTGGTGTTTTGAACCGCTGAACTGGCTGTTCGACAAAGTGATAAGACAGGACTGAGACGCAGAATGCACAGAAAATAGCTAGGAGTGGGTTTGCCCAGATACTAAAGGGGAGGAACAGTCCAAGGGTTAAAAAGGGCCAGTGCCAGAGATAGAGGGAATAGGAAATATTTCCTACGTATCTTGTGGGTCTGTTCGTCAAAATACGACTTTGATCAGCTGATTTCACCCCAACCAGAAGCAATCCGGTGGTCAATGCAACAATCATGAGATGGCCAACAAATTTCTCTTCAAAGGGAACAGTAAAAACCACCGACATCGCCAGGATCAAAGCAGGGGGTGGTAGATATCGTGACACCCTCTGAAACCTATCGGGTAGACGATGCAGGATGGTTGCGACCGCAACACCAGAGCCTAGCTCCCAGAACCGCAAGGGCATCATGTAGTAAGCAGTCATAGGTGAGCTAACCTGAAGCAATACAAAGCCGATCAGAGACAGGACGCTGAAGATGAGAATGACGTAGAAAAGATTTTGCGCTTTTCGGTTGTGGGATGGTCTGAATGCTAACCAGAAAATGAAGGGAAAGATTAGGTAAAATTGCTCTTCAACGCCCAAAGACCAAGTATGAGTAAAAGCATTATATTTTATAGATGGTGAAAAGTAATCAAGTTCCTGAAAATAGAGCTGAAAATTTGATACACCAAAGAGTGATGCGGCACCGGTGAGCAGGGACGTTTTGGGGGCTGGGTCGAGAAACATAAGCGCGGTGCAGGACAGGATAATGCATACAAGAAGAGCAGGCAGAAGCCTTTTGAGCCGCCTTAAGGAAAACGCCGCAAAGAACGAGCCAAAGGATGTGCTTCCCCTTGTGAAGAGAGAATGAGTGATCACAAACCCTGAAATGACGAAGAAGACGTCGACACCAAGATACCCACTGGGAAGCCAGCCTTCAAAGGCGTGTCCTACGATCACGGCAATTACAGCAACTGCTCTAAGGCCGTCGATGTCTGCTCTGTATGTCTTGCCGGAACTTATAACATGTGTCCGGGGTTTGGGAAAACTCATGCAATCAGCCAAACTTTAGAAAAGATGGCACCAGTACCCCCTCAGCAGGTTGTTTGGAAGTAGATCCCGCCAATTCCGTGGCAAAGTTTTGCACTGCCGTTCTCAATCACACCCAACGACCAGCGTATTCATTGTGAACATTTACAAGCGCTGTTGTTGCAACATGTGAAGGGGTCTTCCCACCGTTCAGTAAACCGTTACAGTGGGTGGTATAAAGCCACAGGGAAACCCTAATAAAACAGGTTGAACACCATGAAACTTACACTCGGACAATCCGCAAAACACGCGAAAAGGGCAAAGGGAACTTTGTCAAAAGCCCTTAATAGTGGGCAAATATCAGCGGAGAAGGATGAGAAGGGCAGGTGGCAAATCGACCCCTCAGAGCTGCAAAGATGGATGGACGCCAACCCGTTGCTGAACAGCAGAGAAAACCAAGATACAACCCCACTTAGAACACCAGAAAACACCAGCAAAAATAGCGCGTTATCGGTCGAGATTAAACTACTGCGTGAGCAGATGGAAAAGTTGGAGGCAATGGGTGACCGTGAGCGGCAACTTTTGTTAAATCAAATCGAGGATCTGAAGATCGAGGCAGAGAGACGAAGCCGCGAACACATGCAGACGCTTGCTGTACTGACAGATCAACGTGAGAGAAATGCAGAGCCCCGTAAGCGGGGCTTCTGGGCGCGCTTCACACGATAGCAGGGGTTTTCTCTTGGACGCTCTTGTATGCCTTTAAGGCGGCGGTCCAATTTGCTCAAGCTATTCCTGATACCCGCGTTTTCGTTTGGCCGCTGCCTTGTCAGCAAGTTCGGCCAAAGCTAGCGCTTCGTCTTCGTGATGCGTAGTCCAGATACGGCCAGCTTGGCCGATCCGACCATACTCAGTGACCAGTGCGCCGCGCCTAAATAGATCACGCTGCACGGTCATAAGATAGAACCGGCGCATGTTCTCCTCAGGAGCCACGCGCTTGAGCAGCACATTGTCGGGGAACATTTCCAGCTGCTGGGGATCGTCCTTCATATTTCTCCCTTACGCCCGTCGGATAGTATTGGGACTAACCTGGAACAAGCGCGCCAGCTCGGCAATACCACGCCCGTCCTGATCGCGCATGCGCGCCACTTCAGCGCGGCGCTCAGCAGATAGAGCAGGAGGCCTTCCTCCGACCCTTCCTCGCTTGCGGGCAGCAGCAAGCCCTTCTCTGGTCCGCTCAGAAATGCGCTCACGCTCAAACTGGGCAATGGAAGCAAAGACGTGGAAGACGAGCCGTCCGGCTGGTGTTGTGGTGTCGATGTCTTCAGCTAAAGAGCGGAACCCTGCGCCCTTCTCTCGTATCGCTTCAACAATACTCAAAAGGTCCTGCAATGATCGGCTAAGACGGTCGTACTTGGTCACAACAACCACATCACCGTCCCGTAGATGCTCGATCATGCGGTTCAGCTCAGGGCGGAATTTCTTAGTGCCAGAGATTTTTTCCGCAAAGATGCGATCTGCGCCAATTGCCTCAAGCGCGGAGGTCTGGGCATCAAGGTGCTGATCTTCTGTCGAGACACGTGCGTAGCCAATGATCACTGATATGGCCCTTCCAAAAACCTTCAACAATTGCATAGATTTTGAACGGGGTTTGTGGCGGCGTCAATTGGGATAGCTCGCGCCTGTTCCAAAAACGAGGGTTTCGGAACGGAATTACAATCAACGATGAAATATTTCTCTTTAATTGCGTGAACAGCTGAGGCTTGATGCAAAAGCAACATCTTGTGGAGAACATTGATGAATATTCGTCCTCTTGTACTAATAATTGGCTTTGGCCTTACAGCCTGTGCGGCTCCATCTCCTAATTCAACCGGTGCAACTTCGTTTGATTCCAATAGTGCCTCTGGGGTAGGGATCAAACGTTTTACCCGTAGTAAAGATGGATCGAATCGCGGATCTACCTCTGATCGAGACTGCAACAGTTTTTCAAGTTCGGCAGCGGCGCAACAGTTTTTCATCAATGCCGGAGGTCCACGAAATGATCCACATGACCTTGACAGGGACGGTGATGGTTACGCCTGTGAGTGGGGCGCAGCATTAAAAAAGCGCGCGGCAACCGCTGAGGCGGCTCAACGGCGTGCTGCTACTGTACGTCGACAGCCAGTCAGAACAGCTTCGCGATGCTACACGGGTCCACGCGGTGGCACATACACGATTACTGCCAGCGGCAATAAAAACTATGGTGGATGCTGATATGCGCTTTCGAAAATCCGTCAAGATCATGCCCGGTGTGCGCGTTAACCTATCGAAGTCGGGTATCTCGACTAGCATCGGAGGGCGCGGCGCAACAGTGAACGTCGGCAAGCGCGGACTTCGCTCGACGCTCTCTGTGCCGGGAACAGGCCTATCGTGGTCATCCACATCAGGTTGGGCAGAAAGCCAACGATCCCGCCCCGCTGATGAAATAGAACACCTGCGCAGTGCGGCTGTTAAAGCTATCGAAGCCGTGTCAAAGGAAGCTGAGAAAGCCAATGCAATTGGCACAAGAATTGATCGCGCAATCGGTACCTTGAACGGTGGACGCGGCTTGACGCAATCTAATGCGGGTTTCGCTAATTCCCGGACACGGATTTCAGTAATTCCCGGACACGCGTTTCGGTAAATCCCGGACAGGGATTTCGGTAATTCCCGGACAGCTCCGGGGGCCTTGGGTACGGTTGGTCATCGC
>NZ_QNQP01000035.1 GCF_003316635.1 Roseovarius dicentrarchi | reverse complement strand
ACCGAAACTATCCGAACCGAAACATGATCGCAGGCAGATGATCAGCCGTGCCCGAGCTGTCCGGGAATTACTGAAACGGCTGTCCGGGAATTAGCGTAATCGCTGTCCGGTATTTTTGAAATCCGCATCAGCCCGCTTGTCAGTGCGATCCGCACCGCATCAGCGCGAAACTCGTCCGTTCGTTTCAGTCCCATAGTTCGTCTCCTTTGCTGCAATAAATGCTATCAAAGGAGCGGCATCAAACCGCGACACGTCCATTTACGGCCTGCAACAGGTCCTCGACCTCTGTCCCGGCATCCAAGACTTCCCTTATCCGCCCGAGACACTCAGCCTTCCCGCGCAGACGGTCGGACGGATAAGCGGCCAAAATCTTCTCTGCCTCTTCATCCTCCGCCGCCACGCGCTCGCGCGTAGAAGGTTTATGGATGGTTTTAGGGTGGTTTGGGGGCCGTGGTGGCCCCGGTACCCCGGCCACAGTGGCCCCGGTACCGGGGCCAATCTGGACGGGGTCCACAGTGGCCCCCGTCTCAATCTCGGGCTCAGCCGTCAGTTCCAGCGCCTCGATCCGGGTGAGATCGATCCGGTAGACAACCGTGAATCCGTTTTTGCATCCGCGCGCGCCGGTCTCAACCAGGATGCCTTCCTTCAAGAAGTCCCGGATCGTCCGCTTGACCGTCGTCTCGCCCAACTCTGTGTGTCGCTGGATCGTTCCTTTCGAACACCAGATGCCGGAGCCATCGTCAGACGCCTTGTCCGCCAAGAACATGATGATCTGCTTACGCGTGGCGCTCCCGAATTTCCGCTCCGCACACGCATTCGCCACCCGCCAGCTCATCGGATGGCCCCAAAAGCCGCACGGACGTGCGAATTTTGTACAGGTTTTGTACGAGATTTTGGTTGTTTTCGGGGACTTCTGCGGAAAACGAAACGGGCGTTTCTGCACGCTTCTGCACAACGCCTTGCAAATAAGCCATATTTTTCAGTTAGTTTTGGTGACCCCGATTGGATTCGAACCAATAACCTGCCCCTTAGGAGGGGGCTGCTCTATCCAGTTGAGCCACGGGGCCACGGGCGATTGCATAGCGCGGTGGGCGGCGCTTGTCATCCGGAATACGCATCTTTCACGGCGCTTGATCCGGCGACAATGTTCGCGGTAACATCGCGAAAATTAGCAGGATCTGCCATGACATCCAACAGTGACCGCCCCCTGACCTTGCGCGATGTGTCCGAAGCATCCGGCGTATCGGAAATGACCGTGAGCCGCGTGCTTAGAAACCGGGGCGATGTGTCCGAAGCCACGCGCGAGAAGGTTCTGACCAGTGCAAAGGCACTGGGATATGTGCCGAACAAGATTGCAGGCGCGTTGGCGTCGAGCCGGGTCAATCTGGTGGCTGTCATCATCCCGTCGATGTCGAACATGGTTTTTCCCGAGGTGATGACCGGAATCAACGAGGTTCTGGAGCAGACCGATTTGCAGCCGGTCATGGGCCTGACCGACTATACCCGCGAAAAAGAGGAAAAGGTCCTCTACGAGATGCTGTCGTGGCGTCCGTCGGGCGTGATCATTGCGGGGCTTGAGCATTCCGATGCCTCCCGCGCGATGCTGCGCGCATCGGGAATCCCCGTGGTTGAAATCATGGATGTGGATGGCACCCCGGTTGATTCGGTCGTCGGAATTTCGCATCGCCGCGCCGGAGAGCAGATGGGGCGCGCCATCCTCAAGGGCGGATATCGACGCATCGGATTCATGGGCACAACCATGCCCCGCGACCATCGCGCCCGCAAACGGTATGAAGGGCTGACCGATGTTTTGGCCAAGGCCGGTGTCGAAATTGCCGAGCGGGAGTTTTATTCCGGCGGCTCGGCGTTGCTCAAGGGGCGCGAAATGACCCAAGCGCTGCTGGAGCGTGACCCGGAACTGGATTTTCTGTATTATTCCAATGACATGATCGGGGCCGGCGGCCTGTTGTGGTTGCTGGAGCATGGCTATGACATTCCCAACCAGATCGGACTTGCCGGGTTTAACGGCCTTAACATGCTGAAGGGTCTTCCGCGCGAACTGGCGACGATGGATGCCTGTCGGCATGAGATCGGCGTGCGCGCGGCGCAGATAATTGCGGATCGCGCGCAGCCGGACGCGGACCAATCGCCGGTTCACATCGCGCTGGAGCCGACGATCACCTATGGGGACACCCTGCGCAGGCCATGAGCCGGGCTGCCTCAGGTCAGCAGCATCCAGAAGCCCATGCCCAGCATCATCAGGTTTTCGGTCAGTGATACAAACCCGAGCGGCACGTTACTGTTTCCCCCGGCGCAGGCGCATTTCAGCTCTCGCTTGTCCACGTAGACGGCTTTGAACACAGATATTGCGCCGATGCCGCCAATGAAAATCGCGACGGGCGAGGCGATCCAGATCAGCGCGCCCGAGAGCATCAGAACCCCGGCCAGCGCCTCGCCGAATGGATAGAGATAGGCGTAGCGCACCCAGCGCTTGGCCAGCAGGTCGTAATTCAGGAACATCGTTGAAAAGCTTTCGACGTCCTGAAGCTTCTGAATGGCCAGCACCGTCATGGACAACGCGATGAACCATTCGAACGTGCGCACAGTCAAAACGGTGCCGAATGCCGCCCATGCCAGCGCCAGCGCCATCAGCGCGGTGGTGGCGAAAATCGCGATGATCGGCATGTAGCTGGTTTCGCCCTCTTCGCGGACGTTCTGCCCAAAGTAGCGGCGCAGGTCATCGTGGCCACCAATCCGTTCGTCGCCGATATAGGTTTGCGGCGTTGTATCGACGCCCGCCTTTTCCATATAGGCATCGGTTTCCTCGCGGGACTCAAGAAGGTGGTCTTCGACCTCAAACCCTTCGCGTTCGAGCAGAGCCTTGGATTTCAGGCCAAAAGGGCAAAGGTGGCCGGGCATGGCCATCCTGTACAGTTTCGCGGTCTTTTTATCTGTGTCGGGCATCGCTCCATCCTTTGGTTTTACAAGGCGACAACGACCCTCCAGCGCGGGAAAGTTCCGAAAACCGCACAAATCAACGAAAAACCCCCGCCTGCCAGGGGCAAGCGGGGGGGTCAACGGTTGCGTATCGCGCGGCTTTTAGTGCTTGCGCTTCTTGCCTTTGATCGGCGCCCAGAGACGCTTGTTCGTCAGATACAAGAGCACGGACAGCACGGTCAGGAACAACACGCCGGTCAGGCCGGCATATTTGCGGGCCATCAGCTTGGGCTCGGCCGTCCACATCAGGAATGCAGCGACGTCCTTGGACTGCTGCGCCATGGTGGCTGCTGTGCCGTCGTCATATTCGACATCATCACCCCAGATGGGCTGCGCCATCGCAATCCAGCTGCCCGGTGTCGTGTGCTTGCCGTTCTCGTCCTTGCACTCGTCCGGGTATCCACCCACGGAGAAAACCGCGTTGTAGCTGCCCTCGAAATCCTCGGGCGCGCATTCTGGCGGATCTTCGTAGGACATCAGCAGGTTGTAGATATACTCCGGCCCGCCGATCCCCTTGACCAGCTGGTTGATGCCGGTGCCGTAGGGGCCATGGAAGGCCGCCCGCTTTTTCGCCATCAGCGACAGGTCCGGCGCCGTCTCCAGCCCCGACATGGGGAAATGGTCGGACGGCTTTGCCTCGCGGTAGTCGTCGATTTCCGCATCAAAGATTTCGAACTGCGACGCATAGGCGCGCACCTGATCCTCGGGCAACTGCGGGCCGCCGTCGTCATGCAGGGTGCGCAGCGGCACGTATTGCAGGCCGTGGCAGGCCGAGCAAACCTGCGTATAGACCTTCAGACCGCGCTGAAGCTGAAGCGTGTCGAACTTGCCAAACGGACCCTCGAAGGAAAAATCGACATCCTCCATGTGCGCCGCGGCACCGGCGGCATGTGCCGCCCCGCCCGAGAACGCAGCCAGCGAGAGGGTTACGGCGACGGCCAGAGGCGCGCCAATTTTACTGAACATTGGTTTCATGTCCTCTCTCTCATTCGGCTGGTTTGACGATGGTGTGCGTGCCACCGGTCTGCGCGTCGTAATGCGCGTTGAAATCGTCCTCGATCGTGGCGGGCTGCGGCAGCGGTTTCTCGATCACGCCCAGAAGCGGCAGGATGACCAGGAAATATGCGAACCAGTAGGCCGAGGCGATCAGCGAGATGATGCTGTAGATCCCTTCGGCCGGCATCGCACCTGCCCACATCAGAACCATGAAGTCCAATGCCAGCAGGGCGAACCACCACTTGAACATCGGGCGGTAACGGCCCGAGCGGACGCTGGACGTATCCAGCCACGGCGCCAGCGCCATGACAGCAATCGCACCGAACATCGCCAGCACGCCAAAGAACTTGGCGTCGACAATGCCGCCGGTGATCCAGCTGGCCGCCATCACGACCCAGACGTCACCGGTGAAGGCGCGCAGGATGGCGTAGAACGGCAGGAAGTACCATTCAGGCACGATATGCGCAGGCGTCACAAGCGAGTTTGCTTCGATGTAGTTGTCGGGGTGACCCAGATAGTTGGGCATGAAGCCGACAATGGCAAAGAACACGATCAGGATCACGGCCAGCGCGAAGAGGTCCTTCATCACGAAGTAGGGCCAGAACGGGACGGTGTCCTTTTCCGCTTCGGCCTTGGACGTGCGGCGCACTTCGACGCCGGTCGGGTTGTTGTTGCCCGTGGTGTGGAAGGCCCAGATATGGACTGCAACCAGCGCCGCGATGATGAACGGCAGCAGGTAGTGCAGGCTGAAGAAACGGTTCAGCGTGGCGTTGTCCACAGCCGGTCCGCCCAGCAGCCAAGTCTGGATCGGCTCGCCAATGAAGGGAATCGCGCCAAACAGGCCGGTGATCACGGTCGCACCCCAGAAGGACATCTGGCCCCATGGCAGAACGTACCCCATGAAGGCGGTGCCCATCATCATCAGATAGATCAGCATGCCGATGATCCACGTAATCTCGCGCGGGGCCTTGTACGATCCGTAGTAGAGGCCGCGGAAGATGTGCAGATAAACAGCGACAAAGAACAGCGAGGCGCCGTTCATGTGCAGGTAGCGGATGAAATGCCCGCCATTCACGTTGCGCATGATATGTTCGACCGACGCAAATGCGTAATCGACATGCGGCGTGTAATGCATGACCAGCACGATGCCGGTAATGATCTGCAGCGCAAGGCAGAATGTCAGGATAATGCCCCAGATCCACATCCAGTTGAGGTTCTTGGGCGTCGGAAGCATCAATGTGTCATACATCAGCCCGACAACGGGCAAGCGGCTGTGAAGCCACTTTGCGCCCCGGCTGCCGGGTTCGTAATGATCGTGCGGAATACCAGCCATCTATTTTGTGTCCTTATCCCAGTTTGATCGTTGTTTCGTCGACGAATTCGGCAACGGGAATCCACAGATTCTCGGGCGCGGGTCCTTTGCGGATGCGTCCGGCGGTGTCGTAATGCGAGCCGTGGCAGGGGCAGAACCATCCGCCGTAATCGCCGGCACCGTCACCGATGGGAACGCAGCCCAGATGGGTGCAGACGCCGATCATAACCAGCCATTCCTCGGCCGCGTCGCCCTCGGCGCCGGGCATCGCGATGGTGCGGTTTGCGTCGGTCGCGTCCTGCACGCCGTCCAGATTGGGGTTCTGCGACGTGGGGTCGATCAGATCCTTCATGTCGACATTGCGCGCGGATTCGATCTCGGCCTGGCTGCGGCGGCGGACAAAAACGGGCTTGCCCAGATATTTGACCGTGATCTGCGTGCCAACGCTGACATCGGACACATCCACCCGGATCGAGCTGAGCGCCTGAACGTCTGCCGACGGGTTCATCTGGTTGACCAGTGGCCATACGGCCGCGCCGGTCGCAACAACACCAGCGCCAGCGGTGGCATAATAGAGGAAGTCCCTCCGGGTGCCTTCGTGATCGTCTGCGTGGGACACGAGGTTTACTCCATTCTCGGGGGCCCAGAAACAGACCCGTTCGGTTTTTCCGGGCCGCAATATCCATTCGGCCTCAACGATGCGGGTTTTAGCGAGGGTTTGGCATCGCGTCCAGTGTGCAATGCCCATGTTTGCCCGGTCGCGCGGTTGTGTCGCGCTTGAGACAGCCGGGCGCCCGGTGTATGGATGCGCAAATATTGCTCCATCAGAAAGCGCCCGAAATGCTTAAAGTTTCCCTTACCGCTGCCGCTGCCGCCCTGCTGCTGGCCTCCCCCGCCGCCGCCGAGTTCGAGTTGAGCCTTTATCTGGGCACCCAGACCGCCAGCGACAGCGACGCGTCCGGCTTCCGGCCCAACGGCGGCGGGTCGTTTGATCGCAATGTCAGCTGGGAGGGGAAGTCGTTTGACGCGCCCATCTATTACGGTGGCCGCGCGATGTGGTGGACGGCTAATAATCTGGGTTTCGGCATCGAGGGCACCCACACCAAGGCATATGCCAGCACCGCCGACATGAGCGCCATGGGTTTTGACCGGTTGGAATTCACGGACGGGCACAACATCATCACGGCCAACGTGATGAAGCGCTTCCCCGGCGCCTTTGCCGGCAGCAATTTCACTCCGTATGGCGGCGCGGGTATCGGTGTGGCCATTCCGCATGTCGATATTCTGGCCACCGGCGCCACGAACCGCACCTATGACTACGAGATGACCGGGCTTGCCCTGCGCGGCATCGCCGGCATGAAATACGCGCTGACCGATAACTGGGCCGTGTTCGGCGAATATCAGATCACATGGTCCGATAATGACGTGACCATCGACGGCGATCCCGGCGGAGCGAACGGCAAGCTGCGCACCGAACTGGTGACACATGCGGTCAACATCGGCGTCAGCTACAGCTTCTGATCGGCTACGTTGCGCGTGATGGCATATAGCCCGGCCTGTTCAGGCCGGGTTTTTTTGTGGGGTGCTGCCTGAGCGTCGGCATCTGCTTCAAGGTGTCACGCTGCCGTCAGCCGGACGCCGCGCGCGCCGGTGATATGCGCCGCGACAATCTGCCCCTCGGGCTGGGCCGTGGCAAAATCCACCTCGGTAAACTGCTCGGTCCGGCCCATCAGCGGATTCTCCATCAGCACCGCATGATCGCGCCCCACCTGCCCCGCCAGATGCCGCGCCACCTGCGCGTCACCCGCCGCGCGCAGCCGCGCCGCCCGCGCCTTGATCGCCGTGCCATTCACCTGCGGCATGCGCGCGGCAGGCGTGCCGGGGCGCGGCGAGTAGGGAAATACATGCAGCCATGTCAGATCGCACTCGGCCACCAGCGCGAGGGAGTTTTCAAAATGCGCCTCCGTCTCGGTCGGGAAGCCGGCGATGATATCGGCGCCAAAGGTCATGTCCGGGCGCAGGCGGCGCGCCTCTTGGGTAAATGCAATCGCGTCGTCGCGCAGATGGCGCCGCTTCATCCGTTTGAGAATCAGATCATCGCCATGTTGCAGGCTCAGATGCAGATGCGGCATCAGGCGCGGTTCGGTCGCGATCGCCTGCATCAGGTTCTCGTCCACCTCGATCGAATCGATCGAGCTGATTCGCAGGCGCGGCAGATCCGGCACCAGCCGCAGGATGCGCATCACCAGATCGCCCAGCTTTGGCAGGCCGGGCAGATCGGCGCCCCAGCTGGTCAGGTCAACGCCGGTCAGCACCACCTCGTTATAGCCGCGCTGCACCAGCCGCTTGATCTGGTCCACCACGACACCCGCAGGCACCGACCGCGAATTGCCCCGGCCATAAGGGATAATGCAAAATGTGCAGCGATGATCGCAGCCGTTCTGCACCTGCACATAGGCGCGGCTGCGCGTGCCGAACCCGTCGATCAGATGCCCGGCCGTTTCGGTGACGGACATGATGTCATCGACCTGCACCGGCTCGGTCCCGAAATTGCCCGCAAGGCCCGCCCATGTACCTGCCTGCATCTTTTCGGTGTTGCCGATGACGGCATCGACCTCGGGCATCGCGGAAAACGTGGCCGGTTCGGTCTGCGCGGCGCAGCCGGTGACGATGATTCGCGCATCCGGGTTGTCGCGGCGCAGGCGGCGGATATCCTGCCGCGCCTTGCGCACCGCCTCGGACGTGACGGCGCAGGTGTTGATCACCACGGCGCCCTCCAGCCCGGCCTTTGCGGCCAGTTCCTTCATCGCCTCGGTCTCGTAGGCGTTCAGGCGGCAGCCGTGGTTGGAGAAGATCGGCGCGCTCATTGCAGGCCCTCCAGAAATTGCGGCGTCAGGGTGCCGCTGGCCACATGCATCGTCGGGCCGGTCATCCAGACCCCATCATCCCGCCAGTCGATCATCAGGGTGCCGCCGTCCAGATCCATCCGCACCGCGCGCCCTGTCAGCCCGCGCCGCGCCGCCGCAACGGCAACAGCGCAGGAGGACGACCCCGACGCCAGTGTAAGCCCGGCGCCCCGCTCCCACACGCGCATGCGGATGTGGTTGGGGCCGATGATGCTGGCCACCTGCACATTGGTGCGCTCGGGAAACAGGGGATGCGTTTCGTAGCGCGGGCCGAATTTCTCCAGCGGAATCGCCTCGGCGTCGGGGACAAAGAAACTGCAATGCGGGTTGCCCATGCCGGTGGCCACCGGCCCGCCCTCGATGGGCAATTCCAGCGTATCCATCGCCTCGGCCAGCGGAATATCGCGCCATTCCAGCTGCGGCGCGCCCATGTTCACGGCCGTCATGCCACCGCCTGCATCGCGCGCAAACAGATCCCCGCGCGACGTGGTCAAGTGCAGCGCATCGTTGCCGCCTTCGTCCATAAGATAGCGCGCGATGCAGCGGGTGACATTTCCGCACGCGCCCGCGATGCTGCCATCGGTATTCCAAAAGGTCAAATGCGCATCCGCATCCCCGCGCGTGATGACCGCCAGTTGATCAAATCCGATCCCGCGCCGCCGGTCGCCCAGCGCCTGCGCAAACGCTGCTGTCATCGCCAAATCGCGCGCGCGCGCGTCGAAAACGACAAAATCGTTCCCCAGCCCATGCATCTTCATAAAGGGCAGTGAATGTTGCGTCTGCAGATCCATGTGGCGGCGTATAAACCCCCGCCTGAAATGAATCCAGAGATTGCGCGCGATTAGGTGCAGAATGGGGGTTGACCGCCGGCCCGTGTGTTTCTAGTTAGGCCCCATTAGTGGGCCGGTAGCTCAGTTGGTAGAGCAACTGACTTTTAATCAGTAGGTCCCGGGTTCGGATCCCGGCCGGCTCACCATAATATCAGCACCAGCGTAATCAGTCAGACACATCGGACTTTGGCGTCACAATTTTGTCTTTTTCGGTCAACGTTTGTCCTTTCGGCATTTCTCGGTTCTGAGCGAAGGCAGGGGCCAATTTTCATTGGACGACAAGTGAGCCGACCTACAGCGGGGTCCGATTGATTTTCCATGGGCCGCACGAGTCACCGCTGCAAAAAAAATGAGCGGTGAGCATGTCGGGTCTTTTGCGTTTGGGCAACACCCGGATGGCGCATCCTGGGTTCCACTTTCCCAAGTCGCATGGCAAAGCTCGCGTTGATGATCGGCGTGTTTCAAGTGGGATGATCTTCATCAACCGCAATGGTGTGCCATGGCGCGATGCACCAGGTGCATACGGGCCACACAGGACACCCTACGACCGCTGGAAGCGGCGGAGTGATAAGGCATCAGAAACAGCGGATTGTTGCGCAATGGCCGCGAGAACCACAGTTTCGCGGCCCCCGATACCAGCAGCAGAAGGCCGAGCAGGTTGCAAAGCAGCGACCCTTCGGCGAAAGAGCCGAACAGCAGAAGCAGACCCATGACCAGCGCCGCGACAGCACCGATGCCGGTCGACCGCCATGCGGAATACCCCTGCAATACCCCGGTCACGACGAGCGCCCATCCAGCCAGCGTCGCGGCGGCGATTCATGCGCGCAGCGGGTTGAACAACGCCGAGATTCCCGCGATCACCGACACGACACCGACAAGGATGCATGACATCGAATTCCTCATGATATCGTGCCCGTATCGATGGGGGCATCGGCCTTGCGCGCCAGTGAGAGCACGATCAGCGATACCCCGTTCGAGATAAGTTCGACTGCCAAAAGCACCCCGAGGGCGACCATGGCCGAGAACGGCCAACTCAGTAGGATCATTCCGCCAAGGGCGAGTGAAATCAACGCCGATAGAACCATGACCAGTCGAACCCTGCCGTTTTCCGTTGCGAACGCCAGCAGCATCCGAAAACAACCCGCGACCAGCAGCAGGATCCCGACGATCAGCGTCAGCGAGAAGGTTCCCTGAAATGGGTTTCCGATCAGGTTCACGCCGAGGATGAGCAGGATCAGGCCCAGAACGACCGCCATGAGCCGCGCCCCCCAGCCCTTGTCGGAAAACGCCGAGATGACGGTCAGCGCCCCGATCAGCGCGAACATCCATCCGGCGATCACCGTCGCCGTCAACGTGGCGGCGACCGGATTGGCCAGCGCGAAGACGCCGCCGAGCAGCGACAATATCCCGGCGATCAGCCACAGGAGCCAGTTGTTCATCACGACATTCCTTTTCTCAACAGATCAGTGTTGCGTTCACAGAAGCCATTCCACCGGCAGCACACCGATGACGACCAGCGCGATCTGCTGGAACCAGGTCGCTTCGGGTTCTTCCTGATAGACGATCATCCTACCGTCGGGCGCGCGTTCGCGCCAGATCATCTTGGCTTCCGGGGTAAGGTCCGGGCGATAGCTGATTTCCTCAAGCTGCGTGTCGAAGCTGTCACCGATCTGGTGCGCCATCGTCGGACTGTCGATCAGGAAACCCATTTCGCAGTTCAGCGTGGCCGAACGCGGGTCGAAATTGAACGAGCCGATAAAGATGCGCTGATTGTCGATCGAGAAGGTCTTGGCGTGCAGGCTGGCGCCCGAAAGACCGAAGGGGTTGATCTGCAACTCCTTTTCGGATTCCATGCTGCCGCGCAGTTTCAGCTCGTAAAGCTCGACGCCGGCCTCCAGCAATTCGCGCCGGTAACGGGAATAGCCTGCGTGGACCATCAGAACGTCGGTGGTATTGAGCGCATTTGTCAGGATTTGCACATCTATGCCCGACCGCGCCAGATCGGTGAACACCTTGGTGCCCTGACGGCCGGGCACGAAATAGGCAGACACGAGGTCGAGACGTGTTTCAATGTCCCCAAGGATGTCGCCCAGCCGCGTGATCATCAGCTGGTCGCGCGTGGCGATCCCCTGCCCCTTGGCCGGATCGTCAGCGACGAGCTGCACATCGGTCCATTCCATGTCCGCCGCGCTCTGGGCATAGCGCGCGGCGCTGTCGCGGAAATCGTCGCGCAGGGTCCGGGCCTCGGGGCTGCCGTGAACCTTTGCCACCCGTGCGTCATAGGCGGCGCGCTTGCCCTCGCCGGGGATGATCGACGCCACGTCGAACACCGACGCGCTGTTCCAGTAGTCGTCGAACACCGCCGCCGTTTCCGGCACGATTTCGCCTGCCGCCAGCACATCCATGTCGACATAGAACGCCTGCTGATCGACTTGGAAATAATTGTCCCCGATATTGCGGCCGCCGATGATCGTCACAGCGCCGTCCACGATGAACGACTTGTTGTGCATCCGGCGATTCATGCGGAAGAAATCAAAGGAATAGCCCAACAGCTTGGGGCGGCGTATCATCGACGGGTTGAACAGGCGGGTTTCGAAATTGTCCTGCGCGTTCAGCGCCGCCATATATCCATCGAGCCCCGGCACGCCATTGTCATCCAGCAGCAGGCGCACCCGCACTCCGCGCGCCGCCGCGCGTTGCAATGCATCCAGAAGCATAATTCCCGAAATGTCATCCTGCCAGATATAGTATTGCGCGTCGATCGAGGCCTGCGCCGCCTCCGCGAGGGACAGCCGGCTGGCAAGCGCATCGCGCCCGTCCAGCAAGGGGATGACCCCCGATTTGCCTGGATGCGCGGCGGCACCTTCAGCCATCAGGCGGCCCAGCAAGGTCGAGTTGTCGGCAGGCAGGGCAGTTGAGACGGGGCGATCCGAGATATCCGGCAGGGAAAAGATCAGCCGCGCGATGACGATCGCAACCGCGACAACGACGAGCAGCGCCGCAAGGGCTTTCAGCAGCCGCCGCATCGGATCTTCATCGACGGTTTGCTTTCGACGATCTGCACGTCCGGACCCCGCGAGTTGCTTTGATCTTCAACTGTCTTCCATTCTGGCAGCGTAACGCGGAAAACACGCCGTGCAAGGTCTTTGCCCGTACAAATGCGGATGGTTCCCGCAATTCGGCGTTCGGCCCGCGATTGTCCGGGATTTGGGCCGGTGAGTTCCCGATCCGGACCGGATAAGGCGCGCTTCACCATTGACCTGAAGGCCGCGGCGCTGCGACCGTTCGATGATGCGTCCGAACAGGCCGGACCCCGGAGGGCGACATCACCCCCACTCCCAATCCAAGGAGAGACCACATGATTTCCATTCGCCACAGCGCCTTGTCACTGGCACTCGGCGCGCTTGTCGCCGGGCCGATATCGGCCCAGCAGCAGGACGCGACCGCAACACTGTTCCAGGATGTCCGCATCTTCGACGGGACGGGGGCGGCACTGTCGGCGCCCTCCAACGTGCTGGTGCGTGGCAACGTGATCGACACCATCTCGACCGACGACATCACGGTTGATGACGGGACGCGCACCATCGACGGCGCGGGCAAGACATTGATGCCGGGGATGATCGACGCACATTCGCATATCACCTTATCGACCATCCCGATCCCGACCATGATGACGGGCGATCCAAACTATATCGCCCTGATCAGCGGGCAGGCCGCCGAGGGGATCCTGATGCGCGGTTTCACCTCGGTGCGCGACCTGGCCGGGCCGACCTTCGGACTCAAGCGCGCCATCGACGAGGGCATCACCCCCGGCCCGCGCATCTGGCCGTCGGGCGCGATGATTTCGCAAACTTCAGGGCATGGCGATTACCGCACGGTCCATGACATTCCGCGCGGTTCCGACGTGTCCCTGCACCATACCGAATTGCAGGGCTTTGCCGCCGTCGCCGACGGCCGCGCCGAGGTGCTGCGCCGGGTGCGCGAGCAACTGATGCGCGGCGCCAGCCAGATCAAGTTGGCGGCAGGCGGCGGGGTCGCGTCGGACTACGATCCGCTGGATGTCAGCCAGTTCACCGAAGACGAATTGCGCGCCGCCGTCGAAGCGGCCGAGGATTGGGGCACCTATGTCACCGTCCATGCCTATACGCCCGACGCGGTGCAGACGGCCATCGAGGCTGGCGTCAAGGTCATTGACCACGGCCAGCTTCTGGACGAGGAAACCGTGAAGATCATGGCCGACAAGGGCATCTGGTGGAGTATGCAGCCCTTCCTCGATGATGAGGATTCGATACCCTTTCCCGAAGGGTCGGCCAACCGCGCCAAGCAGCTGGAGATGACCAACGGCACCGACGCCGCGTATGAGCTGGCCAGGAAACACGGCGTGAATCTGGCCTGGGGCACCGATACGCTGTTCGATCCGAATTTGGCGCCGCGCCAGGGCGCGCAACTGGCCAAGATGGTGCGCTGGTTCGAGCCTGCCCAGGTGCTGAAGATGGCAACCCATGACAACGCGCAGCTTCTGGCGCTCTCGGGCAAGCGCAGCCCCTATAAGGGCGAACTGGGCGTGGTGAAGGAGGGCGCCTTGGCCGATCTGCTGCTGATCGACGGTGATCCGCTGGCGGATATCGACCTGATCGCGGATCCGGCCAACCTGGTCGTGATCATGAAGGATGGGCAGATCTACAAGGACATGCAGGGCGAATGATCGTCCTGCATGTCGGACGGGGGCGCGGGTCGGACCCGCGCCCGTCGCGCGTCTATCGGAAATAGACTGCCGTCATCAGCGCGATCACCTCTCCGGCGTCGTCCTTCAGCGCCAGCGTCTCGCCGCTGATCGCGTAGCCCCTGACCGCGCTCAGCACCTCGCCCAGCTTGCGCTCCATCGTGTCGAGCGGCGGCGGACAGGCCATCAGCGTCGCGGCCCCGACGGCCAGCGTCAGGCTGTCATCGCTCGCCTCATACCCGCCGACCATCTGGTTGCAGCCCATCGTGGCGGCATAACGTGCGTCCTCGCCTTCGGTCAGCAGAAGGTGCGGCTCCCGCGCGTCCTCGACGATTTCGACCGGCGCGCCGCGCAGGCTGTCGATCTTCCAGTAGGTGCCGGTCAGCGCCGCATCGGCGCGCTGACGCTCGCAGGTGATGCCGGGACGGGTACGGATGAAACGGTCCACCACCAGGCTGCGCCGGTCCGGCCCTTCCATCGCGGGGCGCATCAGCAGCGATCCTTCGACATGAACATAGAGCGGCGCGCCGGGGCCTGCGGCCTGCTCCAGATAGGCGCGTTCCAGCGCGAGATAGTCGCCCTCCTGCGCGATGGGATAGCTGCGTTTCGTCGCGCATTCGGTGAAGGTCGCGGCGTCGGCCATGTAGCTCATCATCCCGCCGAGGAACATATCCTCCAGATCGGTTTCGCTCAGGCTGCCGTCGCCGGTCAGTGTGTCGGCAGCCACGTCGCCCTCCGCGTCGATGGCGCGCAGGGTTTGGGTGTCCACGACGCGCCATGTGTCGGGCGCGTCACCCAGACCCCAGAGCTTCAGCGCATTGTCTTCCGGCAGCGCAGACCACAGGCCCAGATCGCTCTGCACAGTGCCATCCTTGCTGCCGCCGATCCATGTGCGCCGCAGGTGGAACGCCTGATCCGGCCACAGGTCCAGATGATGCTCGACCGCCTCGCAATCGGCGCAGGGCAGCCGGCCGGCGAAGCTCGCCGGCAGGGACAGGCCATAGCTCAGCGCGCCCCTATCCTCCAATTCGCCCCGCTCCTGTGCGACGCGGACCATTGTGATCTCGGCGCGGTCGGAGGCGCCTTGGGTCAGCACCGGAACATGCGTGTCCGTCGTGAACATCATCCGCTCTCCGGCAAACAGCGTGCTGCGCACGGCATAGCGATGGGCGGGGTCGATCGCGGCGGGGTCATATGCGATCTCGAACTGATAGGGCGGCATTCCGGCGTCCGCGATCTCGGTCCGGCCCAGCTCGGCTGCGGGGGCGTCGGCGCGCGACACATCCAAAAGCACGCTGACCAGCCGCGCGTCCGGCGGCGGCGCGATCCGCTCGCGATAAATGGCGGTCACCTCGATCACCTGCGCGGCTGCCGTTTGCGACATGATGCCCAGCGCCAGAGCCGCCGCGATCCAAACCAGTATTTTCTGCATTCCGGATACTCCTGTTTTATCCCATGATATACGCGCAGATCGAAACAGCACACCCAGGCGCGGTGATGGGCGGCATCGGCGCGTTATTCGGCCCGCGCAAATGTCTCGGTGGATTTGGGATCGCCCTTGATGCGCATTTCTGTCTGCGGGAAGGGGATGGTCAGGCCGCGCTCGTCAAAGACTTCCTTCACCTGCCGGGTCAGATCCCAGTAGACGTCCCAGTAATCCTCGGCCCGCACCCAGGGGCGCACGATGAAATTGACCGAGCTTGCGCCCAACTCGTTGACGCGGATCAGGGGGGCGGGATCCTTCATCACCTTGGGGTGACTGGCCAGCACCTTTTCCAGCGTTTCCTGCGCCTCTTCGATCGAATCCTCATAGCCGATGCCGAATTCCAGATCGACCCGGCGCGTGTCGGACGCGGTGGTGTTGATGATCACGTCGCCCCAGACCTTGGAGTTGGGGATCACGATAAACTGGTTGTCCGGCGTCGTGACCGTGGTCGACACGACCGACACTTTGCGCACCGTTCCGGCGACCCCGGCGGCGGTGACATAATCGCCCTCGTCAAAGGGCCGGTTGATCATGATCATCAGGCCCGCCGCCAGGTTGCCCAGCGTATCCTGCATGGCAAAGGCGACGATGAAGGACGCCCCGCCCAGCAGCGCGAACAGCGGGGTGACGTTCACCCCCATCGCGACCAGCACGATCATGAGGCCAACAGCGATCACCAGCCAGTAGACGACCATCGCAAGGAAACCTTGCAGCAGGCGCGACAGGTTGGGCACGCGCCCGAACATCCGCCGCGACCAGGCGCGCACGATCCGCGCCACGATGAGCAGCCCCAGAAGGGCGGCCAGCACCACCGCGATCCGGATCGCCAGGTCGATCCCGCCCTCGGGCGAGACGAGCCAGGCGACGATGTTGACGAAAATTTCGCGCGGCTCCAGCGTGGCCGCCTCCTCGACCGAGATGGCCGTCCGGTAGGTTCTGTGCGATTCGACAAGCTCCGGATCACCGCCCTTCGCCTCCAGACTGGTGACCACGGCGCCGTATTTCTCGAATATGGCCTCGCGCCGGTCCAGAAGGGCCTGGCGCGTGGCCAGTTGCGCGTCGCTTGCGGCGGTGTCCGATTGGCGCAGATCGAGGTTGAGCGCGACGATCTCCAAGGTCGCGTCACGGGCGTTGGCCTGCCACGCCTCGGCGAGTGTCGCGAGTTCCCCAGCCGTCAGCGGGACAAGGCGCAGCCGCAGTTCCCCCAGCGGTATCGAAGGGTTATCGAGACCGGCAAGATAGGCCGCCGCGTCGCCGTCGTCGGCGACCGGTGCGCCGGCAGTCTCGACGGAGTCGGTGGTCTGCGCCATCGCCGGAGCGGGCAAGGCGAGGAACAGGGTCAGCAAAAGCATGACGTGCAGCGCAAGGCGGTGCATGGCAGATCTCCGGATGTGTTGGGCAGTTCTCGTAGGGCAGGTCAAAGGCGCGGCAGTTCCCGCGCCAGCCGCGTCAGTCCGAGCGGGCCGAGGGCGAGCGCATCGGCGTGCCACCGCTTGCGGTCGAACGCGGCCCCGGCGCGCGCCCTTGCGGCTTCGCGTCCCTCCAGCCATGTGCGCTCTCCCAGCTTGTAGACCGCGGCCTGGGCAGGCCAGCTCAGGTATCGTTCCACTTCGAGCGCGGCGGCGGAGGTCGGCAGGCCCGAGGCGAGCGCGACCGCCTCGACGGCGCGCGGCACCGTCCAACGCTCGCCTGCACCGGCAAAGCCGGTGGGGATGACGCGGCCCGTGTGCAGGCCGATGTCGACCACCACGCGCGCGGCGCGGAACGCTTGCATCGCCAGGAATCCCAGACGCGTCGCGGGGGTGTCGTACCAGCCGAGTTCATCCATCAGCCGCTCTGCATAAAGCGCCCAGCCCTCGGCATGACCGGCCGAGGCGCCGACACGCTGCACGCGCGTCAGGTCCAGCAGGCGCGATGCGCCCAGTTGCAGGTGATGGCCCGGCACGCTTTCGTGAAACACGGTGGTGGCGGCGCTCCAGGTGGGCAGGCGCGTCTGGCCGAGAGTGGGCCAGACGACGCCCGCCGGGGTTGCGAAATCCTCGGGCGGGGCAAGGTAGTAGGGCATCGCCCCCGCGCCCTGTTCCGCCATCTGCACCACGCAGGTCTGCAACGGCGGCGAGATAAAGAACTCCGTTTGGCCAAGCTCGGCGATCGCCTTGTCGACAAGGGCCTGCGCCCACGCGCGGAAATTGTCGACGCCCTCGATGGTGTGTTCGGGGTCGGCGTCGAGCGCGGCGCGCACCTCCGCCAGCGACGCGCCGGGGCTAATTCGGTGCGCCTCGCGCTCCTGCTCGGTCACGAGGCGAGTATATTCCCCGGTCGCCCACTCATAGGCTGCGTCCAGGTCCAGATCCTGAAGTCCAAGCCAGATATCCGCCTGGATAGCATAGCGTTCGGCCCCAATCCCGTCGCCCTCGGTCGCATGGGGCGCGTAGGTTTCGCGCAGCCAGAGGCCGGTTTCGCCATAGGCGCGGTTGGCGGCCTGCGCCGCACGGTCCAGCCGTTCGCGCAGCGGACCGTCGCCGTAGCCCGCCACGTAGGACACGAACCAGCCCGCATCGGCCCAGCCCCGGCATTGATCCGCCACTGCCAACGTCATCCGGCGCGAGGCCGGCAGGCCCGCGTCAAGCCCTGCCCGAAGGCTCTGCACGTAGCCCGCCATCGCGCCCGGCACCGCCTCCATGCGTTCGGCGATACGGCCCCAGTCGCTGTCGATTTCAGTGCGGTCCACCGGGATCTCGCCGTGGGTGTGTCGCTCCATCAGGTCGAAGGAGGACAACAGCATCGCGGGCGGGCCGGTGAAGATATGGGTCGACATACGGCGCAGATGCTCACCCGCCTCATGTCCCTTCAAGACCGCGACACAGTTGTCGCGCAGAAAGCCCGCCGCGATCTCTTCCTTGCGGTCGATCGCGGGTGTCGCGTCGAGCTGCGCGACGGTCTCGCGCAATAGATCCGCCGTCCGCTCGGCCCCCTCGACCGACCAGTCGGTGACGTCGCCACCATTGCGTCCGACGCCCATCACGCGCCCTGAGAGGATTGGACTGACCTTGGCGAAGCGATCAACAAAGGCGTTGCAAATCTCGGTCACGCCGGGCGTCTGGCCGAGCGCCGATGTCGCGAGCAGCGGCATCAGCGCAGCCGCCGCCCCGGACCCGAGCAGGCCGCGGCGTGTCAGGCCGCAGGCAGGCGGATGGCTTTGCTCATGCATCTCTGTTGATTGTCATTGAGAACTGACCCGGCATTTTCATCGAGATCTGACCCACCCAGTCGTTATGATCTGCTGATTATGATGGCGTCAATGCTGTTGCCTCCTTTCGCTTTTTCTTCGCTGTTTCGG
>NZ_QNQP01000034.1 GCF_003316635.1 Roseovarius dicentrarchi | reverse complement strand
GCTCCTCCGCCGCCGAGGCATGGCAGCGCATGCACAGGCCATCGGCGGCCTGCCCCGAGGCGGGCGCATAGGGCGCCGCGAAATCATCCACCTGCCCCGCCGCATCCACCGAGGCAAAGAACCAGCCGCCGTAGGACAGCGCGCTGTCCTTGACCATGACGGTCCAGTTCAGTCCGCCGGTCCGGTGGAGGAAGTCGATCATCTGCGCCTCGACCTCTGCCGGGTCATCGGGGTGCAGATATTCCAGCGTGTCGCGGTAGGTGGTGTAGCGGGCGGCGGGGGGTGTGGCCATTTCCTTGACCACCATCGCGCCGTCGGGGATATCGCCCTGCCTGCCGCCCTCCAGCCAGTCGATCACCTGCGGGCCGTAATAGATCCGCACCGCGGGGTGGATGCCGTAGGAGGTGCCCATGACAAACGGCCCGGTATCGCGCCACCGCTTGTCCCGGATCCATCCCAGATCGGCAAACCGGCGCTGCGCCACAAAGGGATACAGCTGCGCCTGATAGTCCAGCAGCGGCAAGGACGACGGCAGCGGCAGCGCCCGCTCCTGCGCCGCGGCGCCCATCCCGGCAAGGCAGGCAAAAAGGGCGGCGGCGGTCAGGTGAAAACGCATGATCAAAATCCGATTGCTGTGAATGTCTGAAGGACATGCAGCCGACATGCGGACGCGATCGGGGCGGGCGGCGCCGGTCCGGCCTGCGACATGGCCCGCCCCCACCCGGCGCAGACCGGCCCGCGCGGCGGCGGCGCGCTGTGCGGTCTGGGCCGGGATCGGATCGTGATCATTTGTCTATGTCCTTGGCTGGCGTGCACGCGTGGCGCGGACAGTCCTGACATTCATGTTACGCATTTTTGGATTTGAACCAAGCATTCTATCGTTCAAAATCGGTATACCTCCCGCCGCTGGCCTCCGGCCCTGCGCACCACAGGGCCGGAGGCGTCATGGCGACAGCCCCCATTTCGCGGATCAGGCGGGCCGCTCAGGCCGCCTTGGACTGTGCGGTTTGCACCCCGGTGACCCCCTTGGCGGCGAGGGTGCGATAGGTGCTCCACGTGGCGCCGCGGTCGGTGTAGCAGCCGCGCAGGTGGCGCGCGCCGCTTTCGGCGGAGAACGCCTCGCGGCCATGTACGATGCGGTGGTTGTCGAACACGATGCACTCGCCCGCATTCAGGCGGAACCGGCACAGGAAGCGGTCCTGCTGCATCATGCGGATGAACTTGCACAGCGCCGGGTAATAGTCGTCCAGCAGATCCTGCGGCAGGTCGATATCGTCCTGCAAATGCTGCGACAGGGTCACGCCCGCCACGTTGCCGCGCGCGTCCAGCTCGATCACGCGCTGATGGGCGCGGTAATCCCAGCCGTCATGGCGATAGAAGAACGGGATGTCGTGGCTGGCCAGCAGATCGAACGCCTCCGGGTCTTCCTCGCGCAGGGCCTTGGCCACCGCCGCACCGTCCAGAAACAGGCTGCGCCCGCCCTCGACGGTGTTTTCGCGGCAATGCAGGAATTGCACGCCCGGCGCCATTTCCTCGCCCGGCAGGTCGGTGTGCATCTCCAGCGGGCCGGCGGTAAAGGCCAGGTTGGTCGGCGCGATTTCCAGCCGCACCTCGAAATGATCGCCCTCGGCCGAAGGGGTCACGGGGCCAAGGCAGTTGACCAGCCGCGTCAGGCTGTCATCGCTGTTTTCCATGTCAGTGACCAGCGCGACACCATCCTCGACCAGCGCGCGCGCCAGCGCGGCGCGGCCTTCGTCGGTGTTCACCGCATCGGCCTGCCGCACCCGGCGGAAGCTGTCATAGCCGTCCGAATACCACAGGTTGCGCGGCAGATCGGCGGGGTCGGGCTTGCGGCCGTTATCGGCAAACGCCTGTAGCTGCTCCAGCGGCAGACGGGTCTGATGCGCCTCGGTGGCCCAGTCGATGACCAGCGTGTCGCCGTCGATCTGCGCGGCGCGGGCCTGCGGGCCGGCCTCCAGCGACGAGATGTCAAAGACACGCTCGCGCGTTTGCGGATCAATCGTGCTGGGGCAGGCATCGCGCAGCCAGTGATAGTTGAAATACGTCTCGCCATCGCGCAGCGGCACGAACAGGCCCTTGTCGGACAGGCGCAGAGGTTGGGTCATGTTGTTACTCCTTTTCAGGGGGGGGGTGGTCAGGTGGCGTAGTCAGCGCCTTCGCTGTCCAGTATCGCCTTGATTTCACTTAGATGCGCGGCGGCCTGGCCGGGGTAATCCTCCAGCTCCTGCGCGGTTTTCTCGGCGATCTCGTCGCTCAGCACGCGCAGGGGCTGGCCGGTTTGCAGGGCGCGGATATACGTCTCGGCGGCGCGCTCGAAATAATAGAGCCGGTTGAAGCAGTCGGCGACGCCGTCGCCGATCACCAGAACGCCGTGATTGCCCATCACCAGCACCTTGATTTTCGGGTCCGACAGCAGCCCGGCGCAGCGCGTGCCTTCCTCCTCGAAGGCCAGCCCGCCGAAATGGTCGTCCACCGCGTGGCGGCCATGGAAGGTGGCTGTATTCTGGTCGATGGGGGGCAGGCGGCTGTCGGCAAGGCTGGCCAGAACGGTCGCGTGGATCGAATGGGCATGCATCACGCAGCGCGCGTGCGGCACGTGGCGATGCACCGACCCGTGCAGGCCCCAGGCGGTCGGATCGGGCGCGCCGGGCTGGTCCATCACCTGCGGATCGTTGGCGTCCAGCAGCAGCAGATCGGAGGCCTTGATGCGGCTGAAATGCACCTGGTCGGGGTTCATCAGGAACTGCGTGCCATCGTCGTTGACGGCAAGGCTGAAATGGTTCGCCACCGCCTCGTGCATGTTCAGGCGCGCGGTCCAGCGAAAGGCGGCGGCCAGATCGGCGCGCTCGGGCCAATGCGCGATATTGGCGGTGGCGGCTGGGGTCGGTTGGCTCATCTGGTGGCTCCCTCGGTTGCTGGGCGCCAGATGCCAAAGCGGGCAAGCGTTTACAAACGATAGATTTTACGTCATGCCATCAGTGTTTCTAATCCATGCCGAGCCGTGATGACCGCCAACACCCTGCCCCATCTGACATGGTTGCGCGCCTTCGAGGCCAGCGCGCGGCATCTGTCCTTTACGCTGGCCGCGCAGGAGCTGGACCTGACCCAATCGGCGATCAGCCAGCATGTCCGCAATCTGGAGCTGTTTCTGGGCCGCGATCTGTTCATCCGCCGCACCCGCGCGCTGTCGCTGACCGAAGCGGGGGCCAATTACCTGCCCACCGTGCGCGCGGCGTTCGACACGCTGACCCAGGGCACGCGGTCGGTATTTGGCGACGGCAACAGAAGATCGCTGATCGTGCAGTGCAACCTTGGCTTTGCGCTGTTCTGGCTGACGCCGCGCCTGCGGCATTTTCAGGCGGCGCATCCGGGCATTGCGCTGAACATCGTCACCCCCATCTGGGACCCTGAGCGCAACACCGAAACCTCGTCGCTGGAAATCCGCTTTGCCGATGATGCCGACGCGCCCCACGGGGCCGAGCGTCTGACGCAGGACCGGTTTTATCCGGTCTGCCGGCCCGATTATCAGGGCGGCGCGTTCGACGCGGAGACGGCGACCTTGTTTGAATGTTCCGGCCATACCGGCACGTGGGACGCGTGGTTCAAATCCCAGGCGCGCCCCTTTGGCCGCTGGGCCGAGGTCAATCGCGGCTCGACCTTCGGCATTGCCGTCAACGTGGCGCTGGAGGGGGCCGGAATGGCCATGGTGCATGACACGCTGGTGGCCGGCATGATCGCGGATGGCCGGCTGGTGCGCCCGTTTGACCACGCGCCGCCGCTGTCCGAAGGATACTACCTGATCCCGCCCGCCAAGGCCGACCAGACGCCCGCCTCGCGCGCCTTTGCCAGCTGGATACGGGCGCAGATCGGCACGGCGGCAGAGCGCGCTTAGCCGCCCGCCGGGAACAGGACCAGCTTGCGGGGCGGCAGGGCGATGTCCAGCGCCGTGCCTTCGGTCATCCGGCGCCGGGCCTCGCCCTGATGGCGCAGCTCGATGTCCAGCGGCTCGGCCAGGTCCGGGCAGCGCACCGACAGCTGGTGAAAATTGCCCCGGAAGGACACGGTGCGCACCGTCGCCCCAAGCCGGTTGGGCGTGTCGTCGCCGAAATCGCCAACCATGATATCGGCCGGGCGGATGCACAGGCTGACCGCGTCGCCGGGCGCGTGCGGGGCGGTGTCCGGCACCTCGAACACCGTGTCGCCCACGGCGACCGTGCCGGCCGATTGCACCCTGGCGGGGATGAAATTCATGTCGCCCAGAAACCCGGCGACAAAGGCGGTGGCGGGGTGGCGAAACACCTCTTCGGGGGTGCCGATCTGCTCGATCTGGCCCTGGCGCATGACCACGATCCGGTCGGCGATCGACAGCGCCTCGTCCTGATCGTGGGTGACCATGATCGTCGTCACGCCCAGCTCGCGCTGAAGCTGGCGCAGCTGGTCGCGCAGATGCAGGCGCACCTGTGCGTCCAGCGCGCTCAGCGGCTCGTCCAGCAGCAGCAGCCCCGGCGAGGGCGCCAGCGCGCGCGCCAGCGCCACGCGCTGCTGCTGGCCGCCCGACAGCTGCGCCGGGTATTTCTCGGCCTGCCCGTCCAGCCCGACCATGCTCAGCAATTCGGCCACGCGCGCCTTGCGCTGCTGCCGGCCCAGGTCCGAGCCGCGCAGGCCAAAGCCGACATTGCGCGCGACCGACAGGTTGGGAAACAGCGCGTAGGACTGGAACACGATGCCGAAATCGCGGCCATGCACCGGCAGGCCGGAAATATCCCGGCCGTTTTGCAGGATCGTGCCGTAATCCTGCACATCCAGCCCGGCAATCGCGCGCAGCAGCGTTGTCTTGCCGCAGCCCGACGGCCCCAGAAAGCAGACGAATTCGCCCTTCTCGATGGCCAGATCAATCCCCTTGAGCGCGGTGAAGGTGCCAAAGGATTTGGACAGGCCGGAGATTTGCAACGCGGGCATCGGCGCGGTCTGTGCGGTGTCGCTCAGGTCTTGCATGGCATCACCCCTCCGCGTCATTTTGCGCCAGAAGCGCCAGCGCCTCGGGCAGGCGCGCGGCATCACCGACCGCAACGATGCGGTCGCCCGAATGTAGGCCCAATCGGCTGCCGTCCCATGCGCGCACCGCGCCGCCCGCGCCCTCGATCACCGGCACGGCCGCGAGGTAATCGACGATGCCATAGCGCGCCGCGATCATGATGTCGGCATGGCCGCTGGCAACCAGCCCATAGCCTTGGGTGCCCGCGTCATAGATGTTGAACCGCGATTCGCCCGCGATGCGCGCGAAGGGCTGGGCCGCATCCTCGCCCAGATATTCGGGCGAGGTCGCCAGCAGGATCGCGTCGGACATGGCGGCGCATTGGCGGGTGCGCGCCACCTCGCCGTTCAGGCGGGTGGCGTGGCCCGTGGCCCCGACCCAGCGTTCCTGCGTGATCGGAATATCCACCACGCCCAGAACCGGCACCTCGCCGATCGCCAGCGCGATCAGCGTGCCGAACACCGGGCGCCCGGCGATGAAGGACCGCGTGCCGTCGATCGGGTCGATCACCCAGACACATTCGGCCCCGGCGGCGCTGTCGGGATGCTCCTCTCCGATCACGCCGTGGCTGGGGTAGCGGTCTGCGATCATGTCGCGGATCAGCGTTTCCACCTCCAGATCGGTGGGCGTCACGGGGGTGTCGTCTGGCTTCATCTCCACGTCGATCTGCTTGCGGAACCGGCTGCGGATCAGCGCCCGGCTGGCATCGGCCAGTTCGTGCGAGAAATCGACGAATTCCTGGGCTGTCTGCGCACCTGTCGAAACGGTCATTTTGTATTCCTTGTTCTTGAAGTCCTGCCGCGCATGGCGGGGGTATGTATCGGGGCCGGCGTCACGCTTCCTTGCCGCGCCATGCATTGGTGCGGCGCAAAAGGCCCTGCATCAGCAGCCATTGCAGGCTGACCACCGCCGCCGAGGTGGCCACGATCAGCACGCTCATCGCCGCCGCCGGGCCAAGCATGGCGTTGTCGTTCAGCAGCAGCACGCTGATCGTGGCGACCTTGGTATTGGCCGAATAAAGGAACACCAGCGCCGAGATCGTCGTCATCGAGTTCATGAACAGATAGCTGGCGATGCGCAGGATCGTGGGCAGGCTGACCGGCAGGATGACGCGGCCAAAGGTGACAAAGCGCGACACTTTCAGCGATGATCCGACCGCCTCCAGCCCCGGATCGAGCTGTTTGAGCGATGTCAGCGCCGTCAGGTGCGGCACCGTATACAGATGTACAACGGTGCTGAGGATCAGGATCGTCATCGTGCCATAGATGCCGCCCAGCGGATTGGACGGGTTATTGAAGAAAAAGATGTAGGACAGGCCCAGCACCATCCCCGGCATCGCCAGCGGCACCATGCACAAAAACCCGATCACCGCCCGCATCCACGCCGCGCCCGGCATCCGCTCCAGCAGGTAGGCCCCGAAGAAGATCAGCGCGGTGCCGAACACGGCGGTGCCGCCGGCCAGTTTCAGGCTGTTGCCATAGGCGCTCCAGCCGCTGGATTCATGCGCGGTGAAGTTGTAGCTGGCCAGTGACAGGCTCAGGTTATAGGGCCACAGCTTGAACAGCGATCCCAGCACCGCCATCAGCAGGATGCCCAGGATCGCCGCCGCGACGGCAGCGCAGAAGACAAAACAGGCGATGTCGCGCCCGCGGCTTTTCTCGGGGATGTAGATCACCGCGCTGCCGTCGATACCCGCGCTATGCCCGCGTTGCAGCAGATGCCCGATCAGAAACGCAATCGCGGCGGGAATGAACAGCAAGATGCCGACAACCGCGCCCATCTGGAAATCAAACCCGCCGATCACCTTTTGATAAAGGTCCGTGGCCAGCACCGGATACGACCCGCCCACCGTGATCGGCACGCCGAAATCGGTGAACACCTTGGTAAAGACGGCAAAGAACGCCGCGCTGAGGCCGAACCGCATGGCATGCAGCGTGACGGTGAAAAACGTGCGCACCCGTCCGGCGCGCAATGTCTTGGCCGCCTCGTAAAGCCTGCGGTCGATGGTCATCAATGAGGTCAGCACGATCATCAGCGCGATGGGGAAGGTAAAGAACACCTCGCCCATGACGATGCCAATCGGGCCATACAGGCTGTGGCCAAACAGCGCCTCGCGGAAAAAGCCCTGCGTGCCGAACAGGTAGATCAGCGCGATCCCCGGCAGCAGCGACGGCGTCAGCAGCGGCATCAGCGCGACGGCGCGGAAAAACCCGCGCCCCGGCATCCGCGAATGGGTCAGCGCAAAGGCATAGACGCCGGCAATCAACAGCGTGATCGCCGTCGAGATCACCGAAATGCGCAGGCTGTTGAAGAAAACGACCGACACGCGCGGTTCGTTGAATTAGGTCACGAAATTCTGCAGGCCGACGAAATTGCCATCCGCATCCTGCACGCCCTTGGACAAAAGCGTGTAGATCGGCAGCAGCAGCCCGACCACCAGAAACACCCCCAGCGCGATCAGGCACAGCCGCAGCAGCAGATCCTCACCACTGGTGGAGACGCGTATCTTGCGCGCTGGCGCATCCATCGTATTTGCCGGGGTGACCATGTGCCGTCAGCCTTTCACATTCCTTGGAAGGGGCGGCCCGGCAACAGCCGGACCGCGTGCGTTTTGCGTCTTACTTCGGCTCGTCCTTGCGGCCGTACCGTTCCTGCCATTCGGCAAGGATGCGGTCGCGGTTTTCGGCGACCCAGTAGAAATCCACATCGACCAGCGCCTCTTCCTCGCCCTCGGGATAGTTCGGGACGGGGTTCGACACGCCCTTGCGGCCGACCAGCGCGTAATACTTGTTGTGGATCTCGTGGCCTTCCTGACTGGCGGCGAAATCTGCCAGCCTGCGGGCGGCGTCGGGGTTGCGCGCGCCCTTCAGGATCGCCACGCCCTCGACCTCGGAGCCGACACCCTCCTCGGGGATGATCACGCTCAGCGGCACGCCGTTATTGATCGCCTTGACGCCCGGTGCGGGGTAGGAAATGCCGATCACCGCCTCGCCCGCCGCCGCCATGCGGCAGGGTTTCGACCCGGAATGGACATATTGCGACACGTTTTCGTGCAGCGCGTCCATATATTCCCACGCGCCCTCCTCGCCGAAGATTTCGGTCCAGCCGACGATGGCCAGCAGGCCGGTGGCCGATGAGTTGGGGTTGGGCATGGTGATCATGCCCTTGTATTCGGGTTTGGTCAGGTCCTGCCAGCTTTGCGGCGCGGGCACGCCCAAGCGTTCGCCCTCGGCGGTGTTGAAGCACACGGCCGACGCCCAGGCATCGGTGCCGACCCAGTGGGGCGGATCGCTGCGCCGGTCGCGGAAGCGGTCCTTGATCTGGTCCAGACCCTCGGGGGCGTAGGGCTCCAGCATGCCGCGTTCCTCCAGCATCACAAGGCCGGGCACGGCGGCGCCCAGGATGATGTCGGCGCGGGGGTTGGCCTCCTCGGCCAGAAGGCGGGCGATGATCGGGCCGTTGGAATCCAGCAGCTGATTGATCTTAAGATCCGGCTCCTTGGCCTGAAAGGCGGCGATCAGTTCGGCGAAATGGTCCTTGGCCTTGGCGCCGTAAACGGTCAGCTCCTCGGCCTGCGCGGGCGCGATGCCCGCGATCGTGGCGCCCGATATCATCAGCCCGGCACAGAATACGCGCAGGCGATTTCCCAGCTTTGGCGTCATCATGGATGGTTCCTCCCGTTATTGATGGATCTTCGCCGTTCAGTATTCAAAGCGCCTCCCATATAGTCAAAGAGTAATATTTGCGTACCCTATTCATTCATGCTATGGGTTGCGGATCATGCAAAGCCCCTCCAGCAGCGACGCCATCAGCCCGCGCCAGATCGAAGCCTTCAAGGCGGTGATCGAGGCGGCCTCGGTGACGGGGGCGGCTACGGCGATGAACATCTCGCAGCCCAGCGTCAGCCGGCTGATCAGCAGCCTTGAGCACACCATCGGCTTTGCCCTGTTCCAGCGCCAGAAGGGCCGGCTGCTGCCCACGCCCGAGGCGATGCTGTTCTATGACGAGATCCAGAAATTCTTCTACACCATGCAGCGGCTGGCCCATACCGCCGCCGATATCCGCACGCTGGCGGTGGGGCAGCTGCGGCTGGGCGCGTTTGTGGCGCTGTCGGTCGCGGTCACGCCGGCGGTGATCCGGCGCTTTAACCAGGCGCATCCGCAAATGCATGTCTCCAGCCTGTCGACGCAGTCGCGCCAGATCGTCGATCTGATCGGCTCGCGCTTTGCCGATCTGGGCATCGTCGATCCGGTCGCCACCACCAGCGCCGTGCGGATCGAGCGGCAATGGCAGTTCCGCTGCGTCTGCGCGCTGCCGCGCGATCACCCGCTGGCCCGGCAAAAGGTGATTTCCAACGCGCAGCTGATGGATCAGACCGTGATCGCCCTGCAACGGGAATTCCTGTCGCGCCACCCCTCGGGCGCCGCATTATATGACGCGCTGGAGCCGAATTTGCGCATCCGCGTGCATCAGTCCATCGCCGCCTGCGCGCTGGTCAGCGAAGGCTGCGGCGTGGCAATCGTCGATCCCTTCACCGCGCGCCACTATGCGTCGGGCAATATCGTCGTGCGCCCGCTGGAGGCGACGATTCCCTTCGGGATCGGCATCATCTCGTCGCCCGAGGCGCCGCTTTCGGTGGCCGCGCGCGCGTTTCTGACGTTTTTCGATCAGGAGATCGAAAAGGCGATGCAATCGGACCCCACCGTCATACCCATACACTAGGCCCATGAACCAGGCCCACAAACCAAGGCCGCGCCGCGGGATTTGCGCCGGGCTTCGGCGCCCCATGTAGCGCCGTGAAACGGGGTCTTTCCGGCGCACGCCCCCCGGCCGCGCGGCACATCCTGACACAGCAAAAGACTTGACAGGTTGCGCCGGGCAATGGTTTCCTGCCTTTTAGAATATATTCCTGATGGGAAAACGCGGTCGCCGAACCCGGAACAAAACCGGATCGGGCATCGGCATATCCATGCGTTTCAATCGGGGCGGGCACCCCTGCGAAGGGCTATCTAATATATATTCTGACAAAAGCAATAAGGGAGGGACAAATGACTCAACACACACCGTTTTCCGCAGCGGCGGCCAGCACCGAGCCCGGCGCACCCGCATTTGCGCATGGCGCCATACGGCGACACGTCTATCCCAGCGGAGAATGAATAAATGAGCGCGCATGATTTAAACGACACGCTTGAATACGAGCAGGGCAACCTGCAATCGGGCACAAACTGGTGGGGCGCGTTCGTTATCGGCCTGGCCGGAACGATCCTTGTTACCGGGGCCGCGCCTGCGTTCCTGACCGTGTTCGGGGCGTCCTATATCCCGTTCATCACCTTCTTCACACTTACCGGCGTTCTGCTGTGCCTGCTGCTGGCGGAACTTTCGGCGATGATGCCGGGCCGCACGGGCGGATCGCCCTCCTACGCCTATCCGGCCTACAAGAACCGCTTTCCGCGGCTGGCCCCGCATATCAACGGCATCACGGCCTGGATGTATTGGGTCGGCTGGATGCCGGTGGCGCCGCTGAACATGATTCTGGCGTCGTTCTACATCACCCACCTGTTCGGACTGGACGCGACCGCCGGCATCACGCCGATCAGCACGTTCATCCCCTACTGGACGCTGGCGATCACCGCCGTCGGCCTGCTGCTGCTGTCGATCCCGGCCTATATGGGCATCCGGTTCGGCACCTCGATGGCGACGATCCTGGCGGTTCTGTCGATGATCCCGCTGACCTTCCTGTCGATCGGCTTCATCTTCAACCTCGGCGCCGCCGACTGGAGCGAGATTGCAGGATTCCCGCAGCTGGACGGCAGCAGCTTCTGGTCGCCCATAGACGGCTATCCGGCGTGGGTGATGTACGTGGCCTATGCCTTTCCGCTGCTGTGGACCGTGATCGCGTATGAGGCGGCGGCCTGCTATATCGGTGAATGCCAGAACCCCGGCCGCGATGCAAAAATCGCCATGACACTGGAAGGCGGCTACGGCGTGTTCGTCTATACCATGCTGCCGATTTCCTTCGTGGTGGTGCTGGGCGCCCAAGCCCTGTCCGATCCCGAGCTGGTCGATCCGAAAACCATGTTCGTGACCTTTGCCAGCAGCATTTTCCCCGGTATCGGCGGCAAGCTGATGGAATGGATGATGGCGATCATGCTGATCATCGCGCTGGTGCTGTCGGCGCTCAATTCGCTGATGGGCTGCTCGCGGTCGCTGTACCAGATGTCGCTGGACGGGCAATTCCCGAAATTCTACCAGCATCTGAACAGCCACCATGTGCCGGATCTGGCCATGGCGACGAACGTGGTTGCCAGCCTTGCCATCGCCTTCATGGGCGGCGCGATCGAGATCTATTCGTTCTCGAACGTCGGCTACCTCGGCTCCTTCGTGCCGGTGCTGATTGCGTATTACATGCTGCGCAATGACCGGCCAAACCTGCCGCGTCCGTTCAAGCTGCCGGAATACTTCAAATATATCGCCCTGGCACTGGCTGCGCTTTACTTCTTTGTATGGCTGGTCGGCGGCATCATATATTCGTATATTGGTGGACAGGCGACGTATTACTTCCTCGGGGTTGCAGCTATCTTCATGTATCTGCCGCTCTACTGGTATCGCCAGTACGAGGATCGCCGCGACGGCACGACAGCCGTAGCTGCGGAATAAGGGAGCGGGCAGGATGATCGCAAAACTGTTCAGACGCGCGCCGCAGGGCGGCAATGGCCCCGCACGCAACATTCTGATCGCCTCCGAAGGGCGGCCCATCAGCGACGCTGTCATTGCCCTGGCAACTGACATGCTGGATCCGGGCGGCACGGTGACGGTTCTGACCGTCGCCCGCCTTTGGGGCACCAGTTTTGGCCTGCCCAACCCCGGCCTGCGCCCCAGCAAGGCGGAAATGCAGGTCCAGAAGGACATCATGTATTCCGCGCTGGACCGTCTGGAGCAGGCCGGGATCGAGGCGGATGGCCATATCGTGACCACCCGCCACCCGTCCAAAAGCATCAGAAAACAGGTGGCGCAGCGCGGCTGCGACACCATCATCATGGGCGCCGATGCCCGCAAACCATGGTTTCTGCGCGCCACCATGTGGAGCCAGGAACCTTACCGCGTATCGGCAGGCGCGCCCGTTCCCGTGCATCTGGTCGGCCCCGAAACACCGGGCGCCCCGCCGCCAAGGCCGGGCAAACGCCCCGCCATGGCCCGCGCCCGGCCCTAGGCGGTACGGCCCCATATCCCTGATAACGATAGGAAAACGCATATGTATAAACACATCCTTATCCCCCATGACGGCTCCGAGCTGTCGATGAAGGGCGTGCAGCAAGGTCTGGGCCTGGCCAAGGAGCTGGGCGCGCAGGTCACCATCGCCGTTGTCAGCCAGCCCTACCCGCTGCAAAGCGCGGCAACCGTTGATTCCTGGGCCAAGGGCCAGAAGGATTTCGTCGAGGACGTGATCGCCAAGGCCAAGGCCGCCGCCAAGGATATGGGCATCGAGGTTGACGCCTACCGCGCCACCAACGCCTCGGCCGCCGATGCGATCATCGACGCCGCCGCCACCATGACCTGCGATCTGATCGTCATGGCCTCGCACGGGCGCCGCGGCATCAGCCGCCTGCTCTTGGGCAGCCAGACATCCGAGGTGGTCAGCCACAGCCCGATCCCGGTTCTGGTCGTCCGCTAAGCCTCCGCGCCGGACCCTGCCGGGGTCCGGCGCCCGTCCCATCAGGCGATCTCCGCCAGCCGGGCGCCTGAAAAGGCCACCCATCACAGGAGAACGTCATGAAAAACCTTGGTAAATTCTATATCAACGGCGCATGGACCGCGCCCCAGTCAGACCGCACATTCCCTGTCCTGAACCCCGCCACCGAAGCGCCGGTCGGCGAGATCATCCTTGGCAACGCCGCCGATGTCGATGCCGCCGTCGCCGCCGCCAAGGCCGCCTTTGCCACCTACAGCCAGACCAGCGCGGACGACCGCCTTGCCCTGCTGGAGCGTCTGATGGAGGTCACCAAGGACCGGTTCGAGGATCTGGCACAGGCCATCAGCCTTGAGATGGGCGCGCCCATCACCATGTCGCGCGAGGCGCAGGCCGATGCCGCCACCGGCCACCTGCAAGGCTTCATCGACGCCATGAAAAAGCAGGCGCTGCGCGAGACGCTGGACAATGGCGACATCCTCGTGCGCGAGCCGATTGGGGTCTGCGGCCTGATCACCCCGTGGAACTGGCCGATCAACCAGATCGCGCTGAAGGTGATCCCGGCGCTGGCGACGGGCTGCACCTGCGTGCTGAAACCGTCCGAGCATACGCCGATTTCCGCCATGATCTATGCCGAGATCATCGACGCCGCCGGCTTCCCCGCCGGGGTGTTCAACCTCGTGCATGGCGATGGCGAGACGGTGGGCCGCGCCATGTCGCAGCACCCCGACATCGACATGATGTCATTCACCGGATCGACCCGCGCGGGCCGCTCCATCACCCGCGACGCGGCCGAAACCATCAAGCGCGTCACGCTGGAGCTGGGCGGAAAATCCCCCAACCTCGTCTTTGCCGATGCGGATCTGGAGCCGCGCGTCGCCGCCTCGGTTCAGGAATGCATGTACAACACCGGCCAATCCTGCGACGCCCCCACCCGCCTGATCGTCGAGCGGTCCTGCTATGACACGGTGTGCGATATCGCGCGCAAGACCGCCAAGGCGATCGAGGTCGGCGATCCCACGGCCGAGGGCGACCATATCGGCCCCCTCTTCGACCAGATCCAATACGAGCGTGTGCAGGCGATGATCGAGGTGGGCATGGACGAGGGCGCCACCCTCCTGGCCGGCGGCCCCGGCAGGCCCGAGGGGCGCAACAGCGGCTGGTTCTGCCGCCCCACCATCTTCTCCGATGTCAGCAACGACATGCGCATCGCGCAGGAGGAGATTTTCGGCCCAGTTCTGGTCATCATCCCCTTCGGGGACGAAGACGAGGGCATCCGCATCGCCAATGACACGCCCTACGGCCTTGCCGCCTACCTGCAAACCGGCGACGCCGAACGCGCCGAACGCGTGGCCGCCCGGATCCGCGCAGGCGCGGTGCATATCAACGGCGGCGGCTTCAACTACGGCTCGCCCTTCGGCGGCTACAAGCAGTCGGGCAATGGCCGCGAAGGCGGGCTGATGGGCCTTGAGGATTATCAGGAGGTCAAGACGCTGCATTTCGGCTAAGGCCAGAAAACAGGCTCTGACCCCCGCGTTAGGGCCTGTTTACGCCGTCACCACAACCTCGGCAACGCCGCTGTCAACCGACCGGCAGGCGCCCAGCAGGCGCGCGGCCAGATGGGTCTGCACATAGCTGGCGTGAAACCGGCTGGGCGCCGCCAGCACCAGCCGCGCGCCGTCGCGCCGCAGCCGCACCAGCCCGGCAAACCACGTCTGGTAATTGGCCGGGTCTTCCGCGTGCAACAGACCCTTGGCCAGCGCCCATTCGGTGCCGCCGCTCAGATCGGGGGCCGGCACCGCCGCGCCCTTGCGCAGCGGCATCGCCACCACATTGCCCGGCGCCGCCTCTTGGGGCGACAGACGGTGCACAAAATCGGGACCAATGGCCGCCCATTGCTCCTGCGTATCCTCCAGAATCCGCCCGATATCGAGACTGTATTGCGTCACCCGCCCCCGCGCGCCCTGCCGGGTGACGCGCAGCCAGCCGCAGGCACGCAGGCGGGCCATCTCGCGTTTCACGGTGCGTTCATCCACCGACCACAGCCGCGCAATCTCGCGCTGGCCCACGGCCAGCTCATCACGCGCCCAGTTGTAGCGCGCCGTCACCAGCGTCATCAGCCGCAGCGTCATCCGCTGCTCGCCCTTGCCGCGCGACAGCGCGAACGCCCCCATCGCCGTCAGCAAATCATATTTGCGCGCCGAGGCCATTTGCCCGACTGGTTTTTTCACCTGCATCTTGCCCTCACCGCCTGATCCCGGCGGTCTGCCGGAATCGCCTCATGCCTCGATACGCCGGGCATTCTGGTGGCCCATGTCGTGTCAGAAAGGTTGATAACCGGTAAACGCAGCGTTCTTCAACCATCTTCGCTGATTAGCGTCCCAATTTGCGATTCTGTCAAGGACAGGATGCTTTGCCCGCTGTTTTCTTCAAAACCCAAAAGGTAAAAAACAGGTATCATTGGTAGAGGGGGACAGCCAGTGTGTCCCCTATTGCGCGCAAAATGTCCCCCAATCTGTTGGGGCGGGCGCCGATCTGTCCCCCAATATGCAGCGGCTTCGGGCCGGGCCGCAGGCGGGGATCAGGGCCGCCGTGCGAATCGGTCTGGCGCGGGATCGCCCTTGTTTCATGGGTTTTGCCAAATTGCCTGAATCACGATAATCCCTTTTGCCTTTTTTGCAAATCCCGCGTAATCCGGAAACAGCAGTTAATTTGCGTCCCGTTCCGCCTGTCCCCGCGGGGACACCGCCAAAGGAGAGCCGATGTTCACCCACGAAGACCTTGCCCAGCTTCAGGCGCAATCGCTGAAAATGCAGGGCTGGATCCGCCAGCAGACGTTTTCGCCCGGCGCCGACAAGGCGCTGCGCCGCTTTTCCAGCTGGGAGGTGGCCGAGCTGATCTTTCGCGTCAACCAGTCCACGCTGCGCGGCCGGCTTGCCACCGATCCGTCCCTGCCCCAGGGCCTGGTCGAGGAGGATGGCCGCCAGCGCTGGTACACGCTGGAGGAAATCAACGAGATGCGCCGCCGGATCAAGGTTAACCGCCGCTCGCTGATGCCCGCGCGCCCGGCCGGCAAACGCGCCCTGCGCGCCGCCATCGCCAATTTCAAGGGCGGCGCCGGCAAGTCCACCGTGGCGCTGCATTTCGCCCATGCCGCCGCCCTCGACGGCTACCGCGTTCTGTGTGTCGATTTCGACCCTCAGGCCACGCTTAGTCACTCGATGGGCCTCACGGACGTGGCCGAGGATTACACCGTCTGGGGCATCATGGCGCGCGACCTGATCCACGAGACGAACCGCATGAACGCCAGCGCGCGCGGCGCCGAATCGGGCGCCGCCCTGCCCCGCCGCACCCTGCCCAGCAGCATCACCGATCTGGGGCTGGACGGGCTGCGCGTGTCGGACTTCATCAAGCCGACCTGCTGGCCCACCATCGACCTGATCCCCAGCTGCGCCAACGCCGCCTTTGTCGAGTTTGCCAGCGCGCAGTATCGCCACCTCAATCCCGAATGGTCGTTCTTTGCCGCCGTCAGCCGCTATCTCGATGCGCTGCCCGATGATGCCTATGACCTGATCCTGTTCGACTGCCCGCCGGCCATCGGCTACCAATCCATGAACGCGGTCTTTGCTGCTGACATGCTCTATATCCCCTCCGGTCCCGGCTACTGGGAATACGATTCGACCACCTCTTTCGTCGGCCAGCTGGCCGAGGCGCTGGAGGATCTGTCGGCCTTCAGCGGCGCTGTCCCCACGGGGACAATGAAACTGCCCAAGGTGTTTCAGGACGTGCGCTTCCTTCTGACCCGCTACGAGCCGGGCAATGAGCTGCACCGCGCGATGCGTTCGGCGTTTGGCAAGGTCTTTGGCGACAGACTGGCCGAGCATCCGATCGAAATGACCCGCGCGGTCGAGCAGTCCGGGCGGTTCCTGTCCTCGATCTACGAGACGGATTACCGCGACATGACGCGCGAGACGTGGCGCCGCGCGCGGGCCTCATTCGATCAGGCATATGACGAATTCAAGACCCACGCGCTGGCCGCCTGGGACAATCTGGAGGACGGGCAATGAGCAAGCGAAAGGGTTTCGACATCGACTTTCCGGGCGAGGATGTCCCCGCGGGGACACCCCCGGACGCGCCCGCGCGGCGCGGGCCGATGGCGTCGGCCATTGCCGAAAACGCCGAGGCGCTGCGCAGCAGGCAGGCGGCGGAGGAGGCGATCCGCGAGGAAAACGACCGCCTCGCGCATGAGTTGGTGCGGCTGAAGGCGCAGGGGCTGATCGTCGATCTGATCGACAACGGCGCGGTGTCCACCACCAAACTGGCGCGCGACCGCAGCGCCACGCGCGATCCGGATCTGGACGAATTGAAGGCGTCAATCACCGCCATCGGCCTGTCAAACCCGATCCGGGTCGAGGCCGATGGCGATGGCTGGCAACTGGTGCAGGGCTATCGCCGCCTGACCGCCTACCGCGAATTGTACGAGGAAACCGGCGACGACAGATACGCCCGCATCCCCGCCGGCATCATGGCGCAGGGCGAGACGGTCGCGGGGCTGTATCGCCGGATGGTCGATGAAAACCTGGTGCGGCGCGACATTTCCTTTGCCGAAATGGCGGCGCTGGCGCTGCGCTATGCCGAGGATGACGCGACCGACGCGCAGGATGTGGAGCAGGCGGTCGCCGTCCTTTATGCCTCTGCCGCGCGGCAAAAGCGGGTCTATATCCGCCACTTCGCCACCATGCTGGAGGCCATCGGCGCGCGCCTGAAATTCCCCGAGGCGATCCCGCGCGCCTTGGGTCTGGCGCTGGAAAAGCGCATCTCGAACGAGCCGGGCGCGGCGGCGCGGATCAAATCCGCGCTGGCCGCCGGCTTTCCGGGCAGCGCGGAGGCCGAGCTGGAAATCCTGCGCGCGCAGGCCGACGCCAAGCCGCCGAAACCGGCCAAACCCGGCACGCCCGATGCCGCAAAAACCACCTTCCGCTGCACTGTCCCCGCGGGGACAGTCCGCTGCGCCGCGCGCAGCGGGCGGGTGGAGCTAAGCTGCGAGCGCGATTTTTCCGCGATCGAGCAGCAGCGCCTGCAGGCGGCTGTCACCGCGTTTTTTGCCGCGCTGGACGATCCCGAGGGGTAGCGCCACCCATCTTGCAATGGACAAACGGCGCCTTGGCTGGTTAACTCCGGCGCATATAATTCGTCCAAAAGGGAGGTATCATCTTGGACCGTCGTTCATTCATCCGCGCAGGCGCCATCGGCACAGCGGCCACCGCACTGGCCGCGCCGGCCATCGCACAGGGCAATATCACCTGGCGCATGGTCACCACCTGGCCGAAAAACTTCCCCGGTCTGGGCGTCGGCGCGCAGCGTCTGGCCGACCGGATCACCGCCGCATCGGGCGGGCGCCTGACCGTGCAGGTCTATTCCGCGGGCGAGCTGGTGCCGCCCCTGCAAAGCCTTGACGCCGTGATCGACGGCACCGCCGAGATGAGCCACGGCGCCGCCTATTACTGGCAGAACAAATCCCCCGCGCTGTCGTTCTTCACCGGCGTTCCCTACGGCATGACCACGGGCGAGCTGACGGCCTGGGTGCGTTTCATGGGCGGTCAGGAAATCTGGGACGAGATTTACGACCAGTTCGGCGTGCAGGGTTTCCTGTCGGGCAACACCGGCAACCAGACCGGCGGCTGGTTCCGCGACGAGCTGACCAGCCTCGAGTCGGTCAAGGGCCTGCGCTTCCGCACGCCCGGTCTGGGCGGTCAGGTCTGGGAGAAACTGGGCGCGACCGTCACCAACATGGCGGCGGGCGAGATTTTCCAGGCGCTGCAATCGGGCACGCTGGACGCCGCCGAATTTGTCGGCCCCTACAACGATCTGGCGCTGGGTTTCCATCAGGTCGCCAAAAACTACTACATGCCCAGCTTTGTTGAGCCGGGGCTGGCGACCGAGCTGGTCGTCGACAAGGCCAAGTATCAGGAGCTGCCGGAGGATTTGCAGGCAATCATCCGCGACATATCTCAGGCCGAATACGATCAGGTTTCCGCCGATTTCATCGCCAACGATCCCCGCGCGCTGAAGACGCTGGTCGAGGATCACGGCGTGCAGGTGCGCGACTTCCCCGCCGACATCATGGAAGCGGGCGCCAAAGCATCCAAGGAAGTGCTGGACGGCCTCTTGGGCAGCGACGACCCGCTGGTGAAAAAGACGGCGGAAAGCTTTGTCGACTCGCTGAAAATCACCCGCGTCCGGACCGAGCGCATCGACAGCAAGTTCCAGGAAGCGCGCGAGCTTTACTTGGATCTGTAAGCGAAATCAAACGCTTGACGCGAAAGGCCCGGCAGAGATGCTGACGCATTCCGCCCCGTGGGACACAGCCACAACGAAGCCTGTCGCGGAAACGCGGCAGGTTATTGATTTAATGTGATATTTTGGTGGCAACTAAGACGCCATAAGAAGAGAAAGTGCGAGAAAATA
>NZ_QNQP01000033.1 GCF_003316635.1 Roseovarius dicentrarchi | reverse complement strand
GGACCACAACCGGGGCACACCTATGGCTACCCCATACAGGGGGCATTATCAGGGGCATTTCTGGCCCTGACGAGGCCCTGAGGCCAATGGTCTGTAATGTAAAAGAGAAATGGCTGGGGTGGTAGGATTCGAACCTACGATACACGGTACCAAAAACCGATGCCTTACCGCTTGGCTACACCCCAACTTGGCGTGGTGATTACTCTGGCCCGGCATGGGGTGCAAGACCGAAAGGCAAAAATTTTTGCCTTTTCCACATGTTTTTGGCGGGCTTCGGTGCGGCGCGATCAGCGACGTGGCGGGCAGGGCGGTTCAGTCCAGTATTTCTTCGGCGCCGACGCCCCAGATGGCCGATTTTGGCACCCATCCGCCATAGCCGCCGACGGACAGATCGCACCAGTCGCGCGTGCATTCCTCGATCCGTGCGATCACGCCCAGTTCGAGCTGCGCAACCACCAGCGACTTGGGATCGGGGCTGCCGCGCATTTGCAGCATGTCCTGTTCGATCAGAACGGTGCGCACGCCCGACAGCAGCGAGTAATGCATCCAGCCGCCCGCGCCGTCGCGGTCGCGCACCCGGCGCCAGTGGCCATGCTCGGCGGTGATTTCCAGCGGCGTGTCGCGCTTGCGAAAGATCCAGTCGATGCGGTGGGTGCGGCTGGGACCGCGCCGCACATAGCCCTCGGCGGCTTTCATTGACACGAACCGCGGCAGCGGCAGATTGGTGACCTGGCCGCGATCCTGCGCTGCGGCAGCCAAAGGAAGCGCGGCGGCAAGCGCCAACGCCCAGAGCGTTTGGAATGGCTTGACCATAGTCAGATTTCTGCCCGTTATGACCTGCGGGGTTCTTGTGCCTCGCCCGTTACTGCGCCACCATGCCATGAAGATATTGAACATGGAAGATCAAGGAGACGCTTCATGCCATCTCAACGCCTGAGTGTTGCCCTGACGCGGCGCTTGCCTGAACCGGTCGAGGCCCGTCTGCGCGAGCTGTTTGATACCACGCTGCGCGAGGACGACACACCCATGACCCGCGAGGAGCTGGTGGATGCGATGCGCAGCAGTGATGTGCTGGTGCCGACGCTGACAGACCGGATTGATGCGGGGCTGATCGGGCAGGCGGGTGACCGGCTGAAGCTGATTGCGAATTATGGCGCCGGGGTGGATCACATTGATGTCGCCACCGCGCGGCAGCGGGGCATTTTGGTGTCGAACACGCCGGGCGTGTCCGCCGATGATACCGCCGACATGACCATTGCGCTGATGCTGAGCGTGATGCGCCGCATTCCCGAAGGGCTGTCATTGATGCAGACCGGCGAATGGCGCGGCTGGTCGCCCACCGCGCTTCTGGGCGGGCGGGTGTCGGGCCGGCGCTTGGGTATTCTGGGCTTGGGCCGGATCGGGCAGGCGGTGGCGCGGCGCGCGGCGGCCTTTGGCATGGAGGTGCATTACCACAACCGCAAGCGCCTGCGCCCTGAAACCGAAGAGCAGCTGGGCGCGCGCTATTGGGAGAGCCTGGATCAGATGGTGGCGCGGATGGATGTGATTTCCGTCAACTGCCCGCATACGCCATCGACCTTTCATCTGATGAATGCGCGCCGTCTGGCGCTGATGAAGGAGGGCGCGGTGATCGTGAACACCTCGCGCGGCGAAGTTATTGACCAGAACGCGCTGACGCGGATGCTGCGCGCGGGCGAAATCGGCGGCGCGGGGCTGGATGTGTACGAGGATGCGGCCAACCCGCGCCTGCGCGAGATGAAGAATGTCGTGCTGTTGCCGCATATGGGATCGGCCACCAATGAGGGCCGCATTGAGATGGGTGAAAAGGTTCTGGTGAATATCAAGACGTTTCAGGACGGCCATCGCCCGCCCGATCAGGTCATTCCGGCGATGCTGTAGCCCGATGCGCGCGCTGGTTTTGACACTTGCCCTGCTGGCCGGCTCTGCGACTGCGCAGCAGGCCAGCGATGCCGTTGCGCCCGAAATCGGCGCGTTTCAGGCGCAGGACACGGGCGCCCCCGTTCTGGCCGATGACTGGATGGTGGTTGCGGCGCATCCGCTGGCCAGCCGGGCAGGGGCGCGGGTATTGCGGCAGGGCGGCACGGCAGCCGATGCGATGGTGGCCGTGCAGCTGGTGCTGGGGCTGGTGGAGCCGCAAAGCTCGGGCCTTGGGGGCGGCGCGTTTCTGGTCTGGTACGACGCGGCCAGCGGTCAGCTGACCACGCTTGACGGGCGCGAGACCGCGCCGATTGCCGCCACGCCGCTGCTGTTTCAGGATGCGGACGGGCGGACGCTGGGCTTTATGGATGCGGTCGTTGGCGGCCGGTCCGTGGGCGTGCCGGGCACCCCCATGCTGCTGGCCGAGGCGCATGCCCGCTGGGGGCGGCTAAGCTGGCCGGACCTGTTCACCGAGGCACAGGACCATGCGACGAACGGCTTTGACGTCAGCCCGCGCATGGCCGCCTCCATCGCCGCAAACGCCGACACGCTGGACCGGTTTGCCGCCACGCGCGACTATTTCATGCCCGGTGGCCGGATCCTGAAAGCGGGCGACAGGCTGACAAATCCGGCCTATGCGCAAACGCTGCAAACCTTTGCAGAGGACGGACCGGGACCGTTCTACACCGGCACCATCGCGCGCCAGATCATCCGCGCGGTGCAATCGGCGCCCGGCAATCCCGGTGCGCTGAGGCTGATGGATATGGCGCTCTATTCGGTCAAGGAACGCGCCGCTGTCTGCGCGCCATACCGCGCGCATGAGGTGTGCGGGATGGGCCCGCCATCGTCGGGCGCCATTGCCGTGGGCCAGATACTGGGCACGCTGGCGCAGTATGATCTGGCCGCGCTTGGCCCGGATGACGCGCAGGCGCGCCGCCTGATCGGCGATGCCACGCGGCTGGCTTTTGCCGACCGGGGGCGTTTCGTGGCCGACAGCGATTACGTGCCGGTGCCGGTTCAGGGCCTTCTGGCGCCTGCCTATCTACAGCAGCGCGGCGCGCTTCTGGATCTCCGTGATGCGCTGCCGGATGTGGCGCCGGGTGCGCCCGAATTTGACCACGCGCAGCTCTGGGGTGATGACAACGCGATCGAGCTGCCGTCCACTTCGCATATTTCCATTGTGGATCGCTACGGCAATGCGCTGTCGATGACCACCACGATCGAAAACGCCTTTGGCTCTCGCATCATGGCCGCCGGGTTTTTGCTGAATAACGAGCTGACGGATTTCAGCTTTGCCAGCCACGAGGGTGGGCGCCCCATCGCCAACCGGGTCGAGCCGGGCAAGCGGCCCCGGTCCTCCATGGCGCCGACGATCGTGATGCAGGACGGCGCGCCGGTATTGGTGCTGGGATCGCCGGGCGGCAGCCAGATCATCCCTTATGTGGCCAACGCGGTCATTGCCTCCCTGGATTGGGGCATGGACGTGCAGCAGATGACCGAAATGCCACATCTGACCAACCGCTTCGGCACCTATGATCTGGAGGAGGGGACCAGCGCCGTCGCCTTGGCAGACCCATTGCGCGCAATGGGTTACGAGGTGCAGCTGCGCGGCCTCAATTCCGGACTGCACGCCATCGTCATCGGCGACCGCCTGCAAGGCGGCGCAGATCCGCGCCGCGAGGGGCTGGCCATCGGCGAATGACGGCCGCGCCGGAATACCGCCGCGCCCGCATCATAAAAACGCCCGGTTTCAGGCCGATCATCAGCACAGCATGATGCAGACAGGGCCTGAACATGAATTACTTTTCCATCGGCTTTGGCGCCGCCGCAATCGCCGCCGTTATCGCGGTTGATTATGTCAATCAAGCGGGCGCCGCCGGACAGGCGCCCGGCGCGTTTGCGGCCACAGCCTACCTTGCCACCTATCGCGCACGGGCGACGCCCGCACCGGTTGAGCCTGCGCCGCAAGCCCGTCCAGAGGGGGGCGCGCCCCACTCAAACCCGGTCGCCATCGTCCAGCCCGACGCGGCGTAACCAGACGCGCCGCCCCCTCCGCAGCGATTGCAAATGTCGGGCGGCGTCAGCTGCCTTGACGGATCGGCAGGGCGGTTCTGCCGCGACTGATACGGCGCGCTCCGATGCCTATTGCGCGTTGGCCTTTTGCGCGCAAACGCGCAAGACTGCGGGCGGCGACAGGGGGCGGCGGAATGAGGCAGAATCGAGCCATCAGGCGGATCATCACAGCGGCAACTTGCGCGCTGGCGCTGTCGGCCTGCGCGCGCCCGCTCACCCCGAACGAGCGGGCCTTTGCGGCGGATGTCATTGGCCCCGCACTGGATCTGGACAGGGTGCGCATCGCCCGCGGATTTACGGCGATGCCGGCCGCACCGGAAACCCCGGACACATCCGACCTTTACCCGGTTATGCGCGAAAATCAGATCAGCGGCCTGTGCGACCGCACATCGCCCGAGCCGCGCAGCGGCCCGCCCCCCGGCTGGGCGCTGTGGAGCCGCGTTCACATGAGCCGCGATTTCTACCGCGCCGATCTGGCGCCGGACTGGCCCCGGTCCGCGCGCTTTCCGCAGGCGCTGGTTCTGGCGCATGAGCTGGTGCATGTCTGGCAATGGCAGCATCGCCGGGCCACCGGCTACCGTCCGGCGCGGGCCGCGTTCGAGAGTTTTGCGAACATGGACCCCTATTTCTATGTGCCGGGGCCAGACGCGACATTCCTCAAATTCGGGTACGAGCAGCAGGCCGCACTGGTCGAGGATTACCTGTGCTATGCACTCTACGATCCCACCGCACCGCGCCGGGCCGAATTGCGCCCGCTGCTGGCGCCGTATTTTCCGGTGGGCCGTCTGGATGCCGCGCTGGCGCGATAAGGCCCGCGTCGGTTTTGCATGACGTTATGTCGTCCGCGCCGCGCGCGCCGTGCTGGAGATGATAAAAGCGGGGCAACACTTGCCATCGGAGCGCAGCACATGAAAACCACTGTCAAAGCCCTTGTCGTCGGCGGCGGTGCCGTCGGCACCTCGATTGCCTATCATCTGGCGCGCGCCGGTTGGGATGATGTCATGCTGCTGGAGCGCGACGAGCTGACATCGGGCAGCACATGGCACGCGGCGGGCCTGCTGCCCTATTTCAACATGAGCTACGCCACGACCCACATTCACGACTATTCGATCAAGTTCTATAAAACGCTGGAGGAGGAGACGGGCCTGAACGCCGGCTTTGCCGTGGTCGGCAACCTGCGCATGGCCCAGACCGAGGAGCGGATGGATGAATACCGCCTCTACGCCTCGACCGCCGAAACCTGCAGCGTTCCCTACGAATGGATGACGCCCGACCAGATCAAGGCGAAATGGCCATTGATCCGCACGGATGACCTCAAGGGCGCGCTCTATCACCAGACCGACGGCTATATTAACCCCGCCGATGTCACCATGGCCATGGCCAAGGGCGCCCGCCAGCGCGGCGTGATGATCGAACGCAAATGGCAGGCCGATGCGTTCCACTGGAACGGCGCGGCGTGGGAAGTGACCGCCACCAAGATGGTCGAGAAGGGCGGCAATCTGGTGCCCTCTGACGAGCAGGTTGTCATCACAGCCGAGCATGTCGTGACCGCCTCCGGCAACCACGCGCAGCGCACCGCGAAAATGCTGGGCATCAAGATGCCTGCGATCCCGGTCGAGCATCAGTTCATCGTGATGGATCAGGACCCCGCGCTGGTCAAATTCCGCGCCGAGGGCAATGTGGAGCATCCCGTGATCCGCGACGCCGACGCGCAATCCTATGTACGCGAAGAACGCGGCGGCTGGATTCTGGGCGTCTACGAGCCGAACGCGCCCGCCCGGTTTGAGCATGGCGTGCCCGACAGCTTCCGCGCCGATCTGTTCCAGCTCGATCTGGAGCGGATCGAGGATCAGTACATGGCGATGAACCACCGCATCCCGTCTTGCGAGGAATGCGGGCTGAAGGACGATTTCAACGGCCCGATCTGCTATACACCCGACGGCAACCCGCTGGTCGGCCCTGCGCCGGGCCTGCGCAACATGTGGCTGGCCGAAGGCTTCAGCTTTGGCATCACGGCGGCGGGCGGCACCGGCTATTACCTTGCCCAGATGATGGTGAACGGCGAGGCCGAGATCGACATGGCGAGCCTTGACCCCAAGCGCTATTCGTCGAACTGGATGACCACCGAATTCGCCGCGCGCAAGAACGAGGAATGCTACGAGCACGTCTATATCCTGCACCACCCGGACGAAGAACGCCCGGCCTGCCGCCCGCTGCGCACCGCGCCCGCCTATGACCGGCAAAAAGCGCGCGGCGCGCAGTTCGGTTTTGTCAACGGCTGGGAGCGGCCCAACTATTACGGCCCGCTGGACGCGCCCGAGAATTTCGATCACGACGCGCGGTCCTTCCGCCGCGGCGGCTGGTGGCAATATGCGGTGGACGAGGCACGCGCGATCCGCGAGGGCGTCGGCCTGATCGACGCGACCGCGTTTTCCAAGCATATCGTCAAGGGGCCGGGCGCGACCGCGTTCCTCGACTGGTTCACCTGCAACAAGCTGCCGAAAGTGGGCCGCATCAACCTGACCTACGCGCTGACCGCGCACGGCACCACGCGCACGGAATATACCATCGTGCGGACGGGCGAGAACGAATATTACCTCGTCTCTGCCGGGGCCTGGACCGAATATGACGCCGATTTCCTGCGCAAGGCCGCCGAGGACAAGATGGGCGATTTTGGCTATATCGAGATCCAGGATGTCACCACGCAATGGGGCGTCTTTGCCATCGCCGGTCCGAAATCGCGCGATGTCCTGCGCGAGGTGATCATCGACGCCGATCCCGAAACGGCCCTGTCGAACAAGCGGTTCCCATGGCTGACGGCCCGCCAGATCGAACTGGGCATGTGCCCCGTCAACGCCATCCGCGTCGCCTATACCGGCGAGCTGGGCTGGGAGCTGCATCACCCGATCGAGATGCAGAACTACCTGTTCGACCTGCTGGAGAAGGCAGGCGAAAAGCACGGCATGAAGCTGGTCGGCGCCCGCGCACAGAACTGGCTGCGGCAGGAAAAATCGTACCGCGCTTTTGGCAACGAGCTGGGCCGCGATGCCACCCCGCTGGAGGCCGATCTGCCGCGCTTTGTCGATCTGGAAAAGGATTTCCACGGCAAGGAGGCGATGGTGGAAACCGGCATCCGCGCCAAATGCTGCACCCTGCTGATCGACGGGCCGGATGATGCCGATCCGTGGGGTCGCGAGGTGCTCTATACCGCAGAAGGCGAGCGCGTTGGCCGCCTGACCTCCGGCGGCTACTCGGTCGCCTTCGGCAAAAGCATCGGCATGGGCTATATCAAGCCCGAACTGGTGGTGCCGGGCACGGTGCTGAAGGTCAAGATCATGGACCAGCTTTGGGACGCGACAGTGACCGAGGACAGCCCGTATGATCCGAAGAACGAGGTCATTCGCAAGGATGGATAAATCACGCCCCGCAATGCGGCATCAGGTGGTCATTGACGATATACTAGCGGATGCGCCACCGGAGCAGTTGGAGACGCCGGAACCTAGTGCTGAAGACGATCGCTGGTTCGGGGGGCTGCGCGATACTGTCACAGCCGGGACAGATTATGTCGAGAAGGGCCAGAAAGTTCTTGCTCGTGCAAATGAGATTGTAGCCAACGCAGACAACCTCATCAAAAGTTACCTGTCGATACTTGCGGTGCTGATAATTCGGGTTGCCTTGCTGCCAACTCTGCTGATCTGGGGCGTCTGGATACTAATCCGCAATTACGAGCGAGGTTGATAGCTTGGGAACTTGTGAAATCGCGGCTGAATACGGATGTTACCCGCCTTTCATATAGGGCATCAGCACCACTTCGCTGTCCGGTTTCACTTCGGTAAACCACGAATTGCGATAGACCAGCCCATCGACCGCGAGCGATACGCCGCGGTCGATTTGTGGCTTCAGCGCCGGATACTTGGCCGCCAGAGCGTCCAGCAATTCCTTGAAATTGCTGGCCTCTACCTCGACCACCTCTTTCCCGTCGGCCAGATCGCGCAGGGAGCCCCAGAGTTTGACCTGAACCATTTCGATCAGTCCTTTGCCATGACCGCCTTGAGGATCTTGGGCGGTGACATCGGCAATTCGGTCAGACGCACGCCGACGGCGCGGCTGACCGCGTTCGACAGCGCCGCCAGCGGCGGCACAATCGGCGTCTCGCCCACGCCGCGCACGCCGTAGGGGTGGCCGGGGTTGGGGATCTCAAGGATAACGGTGTCGATATTGGGCAGGTCGGAGGCCACCGGAATACGGTAATCAAGGAAGCCGGCGTTTTGCAGGCACCCATCCTCGCCATAGATATATTCCTCGTTCAGCGCCCAGCCGATGCCCTGCGCCGCGCCGCCCTGCATTTGCCCTTCGACATAGTCGGGATGCACGGCTTTGCCCGCGTCCTGAAACACGGTGTAGCGCAGCACTTGGGTTGCGCCGGTTTCGGGATCGACCTCCACATCCGCCAGATGCACGCCAAAGCTGACGCCGGCGCCTTCGGCGTTGACCTCGTGATGGCCGGCAATCGGCCCGCCGGTTTCGGACGATATGGCGGCAATCTCGGCCAGTGTCATCGGCTCGAAATTTCCCGCGTTGGGGCCGGAGGGTTTCGCGGCGCCGTCCTCCCAGATCACCGCGTCGGCGTCGATCCCCCAGATTTTCGCCACGCGTCCGCACATCACGCGGATCGCTTCGCGCGCCGCCTTGATCGTGGCAAGGCCGACGGCAAAGGTCACGCGGCTGCCGTCGGTGACGTCGTTATGGCCGATGCTGTTTGTGTCGGTGATGACGGTGCGCACCTTGTCATAGGGAATGCCCAGCTCCTCGGCGGCCATCATCGAGATGGACGCGCGGGAGCCGCCGATATCGGGGTTGCCTTCGGTGACGCCCACGGTGCCGTCGCTGTTGATGATCATCGAAACCGAGGTGTTGCCGCCGAAGTTGAACCAGAAGCCGCAGGACAGGCCGCGGCCTTGGTTCTCGCCCAAGGGCGCATGGTAGTGGTCATGCGCCTTGGCGGCCTCCAGCGTGGCCATCAGGCCGATCTGGTCGAAGGTCGGCCCGTAGGAGGATTTCGTACCGGCATCGGCGGCGTTTTTCAGGCGCACGTCCAGCGGGTCCAGTTCCAGCTGCTGGCACAGCTCGTCCACCACCGACTCCACCGCGTAGATCGCCATCGGTGCGCCGGGCGCGCGATAGGACGCCTCCTTGGGCCGGTTGGTCAGCGCGTTCCAGCCCTGCGTGCGCACGGCCGGCATGTCATAGGCGGCAAAGGCGGCCTGCGCGCCCATGTCGACGGTCGTGCAGGGAAACGCGCCGCCCTGATAGCGCAGCCTGGCCTCGCCCGCGGTGATGCGGCCGTCCTTGGTCATGCCGATGCGCACATCCATGGAGGAGGACACGGTGGGACCGGTGGCGCGGAAGACGTCGACGCGGCTCATCACGATCTTGACCGGGCGGCCGGATTTGCGGGAGAGCGCCAGCGCAACGGGTTCGATAAACACGGTGGTCTTGCCGCCGAAACCGCCACCGATTTCCGAGGCGGTCACGCGCAGTTGGCTGCCCTCCATGCCCATGATCCCGGCGCACAGGTCGCGCACCATGAACTGCCCTTGGGTGCAGCACCACAGGTCGGCCTTGCCGGCCGTGCCGTAGGAGGCAAGGCAGGCATGCGGCTCGATATAACCCTGATGGGTGGCGGCTGTGGTAAAGCTGCGCTCGATGATCTTGTCGGCGCGTGCAAAGCCGGCCTCCAGATCGCCATGCCCGAATTCGCAGTAATGCGTGACATTGGCGCCGCTGCCGGATGGAACGGATTCGTCGGCGCGGGCCTCCTGCACCACCGGCGCGTCCGGCGTCATCGCGGCGTCCACATCGGTGACATGGGGCAGGGGTGTGTAATCCACCTTGATCAGTTTCAGCGCCGCCTTGGCGGTGGCCATATCCTTGGCCGCGACGGCGGCAACGGCGTGGCCGTCATAGAGCACCTTGCCCCGCGCAAGGCAGTTGTCCTGCACATCGCGCAGGCCCTCATCCTCGGCCATGTGCCAATCGGCGGAGGTCACCACGGCCTTGACGCCGGGCAGGGCCAGCGCGGCGGATGCGTCGATGCTGTTGATGATCGCGTGGGCGTGCGGGCTGCGCAGGATCAGCCCGACCTGCATGCCCGGCACGCTGAAATCCGCGCCATAAAGCGCGCGGCCCGTCACCTTGTCCACACCATCGGGGCGGGCGACCCGCGTGCCGATGACCTTGAAATCGGCCTTGGTTTTTGACTGGAAGTTCATGTTGCGCCCCTCATGTCGGCGGCTGCGATCTGAACAGCCTTGATGATCTTGTCATAGCCGGTGCAGCGGCACAGGTTCCCGGCCAGCCAATAGCGCACTTCGGTGTCGGTCGGGTCGGGGTTGCGCTCCAGCAGGTTTTTCGCCGCGACCAGAATGCCGGGGGTGCAGATGCCGCATTGCAGCGCCGCATGGTCGATGAACGCCTGCTGCAACGGATGCAGCGCCTCGCCGACGGCCATGCCTTCGACCGTCTTGATCTGCGCACCCTGCGCCTCGGCCCCCAGCACGAGGCAGGAGCAGACCAGCCGCCCGTCCATTTCAACGGTGCAGGCGCCGCAATCGCCGGTGCCGCAGCCCTCCTTGGCGCCGCTCAGATCAAGGCGGTTTCGCAGCGCGTCCAGCAGGGTTTCCTCGGGCGCGCAGACGAATTCGGCGTCGTCGCCGTTGATGGTGGTGGAGACGTGGATATTTTTCATGTGTTCTCTCCTGCGCGCTTTTGGGCGCGGGTCATGGCGATGCGCGCGGCGCGTTTGGCCAGAACGCCGGCCACGGTGGTGCGGAATTCGATCGTCCCGCGCTTGTCGTCGATGGGGCTGGCGGCGGCCTCGCAGGCGCGCACCAGCGCGTCGATGGCCGGATCCTCCAACTTTGACCCGGTGATTGCATCCGCCGCATCCGGCACCAGTACCGCGCGGGGGCCAACGGCGCCCAGCGCGACGCGCGCGGATTTGATCGTGCCGTCGCTGTTCAATTCAATATTTACAGCGGCAGAGGCCACCGCAATGTCCATTTCCGTGCGCGGAATGAAGCGCAGATAGGCGTCGGATGCAGCACCGGGCCGCGCGGGAAGGAAGATGGAGCTGACGAATTCGCCCTTGCCCAGAACGGTCTTGCCGGGGCCGGTCACGAAATCCTCGAGGTTGCAATCGCGCGGCGCCTCCGGCCCCTCGATCCGGGCGACCGCGCCCGCCGCGATCATCGCCGGGACGGAGTCGGCGGCAGGCCCGCCATTGCACAGATTGCCCGCCATGGTGCAGCGCCCCTGCACTTGGGTCGAGCCGATCAGCTCGAACGCCTCGACCACGCCGGGCCACAGGGCGCGCGCGCCCGCATGCTCGCCCAGTTGCTGGCCGGGCACGGCGGCACCGATGCGCAGGCCACCATCCTCGTCGGTGATATCCTTGATGCCGTTGATATGCTTGATGTCGATGATCGTCTCGGGCTGGATCGCGCCCGAGCGCAGATGCACCAGCAGATCGGTGCCCCCCGCAAGGATCCGCGCGGCGCCGTCGCTGCGGGCGAGGATGTCTGACACCTCTGCCGCGGTTTGCGGTTTCATATATTGCATTGGTCGCTCCATGGCTTGGCTGTGCTGCCGACTTTGGGCATTTGCGCAAGAGTTAACCTGAAATGCGGCCCCATCGCAATCAGGTGGCAGGGTTTTTCACGGCCCGCTCCCACGCGCCTGCCCAAAATGACGGGTTGCGGCGCGGTGCGGGGCCGGCCACGTTGCGCGCAGGATCGGCACGCCTGCGCGGCCCCCCGTAAGTGATGCCCGAATGACCGGACTTTTGCCATGAATGACCTTCTGGACGGGCTGACACAGGCGGCTTGGCTGGTGATCAGCCTGAATCCGGATCTGTACGAGATTGCCGCGCGCAGCCTGCGTGTGACGCTGGCCGCGCTGGTGATTGCCTGCGCCATCGCGCTGCCGCTGTCGGCGCTGCTGGCGGTGCAGCGGTTTCGCTTTCGCCGGGCAACCATCGCGGTGCTGAATGCGCTGATGGGGTTGCCGCCGGTGGTGGTGGGGCTGGTGGTGTATGTGTTTCTGTCGCGCAGTGGCCCCTTGGGCGTGCTGGGCCTGCTCTTCACACCTACGGCCATGGTCATCGCGCAGGTCATCATCATCGTGCCGCTGATCGCCTCGATCGCGCATCAGTCCCTGCGCGAGCTTTGGGCCGAATATCACGATCTGTTGATCTCGATGAACGCGGGCCGGGCGCAGCGCATTGCCACGCTGCTCTGGGATGGGCGCCGGGCGCTGCTGACCGCCGCGCTGGCGGGGTTTGGCCGCGGCGTGGGCGAGGTGGGCGCAATCATGGTGGTGGGCGGCAATATCGACCATGCGACGCGGGTGATGACAACCGCCATCGCGCTGGAGACGGGCAAGGGCAATTTCGCGCTGGCGCTGGGGCTGGGCTTTGTGCTGATCGCGCTGTCGGTCATGGTGAATCTGGCGATCCACTGGCTGAGCCGGACCGAAACCGGGGGCCGGTGGTGAGCGCGCTTTTGCCCATGCGCGCCAGCGGCGTTTGCGTGCATCGCCGCGGCAAGCGTCTGATCGGGCCGGTCGATCTGGTGCTGGACGGGCAGGGGATCACAGCGCTGATCGGACCCAATGGCGCGGGCAAGTCCACGTTGCTGAAGGCGCTGCACGGGCTGGAGCGGCTGAGCGCCGGGCGCATCGACTGGGCCTGCCCGCAGCATGAGGCGCAGCAGATGCAGGCGTTTGTGTTTCAAACTCCGGTGATGCTGCGCCGGTCGGTGCTGGACAACCTGATGTATCCCTTGCGTCTGGCCCGCACCCCGCGCGCGGCTGCACGTGCGGCGGCCGCCCAATGGTGCGCGCGGATCGGTCTGGAGGGAATGGAGGGACGCCTGGCCACGGTCCTGTCCGGCGGGGAGCGGCAAAAGCTGGCGCTTGCCCGCGCCCTGATCACGTCGCCGAAACTGCTGTTTCTGGACGAGCCGTCGGCGTCGCTGGATGGCAGCGCCACCCGCGAAATTGAGGCGATATTGACCCTTGCAACCGGCGCGGGAACACGTATCGTAATGGCGACGCACGACATGGGGCAGGCCCGGCGCCTGGCCCGAGAGGTTGTTTTTCTGCGCCGGGGCGAAGTGCATGAGGCCGCCCCCGCCGCGACATTTTTCGATGCCCCCGCCACCCGCGCCGCTGCGGCCTTTCTGGCGGGCGACATTGTGGACTAAAACATCCTGAACCACAGACGTATCGGAGGTATTTATATGCGTAAACTCACACTTGCCATGGCTGTCGCCCTGACCGGCGCTGCGGCCAGCGCCGAAGAGATGAAGATGGCCGTCACCACCAGCTTTCACAATTCCGGGCTGGCCGAAGTGCTGCTGCCCGAAATCAAGAAAGACACCAATATCGACGTGCAGCTCCTGGTCGTCGGCACCGGCCAGGCCATCAAGCTGGGCGAGGCGGGCGATGTCGACGCTGTGCTGGTCCATGCGAAAGCCGCCGAAGAGCAGTTCGTCGCAGACGGCCACGGCACCCATCGCCGCGAAATCATGTATAACGATTTCGTCATCATCGGCCCCAAGGAAGACCCGGCAGGCATCACTGATGCCGCCACCGCCGGCGATGCCTTTGCGGCCATCGCCGAGGCCGAGGCGCCCTTCATCAGCCGCGGCGACGACAGCGGCACCCACAAGAAAGAGCTGGGCCTGTGGAGCGCGGCCGGCTTTGGCGCAGGTGCGCAAGGCGATTGGTACAAGGCTGTCGGCGCCGGGATGGGCGCCGCGCTGAACACCGCCGCCGGGATTGATGGCTACATCATGTCCGACCGCGCCAGCTGGCTGAATTTCGGCAACAAGGGCAATCTGGAGCTGTTGTTTTCGGGCGATCCGCTGCTGTTCAACCAATATGCCTATCTGCCTGTGGACCCAGCCAAGGGCGACCACATCAAAAGCGATCTGGCCGAAGAACTGGAAGCGTGGCTGACCAGCGCCCGTGCCAAGGAGCTGATCGACGGCTACACGATCAACGGCGAGCAGCTGTTCACCTTCAACGCCGAAATGACGGACATGTCCAAAGCGGCTGAATAAGCTGTTGTTCCATTGCACATCAGCGCGGCGCGCCCCATCCGGGCGCGCCGCGCTTTGCGTCAGTCTGCCCTTAGCGGGCGCAGCACCTCCTGCATGGCGGTGATCATCGCATCGCGGCGGGCCAGCATGTCCGCGTGGCTCATCCCGCCCGCCGCCTCCTGCGCGCCGTCCACCAGCATCGCGATTGTGGCGTCGTCCAGATAGGGCTGGCCCATATCATCCCACCAGCCGTTGAACGTATCCCTGAAATGATCGCAGAATGCCTGCAATCCGCCCGGCCCCGCGCCCATGCTGAAACAGGCGGTCGGCCCCATCGCGGCCCAGCGCAGGCCGGGACCGGCCCACATCGCCTTGTCGATGTCACCGACGCTGGCGACGCCCTCATTGGCCAGATGGATCGCCTCGCGCCAGACGGCGGCTTGCAGGCGGTTGGCGACGTGGCCGGGCACCTCCTTGTTGATGCGGATCGTGACCTTGCCGATGCTGTCATAAAACGCGGCGGCGGCATCGGCGATGCCGGGGCCGGTGTGGTCGTTGCCCATCACCTCGACCAGCGGCACCAGATGCGGCGGATTGAACGGATGGCCCAGCACCAAGGGCGCAGGATCGGCCCAGCCGCCCTGCATCTGGCCCAGCGTCAGGCCGGATGCGGAACTGGCGACGATGGCGCCGGGGGTCAGCGCCGGTTCAATCTCGGCAAAGACGGCGTGTTTGATGGGCAGGCGTTCGGGCACGTTCTCCTGCACGAAAGTCGCGCCCTCCACGGCGGCGGCGGCGCTGCTGTGAAAGCTGAGCGCATCGGGCGTGCCGCGCGCCGTCAGGCCCAGCCTGGTCAGGGTGGGCCAGGCGGTTTCCACATAGGCGCGGGTCTGCGCCTCGGCCTGCGGCGAGGGGTCATAGATGGCGACCGAGCGGCCAGAGGCCAAGAACAAGGCGGCCCAGCTGGCACCGATGACGCCCGCACCAAGGCAGGCGGTATGTGCATGATCCATCAGAACAATCCCGGATTGAGCGGGGAGGCGGCGGTCATCCCGCCATCCACGGTAAAGGTGGCGCCGCTGACATAGGCCGCCTGATCGGAGGCGAGCCACGACACCATATTCGCGATATCCTCGGGCGCGCCCATGCGCCCGACAGGGTGGCGCGCCAGCGCATCGCGGCGCGCCGCGTCGGGGTCATCGGCAAGCGCAAACGCGTCATCGGCCATGTCCGTCAGGATCCAGCCGGGCGCGATCGCATTGCAGCGCACCTTTGGCCCGTGATCGACGGCGATGGAGCGGGTCAGGCCATGCACGAACGCCTTGCTGGCGTTATAGAGCGCCATGGACGGATCTGCTGCTGACGCCGAGATCGAGCCGATATTAACGATCACGCCGCCTGTCTCTTCCATCCCCGGCAGCACCGCACGGCACATGTTGAACACGCCCCGGCAGTTGGCGCCGATCACCAGATCCCAGTCTTCATCGGTGCTGCCTGCGGTGGTTTTTTCGACCTGAACGCCGGCATTGTTGACCAGAAGCGTGACCCGTCCCAGCGCCTGCGCGGCGGCCGTGATCTGCCCCGCGCCCGATGTATCGGCGACGCTGGCCTGCACCCAATGCGCGCCGCCGGGAAAATCACCGGGTCGCGGACCGCGCCCGCAGCCCAGCACGGTGTAGTTATCGGCCATCATTTGCTGCGCAATCGCCCGGCCAATGCCGCGCCCGGCGCCGGTGACAATCGCGACGGGGTTGCGCCAGATCATAGCTTCATCTGCTGGACTTGTGCGCTGAGGCCGCCATCCAGCACCCACAGCTGACCCGAGGCATAGCGTGCCTCGTCGCTGGCCAGCCATGTCACCAGATTGGCCACATCCTCGGGCGTGCCATAGGCGCGCATGGGATGCACGTCGCGCACCGCCTGCTGCAATGCGCCGATATCCTTGCCGCCCCCGCCCGAGCCGTCGCCGGTAAAGAAGCTTTGCAACATCGGCGTGTCGATATAGCCGGGGCAGATCGCGTTGACGCGGATGCCTTCGGGGCCGTGATCGCAGGCCATCGCGCGGGTCAGCGCATGCACCGCGCCCTTGGTCGCGCAATAGGCGGCCAAACCGGGGTCGGCGATGAACCCGTCATAGGAGCCGAAGTTGATCAGCGATGCGGTGGTGCCATCCGTGGCCGCCTTGCGCAGCAGGGGCAGGGCGTATTTCGAGGTCAGGAACGTGCCGGTGACGTTGACCGCAAAGCTGCGGTTCCATTCCTCCAGCGTGGTATCCTCAATGGTCTTCTCGATCTCGATCCCGGCCGCGTTTACCAGAATGTCGAGCTTGCCGGCCTCACCCGCGATGCGGTCCATCGCTTCGCGCACCTGATCCTCGCGGCTCACATCCAGCCGGATGAAGTCCGCATCTTCGCCGGGCTGGTCCAGCGATCCGCCCTCGCTGAGGTCGGCGGCATAGACGCGCGCGCCCTCGGCCAGAAACCGCGCGCAGATGGCGCGGCCGATCCCGCCGCGCCCGCCGGTGACGAGGGCGGTCTTGCCTTGCAGTCTCATGCGGCTTCCTCCGCCGCCTTGGCGTAGGCATCCAGCACAAGGCCGTGGAAATGATGCACCGCATGTTCGGATTTGCCGGAACCCGTGGGGTCATTTACGATCCGCCCCTGGGTGAAGGCAGGCGTGCTCATCCCGCGCTGAACGCTTTCGACCAGACCGATGTCTTCGGGCTGCAAAACCTCGTCAATGTAGCGCATGGCATCCACTTCCATCGGGTCGGGGTCTGGCGTTTCCAGATAGAAATCATAGGTTTCCAACGTGCGGTCCGGCCCGACAGGCACGATGTTCAGTACGATCATGCTGGAGCGTCCCGGATAGCGCATCAGGCAAGTCGTCGGCCACAGCCACCAGACGGCGTGGGTTTTCACCGTGGCGTTGGACACGTCATAGGCGCTGTTGGGCGCCTTGCCGGCCTCGGCCATATGCGACGAATAGATGCCATATGTCGTGACCTTGTAGGTGTCCATATCGACCAGATCGCAAAAATCCTTGTGCGCGGTCGGACAGTGGTAACATTCAAGGAAGTTGTCGACGACATTCTTCCAGTTCGACCTGATGTCATAGGTCAGACGGCGGCCAAACGTCAGGTTCTCGATATCGGGTGCCCAGTGGCGGATCTCGGTTTCCAGATTGCCGGTCTGCTCGGACAGCGATTTGGCATCAGGGTCCAGATTGACATAGACGAAACCGCAGAACTCCTCGACCTGCACTTCGTCCAGGCAGATATCGGAGGGGGTGAAATCCTCCAGATGTTCGGTTTCCGGCGCGCGTACCAGCTGGCCGTCCAGTTTGTAGACCCACGCATGATAGGGGCACATGATGCGGCTGGTCACGCCTTCGCCGCTGAGCAACTCGTGCGCGCGGTGTTTGCAGACGTTGTAGAAGGCGCGCAGGATACCCTCGCGGTCGCGCACGATGGCAATGGGCTGGCCCGCCACCTGAAGCGCGAAATAGCTGCCCGGCTCGCGCAGTTTTTCGACATGGCACACCCATTGCCAGTGCTTCGCCATGATGGCGCGCAGGTCGGCGTCGAACCATTTCGGCTCGGTATAGGCGTCACTGCGCAGCGACAGGGACCGGCTGCTGTTGGCATCATAACCGCGCCGGATGGCCGCAAAGTCATCTGCTGAGGGGTATTGTGTCATGGCATCGCTCCGAAGGTGAACCGCGGGATGGGTGCAGATAAAATCGCTGTGCGCGTCGCGAAATTAGGGCATGGCGGTTGCGAAATGATTAACATGGAACGAGCTTAACAGCATCCATGGCAAATGCCAGTCACACCATGGCAGGCCGGTGATTACCCTATCGGCGACGGAACCGGTTCGGGCGTGTATTGCCCGTCGCTGCCGATGCTGGCGTGCAGCCTGAAATCGGGCGCGTATTTGCGGCGCAATCGCGCCTGCGTCTGGCCGTCAAGTGGCAGTTCGGCGGGAGCAGACGCATTCAGCCGCTCGGGCTTGATCGCTATGCCCAGGCGGCCCTCCAGATAACGCTCCAGCGCCGGTTGGTCCTCGTAGCGGAACAGGTGGGTCGCAGCGGTGCCGTTGCGCTGAGGCTCCAGAAATTTGGACTGCGAGCCGACATTGGCGCGGCGCGGTTGCTTGCCTTGCAGATAGTCCTGCACAAAATCGTCAAAGCTGATGCCCGCCGTGCTGGTCGGCTTGCCCTCCAGAAACGGGCGCTGGCGGTAGCGATACCAGCTGCCCAGCCAGTCGATGGGGTCGCGCATCACGGCGATGACATGCAGATCCGGGCCGATGAATTTTTCCAATGCGGGGCGGAAAAACCGGTTGTAACGGAATATCGGCGCGTGTTTCAGCTCGGGCGGGTCGGTGACGATCATCGACGCATGCGGCGCCAGCGCGGCCTGCCATGCGGTCGTGCCAGTCTTGGGGACCGACAGAAATACCAGTTTATGCTTGGAAAACACCAACATATCTCACTCCGCTGACGCCGGACCCGGCCTAACCTTTCTTTAACACTTCTGCGGGAAAGTGAAGATATGAACAATCTTCTTGAAATGTTCACGCTTTGTGTTCATGTAGGGTGGGAACAAGCAGCGAACAAACGCAGCAATTGCCGCTAGAGGCAGTGTGTGGAATAAGGACGAAACGCAATGGCAACGGCAGATCTTTTGAGCATGGATAACAAGAAAAGCGCAGACAAGCAGAAGGCCCTCGACAGCGCGCTTGCGCAGATCGAACGGCAGTTCGGCAAGGGCTCGATCATGAAACTGGGGGATAACCCCATTACCGACATGGAATCGACCTCCACAGGTTCGCTGGGTCTGGACATCGCCCTCGGCATCGGCGGCATCCCAAAGGGGCGGATCATCGAAGTGTATGGCCCCGAATCCTCGGGTAAAACCACGCTGACGCTGCATTGCGTCGCGGAAGAGCAGAAAAAAGGCGGCGTTTGCGCCTTTGTCGATGCCGAACACGCGCTGGACCCGCAATATGCGCGCCGTCTGGGTGTGGATCTGGACGAATTGCTGATCTCTCAGCCCGACACGGGCGAGCAGGCGCTTGAGATTGTCGACACGTTGGTACGCTCCGGCGCGGTCAGCATGATCGTCGTCGATTCGGTTGCGGCGCTCACGCCGAAATCCGAACTTGAGGGCGACATGGGCGACAGCAGCGTCGGCGTGCATGCCCGCCTGATGAGCCAGGCCATGCGCAAGCTGACCGGCTCGATCAGCCGCACCAAATGCACGGTGATCTTCATCAACCAGATCCGCATGAAGATCGGCGTCATGTTCGGCTCTCCCGAGACGACAACAGGCGGCAACGCGCTGAAATTCTACAGCACGGTCCGTCTGGACATCCGCCGCATCGGCTCGCTTAAGGACCGCGAAGAGGTGGTCGGCAACGCCACCCGCGTCAAGGTGGTCAAGAACAAGGTCGCGCCGCCGTTCAAACAGGTGGAGTTTGACATCATGTATGGCGAAGGCATCTCGAAGATGGGCGAGATTCTGGATCTGGGCGTCAAGGCCGGTGTCGTCGAGAAATCAGGCAGCTGGTATAGCTACGGCGACGAACGGATCGGCCAGGGCCGGGAAAACGCCAAGACGTTCCTTAAGGAAAACAGCGCCATGGCACTTGAAATCGAGGACAAGATTCGCGCGGCGCACGGGCTGGACTTTGACATGACCGCGTCCGACGGCGAGGATGTGATGGAGGCATAAGCCCCATCCCCCCCTGAAGATAAATGGCCCGGCCGCATTGCGCTGGCTCGTTCCGGAATATGGGACACGAGGGCTGGGAAACGATCTGTTTCCCAGCCCTCAACTTTTCGGCGACCCGGCCTCGCTCTTGAGCCCAACCTTGTTCACATCTTCCGGATGGCGAAGGTTCAACTCATAGGCCGTCTACCGGTCCTCGAACTTCCTCCACAACGGCGTGCCGTGATAGAGCCAAGGCCGATAGAGAACGCGCCTCGGGTCAGGTGCCTTGCGAGGTTGCCCGTTCGATTTCTCCGGATCTGCCCCAAGCCGCATTGCCGGAGTCAGCATGACCGGTGTCGTCGTCGCCATTTTCGGGATCTCGAGCGTCTCTTTGGTGCCCGGGATACGGATGGAGGACATTCCTGCTGGGACCGGAGATTCGCTTCCGGCAGCCGCGCCCGGCCCCTTGTATTGACGTGGCTCGAACCAGTTGTAGTAGATCCGAAAAATGTTGAGAAACGCCATCAACACGGCAGGATTGAAGACTGCTCCATTGATATATGCAGGACCTGTCCGCGCTCCCTTACCGCCGGCCCGTTTCGACGGGCTTGTTCGATGGCGCAAGGAACTCATGAAGGTCGATACGGGCTGAATGGTCGCTTTCAGGGCTCGTCGCGTCAGCGCTGCGCGGAGTTCAGGGTCATGGACCTTCTGGTCGAAAGCCAGCTTCTTCAAAGGGTCTCGATACTTCTTTCGCAGGACAGGAAACCCCACGACTTTCTGTGTCTCCCCGAAATACTGAGCCGGCGTCTTTATCCAGACCTGGGGGAACTGGCGAGACTGGAAGTTCGGAATCGCATGCGAGTATTTCGTGCCATTTCGTCCCTCGATGCAGGCTGTTGACATCCGCTTGGTGCAATAGTGCTCCAAGAGTTCACGATCCGAAATATCGTCTCCGAGCTTTGCCCGCGCTCTTTCCTTGAAGGCCTCCAGCCCCTCAGTGAAACGGGCCATACGCTCCTTGCTTTGTAAGGCTTCGGCGGGGGCCGTCTGACTTCGGCTACGATCCGATGATAAGTCCGGCCTTATGTCCGATTTCATTTACCGCCCTCAAATCGAAGTTCTCTCTACGGCCGATGGCATTCGCCGTCGGCA
>NZ_QNQP01000032.1 GCF_003316635.1 Roseovarius dicentrarchi | reverse complement strand
ACCGAAACTATCCGAACCGAAACATGATCGCAGGCAGATGATCAGCCGTGCCCGAGCTGTCCGGGAATTACTGAAACGGCTGTCCGGGAATTAGCGTAATCGCTGTCCGGTATTTTTGAAATCCGCAGCCACGCCATCCTTCGGTATTGGCGGTGTCCAGTCGTGGTTTTGATAAGCAGCTACCGCCACCAAATCAGACAAACTCCAAATCGAAATTGATCGCCGAGTATATCGAACGGTTCCAGCTCGTGACCAAGGGCGGGTTATTTATCGACGGCTTTGCCGCTCCCCAAAGCCGTAACCATCCTGAAGCATGGACAGCGCGGCGCGTGCTGGAACTGGAGCCCAAGCGACTGCGGCGGTTTTGGTTATGTGAACTCGACCCTAGTGGCGCTGAGCAGCTCCGCACCTTGAAGAAGGATCACAATCGACAGCCACGATTCAGACATGTGTCTGTTATGGAGGGTGATTTTAATCAAACGGTTGATGATATTCTCGCTTCGAGACGGATCAAACCGACAGCTGCTACGTTCGCGTTTCTTGATCAGCGTAATATGGAATGCCACTGGGAGACCGTCCAGAAGCTTGCACAGTTCAAGCGAAAAAAGATCGAGATCATGTATTTTCTTGGGACGAGTTGGTCCATGCGTTCCTTGAAGAGCGCCTCACGGCCCGAGAAATTTCAGGAGATCGAAAAATGGTGGGGACGTTCAGACTGGCGAGGCCTCATTGAAGTGCAGCAAAGTAGTCTGCCCTTGGTGTTTGCTGACCGATTCACGAAAGAATTAGGCTATGGCTATGTGAACATTTATCCAATTCTGTTGAAGGAAAACGGCACGAAAGTCGCCTTTCACCTTATTCATGCGAGCGATCACCCACAGGCTCCAGTGCTCATGACAAGGGCGTATCGAAAAGTATGCGGGGAGATAGCCAATTCGCCTGCTGATAACCAAATGGACTTGCTGACTTGGAAGCAGCCTTAGTCGCATAATTCAAGACTAGTATTTTATTCCGAGGGCCATCAAGTAAGCGGGTTGACCACGTTACACTACACTTACTTATGACTAGAGATGCACTATCTCAACGTCCGTTCTGGCTTGCGCGAGGTAGTTGGCCGCGAGCCGACGGTGACAATGTTCGGGAGTCGCTTCGCTGCACAAAAGGCAGCCTTCGTGCATTTGATCCATGTCAAAATGCTGTTCAACCCTTCTGGAAGAAAGAAGCTCCAAGTAGCGGCGCTCATATTCTCCCCAGCCAATTTCATTTTTTCTGAATGCTGACAATATATCTGCAGTCGGAGCCAGAAGCGCGTCCACAGAATAGTTGATCCCGCCAATCTGCGAAAGAAAGAAATCTAGATCCTTTTGCTTAGCAAACCCCGAAAGCTGGGAGGTTCGATTTAAGCGAGTGTCGTATACGTGTTTAACGCCCGCCGTGTTCAGTCGGCCAAAAAAATCTTTAGCAGTGCTCTTCGTGAACCCAATCGTAAATATTTTCATAGGTTTTCCGTTCTCCCATCAGCGTTCACGATAAGCGATCCCGGCTGCTTGCTTACTATATGCCTCAACAACTGCCTTGTCCCAATCCCCGGGTCGCTGAAGTAAAGGAGGTGGGGTCAGTCCATGAAATTGAACAAGACGCTGCTCAAACTGAGCTTGATTCTCTACTCTTCCGTCCGTGTGGATATGTGAGATGTCCTCACGCAGGTCCGGCAAATTGTAGCATACAAGGACTGCGCGATGGCACTCTATGGGGTCTTTTTCTGAACAGACCAAGGCTAGATTCAATTTTTGCGCACCTAATCGGAGGCGATCCAAACCATCATTGAAAAAGTCGGTTTGTGCAATCCGATCATACGTAGCCTGTCCAGAAGCATAACAGCTTCGGTCCTTTGGGCGGGCGCCAAGCTGGTCGCCAAAAAATGCGTATTTGATGTTAGCTGCATTTAGGTGTTTTCGAAGTGGTCCACGGGAGAAATCTGGCTTGTAGTGAGAATATGGTGTTGATCTCACGTCGCAGACGACGTCCACGCCGTTCTGTGAGAGCAATTTCACAAATCCTTCGACTTCTTGCCCAGAATATCCAATTGTAAAAATCTGCCCCACGAAAATGAACCCTTAGTTTGGTAGAATGATGCCGTTGAGCTGCAGGTAGCACCGTTTGGGATCAAACCCTTGATCTCCACCATCCCATGACCGAGCCAGACCTAACCTCAAGATAACATCTTGCCAACCTGCACTTGTCAGTCTGGCAGAAAGCGACTGTGTTCCTGCGTCTGCGTCCCCTTTGTTCTTCGTCTGAAGCTCAGTTACAGGCAAATTATGCCATGTTTTCCATCTGTCCTGATAAGAAACCTGTGTTTTCCCATAGAACGTGGTGGCCCTTAGTTTTTGAGCGCGGATTGAGATGCTTCCTAGTGACCGACATTCGCTATCCGCCAAGGCATATTTCCCCTCTACTAAGTTGCCACCAAAAATATCTTCTAGGGACTGATCGGACGTTTCAGCACATGCAGCATACAGCTCGGCAGCTGAGGCCTCTCCTTGTTTACCTACTCTCGCCACACGGAAATCTTCGCTGGCATGAGGGTAGCTCGAATTTCCAGCCTTAGCAGCAGCCAAAGAAATGACATTTCCAACAACAAGGTACCCACCTCCGACCCATTTTTCCTCGGGCCAGTTGTGGCCGCTCGGCTGAAGGGGGCGAACCATTACACCAGAATGGATGTCGAGTCCGGCAACGCAGACCTGACCCCCGGTCATACGGGTCACTTCCGTGACCAAAACTTGTTTGTTTTCTGTGGGAGGGAATTTTTGTTGTAGTTTTTCGAGAGACATAATTTACCCTTAAAAATCAGCTGATTAAACGAATATTCTGAACGAGTTTTCCGGGCTTGGTCACTACGAATGAAATCGCTAGAGCAAGGCGCGGTTAGTTCGAGCAGGCAGTGTATAGTATGGGGCCTAAGTGCTTTGACAACGCTCAGATCCCATATCGCTACTATTGAGGTAATAAGTTACGCGCGCTCATGCGGATGCGTGAAACGCGTTTTCTTATCGCGGAAGTTTCAGCGTTCATTTTGCCTGCAAGCTCGCCATAGGTTGCACCAGCAGCCACGTTCTTCATCAAATTGTAGTCGGCATCACCCATCGCGGCGCACAAGAAAACAAGTTCCGAACATGTTTCATAGTTGGCAGTTGGGTCTAGGGTGTCTGACTGCCACGTAAGTGGCTGAAGACGAAGCAGACGTGCGCGATGACGGTTCTTGCGAGCGCCAGATTGAATGCGACGCTCGGTATCCGAACGATCAATGTGTTCTCCAGATTCAATATCTGCCAACGTATTACTGAGAGCGGCTTCTAGCCCCCAGTGACGGTCATTAATTGTTGTGGAATTTTTTAGCTCATCTTGAGCGCGGGCATACTCTGCCCAATAGACCTGTTGGTCCTTCATGGTTAGTACCTCATTGTTTGTGCGATCCGTGTGGTATCGCAAGGTTTGAAAAACTGACGTTCGAAGGGGGTTTCGCAATTACAGACGCTGTGCTGTATTTGCGACGTTCACCATCGTTGGTTCAGTCTTGTGAGTTGAACTATATCAGAAAAACAGAGTCTACTCAACTATAAGGAGACGGCGGCGATCTATTGTGACCGCCACCGTCGTTTTTTTACGCAGTAAGTTGGATTCGAAGAGTTTCGGACCACTCTCGCTGAAGCGTTTCTAACGTTCGTTGTGCATCCTCATTTTCCAATGAAAGTGCTGATTGTGTACGAGCAAGGGAAAGTAGTAGCAGCTCAAGCGCCACCAGCGGCCCAGTCTGTTCACGCACATGCTTAGCACCATTGTTCTCGTCAGCTTCGAGGCCCTCGCTGCCATCCAACTTTCGGATAGGGTCATAGAGTTCTGAGAAAAACGGGTGAGCTGTATTGATGGAGAGGATCACGCGTCCAAACCGATGCTCAGCGCGATAAAATGGCCAGTATTCATCATGGACATATTGAATGAGGTACCTAGATGACTTTACCCGTTGAAATGCGTCCTCATCAGTCTCGTTCGCGCGTTTCAGTGAGATTGCCAGCGTTCTAAGATTGTCCTCTAGTTGCTGTTCTTCTTCTGCGCTCAGTGAAAAAGATCGGCTTTGATGCGGATCGGCCGCTGTAGCCTTGTTCTCGCTGGCGGAAGGCTTTGAAGCCTCTGCGTTTGTGCGCTGTGCGCTCTGAAAACGCCTAATCTCACTAATGACAGTACTGATGTCATCACCAATTCCTCTCTTGATGGCATCCTTGACGTAACCCTTTGGGCGAACACCTTGCTTATTCGCAGCGACACCAAATGCCTCATCCAGCTCACCTGGAAAATCGATCTGGACTCGAAACCAATGTGTAATTGAATGACGAGTTGTGAGTTCCGGCATCCGATCCGCAAACAGTTCTCTGCCATTCCTGAGAATTGAGACTGTCTGACCGTTAAAAACATGCAGGTCGTTTCGCAGGGTCTTCGTAGGCAGATGATACCATTCCTCGATGGGTAGCTTGAAGAGGCTGATTTTTATCTGTGCCGTCTCGCTGTCTTTGTTGTCGTGGATCGGCACATCAATCAGCTTGGCGGTAACAAGTTTGCTGCCTTTGGCGTCCGTATCTTCTAGGAACTGCCGATGTCGGGCGTTGGCCATCGAGTACGTCGGATCAAATGCTGTAACACGCCTGTTGTTGATAAAGAGCCGAAGTCCGTCTCCGATTGCCCGACGATAGACACGCGCCATCTCTTTTGTTGCGTGATCCACAAGCGTATTTGCCTTCGCGTAGCTCAGACGATCACAGCTTGGCATGAAGACAATGGTGCCCGAACGCCCTAGAGCTTCGTCTAGATCACCTTTCAGATCGGCCAGTAACTCTTGTTGGTTTCGATCTTTTGGAACGGACATCGGCTTCTGGATCATGTCTGCAACATCATCTGGTAGTTCATCGAGCAGCTCGGGATCGGGCAAGAGCACAGCGTTGGAGCGTTCCCGGCCAATTGCTTCCACATCAAGTGCGATGTTGTAAAAAGCTCGAGGCTCTTGCCACGAGTAGAACTCAACCAATGGGCTCATACTCAGTGCGGCTGTCTTCATACCCATGCCAAAACGCCCGATGCCCGAACGATTATTAAAATTCATGGACCCACCGAAGGCCATAGCCACCTTCAATACGTTTGGTGCCATGCCACGTCCGTCATCTAGGACGGCAACATCCGTCCTGTACGAGCCTGGCTTTCCAGTTTGGCGAAAGTATATCCGCACCTCGGTCGCGTTTGCTTGGATCGAATTATCGACGTGCTCACAAAGTGCTGAGGTTGTGTCATTGTATCCTTGGTCACGAAGGGATGAAACTAGAGTTTGGGCGAAAAAGAGTGGGACGTTTGCACCATCCTTCAGGACTCGGTTCATCACGGTTCTACCGCCCTTTGGCGCATCCGCTGCCCAAGTCAGATCATTCTCGTCGGCATTCGAGGTGTCAGTTTCGTTCAACATAATATTCTCCATAGGTTTTCGTGAGCGCTGTGCTGCACGAGAGGTCGAGACATCACTGCCTCAATGATTAGGAGATGAATGCTCAAGAGTGTGACGCCGAACGGCTTCATTTATTACCAAGCAAGCTGAATTTTTGACCACGCCCTGTTCAGGGCTTTGCGATACTGGTCTATTCCAAGCACATCCCAGTCAAACTTAATTGCCGAGAAGATTGGTGATCGATGTCTCTGAGTAGAGGCAAGAAAGAAGGTTATGCCTGATCCGAAACTGACTGCGCCGCTTAGTTACTGGCTTACCAGTATCGGCATTCTCCATTTTGATACCAGGGTCATAATACACGGCCCCTCTCGCAAACGCACCCAGCAAGAGAAGCACATCAGTCCCTTGGTTCATTTCGACAACCGGCCCATAACTATACTCTGGGGGAGGAGCACGCATCAGAGACGGCACATAAGCCGCCTTGGCGTGTTTGCGGTTCCAATGTGCCATGATTCCCTTGAACCCCCACGAAGCAGCAATCGTGTCGTCACGAGCAACGAGTACAATCGCTCCATCCACATCCGTGATCTTGCCGGATGCAGGATCAAAGCCGGTCATACGTAATGCTAAATTCGTTTCCGCATGGAAATCTCTGTCATTTGCATAGACGCCACCGAAGTTGATCCGGCCTGCCTTCCCGGCTTTGTCAGCATAGCCAAACCGACGCAGGAAAACTTCCACACCCTTATCTCGGTAGACCCCACCTGTCGGCTCGGGTGTCATCAGCGTAACCGGGCTCTTGGCCGTAAATTTTGTAAAATCACGTACCCCGTACTGTTTGACCTCCCATCCCATGAAATCTGGTTCAGCGTAGCCGTTGGGCGAGATGCCCAGCTCCGCTTCCAGCGTGTAGCCGCCGCCATTACGGGCGCTGTAGGGCTCAGGCACCCCTGCCCTGCCCATCTTCTGCGACGGTATCCAGCCTTTGCCGTGAATGCGGCGCAGGGCCGCCAGCAGGGCCTGCTTCGGATCGGTGCCGCCCTGCCGCACGGTTTCCAGATCGACGAACACGCCCGACAGAGGCAGCGCGTCCGCAACTGCGTCAAACGCCACCGCAACGGGATCATTGTGTGCCACCACATGGCCGATCACACGGCCGTCGGGACTGATGCCGAAGAACAGCACCCTGCCCTCGTCTCTGGACCGCATCAGATTCTTTGGTGCGCGCTCAGCGCCCCGCAGAAAGCCGGACATTCTGACCTCCGGGTATTTCGGGTAAAGGATTAGCTGCGCGTTCGGTGCCTGCGCCAGCCCCTGCACATCTAGCCAGAAGAAGTTCACCTTTGCCTTGGCGCGGTCCCGCACCGATCCGGCTAGGATGCTGCCGTCGTCTTCGATCTCGCCGTGGGGGATGACGTTCAGCGCACCGAAACCGCCGCCAAGGTAGACTTGGTTCTTCGAGTTGTCATTCGGGGCGAGGCGCTTTGCGTAGAATCTGATAGCGCCATGAGAGGCCATCTGGTCGAGCAGTCTATTGAGTGGGTTCGTCAATCCATTGGCCTTCAATGCTTAATTCTTTCGCATCAGAGGACAGCCATGCGGAGAGGGAGTCAATCACATGGGCCAGTGGCAGACGGCCCCTGCCCTTCAGCGCACATTCCCAGACCACGGCCACGCGCCATCCGTCCACTCCAAGCTGGCGGCGCACATCCGCGTCCCGCGTCTGGTTGCGGCCGATCTTGTCCCGCCAGAAGTCTTCGCGGGTTTTTGGCCACCGGAACAGCGGACAATCATGGCCATGCCAGAAGCACCCGTGGACGAAGATCGCAGCATTGTACTTTGGCAGGATCAGATCGGGTTGCCCGGGCAGCTCTTTCACGTGGAGTCTGTACCGGAAGCCCCGCACATGCAGGGCCTTGCGGATGGTCATCTCCGGACGTGTGTCCCCCCCCCGGATCGCCGCCATGTTGCGGCTGCGGGTTGCCCGGTCGTGAACGTCAGCCAACGCGTTTCAGGGGCTGAGCCTTGATCAGTTCGGTAATATGCGGCCGCATCACCCGCGCCACTTCGGCGAAAACCGGCACGGCCACAGAGTTACCAAACTGCTTGTAGGCCTGCGTATCGGAGACAGGGATCCGGAAGCTGTCGTTATACCCCATCAGGCGGGCGCATTCCCGTGGTGTCAGGCGGCGCGGGTTGTTGCCCGCGCCCCGGCTCACGAGGATCTCCGAGCCGTCCTTGTAGTACCGCGCCGACAACGTCCGCGATATGCTGTCGCCATCCACAAGCCCGAAGCCGAAGCCGTTGCCCTTGGCCTTATGCTTGGCCGCGTAGCCTTGCAGGTAATTCCAGAGTTTGTCCGACAGCGTGTATTTGCTGCTGACCTCTGCATCCGGCCCCACGGTGAAATGTCCCTCCGGCGCTTCGGTCCCATTCTCTGGGTGCAGGATATCGCGCATCCCCCTGCCCTTCCGGCCGGGCAGAATGACATCATCAAAATCGAAGCCGGTTTTCTCCCGGAACCCAACCATGACGATCCGCTCCCGGTGCTGCGGCACGAAGTTGGCCGCATCGATGATCCGGGTGTGCAGCGTGTAGCCCAGTTCCTCGGTCAGCTTGCGCTTAATCACATCGAAGGTCCGGCCCTTGTCATGGCTTTTGAGGTTCTTCACGTTCTCCAGCAGGAAGGCGGCAGGCCGGTGATGCATCAGGACGCGCAGCACGTCGAAGAACAGCGTGCCTTGCGTTTCGTCATCGAAACCATGCAGACGGCCGAGTGCGTTCTTCTTAGACACACCCGCAATGGAGAACGGCTGGCAGGGAAACCCGGCAACGAGCACATCGTGGTCCGGAATGTCAGCGGCTTCGATCTCGCGGATGTCGCCTTCGATGGGCCGGTTATCAGGGAAGTTGGCATGGTAGGTCGATTGTGCGAAACGGTCCCATTCCGAAGTAAATACACAACGACCACCGGCACTCTCCATCGCTTTGCGGAGACCACCAATTCCAGCAAAGAGATCGATGAAGCTGAAGTCCGTGTTGCCTTGGACGGGTTTTCGAGTGTCCACTTGCATCTTGAGCAGTGTCATAACGCCGTCACGCGGGGCTTCTTCACCGCGCTTCCAGCGATAGACATGTCCTTCGGAATAACCCAGGACTTTGGCAGCCTCTGGTACGCTCCAGCCACTCTGCTGCATAAGCATTTCGAATTCGGTCATCTTGCTCAGTGCCCCTGACATAAGTTAGCTGGGTATTTTTCTGACACTGTGATGTGAAGGCTCCCTAAACACAAGAACATTGTGAAAACTTGGGCAAGTCTACGCTATCGAGTAGCCTCGTAATGCTCCCAAATCTGTTCAACCAACTGACCTTGTGTGATGCCAAGGCGCTCAGCTTCTGCGGCTATCGCCTCTCCTACCTTAGGGAATACCTTCGGGTGCAATTGATAAGTCCTTGGACTTGGCTTCCGCCCTGGCTTCTTTCGCGGGGTGCGATCTACGAAGCCCCGAGCCTCACCCACTTCATCAACCTTACGAACTTCTGCTGGCCCTGTATCCTTGGGCCGTGCCGTTAACCCTGCTAATCTATTTGAGCCGCTCATAAACTGCCTCCGTAAATGCTGTGGCGTTCAACAAAGCCTTGTCCACCTTGCCGCCGGTCACAATTTCAGGGTTGTTCAACATCGATGTAAGATCACCGCCATAGGCAAAAAGTTCCGAGAACGCCGCACGAGCTACTAGAGACGGTTCGATCATGTCGATCCCTGCCCCGCGCAATTGGTTTTCGAGTTCTTTTTGTACCCGGCTCTTAACCGCCGCGCTTGTCTTGGTCAGAACTACTGCGTGCCTGATGGTTCGGCTCAGAGCTTCTTCCTCTTCGCGAACAAGCGCTAAGGCCTCCGATCCGATCTCAGCATCCAACGCTGTCGGCTGCATAGGTACGATTACCAAGTCAGCCTGCGAAATCGCGCGGCTGACCAATTGTGAAGCTACACCTTCAAGGTCGACGATCACAATTTTGCCGTCCCCGTCCGCATTCTTGATTGTAGTCACGATCTCAGACCGGCCCACATCACTGTGAAGTGTGACGCCCTTGGGCAATCCGTGGGATGCCCAACGTGTAAGGGACTTGTTCGGGTCACAATCCAAGGCAGTCACATCAGCACCCATTCGAGCGAACTCTGATGCCAGGAGAACGGCACAAGTAGACTTTCCAACTCCGCCCTTGGGGCTCGCCATTACGATGACCGGCATTTAACTGACCTGCATTATTTCTCTTACCGGTAACGTATCCGCAACCGGTTTTAAATTCAACACCAGTTATTTTTCATGTACCCGTATTATTTCTGTTACCGGTATTAAATACATTACCGGTTTTATTTCCATTACCGGTATTAAATCCAATTATGGGCGGCCTCTTTTCTCAAACCAGCTTTCACAAAATTTGATGTAGTGCTTAGTCGGGTGTTTTGGCTCTATCTCTTCTCTGCCACACCAACGACGCCACTCATGCTCCAGATGCCGAGTATCCCAGCCAGGAGCAGCTTCCCGCGCAGCATCATACGCATCTGGTTCAAGCCGTCCCTCAAACACGTCTTCTTGTGGGGTAGGGACCGAGCCACGGGAATAGAATACGGCCTGAGTACCCTCAAGACGAAGGCTGTAGTCTGGGATATGGTCGTGAGCGACATCCTCCGCAACGATCTTAGAAATAAGGCGTTTGAACTCTTTGTCCGTTGAGTAAGAGCCGCATTTGTCTTTGAGCTTAGTCAGGCCGATTGCCCAACGCTGCTTATATCCACAGTGCTTACGCGCAATCTCATAAAGACGGCGTTCCAACGGCTTTCGAAGCCGGAAATAGTTCCGGCTGAGCGTAAGAACCTCACGAGCGTTGATGGCATTGAACACCCAGTCCGACAGCTTGACTTCAATTTCCTGCATTCGGCCATCTCGGGTTTCCCGAACGATACGGTAGCGGTCGATCAGGCCGAAGCCGTCTAGCACTTCCGTGTCTGCCGTAGTGATGTTTGTGGCAATGCGAGTCCCGGAAAGTCGTTCAAATGCAGCTCTAAGCTGCTCATAGCCGCGCCCGTCAGTGCCTCTATTCGTTGAGGTAAGTAGGTCAAACGCCTTGAAACGTATCGTTTGATTGACCTCTCGACCATCATTCAAAGCCGCAATCACTTGAGAAATGCAGAAGATCAGGATGTCACGGTCATAGACGGTTGCTAGTCCCTTTACCGAAGGAACAACTTCGACAAACACGTCACCATTCTCATATCGACGAATGTTCTTGTCAGGTTTTGTCGAAATCGAAAACACGGGATGCTCCATTGAAGCCATATCGCCCTTAGGCGCAGCATCAAAGATATCGCAGACGAAGAAATCGCCTTGCTGCATTCGGTCCGGAAGAAGAGGGGACCGTACTTTCGTGTTATTACCCACCATAAGCCCAAAATTCGTGTTATTGCACACCGAGTCAAGTTCTTTCGTGCTAACACACACCGGCAAGCAGAAACGTGCTACTACACACCGTATTTCGTGTTATTGCACACCCTTTAACGTGTTACCACACACCGAAGCTTAAGCTATCGTATTGTTTGCAAAGCTAAAATATGACCACAAAAAGTACGTAACACATATATTAACTCATATTTAACACAAGACGGCTGATCCCGATCCATCGCCGAAGTCGCAACAACTTCAACCGATCCGAGAATCATCCCTTTCACTCAACATAAAACACACAAGCATCGACGCCCGTGGTTGTCGTGGTCCAGGAAGCCCCAAGGACAGCGCATGTGGATGCGTTGCTGGCTAAGAAACGAGAAAGCGTCACCGTCAGCACCAAGGCCACAACCAATGCACCCAGACCAAACTAGGGCAGGCGGCTTTTGAGGCGATCCGCTTTCTGTTCTCGTTCGAACACCGCTCGATAGGCTGTGGACCTGTCATCTTCCGATTTGGCCAAGGCCCCGATGGTCTTGTCTGTCTGGACGCCAAGGCGTCTGACAATCTCTGTCATTGCGTCTGCGGTTGCGCCAAGGTGGCTGTCGAGGGTCTGGCCCAGAAGATCCCCGTATTTTTTCGGATTGGTCTGGTCCCGTGCGGCGAAGGCCGCGATCCGCGCTTCCGTCGCGACCTTGATCTGCTTGTCCGCCACGGCGGTCAGATCGTCGATCCTGTCGGACATGCTGGCGACAGCCGTTGCCATGAGATCGAGCGTTTCGCGCAAATCATCGTCGGAGAGGGCAGGGAGGTCGGGTTGGTCTGGCATCGGGAGGCGTCCTTCGGATTACTGGTCCTGCGGGACAAACAGCCCCTTGAACTCGGGATCGGCGTAATAGCGCAGCTTTTGCGCGACGGCGGTGGCTTGCCCCTGCACGCGGAGAAGCTGGTTCTCCGGGCGGAGCTGCATGATTTCATCGGGGGTGAGCAGATCGCGGCCCGTGAGGTTGTTGCTGAAGCTGGGGCCGTCCCCCGGCTTGAAGCTGTCGGTCTGGAACCCGGCAGTTTCCTGGCCGATCATCTGGCTCAGCCACTTGGCTGTCTCAAAATCATTCACTCCGAAGACCTGCTGCACCCCGGCATTGGCAATGAAGGTGCCCGCGCGTTCGCCGTAGAGGTCCTTGAGCTGGCTCATGTCCTGCAGGATTGGCCAGAGCTGTAGCCCGTAGCCCGCCATCAGCCCCATGGCGCGCTCCACGGCCTCCAGACGGCCCAGGGCGGCAAACTCGTCCAAGAGAAACAGCGTGGGCGTCTTGAGGCGCTGTGTGTCCCCCAGAGCGCCAGCAGGGCCACTCAGGGGCCTCACGGACGCCTCAGCGTCCCGTGCGATGTCCTGAAGGGCCTGAGACACCAGAAGGCGCAGCCAGCGGCTGTAAGCGTCCATCCGGTTCGGTGGCAGCACCAGAAACACCGAAGCGATCCGGTGGCGCAGATCGGAGAAGTGGAAATCCGACCGCGACAGGACTTTGGCGATACGCGGGCTGTCGAGGAAATGGGTGTGGCGCTGTGCGTTGGATAGCACCGAGGCGGCTTCCCGATCCGCCTTACCAAGGAAGCGGTTGGCGGCGCGGGCAATCAGCCCGCCCGCCGCATCGCTGTCCTGCATCAGTTCCAGCAGCGCGCGCAGCTTTTCCGGTGGCAGGGTGAGATATTCCCGGACGGTGGCGAGGGTCCGGCGGTCGCGGTCCTCATGGCAGACGCAGAACATGATCAGCCCGCCGAGGATGGCCTTGGCCTCCTCGTTCCAGTGCGCCTCCGTCACCTGTCCCGGCGGGTCCATCACAAGTGCCTCTGTCAGGGAGGCCGCATCCTCGCCCAGATCAAGGCTGTCCGGTGTCAGCCGGTCGAGTGGGTTGTAGGCAGCAGACGGCATCCCGGAGACCTCAAATGGATCGAGGACATGGACCGTTCCGAACCGCCGCCGGGCTTCCCCGGCGATCCGGGCATTTTCGCCCTTGGGGTCGATGACCAGAACCGAGCGCTCCGCCGCCAGCAGGTTGGGGATCACGGTGCCGACGCCTTTCCCTGCCCGCGTCGGGGCGAGGGTGATCAGATGGGCGGGACCGTCATAGCGTAGCAGCCGTCCGGTGTGCGGGTTGCGCCCGATCAGAAGGCCGTCTTCCCGCTGGAGCTTCTTCAGCTCCTTGCGGTTGGCGAAGCGGGCTGAGCCGTGGCTGTCACCCGTCAGTCCGAAGAAGGCGTCCGCGCCGGAGGCCATGCGCCAGTACTGGAACCCGAAGATGCCACCGACAAAAATGAACGGGCCGAAGACCAGCCACTGCCATGCGCTTTCGCCGGGTGGCTGGTCGAAGAAGGCGAAGACGAAGGGCGTGGCGACGAGCGCCCCGATCATCGTGCCGAACAGGACAGCGCCGATCATCCAGCCCAACAGGATGGGCATGAAGATCAATCGACCGAAGAACCGGAATAGCCCTCCGAAGACAAGCATCACGCCCCGCATCAGGACGGCGTTTCCGGATCAGAGCTGGACGGGGCAGGCGAGGGCGACCCGGTGGGCATCCCCCAGTCGGCGAACGCCTTGCGATCCTGTTCGCGGGGCAGGTTGCGGATCAGCCGGTCGAGCATCGCGGCAGCCCCGGAATCCCGCTCTGCCAGATCGAGGAGCGCACCACCCAGGATCACCTTGCGCCGCGTGTCGAGTTTGCGCTGTCTGGTACTTTCCCTGTTCTTCAGCGCTTGGAGCCGGGCCTTGGCTTGGGCATATCGTTTCTCGGCGCGCTCAAGTTCTGTTTCTGCCAAATCTCTACCCTCGCCACCAAACATTCTTGTGGTTGAAGTTGTTCTTGCCAGATCAACCGATAGCGCTTACCCGTAGGCCTGTAAAGGACAAGGGCGCACTTATGCAAACTCTTCACCTATGGTTCCGAGCTTTGCGTGCGATCTCTCTGGGGCAAAGCCCCGGCCGATGGCCATCCCCTTCGCTGCGTGCCGCCGCGACATGGAAGGGCGCGCAGCCCCTTCCAAACCATCCTAGCCCAACCTCAGCGGTTGGATCGCGTCCCGCAAGGTCGCGCCAGCATCTCGCCCGATGCCCCACGGAGGGGGCCGGTCTGCCGCTGGCGTCTCCCTTGGGGGAGGTTCGTGTGGTCGGACCTGACGGTGCCGACACGAACCGGGTTTGCCCTCGGCAAACCGCCAGTGATCTGCCCCCATATTCCGCCCCCCATGAGGCTGGGGATCTGGGGGCAGATCACTGGCAAGCCCGCGCGTCGGAGAGCCGTTGGCTCGCCTCAAGCGGGCTGTCCTTTCCCCTCGGACCGCGCCGGTTCCGGGCGCACTTTTGCGGAGAAAAGACGGCTGATCCGATTGCCAATGTCAGGGCACCGGCACGGATCAGCTCCGGCGCGTGGGCGCGTTTGCATCACAGGCGAGGGGAGGGCGCATGGCCAGCTACCACCTCTCCGTGAAGACGATCAAACGCAGCGCCGGGCGCTCCGCCACGGCGGCAGCGGCCTACCGTGTCGGGGAGCGCATCGAGTGCCAGCGGGAAGGTCGCATCCACGATTACACCCGCAAGCAGGGTATCGAGGAGACCTTCATCCTTGCACCAAAGGACGCCCCGGACTGGGCCTCGGACCGGTCCCGCCTCTGGAACGAAGCCGAGGCCAGCGAGACCCGCCGCAACTCTGTCACCGCCCGCGAGTGGGAGCTGGCCCTGCCCTCCGAGATCAGCGCCGAGGCCCGGTCGCAGATCACCCGCGACTTCGCCCAGGAGCTGGTCAGCCGCTACGGCGTGGCCGTCGATGTGGCGATCCATGCGCCCCACCGCGAAGGCGATCAGCGCAACCACCATGCCCATGTTCTGACCTCCACCCGCAAGCTGGAAGCCGGGGGCTTCACCACCAAAACCCGTGTGCTCGATTCCGCGAAGACCGGCGGCGTCGAGATCGAGCAAATGCGTGGCCTCTGGGCCGAGTTGCAGAACCGCGCGCTGGAGCGTGTCGGGGAAGTCGAGCGCGTCGATCACCGGTCGCTTGAGAAGCAACGCGAGACGGCGCTGGATCGTGGCGACAAGCTGACGGCCGAGGAGCTGGACCGCGACCCCGAGCTGAAGCTGGGGCCAGCGGCCAATTCCATGGAGCGGCGCGCGAAAGCTGTGGCTGAGCGCCAGGGCCGGGAATACGTCCCGGTCACCGAGCGCGGGGCCGTGGTCCATGCCGCCCGCCAGGCGCGCGCCGCCTTCCGCGAAATGCGTGAGCGGCTGGATATCGCGCGAGAAACCTACGGCATCGAGCGCGAGGCGGGGCAGGGTCGCGTTTCTGCCGGTCTGGCGGCGCTCAGGGCTGCAACTGCAAAAGATCGCGACCGCGACCGAAACCCGGATGACTTCCGGGATCGGCTCGCGCGCGTCGTGGGCCGGTCGCGGGATCAGGACGACATGCCAAAACCGGAAGGCCGCAATTATGCGCGGGAGCGGCTGAAAGAGATCATGGAGAAAGACGCCGGGCGCGATGGCCAGGCGGCGGTTCACAAGCTGGACGGTCACAGCGAGTATGACATGGGCGAGGACAAAGGGCGCGAGGCACGCAAGCCGTCCGTGAACGAGCGACTTAAGGACGTGCTGAACAAGCCGCGTGAGAAGCTGGAAATTGAGGACGAGCGCGACCAGGAGAAGGATCAGGAGGTCGAGAAGGATAGGGACATCGACCGTGATCCAGGTCTCAGTCACTGACGAGGCGATGAGAGGTCGTTTCCCCATTCTTCATGGGAATGCTCGCCTGAGAGAACCCGACACCAACAAGGAATGAAATCACGCCGGTTGCCGTCTTGAATTCGCGCACCCTGATCGCATTCTGCGTCACGCGCGTTCTGGCAGTGACAAGGATTTTCTCCTGCCCATCACTCCCAACCGTCCGCATGATCCACAGGCCGTACCAGCTTGGTCCCTTGCGTTCAGGATCCGCTTTGCACAGCACTTCGACCGTGTGTCCCTCCTCAGCAAGTGCCCGAAGGCCTTGTTCGGTGGTGACGTTTAGTTCGAGGTCAATCGTCTGGTTCATCGCGCATACCAACAGAAACAATGATGGTCGTCTTGTGCCTGAATCTAACGAAGGCATCAATCGTATATTATCGAGTTAGATATGGCTCGATAGAGTTCAGTGATCCCGGCAGTGCGCCGGTATCGCTTTGAGCGATAGACAGGGCAGGGGATCGACGGGCTGACGCCCGCTCACCCCAACCCTGACAGTTTCCAAATCCTGTTGATCCGCCTGCCATCCCGACAGGTCCGAGAAAACCGGCAAGCGCCGCCGTTGGCGTCGGTTCCGGTCGAGAATTCCGGTTCCTCCCACGCGCAGGCGCGCGGTTCCCTCCCAAATTCACGCCCTCCACCCAGTTGTCACGGCCCCGCCAGGCCGCAGGACGGGCTTTGCCCTTACCTGCTCTGCCCTTCGGAATGCATGGGCATTCCAAAGATCAGAACAGGAAGGCCCGCCCATTGGCGGAAAGGGGAGCAGGCCCGGACCGCGTCACTCGAAGGAGGGTCACAAATGACCGCAGAGAAGTTTGACGTTTATTTCCATGTCACCAATCAGATCATCGCGCAGATCGAGGCCGGAACGCCGCCCTGGCGCAAGCCGTGGACCGGTGGCGGGGCATCGGTCAGCTTGCCGGAACGGTTCAACGGCGAAGCCTATCGGGGCATCAACATCCTGATGCTTTGGGCGACAGCGATGTCGAAAGACTACAGCTCAGCCCGCTGGATGACGTTCAATCAGGCCAAGCAGCTTGGGGGCCATGTCCGCAAGGGCGAGAAATCTGCCACGGTCGTGAAATACGGCACCGTCGAGCGCGAGGACGAGAACGGCGAGGAGCGCCAGATCCCCTATGCCAAGGCCTACCGCGTCTTCAATGCCGACCAGATCGAGGGCTTGCCCGCAGAATTCTATATCCTGCCTGATCCGCCCCGTGATCTTGGCACCGAGGCCGACCCCGCGTTGGAGGCGTTCTTTGCCGCGACCGGCGCGCAGATCGACAGCACTGAGGAGCCGCGCGCCTATTACAACATCAAGACCGACCGCATCCACATGCCGCCGATCGCAACTTTTCACAGGGCCGCAGGATATTACGGCACCTTGGCGCATGAGCTGACCCACTGGACAGGCGCAACAAAGCGGCTGGACCGCTTGGGCCGGTTCAACGACCGCAAGGCTTACGCGTTCGAGGAGCTGGTCGCTGAAATCGGGAACTGCATGCTTTGCGCGCAGATCGGGTTGGAGCCTGAATTCGACCAGAGCGCGGCCTATGTTGAAGGATGGCTTGAGGCGATTAAGGAAGACAGCCGCGCGATATTCCGCGCTGCGTCGGAGGCGCAGAAAGCCGTGGACTACATCATGGACCGCACCGCGCGGGCCGACCGGATGGCCGCTGAGTAACAGCTCGCACCGCTGAAATGATCAAGGCCCCCGTCAGCAGGCGGGGGCCTTTTTGTGTTTTGACGTGATCGTGGGTGTAGGCGGTTTTAGGGTGACCTGTCGGCGGGCAACCTGAAAGGCCACCCGCCGACAGGCCCGGCGCTTCGCGCGGACGGGCATGGAATGCCCGCAGGGCGATCTAGTTAAGCCCGAATCTGGATTTCAATCTGATCTGGTTGAACCCCCAGAGTCTTGGCCAACATAGACTTCGCCTTCTGTATGGTCAGAGGGCCGTCCAATCCTTCCGCGCTAAAGGTTTCCTCTTCGGTTTCTGAAATTGGGTCCGAAACCAGTTCGATTTCGTCCGCCTCACCAGCGGCAACCTGTCCGAGACTAACGCGGCTATACGACCACTCAAAGCGGGAAGAACTGCCTCTTCGCCCTACGATAAACTCACCGCAGCCCGCTTCTTCGAGGGCTTTCGCCAATGATACGGCTGCACTTCGGGAAATCCCTAGTCTGGCAGATATTCTTTCGATGCTTGTTGCTGTCGCATCTCGCCGGAGCGATGCGACCCAATCAAACAGTTTCTTGGCGTTGTCATCTCGTTCGTAAAGCGCTTTCACGGCGTCCGCGATTGCTGGTTGGAAATTGTCATTCATATAAAGTCCTTTCAATATAAAGCAGGTCTTATTGCATGATAAGAACAATATATTGATTATTAGGGTCCTTGTCAAGCATATAAGGGCTTTTAAATGGCTTTAAGTCATTTTTATGGAGTTATTAGGTATGATGCTTCTCTATTCGAACCTTGCGATCCAAAACTCCGGTACCAGTAGAATGTGATTCTACTGATAGGGTTTCCGCCTGGGAGGGACGCACGTGAGCCTGCGCGACGACATGCAGCAAGCCTTGGCTGACTGGGCGGCCACCGTCCCGGAAAACTGGCGGGAGGCGATCATTGCCCCCAATCTGGAAGCAGATAAGCTCGTTGGGGCACAGGGCGAAGAAGGCGCTTTTGCGCCCTACCCACCCCTGCATGATGCTGAAGGCGCGAGACATCTGTTTCTCCCGTTCACGGGACTGCTGCCGACCGATGTTCGAGTCGTCCTTATTGGCCAGGACCCGTATACCGAACCTGATAGGGCGACCGGGCGTAGCTTTGAGGACGGTGTCGCGGGACGGATATCGGAAACTACTCGGCCTGCTCTCCGGCGTCTGGTGCAGTCGGCGGTGGCCCTTGGGCTCTTAGGTGGCCCGGAGCCTTGGCGGAATCTTCGTGCGATGTTAGGTGACCCGCGGTAAGCCTCCGGCGGCGGCCGTCTGATTTCGGGATCGATCCGATGGTAAGTCCGACCTTATGTCCGACTTTATCAACCGCCCTCAAATCGAAGTTCTTTCCGCCGCTGATGGTGAACGCCGCCGGTATTGGTCGGATGATGACAAAGTGCGCATTGTGGAGGAAAGCTTCATCGGCCACCGCCAGGCGGCAGCCACAGCGCGGAGACATGGCATTTGCCGGGCGCTGCTGACAACCTGGAGGCGGCAGTATCGAAACGGTGAGCTTGGATCCTCTCGCCCAGTATCGTTCGCGCCGGTGACCGCGACGAAAGCGCCCGCGCGGCAGACCAATTCAGTCGATCCCTGTCCGCCTCCGGGCTGTCAGGTTGAGATAGCCCTGCCGAACGGGCGCCGGGTCACCGTGCCGGTGGGCGTGGAGCCCGAAGCGCTTGCGCGGATCCTGGCGGTGGTGGACGAGCAATGATCGCGTTTCCGGCAGGCGTGAAGGTTTGGATTGCGGGCGGCACCACCGATATGCGGCGGGGCATGAACACGCTGGCGCTGCAGGTGCAGGAGGGTCTCGGTCGCGATCCCCATGCGGGTGAGATCTTCTGCTTCCGGGGCCGTAAGGGCGATCTGGTCAAGATCCTGTGGCATGATGGCGTGGGCATGTCGCTTTATCTGAAACGCTTGGAAGCGGGCAAGTTCATCTGGCCGGTGAGCCGGTCCGGTGATGCGGTGCAGATCTCGGCGGCGCAGTTGGGCTATCTTCTGGAAGGCATTGACTGGCGCAACCCACGCTGGACGCAACGCCCTGCAAAGGCTGGATAAATTGCTCTTACAGGCCTGTTTTTGTTGGTTCTTCATGAGCTTGAGTGATAGACATCCGCCATGTCTGACGCCGCCTCCGAACTCGCCAAATTACGCGCTGCCCTGGCCGCCGCCGAGGCCCGTGCAGATGTGGCCGAAAGCGAGCTGGCACAGACCCGTGCGGTTGTGTCCTGCTCGGAAGCGATGATCCAGGAGCTCAAGCTCGAGATCGCCAAACTGCGCCGTGACAAATACGGTATCTCGTCAGAACGACGCGCCCGGCTGATCGATCAGTTGGAATTGCAGCTTGAAGAACTGGAAGCGGCGGCCACCGAAGATGCCCTGGCCGCAGAACAAGCAACCGACAAAGCCACCACCACGGTGCGTGCCTTCACGCGCCGTCCACCTGTGCGCAAGCCGTTCCCCGAGCACCTGCCGCGCGAGCGGGTTGTTGTCGAGGCACCTGCCGCCTGCACCTGCTGTGGCTCGGATAGGATCGTGAAGATGGGCGAGGATGTCACCGAGACGCTGGAGGTGATCCCGCGGCAGTGGAAGGTGATCCAGACCGTGCGCGAGAAGTTCACCTGCCGGTCCTGCGAAAAGATCAGTCAGCCGCCGGCGCCGTTCCATGCGATCCCGCGTGGATGGGCCGGGCCCAGCCTGATCGCCATGATCGTCTTCGAGAAATATGGTCAGCACCAGCCTTTGAACCGGCAGGCCGAACGCTTCGCACGTGAAGGCCTCGAGTTGAGCCTGTCGACCTTGGCTGACCTGATCGGGCATGCCGCTGTCGCGTTGCAGCCAGTCCATGCCTTGATCGAGACCCATGTGCGCGCCGGTCACCGCCTGCATGGCGATGACACGACCGTGCCACTTCTGGCGCGGGGTGGCGCGAAGAAAGCCCGGTTCTGGACCTATGTCCGTGACGATCGCCCCTGGAACGGGGGAGCGCCACCGGCTGCGTTCTTCCGCTTCTCCCGTGATCGCGCGGCCACCAATCCCAATCAGCACCTGGCCGGATGGCAAGGTGTGCTGCAAGCGGACGCCTATGGCGGATACAACGACCTCTATCGCGCCGACCGATATGCGGGGCCGGTGACCAGTGCGCTGTGCTGGGCGCATGCGCGCCGGAAGTTCTTCGAGTTGGCGGATATTGCCAGGAACGTGCGAAAGGGCAAACCCGCCCATCAGATCTCGCCGGTCGCCCTGGAAGCGGTGAAACGGATCGACGCCATCTTCGACATCGAACGTGACATCCATGGGCTGGATGCCGCTGCCCGCCTTGCCGCCCGCCAGGTCCTGTCACGTCCCTTGGTGAATAATCTTCATGACTGGCTGCAGGAAGAGCGCGCGAAACTGTCCCGACACAACAAGGTGGCCAAGGCGATCAACTACATGTTCGAGAAAGATGGCCGTTGGAAAGCCTTCACGGCATTCCTTGATGACGGGCGCATCTGCCTGACGAACAATGCGGCCGAACGCGCCCTGCGCGGGATAGCCTTGGGCAGAAAGTCGTGGCTCTTCGCGGGTTCCGAGCGCGGCGGTGAGCGGGCCGCCGCCATGTATACCCTCATCGTCACGGCCAAAATGAACGACATCGACCCACAGGCCTGGCTTGCCGATGTCCTCGCCCGGCTGCCCGAGATGCCCGTCTCGCGCATCCATGAACTTCTACCATGGAACTGGAAAACCCGACCCCTCGCTGAGGCGGCATGACCATGCAGTTGAACAAGATCCATTCCGTCAAGACCATCGACCGCGTTGCAGCCGAACTGGGCGAAACCGTCGATCGGATCTTTGATCTCGCCATCGATATGGAGCCCGAAGATGGCGTGATCTGGGTCTACGGCCCCGGCAACGACAGCGTCATCGCATTCACTCCGTTCGGGATCGAAAACCTGTGCGAGCTCATCGAAAGTAAGGCTTCGGCGGGGGCCGTCTGACTTCGGCTACGATCCGATGATAAGTCCGGCCTTATGTCCGATTTCATTTACCGCCCTCAAATCGAAGTTCTCTCTACGGCCGATGGCATTCGCCGTCGGCA
>NZ_QNQP01000031.1 GCF_003316635.1 Roseovarius dicentrarchi | reverse complement strand
GCTACAGGGCTTCTGAGGCTGTCTGGGGAGCAACTTGGTCGGGGTTAGGCAAAAAAAGAGGGAGTGGTTGTCCCCGCCCGAACACCCATGAGGATGCCCGGACGGGGGTGGTAATGGTGTGATGGGTGGTCTGAGTCAGCTTGCCTATGCCAAGGGTAGCACTAGCGGCTTTGCTGGCTGGGCCAGTATTACCACCAATTGCGATTCCGAACAGTGGTCTCGCATCCTCTTTTTACCCACAAGTGTTTGGCACCCCTTTAGCGACGACCTCCTGCCAATTGGCACCCAACGTTGACCTTGCAGAAAGTGCGTTTTTTGCTTGAGGAGAATTAGACGGTATCATTCGTACGACCATGCCTTGCTGGAAATTCTGGTTAAAGCCACTAAAGACATCACCAGTCATGCCTGATGCCGTGTGATCCCCTTCTATAATAAACGCATCGCCGCCTTTTCTTATCACTTCGATTGCAGCAGCCTTAAAAGCCAAGTTTCGAGCACCAGTAGGACCGCACGCTGGAGCCGCATGGGTTTGAACCTTGAATGTGTCCTTGGACATAGGTTGAACAGAAGTCTCTGCGCAACCCGCGATCGCAAGCGTGGTTGCCAAGGCTATTACTTTAAATTTCATCTTTAGATCCATGTATTAGGCTCCCCAAGTGGAATACTTCGTTTCGACCATCGCTATCTTGAATGGGGATCCCCCCTTCGAGCAGTTTTGGACTTATCTTAGAGTGACAGATAATCGACGCGTGCTGCAGTCAGCGTATCTTCAGCAAAAATAGAAAGAAAATACAAGCATCTATATAAAGAAACCTTAATGGAGTTGTATAGATGTCCACTACCTTCACGCTGCTTGCTGCAGCTGGGGTCGGCTTTCGGCTGGCCCTGTCTTGGGGCCTAAGGCGGCGCTTCGACCTTCACTTGTCAGTCCCACAGATGCTCGCTGGTGCGCTTCTCGTGCTGGCTGGCCTGCCTGACTGGCTAAAGCCCCTACCATACCCCTTTCCACTGAGCTTGACGCTGGGGGCTGTCCTGCCGGATCTGTTTACGCGGAGGGGTTAGGCATGGGAAATAAACCCAACAACAACCTCAAGCTGGCCCCCGGTGTTCGCGTCATCATCCGGGCTTTCGACGATATCTCAGAGCATGCCTTTCTGATCGATGAGGTCCACGACGACTGCGTGTGCGGCCAAGCCCTGACCGGGCCACTCTCTGGCGCATACGGTGAGCCTGAAATCGAGATGATCCTGCGGGTCATCGACTAAACCCATCCCACATTCTAGAACGAAAGGAACAGACCATGTCGTCTGCCCGAATTCGCTATGCCTATCTGAAGGGCCAGACTTGGCTCTACAGGCGTAATTATCCTAAGGACGTGGCTGCGCTCATGGGCCAGCAGGCCCTGAAGCAGTCACTGAAGACCAGCGATGCCAAGGTTGCCCGACAAAGGGCGGCTGAGGTAAACCTCCGCTACGACGATACGGTTCAGCAGGCGCTGTCTGGTGCCTTGTCTCTGCCACAGGGCGCTGTCCCAGTGAACGCTAATGCCACCGACGAATGGACCACCCCATCGGAATTGGCTCTTGCTAGACTTCGTGCCACCCTGCGGCACTCTGATCCTGTACGATACGGGGCCGTGGTGCAGCCAAGGGTGACAGTCGGATCAGCAACACGCCGATATTTAATACTGCGACAGAACGAACTGCGGCCAAGTGGCTTCAAGAGTGTTCGCTACTCGGTCGAACTGTTCCAGTCCAAGTATGGTAAGTTGAAACTGGTCGAACTGACCCGTGATCAAGGGCGCGAATTCTTGTCTCTGATCGCCCAACTCAGCCCCATTATCGGTAAGTCAGAACGGACGCGGGGCATGTCGCTGGATGCATCGGTGGTATGGTCCCGGACTGGGGCCGCTCGGATCACTGGTCGCACACAGCGTCGCATCTGGTCGCAGGTTAATCACTGGCTGGATTGGTGCGTGTACGAGGGCGAACTGGCCGTCAATCCATTCGCGTCAGTCCGTTTCGACGCCAAAGTAAGGCAGCAGCCCTATGCCGTGCCCACGGATAAGGAAGCCAAGCAGTTGGTGGGGCTGAACGATCCAGCCATCGGGAAAGTGCTGCTTGTCTGCCTGTTATCCGGCATGCGGGCTGGGGAAGCAGCGGGGTTGCTCCGGGAAGATCTTGTGCCGAAAGGCAATCTTGGGCAGTTTTTCCATGTCCGCCCCAACAGACTCCGGCTCCTAAAGACGGATGCGGCTGAACGGATGGTACCAGTACATGCTGCGCTCGAACCCGTCCTCTCGGATCTGCCTGTGTCTGGTCCGTTGTTCCCAGACCTAAAGGTGAACGACATTACCAAGCGGTTTGCCAAGATCAGGGTGGCGCTGGGGATGGATCGACCGGGTCTGGTGTTCCACTCTACCCGTAAGTGGTTCATCACCCAGTGCGAACGAACTGGCGTCCCTGAGCACTTCACGGCCAGTATCGTGGGCCACAAGTCGGCGCGATCAGAGAATGGCATCACGTATGGCATCTACTCGGCTGGTATCTCGGACGAGCAGAAGCGGGACATTGTGGATCAGGTCAGGTTGCCGGGGGGATGTTCCCCATGACACGCATACCAGACATCGATGCATTCGAGGAAAGGGCCGCTATCGCACAGTACGATGGTGGCCTTTCGCTTTCTGAGGCTGAAGACGTTGCCGCACAGGATCAGGGCTTCAAGAGTGCGGATGCCTACTGGCAGTGGCTGGCAGATTACGTGGTCAGCAAGAGTGTTCCATACTGATCCAAAATAAAATGAGTTCCCCGTCCGGGCATCCTCATGGGTGTTCGGGCGGGGACAACCACTCCCTCTTTTTTTGCCTAACCCCGACCAAGTTGCTCCCCAGACAGCCTCAGAAGCCCTGTAGCCCCAGAAAAAGACATCGATCCCGGTGGTTGGTACATTACCCCCATCCAGAACGCTAAAAGGCCCCTAATTATGCCCCAGTTTTTGGCTTTGGCACAGTAAGTCGATGAATGGCATCATCACGCTGGGTTTCCTACCACCCCAGCCAAATTTCCGGAATTTTCGTTTGGACGCAGCGGCGCCAGTAAGGTGGTCTGGTGATCTGAGCGGTTGGTTGCACGCTTGTTTACACAAGCCGCCGCCGCGTGCCGGGGCTTGCCACAGACTACCGACCGGTGATGGCCTCCCTCGGGGCGACAGATCGCAGACAGACCCTCAAGTCCTGCGCAAAGATAACCGCGCGCATGAATCGGATGCTTTCGATGACCCCGCAGAAAGCTCTGCGAAACCGGATCGAGGCGCTGGTTCCGGAAAGCGTGGCGGAGGATGGTCTGCGCGAGGACATCAACATATCGCGTGTCGCAGGTCTCCCCCATCCACAACGGATGGTCCCGTTGGAATGCCCCCGGTGCCGGGGGTGCCCTCTGCCGCCGAAAGCCACCGCGAAACCCGTCAGCATCACTGATTTCGGTGACCTCATCACGGGGCGGATCACGGCCAGCCGGGAGAAGGCAAGTTCGACGGGATCGCCGAAAACGTCACCAGGGATCGCATTGGCGCGGCGGACATCTTCGGCGCGGCCGTCCGCATGATCCGGAAATCACGCGCGCAGGAGGGCATTTGCCGACAAAAGCTGAAGTCGGTCAGCCGGTTCATCTACCTGACCGGCGTTCAGGTCGTGACTGACATCAGGCAACATCACCCCGACATGTTCATGGCAAATCTGGAAGGGCGAATCCCGAAACACGGTTGGAAGTCACGTGGACGGCGGTTTGGTGGATAACCTTTCCGGGATGGAGCGCGAGACCTTCGAAGATCCTTAACAATGCTTGAACGCTAACCTGTTCAAACAATTCTTTGAGTAAACAGAGCGGTTGTGGGGTGTGGGCACTATCGCCCACACCCATCTTTACCGTACATTGATTTCATTCAGTTTTATTTGTCAGGGGTCGACTAAACGTGGCATGATCAGCCCTCTCACAGGTCACGTGGTATCGAACCGTGCGAAACAGCTCAGCCACCGCGCCAGCAGATCGGCGCGCAGACGCGGTGGCGCCTCCTCCATGCGCTGTATCCTTCGCAATGAACCGCGCACAAAGCCGCGTATCGCAGGCCCTGCCGATGCGCGCGCGTCAGGTGCCGTAAAGGCCGGCGGTTTTTCCGCGCAGGGCGATCAGGGCCAGCACGATGTCGATGGTGGGCGTCGGTGTTTCGGTGATGCGTCCCAGCTCCTTGACGGAGCTGACCAGCGCGTCGATTTCCATCGGGCGCCCCTGATCCAGGTCTTGCAGCATGGAGGTGCGGTGGGCGCCCACATCCGCGCCGCCCTTGATGCGGCGGTCCACGTCGATGGGAAAGCTGACGCCCAGCTTTTCGGCGATTGTCTGCGCCTCGAGCATCATGTTGCGCGCCACCTCGCGCGTGCCGGGATCGGTGCACAGCACGTCGAGCGTTGCATGGGTCAGCGCCGAGATCGGATTGAACGACAGGTTGCCCCACAGCTTTACCCAGATTTCATCGCGCAGCTTGGGCCGGACCGGGGCCTTCAGCCCGGCCGCGCCCAGGGCCTTTGACAGGGCCAGCGCGCGGTCCGATTTCGATCCGTCCGGCTCTCCCAGGGAAAAGCGGTTGCCCTCGATATGTTTGACCACGCCCGGCGCGACCACCTCGGCGGCGGGATAGACCACGCAGCCCAGCACCCGGTCCGGGCCAAAGCCGTCCCACTGGACGCCCCCCGGATCGACGGTTTCCAGCCGCGTGCCTTCCAGCGGGCCGCCGATCTTGTGGAAATACCACCACGGCACCCCGTTCACGCCCGAGACGATTGTGGTATTGTCGCCGATCAGCGGCTGCATATGCGGCACGACGGATGGCACTGAATGCGCCTTGAGCGTGACGATCACGTAATCCTGCGGCCCCAGGTCGGCGGCATTGTCCGATGCGGTGACATCTACGGTCGTCTCGCCGCTGTCCTCGATCAGGCGCAGGCCGTTTTCGCGCATCGCCTTCAGGTGCGGGCCGCGCGCGACAAGGCTGACATCCGCCCCGGCCTGTGCCAGCTTTGCGCCCATGTAGCCGCCGATGGCGCCGGCGCCGAAAATACAGATCTTCATCGCGCGCTCCTCAGCTCAGGCCCAGTTTTTCGGCAAGGCCGATACGCTGGAGTTTTCCGGTCGCGCCCTTGGGGATCTCGTCCAGGATCAGGATCTTGCGCGGGACCTTGAACGCGGCCAGCCGTTCGCTGGCAAAATCGCGAATGTCGCGGTCCGTGGCGCTCTGGCCTTCTTTCAGAACGACGGCGGCGGCCACATCCTCGCCCAGCTTGGCGTGGGGGACGGCGAAGGTCACGCATTGCCCGACGGCCGGGTGATCGGACAGAACGCCATCCACCTCCAGCGGGCTGATCTTTTCGCCGCCACGGTTGATGATTTCCTTGAGCCGCCCGGTCAGCGACAGATAGCCGTCCGCGTCAAACATGCCCTGATCGCCGGTGCGGAACCAGCGCTTGCCGCCCGCTTCGAAGAAGTTCTTCTCGTTGGCCTCGGGGTTTGCCTCGTAGCCGGGGGTGACGTTGGGGCCGGAAATGGCGATTTCGCCGACGCCGTCCACCAGACGGTTTTCCACCTCATGCGCGATGGCCACTTCGGGCCCCGCGGGCAGGCCGACGGCGCCGGGTTTCTGGCGGCCCGGCGCAATCGGGTTGCAGCACATCTGATGCGCCGCTTCGGTCATGCCGTAGGCCTCGACCACCGGCGCGCCGAACGTGTCCGCCAGCTGGGTCATCACCGGACCGGGCAAGGACGACGACGAGGAGCGCAGGAAACGCAGGCGCGCTTTTTCGATGATATCGGCGTTGCGCGGGGCGCGGGCCAGAATGGCCTGATGCATGGTCGGCACGGCGGTGTACCAGGTGGGATCGACTTCCTCCAGCCAGCCGTAGAATTTCAGCGCATCAAAGCCCGGCGCGCAGCTGATCGACGCGCCCGCCGCCAGCGACGCGCTGACCGCGGCAATCAGGCCATGGATGTGAAACAGCGGCATCACGTTCAGGCAGCAATCCTCGGACGTCAGATCCAGCGAGGCGCGGATGTTTTCCGCCGATGCGGCGATGTTGGATTGCAAAAGCGGCACGATCTTGGGGCGCGATGTGGTGCCGGAGGTGTGCAGGATCAGGGCGACATCATCGGCGGTGGGCGCTGCATCAGGCGCGCTGCCCACCGCATCCGTGGACAGCGTGAAGCTGCCGGCAGGCTCGGTCGCGGACAGCTCGATGATGGTCATGCCAAGGCGGTCCGCCGCATCGCGGGCGGGGCCGTCATAGCCGGCCTCGACAATGATGGCGCGCGCCTTGAGGTCCTCAAGATAGAAGGCGAATTCGTCTTCCTTGTAGGCCGGGTTCAGCGGCGCCGTGGTGGCCGATTGCGCAACGGTGACAAAGGCGGTCGCCATTTCCGGGCCGTTGGGCAGCACGATGGCCACCCGGTCACTTGCGCCAATGCCCGCGCCGCGCAATGCCGCGCGCACGGCCTGCGCCTGCGCCCTGAGATCGCCGTAGGTCATCCAGTCGCGGCCCGGTGCGCCGATGGCACGGGCGTCTTCGGGGTGGCGCTGGATCAGGTCTTCAAGTCTTTGCATGGCGTGTCTTTCATTTCGTTTGGTGTTTTCCGGGGCTTGGTTGCTGTGCCGGGCTCAAGGCATTTTCAGCCTTGGGCGGGCACGCGTTTGCGGCGCAGCAGCCTGAACGCGGGCAAAAGGATCAGGACGATTGCGATCACCGTGATCGGCCCGGCGATGGGCCGGGTGAAGAAGATTGTCGGATCCCCCGAGGACAGCAGCAAGGATTGGCGCAATGTCGGCTCGGCAATGGGGCCCAGCACGATCGCCAGAACAGCCGGGGCCAGCGGGTAGTCGAATTTGCGCATGAAGAAGGCCGCAATGCCAAAGATCACGATCAGCCACAGATCATGAATGCTGCGCGACGCGGCAAAGCCGCCGACGATGGACAGCACGAAGATGAGCGGCGCCAGGATGGTGAACGGCATCCGCAGCATCCACACGAACAGCGGGATGAACGCAAGGTTGATCAGAACCGCCGCCACGTTCGAGATGTAGAAGGATCCGATCAGGCTCCAGACGAATTCGCTTTCGTCCAGAAACAGGCGCGGGCCGGGCGTCAGCCCCCACATCACCATGCCGCCCAGCAAGATCGCCGTGGTGGGCGAGCCGGGAATGCCCAGCGTCAGCATCGGCAGCATGGACCCGGTGGAGGCAGAGTTGTTGGCCGCCTCGGGGGCTGCCACGCCATCGGGCGATCCGTTGCCGTATTCCTGCGGCGTCTTCGACACCATCTTGGCCACGCCGTAGGACATGAGCGAGCCGGGCGTGGCCCCCGCGGCCGGCAGCACGCCGACGAAAAAGCCAAGGATCGACCCGATCCATGTGCCCTTCCAGCCCCGGCGCACCGCTTCCTTGGCGTCCGAGACAAGCCCCCTTGCGGTCATCCTGGGGTTGGTCGAGGTGATTTCGCCGCGCGTCTGCTCGATCGTCCAGATCATCTCGCCGATGCCGTAGACGCCGATGGCGAGGACGATAAACCCGATGCCGCGCATGAATCCCTGAATATCGAACAGCACCAGCCGCGGCTCGCCCGAGATGGTGTCAAACCCGACCGTGGCAAGCACGAGGCCAAAGCAGATCGAAAAGACCGTTTTGGGAATATCGTCGCCGCCCAGACCCACAAAGGTCGCAAAGGCCAGCAGCATCAGCGCGAAAATCTCCGGCGGGCCAAAGTTGAGCGCGACAGTGGCCAGAAGCGGCGCAAACAGCGTGAAGAACACGGTCGCAACGGTGCCGCCCACGAAGGATGCCAGCGCCGCCGTCACCAGCGCAAGGCTGGCCCGCCCCTGTAGCGCCAGGGGCCGTCCGTCAAAGGTGGTCGCCACCGCCGTCGAGGCGCCCGGTATGCCCAGACTGATCGACGAAATCGCGCCGCCATACATGGCGCCGTAATAGATCGCCGCAAGAAAGATGATGGCAGAGGCCGGCGGCACCAGAAAGGTGATGGGCAACAGGATGGCCACCCCGTTGACCGATCCCAGCCCCGGCATCGCGCCGATAAACAGCCCCACCGTCACGCCAACCAAAATCAGCCCCAGATTGATCGGCTCAAGCGCGGTTAGAACGCCGGCGCTTAGAAAAGAGAGAATTTCCATGGTGATACTCGGCTCCGGGCTGCGTCAGTAGATGATGTCGTACATCAGGTCGAAAAATGGCTGCGTGAACGGCAAACCTTGCGGCATCGAGATCTGCATCGCGCCCTCGAAGAAAAAGAACAGGCCAACAGGCAGCGTCAGTGCGATTGCCAGCGTCAGCAGCCATGAATGCCGCCCCAGAAAACGCAGGTAATAGACAAGGAAGATCGCAACCGCCCCGTACATCGACACGACGGACACCAGCGCCACGAACCCGGCGACGCCGCCGCCCACAAAGATGACCGTGCGCCATCCGAAGGCGTCCATCAGCGGCTCGTCCGAGGTGGAGGCCGGGCTTTTGCCGCGCCACCAGTTCAGTGCGATGACAAGGCAGCTGAGCAGCATCCCGGCCGACAGCCAGAACGGCCAGAACCCGCCGCCCGGCCCCTGGCCGCGAATGAACCCGATGGGAAGTTCCGTGCTTTTCCACATCAGATACATGGAAAAGAGGGCCAGAAGCCCTGCGAGTGATATCTCACCTAGGCGCATCTCTGCCCCCTTTCCGTTTTATGGCTTAGCCGTCGATGTCAGCAAGAAGCTGGCGGTGGGTTGCAACCTGCCGGGCCCAGTAGGCGCGCGTCTCGGCCTCGTCCATCAGCAGCGGCGACAGGCTTTCCGACACCAGATAGGACTGCCAGTCGTCGCTGTCATAGACCTGGCCGAACACCTCGCGGTAATAGGCTGCCGCCTCGTCTGACATGCCGGGCGCGCCGACGATGGCCCGCTGGTTGTAGTAGGAAAAATCATGCCCCTTTTCCTTGAGCGTCGGCACGTCCGGATAGGCGTCCATACGCGCGTCCGAGAAGGCCAGGAGCGGGACGAAATCACCCGACGAATAAAATCCCTTGGCCTCGGCGGGGTTGTTGACGGTCGCCATGATTTGCTGGCCGGCCAGATCCTTGGCCACGGCGCCGCCGCCATCATATGGGATATACTTGATTTTCAGGTCGTAGGCGCCGGCCAGATAGGCGATCACGATCGAATCCTCCTGGCCCGTCCCCGTGCCGCCCATGACAAACCCGCCATCCAGCGCGCGCACCTTTTCCAGGTACTGCTCGAACGTGGTGATGCCTGCGTCCCGGTGAACCCACAATACGAAGGGATCGACCCCCATCATCGTGATGGGCGTGAAGGTTTCGATATCAACGCCCAGACCATCCTGACGCAATGGCGTGGTATAGAACGAGTTCAGCGTCACCATCAGCGTGTGATCGGGGTCGCGCACCGTATTGAGATGCAGCAGCGCCTCGGCGCCCGAGCCGCCGCCACGGTTGGTCGGGATCAAAGGGCGGTTCGTCATATCGTTCGCTTCGACAACCGATTGTACAAACCGGGCAATCTGGTCCGCGCCGCCGCCGGAACCGGCCATGATCGTGAAATCGATCGGGCGCGTTGGCTGCCAGTCCTGGGCCATTGCAGAAATCGGAAGACTGGTCAGGGCAGCACCCGCCGCAAGTCCCAGGAAGGCTCTTTTTGTCAATTTCATAGCGTATTCATCCCTAAATTGTTCGGTTGCTTGGATGGTTCAGTGGGCCATCAGGATCGGCATTTCAGTTCTGTCCACCAACCGCTCGGTGTTGCTTCCGAACAGCATCTCGGTCTGGTGGTTGTGGCTGTAGGCCCCGATGATCAGCAGGCTGGCGTCAATCCGCTTGCACGTCTCGAGAAGCTCGGTCGCCGGCTCCCGACCTTCCAGGTGCACGATTTCGGCGTTGATGCCGCGCAGCGCGTAATATGCCGCCAGCTCCTCGGCGGGGGGGCCGTGCGGTTGCACCTTGCCCCCGGTCAAAATGCTGACCCGGTCGGCCGCGTGGACAATATCCAGCGAGGACGCAACGGCGCGCGCCGCAGGCAGCGACCCGTTCCAGCCAATCGCCACATGCTGCGCAAAGGTTTCGTCCGGTTGCAGTTGGCCGGGGCACATCAGCACAGGACGCCCCGCACTATAAAGCCCCGCCTTCAGCGAGCTGTGGCCCAGATTCCGCTCCCGCTGGGGTTTGGGCAGGACGATCAGATCCGACAGCAGGCCCGCGCGCTTGACCACATCGGCCATGCGCCCCGTTTCCTCTGAAAAGGTGCAGTTCGCGGTGCCGTCTTCGCCCCCGTTCTGGGTCAGCCCGAAATCGCGCGACAGGCGCTTCAATATACCGCGCAGGTGGTCTTCTTGCCGGTTTGCCAGCTCGACCGCCTGCTCCATCATCACCTTGCGCGCGAAGCTGTTCAGAAGGATGCCCTGCGGTATCAGATCCCCGGCCTGCGCCCGGCAATGCACGACATTGACCTGCGCATCGTGTTTCTTGGCCAGCTCGGCCGCGTGGGCCAGAACGGTCGCCACCATGCCGTCACCGCGCACCGGAACCAGGATAGATTTTATCATCGCTACGCCTCCTCCGGCAGTCTTCTCATTATCGCGGCGCTGCATGTCGGTGAGCAGGATCCGCCGCGCAATAATGTTGCGCGCTCGCCGCCAGATAAGGCGCGCAATTTTGTTTCGTCAAGTGGTTTTCGTTTGAAATTTACGCGCTGTCTCTATTTTTCGAGATTTTTAAGCCTTTGTAATTAATATGTTTTTCAGTACCCGGCGGTATACAATGGATTTGGACCCAAGACGGCACGCGCGCTGGCCAAGCAATCTGCGCCTTGCTTGATTTATCCGAAGGTGGCGCATCTGAGGCCCGGCAAAGGCGGCATCTGCCGTCGCCCCTCGCCGCTCAATCCGCACCGCGCGCGCAGGCGTGCCCCGCCTTCTAAAGGCAGGACACGCCGCTTGTCCGGCTCTCTTGCGATAGGTGGTCCGCGATCCGCGCGCAGGCTCAGTCTGCGGGCGGTTCCGCCATCGTCACATCCACCCTGCCGATCCCGTCAATCACGACGGCTACCTGCATGCCCGGCTTGACCGGGCGGGCGCCAATGGACGTGCCGCAGGCAATAAGATCACCGGGGTTGAGCGTCATATCCTGCGACAGGTGGCTAACGATCTGCTGTGGCGAGAGGATCATGTCGCCCGCCGGATAGGACTGCCGCTCACGGTCATTTACCAGAACCCTGATCGTCAGCGCCGTCCAGTCAAGCTCGGTCTCGATCACCGGGCCGGCGACGCCAAAACCGTCGAAGCTTTTGGCGCGGGTCCATTGCGGAAAGGACGGGTCAGCGTTCAGGATATCGAGCGATGTGAAATCATTGATGCAGGTATAGCCGAAAATGGCATCGTCGGCCTGCTCGGGCGCGATGTTCTTGCAGGTCTTGCCGATCACGATGCCCAGCTCGCCCTCGAAAACCACCCGGCCCGCCGCAGCGGGCAGCACGATTTCCGCCCCCGGACCGCTCAGAGATGTGTCTGCCTTGAAAAAGTACAACGGGTGCGCGGGGTGCTCCATCCCGCCCTTTTCAGCGGCTGCCCTGAAATTGTTCCAAAGGCCTATGAACTTGCCCGGCACGACAGGGGCCACCAACGTCAGATCGCCCAGCGGGATACCCTCACCGGTGGCCGAATCGGAGCCAAGCGCGGCACGGGGATGCAGCATGTCGCCTGCAATCACACCTGTCACTTCGGTCCCATCGCCCCTTATTGCCCGTGCCCATTTCATTTTCCGATGTCTCCCCAATGCTTTGACGCGCGCGGCAACCGCCCTTGCGCTGGCTCGCGATGACAGTGCGATACTTCCCTCACGACACGCAATCAGGTTTCTGGCGGACATGCTGCACCGGCAAGCAGAAACACGTCCACGGTGTATCCATTGCGGCTCAGAAACGCGGGTCGCGCGGCCCCGTGGGCTGACGCGCAAGCGGATGGCAGAAATCCTGGCGCCGGGAAGTTGACGCGGTGCAAATGTATAACGGCGCACAGGGGCACCGATGCGGTGTCGGAAGTAAATCTGGCCTCGGTCAACTGGAAACCTGAGCCGGCTCACGGCGTCACAATGCGGCGCTTTCACCGAAGACGCATCAACGCCCGCACCGCAATGCGCATATCGGATGGCCATGCTCCCGCCCGCCGAACGCGCCGCGGCGGCCATTGGCCGCCGCGTGAAAGGACCGGTATGCGCCCCGGCGCATTCCTTTGCCTCGATGAATCAGACGCTGGCCAGCAATTTGTCAACCAGATCGGTCCGCTCCCAGCTAAAACCACCGTCGCTTTCGGGTGCGCGGCCGAAATGACCGTAGGCAGCCGTGCGCTGGTAGATCGGCCGGTTCAGCGACAGATGCTCGCGGATGCCGCGCGGGCTGAGGTCCATGCACGCGCGGACCGCCTGTTCAATCGCTGCCGGATCGACATCGCCCGTGCCGTGCGTATCGGCGTAGACGGACAGCGGATAAGACACGCCAATGGCATAGCTCAACTGGATCGTGCAGCGTTCGGCCAGACCGGCGGCAACCACGTTCTTGGCCAGATAGCGCGCGGCATAGGCGGCCGAACGGTCGACCTTGGTCGGATCCTTGCCCGAAAACGCGCCGCCGCCGTGGGGCGCCGCGCCGCCATAGGTATCCACGATAATCTTGCGCCCCGTCAGGCCCGCATCGCCGTCAGGTCCGCCGATGACGAATGTCCCGGTCGGGTTCACATGCCAGACCGTATCATCGCGCAGCCAGCCTTCGGGCAGCGTCTCGCGGATGTAGGGCTCGACAATGTCGCGCACATCGCCGGGGGTCAGCGCGTGGCTGCCGCCCTGGTCGAATTGCTGATGCTGCGTGCTGAGCACGATCGAGCTGATATGCGACGGCTTGCCATTCTCATACACCACCGAAAGCTGGCTTTTGGCATCCGGCAGCAGCAATGGCTCGGAGCCGTCTTTGCGCACGTCTGCCAGCCGCCGCAGGATCGCGTGGGAAAACTGGATCGGCGCGGGCATCAGCTCTTCGGTCTCGGTGGTGGCGTAGCCGAACATGATGCCCTGATCGCCGGCGCCCTCCTCCTTGTCCTCGCGCGCGTCTACCCCTTGGGCGATATGCGCCGATTGCTCGTGCAGCAGGTTGGTCACCTCAAGGGTGCGCCAGTGGAATTTGTCCTGCTCGTACCCGATGTCGCGCACGCAGTCGCGGACCACCGTGGACATCAGATCCTTGTATTCGGTCAGCATCTCCTTGTCCGCCAGCCCCACTTCGCCGCCGATGATGACGCGGTTTGTGGTGGCAAAAGTCTCGGCGGCGACGCGCGCCTCGGGTTCTTTGCTAAGGAAGGCATCAAGGATCGCGTCGGAAATGCGGTCGCATACCTTGTCGGGATGCCCTTCCGAGACGGACTCGGAGGTCAGCGTATAATTCTGTCGTGCCATGGGGTCGCTCCATTATGAAAATCCGCCACGCCAGGAAGCCGTTGCGACGGTCTGCGCCTGCGTAAACCGGGCCGCGCGGCAAGGTCAATCGCTATCGGCGCCGCAGCCCCAAGTTGCGTCTGCGGTGCATCAGCGCGGCGACGCCCCCCAACAGCGCCAGCAGGGCCAATGCGGGCCAGTCCCCCCTGCGCGCATAGAGCGTCGGCGGCGCGGGCGGGGGCAGCGCCACATCCAGATATCCCGCCTGCCCCAGCCCGATATCGGCGGTAATCTGCCCGGCGGCGTCAATCACTGCGGACACGCCGGTATTGGCCGCGCGGATCATCGGCAGCCCCTGCTCGGCGCTGCGCAGCCGCGCCTGCGCCAGATGCTGGAACGGGCCGGACAGCTGCCCGAACCACGCGTCATTGGTGATCAGCAGCATGAAGTCGGCCCGGCCGGGTGCCGCGGCCACGTCGCGGGCAAAAACCCCCTCGTAACAGATCAGCGGCAGCGCCGATCCCAGCGGCCCCATATCAATCAGGCGCGCCCCCGGACCCGGCGAATATCCATAGCCCGCCTGCTGCGCCAGACCCCGGATACCAAACCGGCCAAGCAGATCGCCAAACGGCACGTATTCCCCGAACGGCACCAGATGATGCTTGTCATACAGCGCCGATTGATTGCCCTGCCCGTCCAATAACAGAAGCGAGTTGAAATATCGCGCGCCTTCGGCCCTTTGGACACCCAGCACCACAGGCGCGCCGCGCGCTGCCCCGGCTATGGCGTCCAGAATCTCGCCCGCATGGTTGAGCAGACCCGGCACGGATGTTTCCGGCCAGACGATCAGATCCGGCACGCCGCCCGCATGGGTAAAGCGCATCTGCCGGTCAAAGTGATCCTGCATATGGGCCGGATCCCATTTCTCCGCCTGCGGCACGTTGGGCTGAACCAGCCGGACAATCGGCGCATCCGGACCCGGCAGCGGCGCAGGACCAGACAATGGCGCAGCCAGAAACAACGCGCCCAGCACCGCCAGCGCCGCACCGCCAGCTATCCGGCGCCCCAGCGTCAGATGCCACAGCGCCGCGCCGGCGATAAGGACCGCAAAGGTCAGCAGCAATGCCCCCCCGACAGAGGCCCAGTGCAACATCGGCGTGGAAATCAGCACATGACCCGGCTGCGCCCATGGAAATCCGGTCCATAGCCAACCGCGCAGCGCCTCGGACAGGGTCAGCAGCACCGCCCAGAGGATCACGCCTCCACCAAGACGCCGCGCGATCCCCTGCGCGCCGGCCCAGAACAGCGCGAAGCCGACCGCGCTGAACACCAGCGCAAAAGGCGCCATCCAGCCATGGCGCGCCACGTCGATCAGAAACGGTTCGATGATCCAGCTCAGCGCGACGGCGAAATACCCGGTCCCCGCCGCCAGCCCCAGCCACACGGCGCGGCGCCAGCCGATTGCGACCGAAAAACAGCCGTAGACCCCCGCAAACGCTATGACTGTCATCGGCCACAGGCCCCAGGGTGCCTGCCCCAACGCAGCGGCGGCGCCCAAGGCAGCGCAGATCCCCGCCTGCCCCCACCGCCCGCGCGCCGCGATCCAGCGCCGCGCGGCGGCGTCAGGCATGGGCGCCGGCATAAGGGACGCGTACGCGCAGCCGCTTGATCCGGCGTGGATCGGCATCGACCACCTCAAAGGTGGTGCCGCCCGGATGCTCCACGACCTCGCCGCGCACTGGAACGCGGCCCAGCAGCATGAAAACCAGGCCGCCCAGCGTGTCGATCTCTTCCTCGTCGACGTCATCGACGTCGGTCAGCGACTGGCCGATTGCCTCTTCGAAATCCTCCAGCGGGGTTTTGGCCAGCGCGATGTAGCAGCCGGGCTTTTCCTCGGTCCAGTGGGCATCCTCGCCTATGTCATGCTCGTCCTCGATCTCGCCCAGGACCTGCTCGATCAGGTCTTCGATGGTGACAAGACCGTCAACACCGCCATATTCATCGATCACCAGCGCCATGTGGCGCCGGTCTGTCTGCATCTTCTGGAGCAGCACGCCGATGCGCATCGACGGCGGCACATACAGCAGCGGGCGCAGCATTTCCGGCAGCGAAAACGCGTCTTCGGCATCTCCGTTGAAGCCGTGGCGCAGCGCAAAATCCTTGAGGTGAATGAGTCCGCAGGGCGAATCCAGCGTCCCCTCATACACCGGCAAGCGGGACATGCCACTGTCGCGGAACACGTGGACCAGCTCGGCCTGGGTTATGGTTGACGGGACAGACACGATGTCGGCCTTGGGGATGGCCACATCCTCGACCACCATATCGCGCAGGTTGATCAGGCCGCGGCCCTTTTGCGAGGCGGGCCTTGCCTCCTCGGTGGCGGCCTCCGGCTCGGACGAGCTGAAGGCGCCGAATATGCGGCGGAAAAACCCGCTGTTTTCGTCGTCATCGCCCGTCTTTTCAGGTTCATCAAGCCTCTGGGGCTGCGCGCATTGCGCTGCGCTAGAGGATGCGTCGATACTGTCGGTGCTGTCGCCCATTACACTCAATTCCAAAATAATAATATGCCCGCCGCTGCGTGCGGCAGGTGCCTGCGGTCAATATGGGTCAGCTATGCCCAATTTGCAAAGGATGGCAACCTCACACGATTCCATCAAGTCGGCGTCGCCGCTGCGCGTGTGGTCATAGCCCAGAAGATGCAGGACCGCATGCACGATCAAATGGGTCGCATGATCGGCCAGCGGTTTGCCGCCCAGAGCCGCCTCGGATGCGCAAACGCCATAAGCGATAGCGATATCGCCCAGTTCCGCATCCGGGCCGGGCAGTGGCAGATCAGGCACGCCACCGTCGCGCAGCGCGCCCCGTTCGGCACTGGGCCAGCTAAGCACGTTTGTCGGCTGCGGCTTGCCGCGAAAATCCTCGTTCAGCACAGCGATGCGCGCGTCATTGCAGGCCAGAATACTGATTTCAAACGCGCCCGGATCCATGCCCAGATGCGCCAGGGTGGCGGCGGCAGCACGCTCGGCCAGCGGCTCCAGCCCCAGCGCATGCCAGCGCCGATCCTCGATCATAACGTCCGTCAGCATGGGCTGGACCCGCAATGCAAGCGCATTGCGCCGCGCAAAACGCATGTTTTGCGGCGCTTGAAAATACGGTCAGCCATCAGCCTCATACGCCTCGATGATTGCGGCAACCAGGGGGTGGCGCACCACGTCCGTGGCCGTGAAGTAATTGAAGCCGATTTTTGGAATCGTCTTCAGCAGACGCTCGGCATCATGCAGGCCCGACGCGACGCCGCGCGGAAGGTCGATCTGGGTGCGGTCGCCGGTGACCACCATGCGGCTGCCCTCGCCAAGGCGGGTCAGGAACATCTTCATTTGCATGGTCGTGGCGTTCTGCGCCTCGTCCAGCACCACAAATGCGCGGGCCAGCGTCCGGCCCCGCATGAAGGCCAGCGGCGCGATCTCGATCTTCTTGTCCTCGATCAGCTTGGCCAGTTGCTTGCCCGGCAGAAAATCGTTCAGCGCGTCATAGAGCGGCTGCATGTAGGGATCGACCTTGTCCTTCATATCGCCGGGCAGATAGCCCAGCTTCTCGCCCGCCTCCACGGCGGGGCGCGCAAGGATGATCTTGTCCACATGGCCCTCGATGAACATCGACACGCCCACCGCCACCGCCAGGTAGGTCTTGCCCGTGCCGGCGGGGCCGATCCCAAAGACCAGCTCTTTTTCAAACAGCGATTGCACATAGGCCTTTTGCGCCGCGGTGCGCGGTTCAACCAGTTTCTTGCGCGTCTTGATTTCGACCCGGCCCCCCTTGAACATCTCAAGCTGGTGGCCGTCCTCGGGCGTGGCCGCCGCACCTGCGCCGCCCATGCGCAATTCGCGGTCGATGTCGCCGGGGACAAAATCCTTGCCGGTCTCCAGCCGCTGATACAGCGCCTGCAGAACATCCACCGCTTCGGCAACCTGCGCCGCCTCGCCATGCACGGCCAGCTGGTTGCCCCGGCGCAGGATCTGCACATCCAGCTTTTGCTCGATTTCGGCCAAGTTGCGGTCATGTGCGCCGCACAGATCAATGAGCAGAAAATTGTCCGAAAATTCGACGACCTGACTATGCATGTCGCCCGTGGGGGCTGCGCCTTGCGTGGGGGAAGTTGGCAATCAGGTCTCCGCTTCTGGAAATGGGTGAGGGTCAGTCACCGTGTCATATAGGCCACCGACCTCATGGTGCCAATCCGCGCCGCCGGATTCAAGCCAGAGTTGCGCGCACCGGCGGACAGCATCAAATGCAAAGCCGCGCACCAATGGTACGCGGCTTGCATCGTCTGGCCGTTCAGATGGCGCCAAGAGCGCGATGATCCCGATCAGATCGGGTCAGACACGGACGACCCGCTTTTGAACGGGCCGACAGCCGTGTTCGGCGGTGCGGTGCCCGAGCAGACGGGTTTGCCGTATTTGTCCAGACGCGCCGAAAGATAGCCTTCGGCGCCGTCGTCGATAATCCAGTGATCACAGCCATTTGGATCAATCCAGACGCCGGCCTTGAGCTGGCTCAGATGCTTGGTGTCGATGCCGCGGTCAACGGTTTTATCCCGCTTGGGGGCGTCACAGCCCGCCAGCGCAATCGCAACGCCGAGGCAGGCGGCCAGTTTAACAAATTTCATGTCCGGTCCCCTTTAGCGGATGCAAATGATTTCGACGCGGCGATTTTGCTGCATGCCCGCCGCAGTATTGTTGGACGCCTTTGGCATCCGCTCGCCATAGCCGCGCACATCAGCGATGCGCACGCCGCTTTGCTGGGCCACACGTGCGACCGAATTGGCGCGGCGCAGGGACAGGTCCATATTGTATTCGTCCGATGCGCGGCTGTCAGTATGGCCCGTGATAATGTAGGATACTGCACCGGTCTGGCGGAAGAAATTCATCAGATGCTGCCGCCCGGCCGCGTTGATATTGGCGCTGTCAGTATGGAAAAGCTGGTCTGAGTTCATCACGCCGCAAACGTTGCCCCGGCGGCAGACCGGAATGCCCTGACGGTTGGTGTGGGGCGACATGTAGCCTTCCCAGCCATCATCCATCACCCAATGCTCGCACCCGTCGGGATCGACCCAAATCGTCGGAATGTAGCTTTCACCGATAATGGTGGTCTGCTGGGCCATGACGGCCCCACCAGAGATGACACCCGATATTGCGACAGCCGCGCCCAAAGCGATAGCGGCGCATGCGCCCCCCGCCTTGCGGAGCGACGTGGAAAGTCTTCCTGCCACACCCAAAATCCTTCTCCTGTTCCCCCATTCAGGAGATGCAAAATAAGCATGTCCCAAACACTTGATTATGCAGCAACCTTAGCAGCTTTGCGGGCCTTGTGAAGCAAAAATACCGCCAAAAACATGGTACAAGGGGCATGTATCGTGGCAAGTGGCCGCCGCGCCACCACATGAGGGATCGCGCGGCGCCCACGCGCGTCCGGCGATTCTCGGTGGCGCAGGCCGGTGCTGGCCGGTGCTGGTCGGACAGGAATGCGCCGGTCAGGCCGGACGGGCGCATCCCGGCATCAATTCGCCCGCCAGCGAATTGGTCGACGTGCCGGTGACGCGCACGCGCAGCATATCGCCCGCCACCGCATCCGGCGCCATGGTGTGAACCGCGTGCAGATATTGCGACTTGCCCACCATCTGGCCGGGCTGGCGCCCTGCCCGCTCGACCAGAACGTCAACCTCGCGGCCCACCATGCTGTCCTGAATCTCGCGCTGTTGCCGGGTCAGAAGCGCCTGAAGCCGCTGAAGCCGCGCGCTGGCCTCGGCATCGTCCACCTGCGCCCGCTCGGCGGCGGGGGTGCCGGGGCGGGTCGAGTATTTGAAGGAATACGCCTGACCATAGCGGACCTGCGCGATCAGGTCCAAGGTCGCGTGAAAGTCAGCTTCGGTTTCCTCGGGGAAACCCACGATGAAATCGCCTGACAGCAGCAAATCAGGCCGCGCCGCGCGGATGCGCTCGATCAGCCGGATATAGCTGTCGGCCGTATGGCTGCGGTTCATCCGTTTCAGAATCCGGTCACTGCCCGACTGCACCGGCAGATGCAGGTAGGGCATCAGCTTGGCGCAGCTTCCATGCGCCTCGATCAGATCGTCGCTCATGTCGTTGGGGTGGCTGGTGGTAAAGCGGATCCGTTCCAGCCCGCCGATATCGTTCAGCGCCCAGATCAGCTGTGCCAGCGTCCAGTCGTCGCCCTTCGGCCCTGCCCCGTGATAGGCGTTGACGTTCTGGCCCAGAAGCGTGATCTCGCGCACGCCGCGATCCACCAGACCCTTGGCCTCGTCCAGAATGCGCGCTGCCGGGCGCGATGCCTCCGCCCCGCGGGTATAGGGCACGACGCAGAACGCGCAGAACTTGTCACAGCCTTCCTGCACGGTCAGAAACGCGGACGGTGTGCGTTTTGCCATGGGGCGGGCCTTCAGCTGCTCGAACTTGCTTTCTTCGGGAAAATCGGTGTCCAGCGCGGTGCCGCCCGCGCGCACCTTCGCCTCCATTTCCGGCAAACGGTGATAGCTTTGCGGACCGACCACCAGATCGACCAGCGGCTGGCGGCGCATGATTTCCGCGCCCTCGGCCTGCGCGACGCAGCCCGCAACGCCGATTTTCAGATCGGGGTTCGCGTCCTTCAGGTCACGAAAACGGCCCAGCTCGGAATAGACCTTTTCCGCGGCCTTTTCGCGGATATGGCAGGTATTCAGCAGGATCATATCCGCCTCGGCGGCTGTCTGCACCTCGGTATAGCCCGCGCCGCCCATCGCCTCGGCCATGCGCTCGGAATCGTAGACGTTCATCTGACATCCATATGTCTTGATGTAGAGCTTTTTTGGCTCGGCCATGACAGGGCCTCCGGGTTGTGCGCGTTGGGTGATGGATGCCTATAACACAGCGGCGCCATCTTGCAATGCGCGGCAATTTGACAGACCCTGACGCGCAAAACGAAAAGAGCGGTATGCATTACACATCTGTCCACGATCTGTGCGCGCGCGGCGCGCGCCATCTGGCCAAGGGGCCGGTTGCGCTGATCTTTGCCGAAGATGACGCAGAGCTGGAGACGACCCTGCGCCACCATGTGTCGCTGGGGTTCGTGTCAGTCATCATGTTTCTGCCTGCCGCGTTCAGCCTGCAATCGGACCCGGGCGGCACCATTGTCCGCGTCGATCACGACGTGGCCGCCGTCGGTCACCTGGACGCGATGAACCGCCTTATCGGTGCCGCAGCGCCCGGAACCTGGCTGTATTACTGTTTCAACGCCGAATATCTGTTCTATCCTTTTTGCGAGTCGCGCAGCGTCGGTGAATTGCTGGCCTTTCACACCGAAGAGAGGCGCGATGCGATGCTTGCCTATGTCGTGGATATCTACGCTGGCGATCTGACCAGACACCCAGGCGCTGTCTCGCTAAAAGACACTTGGCTGGACAAATCGGGCTATTACGCCCTGGCGCGCCCCGATCCGGACAACAACGGATATCCAAAAGAGCGCCAGCTGGATTTCTTTGGCGGATTGCGCTGGCGCTACGAAGAACACATTCCCGCGCGGCGGCGCAACATCGACCGTATCGCAGTTTTCCGGGCGAAACCGGGCCTGAAGCTACGGCCAGAGCATGTATTCACCGATGAGGAATACAATACCTATGCCTGCCCGTGGCATAACAACCTGACCGCCGCCATTGTATCCTTTCGCACGGCAAAAGCGCTGAAACGCAATCCCGGCTCGACCTTCGATATCCACACCTTCAAATGGCACAATTCTGTCCCCTTTGAATGGCACTCGCGCCAGCTTCTGGATCTGGGCCTGATGGAGCCGGGACAGTGGTTCTAGCCGCCGCCGCGTGGTTTTTGTCATCTGCGGGCAAACTTGCCGCAATTGACAGGTTTCGGACCGCAATTGCCATAGAAAGGGGCCGCAACCGCCCTGACCAGGACAGTTAGGGGCTCAGACCGCGACTTGGGGGATATTGCTGCCTCAAATGCATCAAGCTGCGTCGTGTGCTCCTACTCCGCTGGGTCTGCACGGATGTCGCGGACTTCGGGGAGCGGATCTAACTTCAACCGGGAGTGAACATCGGCAAGCACGGGAAACTTGCCCTTCAAAAGACCCGACAATCGGTGGACCTGTTGTCGCACAGTGGGAAGCTCGGCCATCGACGGAACCGGGAGGCTGCCTTGATAGTAAGCATACTCTTCCAGAATATCGGGCAAGGCGACGGCTATCCGCTGGGCCAGTTCTGTTGAAAGCACTCCTCCCGCCTGCAGATCCCCCAAAACTGTGAATCGGCATGCAAAATTGACCCACTTGGGTGGGTTATGAGCGAGTAAAATTGACCCACCTGCGACGTTAGCATCCGCGCCGAATAGCGCGGAGGAATGAGCAGGTGATATTGATGGAAAGTGT
>NZ_QNQP01000030.1 GCF_003316635.1 Roseovarius dicentrarchi | reverse complement strand
CGTCAGCGCCGTGCTGGTCGAGATCGACGAAAAATGGGCCTCCGAAACGAAGGCCTACATCAAGTGGGAATGCCAGGATGCATGACCCCCTCTCAGCAGAATTTCCAGACCTCGGGTTGCTCAATCATTTTTTCGACCTCTTTGGCATCGGCGTCAACGAGACCTTAAGGTAGATATCTGGATCGTCGATATTGATGAGAGCCAAAGCCAGGTCGAGCGCCTCGCCGAGTGTGCTGTGTGTCCAAATGTTGTGATCGAGGAGGTAGTGATCGCCTTCATGCGTCCAGTATTCGCCGTCTGGTATCCAGAACATGGGGCGATCATCGAGTAGGTCCGGCGCCGAAAACTCAACGGGATTCCAAACCTGCAAGAGTGGCTGAGACAGCCTGAACCGGACACTCCCGTGTTCTGCAAATTGCTTCTGCCCGAGGTGTGGGGCGGCTGCTGACACCAGGCGCAGTGCCAGATCGAGGTCCATGACCGAAGGCGTGTCGCCCTCATCAAGCAGGACCCGCAGCCCTTGAGATGCATAGCTTTCGTCAGGCGTGTGCCCGTAGAATTCCGGAATCGACAGCACGCAATCGAAGGGACCAACAACGATCCGAAGTACTTGGCAAGCACTCTGCGCCAATATGGGGTACAGCTCGATTGAGTTCAGGTTTTGGATTGCGTTGTAGATGAGTTGCGCAACGATTGGTTCAAGGTCGGATGCGTTGGCTTCCGCGATGCCAATAGCGCCATCGCGATTCAAGATCAGTTTTGCGTAGATGGATGCCTCGCTGTACCCATTGCCTTCAACGACACTGAGTTCCAAGCCAATGATTGGATCGCCTGCATACCGCATCGAAAATAGGGGGCGGATTTCTTCAACCAAATAGGCGAGATCAATTCCATTGCTGCTGTTTGTCACTTCGGCCAATCGCGCGGGAAATTCTTTGGCGCTCCGGTTGACAGCTGGGACAAAGCTGGTGTTCTGCCCCACCGGGAGGCGGACACGCTTGGTTTGCTTCGCTTTCAAAGCGCCCCAGTTTGAGCCTGGGGAGATCGCTGCGGCGAGATCGTTCAGCAGTGTCAGCTTTGTGGGGCGATCTTCGCCAGTCCACCGTTCCAAAATATGGTCCACGCCTTTCGACAGCCGGTCGAGCTCGACCGGAAACATTTCGGCTGAAGGCACATCTGTGTTCATGTTCATTTTGCTCATTCCTCTGGCGAGCCTCCGAGTCCAGTATCAAGCCGTGGGCCCTTTAGCAGGAATCGGAAAGCGCGCAGCTGATTGAGCAAACCGAAGAACTTAAAGAAGCTCGGCAAACCAGGATCCAATGGGCCCGGATCAGGTTCGCTGGGTTGGTTCTCACCTGCTGCGCCGACCTGTTCCTCACAGCGCGCCAGCCCCAATTGAGCTGGGGCGAGCTTACATCGACATCACTCGACAAGCAACCACCTGTGAGGTGTTCAGGCAGTTCAGCACGGGTCGGTTTGGGCCTCGAATCCAGTCGGCCACACTGGTAACGATAATGGGAAGATTATCGTTTCTGGGGCCCAGCCGTGAAGTTACGAAAAATCAGAATTGATGAGAATTCCCTCCGTCTCAATCGATTGAACGCCCGGTTAGCGTTTCACTTGTCCTGCTCGACGCGCGTCCAGAACCCGGACTTGCGCGGGTGGGCTTTCTTCAGCCCTGCGAGATAAGTGGCGTGGTCGACCATTTCGGTGGATCGGGCAAAATCTGCGGCCAAGGCAAGAAAGGCCAGTTTGGAAAGGTATTTTGCGCCATGTGAATAGGCTTTGGAGCGCGCTCGCTCCAGGATACTATCCAGAAGCGCCCGGTACAGGATCGTCGCGGCCATTGGGTGGTCGTGCTCCAGAAGGGCCGCGACCTTGGGCAGGATATGCCAATCGCCGCCGTCCCAGTGATCGGCGTGCGTCACGATCAGTTCTGCGGCCAGATCGAGACGCGACCAGTCGAGAAAGAACTGCAACGCGGCTTCGGGTCTGGCGTTTTCAAGTGCCAGGACAAGGGCGCGTTCCTCGGCTTCGATATCCTCGAAATCCGGCAGACCTTTGAGGTATTCACGCAGGATGTCGGCGGAGGGAGTCGCCTCGAAACAGCGCCAGCGCAGCGCCTGTGCAGCCGCTTTATCGTCGAGGCCCTCAAGAATCCGCGCCTCGAGACTGACCCGCTTCAACGACATGTCGTCATTGACGTCGCCAAACGTCTGCCGCCCCGGTTTGCGCACCCACGCAAGTGCCTCGGTGTCGCGCCCGGCCTCTAGAAGTTGCGCCGCGATGCCAAGCGTATCCTGCATGTGCGGGCGTTTTTTCGCCTCCAGCGCGAGGAGCAGGTCGAGATCGCCGCGCGCTGAAGCAATGCTCTGGCGCATCTCAGCCCATTGCGAAGTCATGGAATAGAACCAGCCATCCGACTCCCGCGCTGCTTCCTCGGCCTGCCGTTCGGCGATGGCCTCTTTCAGATTGGCGTCCCAGCAGGTCAGGGTGTCCTGCGGCAAGTGCGGGGCTATGGTCGCGGTCAGATCGGCCAGATAGCCATGTGTGCTCTCGCCAAGGGCGCTCATGATCCTGTCGGGCAGCAACTCGGCCTCTGGCGTGGTGAGGGTCTGAACCAGATCGCCGACCGCGGCGATCGCCTGATAATAGACATCCTGAACGCTGCCCGAAGAATCGTCGACCCGCTCGAAGACCCGTTCATGTGTCGCGATGAAGCGCAGCAGCCGGTCGATGGCCAATGCCGGGGCGGCGGGGCCAAGTTCCGACGTGATCGTATCGGCCAGACTGCGCAAATCATCGCGAAACGCGCGCGCCTTGTCCCATTCGACAAAACTCCTCGCCCGATCCAGTCCGGACAGGCGACGGTCGATCAGCTTGGCGACGGCTTCAGGGCCGGATTTCGCGGCGAGTGCTGCCTTTACCTGCCGTCGAAACCCCGCGTTGCGTTCCGCCTCGTCCAGTACCAGGCGGGCAAGCTTTTCGGTGCCGAGGTCTTTCAGTTTTTCAATAGAAAGGGTGGGTTTGTGGGCCATGGGCAAGACCTTGGTTCGGAATGGATATGCCAATCACTGCCTTGATCAAACCGTGGAGGCAAGTATTGGAGTTCCAGCAGTGGCGGTAAATCCAATTTCAACACCTTAATGGAAATCCCGACTCGGAAACAGCTTCTTAGCTTGTTCTCTCGGATGCCGGGCTGCGGAATTGACTCTGCTACCGTTTGGCTTCTCCGTCTCATCGACAGCATCATCTGTGTCAAACCCCACCGGAGCCCCAAGCGTGGCCAGCAACGGCGACAAATCCTCGACCCGCTCGGCAATCAGATGGATCACCCGACCCTCACGCTCGATCCGGCCGGTCACCCGCAACAGGCGCCCGGCGATCACCGCCTTGCGGAAGGTTTCATAGACGCGCTGCCACACCACGACATTTGAGACGCCGGTTTCGTCTTCCAGCGTCAGAAAGATCACGCCCGACGCTGTGCCAGGGCGCTGGCGCGTGATGACCAGCCCGGTGACCGTTATCCGGCCCTTGGCCTGTGGCATCCGTTCATGCGGCAGACTTTCTGGCAGGCGCGGGCGCAGCAGCTCCAGTGGATGAGCGCGCAAGGACAGGCGGAGCGACAGGTAATCTTCGATTACCTCCTGCCCAAGCGTCATCGCAGGCAGGATGACCTCCGGCTCCGCCCCGCCTTCGCCGTCCGCGCCGAACAATGGCAGCGGCTTTGGTGCGCGCAAAGCCCGCGCCGCCCAGAGGGCATCCCGGCGCGAAAGGCCGAGTGCCGCAAAGGCGTCGCCCTCTGCGAGCCGTTCCAGCGTATCAGGCCGTACCCCAGCCCGTCGCCACAGGCTTTCGACATCCGGATAGCCATTGGCCCGTGCCGCCGCGATCCACACCGCATCCTCCTCACGCAGCCCCTTGATCTGACGAAACCCCAGCCGCAGCGCCAGCTTGCCGTCGGCGCGCGGCTCAAGCGTGCAGTTCCAGGCCGAATGGTTGACCGAGATCGGACGAACCTCGACGCCGTGCTCGCGCGCGTCGCGCACGAGCTGGGCCGGGGCATAAAAGCCCATCGGCTGGCTGTTCAGCAGCGCACAGGTGAAGACCGCAGGGTGATGACACTTGAGCCAGGCGGAGATATAGACCAGCCGCGCAAAGCTGGCCGCATGGCTTTCGGGAAAGCCATAGGAGCCGAAGCCCTCGATCTGGGCAAAGCAGCGTTCGGCAAAATCCGCCTCATAGCCCCGCGCCAGCATTCCGGAAATAAACCGCTCACGAAACGCGCCAATCGTGCCCATGCGCTTGAACGTCGCCAGCGAGCGGCGCAGCTTGTCAGCCTCAGCTGCGGAAAACCCGGCCGCCACCACGGCGATCTGCATCGCCTGTTCTTGGAACAGCGGCACGCCATAGGTGCGCCCCAGCACCTCCATCATTGCGGGGCCGAGATCCTCGACCCTCTCCTTGCCCTGACGGCGGTTGATGAAGGGATGCACCATGCCGCCCTGGATCGGACCGGGGCGGATAATCGCGACCTCGCAGACCAGATCGTAGAATTTGCGGGGCTGCATCCGCGGCAGGAAGTTGAGCTGTGCACGGCTTTCGACTTGGAACACCCCGATCGCATCAGCGCGGCAGAGCATGTCATAAACTGTACTGTCTTCGGGCGGAACATTGGCCAGTGTGAGATGCTGCCCCCGATGATCGGCCAGCAATCCGAACGCCTTGCGGATGCAGGTCAGCATACCCAAGGCAAGAATATCAACCTTTAGCAGGCCGAGTGCGTCGATATCGTCCTTGTCCCATTCGATCACCGTGCGGGCGTCCATCGCCGCGTTCTCGATGGGGCAGAGCTCGTCCAGACGTCCGTGGGTGATAACAAAGCCGCCGACATGCTGGCTGAGGTGTCGGGGAAAGCCGATGATCTCGCCAATCAGACGTGCGGCTAGGATCACGCGCGCGTCAGCCGGATCGATTCCGGCGTCGCGCATCCGGTCCTCGCCCGGTGCACTGGAGGACCAGCCCCAGATTTGACCGGAGAGCCGCGCCACCACGTCCTGGCTGAGCCCCATTACCCTGCCGACCTCGCGGATCGCGGCACGCGAGCGGAAATGGATCACCGTCGCGGTCAGGCCCGCCCGGTGACGACCATAGCGTTCATAAATCCACTGGATCACCTCCTCGCGGCGCTCGTGCTCGAAATCCACATCGATGTCGGGCGGCTCGCCGCGTTCTTTGGAGATGAAGCGCTCGAATATCAGGGTGATGCTTTCCGGCGGCACTTCGGTCATGCCGAGCAGGTAGCAGACCACCGAGTTTGCTGCCGAGCCGCGCCCCTGGCAGAGAATGCCCTTGGAACGCGCGAAGGCGACGATGTCATGCACGGTCAGAAAATAGGGCGCATACTCCATTTCGCCGATGAGCTTCAGTTCTTTCTCGACGCGATGGACGATCTTTGACGGCGCACCTCGCGGGTAGCGCCAATGCAGGCCTTCGCGCGACAGTCGCTCAAGTCGCGCCTGCGCAGGCTCATCGTTCTGCGCCTCGTCAGGATATTGATAGCGCAAGTCGTCGAGCCGGAAGGCGCAACGGTCTGCGATTTCAAGCGTGTGCCGGATCGCGGCGGGGTAACGCGCAAACATCCGGGCCACCTCGGAGCTGGATTTCAAGCGATGTTCGCCATTGGTCAGGCGGCGTTCGCCGATACTGTCGATGGTGCAGCTGATCCGCAGACAGGTCAGCACGTCCGCCAGTGGGCGTCGTGCAGAGCGGTGCATCATCACCTCCCCCACCGCGACCAGCGGCAGACCGGTGTTTTGCGACAGCCACGCCAGATAGTCGAAGCGTTTCTGGTCCCGCCCGTCATAATGCGGTGCTGCACCAAGAAAGCACTGGCCGGGAAAGGCGCGTGATAGCTGGCGCAGATCGCCGGAGATGTTCGCTTTGCGGGCGGGTTCCAGCGGATTTGGCGGCAGGGCGATCAGGATCATGCCCGCACCCCACGCGAGCAGGTCCTTTCGTTGCAACAAACACTGGCCTTTCTCGGCACGGCGTTTGCCGAGAGAGAGCAGCCGTGTGAGCCGCGACCAGGCGGCAACATCCGTGGGCAGGGCCAGCCACTCTGTCACACTGTCGGTCAGGACGATCCGGGCACCGGGGATCAGCTTTGGCAGGGGCAGGTCCGGCGGAATCTGTGGTCCGGCGTCCAGCGACTCATAGGTCATGGTCTGACGGCTGGAAGGGTCGGTGACCTGCCGCGAGCGCACGGCCGGTCCACTTGCCGCAGCGCCGCTCGCCGTGCGCGCCTCCGTTTGCAGCCGCTCAAGCTCCTTCAAAGCGGAATACGCCCGCACCACCCCCGCGACCGAATTGCGGTCGGTGATCGCGATGGCAGCAAGACCAAGCTCCGCCGCCCGCGTCACCAGTTCTTCGGGATGTGAAGCGCCACGCAGGAAGGAGAAGTTGCTGGTCACACAGAGCTCGGCATAGGCGGTCATACGAACTCTCCCTGCGCATACCAGTTTTGCGCGTCCCGCGCGGGCCAGTTCGGTACCTGCGGCGTATTGAACAACCACAGCCTCGGCCCTTCGCGGGTCTCGATCCGCCAGTAATCGCGCAGGCCCGAACGCCAGAGTGGGTCGTCAAACCACCATTCCGGCGCAATCCGCTCCGGTCCGGTGGCGCGCAACGTCGCGAAAGACATGCGCCGCCAGCGGAAACGGGCAGGGGGATGACCGGGCTGGCGCATGCTGGCGGTGTGAACCGGCTCTGGCGGGAAGACGATGATCGGGCGTTCCGGTCCACTCCGGCCCGGCAGGGTTTCGGCCTGGCTATACGCAGCCGGGGCCAGCAGGAAACTGCGTTCGGGGATTTTGCTTTCTGCGGGCAGTAAGCGCAGTACGCGATCAAATCCCAGCCGATTGCCTAGGCGCGAGAATAAGTCGGCAAGCGCATCCTCATGCCGCAGGGCAGGGCCGCCCAGCTGTTCCGGGGCCAACGGCTCCGTGACATGGGCCGTCAGCCGCATCGCGTCGATGCCAAACCCTGCCTCGACCGCTTCGACGCCTTTGGCAAAGAGCGCTGCAATCCGCTCAGGATCGCGCATCGGGCGGGCAAGACCGATTTCGACCAAGGCGCATTCCCGGTCCACGCGGTGCAGTTCAAGCTGTAAACGGCGGGCCCCCCGGTGATGCAAAGCGAGGGTTTCGCACAACCGATCCAGCAGGCGGGACAGCCCCGACATGACATCTGCCTGCAACCCGATCGGGTCTGGCAGTGTCATCCGCACCCCGAAATGCGGCGCTGCCGCTTCGGGCGCGACCGGCTCGGGCTGGGTGCCAAGGGCCTGATCGAGGCGCAGGACCAGACCAGGGCCGAAACGTCGGGCCAGAGGCGCACGCGGCTGCGGGATCAGATCACTAATCCGGCTTAACCCCATCCGTGCGAGGGCCTTTGCCGTTTGGTCATCGATGCGCAGGGCGGAGACCGGCAGGCGTCCGATCCCCTCGGCGAGTCCGCCCTCGGGCACGATCCCGCCGCCTTGACGGGCCAGCGCAAAGGCCCCGCCGCGTGATCCGGCAATGGCAGTGGCTACCGTGAGCCCGACACGCGCCAGCCTGGCCTGCAGATCGGCTGAGAGATCCGCTTCGCCGCCGAAGAGATGCGGCACACCCGTGATGTCGGCGATCAACCCGTCTGCGCCATCACTCGCGACCATCGGGGCATAGCGCCCCGCCCATCGCCGCAGGCTGGAAAGTGCTGCTGCCTCAACCACCAGATCGGCGGGACGGGTGGCAAGATCAGGGCAGATCGCGCGCGCATCCGCCAGCGCCATGCTGCGGTGCAGGCCTTTTCGTTCGGCCGCCCTGTTGAGGCAATGCAGATGATCGGCATTCCCTGATCGCAGGATCAGGGCGAATGGCCCCTCAGAGGGGCGTTTCCGCAGGCTGGTGTCGCTCGCCAGACGCGGAAACCATATGGAAAGCAGCCGTTTCGCCATTCCAATGCACATTCCAGGTTCCTAATGTTCCTTTTTTGTTCTTACTAAGAGACCAATTGTGCAAAGTCGAGTCTCTTTGCTCGGCTGCTTTCGGCGCGCAGTGCCAGCGGGTCTCGGCGGCATTGCTGCCCGCGCCATCCCGGATCAGCATTAATCCGGTTGTCTTTCCTGCCTCGCTCGCCAGCTGCAAGCGGCGTCCAGCGAGAAGCGAGAGGGGCTTTTCCGGCTCTGCGATGACCAGACCAACCGGGACGCTGCGCAGGGTTTCCTCGACCGACCAAAGCAGATCGGTCTCATTTGCCGGGCGGATCACATGCAGCCGCTCGCCCACGCCATCGGGCAGGCCGCGCAGCATCGGCAGGTGCGGCGCATGCCCAGCCAGAATCCAGATCAATGGGCCGGGATGCCGCGCCGCCTGAAACAACGCAAATGCCCGCCTGCCGATTCCACTCGCCTCATGCACCCGAGCGGGGGCGAGTGTAAGCGGCTCGGTTGGCACGGGATCAAGCCGCATCCTCGCGCACCCCTTCGGCAACAATCTGCAACATTCCGCCTGGCAGCGGGCGCTGAAGTTCCAGCGCGTCTTCGGTCGGCGCGGTCAGCCAGCGCCGCCATTCTTGCGGCTGCGTCAGGATGACCGGCATGGCTTTGGGATGGACCGGTTGCACCTCGGCATTCGGCGGGCAGGTCAGGAACCCGAACAGTTCTGTCGTGATCTCGCCTTCCTTCAATTTGCGTACCGAAGTCCATTGCGTACGCAGTCCGGCGAAGAAGGCCAGTGGCCGGTCTTCGCCGAGCGCGAACCGGACAGGAGAATTGCGCGGCGCGCCGGACCTGCCGTCGATCTCGGAAAAGCTGGTGAAGGGCACCAGACAGCGATGCTCGACCCCAAGCCAGCGCCGCCAGTGAGGGGAGGCCACATTGCGGATGTTGGTTACGCCCTTGTCGGTGCGTTTGCCCTCCAGAAACTTCTGTGGGGTCGGCATCCCCCATCGCGCCATCTGCAGGTGCCACCCGTTATCCTGCCCGTGTCGGATGATCGGCGCGGGATAATCCGGCCAGATGCCGGTCAGGGACGGCAGATTGCCGATGTCATCCACCAGGATCCCATCGCCATCAAGCACGTCGTCGAACAGATGCCGCATCGCATCCTGGCTCTTGGTCTGTGAATAGAGGTTGCACATGCGCGGGGCTTTCTGGAATCCGGTGGCGACAATAACCCGGAACATTGCCAGAACAATTCGACCTTGAAAACCTCCCATTTGCGACCCGGAGGCAGAGACGTTGCCGGGAATGGCGACAGGTTTCCGCCAGCTTGGGCAACCTGGAATCATGAAAGGTCGCCAGAATTTTCGGTTAACTTCATTGAAAAGTTGAGGATCTTTGACAACTGAAGACATCTGTTCCTCGGCATGAGGTCCAGCATCCATGCAGGATACCTTGAGCATGTCTTTCGACGTCATTCTGATGAGCGACAAGATCAATGTGATGGTCCGTGACTTTGCTTCGGTCGTTGTCCCAGATTGATTCTCGCCGTCTTTATTGCTGACCGGGCGCGCCGTTCCGGCCGCGCTCTACTCGCTCCGCTCCCGAAGCCCGCTGGCGCGGTCTTCGCCATTCGGTGACGATCACTCGCGCGGGACTGGGTCTGTTCGCTGGGCGAGTAACGATCTGATTGCTGACGCCGACCTCTGAAGCACTGCAATGCGTGCGAACTTGCGCCCGCAACCGGGTTGCCAACCCGTAGGCTAAGATATTCCGGTGTCCTCTCGGATCCTCCATTTACGGCAAAGGCCGCGGCGATTACCTCATCAGCATCGGCGGTCATACGCGACGCCTGGTTGAAATGAGCGTGGAATTGCTCAACCGAAGATGTTTTTGGCGATTGCTATTCTCTATGCGCGGCGCTGCTGCAACTATGACGTGCAACCGGGCTACACCCGTCAGGATCCCGGATGTATGTGGCCGCGCGGATGCCGCTGCGGTGGCGGAAGATGCGACCATCGATGAAGGTCTCAATCTTCAGGAGCAGTGATGTGAACGAGGTCGTCGACAGCTTCAAAGCCAGCATGATCCGGGCCCTTGAGCAGGAGCGCTTCGACGATGTCGTATTCCTGCTCGCGAACCGGCTTCGGAGCCGCCAACAGGTGGTCAGCGTCCACGCCCGTTCTGCCCTGCCGGTTAACAGGGAGGTCTGCCAGCCCCTTCGGTCCGCTCGATTGACGCAAGACCAGATCGCCACGTTCGGGTTCCAGAAAGAGGGCTGGTACATCATTGCTGTCGAGGACTGCGCCATCGTGGCGGCAGACCCCTTTCCGTATACTGTAGAGGACCCGGACTATCGCGCGCGCATTCAAGACCATGTGCGTGCGGTGAGCGCGACTTACACTGAATTGCCCGACATCTTCGCCACCTATCATCTGGACGGCCTGCTGCTCGAGTTCCAGCATCTCTACGAGTTCCGACCCGAATGTCGCCGCGCCTGATCCTCAGCACGGCCCTGGCCCTTGGCCTGGCTGTTGCCCCGGCCTTCCCGGCCATGACCCAAGCCGAGGAAATCGACTGGCGGGAGTGCCGCCCTTACGAGCGACGCATCACCTGCGTCGTCGACGGCGACACGCTTTGGTACCTAGGTACCAAAATTCGCATGCTCGGCATCGATGCGCCCGAGGTCGAAGGGTGGTGCAAAAACGAGCGACGTCTGGCGCAGGCCGCAACACTCGAACTCACACGGCTTCTCAACACAGGCCTGATCCGGATCGCCTATGACGGGCAGGACCGATACGGTCGCCACCTCGCCCGGCTTTGGGTCCGGCAGGGAGAGGTCGGACCCGCCATGATCGCGGCAGGGCTTGCCGTGCCCTTCGGGCGGCGCGGCCCGTCGCCGTGGTGCCGGTGATGCAAATGCGGCGTGAGCGATGAGCGGATCCTTCACATGGGATGCGGTCGTGCGCATCGGGTCCATCAAGCCGTACGAAAAAGCGCTCGTCCTGACGGTCTATCATACTTTGGACGCTCACCCGGTGAGCCCGCGGAGCCCGGAACGGTCGGCATGGAACACTATCGTCTGTTTCAAGGCCCCGCTGCGGGACCAGATTGTCGAACACCTGTCGCCGGGCGATCTGTGCCATTTTCATGGGTATGTGCGCACCGGCACCTTTACCGACAATGCGGATGCCAAACGGCGCGCTGTGGATCTGGTCATCCAACGGTTCGATCTCTTGCACAAGCACATCGACGGCCCCACCGATCTCTGAAATGGCCACCGACGGGATGATCGAACGCCCCCGGCGGCGGGCGGTTGCGCATCGGATCGCGGGATTGGTGCCATCCGGTGTTTGCCGGGATGTGGAGCAGACCAGAGCATCAGGTGGGTGAAACGTGGCTCGAATTCCGCCACGCAAACACATGGGCGTATGAACTGCGGCGCCGCCGGAGCGCCATTTTCGCAGAACGGCCGATGCCGGTGGTCTCGGAGGTCTCCGGCGTCGGCACGATCGGGCACCGAATGGCGAAGCGATGCGACGCTGATCGCTGTGGCCTTTGGTTGGGGGCCGAGACCGTTGCACGGGCCGGGATGTGGGGCAGGAGGGCCTGTGTCATCATCGTCGTCCCCGCGGGGTGGACGTGCGAATTGCTCAGGGGATTTCCTCACTTGACCCGGCTGTCAGGGACCAGTTCCTGATTGACCGCCACTGGGCATGGGCGCTCCAAAACGCAATGTCGAAAAGCCCGACCGAGTTCTCGCCGTCCGGCGCTTCGCTTGTCCGGCTGCGAGCCGCACCACTCGGGTTTTCTCGGTGCGTTTTCTCGGCTTCACCCATGCTGGTCCAGTGTCATCAGGAAATGGTTCCTGACACCAAAGAAGAGGAAAATACCATGAGCAACAAACTCGCATCTCTCATCCGGAACGACAAAGACATCTTCACCGGCACGCTCGCCACCATGGCCGTCCGCTCGAAGATCACCATCGTCCCCAACGCAAAGGCCCACAGCGATCAGCCGGACTACCGCGTCTTCGCCAATGGCACCTACGAGATCGGTGCCGCCTGGAAGAAGACCTCCGAGACCACCGGCAACGACTACCTGTCGGTGAAAATGGCCGCCCCCGAACTGGGCGCCATGGCGATCTACGCCAACGTGATCGCGCTCGACGAGATCGGTGATGACGGTGTCACCCACCTGATGCTCTGGTCCGCCCGCGAACCCCAGGCCGCCAGCAACCAGATGGTCGCCTGATCCCGAGATCGGCCCCGGTGGATCCTCCCACCCCCGGGGCCGATCGATCTTCTAACCCGTCACGATGTGGCATCGGGATCAGGATGACACAGATCGCCCCTTCCCCTAAAGTCCGACTGGATTATAAAGTGCGTCACCCGCGCAAACAGATGCGCGCGGCAAGAGCAAAGCGTTTTGCACTCGATCCTCAGCCCGGATCGGATGCAAAGCGTTTGCAGAAATGACAGGCGCGGGCCTTTTGCGTCTTCCCGGCTTCGGGACGGACGCAAAAGGTATTGCGAATGAGACCATGCGGAAGAGACGAGTATTACTTGACTGACGAAAAGACATTATTTGGCGCGACGCCGGTCACCTTCTTCGAGGGTCCCCCGGACGCGGAGGCGCTGGAGCCCGGTGAATTGGGTGTGAACATCGACCTCTTCCGACAGGTCAAGAGCCACTACACCAAGGCCAAGGAGAACATCGCCTGCCGTGTGCTTGCCGATATCTGTCAGGACATTCGCGACAGCGGCTATCTGGGACGGATGGACGACAGCGCCGCGCGCCTGTCGACGACCGTCGTGACGGTCCAGCGCTGGCGCTCCCGCTTCGCCGACAACGGTCTGCTGAAACGGGAGAACCGGAACGGACTCTACTCGGTCGACCCGAAAGTCGCCATCCGCAAGGATGCGGACGGGGTGGTCATCAAGCCGAAATCCGAGAAGAAGGCGATTTTCAGGTTCTGATGCCGAGGATCTGCGGCGCCTGCGTGGCTCAATCGCGCTGCCATCCGTCGGCGACGCGACCCTATCGACGTTTGACGTGATCATCAGGCTCGGCCGAGCGCTCCGGCTCGCGCTCGCCAAACCGCATCTCCTCCTGCGCGGTGATGTCCTCCTGGCGGGCGAGTTCCGCCGCGTCATGAAAGATTTCACGCAGCTGCGTCGTCCATGTCGCGGGCCGTTCGGCCGCGCGCATGTCCGTCGATTTCGAGTAGGGGACCAGCACGCGGTAGATATGCTTGCCGATCCCGCTCACGAGTACGTAAACACCCTTTTTGTGCAACAGCGGGCCAAGCTCGGTCTGGAAATCCGTGCGGTGCACGACCGGCTCGCGCTTCTCTTCACGTATCCATTTGAGCCGTCCGCCGCCGTCCGTGTCACGCCGATGGGTGATCATGATCGTATTGCCGAACTGCTCTTCTAGCCGTCGTGCGGTCTGGCCGACATTGATCTTGGCGATCACTTTCGTCCCGATCAGTGACTCGATCTGGTCGGCCGCCTGTTGGGAATACTTGGCGACCAGCTGCTCGACGCCCTGGATGCCGAGCACGACGGCCAGCCCCTTCGAGCGTCCCGTCTCCAGCATCGCCTCGAACCGATGCACTTTAGGCAGTTGCGCGAATTCGTCGACGAAGAGCCAGACCCGCCGCTCCGCACTATCGCCGAAAGAGATGTCAGAGACGTTCGATGACATCACCGTCAGGAACGCCGATATCCATCCCTCGGACTGATCCTGAAACCGCCCGGAGCGCTGCAGGACCAGCGTGCGGTCTTTCGTGTTCTCATTCAGGAGCCAGTGCCGAAGCGAGAATTTCGTTCGGCCCTCCGCGCCCTCCCGCCAGCCATAGGCGAGCATGCGCACCGCCCCCAGCCCCGCCGCCATGGTGGAGATCGTCGCGGACACCTGGCGGTAGTCCGCGTTCAGATAGATCATCGCGTCACGATGATACTGCCGCGCAAAGGTTTGCAACTGTTCGAGCGGCAGTTGGGTGGTCTCCATCAGCTCCCACCAGGTCCAGCGCTGCGGCTTGGTCTTCATCAGTGTGATGATGCAGAGTGCCAGGACGGTGCGCGACGAGTCCGAGAAAAACCGATCCTTGGTTTCCGGTATGATCCGGTTCGCCACCTCGATCGCATCCTCTTCGACGATGAGATCGTTGGCGATATCCCAGATCACCGAGCGATCGTCATGAGGCGCGAGCAGGAGCGGGTCTTGCGGCTCTTTCGCGCCCTTCGGCCTGGAGAAGGCCATGCGGGTGTAGTCGCCCTTGAAATCGAAGACGACGACCTTGTCGCCGCGCTCCATGACCGATCTGAGCAGGGGTAGAATGGTCTGGGTCTTGCCGCCGCCAATCGCGCCGAAGATCAGAAAGTGGTTCACTTCGCGCGACCGGCTGATGGTGAAATCGCCAAACCAATGCAATCCGCGCGTGTCGCGCTTGATCTCTTTGTTGGAGGCCCGTGCGAGCTGTTTTGGCCCGGCAACCGTCAACCCCGCTTTGACGATGAGGGGTCTGACCCGCAGGCCCCAGTCCCAGATCAGATATCCCAAACACCCGACCGCCATCGCCACGAATGCGGCAAATGTTGTCGTCCCCTGATAGAACTGGCGTTCCGAGGCCTGTGAGAGCGCCGTCTTGATCTGACGGCAATAGGCCTGGTCGAACGGGTTCAGACAGGCCTTCACATAGTCCCATCGGATCGGAACCGACGCACCATCCGGGGTATGATAAGCCAGCTGCATGAAGAACACCCAATAGGCGAGGCCCGCGAACAAGGCGCAAGTGACCGTGCCGATGATGAGCCAGCGATAGGGCGTGGCGTCCTGCTTGTAGATCATTGCTGCGTGCCCTCGGACTGGTCCAAACTCTCGACCTCCACATCGTCTCGGGGGGTCGCAGCGCTGCCGCCATTGGCTGGCCTCGCATGATCTTTGACGAAGGCCCTGAGCGCATCTGTCCCACCTGTTTGAACGTAATTGGCCAGCACCGCTTCGATCTCTTCGACCGGCAAATGAGACGCGCCTGCGCGCACCACTGCCTCCCCGATGACGATCTTGACGCGGGTCTGCAGCTTTCGATCTGCGTGTTTGACGCGTTGCATCCGTTGTTCTCCCCTTGCGATTTGCGCCTCAAGCTGACGCAGGATTGGAAGGTCCGATCTTGCGGCGAAATCGTTCTGCGATCTGCTGAAACTCCTTCAGCAAGTCCGCGTCAGAAATCTCCAGTGTCGTCAGATTGGCTTTGGCGGCGATCTTACCGATCTGATCCGCACGGCTTTCCAGGGCGGCAACGCGTTGCGCCTTGAGCGCTGCGATCTCCTTGTCGATATCGATCACGGATTTGGGTTTTTTGGCCATGGGTCTTGGTCTCCTAAGCGCTGAATTGCGGATGGCTGGCTCCACGGTATATCAACTCAATCCATAGCGCTATATATAACGATAGACAAAACGATATAATTACGGTAAAGATTTGGAACAACGGCGCACTTATACGTCGTAGGCGACAGGTGCGGCCTTGGAAGGCCGCACAAACAGGCCCTCTGAGTGGGTTGTTGGCGTTCGGTCGCTGGGTGAAGCGATCCGGAGCGACTTTAACGACCGCAAACGGGCCGAAAAGGAGACGGGACGTGGCGATCTACCATCTGTCTGCGCAGATCATCGGCAAGGGGGGCGGACGCTCCGCCGTTGCCGCGGCCGCCTACCGGCATTGCGCCAAGATGGAACGTGAGGAAACCGCAGAGGAGATCGATTATTCCCGCAAGGGCGGCAACGCGCATTCGGAGTTTGCACTTCCGGAGAATGCACCGTCCTGGCTGGTGGAGTTTGCGGACCAGTATTCACCCCCCAAGACGAGTGCGTTTTTCTGGAACGCGGTCGAGGCCAATGAGACGCGTAAAGACGCGCAGCTGATGCGCGAGATCGTTCTGGCATTGCCGGTTGAGTTGACCACGAAGCAGAATATCGAGTTGGTACGGGACTTCGTGGCGCGAGAGCTGTCGGCGCATGGCATCGTTGCGGACTGGGCCTATCACGACATGAAACACAATCCGCATGTGCACCTGATGACGGCGCTGCGACCGGTGACGGATGCAGGGTTTGGCGCCAAGCGCGTGCTTGTCCGGGGCGATGATGGTGCACCACTCCGGGGCAAGGATGGCAAGATTCGCTACGAACAGTTCACCGGCGGGCTGGAGCGGTTGCGCGAGATGCGGGCCGCCTGGGCCGAGACCCAGAACCATCATCTGGCCAAACATGGCCATGACATTCGGGTTGACCATCATTCGTTCGAGGCGCTCGGCATCGATGCGGTGCCGAGCAAGCATCGCGGACCCGCGTGCGACAATATGGATGCGCGCGGTGAGGTGTCGGAACTGGCCGAGAAGGCGAAGCTCGCCGCTCGGGAAAACTATCTGCGCTATGCCGAGGATCCGGCGCTGATCCTCACGAAGATCACCACGCAGAAGGCGGTGTTCACGCGTCATGATATCGCCCGCGAGATCCACCGGACGGAATGCTCGAGTGCCGAGTTCCAGTCGCTGTTCTACCATGTCGGCGCGCATGAGGAACTGGTGGCCGTCGCGGCCCCCGCCTTCGATCCGTTCACAGGCGATGCCACGAGCGAGGCGCTATTCTCGACGCGGACGATGGTTGAACTTGAACATCGGATGGTCCAGAACATCGACGGCTTGGCACGCAGAATGGCGGCTCCGATTGCCGACGCTGATCTCGACAAAGCCTACAAGATATTCGAGGCGGAGCGCGGGTTCGACCTTACCGATCAGCAGAAGATGGTTGTGCGGCACCTGACCGGCGAGACAGGGGCTGCGGCCCTTGTCGGCTATGCCGGTGCGGGCAAGTCGACCGCGACCGAGGCGACACGCATCGCCTTCGAGCGCCAGGGCTGCACCGTTGTAGGTGGTGCATTGGCCGGAATCGCTGCCGACAATCTGCGCTCGGAGGCGGGCATCGAGAGCCGGACCTTGGCCTCATGGGAGTATCAATGGGCGAAGGGCGATCTGCTGCCGACTGAAAAGACCGTGTTCGTGATGGACGAGGCCGGCATGGTATCGTCGCGCCAGATGGAGAGCATCACGCGCACATTGAACGAGGCCGGCGCGCGGATGATCGTGCTCGGCGATGCGCGGCAGTTGCAACCCATTCAGGCCGGCGCCGCGTTTCGCGCCTTTGTCGATGTGACCGGATACTGCGAACTCGACAGCGTCGTGCGCCAGCATGAGCCGTGGATGCGCGACGCGGCCATCGCGTTCGGATCGGGCAGGACGCAGGAGGGCGTCGTGGCCTATCTGGAGCGCGACAGGCTCGACTGGACCGAAAGCCGGGAAGAGGCGCGCGCGGGTCTGATCCGGGACTGGTTGCCGTTCCATCAGGCTTCAGCCGACGTCACCATCATGGCACATCGCAACAAGGATGTGATCGCGCTCAATTTTGACGCTCGCGAGGCGTTGAAGGCCAAAGGCGCGCTTGGGGAGGAACACAGCTTCGCGTCAGAGCGTGGCGGCAAGCCGTTTGCCGCTGGCGATCAGATCCTCTTCCTGAAGAATGAGCGCAGCCTCGGTGTCTTCAACGGATCGACGGGCAGCGTTGTCGAGGCAGCCAGAAATCGGCTCAGGGTCATGGTGGAAGGCCAGGTCGATCCGATCACCCTGCGCGCCAACGAATACAACCATATTGACTATGGCTATGCACGCACGATCCACAAGGAGCAGGGCAACACGGTTGATCACGCCTTCGTCTATCTCTCGCCGAGCATGGACGCACAACTCTCCTATGTTGCGCTGACCCGGCATCGCGATGACGTCACGCTCTATGCCTCACGCGAGGATGTCCGGAGCACGGGCGAATTGGTCGAATTGATGACCCGCGACCGGTTGCAGGATTCGACTGCGCTCTATCGGGATCGGGTCGACTACGCGGACGTTATACGCGGATTTGCCGAACGGCGCGGGTTCCCGACCACGCGGGTCATTGCAGAGTTTGTCAAAGCCAATATCCACTATCTGCGCGAGCGGCTCGACAGTTTGGCGGCCCGGTTTGACCGTCTGCGGCACCCGGCACCGGAGCGCCAGGCAATTCTTGTACCGGAAAGGGACGGGGGTAAAGAGGCGGTGGCGCGCGGCCACGTGCGCAAGCAACCCCCCGAGATGTCGCAGCAGTTGCACCAGTCGGTTGGCCGCTTGGCGCACAGTCTGGCTTCGGAGCATAGCCACGGTCGTAAGGCGCGGGGCTTCGAGCGCCGCGCGCATTATGAGCTGAACCTGGCCACATCGGCAGATGAGTTGCGCAGCTTCAACGCGGAGATTCTGGCGGTATTTCCGAAGGACGCGATCCTTAATCATGGCGCGCATCAGCCGAACGAGGACGCGCCGGTCCTGGCCGGATTGCCGGATGACTGGAGATATTTCGCCCGCGAGAACTGGTCGGCGCTCTTCGCCGCGCAATGGGCTGAGACCCAGATAACGCTACAGCCGTTGACGGAGCGCAGCAGGCCCTGGGATGTGACACGCGCAGCGGCATTCATCGAAGGGCCGGATCGCACGCCAACGAGCATTCAAGACAATGATCGGGCACCACATCGCGGGAGGGCCACCATGCCGCCGAAAAAACCCTTGATCGAGGCCGTTCCCGACCTGCCGCCATTGAAGGATCGAGAACTGCGTTCCCGCACCGCCGAAGACATTTCCGCTCGGCCAACCCTGGCGACAGCCAAAGACGTCGCCAGACGGATCTATGTCGAACCCGACCAGGCTGTTGAGCGAATGATGGCGCAATACACCGAACGCGGGGACGGCACCGGACTGATCTCGGAGGTCGAACGGTCGCCATCGCGCTTTGGCGAGTTGCGGGGCACGACCCGTCTCGGGATCGCCAACGGGGAACGTCGTTCGGCACTCGAACAGGCACCTATGATGGCGCGGCAGATGGACACGCATTTCGCGGCGCTGGACGGGATCGAGGAGCGCGTCGCCCGGCAGCATGAGGCACGACGCGTCGCCATGCGTAAGCCGCTCCCCGACCTGTCGCAGGAGACCGGAGCGTTTCTCGATCGAATGGCGCAGGTGCACAGGATGCCGTCAGGGGCGGAGAAGGAGGACCGGACGCGTTTGCTCCTGGCGGACAAGGCATCGGTTCAGGAGGTGGTGCGGTTCCGCGAGGCCCTCGCCGAACGCTACGGCAAGAGCAGTGAAGCAATCCAAAGCGGCATCGCGCAGGACCCGGCGCTGACATCACGGCCCGCCGCGGAGCGAAACTTTGTTCAGACCCGCGTCAATGTGGTCGCGCAGGCCATTCCGGTCCTCGGCCAGATGCGCGAACAGATCCGCCAGATGGATCGCGCGCCGGACCTCGGCAAGGACAATTCGCGAGGCATTGAGCGTTAGGAGGGCTGTCTGCCTCAAAAGTCAGACCCAGCTGATGGGTTTGAGACCGGTCTCGTCGACGACCTGATGTATCCGCCGCTTCAGTTGGGAGGAAAGCGGCTCAGGACTGGCGCGCATATCGGGCGAGGCGAGCAAGCCGCGGTAATGGGCAATCTCGCGACAGATTAATTCGCGGGTCATCGGGTCGGGGCTAGACAGCAGCCCGATGAGGGGCGAAAGCCGGTTATGTAGCGCTTGCGCATCAAGGAACCGGCCATTCCGTGAGCCCTGGTACAGGGCCGCCACTTCATGCGGTGCCAATTGCGCGAGGAGAGACACCACGCCGTCAGCGCCTGTGTTGAGATTGTGGAACAGTGCGCGCGTCGAGGATGACAGGCAGGCAAGCGGCCGACCGATGGATTTCAGGGCATAGTAATCTTGATCATATTGCAGTACGTCGTCATTCGCCCGCATGTCGAAGCCGATCACGTTGCCGCTGTGCCGGGCGAGAATTGCGATCTCGTCGGTGATAGCCGGGCGACGATGTGCGCCTCGGTGGAGGGCGACGATGACGGGGAGCGGCAGTCGATCCGTGAGATCGACCAGAGCCTCAAGGCGTTCTTCGGCCGAATTCCCTTCATGCTCCTTTTGCCGTTCTACCAAGCTTCCGATTACCGCATCGGCGCCCGTAGTCTGACAGGAAGCGATCTCCTCAAGGACGGTGTAAGCGAGCACGCCAACATAGCAGAGGAGCAACTGGTCAGAGTACAGCCCCGCACGTATCTTGCAGATCACCTCGGTGCGTTCAGTGGTCGTCAGGTTTTCGCGTTCATGGACCGAGGCATTCACCGCGATCCCGACGATGCCGTCGATTTGGGCAAGACGGCGGGTCTGGTCGGTAATGGCATGCGTCATAATCGCCCCATTTTCGTCGAACGGCGTCAGGGTCGGAACGATGACACCCCGAGACAGAGCGGAAATCACATCACGATGATGCGACGGAGTGAGCTTAGTCACTGGCATATCTCCTCTCGTGGTCAGACGGCCCGGATGCGATTTAGGTTTTTGACTGCTGCTCCAAGCCACCGCGGCCTTCCTTGCATCCTGCAACAGGATTTTGTACGTTCCTTTCTGCAAGAAGGACGGACGGGTCTACGTCGAGGACCAGCGCAATCTTCTCCAGAATGTCGAGGGACACTGAATATCTTCCGTTCTCAACCTTGCCCATGTAGCCACGGTTAACCCGCGCGCGCAGGGCGAGATCCTCCTGACTGATGCCAAGAGATCGTCTTAAGTCCTGTATGTTTTGCCCGACACGGTCTCGTAAGTTCATGACCGACAAACGGCCACAATGGTTAGTATTCAACCACGCGATATACTAACCATTCTGCATCATGTTCGACGTTCGGACGCTGAATCGCGAAGGTTTGCCAGTAGATCTGTTGAACAGAGAACTGCTTCGGCACCGCGGGGATCAGAGCATCGTTTGTCCCGGCGACAAGCTTTTTTGATGGCTCAAGGGTCGTTGCGACAGTTTCCGCTATCTCAGTTTCATCAGTTCTTCTCTGAAGTTACACCACCTCGGCGTGCGCCAACCGAGACACTTTCTGGGTGTTCCGTTCAGGCGGTCGCAAATCGCCTTCATGTAGCGATTTGAGAGCGCCGCGAGTTGGGTGTCACGCGGCAGGTATCGCCGCGCTCTTTTGTTCAGGTTCTCGACCGAACCTTTCTGCCATGGTGCCTGTGGGTCGCAGAACCAGCTTTCCGTGCCGATGCCCGATTTCAGCTTGCGCCACGCGCGGAACTCGAAGCCTCGGTCGAACGTGATGGAGCGCCTTGCAGGCTGGGGCAGGGGTTCCAATACATCCATGAGCTTGTTCATGAGGTGGGGTGAACTGCGATCATTGTTCCGGAAGAGAACCGCGAACCGAGTCTTCCGCTCCACGAGGGAAGCCACGTTCATCTTGCCGGTTGAGCGTTCGAAAATCATCAAATCACCTTCCCAATCCCCAAATGCTTCACGTGTCTTCACATGCTCAGGACGTTGATGGATTGACCGATCCGGCGGAAAAACCTGGCCTCTGGGGCGTCTCGCATAGCGCGGCCGGCGCTTCTTTCGGCGGCTGGGAAGATGACGCGCCAGCTGTTCTGACTTGCCTTCGCGGCTGTAGACATAGGCATAGATCGTCTCATGGCTCACGCGCAGGGGCTGACCGTCGTATCCAAGCCGGCCAGCGATCTGTTCCGGCGTCCATCCGACTTCGAGGCGTTCGATCACATGCGCGCGCAAACTATCCAGTCGGATTAACTTGCGGCGCCGCGCACGGCGATCAGACGCTGCCCTCTGCGCGATCATCCCGTAATAGCCGGTCAGATACGGGATCTCTTCGTCTTCAAAATAGTTGCGCTTGACCTCGCGATAGACGGTCGAACGGTGCCGGCCGATCTCGGCGGCGATCTTGGCTATCGGCACTTTCGCGTTCAGCATGTCTTCGATTGCGCGCCGCTCACGCAAATCCAGTTCTGTATGGGCCATATCCGTTCTCCTTGCTTTTCAGCAAGATAGGGCATTTGTCGCAACCCAGTTTAGAATGTGCCCGTACAGTGTGTGTGTGTGTTGCAACCAAGTTGAAATGTCACCGGGTCTGCAAACCAGAAGTGTCATCAAGGGCGCTGAGGGGAGCAAGGCTTGGCAGCCCGGAGACCTCAAGTATCGCAGGGCTGCCAAGCCTTGCTCGGGTCAGCTCATAGACCCAGCTTGCGGCGTTCTTTATTGTTGTAGAATGCCTTGATGCCTTCCTCGCGCACGAGTTCCTCGAAGGCGCGCCAAGCGAGAACATCGCCAAAGAAGGGTGGGTTGTCTGAAACCGTCAATGTGCCGAACTGGTTCTCCACGGACAGGATCCAGCCGGGATCGATACTGGTTCGGTAAATCTCAACGTCGAAATGATGCCCGTCAATAACGACGGATTGCGTGTAGTCAGAGAAGATGATCTCTGGGTCGTCGTCAGTCATGCCCTCATTCTTGGGCTATTCCGCCGCATGCGCAATCTTCTTGTTACGTGTACCTGAAGGCCGACCTTGTCGCCGCCCATTCGGTTTGTAACCCATCTTCTCGGAGTTTGTCCGTACCTTCGGTTTGGGTGGGGCGGCGTCCTGCATCTCTTTGATATGCTCGAGCACTGCACCAAGGCGCTTGTTGTCGGTGATGGCCGCATGGGTCACGCGCTGATCCATATCGAAGATTTTGTAGGGCAGGGATCGGCCTTTTGAGCGGACTTCGAACCGTCCATCCACGAAGGCGTAGGTGTCGACGTATTTGCCAACCAGCCCGCGTGTCACATCGATTTCTTCCAGCATGATCCGCTTGCGGTCATAGGAAAACGTCAGCTGCTTGCCGACATAACGTGTATCGCGCCAGCATAGCACATCATCAAGCCGATCTGGTTCGACATTTAAGGCGCGGTGTAGGTTATCAGGCTTGGCTGGGACTTTGGTGCGCATTTCGCGGAAGTTGGGCAGTGATTTCGCGTGATCTCGGGCACGCATTTCACGGCATCGCGGGCAGCCATTTCATGCCCTCGGGCAGGCTGGCCAACAGGTGATATAGAGTCAGGGCGCGAC
>NZ_QNQP01000002.1 GCF_003316635.1 Roseovarius dicentrarchi | reverse complement strand
ATGCAGGTTCAACAATCCCCTCCCGCAGATACTTCTTGATCGTGTTGCGAGATACGCCCGTCCGCCGCGCGATCTCGCGAATAGGCATCTTATCCCGCAGTGCCCATTTCCGAATTACCCTCAAAAATCCCATGTCTATCACTCCATGCGCCCCCAGCTGATTCAAGCCGCGGCAAGGTTGCACATGGGTCAATTCTCAATGACAATTTCTGCTGGTGCCGGGTCAGTTCTCAATGACAATCAACACCTGCGACCTACCACACCAAGAAGGTCCTGGAGCATCCTGCGCATAAAAAGTGGGTGCATTCGAATGGCCAGATGGTCGAGATGTACTATGCACCGGTTTACATGGAAAAACGGTCGCTGGCGAAGGCCGGTCATTACGTCCTGCGTGAGGCCGCCTGCCGCTGAACGTCATGATCACGGAATGCGCGGACGCCCGCGCATTCCGCATCGGGCGGCATAAAAAGTCTCGCGCCCATTAACCAACATCCCTCGATCCCATTTTTGCCATATTCGGCGCGCACCCTGCCTCTCGCATGTCCGCGCACCCGCTGGCATGGTCGCCATTGAGGAGAGCCGTATGAATATGGTTAAAATCGGGGCCGTTGCATGCCTCGCGCTGCTGACCACGGCGCCGGGCGCCGTGGCTGACAAGGCGCGGGTCGTTGCCTGCTACAAGGAAGTCACCGTACCCGCGCGCTATGACGTCAAGAAGGTGCTGGTCAAAGAGACCTCCCGCCAATATGTGCGCCGTAACGGTCTGGTCCTGTTGCTGGAGTATCCCGCGATATACCGCGAAGACAAAACACTGGTTGAGGCCGAACACGTGCTGATGCGCGAAGTCGTTTGCAAGCAGTGACCCCGCACACGGTCGCATTTGCGCCCGAAAATTGGAAAAGGTGCCCGAGAGAAAACTCCCGGACACCTTGATGTATTTCTTTAAGACTTATCTGTAACCGATTGGTTTCAGGCTGATTTCGATGCCCGCTTGCGCTCGTGCGGGTCCAGGTGGCGCTTGCGCAGGCGGATGGCGTTGGGCGTGACTTCGACCAGTTCATCATCGTCGATATAGGCAATGGCCTGTTCCAGGCTCATCTCGATGGGGGTGGTCAGGCGCACGGCCTCGTCCGTGCCGGAGGCGCGCACGTTGGTCAGCTTCTTGCCCTTGAGCGGGTTCACTTCCAGATCATTCTCGCGGCTATGCTCGCCGATGATCATGCCGGTGTAGATCTTGGCCTGTGGACCGATGAACATACGACCGCGATCCTCAAGGTTCCACAGGGCGTAGGCGACGGATTCGCCGTTTTCCATCGAAATCAGAACGCCGGCACGGCGACCGGGAATCGGTCCCTTGTGCGGTGCCCAGCTGTGAAACACCCGGTTCAAAACGCCAGTGCCGCGCGTATCGGTCAGGAATTCACCATGATAACCGATCAGCCCGCGTGATGGGACATGCGCGATGATGCGAGTCTTGCCCGCGCCGGCAGGTTTCATTTCGGTCATTTCACCCTTGCGGGTGCTGGTCAGCTTTTCGATCACGGCGCCCGAATATTCGTCATCCACGTCGATGGTGACTTCTTCGATCGGCTCCAGCCGCTCGCCGTCGGGGCCTTCGCGCAGGACGACCTGCGGGCGGCTGATGCTCAGTTCGAACCCTTCGCGGCGCATGTTTTCGATCAGAACGCCCATCTGCAATTCGCCGCGGCCGGCCACTTCGAACGCTTCGCCGCCGGGGGTGTCCGAAATCTTGATGGCGACGTTCGACTCGGCCTCTTTCATCAGGCGGTCGCGGATGACGCGGCTTTGCACCTTTTTGCCATCTCGCCCGGCCAGCGGGCTGTCATTGATGCCGAAGGTCACCGTGATCGTGGGCGGATCGATCGGGCGCGCCTCCAGCGGCTCGTCCACTGCCAGCGCGCAGATCGTGTCGGCCACGGTCGCCTTGGACATGCCGGCGAGGCTGACGATATCGCCGGCCTGCGCCTCTTCGATGTCCTGGGAGGCAAGGCCGCGGAACGCCTGAATGCGGGTAACGCGGAACTGTTCGATCTTCTGGCCAATGCGGCTGAGCGCCTGCACGGTCGCGCCGACCTTCAGCTTGCCCGATTCGACGCGGCCGGTCAGCAGGCGCCCGACAAAGGGGTCGGCGCCCAGCGTGGTCGCCAGCATGCGGAAATCTTCGTCCTGACGCTTGACCTGCTTGGGGGCGGGCACGTGATCGACGATCAGCTGATAGAGCGCGCTCAGATCCTTGCGCGGACCGTCCAGCGTATGATCGGCCCAGCCAGAGCGACCCGACGCGTACATATGCGGGAAATCCAGCTGGTCATCATCGGCGCCCAGGCTGGCGAACAGATCAAAGCATTCGTCCAGCGCGCGGTCAGGTTCGGCGTCGGATTTATCGACCTTGTTCAGCACGACAATCGGGCGCAGGCCAAGGGCAAGTGCCTTGGACGTCACGAATTTTGTCTGCGGCATCGGGCCTTCGGCAGCGTCGACCAGCAGGACAACACCGTCGACCATGCTCAGGATACGCTCCACCTCGCCGCCGAAATCGGCGTGGCCGGGCGTGTCGACGATGTTGATGCGCTTGCCCTTCCACTCGACCGAGGTCGGCTTGGCAAAGATCGTGATGCCGCGCTCGCGCTCCAGATCATTGCTGTCCATCGCACGCTCGTCCACGGCCTGATTGGCGCGGAAGGCGCCTGATTGTTTCAGTAGCTCGTCCACCAGCGTGGTTTTGCCGTGGTCAACGTGGGCGATAATCGCGATATTGCGAAGGTCCATTCGGGTCATTCCTTGGGGTTTTTCTGGCGCCCTATAGGCTATGGGCGCATTTTACCAGAGGCAAATGGGATTGCAGGCGGGATTGAGCAAGGGGCGAGGGGCGCAAGTCACAGGCAAAGCGTCGTCGGCCCCAGTGTTTTCGCCGCCGCGCCGCTGCCCATTTTGAACCGTGCAAGACCCGGCGTGCGCTTGAAATCCGCGTGGCCCAGATCAAGCCTGGCATAGCCGCGCGTCGCCAGATCCTGTGATGCCCGCCAGAACAGCAGGTTATGCACGTTCAAGGCCCGCCCGCGCGGCCCGGTCCAGCCGATGTGATAGGTGGCAATCGGCGCGTGCAGCAGCATCAGCATGAAACCAAGCGATATGCCATTTTCCTCGGCAGTAAGGATAAGCGTGTGATCCGGGGCTATTTTGGTCCAATTTTCCGTAAATGCAGGGGGCAGGGCGGCATATCCTCGCGCCCGCTGCTGTGCTGTCTCGCAGGCCAGCAGGGTGACATCCCGGCGCAGGTTCAGCCTGCGTGCAGAAATACGCAGGCCCGCTTCTTCGGCGCGTTTCAAACGGTTGCGCCATTTGCCATGTTGCGCGGCGCGGCGATCTGCGGCGCAGGGGGTCAGGTCAAGTTCGGCCATGGTGCATCCGCGCGCAACAGGCAGGCCGCGCCGGCCCGTATTTGCGTCGCTTCCGACTGCCCAAATGGCGCGCCACGGCGCGGCGCGGGGTAGCGCGGCCAGCGCGCGGCGTTGCAGCACCGGCGTGGCGGCATCTGTCCAGACCGGTCCGCGCGGCAGCCACGCCATGCGCAGCGGGCCAAACCGGCGCAGGTAGATACGCGCGCGGCCCAGCAGCGTGCCTGACTTATACATGTCGGCCAGCACGGCGTCACAACCGAACGCCACCATGACATCTGCATATGTGCCGCATTGTTGCAGCGCTGTGCCGGGCAGGTTGCGCATTTTATCCTGCGGGCTGAAATCAATGTCCATCAAGCGTAGTTAGGACCGCATTTAGCAAATATTCCGTTAATGACGGCGCAGAATATTTGTATAATTCAAGTGCAAGAGGGGTCCGCCAAGGGAGCGTGCCACCTGCACATGAACCTCAAAGGAGGGGAGCACGGATTTCAAGAAGGCTTAGCGGGAGCCGGGTTTAGAGGGTATGCAATCGGCATTAAAAATTGTCTGAAGGGTGGGGTTTTCAAATGCGCATCCTGGCGCACTACTTTCTGAAAAGTTGGGAAAACGGGGCGCGGAAAAGAAAATATTAAGCAAATATGCGTCATGTTGGGGAAATTATTCCAAACAGGCACGCTAAGGCTGGCTGGGTGTTTGATGATCCTCACAGGATGCGAATTTCTGACATATCGCGCCGGCCTTTGCGTTCGGCCGCCCCTTGCCTTGGGGCCGGATCCGGCCGACATGGGGATCAGAAATGAACAACCTTTCTGCCAATCCGAGGTGCCCCCATGAAGTTTTTCACCATCGCCGCGCTGGCCGTCGCCATCTACGGCACTGCTGGCCTTGCCCAGAATGATTTTGGCCCGCTGATCGCGCCCGACGCGCTGAATGCGGGGCTGTCCGGCAACGCGCCCCTGATCCTGGATATTCGCGGCGACGCCTTTGCCGAGGGGCATATTCCCGGCGCCGTTTCAGCGCCCTACAGCGCGTTTCGCGGCCCGGCAGAGAACCCCGGTCAGCTGGTGCCCGAGGACCAGCTTGAGGCAACGCTTCAAAGTCTGGGCGTGACCTTTGAGCAGCCTGTTGCCATCGTGCATGAGGGCAACAGCGACACGGATTTCGGCGCCGCTGCGCGGGTGTATTGGACCCTGAAGTCATCGGGACTGACCCAACTGGCCATCCTGAATGGCGGCATGACCGCGTGGGAAGCGGCGAACCTGCCGCTTGACACTGCCGCATCGCAGCCGGTGCCGTCCGCTATCGACATCACGTTTTCCGATGAATGGCTGGCCGATACCGATGACGTCGCCGCCGCGGTCCGGGGCGACCGGGATGCGGTTCTTGTGGATGCCCGCCCGGCCAGTTTCTTTGAAGGTCGCGAGGCCCATGGCGCGGCAGAGCGTCCCGGTACGCTGCCGGGGGCGCAAAACGTAACCCATTCGGTCTGGTTCGAGGATGGCAACGCCATCATGGACAGCGCCGGTGCGTCCAAGCTGATGACTACGCTTGGCCTGCGCGACGACGCCGAGATCGTATCGTTTTGCAACACCGGCCATTGGGCCGCGACCGACTGGTTCGCGATGTCCGAACTGGCGGGCGTGCCTAACGTCAAGCTATATCCCGACTCGATGGTAGGCTACTCCAAAACCGATAACGAGATGGAGAATGTGCCGGGCCTGTTCCAGAACCTAATGAACAAAATCACGCCGAACTGATGTCTGATACAGTCCAATATACATCTGTGCGCGGTCCATGGGGCCGCGCATTTTCGCGCGGCGTGCTGGTGATCGCGGCGCTGGTTGCGGTGGTCATGGTGGCGGCGCTGGCCGGGCCGCGGTTCGGGCTGATGCTGGCCATCGGCCTTGGCCTTGGCATGACGCTGGAGGGGCTGCGGTTTGGCTTTGCCGGGCCGTGGCGGGCGATGATCCTGCGGCGCGATCCGGCGGGTATTCTGGCGCAGCTGCTGTCGATTGGTCTGGTGGCCATCGTCGCGATCCCCTTGCTGCAAAGCCATGCGGGCGAACTGGCGGGCGCCGAGGCACCCGTGGGCTTTGCCATGATCGGCGGCGCATTTGTCTTTGGCGGGGCGATGCAGGTGGTGCTGGGCTGCGGGTCCGGCACGTTGGTCAATGCGGGCAGCGGCAATCCGGTGGGCCTGCTGGCGCTGCCGTTTTTCGCCATCGGCAGCTTTCTGGCGGCCTATGGTCTGGTCTGGTGGACCGAGCTGGGCAGGCTGCCGATCATCGTGTTTCGCGGCGGTCAGGGGTTGGCCATTACGCTGGTGCTGCTGGCGGCGGTGGCGGCGTTTTTGCTGTGGCGCGCGGCGCCCGGTACGCGGCGGATACCGGGGCGGCTGATTATCGCGGCGCTGCTGCTGGCGGTATTCGCGATTGGCAACCTGCTGGTCGCCGGGCAGCCCTGGGGCGTGGTCTACGGGCTGGGCCTGTGGGTGGCCAAGGGCGCGGTGGCGGCCGGGGCCGATCTGGGCGGATCGGCGTTCTGGTCGGCGCCGGGCAATCAGGGCCGCGTGGCCGCGAGCGTGCTGACGGATTACACATCGCTGACAAATTTCGGGCTGATCGCCGGGGCATTTTTGATTGCCAACTGGCGCGCGGGGGGCCTGTCGGCGCCGCTGCCCTCGCTGCCGGCGCGCGCATGGGTGGCGACGGTGGTTGCCGGTCTGCTGCTGGGCTATTCGTCGCGGCTGGCCTTTGGCTGTAATGTGGGCGCGTTCTTCTCGGGTATCTCGACCGGCAGTTTGCATGGCTGGGTCTGGTTTGCCGCCGCCTTCGCGGGCAGCTGGGTCGGCGTCGGGCTGCGCCCGCGTCTGGGACTGGAGCCACGTACATGAGCCGCCGTATCATCGCATATGCCGCACTGGCCGTTATTTTGCTGGTGATCGGGCTGGACGTGACCGCATCGCCGCCGAACCCTTACACGGCGCCATCGGTGTTCGCGCTGGGGTCCGGCGCGGCGCCTTCCGGCGGGTTCTGCGGCGCGCTGCCGGATTAAGCCCGAAGCCTGATTTTGAAAGCAGAAGAGGCACCCAATCCGGGTGCCTCTTTTCGTATCCGGATCGCGTTGCGAGCCGTATCAGCGGCGGCGCAGGAAATCGGTAAACTTCTTTGGGCTGGCCTCGGATTCGGCCAGCGCGTCGCGGATGGTGGTGACGGCAGAAAGCATGTCCACGGTGTAGCTGTGGATCAGGAAATCGGGCCAGGTGGACAGTTTGACAGCCATGAACTCGGTCTGCGGGTCCAGATAGATCAGCTGGCCAAACACGCCCCGCGCCATGAAATCGCCGCGCTTGGCGTCATGGATCCACCATTGATTGCTGTAGGCGCCATGCGGCGACGTGGCCGTATACGGCTCGCCGAAGGAGGCGGTATCGCCGCGCGCGCAGGCGCGCACCCATGCCTCGGGCACGACCTGCTTGCCATTCACGGCGCCCCCCTCCAGCATCATCAGGCCAAAGCGGGCATAGTCGCGCAGCACCGCGTTGAAGCCCCCATCGGCCAGTGCGGTGCCGGCCCCGTCGACGGTAAAATACCCGTCGCGCTCGGCGCCGATATGCTGCCAGATGCGGTCTGACAGCATATGAGCCAGCGATTGGCCGCCCGCGCGCTCCAGCGCCCAGGCGACGACATCGGTTTCGATCGAGCGGTATTTGAACGCCTCGCCATGCTCGCGCTCGGCGGGCAGGGACTGGATCACCTCGCGGATGGTCGGCACAGGCTCGCCCGGTACGGGCGGGCGCCAGCCGCTGGCGATGTCGATCCGGGTCATGTCCGAACCGGGCGTGTTGTAATCCTCGGTGAACCGCGTGCCGCTGCGCATGTCCAGAACCTGGCCCACGGTGGCGCCGGCATAGCCCGATTTGCCCAGCTCGGGGATCAGGTCCAGGATGGGGGCGTGCAGATCCAGCGCGCCCTCGCCATGCAGAACGCCGGCCAGCGTGCCGACGACCGATTTGGCGACAGATTGCGACAGGTGCGGGGTGTGCCCCTCCATGTCGTTGAAATACTGTTCGGTGACGACCTTGCCCCGGCTCATCACCAGAAACCCGTCTGTGTAGCTGTGCGCCAGCCAGTCGTCGATTGTGGTCGTCTCGCCGGACATCGCCTTGAAGGCGACATCGCCCAGACGCTCCTGCGGGGCGGCGGGCAGATCGCGCACCGGGCCGGTGCCGCGCCGCACCTCGGTCGTCGGGAACAGCTCTCGTATGTGCTGGAACGACCAGCGGTTGAAGGGCGGCATGTCCCAGGTGGTGGGGCCGGGGATCTTGTCAGGGGCGGGCGGGAAGCCTTCCATGATGCCTTGCTCGCGCGCGGTCATCGGAATCGGCGCAGGGACGGGGGCGGCGGGGACTGACATGTTCGGGATATCCTCGGGGATGGGCGCGGTGCGCTCGAAAAACAGGGGCGGGGCGTACAGTCTGCACGCCCCGCCTGACGTGGCAATGCCTTATTGCTTCAGCTTCGTCCAGATGCGGTTGTACATATCGGTCACTTCCTGCGGGCAGGGACGGACGAAATCCGGCGTCGGTGCATCTGCGGGCAGCACGATTTCCGGTGCATCGCGGATGTCGTCATCCATGAATTCCTCGCTGCCGGTGATGCCGTTGGCATAGCGGGCAAAGTTCGACAGCAGCGCCGCATTTTCCGGTTCCATCAGGAAGTTCATGAACAGCTTGGCGTTTTCCATGTTGGGCGCATCGGCCAGCACGGCGACGTTGTCCATCCAGCCGGTAAACCCTTCCTTGGGATAGACATATTGCAGCGTCGGGCGCTGGTCGCGCGACCGGATCGCGGCGCCGTTATAGCTGTGGCTGGCGTCCACATCGCCCGACGTCAGTTTTTCAATCGTGGCATAATCCATGGTGCGCCAATGCTGTTTGGCGCTGATCATCAACTCGGTCACGTCGCGAAGCTCGTCGGTGTTGGAGTTGCAGCGCTCATAGCCCTTGTAGCGCAGCGCGGCGTTGATCACCTCGCCCATGTCGTTCAGCATGTTGATGCGGCCCTTCAGCTCCTCCGGCGGCTCGAACAGCAGCGACAAGCTGTCCAGCTCGCCATCATAAACGGCCGTGTCGACGGTCAGCGCGGTGGTGCCCCAGAGCCATGGCACGGTATAGTTGCGCCCCTCGTCCCAGTAGACATCGATCCAGCGGGGATCCATGTTGCCGTAATTTTCCATCTCGTTCGGCTTGACCTCGGCCAGCAGGCCCTGATCGATCATCACCGGGACGGTGGAATCGCTGGGGACAACGATGTCATAGCCGCTGTTGCCTTCGCGGACCTTGGCCAGCATGATTTCGTTGCTGTCGTATTCGTCCTGCGTGACCTCGACGTTATACTCTTTCTCGAATTTCTCGATCAGCTTGGGGTTGGTGTAGTTGCCCCAGTTGTAGATGTTCAGCTTGCCCTCGGCCGATGCGGACCCGGCAAGCGCCACGGCAGCGGCAAGGCTGGCGGCCAGTGTGGGGGTGGTTCTTTTCATCATAACAGTCCTCCGGTTGGGTTGGTATATTGCGGGTTTTACGTCCGCTTTTTGTTGCCTATCAGGAAAAAGATCGAAACCAGCACAACCGACAGACCCAGAAGCACGGTCGAGACGGCGTTGATTTCGGGCGTGATGCCGCGCCGGATCTGGCCGAGGATATAGACCGGCAGCGTCGTCTCGCCAGGGCCGGCAACCAGCAGCGTGATGATAACATCATCCAGCGACACCACAAAGGCCAGCATGCCCCCCGCCACGATCCCCGGTGCCATCAGGGGAAGCGTGACCTTGCGGAACACCTGAACGGGGGTCGCATAAAGGTCGGCCGCCGCCTGCTCCAGCGACAGGTTCATATCCTCCAGCCGCGCGCGGATCGGCATATAGGCGAACGGGATGCAGAACACGGTATGTGCCAGCATCAGGAACCCGATGCCGTTGATGCCTGTCACCTGCTTGATGATGCCGAAAAACGCGAGGGTCGAGACGGCAGTGACGATTTCGGGCACCATCAGCGGCTGGTTGATGACCGCATAGGCCAGCGTCTGCCCCTTGAAGGCGCGCACCCGCGTAGTGGCCAGCGCGGCCATGGTGGCGAATGTGGTGGCAAAGATCGTGGAAACTGCGGCCACTTGCAGCGAGATCAGCGTCGCCTTGCGGATGCCATCATTTTCGAACGCGGCCTTGTACCAGCGCAGGCTGAATTCGGTCCATTTCACGACCGAGCGATTGTCGTTGAACGAAAACACGATCAGCACCGCGATCGGCGCATAAAGCAGGAACAGGCAGATCCACGCGATCGTGTCAAAGCCGGGCTGCTTGCGCAGATCCTTCATCCGGCGGCGGCGTGGCGGAACGGGGTCGGGGCTGGCCACGGTGGCGGGGGTCTGGGTGGGCTTAGCCATGGTTGCTGCCCTCCTTGCCGGAATAACGGACGTAAACGATCAGCGACACCATCACAACGACCAGCAGGATCAGCGCGGCGGCCGATCCGAACGGCCAGTTGCGCGATCCGCCAAATTGCAACGCGATCAGGTTGCCGATCATCAGCTCCTTGCCACCGCCCAGCAATTCGGGCGTGATATAGGCGCCAAGGCCGGGGATGAAAACAAGGATGCACCCCGCCACGATGCCGGGTTTGGCCATCGGAATGATGACATGGCGCAGCACCTGAAACCGGCTGGCGTAAAGGTCATACGCCGCCTCGACCAGCCGGAAATCCAGCTTCTCCAGCGACGCATAAAGCGGCAGCACCATGAAGGGCAGGTAGCTGTAGATCAGCCCGGCAAACACCGCGTAATCGGTGTACAGCATGCCGATGGGCTGGTCGATCAGGCCGGTCCACATCAGGGAGATGTTCACGATCCCCTCATCCCGGATGATCAGCAGGATCGCATAGGTGCGGATCAGCAGGTTCACCCAGAATGGCAGTGTAATCAGGAACAGCCACAGATTGCGCTGGTTTGCCGGTTTGGAGGCGATGAAATACGCGGTCGGGAACCCGATCAGCAGCGCGCCGACCGTGGCGCCGAAGGCCAGCCCGATGGAGCGGCCAAAGATGCTGAGATAGGTGGCGGAAAATTGCAGCGTGTCATCGAAAATGTCCCGGTCGAACAGGAATTGCACATAGGCATCCGTGGAAAACTCCCACCTTACGCCGCCATAGGTGCCGGGGCTGAGAAACGAATAGATCAGCGTGATTGTCAGCGGGAAAATCCCGAAGGCGGCGATGATGACGATCGCAGGCGACAGCAACTGCCAGCGACGACGGCGCGCGGCGGCGCTGGTCTGCCTGCGCGCCTCGGCAAGGCGCGTCCCCGCGCTGGAGGAGGTGAGATCGGCCATCAGTCCACCAGAACCTGAACGGCGTCCGGCACGCTCAGGCCCACATGCGCACCGATCTGCGCGTCGGTCTGCGCGCGCCGCACCAGCACCTCGCCGCCGCCCTCCAGCGCGACATGCACGTTATGGCCCGCGCCGAAATAGACGATGTTGGTCACGCGGCCCGTCAGGGCGGCCTCGGGTGCATCGGGTGCCGTCAAGTTCATATTCTCGGGGCGGATCGCAACCGATACGCGCCCGGTGCGGGCGGCGCCCTCGGGCAGGAGCGCGCGGATCGAGGCACCGCCGGGCAGGATCACGCGTTCACCCTTTGCATCAAGGTCGCCGTCCAGAATATTGATATCGCCTATGAAATCAGCAACGAAGCGGCGGGCGGGATTGTTGTAGATCTCTTTCGGCGCGCCCACCTGAAGGATGCTGCCCGCCTGCATGACGGCGATCCGGTCGGACATGGTCAGCGCCTCTTCCTGATCGTGGGTGACGAAAACAAAGGTGATGCCCGTCTCGCCCTGAAGGCGCTTCAGCTCGATCTGCATTTCCTTGCGCAGCTTCAGATCCAGCGCGGACAGTGGCTCGTCCAGCAGCAGCACCTTGGGGCGGGGCGCCAGAGCGCGCGCCAGTGCAACGCGCTGTTGCTGGCCGCCTGACAGCTGGTCCGTGCGCCGGCCGGCCAGATGCTGCATCTGCACCAGCGCCAGCATTTCTTCGGTCGCGTCCTTGATCTCGGATTTGGGACGGCCCTGCATTTCCAGGCCAAAGCCGATGTTGCGCGCCACGCTCATATGCGGAAACAGCGCGTAGGACTGGAACACCGTGTTCACGGGCCGCTTGTAGGGCGGCAGGTGGCCGATTTCCTGACCGTCCAGCAGGATCTGGCCCGCATCGGGCAGGTCAAATCCGGCGATCAGCCGCAAAAGCGTGGTCTTGCCGCAGCCCGACGGGCCGAGAAGGGTGAAAAACTCGTTCTTGCGGATATCCACCGTCACGTTGTCCAGCGCGGTGATCTGGCTGCTGCCATGCCCGAATGTCTTGGTCACGCCTTCGGCGTGGATCATCACCTCATGCGTGGTTGCTGCGGTTGGGCGGTGTGCGTCTGGCTGTGCCGTCGCTGATTGGGTCGCCATGCGATCCCCCTGTCTTGTCACAGTAAACTGCCTGTTTTTATGCCTGCGCGCTCGATTCCCGGCGCGCGCTTCGGGGGTCAGCCTATGCCGCGCCCGCGGACAAGGTAAATACCCCTTTGCCGTCCGCTTGTGTCCCGGCAGGTATTTACGCCGCGCGCGCTGTGCTGCAATCTGCGCGCGATATTCCCACCCCAAGGAGGCGGAGCATGGCAGGCAAGGCGGATCTGGTGATCCTGAACGGCAAGGTTCTGACGATGGACACCGCGCACCCCCGCGCCGAGGCGGTCGCGCTGGCGGGCGGCGTGGTTCTGGCCGTGGGCAGCACGGCCGGCATCCGCGATCTGGCCGCGCCTGGCGCGCAGGTGATTGACGCCGGCGGCGGCACGGTGCTGCCCGGTTTCATCGACAGTCATGTGCATCTGTTCCAAGGCGCGGCCGCGCTGGAATTCATGGCGATGGAGGGGGTCGAGACGGCAAGCGATGCCGCCCGAACCATCCGCGCCTACGCGGATGCCAACCCGGACGAGCCGATGATCCTGGGCACCAGCACCGCCTACGGGCTGATGGACGGGCGCAATCCGACCCGGCACGATCTGGACGCGATCCTGCCGGACCGTCCGCTGGCGCTGCTGGCGCCCGATATTCACACACTTTGGGCCAATACCATGGCGCTGCGGCAGGCGGGCCTGCTGCACGGTGCGCCTGTGCCCGAGGGCAGCGTGATCGTGATGGAGGCGGGCGGCAATGCCACCGGCGAGTTGCAGGAAACCGGCGCCTTTGGCCCTGTTTTGAAGCTCAGCCGCACGGGCGGGCGCGACATGCTGGGCTATGTCACCGGCGCCGAGCCGGAGCCGCCCGCGACAGAGGCCGAGCGCGCCGCGGACCGCCGCCTGCTGGCGCGCGGTCTGGCCCATGCCGCCAGCCACGGCATCACCACGATGCACAATATGGACGGCAATTTCTACCAGCTGGAGCTGCTCAGCGATCTGGACGCGGCAGGCGATCTGAAATGCCGCATGCAGGTGCCGTTTCATCTGAAAAACTACGATCCGCTGGACCGGCTGGAGGAAGCCGCCGAAATGCAGCGCTGCTACACCGGCGACCGGGTCTGGTCGGGCCGGGTCAAGATGTTCATGGACGGCGTGCTGGACACCCATACGGCGATGATGACGCGGCCCTATCCCGGCACCGATCAGGTGGGCGAGCCGGTGTTCGAGCCGAACCATTTCAACGAAGCTTGCATTCGCACCGACGCGATGGGCTTGCAACTGAGCGTCCATTCCATCGGCGATCTGGCAACGCGCTGCACGCTGGACGGGTTCGAGGCAGCGCGCCGCGCCAATGGCGCGCGCGATTCCCGCCACCGGATCGAACATATAGAGCTTATCCACCCGGACGACCTGCCGCGCATCCATGCCTTGGGCGCGGTCGCGTCGCTGCAACCGCGCCATTCACCGCTGGGCGATTATTTTCCCGATGTCCCGCAGGGTACGCTGCTGCATGACGATCAGTACCCGTATGCCTATGCGTGGCAGCGTATCCGCGACACCGGCGCGCCGGTGATCTTCTCGACCGACTGGCCGGTGATCCCGGTCGATGTGATGCGCAACATCCAATGCGCCATCGCGCCGGATCAGCCCGGCGGCCTGTGGGATGTGCGCCCGCAAAGCCTGATGGACACGCTGGCCTCCTACACCAGCGGCAACGCGTGGGTTGAGTTCAACGAGGGCCGCAAGGGGCAGCTGGCACCGGGCCAGATGGGCGATGTGGTGGTGATGGACCGCGACCTTGAGGCCTGCGCGCCGGAACAAATCCACAAGGCCCGCGCAATGGTGACGATCTGCGGCGGGCAGGTGACCTACAGCGCCTGACGTGGGGGCAGGGCGGATTGCCCTCTGGCGGCATGCGGGTCTCTGGCCTAAAGTGCCGCCATGTCCAATCCAGCCCGATTCATCCACCTGCGCGTTCACAGCGAATACTCCCTGCTTGAGGGGGCTATCCGCCTGAAATCCCTGCCGGAACTCTGCCGCAAGGCAGACATGCCTGCCGTGGCGGTGACCGACACGAACAACATGTTCGCCGCGTTGGAATTCGCCGTCTCCGCGGCGGGCGCGGGTATCCAGCCGATCATGGGCTGCCAGATCGATCTGGCCTATACCGATGTCGCGCCGGGCGAGCGGGTGCCACCGCCCGCGCCCATCGTCCTGCTGGCGCAGAACGAGCAGGGATATGAGCATCTGATGAAGCTCAACTCCTGCCTTTACCTGCGCGGTGACGGCGCGCTGCCGCATGTCACCCGGACCGATCTGGCCGAAAATTCTGCCGGTCTGATTTGCCTCTCAGGCGGCCCTGACGGCCCGGTTGGGCGCCTGCTGCGCGGCGGCCAGCGCCCCGCTGCCGAGGCGCTGATGCGGCAACTGTCCGAGATTTACGGCGACCGGCTCTATGTCGAGCTGCAACGCCACCCTGGCGACGATGGCCTGCCCGAGGCCGAACGCCAGAGCGAGCGCGGCCTTGTCGAGATGGCCTATGCGATGGAGCTGCCGCTGGTCGCAACAAATGACGTCTATTTTCCCAAGGCCGAAATGTACGAGGCGCATGACGCAATGCTCTGCGTTGCGGAGGGCACCTATGTCGATCAATCCGCGCCGCGGCGCCGCCTGACGCCGCAGCACAACTTCAAGACGCCGCGCGAAATGGCAACGCTGTTTGCCGACCTGCCCGAAGCGATTGAAAACACCGTCGAAATTGCCAAGCGTTGCGCGTTCGGCGCCTACAAGCGCGACCCGATCCTGCCCAGATTTGCCGATGACGAGGTTGTCGAACTGCGCCGCCAGGCCAAGCTGGGGCTGGCCGACCGGCTAAAGGTCATCCCCCACGCGACCAGTGTCGAGGAGTACGAGGCGCGGCTGGACTTCGAGTTGGGCATCATCGAGGGGATGGGCTTTCCCGGTTATTTCCTGATTGTGGCCGATTTCATCAAATGGGCCAAGGACCGCGATATTCCGGTGGGACCGGGGCGCGGCTCGGGCGCGGGCAGCCTTGTCGCCTATGCGCTGACCATCACCGACCTGGATCCGCTGCGCTATTCGCTTTTGTTTGAACGGTTTCTTAACCCCGAGCGCGTATCCATGCCTGACTTCGATATCGATTTCTGCATGGACCGGCGCGAGGAGGTGATTCACTACGTTCAGGAAAAATATGGCCGTGACCGCGTGGGCCAGATCATCACCTTCGGCGCGCTCTTGTCCAAGGCCGCGGTGCGCGACATCGGCCGCGTTTTGCAGATGCCCTACGGGCAGGTGGACCGGCTGTCGAAAATGATCCCGGTCGAGGGTGTCAAACCCGTCAGCATCCAACAGGCGCTGATCCAGGAGGACCGCCTGCGCGAAGAGGCCCGCAACGAGGAGGTCGTCGACCGGCTGCTGAAATACGGCATGCAGGTCGAGGGGCTGCTGCGCAACGCGTCGACCCACGCGGCAGGCGTCGTGATCGGCGACCGCCCGCTGGACGAATTGGTGCCGCTCTATCAGGATCCGCGCTCGGACATGCCCGCAACCCAGTTCAACATGAAATGGGTGGAGCAGGCGGGGCTGGTCAAATTCGACTTTCTCGGCCTGAAAACCCTGACGGTGATCCAGAACGCGATTAGCCAAATCCACGGCGAGGGCCGCGATCTGCACACCGCCGCCGATGGCAGCACGATTTACGAGCCGTTCGAGGGCGCGGAAAACGATATCGGCCAGATCCCACTGGACGACGCCAAGACCTACGCGCTTTATGCCAAGGCGAAGACTGTCGCCGTGTTCCAGGTGGAAAGCTCGGGCATGATGGACGCGCTCAAGCGGATGAAGCCGGACTGCATCGAGGATATCATCGCGCTGGTCGCGCTTTACCGTCCCGGCCCGATGGAGAATATCCCGAAATTCTGCGAGGTAAAGAACGAGATTTCGGACCGTGATCTGCTGCATCCGACGATTGACCATATCCTGGACGAAACGCAGGGCATCATCGTTTACCAGGAACAGGTGATGCAGATCGCGCAGGAAATGGCGGGCTATTCATTGGGCGGCGCGGACCTGTTGCGCCGCGCCATGGGCAAGAAGATCCAAGCGGCGATGGATGCCGAGCGGCCCAAATTCATTGCAGGCGCCAAGGAAAACGGTGTCGATGACGATAAGGCGCTGGAGGTCTGGAACCTCTTGGACAAGTTCGCAAATTACGGTTTCAACAAATCCCACGCGGCGGCCTATGCGGTGGTCAGCTACCAGACCGCATGGCTGAAGGCCAACCACCCGACCGAGTTCATGGCCGGGGTGATGAACTGCGATATTCACCTGACGGACAAGCTGTCGGTCTATTTCGAAGAGGTAAAAAAGGGGCTGGGCCTGCCGTGGGCGCCGCCTTGCGTCAACCGCTCGGACGCGCAGTTCATGGTGAAATCGGGCGTGCTGCACTATGGTTTGGGCGCGTTGAAGAATGTCGGTGTCGAGGCGATGAAGCTGGTTGTCGCGGGACGGGACGGCAAACCCTTTGCCACGCTGTATGACTTTGCACGGCGCGTCGATATCAAGCGGATCGGCAAGCGTCCGATGGAAATGCTGGCCCGGTCCGGCGCATTCGATGAGATTGACCGTAATCGGCGCCGCGTCTTCGACGCGATCGAGCCATTGATGAATTACTCGGCCGCGATCCACGATCAGAAAAACTCCGCGCAGGTGTCGCTGTTCGGTGAGGCGGGCGAGGATCTGCCAGAGCCGCGATTGCCCCCGGTCGATGACTGGCTGCCCGCCGAGCGCCTGACCGAGGAGTTCAAAGCCGTCGGGTTTTATTTGTCAGGCCATCCGCTGGACGATTACATGGCGGCGCTGAAGCGCAAACAGGTCAAGACGCTGGACGAGGTAATGACCCAGGCGGCCCGCGCGCCCTGCGTGGTCAAGATGGCCGGTATTGTCGCGGGCCGTCAGGAACGCAAATCGGCGCGCGGCAATCGGTTTGCCTTTGTGCAGCTCAGCGATACGACAGGTGGATACGAGGTGGTCATGTTCTCGGAAACGCTGGAGAAATCGCGCGAGCATATCGACACAGGCGCGCAGGTGGTCGTGACGGTCGAGGCGACGATGGAGTCTGAACAGCTCAAGCTGCTCGCGCGTGCTGTGGCGCCGATTGACGGCGTTGTGGCGGATGCGGGCAGTCTGGGGCTGATGATTTTTGTCGACGCGCCTTCTGCCGTTGCGTCTGTCGCGCGGGTACTGGAAGGCGCCGGTGAGGCGGCGCGCGCCGCGCGGCCCGGTCCGATCCGGTTCTGCCTGATGGGGGACGGGCTACCGGGCGAGGTGGAGCTGTCCGCGGGGCGCGATTATCCGGTGACACCGCAGATCAAGGGCGCGATCAAAAGCCTTGATGGCGTCATGGATGTGCAGGACATCTGAGGCCGGGTGGAGATTTTTCGCGAAAAATCTCGGGCGCTCAATAGTGAGGGGGGCGTTCGTTGCCGATCGTGACGGCGCTGGCGCTCTCGGCCTCGCGCTCACCCTCCCGGCGCATGAGCATTTCAACACGGCGGCTGAGGACGGATATTTCACTGTCCTGCCGGGCGACAATGTCTGACAGATCGTCGACCGCGCGGATAAGATGGGCTATCTGTTCTTCGAATTTGTCCATACGCCGCTTGTGAAGGTGGGGCAGAGCTTCGTCAAGCTGATCGCACAGATGGACCGCCGCCTGAATGCGCTCTGTTGGGTTTTTGGTGCGCGTGCGTTGATGATGCAATGGGGCGGCACAAATGGCGTAAAGCACTGCTTTACGCCATTTGGCAGGTTCAGGTTTTGCTTGCGACGCCCTTAGAACGGGATTTCATCGTCGAAATCACGCGAGGGCGCGCTGCCTCCGCCGCCGGACGATGATGGTCCGCCGCGATCATCCGGGCCGTCATATCCGCCGCCACCGCCGGAATAACCGCCGCCGCCGCCACCGCCTTCGCTGCGGCCGTCGAGCATTGTCAAATTGCCGTTGAAGCCCTGAAGCACCACTTCCGTCGAATACCGGTCCTGACCGGACTGATCCTGCCACTTGCGGGTTTGAAGTTGGCCTTCAATGTAGACCTTGGATCCTTTGCGCAGGTACTGCTCGGCAATTCTGACAAGACCCTCGTTGAAAATCGCCACCGAATGCCATTCGGTTTTTTCGCGCCGTTCCCCGGTGCTTTTGTCTTTCCAGTTTTCGGACGTGGCGATGCGCAGATTGCAGACTTTGCCGCCATTCTGGAATGTGCGCACCTCGGGGTCGCGGCCCAGATTGCCGATGATGATGACTTTGTTAACCGATCCGGCCATGCGCGCTCTCCTGATAGGGAATGGAATTTGCCTCGTGTTACATCATCAGAAGAGGGTTAATGCCAGCCTAAAATATCCTTGGCGCGGCGCCAGAACAGTGAACGGGGCGCGCCCGTGCCGCGTAAAGCTGGAATTCCAGCCGGGAATCGTGTAACCGAGGGAGAGTGAGACGGGATTTCGGGGTATTCTTATGAAGCGATTTTTTGCGCGGGCATTGCTGTTCGGAGCATCAATGACGGTGGTGCAGGGTGCGCAGGCAGAGATTCTGTCAACCAAGAATCGCGGTAACCAGTTCAAGTCACAGACCAGCGTTCTGGATAACCGCGCCGCGTCGCAATACAAGGCATCTGTGCGGCTTCAGCCGGAGCGGATCAATACGCCGACCAAATGGGGCAACGCGGTGGCCTATAGCGGAGCCTATCGCGGTGAATTCCTGAAACTGGCCAAAGAGGCTGCGCGCAAATATTCCGTGCCGGAGGATTTGTTCCTGCGTCTGGTTCAGCAGGAAAGCGGCTGGAAGGCTGCCGCGTTGTCACACAAGGGCGCCATTGGCCTGGCACAGTTGATGCCAGGCACGGCGGCGTTGTTGCGGGTCGATCCGCATGATCCCAAGCAGAACCTGGAGGGCGGCGCGCGCTATCTGGCGATGCAGTATCGCGAATTCGGGTCATGGCGGCTGGCGCTGGCGGCGTATAATGCCGGGCCGGGGGCGGTCAAGAAATACGGTGATGTGCCGCCTTTTGCGGAAACCACGCATTATGTGCGCGTGATCTGGGGCAGCTAAGCGGCCTGTGCCTTGCGGCGCAGTGCAGAGGGGCTGAGGCCCGTATGCGCGTGAATGAAGCGCGAAAAATAGGCAGCGCTGCCAAACCCCAGTCGAGCCGCGACATGGAGGATTGCATCCTCGCCATCCTCCAGCAACTCGCGCGCCGCATGCAGGATGCGCTGCACCAACAGGTCTGAGGCCGTCAGCCCCGAACACGCCTTGCAGCTGCGGCCCAGATGCGTCGGCGTCACCCCCAGATCCCGCGCATAGGCGGCCATGGGCTGGCCGCTGGCATGGCACTGCTCAACCAGCGCGGCATAGGCGATGACCAGACGCTGTGCGGCTGTCGGTTGCGGTCCGGGCTCTTGCGCGATCATGGCGCGGCGCAGCCAGACAGTCATCATGATGGCGAGCGCCTGCGCCGCCTCGTCCGAGAAGGGGCGCGCCTGCGTTGTCTCGCGCGTCAGCGCCTCCAGCAGGGCGGTCAGCTCGGATTGCGTCTGCGCCTCGCGGATGCGCAGATGTTCGGGCTCGTCCGGCATCAGGGCAGGGCCACCGGGCGGGATGAGGCAGACCTGACCATAGCAGCCCGGCCCGATATCCAGCGAAAACAGCGTGCCGGCAGGCACAGCCAGCGCATTATGGGCGCCAACGCCCCGGCGCAGCCCGCCGACCGCCGCACGCGCCTGTCCGCGCGTGATCCAGATCAGCGCATGTTGCGGCTGGCTGTGCGGCAATGTCAGGCGCCAAGGGGCGCCATGCGCCCACTGCGCGATGGTCATGATCTGGGGCGCGGACGTCACGGCAGGCTCCTGCTGGTTCTTTTAGGGCAACATATACGGCCATAATGGCGAGTTATACACAAAATATGTCGTAAAAGTGCAATTATTCATGCCCCGGTAACGCAATCCGTTGCCATGTTTTCATTCTGGCCCGGAACCACGTCCGCTGGCGTTTGGCAAATTGCCGGGTGGCGATGGTGGCGGCCTCCTGCGCTTGGGCCAGCGACAGGTCGCCGCGCAGATGCGCCGCAAGTTCGGGCGCGCCGATGGCCTTGGCGCTGGGGCAGCCGGCGGCGATTTGGGCCATATTCGCGCGCACCTCGTCCAGCGCACCGGCGGCCAGCATGGTGCCCAGCCGGCCCGCGATCCGCGCGTTCAGCCAGTCTGTATCGGCATCCAGCAACAGCGCATGGACGTCCGCCAGCGGTAGCAGTGGCGGCGGTGTGGCGTCCTGCCATGCCGCCAGCCCGCGCCCGGTGGTCTGCTGCACCTCCCACGCGCGCTGCACGCGCATCGGGTTGCGCAGGTCGATCCGGGCGCGAGTGTCGCGATCTAGTGCGCTGCGCATCTGCTCCAGCGCGCCGGCGGTGCGCAGCGCGTCAGCCTCGGCCCGGATCGCGGCGGGGGTGGGCGGGATATCGGCCAGCCCCTCGGTCAGCGCGGCAAAATACAGCCCCGTACCGCCCACGATGATCGGCCGGTTGCCGCTGCCGAGCAAAGGCGCCACATCGCGCAGCCAATGGCCCACCGAATAATCAGCCTCCTGCGGGACATGCCCATACAGCGCATGCGGCGCGCGCGCCTCGTCCTGAGCAGTGGGGCGCGCGGTCAGAATGCGCCATCCGGCAAAGACCTGCATGGAATCAGCGTTGATGATCGTGCCGCCCCAACGTTCGGCAATGTCCAGCGCCAGCGCGGACTTGCCCGAGGCGGTGGGTCCGGCGATCAGGACAGGGGCGTTGCGGGTCAAGGTCAGGTTCTTCAGCATGGCGCCCTTTTAGCGCGGCGCGGCACCGGGGGCGAGGGGGCGCAGCGCTGTTTCATGCTGCATTGCAGCGCAACCCCGGTTTAAGCGATTGAACTTTGCCGCCGATTGCGACATTTTGCGCCTCAGACATGCAAGGAGATCCCCCATGCCGGACAGTGACACCCCTCGAACCACCTTTCGGCGCGTGATGTTGAAAATCTCGGGGGAGGCGTTGATGGGCGACACGGCCTACGGCCTGCATCCGCCCACCGTGGAGCGGATCGCGCGCGAGGTCAAAGTCGTTCACGACATGGGTGTTGAGATCTGCATGGTGATTGGCGGCGGCAACATCTTTCGCGGGCTTTCCGGTTCGGCCCAGGGGATGGAGCGGACGACAGCCGATTACATGGGCATGCTGGCCACGGTGATGAACGCGCTGGCCATGCAAAGCGCGCTGGAGGAGCTGGGCGTATTTTGCCGCGTCATATCGGCGATCCGCATGGATGAAGTGGCCGAGCCATATATCCGCCGCCGCGCCGTGCGCCACCTTGAGAAAAAGCGCGTCTGCATCTTTGCCGCCGGTACGGGCAACCCCTATTTCACCACCGACACGGCCGCGACGTTGCGCGCCAATGAAATGGCGTGCGAGGCGATCCTGAAAGGCACAAAGGTGGACGGCGTTTATGACAAGGACCCGATGACCAATGCGGACGCCGTGCGCTATGACCGGATCAGCTATGACGACGTGCTGGCCAAGCATCTGCAAGTAATGGATGCCAGCGCCATTGCCCTGGCGCGTGACAATAACCTGCCGATCATCGTCTTCAGTCTGGACGAGCCGGGGGGCTTTCGCGGTATTCTGGCCGGAGAAGGCACTTATACAACCGTTCATGCCTGACGCAGCGCACAAGGCAGACCGCAGAGGAAACACGATTATGTCCGAAGATATCGAAATTGACACCGCCGATCTGGAACGGCGCATGGAAGGGGCGATTGCATCGCTCCGAACCGAATTTTCATCCCTGCGCACCGGGCGCGCCAGTGCCTCGATCCTTGAGCCGGTGATGGTGGATGCCTACGGGCAGATGACGCCGATCAATCAGGTCGGCACCGTCAACGTGCCCGAACCGCGCATGGTCACCATCAACGTCTGGGACAAGGGGCTGGTCAACAAGGTCGAAAAAGCCATTCGTAACAGCGGCTTGGGGATCAATCCTCAGATGAATGGCACCATCATCATGCTGCCCATTCCCGAACTGAACGAAGAGCGCCGCCGCGATCTGACCAAGGTTGCCTCGCAATATGCCGAAAACGCCCGCGTCGCGGTGCGCAACGTGCGTCGTGATGGCATGGACCAGATCAAGAAGGGCAAGGCAAACGGCATGTCCGAGGACGATCAGAAATTCTGGGAAACCGAGGTTCAGGAGCTGACCAACCGTTTTATCGCCCGCGTTGACGAGTCGCTGGAGACGAAACAGGCCGAGATCATGCAGGTCTAGGATGTTCCGGCGCAAGGGCACAGACAGCGCAGAGGCGGCACCAACCGCCCCGCAAGCGCATCAGGGCCCGCGCCATGTGGCCGTGATCATGGACGGCAATGGCCGCTGGGCGCAGGCGCGCGGGCGGCCGCGCCTGTTCGGCCACCATGCCGGCGCCAAACGGGTGCGCGAAATTGTCGATGCTTGTCCCGATCTGGGGGTCAAGTATCTGACAGTATTCGCCTTCTCCACCGAAAATTGGAAGCGGACCCAGACCGAAGTGGCCGGTTTGATGAGCCTTTTTCGCCGCTACATCGCCAAGGAGGCGCGCGCGCTGCGCGACGAGGGTGTGCGCGTCCGGTTCATCGGCGACCGCGTGCGGCTGGATGCCAAGCTGATTTCGCTGATGGACGAATTGGAGGGCATCACCGAAGGCAACGACCGCATTCACCTGACCATCGCGCTGAATTACGGCAGCCGCGACGAGGTGAGCCGCGCCATCAAACATCTGGCCGAAGACGTCGCCGCAGGCGCGCTTGACCCTGCGGATGTGGATGAAGAAACGCTGACAAGGTACTTGGATACAAGGGTTTTGCCTGATCCTGATCTGGTCATCCGCACATCGGGCGAAGCGCGGATTTCAAACTTTTTGCTATGGCAATCGGCCTATGCGGAGTATGAATTTGTCGACACGCTCTGGCCGGATTTCACCAAGGATATCTTTGCCGGAATCGTATCAGCATATGGTGGACGCGACCGCCGATTTGGAGGAGCCAAACCATGAGTCTGCCGGCGCGCTGGAATGATCTGAATGCAAGGGTAATCTCGGCGGCGGTGATGATCACCGTCGGCGTCATCGTGCTATGGGCCGGGGGCATGATCTTTGCCGCTGCGCTGTGGATTATCGGCGGTGCGATGGTGTGGGAATTGTCGCGCATGTTGGGCGGCGATGCCTGGGCGCCGGGCATGGGGGTGATCGCCGGGCTGGCGCTGGCCGTTGCATGGGCGCTGCCGGTATGGCTGGCCCTGCCGGGGCTGGTGTTTGTCGCCGGTTTCGGCGCGTGGCAACTGGCGGAGCGGCGGATTTTGTTCGGCATTTATGCCGCCTGCATTTTGCTGGCATGTTACACGGCAATCCTGCTGCGCGTCGATGCCGGATTGGCGTGGATCCTTTGGGTGATCTGTGTTGTCGTATCGGTTGATGTTGCAGGATATTTTGCCGGCCGCGCGATTGGTGGACCGAAATTCTGGCCCGCGATCAGCCCCAAGAAAACATGGTCCGGCACTGCCGCCGGCTGGGTGGCGGGCGCGGTCATGGGGCTTGGCTTTGGGCTGTATCTGGGCATCGGCGCGCAGCTCATGGTGCTGTCGGCGCTGGTGGCCGTCACAGGGCAGGCCGGTGACATCTGGGAAAGCTGGATCAAACGGCGCGCCGGCGTCAAGGACAGCTCGAACCTGATCCCCGGCCATGGCGGGGTTCTGGACCGGTTCGATGCCATGCTGGGCGCGATGCTGCTGGTCGGGGCGCTGTGGCTGGTCGGGATGCTGCCGGGGATCCTATGAGGCGTGTAACCATTCTGGGCGCGACGGGGTCCATCGGGCAAAACACGCTTGATCTGATCGCGCGGGCGCCCGACGATTTTCAGGTGGTGGCGCTGACGGGCGGGCGCAATATCGCGCAACTGGCCGCCGACGCGCGCCGCCATCGCGCGGAGCTGGCCGTGACAGCCCATCCCGACCTGCTGGAGGATCTGCGCGGCGCGCTTGCAGGCAGCGACGTCGCGGTGGCCGCCGGCGCCGATGCGCTGATTGAGGCGGCGCAGCGCCCGGCGGACTGGACCATGTCGGCCATTGTCGGCGTGGCGGGCCTTGCGCCGGGATTGGCCGCGCTGGAGCAGGGCGGCACATTGGCCCTGGCGAACAAGGAATCGCTGGTGACTGCCGGTCCGCTGATGCTGGCCACGGCGGCACGGTACAATGCCCGCATCCTGCCGGTAGACAGCGAACATTCCGCCATTTTTCAGGCGCTGATCGGCGAGGATCGCGCGGCAGTCGAGCGGGTGATCATCACCGCCTCGGGCGGCGCTTTTCGGGATCGGCCCGTGGCCGATCTGGCGCATGTCGGCGTGGAGGAGGCTTCGACCCATCCCAACTGGGACATGGGGCAGCGCATCACGATCGATTCGGCATCCATGTTCAACAAGGCTCTGGAAGTCATTGAGGCGAAGGAGTTTTTCGCGCTGGACCCCAGCCAGATCGAGGTGCTGGTTCATCCGCAGAGCACGGTTCACGCGCTGGTCGGTTTCAATGACGGGGCGCTTATGGCGCATGTCGGCCCGCCGGATATGCGTCATGCCATCGGCTTTGCGCTGAACTGGCCGGACCGCCGCCACCTGCCGGTGGCGCGGCTGGATCTGGCATCGGTCGGTCGTCTGGATTTCAGCGTGCCGGACCCGGCCCGCTATCCGGCGCTGGCGCTGGCGTGGCAGGTGATGGCGGCAGGCGGCCACGCCGGCGCCATTTTCAACGCCGCAAAAGAGCGGGCGCTGGACCACTTCATCGCCGGGCGCATCGGCTTTGTGGATATGAGCGCGCTGGTCGCCCAAGCGCTTGACCATGGGCTGTGCGATGCACCGAAGAGCGACATCACGCTTGAAAGCGTGCGCCGCTGCGACCACCTTACACGGCAACAGATGGACCGCCTGATCGCTGCCTGACGCAGCCGCGCGGTGCCAATGCAGGCAGAATAGGACAGTTTTTGGATATTTCAGCGCTTCTTCCGCAATTTGGCAGCCTGCTGGGCGTCATTGCCGCTTTTGTCGTGGCCCTGTCGGTCATCGTGGCGGTGCATGAATACGGCCATTACATTGTCGGCCGCTGGTCCGGCATCAAGGCCGAAGTGTTTTCGCTGGGTTTTGGGCCGGTGCTGTTCTCGCGCGTTGATAAACATGGCACCCGGTGGCAGGTCGCGGCACTGCCGTTTGGCGGCTACGTCAAGTTTCTCGGCGATGCCGATGCCGCCAGCGGCAAGGACAGCGCGGCCATGACGGCAACGCCGCCCGAACGGCTGCGCCAGACCATGCATGGCGCACCGCTCTGGGCGCGCAGTGCGACGGTGGCGGCGGGGCCGGTGTTCAATTTCATTCTGTCGATCCTGATCTTTGGCGGCGTCATTCTGGCACAGGGCAAGATGGCCGAGCCGCTTCAGGTCGGATCGCTGAAACCGCTGCCAGCGCAGGGTATTGCATTGCAGCCGGGCGATACGGTGCTGGATATTTCCGGCACCCCGATGCCCGGATATGACGACCGCGGCGCGTTCGATACATTCACGTCGGCACTGCCGGACCAGCAGGTGATGGAATACCGCGTGCTGCGTGACGGGCAGGAACTGACAGTGCCAGGGCCGCACCCGCTTCCGCCGATTGTGACGGCGCTTGCGCCGCAATCGGCCGCCTATAACGCGGGGATCAAGGCGGGGGACGTGATTTCGGGGATCAACGGCACGCCGATTTTGTCATTCACCCAACTCAAGGAGGTGGTTGAGGCGTCCAATGGTGCGCCCTTGCAACTGGATGTCTGGCGCGACGGCACGCAGCAGCAGCAGCTGAGCCTGACCCCGCGCCGCATGGACGAGCCGCAGGTGGATGGCGGTTTCGCGACCCAGTGGCGCATTGGAATCGCCGGCGGCTGGGCATTCGAGCCGGGCACCGAAGCTGTCGGCCCGATCGAGGCGCTGGGGGATGGCGTACGCCAGACATATGCGGTCGCGGCCAGTTCGGTTTCGGGGCTGTATTATATGGTGACGGGCGCCATCAGCAGCTGCAACATGTCGGGGCCCATCGGCATTGCCCAAACCTCGGGCGCGATGGCCAGTCAGGGCGCCGAAAATTTCATCTGGTTCATCGCTGTGCTGTCGACGGCTGTTGGCCTGCTGAACCTGTTTCCCATCCCTGTGCTGGATGGCGGGCACTTGGTGTTCCACGCCTACGAGGCCGTGTTTCGCAAACCGCCCAGTGACGGCGCGCTGCGCGTGATGATGACGATCGGTCTGACCATGATCCTCAGCCTGATGCTGTTTGCGCTGTTCAACGATATCTGGTGCCCCTGATTCGGATCAGGGGCGCAAAACGCCAGATATGGTACTGCGCATGTAAATTCAGGTGAAAAATCCGGGCAGGGCGCGCCTTGCCCGAATTTTGCCGTAATTCGGCGCCGGATGGTGCCACAATGCGGTGTCATACCCTCCTGCAACGGCCCCCTAATGTCATTCGGGACATGGCCATCTGCAAGGAGACTGACCAATGCGTTACATTACAGACGGATATCGCGGCATGAGCGTGCTGATCAACGTCAACTGCGACCGCCTGCTGTTTCCGGGCGCCATCGCGGTTGCCCTGTTTGCCGCCGCGTATGTTGCCTCACTTTAGGCGTCACGGCCCAAGGCGCGCATGAACGTCACTTCCTGCCGCACTCTGAAGCACAGGCGTTTTGACAAGGCCCACGCGACCCGTTACTGAACTAGCATATTGGCTTGTCTGACTGGGTTGGGATTATGAATCATCCGAAATTTCTGCGCGCATCGCGCAATCACACTTCGGCATTCCAGCGGGCCAAGTCCGGTTTCGGAACCGCCTGCCTGGTTTCTCTGGCGTTCTCAATGGCACCGCTGCCCGCACAGGCGCAGTCTTATCGCTTTACAGATGTGGCCATTGCCGGAAATCAGCGCATCGAAGCGGGGACAATCCTGACATATGCAGGCATCGGGCGCGGCCAGACCGTTTCGGCGGCCGAACTGAACGATGCCTATCAGCGAATCCTTGGCAGTGGCCTGTTCGAGGATGTGTCGATCACTCCGCGCGGCAACACGCTGGAAATCAAGGTGATCGAATACCCGACGATTTCCAAGATCGCGTTCGAGGGCAACTCCAAGATCAAGGACGAGGATCTGTCCGGCATCGTCGAAAGCGCCTCGCGTCAGGTGTTCAACCCCGCCAAGGCGGAGCGGGATGCGGCAACCATCGTGGGTGCCTACGCCGAAACGGGCCGCAGCGCCGCGCGCGTCAATCCCAAGGTGATCCGCCGCAGCGATAACCGCGTCGATCTGGTGTTCGAGATTTTCGAGGGCAAGAAGATCGAAGTGCAGCGCGTCAGCTTTGTTGGCAACCGCGCGTATTCGGATGGGCGTCTGCGCCGGGTTGTCGGATCCAAGCAGGCCGGCCTTCTGCGGGCGATCATCAACCGCGACACATTTGTCGAGGACCGCATCGAGTTCGACAAACAAGTGCTGGCTGATTTCTATTCGGCGCGCGGCTATGTCGATTTTCGGGTAACCGGCGTCAATGCCGAACTGGCGCGAGAGCGTGACACCTATTTTATCACCTTCAACGTGCAGGAAGGTCAGCAATTCCGCTTTGGGCGCATCACAACGGTCAGCGAACTGCCCGGTGCGGTTGCCGCCGAATATCAGGCCGCGCTGAACGTCAAGCCCGGCGAGATTTACTCGCCGGCCAAGGTGGAAAACGCGATTGCCCGGATGGAGCGTTTGGGCGTGCGTCAGGGCGTGGATTTCCTGCGGGTCGAGCCGCGCATCACCCGTAATGACCGCGATCAATCGCTGGATGTCGAATTTGCGCTGGTGCGCGGTCCGCGCATTTTTGTTGAGCGGATTGATATCGAGGGCAACACCACCACGCTGGACAGGGTGATCCGCCGCCAGTTCGACACGGTGGAGGGCGACCCGTTCAACCCGCGCGAGATCCGCGAATCGGCCGAACGTATCCGCGCGCTGGATTTCTTTGAAACGGCTGAAGTGGACGCGCGCGAGGGATCGCGCCCCGATCAGGTGATCGTCGACGTCGACGTCGAAGAGAAAAGCACCGGGTCGCTGTCGTTCGGCGCATCCTATTCAACCAGCTCCGGCATCGGGTTCACCATCGGCTTTGCCGAGCGCAACTTTCTTGGACGCGGCCAGCGTTTGTCGGCGCAGATTGCCGCCAGCGCCGACCGGGCCAATTACAACATCAACTTCGTCGAACCGGCATTCCTGAGCCGTGATGTTGCCTTCGGGCTGGAATTCGCGCTGATTGAGACAGAGGGCGATTTCGCGCTTTATGACACCACCGTTGGCCGGTTCCGGCCCAGCCTGACCTTCCCGGTCAGTGAAAACGGCCGCCTGCAAATCAGCTATTCAGCTGGTTACAAGGATATGGACAATTATACCGGCACAAGCGGCATCCTTGCGAATGAAAGCCTGCGCGGCGGCGAATTTGAAAGCGGCGTTGGCTACAATTACACCTTCGACACCCGCCGCACGGGCCTGAACCCCAATGCGGGCGTTCTTCTGTCCTTTGGCCAGGATTTTTACGGGCTTGGCGGGGATCAGGAATATATCCAGACCACGGCGCGTGCGATCGCACAGACCAAGGTTCTGAACGAAGAGGTCACCTTGCGGGCCACGCTTGAGGCCGGCGCGCTGAACTTTACCGGCAGCAAGGACAGCCGCGCGGTGGACCGTTATGCAGGCCAGATCATTCGCGGGTTCGAACCCAATGGCATCGGCCCGCTGGAGGGCACCGAGCAGCTGGGCGGTAACTACTTTGCCGCGCTGAAACTGGACGCGGAATTCCCGCTGGGCCTGCCCGAAGAATACGGCCTGACGGGCGGCGCATTCCTGGATGTCGGCAGCATCTGGGATGTGGACACAGTCGGCGCGACCGGCCCGCTGTCGTCGATAGATTTCAAACCGCGCTCTGCCATCGGTGTCTCACTGATCTGGACATCGCCGTTCGGTCCGCTGCGCTTCAACTTCTCGCAGGCGCTTCAGAAAGAGACGGGCGACCAGACGCAATCCTTTGACGTGTCCATCGCCTCGACCTTCTGATGTGCGATCCGGCAAGATACAGAAGGGCCGGCGCATTTTTGGGTGCGCTGGCCCTTTCGTTTGCACCTTTGCTGCCCGCGTCCGCCCTGATCGTCGCGGGCGGCGCGGTGCAGGCGCAGGAGATCGGCACCGTTCAGAGCGCGATTTTGACGCTGGACCCTGATCGTCTGTTTACCGGCACATTGGTCGGCCAGCGCCTGATCGCGCAATATGAGGCCGAACGTGACCGGCTGATTGCAAGCAACCGCGAACTGGAGGCGGAGCTACGCGCCGAAGAACAGGCGCTGACCGACGCCCGCGCGGATATGACGCCCAAGCAATTTCGCACGATGGCCGACGCGTTTGATGCCAAAGTCCGCTCAATCCGGCAGGAAAATGAACGCAAGGCACGCGATCTGGAACGCGGCCGCGAGATTGCACCGCTGTCATTGATGCGGATGGCAGAGCCTGTTCTGGTCCAGGTCATGCGCGAAAGAGGTGGCAGCCTTATCTTGGACAACCGGCAGGTTTTGCTGCGTGCCGACGCCATTGATATAACCGATCTGGCAATCGCGCGGGTGGACGCCGCCGTTGGTGACGGATCTGACATGGCCACCGAAGAGGGCGCGGACGCATTGCCCGAGATCGACGCGCCCGACGGGGAAGATTCCGACAACCCGAGCGGCGCGGACACATCCGGTGGCAACCCGGCGGATGAGTGACGCGATCTTGCTCCGCACGGGCTGAATTGCTACAGATTTGCGCAAATTGGGCGCCGTCTGCCCGCAGTCAGGGCACCGCCCGGAACGAACAGCGTCCGTGCGGCGCCTGAAAGGAAAACGATGACACAGACGCTGCAAACTGCCGATATTCACATGATTCAGCGGCTGATCCCCCATCGCTATCCATTCCTGCTGGTCGACAAGGTGCGCGACATCGACGGATATCAATCGGCCACGGGCATCAAGAACGTGACCATGAACGAGCCGCATTTTCAGGGCCATTTTCCAGGCAAACCCATCATGCCCGGTGTCACCATCATCGAGGCGATGGCGCAGACGGCGGCCGTCATGGTGGGCACCGCGCTGGAAATGCAGGATAAAAACATGCTGGTCTATTTCATGGCCATCGAAAGCTGCAAGTTCCGCCGCATGGTGGTGCCGGGCGATGTGCTGGAGATGCGCCTGACAACGCAGCGCGGCAAGCCGGGCGGCAAGGTCTGGAAATTTGCCGGTGTGGCGTCGGTAGATGGCGAAATGGCTTGCGAGGCGTCCTTTACCGCGATGATGGATCTGGGCGGGACCAAGGCGGAATGAACACCAGCGGTATTCATCCCGGCGCCATTATCGAGGATGGCGCACAGATCGGCGCAGGCTGCGTGATTGGTCCCTTTTGCCACATCGGCCCTGATGTACGCCTGGGCGCCGGCGTGACGTTGAAAAGTCACGTCGTGATCACCGGCGACACGACCATCGGTGAGGGCAGCACGGTCTACTCCTTTGCTTGCATTGGAGAAATTCCTCAGGATCTGAAATTCCAGGGCGAAAAGACCCGTCTGCAAATTGGCGCGCGCGCCCGCATTCGCGAGCATGTGACGATCAATACCGGGACGGCGGGTGGTGGCGGGCTAACGCAGGTTGGCGATGATTGCCTGCTGATGGCGGGCTGTCATATCGCGCATGACGTGCGCGTCGGCAACCGGGTGATCGTGGTCAATAATGCCGCACTGGCGGGGCATTGCGTGGTTGAGGATGACGTGATTATCGGCGGCCTGTCGGGCGTGCATCAGTTTGTACGGATCGGACGCGGTGCCATAATCGGCGCTGTGACCATGGTGACCAATGACGTGATTCCCTATGGCCTGGTACAGGCGCCGCGCGGTGTGTTGGACGGGCTGAACCTGGTGGGGCTGAAACGGCGCGGCGTGGGCCGGGCCGATATCACGGCGCTGCGCGCGGCGTTCCAGATGCTTGCGCAGGGCGAAGGCACATTTCAGGAGCGGGCGCGCCGCATGGGGGCAGAGACGGACAGCGCCTATGTTGCTCATATCGTTGACTTTGTGACCGCCGCCAGCGACCGTTCATTTCTGACACCGGGGCAGGGTTAGACTGTGGCGGGCCGTCTTGCCATCCTCGCTTGTGGCGGCGCATTGCCTGTGATGCTGGCGCGCGCGCACCCCGATGCGGTACACTTTACCCTGCGCGGCGTCCCGAGCGAGCTGTCAGCCAGCGCGCAGGAATTTCCGCTGGAACAGATCGGCGCTTTGTTCGCGGCAATGAAGGCGGAAGGCGTCACGCGAATGGTTTTTGCCGGCACGCTGACGCGACCGGCGCTGAACCCGGCTGAATTTGACGCCGAGATGATGCGCCTTGCACCCGGCCTGATGGCGGCGATCCCGCAAGGGGACGATGCGCTGCTGCGCTTTGTGATTTCCATGTTTGAAGAGCAGGGATTTGCGGTGCTGGGTGCGCATGAGCTTTTGCCGGGTTTGACGGCGCAAGGGGGGCTGACTGCCGGACCAGCGCCGTTGCCCGTCGATCTGACCGATGCCGCACGCGGTGCGCATATCCTGACGGCAATTTCCCCCTTGGATATCGGGCAAGGCTGCGTTGTGGCGGGCGGCCAATGTCTGGGAATTGAGACGGTGCAGGGCACAGATGCGCTACTGGCCTATGTCGCACAGACGCCTGCCGCACTGCGCCGCGGTGCGCGCGGCGTCTATGTAAAGGCGCCTAAAGCCGGGCAGGATCTGCGCATAGATATGCCGACAGTCGGGCCAAGGACTGTGGCAGCGGTGGCGGATGCGGGGCTTGCCGGGCTGGTGATCGCGGCGGGAAAAGTTGTTCTCATGCAGCGCGCTGAAACCTTGGAACTGGCGCAGGAGCGCGGAATATTCCTGATTTCTCAGGATATTGCATGAAGGTCTTCATCCTGGCTGGGGAGGCTTCCGGTGACCGTCTGGGGGCGGCACTCATGGCCGGATTGAAAGAGCTGACAGACGTCGAGTTTCAGGGCATCGGCGGCGCGCTGATGCAGGCCGAAGGGCTGGACAGCTTGTTTGCGATGGACGAACTCAGCGTTATGGGCATCACAGAGGTGTTGCCGAAATATCGCCACCTCAAGCGACGGATTCGCCAGACGGCTGACGCCGCGCTGGCCAGCGGCGCGGATGTGTTAATCACCATTGACAGTCCCGATTTTTCGCTGCGCGTGGCCGCGCTGGTCAAGGCGCGCAGCGCGATGCGCACGGTTCATTACGTGGCGCCGTCCGTCTGGGCCTGGCGCGCCGGGCGGGCGGCCAGGATGGCCAAGGTGATCGACCATGTTCTGGCGCTGCTGCCGTTCGAGCCGCCCTATATGCAATCGGCCGGAATGGAGTGCGATTTCGTCGGGCATCCTGTTGTGGCTGAACCGCAGGCGAGCGCGTCAGATATCAGTGAATTCCGCCGGCGCAACGATTTGGGCGATGCGCCTGTCTTGCTGGTCTTGCCCGGCTCCCGCAAGGGCGAGGTCGCGCGGCTGGGTCCGATTTTCGGCAAGGCGCTGGCGCCGGTCATTGCGCGGCATCCGGATCTGCGGGTGGTTGTGCCCACTACGGCGCATGTGGCGCCCATCTTGCGCGGGGTCATCGCGGACTGGCCGGTGGCGCCGGTTCTGATTGACCCAAGCAACATGAAGAGCGCCGACTACAAGCATGAAAAGATGTGCGCATTCGGCGCGGCCACGGGCGCGCTGGCGGCATCGGGGACAGTGTCGCTGGAACTGGCAGCCAGCGAAACCCCGATGGTGATCGCCTATGATGTCAGCTGGATCAGCAGGCAGATCATCGCCGCGATGCTGAAGATCGACACGCTGACGCTGGTCAATCTGGTCAGCGAAACCCGCGCCATTCCCGAATGCAACGGCAAGCATTGCAATCCGCCGGAAATAAGCGCCGCATTGCTGAAAATGCTGGACGCTCCGGGTGCGCAGTTAGCCGCAATGCAGCTAACGATGCAGCGGTTAGGCAAAGGCGGTGACGCGCCGGGCTTGAGAGCGGCGCGCGCGGTGCTGAGCGGGCTGGAATAGCCCGTCAGTAACCGCGCCAGATCCAGCCACCGCCGAAGATGCGCGTGCTGTCGCTGTCGTAGAACACGCAGGCCTGACCGGGCGCGACGCCTTCCTCCGGGGTCAGCAATTCCACTTCGGCCGTTGTGGGCGACAGGGGGCGCACGATCGCCTCGCGCGGGGCGCGGGTGGAGCGGACCTTGACCGACAGTTGCCGCACCGGCACCGCGTCAAACGCATCATCGCCCAGCCAGTTAATCTCGCGCACGGGCACGATCGCGGTGCTGAGCATTTCTTTTGGCCCGACAATGACTTGTCGCGCATCCACGTCCAGCTTGACCACATATAGCGGCGATTCCAGCCCGCCAATACCCAGCCCGCGCCGCTGTCCGACGGTGTAGTGCAACACGCCCTCATGCTGGCCCAAAACAGTGCCGTCGGTGTCGACAATCTCGCCCGGCTCGGCAGCGCCGGGGCGCAGTTTCTCGATGACAGCGGCGTAATTGCCATTGGGAACAAAGCAGATATCCTGACTGTCGGGCTTGTCCGCCACGCTCAGCCCGTATTTGGCTGCCAATGCGCGGGTTGCGTCCTTGGAGGGCAGGTGGCCCAGTGGGAAGCGCAGATAATCCAGCTGCTCCGGCGTGGTGGAGAACAGGAAATAGGACTGATCGCGGTTCGCATCCTCGGCAGAATGCAGCTCGGGTCCATTTGCGCCCATTTTGCGCTGAATATAATGCCCGGTTGCCATGCAATCGGCCTCCAGATCGCGCGCGGTTCCCAGCAGATCCTTGAACTTGACCCGCTCGTTGCAGCGGATGCAGGGAACGGGCGTCGCGCCAGCCAGATAGCTGTCGGCGAATTCGTCGATCACGGCCTCCTTGAAGACGTTCTCATAATCCAGAACATAGTGGGGAAAGCCCATTTCCTCGGCCACGCGGCGGGCGTCGTGGATATCAAGCCCCGCGCAGCAGGCGCCCTTTTTGGCCAGCGCCGCGCCGTGGTCATATAGCTGCAAGGTGACGCCGACCACGTCGTAGCCTTCTTCGGCCAGTTGCGCCGCCACGACCGAACTGTCGACGCCGCCCGACATGGCGACGACAACGCGCGTTTGCGCTTCGGGCTTGGCAAAGCCAAGCGAATTGATGCGGGGGGCGGCATCGAGAGCCATATGCGTATTCCTTTGCAGATCTATGGCCGTGATATAGGGGCGCGGGCCGGGAAACGCAAAACGGTTTAGCTAAATCCTAGGTACTTTGCCGCCGGTGTTTCAGGCGGCGTTAACAACGCAAGATGCATCTTTGCCTTCGGTATATTAGGGGGATTGGAACGATGTATCTGAAAAAAGTCGAAGGCGTACGCGCGGTAACCTTGCCAGACGGCAAGGCAATGACGCAGGCCGATTTGCCGCCCGCAAACACGACCCGCTGGGTCGCCTCGCGCAAGCTGGCGGTGGTGCGCGGCGTACTCTATGGCCTGATTTCGCAGGGCGACGCCTGCGCGCGCTATGGGCTGAGCGATGAAGAGTTTGCCGAGTGGGTGCGCGCGGTGTCGTTGCATGGGGAACAGGCGTTGAAAGTCACCGCTTTGAAAAATTATAGACAACCCTGAGTTGTTTTCGCTAAATGTTCGCTTACGGTAACTTGTAGTTAACCAATTTTGGTCAAGGTTGGTGCGAACAGATCCTACATGCGGAGTAAGCGAATGCGTATCCTTTTGGTTGAAGACGATCCCACCACGTCGAAAAGCATCGAATTGATGCTGACGCACGCCAATCTTAACGTTTATACGACGGAATTTGGCGAAGAAGGGATCGATCTGGCCAAACTGTATGATTACGATTTGATCCTGCTCGACATCGGGTTGCCGGACATGACGGGCCATGACGTATTGCGACAGTTGCGGCTGGCAAAGATCGAAACGCCGATTCTGATCCTGTCAGGTGCTGATGATACTGAAAGCAAGATCAAGGGCTTCGGCTTTGGCGCCGATGACTATCTGACCAAACCGTTTCACCGCGAGGAGCTGGTTGCGCGTATTCACGCCATCATCCGCCGGTCCAAGGGACACTCTCAATCGGTGATCCGGACCGGCAAGATCCACGTCAATCTGGATGGCAAAACCGTCGAAGTCGGCGGCAAAACCGTGCATCTGACCGGCAAGGAGTACCAGATGCTTGAGCTGCTCAGCCTGCGCAAGGGCACCACACTGACCAAGGAGATGTTCCTGAACCACCTTTATGGCGGCATGGACGAACCTGAGCTGAAAATTATCGACGTATTCATCTGCAAATTGCGCAAGAAGCTGAGCGTGGCAACGGGCGGTGACAGTCATATCGAAACGGTCTGGGGCCGTGGATACGTCCTGCGCGACCCCGAGCCATCGGATCTGGACGGTCAGCGGCTTGCCATCGGCGCCTGAGGCGGGCGGGCAAAACTTGCGGCAGGGGTGTCACCTTGCATTCGGTATATCCGGCATCCGGCCTCTGGACTGCACCGGGGTCGCGCCCTATCACTTGACCGTAATGACAGGCCGCAAGGCTGAGGGGTAACGCCGGGGGCACCAATGCACGACGCGCGCAAGGCAGGCTCGCTGACCGAGCAGGAAGCAAAAGCCGAACTGGAAAGGCTGGCAGAGACGCTGCTGCGCGCGGATGCCGCCTATCACGGGGAGGATGCCCCGCTTGTCAGTGATGCCGACTATGACAGTCTGAAGCGGCGCAATGCCGAAATAGAAGCACAATTTCCGCACCTTAAGCGCGCCGATAGCCCCAGTGATACAGTCGGCGCGGCGCCATCCGAGCGGTTTGGCAAGGTGACGCATGCGCAGCGGATGATGTCGCTGAGCAATGCGTTTGACGATGCGGAAATCACGGAATTCGACCAGAGGGTGCGCAAATACCTGGGCGTGCCGTCCGGCGCTCCGCTTCGCTACACGGCCGAGCCCAAGATTGACGGACTTAGCCTGAGCCTGCGCTATGAAAATGGCGCGCTGGTTCAGGCGGCAACGCGCGGAGACGGGGCCGTTGGCGAGAATGTGACAGCCAATGCGCGGACAATAAAAGATATTCCTGAAAACCTGACGGGCGCGCCGGATATTCTGGAGGTGCGCGGCGAAGTCTATATGAGCCACGCTGATTTTACCGCGCTCAACGCGCGGCAGAGCGATGCGGGGGCGAAAACCTTCGCCAATCCGCGCAATGCTGCCGCCGGATCCCTGCGGCAGCTTGATGCGGCGGTGACGGCCAGTCGCCCATTGAGGTTTTTCGCGTATGCGTGGGGCGAGCTAAGTGCGCCGCTGGCCGGTACACAGTTTGAGGCGATTGCGAAGCTGAATGCGCTTGGGTTTTCAACCAACCCGCTGACCGCGCTTTGCGATGGTCCCGACGATCTGGTGGCACATTATGCCCAGATTGAACAGCAGCGCGCCAGCTTGGCCTACGATATTGACGGCGTGGTCTACAAGGTGGACGATCTGGAGTTGCAGCGGCGTCTGGGCTATCGCAGCACAACGCCGCGATGGGCGATCGCGCATAAATTCCCCGCGGAACTTGCCTGGACGCGGCTGGAGGCGATCGAAATCAACGTTGGCCGCACCGGTGCGCTCAGCCCGGTTGCGCGTCTTTCGCCCGTGACGGTCGGCGGCGTCGTGGTCAGCAACGCCACCTTGCATAACGAGGATTACATCGCAGGGCGCGGCGGCGACGGCAGCCCCATACGGGGCGGCAAGGACATTCGGATTGGCGATTGGGTGCAGGTCTATCGCGCCGGCGATGTGATTCCCAAAATATCTGATCTGGACCTCGGCAAACGCCCCGATAATGCCAAACCGTTCAGTTTCCCGACGCTTTGCCCGGAATGCGGGTCGGACGCCATTCGCGAGGACGGTGACGCGGTCCGCCGCTGCTCTGGCGGGCTGGTCTGCCCGTCGCAAGCGGTCGAAAAGCTGAAGCATTTCGTCAGCCGCGCAGCATTTGACATCGAGGGGCTGGGCGCCAAGCAGATCGAGATGTTTCATGCTGATGACCAATTACCGGTCCAAACCCCCGCCGATATCTTCACGCTGGAGGCGCGGGACAGGAATAACCTGACGAAACTCGCCAATCGCGAGGGCTGGGGCGACCTGAGCGCGCGCAACCTTTTTGCCGCGATTGAGCAGTGCCGGACGGTGCCCCTTGCGCGACTGATCTTCGCGCTTGGTATCCGCCATGTCGGCGAGGTGGCAGCCCGCGATCTGGCCCGTCATTTCGGCAGTTGGGAGGCGCTGGTTGATGCGGTCGACACAGCTGCCCCGGCTGCCGCCTGCGAGTTGCAGGCCGACGCCGCCGAAGCAGCAGAGCGGCAGCTGGCCACGTCCGAAGGGCGCAGGGCGCGGATAAAACCGGTGCGCGATGCGGTATGGGGTGAACTGGATGCGCCGGCGCTGGCCGCGTGGCGCGACCTGATCGGGATCGACGGCATCGGCGCGACGGTTGCGGTATCGCTGGTCACCAGCTTCCAGCAAAAGGCCGAGCGGGCGTCGATTGACCGGTTGGTCGAAGAACTGACAATAGAGGACGCCGCGCCGCCGATGTCAGGCAACAGCCCCGTCGCGGGCAAGACTGTGGTATTTACCGGTACGCTGGACAAAATGACACGTGCCGAAGCCAAGGCGCGGGCAGAGGCGCTGGGGGCCAAGGTATCGGGCAGCGTTTCGGCGCGCACGGATATTCTGGTGGCGGGGCCGGGCGCCGGCTCCAAGGCGGCGAAGGCGGCGGAGCTGGGTGTTGAAACGATGGATGAGGACGCTTGGCTGGCGCTGATTGGCGGCGCATGAGCGACGTCGTGAAAGGTCGGCCAGAGGCGCTGTTTCCGCTGTTTGCCGATATCGAAACGCTGCCGGGCGTCGGGCCGAAATCCGCCAAGCTTCTGGAAACGCTTCATATCGAGCGGCCGGTTGATCTGGTATTTACCCTGCCGCAATCGGGGATCGACAGGCGCAAGCGTGCCAGTGTCCTGGACGCGGATTTGCCCGGCACCGTCACGGTTGAGGTAATCGTCGGCCAGCACCGCGCACCAGCGCGCCGCGGCGGGGCCTATCGCGTGACGGTAGAGGACGCGCAGACCACGTTTCAGATCGTCTTCTTTCGCGCGCATGACGAGCATTTGCGCCGTGTTCTGCCCACCGGGGCGCGGCGCGTTGTATCGGGCAAGGTGGAGCTGTTCGATGGTGTCCCGCAGATGGTGCATCCCGACTACATGCTGCCCGCGGAGGAGGCGCAGGATATTCCGGATTTCGAGCCGGTCTATCCACTGACCGCCGGGCTGACGCAAGGTGCAATGCGCAAGGCGGCGCAGGCGGCGTTGACCCGGTTGCCGGATCTGGCGGAATGGATAAATCCGGGCCAGAAGACCAAGGAAAACTGGCCCGATTGGGCCGCCGCGATTCAAGGCGCGCATGTGCCGCAAAACATGGCCGATCTGGGGGCGACGCACCCCGCGCGCGCGCGTCTCGCCTATGACGAGTTGATGGCGCATCAGATCACGCTGGCGCTGGCGCGTTCGCAACTCAAACGCTCCAAAGGGCGCGCAACGATTGGCACCGGACGATTGCAGGCGCGGGTGATGGCGGCGCTGCCCTATCGCGCGACGGGCGCACAAACCCGCGCGATAGCCGAGATTTCTGCGGATATGGGGCGGGAAATGCGCATGAACCGTCTTCTTCAGGGGGATGTCGGGGCGGGCAAGACGCTGGTCGCGCTGAACGCGCTTCTGGTCGCGGTCGAGGCGGGCGGGCAGGGCGTGATGATGGCTCCGACCGGCATATTGGCGCAGCAGCATCTGGAAGGGTTGCGCCCGCTGGCCGACTCCGCGGGCGTCGTGCTGGAAATCCTGACGGGCCGTGACAAGGGGGCCGAGCGGCGGGCAAAACTGGCCGCGCTGGCGGCGGGCGACATTCAGATATTGGTCGGAACCCATGCGGTGTTTCAAAAGGATGTGGAATTCAGCGATCTGCGCCTTGCCATCATAGACGAGCAGCACCGTTTTGGCGTGCGCCAGCGGCTGGAACTGGGCCGTAAAGGGGCGGCTGTGGACGTCCTGGTGATGACGGCAACGCCGATTCCGCGCAGCCTGAGCCTGGCGCAATATGGCGATATGGACATCAGCGTGCTGGACGAAAAGCCGCCGGGGCGCAAACCGATTGCCACGGCGCTGATCAATATGACGCGCCTGCCCGAGGTGGTCGAGAAATTGCGCCACGCGATTGGCGAGGGGCGGCAAGCCTATTGGGTCTGCCCGCTGGTGGACGAAAGCGAGCTGAGCGATCTGAGCAGCGCCGAAGAGAGATTTCGCCATCTGCGCGCCACCCTTGGGGAGGGGCGCGTCGGTCTGGTGCATGGCCAGATGCCACCCGAAGAGAAAGATGCTGCCATGGCCGCGTTTCAGCGCGGCGAGACGTCTGTTCTGGTGGCGACGACGGTGATCGAGGTGGGGGTGGATGTGCCCAATGCGTCGATTATGGTGATCGAGCGCGCCGAAAGTTTCGGGCTTGCCCAGCTGCATCAGCTGCGCGGACGGGTCGGGCGCGGCAGCGCCGCCTCCACCTGCCTGCTGATGTACCAAGCCCCGCTAAGCGAAGGCGGCGAGCGGCGGCTTGCAACGATGCGCGATACCGAAGACGGCTTTCGCATCGCGGAGGTCGATCTGGAGATGCGCGGCGCCGGGGATGTGATCGGCACGGCGCAATCGGGCCTGCCGCGGTTCCGCATTGCAGATATCGAAGGGCAGGCGGGCCTGATGGCCGTGGCGCAGAGCGATGCCCGCAAATTGCTGTCTGATGATCCGGACCTGACCAGCCCACGCGGCCGGGCGGCCCGTGTTCTGTTGTGGCTGATGGAGCGTGATCAGGCGATTCGTTTGATTTCAGTTGGTTAAGACCTTCCTGCAAATTTTTGCCTCAAATGTTCTCATAAAGTTCTTTACAAAGCGTTTATGAAATGAGAACAAAGTGGCAACTGGATTCAGGAAGGGAGCCAATATGATACATCAGATCAAAACCGCCGCCGCCCGATCTCAAGAAACGCTGCTGGGTGATGCAGTCGGCGCTGCCGCTTTGATGGTGATTTTGATGGGCTGCCTGTATTTCCCCGGACTTTCACAGGGATTTTGATCGACCGTTTCTGCCTGCGATTTTTCCATGCCTGTTCGTTCCTTGCATCGTCATCCCCAATCATGATGCACGGCGAAGACACTGCCTGTCACAGCTCGCGCCGGGGTTTGCCCTCAGACCTGCGGTATTTCGGACAGGGTTCCACACGGGAAAACGCAAACTTTCGCCGCCATCCTTTACCGGATGCGCGGCGTTTTTTTTGCTCAGGTGTCACGTAATGGCGTCAGCAGGCGGCTTCGGCGGCCTCGACTGCGGCCTCGACGGCCAGCATGATGGATGCGTGGCGGTTTTTGTAATCCTGCGCCGGTCGCAAGACTTCGAGCCCGTCAAACGGGGCCGGCGGGGTTGGGCCATCCTCGGTCAGCATCAGCTTTAGCGCATCGCGGGCCGCGCGTATCTGCGCCGTAGTACAGCCGACGATATGCCCGCCAACGACGCTGGCCGCCGCCTGACCCAGCGCGCAGGCTTTGACGTCCTGGCCGAAAGCGGTCACTTTGCCATCCTCGCATGTCAGATCCACCGTGACGGTCGATCCGCATAGCGGCGCGCGGCGCTGGACGGTCGCGCCCGGCGCATCCAGCCGTTGATGCAGGGGGATGTCAGCGGCAAGCGCAAGAATGCGCGACGAGTAGAGTTTGATCATGTCAGTATTGGCGGTCATGGCTGGTCCTTCGCTCGCTTGGTCCTTAGATAAGGCGCGAGTTGCCAGATGCAAAAGGAAAAGGCCAATGCGTTTCGATCCCGCCAGTCTGACATATAATGACGCAGGGCTGATCCCGGCAATCGCACAGGATGCCGCATCCGGCGAGGTGCTGATGATGGCCTGGATGAACGCCGCCGCCGTCGCGCAAACGCTCGATACGGGAAGGGTAACCTATTGGTCACGCTCGCGAAAGGCATTTTGGGTGAAGGGCGAGACGTCGGGGCACACGCAAAAGCTGGTCGAGTTTCGCGTTGATTGTGACCGTGACTGCCTGCTGCTGAAGATTGAGCAGACCGGGCCTGCGTGCCACACCAACCGGCGCAGTTGTTTTTACACGCTTGTCGAGGATGGTGCAGAAGCCGTGACGCTGGCGCCCATGTGAGCCTGCGGGATCTTGGGTATTTGGACCAAGAAAAAACACGGGCGTCAGGGAAATTAATGTCTCGTGAGGTTTAGCATCTGGCGAATGTCAGCCGGGGTTGCGCCGTCTGCCCGATATTTGGAAATGGCCCGTGCATCGTCGCGTTTGGCCAGCCGTTTGCCCGTATCGTCGCGGATCAGGCGGTGGTGATGGTAGGCGGGGGTTTGCAGGTTCAGCAGGTGTTGCAGGATGACGTGGATCACGGTCGCATCAAACAGGTCGGCGCCGCGTGGAATCAGCGTTATGCCTTGCGCAGCATCATCCAGCACAACGGACAGATGGTAGGATGTGCCCATGGCCGGGCGTGCCAGCACAATATCGCCGATTGATGTATGCACATCGTCCCATGAGGTATGGATCACCTCGGCGTGGCCATTCGTAGGCGTGCCGGTTTCGGTAAAGGTCAGGGCTGCGTCCGCGAGCGTGGATTGTGCGGCGCGCATGTCGAGACGGAGCGCCGTGCCCGGTGGGGGAAGCGGCGCCACTGGCGTCTGCGGCGTTACTGGACGGCATGTTCCTGGATAGATTGTGCCGTCTGGTCCGGTCAGGGGCGCGCCTTCCTGGGGGGCGGTGGCGGCGGCGGAAATGTCGCGGCGGGTGCATGTGCAGGGGTAGATAAGCCCGCGGTGCCACAGCGCCGTCAAGGTTGATTGATATTGCGCCAGCCGCGCTGATTGCCGCATGACAGGCTGCGGCCATGACAGGCCGAGCCATGCCAGATCATGCAATATCTGCTCTTCCCACTCGGGGCGGCTGCGCGACTGGTCAATGTCCTCGATACGCAGCAGAAATGTGCCGCGTCGGGCCATTGCCAGGTCATGTGCGAGCAGAGCGGAATACGCATGACCCAGATGAAGGGGGCCGGTCGGCGATGGCGCGAATCGGGTGATTATAGTCATGATATATCAGATGGTTGAGCGCCCAAGTTCACCTTCAGGATTAGCTGCCGCTGTCTGCCAGCCACGCTTGCCATGCGGCCTTGGCGCGGTCTGTGTAGGCTTTGTAGCGATCCATGCGGCCCCGGCGCCCGCCCTTGAGGCCATCCACCGGGCGGAACAGGCCGAAATTGATATTCATCGGCTGGAACGTCTTCGCCTCGGCGCCGCCGGTGATGTGATGAATGAGGGCGCCCATGGCGCTGTCTTGCGGCGGGCTGGGCAGGGGCTTGCCCAGTATGTCGCCTGCGGCAAGCCGTCCGGCCAAAAGGCCCATTGCGGCGGATTCGACATACCCTTCGACACCGGTGATCTGGCCGGCGAAACGGATATGCGGATGCGCGCGCCACCGCATTTGATCGTCCAGCAAGGTGGGGGAGTTCAGAAAGGTATTGCGGTGAATACCGCCAAGCCTGGCAAAGCGCGCATCCTCCAGACCGGGGATCATGCGAAGCACATCCGCTTGCGCGCCATACTTCATCTTCGTCTGGAATCCGACGATGTTATAGAGCGTTCCCAACGCATTGTCGCGGCGCAACTGGACCACCGCCCATGGTTTGACCTCGGGCTGGTGGGGGTTGGTCAGGCCGACAGGCTTCATCGGGCCGTGGCGCAAGGTTTCTCGGCCGCGTTCGGCCATGACTTCGATCGGCAGGCAGCCGTCGAAATACCCAGCGGTTTCGCCTTCGTGGAATTCGGTTTTGTCGGCGGCCAGCAGCGCATCAATGAACGCATCATATGTCTCGCGGTCCATCGGGCAGTTCAGATAGGCGGTGCGTTCGTCTTCGGTGTCGCCCTTGTCATAGCGCGATTGCATCCACGCCCGCGTCATATCGATGCTGTCATAGTGGATGATGGGGGCGATGGCGTCAAAGAAGGCCAGCGCATCACTGCCCGTCTCGGCGGCGATCGCCTGTCCGAGCGCCGCTGACGTCAACGGGCCCGTTGCGATGATCCACTGGCCATCCTTGGGCAGGTCCGTAACCTCGGACCCGGAAATTGTGATGTTTGGATGCGCGCGCAGGGCGGCTGTGACGGATGCGGCAAACGGATCACGGTCGACCGCAAGCGCGCCGCCGGCGGGCAGGCGGTGCTGGTCCGCGGTCTGCATGATAAGGCCATTGGCAGCGCGCATTTCCCAATGCAGCAGGCCGACGGCGTTTTGCTCGTCATCATCCGAGCGGAAGGAGTTGGAGCACACCATCTCCGCCAGATCGCCAGTGCGATGCGCAAAAGTGCCGGTTTGCGGGCGCATTTCGTGAATCACGACCTGCACGCCCATATTGGCGGCCTGCCATGCGGCCTCGGCACCGGCCATGCCGCCGCCAACGATGTTGAGTATCTGTGTCATGGCACCGCAGATAGTGCATGACCGCATCATTGGGAAGTCCCCGCAGCGTGGCGCGGCATTTGCTGTGCTGAGCATTTGCTGTGCTGAAATGGGGGAGAGATAATTCGGGTCGCCGCGTCAGCCAAGTCGATAGCCAGTGAGAGGCTGGCCTGGAGGGACGTGACGGTGACTGCGGCGACCCAAATTCTGTCTCCAACGTAGCCTTGCAATGGCCGCATTGGAAGCAAAATGTGGCCAATTACGGCAGAAAAACGGCGGGTATGAACAGGTTGAGCCAAAGTTTACGAAACACTGCCAACGATTTGCAGCAACTGGATGCGTTTGGGAAACAGACATGGTGCATGCAGCGCCCCAAACGCGATTCGCGTCGCTTCTATTGGGACCAGTCGGGCGCGCGCTTGGCCAAAAATGCCGCAATGCCTTCGGCGGTGTCGTCCAGCATCGTGTTTTCCGTCATCGCGGTACCCGCATGGACATAGGCTTGCTCAAGCGGCAGTTCGACCTGTTCGTAAAACGCGGCCTTGCCGACGCGCACGGCACTGCCCAGCTTGGCGGCGACTGTATCGGCCAGCTTCATCGTCTCGTCCGTCAGGGCACTTGCCGGTACGGCGCGATTGATCAGGCCAAGTTCGGCCGCACGTGCCGCATCGATAAAGGCGCCGGTGGACAGCAGTTCAAACGCGTGCTTGCGCGACAGGTTGCGGCTGAGCGGGACTGCCGGAGTTGAGCAGAACAGGCCGATATTGACGCCATTGACGCCGAATTTCGTGCCCTCCGCCGCGATGGCCATGTCGCAGGAGGCGACCAGCTGGCAGCCGGCAGCGGTGGCGATGCCGTGTACTTCGGCGATGACGGGCTGGGGCAGGGCGCGGATGGACAGCATGACGGCGGCGCAGCGTTTGAAAAGATCGCTGAAAAAGGCCCGCCCGTCGTCGTCCGCATCGCGGCCTGCCGTCATTTCCTTCAGGTCGTGGCCTGCGCAGAACACCTTGCCTGCGCCTGCCAGCACAACGGCGCGAATGGTCGGATCCTCGGCCAAGGCGGCCAGATGGTCTGCCAATGCGGCCAGCATCGCATCGCTGAGCGCGTTCAGCCGATCGGGGTTGTTCAGGGTCAGCCGCGCCACGGCGCCGGTATCGCTGCGTTCGATCAATGCCATCTTGTCTCTCCTTAACTGATACGTTCAAGTGTAGTGGGACCCGTGTCAGGAGGAAAGCATGACGTTGAAGATGTCCATCGCAGATCTTGAGGCGTTCATGTCGGCCCAGTTCCCGCAGGTTGCCCATGATTTCACGGTCGATGCGGTGGCGCCGATGCAACTGGCGTTGCGCTTGAACGTGTCGGAGCGCCACCTGCGTCCGGGCGGCACCGTGTCGGGTCCGGCAATCTTTGCGCTGGCCGATGTGGGTGTCTATCTGGCGGTGCTGGCCATGATCGGGCCGCAGGCACTGGCGGTCACGACGAATTGCAGCATCGATTTCATGCGCAAACCGGCGGCCGATGCCAACCTGATCGCGCAGGTTCGGCTGCTGAAACTGGGCCGCGTTCTGGCTGTGGGCGATGCGCTGGTTTATTCCGATGGATCGGACGCGCCAGTGGCGCGTGCCAGCATGACCTATTCCATTCCGCCCGCGCCGCACAGGTGATGCGCGCGGCCTGACCGGGGAATATCGGCGTCAAGTGATGGGGTATTTGAATACCTAATTTGTAAGTCATTGGGATTGCGTGGCAAATTGCGCAAAACGCGCATTGACGTGGCGCGGCCAGCCTATATAACCCGCCCATCACCACCGGGCAGGCCATTGCGGCGCCCATTCCGGCAAAATAGGGTTCTCCTGACATGAAGACATTCTCTGCAACACCGGCAGATATCGACAAGAAATGGATCATGATCGACGCGGAAGGCGTCGTTCTTGGCCGTCTCGCGTCGATCATCGCCATGCGCCTGCGCGGCAAGCACAAGGCCAGCTTTACGCCTCACATGGACATGGGCGACAACGTCATCGTCATCAACGCCGACAAGGTCCAGCTGACCGGCAAGAAGCGTGACAAGCCGAACTACTGGCACACCGGCCATCCGGGCGGCATCAAGTCGCGCACCACCGGCGAGATCCTCGAGGGCAAATACCCCGAGCGTGTCGTCATGCAAGCGGTCAAGCGCATGCTGCCGGGTAACCGTCTGAGCCGCACACAGCTGACCAATCTGCGCGTCTACGCAAGCGCCGAGCATCCCCACGAGGCGCAAAGCCCCGAGGTGCTGGACGTCAAGAATATGAACTCCAAGAATACGCGGGTGGCTCACTGATGTCTGACGAAATCAACACATTGCAGGACCTTGACGCGATCGCATCGGGCACTGCACAGGTCGAAGAAACACCGCGTGAGCCGGTCCGCGACGAACTGGGCCGTTCCTACGCCACGGGCAAGCGCAAGGATGCGGTCGCCCGTGTCTGGATCAAGCCTGGCTCGGGCAAGGTCATGGTCAATGGCAAGGAAATGAAGGTGTATTTCGCGCGCCCGGTTCTGCAAATGATCCTGCGCCAGCCGTTCACCATTTCCGGCACCGAGGACCAGTTTGACGTGATGGCAACTGTCGTCGGCGGCGGTCTGTCCGGTCAGGCCGGCGCGGTCAAGCACGGCATCTCGAAAGCGCTTCAGCTTTATGATCCCAGCCTGCGCGGCGCCCTGAAAGCGGCAGGTTTCCTGACACGCGACAGCCGTGTTGTCGAGCGTAAGAAATATGGCCGTGCCAAGGCGCGCAAGAGCTTCCAGTTCTCCAAGCGTTAATTGCTTGTGCACTCTGTTTGCGAAAGGGCTGTCCACGGGCGGCCCTTTTAACGTTTTACCTTAAGTTTTTCGGCTATGGTATTGACTGGAAACGGAATCCAATCACCCGTCTGGCGCGATCAACCCCAAACCGCGCAGATAAATCCCGATACCCGACTCCAGCAGATCCTCTGGCACAAACGGGCTGGCTGATCCGGGTGACCCGCGCGCGAACAGTTCAACCACCCCATGGCTCATCGCCCAGATATGGGCGGAGAACATCGCGGCAGGCGGCCGTTTTTCCTGCGGGATGTGCTCGCACAGCTGCGCGGCGGCCTGCTCCAGCACGCGGCGCGCGGCGGCGGCGGCGGCGGCCAGTTCTGGTGTGCGGTTGACGGAAATGCCGCTTTCGAACATGGCGATGTAGTGACCGGGATGTTTGCGGGCAAACGCCAGATAGGCACGGCCCGTCGCCTCGAACGCGGCAAGCGCCGAAGGCTGCCCCGAACGGTAGGCCAGGCCCATCAGCGTTGCAAATATCTCGTAGCCTTGCAAAGCGACCTCGGCAATCAGATCCTCGCGCCCGGCAAAATGGCGATAGACTGCGGCCGGGGTGACACCGGCCTTTTTGGCCGCCTCGGAGAGGGTGAAGCCGGTCGGGCCTTTTGCCTCGATCAGGGTCAGGGCCGAGTCGACCAATGCCTGCCGCAGGTTGCCGTGATGATAGCCCTGCTTAGACATCCGCGCCCTCGGCCGGCGCCCAGATTTCAAGGCCCGCGCTGATGGCCGGATCGACATCGCCGATCGCGGCCTGATCCTTGGTCGCGTAAGGGACGGCGTTCAGGACGCGCCGGATCGCCTCGATGCGGGCGCGGCGTTTGTCATCTGACCGGATGATCGTCCAAGGGGCGTGGGCGGTATCGGTGCGGTCCAGCGTACTGGTGATGGCGGAGGAATATTCGTCCCACTTCTTCAGCCCCTCAACGTCGATCCAGCTGAGTTTCCACTGTTTAAGCGGATCGGCCTCGCGCACCAGCATACGGCGCAGCTGTTCGGCCCGCCCGACGTTCAGCCAGATCTTGATCAAAATGATACCGTCCTGCACCAGCATCTTCTCAAAGGCGGGGGTCTGGTCAAAGAACAACGCGCGCTCTTCGGCGGTGCAAAAGCCGAATACCGTCTCGACCACGCCGCGATTGTACCAGCTGCGATCATAGCAGACGATTTCGCCAGCGGCGGGCAGGTGGCGGATGTAGCGCTGGAAATACCACTGCGTCCGTTCGATCTCGGACGGTTTTGACAGGGCCACCACGCTTGCGCCACGTGGATTAAGATGCTCGCGCAAGCGTTTGATCGTGCCTCCTTTTCCGGCGGCATCGCGACCTTCGAATACAACGGCGATGCGCGCGCCCGAGGCTTGCGCCCATGACTGCATCTTGACCAGTTCGATCTGCATCGCGGTCAGGCTGGCCTCGTAATGATCGCGGTCCATCCGTTTGGAGTAGGGGTAATCGTCGCCCAGTATATGACGCTTGCCCGCAGTGCGGATCGCCTCGCGGATCGGATCAGGGGCGCCGTGCCGAAAGAACGCGCTGATTGCGCCATCAAAGGGGAGGGTCATCTGCTGCAAATCCTTTAGCGCCGCCGTATTGTGCCAGTATGGTGCGGCAGCTGCGCAGGTGCAATCGCAGTGCTACAGACCGGCGCGGCGGGCGGCACGATCAATAGCCGCCACCACCGCATCCTCGGCCGCGTGATGGGCCATGTGGCCAATGCCGGGCAGCCGCGTCAGCGTGGCGCCGTCGATCTGGTCCACCAGTTTTGCCGAATGGATCTCAAGGCCCACCGTGGTGTCGGCGGTGCCATGCACAATCTCTGTCGGGGCGGTGATACTGCCGTAAAGCGGCACCAATGCTTTGATTTCGCTCAGTATATTCGCCCTTTGATCGGCATTCGCACGCAGGGAGACACGGCGCAAGGTCAGCGCGGCGCCGACGTGATCGGCATATCCTTCGGGCGCGCTTTGAGGATCGAACACAGCCTCAACAGCGTTTTCCACAACGGATTTCGGAACAAAGGCAGTGATCAGTGGCACAATCACGGCCTGTCCGAAACGGGACGAGGTGATGCGGTAAAACGTGCTGAGCGGCGCATCCCAAGGGTTGGACGCGGCAGCAACCGGGATCAGCGCGGCCACATCATCGGGGGACTGCGCGGCCCAAGCCAGCGCGACAGCGCCGCCATAGCTTTGCCCCATCACAATCGGCCTGGCTGCGCCCAGTTGCTGTGCGGCGGCGCGCAGAAGCGTTGCTTGCTGGCGCAGGGTTGCGCCCGTGGTGTTCAGGCGCTCGGTATAGCCCAGACCGGGGCGGTCAAACACGATCACGCGGTAACGTTCGGCCAGTCGCGGCGCCAGTGAGAAGGTCATGTCTCGCGTGTTGCCGCTGGCGCCGTGGATCAGCACCAGATCCGGCCCGCTGCCCATCACAACCGCGTGGACCTGCGTGCCGTCCACATCCAACAGCTGCCCCTCTGGCGGGAAATCACGAAGCGCTTGGCCTTCGCGCATTGCTGCGGCGATCTGAACGACGGCGATCAGCGCCGCTATGGCAAAGGCGATATATATCAAGGCCTTGCGCACGCGGTCATGTGCCGATTGTGGCAATGTCGTAGGGCGTTGTCTGGTAGATCTGCGAAATCCAGTTGCCGTACAGCAGGTGCGCATGGCTGCGCCACCGGTTGCGCGGCGCCTGCGACGGGTCATCGCCCGGATAGTAATTGCAAGGCACGTTGATCGGCGTTCCGCTGGCGATGTCGCGGTCGTATTCCTGCTTTAGCGTGTCGCTGTCATATTCAAAATGGTTGAACACATACAGCGCGCGATGCGCCTGATCCTCGACCAGACAGGGGCCGACCTCGTCACTGTGCAGCAAGGTCTCAAGGCCCGGCACCGCGTCGATTTCATCCTTGCGCATTTCGGTCCAGCGGCTGACAGGCACAACCATATCGTCTGAAAACCCCCGCAAGTAAGGCGAGGCGGGATTCATGTTCTCGTGCCGGAAGCAACCAAACGCCTTGGCGTCCAGTATGTGTTTTTTGACGCCATGAAAGTGGTTGATCATCGCCATCCCGCCCCAGCACACGCCAAAGGTGGAGTGGACATGGGTTTGCGTCCAGTCGAATACGCGCTGCATTTCGTCCCAGTAGGTGACGTCGACAAAGTCCAGATGCTCGATCGGGGCGCCGGTGATGATCAGGCCGTCGAACTTTTCATCGGCCGCGAACACGTCGGCAAAGGATCGATAAAAGCTCTCCATATGGTCGGCGGCCGTATTGCGCGCCTGATGTTCGGTCATGCGAATAAGGCTCAGATCAATCTGAAGCGGGGTCGCGCCGATCAGGCGCGCGAACTGGTTTTCCGTCTGGATCTTTTTCGGCATCAGGTTCAGCAGTCCGATGCGCAGCGGGCGGATGTCTTGTGTGGCGGCCTGATCCTCGTCCATGACCATGACACCCTCGCGCGTGAGCACGTCGTATGCGGGCAGGTCGGCTGGGATCTTGATGGGCATTTGGCAGGTCCGTCAATTAGGAAGGCTGGTAGATATGAGGTTATTCGCGGCGCTCAATGGCCTTTGCGATCACATCCGTGAAACTGGCGGCGTCCGTGATGTGACCTACATCGTCCGGCGTGAGCGTGACACCCCATGGCGCCATCGCCTCGTAACGCGGTTTGCGGTGTGCCAGTGCGCGGGCATAGGTCCAGCGAATGAATCTGTCAGGATTAACCTCGGACTCCACGCAGTTGTTTTCGCGCAAATATTCGGCCCATGCATCGGTCAGGAACTCGGGCTGATAGGCCATCGGTTTGGGCGCGCGATCAAAGCGGCGGATCAGCTCGGCGGTGTGTGCCTCGCTTCCCTCCAGCCGGATCAGCAGACAGTGGCGCGACAGCTCGGTCAGCAGTGGATCGTCCGGGTCGTTGCCATCCACCCATTCGCAGATCGAGCCGCCCGTGTCGCAGATGAAATTGGGGTAGTCATAGAGGCGCCGGGCGCGGTCGATGAAATAGGCGGTGTCGTGCAGCGCGGCGATTTCGGCGCGGCGGAACTGATCCTGTCGCGTCCGGTACTCGTCTATCGGCATTCCGCCCAGCTCGACATTGCCGGGTTTGCCCAGATAGGTCGATACCGGCGCCAGATTGTCGAACGTGATGTTCGAGCCGATATAGATCGAATCCGACAGCAGCAGATCACGCAGAAACGGCACCTGCATGGCGTGCGCCTTGGCATTGTCGGCGATCAGCTCGCCCATATAGCGCGTGCCGATCCGGTAATCGATGGAGTAGTGAAACCAGCCGCCCGAGGCGCGCAGCATATTTGACAGATGCGTCTTGCCCAAGCCGGACATGCCGTAGAACAGCACATGCTTTTCTGGCGCGGCGCGCCATGTCTTTGCATCAGGGTATAGCATGGTGCGCCTCACTTTGGGTCACTGCCGCCTGAACAATAACCTGTGTTGCCTCAATCGGTTACAGCGCCGCTGGTTTAGCTGGCGTCGTCCTCGATCCACGTCTTGGCCGCAACTGCGCGCGGCAGGCCGAGCGGGCCGATGGCCAGCAGGGCGACCTGATTGATCGCGGCGTCCTCGATCCCTTCGGAGCGCGCACGGCGGCAATGCGAATGCACGGCGCCTTCGGAATCGGCGCCGATGGCCAGCGCCAGCTTGACAAGGCGGCGTTCGCGGTCGGTCAGCGGTCCGGCTTCGGCGCAGGCCTTGCCGAGGGCGGAATAGGCCTGCCAAAGGTCGGGATGCTGTTCGGCCAGATCACCTGCGGCTCCGGGCATGGATTTTGTCATTTCGGTATCCTCTGATTGCGGTCCGGTTTATCCCAAGCGTTTTATCACCTTATGAGGTGATCATTCCCATTCGATGGTGCCCGGCGGTTTGCTGGTGATGTCATAGGTCACGCGGTTGATGCCGCGCACCTCGTTGATGATGCGTGTCGCCGTCTCGCCCAGAAATTCGTGGGTGAAAGGGTAATAATCGGCGGTCATGCCGTCAACGGATGTCACTGCGCGCAGGGCGCAGGCGAAATCATAGGTGCGGCTGTCGCCCATGACGCCCACGGTGCGCACCGGCAGGATTGCAACGAACGCCTGCCAGATTTCATCATAAAGCGCGTGCTTGCGGATCTGGTCGATATAGACGGCATCGGCCTTGCGCAGGATGTCCAGCTTTTCGCGGGTAATCTCGCCGGGGCAGCGGATGGCAAGGCCCGGACCGGGGAAGGGGTGGCGCCCGATGAAGCTGGCCGGCAGGCCCAGTTCCATGCCCAGCGCGCGGACCTCATCCTTGAACAGCTCGCGCAGCGGCTCGATCAGTTTCAGGCCCATCTTTTCCGGCAGGCCGCCGACATTGTGGTGCGATTTGATCGTCACCGATGGCCCGCCGGAGAAGCTGACCGACTCGATGACATCGGGGTAGAGCGTGCCCTGCGCCAGGAATTCGGCGCCCTCGATCTGGTTCGCGTATTTCTGGAACACGTCGATGAACAGGCGGCCGATGATTTTTCTCTTGGTTTCCGGGTCACTTACACCGTCAAGCTCACCCAGAAACAGATCCGCCTCATCCGCGTGGATCAGCGGGATGTTGTAATGGTCGCGGAACATGGTGACGACCTCGTCAGCCTCGCCCTGACGCAGGAGGCCGTGATCGACGAACACGCAAGTCAGCTGGTCGCCGATCGCCTCGTGGATCAGAACCGCGGCGACGCTGGAATCCACGCCGCCCGAAAGCCCGCAAATCACCTGTTTGTCGCCGACCTGTTCGCGGATCTGGCGCACGGCCTCTTCGCGGTAGGCTGCCATGGTCCAGTCGCCGGTGAATCCGGCGTCCTGAATGAAGTTCTGGAAAAACGTTTTGCCGTTCGGGGTGTGATGCACCTCGGGGTGGAATTGCACGGCGTAGAAGCGGCGCTCCAGATCGGCGGTCACTGCGAAGGGCGCACCGGGGGATGTGCCGTAGATCTCGAAACCGGGGGCGATGGCGGCGACGTGATCGCCATGGCTCATCCAGACCTGCTCGCGCGATTCCAGAAACCAGCCTTTCAGCAGGTCGATGCGCGTGTCGGTCGGTGTCACATAGGCGCGGCCGAATTCGGCGGTGCCGTCGCCGCGCTCGACGCGGCCGCCCAGCATTTGCATCATCACCTGTTGGCCATAGCAGATGCCCAGGACGGGCACGCCCATCTCGAACACCGCTTGCGGCGGGCGGGGCGATTCTGCGTCGATCACGCTGGCCGGGCCGCCCGACAGGATAATGGCGCGGGGGGCCATATCCTTCAGAAAGGCGTCCGTAACCTTTTGGAACGGGTGGATTTCGCAATAGACGTCCAGCTCGCGCAGGCGGCGCGCAATCAGCTGCGTGACCTGGCTGCCAAAGTCGATGATAAGAAGGCGTTCATGCTGTATGTCTGTCATGCATGCCTAGTAGGACGCGCCGCCGATTTGCGCAAGAGGCTGCGCCATGTCGCTTTCCCCCCTCAAGCGGCGCAAATCGGCAGCGCCCGGCGCGCGGCGCGCGGTAAGCAGGGCGCATCAAACGGCCCCGGATGGGGGCGTGCAGGATTCCAAAGGGGCACTAGACATGGCAGAAGTTGAGGCGCCGCGGCGCGCACGGGGTGGCGGCGGAGCCGCGCGGCGGGCCGAACGCACCGCTGTCAGCATGGATACCGCAAAGTACATCGAGCGGAATATCCCCGTCTATAACATGCTCAGCGAAGAGGCGCTGGAGATCATCGAGGCCAACGCCGAGACGGTTCTGGCCGAAGTCGGCGTCAACGTGGTCGACAACCCCAAGGCGCTGGAGCGCTGGCGCGAGGCCGGCGCCGAGATCGACGGCGAGCGCGTGCGCATCCCCCGCGGCCTTGCCCGCAAGCTGTGCGCGACCGCGCCCAGTACATACACACAGCACGCCCGCAACCCTGCCCGCAATGTCGAGATTGGCGGCAACACGCTGGTCACCGCGCCGGTGTATGGCCCCCCGTTCGTGCGCGACATGGAAGGCGGGCGGCGCTATGCCACCATGGACGATTTCCGCAAATTCGTGAAGCTGGGCTATATGTCCAAATGGCTGCACATGTCGGGCGGCACAGTCTGCGAGCCGACCGATATTCCGGTGAACAAGCGGCATCTGGACATGCTGCACGCGCATATGACGCTGTCGGACAAGCCGTTCATGGGGTCCGTGACCGACCCCAGCCGCGCGCAGGACAGTGTTGATATGTGCGGTATCCTCTTTGGCGAGAAATTCGTGCAGGAAAACACGGTGATGACGTCGCTGATCAACGTCAACTCGCCGCTGACATTCGACGATGTGATGATGGGCGCGCTGGAGGTCTATGCCGCCAACAATCAGGCCTGCATCATCTCACCCTTTATCGTGGGGGGCGCGATGGCGCCCGTCTCGGTGATCGGTACGCTGACGCAGGTTCTGGCCGAGGTGCTGGCGGGCGTCGCCTACAGCCAGCTGATCCGCCCCGGCGCGCCGGTGATCTTTGGCGCGTTCGTCACGTCGATCGACATGAACTCGGGCGCGCCCACCTTCGGCACGCCGGAGGCGAGCCATATCCTCTATGGCGCAGGCCAACTGGCGCGGCGGATGAACCTGCCGTATCGGTCGGGCGGGGCGCTGTGCGGCTCCAAGCTGCCCGATGCGCAGGCAGCCTACGAATCGGCGCATACGCTGAACGCGGTGCTGATGGGCGGCGTGAACTTCATGCTGCACAGCTGCGGCTGGCTGGAGGGCGGACTGGTCGCCGGATTCGAGAAATTCGTGATGGATGCCGACCAACTGGGCGTTCTGCATAACATGGCGCGCGGTGTCAGCCATGACGAGAACGGGCAGGCGATGGATGCCATCCGTGAGGTTGGTCCGGGCGGTCACTACCTCGGCTGCGCGCATACGCAGGCCAATTTCAAGGATGCGTTCTGGCGTACCGAACTGCTGGATTACAAACCGTTCGAGACATGGGACGAGGAAGGCGCGCGCGACACGATGACGCTGGCCAACCTGCGCATGCACCGGATGCTGGACACCTATCAGCGCCCGTCACTGGATCAGGGCATCACCGATGCGCTGGACGAATATGTTGCAAAAAAGAAGGCGTCGATGCCCGACGCCTTCATCTGAAGCTAACGGCTCACGCGGCCTGCTTTTAGGCCGCGTGACCGCCGCGCAGGATCCGCGCCTCGCCCATCATGGCGATCAGGATCTCGACATGGCGCGTCGCGGAATAGCGCGTGCGGTCGCTGTGCCGCTGCTGATTCAGCTCCTCCTCCATCTCGACCAGACGGGCCAGCGCGGCGGCGCTGCGCGGCAGGGCGCCATAGCCCAGATGCCGGCGCAAGTGCGAATCGCGCCGATATTCTGCGGCGCCAATGCGTGCGGCGCGGATCAAAAGGCGGGGCCGGCGCAGGCCATCGAGGGCTTTGAGGATGTCTTTCACGGCAGTCTCCAATCTGAATTGCGGCCTTTTGATGGCACAACTATGGCGGGTGTTGCACATTTGGCGGAGTCACCGGGCGCTGGTGTTTCTGTTTGTTTACAGTTTCGAAACCATTGTTGACGACACGTTTACAATTAACGAACCGGTAACTTTTTCTCGCATAGGTTGCACTTAAGGACGGGGATAAGTCTGCGAACAACCAGCGGCGCCCCGGGGGCCAGACCCCCGGACAACAGCCGCGCAATGGGTAAAGAAGGGTAAATATGTTGGATCGGGGAACAGACGCCAGTGGCGCGCGCAAAATGCCGTCCTGGGTGCCGCAAGGGGCGAAACTATACCTCGCCCATACCGAACAGGGCTCGTCCATACGGGAACTGGCACGGGCCAGCGGCTGTCATGCCTCAACGGTGCTGCGCCGGATCCGCGCATACGAGGCCCGCCGCGATGACCCCATGGTAGACGAGGCGCTGCGCCGCCTCGGATGCCGCATTGCCCCGCGAGAAAAGGCCGGCTCCAACCATCAGGAGACTGCCATGACATCCGAAACCCTAACCACAAATGTTGCCGAGGTCACAGACGCACAACTGCGGCTTGAATCGCTGCGTATCCTGCGCCGCCTGTGCGAGCCGGGTGCGGTGCTGGCGGTTGCGGCCCAGATGGACAAGGCCGTGGTTGTGCGTGACGGCGACCGCGCGGATCCGACCCGCACCGCTGTCGTGGACCGCCCCGTGGCCGAAGCGATGGCGCTGAAGGGCTGGATTGCCTGCGATGCGCCGGGGCGCGTTGCGCGCTACCACATCACCAAGGCGGGGCGCGCCACCCTGTCCGCGCTGGTCGCCGAAGCGGAGAACCGCGCTTCGGGCTTTGGCGACGCGCATGCGCCCTTCGCCGCGACCGATGAGGTCCGAAGCAAGGAGGCCGCGCCGAAGCGTCCGCGCTACAGCACGTCCGAGAGCCCGCTGATCGCGCTGGCGCGGCGCAAGGGCCGCGATGGGGCGCAGTTCATCCCGAACGATCTGGTCCGCGCGGGCGAGCGGCTGCGCGAAGATTTCGAGCTGTCGCAGATGGGCCCGCGCATGACCCAGGACTGGAGCCGTTTTCTGACCACTCCCGGCGGCGGCGATGGCACCGGCGGGCATGCGCGCGGGTTCGAGGCGGCGCGCCGCCGGGTCGAAGGGGCGCTGCATGATCTGGGGCCGGGCCTTGGCGATATCGCCCTGCGCTGCTGCTGTCATCTGGAGGGGCTGGAGCGCGCCGAGCAGCGCATGGGCTGGTCCGCGCGCTCGGGCAAGATCGTGCTGCGCATCGCGCTGCAACGGCTCAAGCGGCATTACGATAGCCTGGGCGAGGCGGGCGGCATGATGGGGTGACGCCACGCGGCGCCCGGTCCGGTTATACGGGCCGGGCGCCGTGTACCGGCCCGCATCGAAAAACGCGCCCAGGTGATACCTGGGCGCGTCATTGTTTATGTGAGGGGGCAGGCGAGCGCCCCTTTGACCATAGCAGTTCGTCAGATCGGATAGCGCAGGATCGCCGCCAGTTCCTTGCCATCGGGGATGTCATCGCGGCGCACGGCCATGACATGCGCGCCGCTGCGCAAGGCGCGACCGGCAATTTCGTCAATGATGCCGTAGCTGGTCGCGCCCGGCTGATCGGCAAAGGTGATAGCGCCGCTATCCTCGTCCACGGTTCCGGTTGTCACGGAATCGAAATCGACCAGCAGCGTGTCGATCCCGCCAAACGTGGCCGCGCGTGCGGCATCCGAGACGTCTGTTGTTGTCCGGCTCGCGCCGCGGCGCTGCTCGAACTCTGCGCGGAATTCTTCGATCTGGCTGTCATACTGCGCATCCAGCACCGGGCGCGCCGCCTCGGCCAGCTCCGCCGGGGTCATCTGGTCGGGGCTGGTCTCGATCGTTTGCGGCAGCAGCGGCAGGGCGGTCAGCGACCGAACCAGCGCATCCATGGGCAGGGTCGAGGCCAGAATGACGGGGGTATCGGTATCCTTCAGGATGGGGCGCAGCGCGGCGTCGATCTTGCGGACATACTGACCCAGCCGCACCTTTTGCCCCTCAAGCCCCTGAATGCGGCGGCCTGATCCGGATTCGTTGACCGACTTTTTGCCGACAGCGCTGGCCGCATCCTTGGGCATGTCCGGTACGCGGACTTCGCGCGCGGGCGTGTTCGCCGACATCTCGATCAGGCGCACGTCATTCTCGGACACCGCCAAAACGTAAGCCACATGCGCAAAGGTCGCCGCGCGCAGCAGGGGCTTCAGGTGAAAGCGGTCGGATACTTCGACCATATCGTGCAGATCATTGGCAAGGCGGAAGGTCTGGATACGCTCGGGCGTGACCAGAATGGCAAGGCTGTTTGCCTGATGTTCCCAAAAATCATCATCTTCCATCAGGATGCCCAGATGCTCCTCCAGAAGCCAGATGCGTCGCTTGGGCAGACCTGAATCCTCAAGCTGGGAAACCGCCGTCCTGGCCAGATTGCCAAGGTTGGTGCGGGCCTGCCCGATATCCTGCGTCAACGGCGTTGTCTTGAGGTAAATGGATACGCACGCATCCGCGCGGGTCTGGGTCAGGGCGCCGATCTGTTTCAGCGTTGGTGTCTCGATATATAGCACTTGGAAGTCTCCTGAATTACCGGCCGCAACACGCAAACTGCGGCGCCGCCCCGAAATCGGGCGGCGTCGCAGGCGTGTGGGCATGCTCATACCTACGCTGTGCGCGGCCAGATGCCATTGACCCATGTTAATGAAAGCAAAATTCCCCCGGCGCAGGATGGCCCGGCGCAGGATGGTATGTGTCGCTGGTGTCGCCTCCGCCAGGGTCCCAGCGGGGACGGGATGCCCCGTTCCGGCGCGCCGGCAAAACGCGGAAGGAAGCTTTCACCATGCCTACGGATCCCAATCTGCCGGCCGATGACGAACAGGTTCTCGAGTCGCGGTTTCCGACGGCCGACACCATCCTTTTCGCGCTGATTGTCCTGATCGCAGTGCTGACCTGGATCATTCCCGCCGGCCAGTACCAGCGCGTGATGGATGACGCGCTGGGCCGCGAGGTGGCGGTTGCCGACAGCTATGCCGTGACCGAACGGAACCCCCAGGGGGTCTTGGATGTGATGATGGCGCCGATTGCGGGGTTTTATGATCCCGACAGCTATGCGGCCAATGCGATCGACGTGGCGCTGTTCGTGCTGTGTCTGGGCGGGTTCCTGGGCGTCGTGAACGCTGCCGGCGCGGTCGATACCGGCATCAGGGCCACCATGACCCGCATGCAAGGGCGCGAGATCTGGATGATTCCGATCCTCATGGCGGTCTTTGCGCTGGGCGGCACGACATACGGCATGGCCGAGGAAACGCTGGCGTTTCATGCCATTTTGATCGCCGTAATGATTGCCGCGGGCTATGACGCCGTCACAGGTGTTGCGGTGATCCTGATCGGCGCGGGCATTGGCGTGCTGGGATCCACGATCAACCCATTTGCCACGGTCATTGCGTCCGACGCAGCCGGCATTCCCTTTACCGATGGTATCGTGCCGCGGCTGATCCTGCTGGTCGCGGGCCTTGCCATCTGCGCCGCCTACGTCATGCGCTATGCCAAACGGGTCAAGGCCGATCCGTCCCGCTCGGTCGTCGCGCATCAGGCCGAGGCGCACAAGCGCCTGTTCCTTCAGGCTGCCAAGCCGGGCGAGGTGGATGACGTCCTGTCCGGCACGCAGAAACTGGTGCTGGTGGTTTTCGCGGCCACCTTTGCCGTGATGATCTGGGGCGTGGCCAGTCAGGGCTGGTGGATGGCCCGCATGGGCGCGCTGTTTCTGGGCGCCGCCATTGTCACCGGCGTGATCGCCCGCATGGGCGAGAAGCGGCTGACCGGCAGTTTTGTTGACGGCGCGCGCGACCTTCTGGGCGTGGCGCTGGTCATCGGACTGGCGCGCGGGATCGTTGTCATCATGGAGCAGGGCATGATCGCCGACACGATCCTGCACGGCGCCGAGGCGACGCTGGGCGGTCTGGGCGAGCTGGCCTTCATCAACCTGATGTTCTGGATCGAGGCGGGGATGAGTTTTCTCGTGCCGTCATCGTCGGGCCTTGCGGTCCTGTCGATGCCCATCCTCGCGCCGCTGGCGGATTTTGCGGATGTGGGCCACGATCTGGTGGTGACAGCCTATCAGTCGGCCAACGGCCTGGTGAACCTGATCAACCCGACCTTTGCGGTGGTGATCGGCGGGCTGGCGATTGGCCGCGTGTCCTATGACCGCTGGCTGGCCTTTATCTGGCCGCTGCTGGTGCTGCTCATCATTCTGATCTCAGTGGCGATCAGCATCGCCGCCATTCATGTCGGCGTCGGCATGCGCCGCGAGCTGCGCGCGTGGATGGACGCGCTGCCCGGCACGGAGCTGTCGAAATGGCTGATCGGCGGGCTGACCGTGAATGATGTGCCGTTCGAGGCGACCGGCATGTTCGGCGCCTATCTGGGCAAGCATGGCTTCATCCTGCCGCCCTTGCCCAACTTCCTGTTTACCCGCGACAATTCGGCCTGGATCTATGGCGGCGTCACGCTGAACCCGATGTATTGGCAGGCGCGCCGGCCCGAAACGCTGCTGACCGCCGCGATTTACAAACATCACCCCAAATTCAAGGGCGGGGTCGAGGTGATCTGGGGCGTCCCGCTGAAGGATTACGGGCTTGCCACGCTGGAGGGCGGCGACAAACGCCCGATGTTCGACGTGGTGGCCGATGTCATGGGCTTCAGGAAGCTGACCGTTGTCGATACCGGCGGCGACAACCCGTTCGAGCAATCGCGCGAGCAGTGGAACGACGGCAACAACGTGCTGGCGCTGCGCCCCGGTGTCGTCATGGGCTACGACCGCAACGACGACACCAACGCCGCCCTGCGCGCCGAGGGCATCGAGGTGATCGAGCTGCCGGGCGCCGAGTTGGGCCGGGGCAGGGGCGGCAGCCGCTGCATGTCCAGCCCGACCATCCGTGATGCGGTTTGAAAAGGAGGGAACGAAATGGCTTTCAACCTGAAAAACCGCAGCTTCCTGACCCTGCGCGACTTTACCCAGGCCGAGATTGCATTTCTGCTCAAGCTGTCGGCAGACCTCAAGTCCGGCAAATACGCCGGCACCGAGGTCGAGACGCTGAAGGGCAAGCAGATCGCGCTGATCTTTGAGAAGGACAGCACGCGCACCCGCGTCGGCTTTGAGGTGGCGGCCCACGATCAGGGCGCGAGGGTCACCTATCTTGGCCCCTCCGGCCCCCATATTGGCGGCAAGGAAACGGTCAAAGACACCGCGCGCGTTTTGGGCCGGGTTTATGACGCGATCGAATATCGCGGATTTGGCCAGAAAATCGTCGAGGAGCTGGCAGAATGGTCCGGCGTGCCGGTCTATAACGGGCTGACGGACGAATTTCACCCCACCCAGATCCTGGCTGATTTCCTGACCATGCAGGAGCATGGCGAAAAACCGCTGCGCGAGGTCGCCTATTGCTTCATGGGGGACGCGGGCAACAACATGGGTGACAGCCTGCTGATCGGCGGGGTCAAGATGGGCATGGATGTGCGCCTCTGTGCGCCCAAATCGCTGTGGCCCACGCAGGCCATTCAGGACGAGGCGCAGCAGGTCGCGGAGGAAACCGGCGCGCGCATCATGATCACCGAGGACGTGGACAACGCCGTAAAAGCCGTCGATTTCGTCTATACCGACGTCTGGGTGTCGATGGGCGAAAGCAAGGACAAATGGGCCGAGCGGATCGCGCTGCTGATGCCCTATCAGGTCAATGCGGCCATGATGGAGAAAACCGGCAATCCGCGCGCCAAATTCATGCACTGCAAGCCGGCCTTCCACAATACCGACACGGGCATTGGCACGGATATCTTTGATCAGTTCGGCATCGAGGCGATGGAAGTCACCGAAGAGGTGTTCGAGTCGCCAGCCTCCATCGTTTTCGATCAGGCGGAAAACCGGATGCACACCATCAAGGCGGTTCTTGTCGCCACATTGGGGGGCTAGGATATGCTGGTCGTCGCAGCCCTTGGCGGCAATGCGCTGCTGGAACGGGGTCAGCCGTTGACGGCGGCACATCAGCGCGCGAATGCGCGCATTGCCGCCACGTCGCTGGCCGAAATCGTGCGCGCGGGCCATGATCTGGTGATCACCCAGGGCAACGGTCCGCAGGTCGGGCTGCTGGCGCTGCAAGGCGCGGCCTACAAACCCGACGAGGCCTATCCGCTGGACCTTCTGGGGGCGGAAACCGGCGGTATGATCGGCTACATGATCGAGCAGGAGCTGGAGAATGTGCTGGATCATCCCCGCCCGGTGGCCACGCTGCTGACGCAGGTGGTGGTCGATGCCACCGACCCCGCGTTCCAGAACCCGACCAAGTTCATCGGCCCGGTGTACGAGCGCGACGAGGCCGAGGCCCGCGCCAAGGCCGCAGGCTGGAGCATCGCGCAGGACGGCGACAAGTGGCGCCGCGTTGTGCCATCGCCAAAGCCGATGGAAATTCCGGATCTCCGCGTTTTGAAACTGCTGCTGGATCAGAATGTCATCATCATCTGCACCGGCGGCGGCGGCATCCCCGTTCTGCGCGGCAAGGATGGCAGCCTGTCGGGCGTCGAGGCGGTGATCGACAAGGATGCCGCCAGCGCCCTTCTGGCGCAGGAGCTGGGCGCCGATGCGCTGCTTTTGCTGACGGATGTGCCTGCCGTGATGACGGATTTCGGCACGGTCAAACAGGCCGGGATCGGCGATATCAGGCCCGAGGACGCGTTGAGACTGGACTTGCCCGCAGGCTCGATGCAGCCCAAGGTTGCGGCGGCGGTCCAGTTCGCACGTAGCGGCGGCATGGCTGGCATCGGACGGCTGGCGGAGGCGGCGCAAATCCTGACCGGGCAGGCCGGGACCAGAATTCAGACACGCAACGGAGGCGCGGCATGACATTTCTCACAGGCTTCGATGCGCGCGAAATCATCTCTGGCATGATCTGTCAGCGGGCGGAGATGTGAATATGGCATCCAACATTTCGCAGCCCCAAACGTCCGAGGGCCGGGTCGTGGCCGTGCGCGGCGGCATCGTCGATGCGGTGTTCCCCAGCGGCGGGCCCGAGATTGACGACCTGCTCTATGCCGGGGATGTGGCGCTGCAAGTGATGAGCTTTGTCGAGGGCGGCGCGGCGCGCTGCATCGCGCTGGGGCCGGTGCAGGGCCTTGGCCTTGGCACGGCGGTGCGTGCCACCGGCGGGCCTGTCATGGTCCCGGTGGGCGAGGGCGTGCTGGGCCGGATGCTGGATGTATTCGGCGCGCCCATCGACGGGCTGCCCGCCCCCGAAGCGGCGGAGCGCCGCTCGATCCATAACGCGCCGCCGCCTTTGGCGGACCGGGTGCTGCGCGCCGAGGTGCTGGAGACGGGGATCAAGGCCATCGACCTGCTGGCGCCGATCGAGCGCGGCGGCAAGACCGGCCTCTTTGGCGGTGCCGGCGTGGGCAAGACCGTTCTGCTGACCGAGCTGATCCACAACACGGTCGAACATCACCACGGCGCCGCGATGTTCTGCGGCATCGGCGAGCGGTCCCGCGAGGCCGAGGAGCTGTGGCGCGAGATGGGCGATGCGGGCGTGCGCGACAAGATGGTGATGCTGTTCGGCCAGATGAACGCCGCCCCCGGCGTGCGGTTTCTGGTCGGCAAGGCGGCGCTGACCATGGCGGAATGGTTCCGCGATGATCGCCAGCAGGATGTTCTGCTGCTGATCGACAACATCTTTCGTTATGTGCAGGCGGGGTCCGAAGTGTCGGGCCTGATGGGCCGGATGCCCAGCCGCGTGGGATACCAGCCGACGCTGGCCACCGAACTGGCCAGCTTGCAGGAGCGCATCGCCTCGACCCGCACGGGCGCGATCACCTCGATTCAGGCGGTCTATGTGCCGGCCGACGATTTCACCGATCCCGCGGCGGCGCATATTTTTTCGCACCTGTCGGCCTCGGTCGTGCTGTCGCGCAAACGCGCGAGCGAGGGGCTCTATCCGGCGGTCGATCCGCTGGCCTCGACCTCGGTCATGCTGACGCCGAACGTGGTGGGCCAGCGGCATTACGACATTGCCCGCGGCGTGCGGCGCACGCTGGCCGAATACGAGGATCTGCGCGACATCATCGCCATGCTGGGGATCGAGGAGCTGTCGGCCCATGACCGCGCCATCGTCGCCCGCGCGCGGCGGCTGGAGAGGTTCCTGACGCAGCCCTTTGCCACCGTGGCGGGCGCCACCGGCGCGGGCGGCAAGCTGGTGACGATGGCCGAAACGCTGGACGGCTGCGAAAGGGTCTTGAACCAGACCAGTTTCGAGCGGCCCGAAAGCGATTATTACATGATCGGCAGCCTCGATGATCTGCCCGAGCGGCCGGAGGACACAACATGAGCATTGCGCGCGACATGCAGGTGCGGATCGGGCTGCCCGGTGACACGCTTTATCAGGGCGCGGCCGGCAGCATCAGCGCCGTTGCGCCCAATGGCGGCTTTGGCATCCTGCCCAACCACATTGATTTTGTCACCGCGCTGGTCCCGTCGGTTCTGGTGGTGACCGAACCGGGCGGGGCCGAGCGGATATTTGGCATTGATGAGGGCATTCTGGTCAAGAAAGGACGCGACGTCGATATCGCCGTGCAGCGCGGCGTCGAGGCGCGCGATCTGGCATCGCTTGACGCCGCTGTCACCGATTTCTGGGACCAGATGGAGGATGAAGAGCGCGCCGCGCGCGCCGCGCTGTCGCGGCTGGAGGCAGACATGGTGCGCCGCTTTGCCGGCCTGAGGACGCAGCCATGAGCGAAAAACGCAAGGATACCGGCCCGATTGGCCGCAGCGCCGCGCGCAAACAGGCGGCGCGCGACAATCCCGGCCCCAGCCCGCTGCGCGGTATCGGCGTCTTTGGCGTCATAGGGTGGTCCGTCGCGGTGCCGACAGTGGGCGGCACGTTTCTGGGCCTCTGGCTCGACCGGGCCTATCCGCAGGAGTTTTCGTGGACCATCGCGCTGATCCTTGGCGGGGTTGTCATTGGCGCCGCGCTGGCATGGGCGTGGATTGAAAAGGAGAAGGGCGAATGATCTGGGATGTGAACTGGACCGCGTTCGCGCTGGGCCTTTTGGCCGGGACCGGCGCGGGCGCGCTGTATTTCGCGGGGCTTGCCTGGGGGGTCCGGCTGGCACTGCGGCGCCACCGAGCCGGGTCCATCCTGCTGGCATCGTCGGCCATCCGTATCGCGCTGCTGCTGGCGGCGGGCTGGGGCATCGCGCAACTGGGCGTCGCCGCACTGGTAGGGTTTGCTGCCGCATTTCTGATCCTGCGCTTCTTCCTTGTGGCGGCCATGCGCCCGGACGACCTGGAGGGAGGGCCGGAATGCAACTGACCCCTGACGAGATGATCGTGTTTACCATTGCAGGCTATGGCGTAAATGCCACCATCGTCTTTACCTGGGCGGTGATGGCGATTCTGACGGGCGCCTCGGTGATCGTCACATGGAACCTGCGCCCGGACGTGCCGCCCAACCGCTGGCGCACCGTGCTGGAGGCGATCGTGCTGACCATTCAGGGCCAGATTGACGAGATCAGCGCGCAGCCCGACCGCCGCCTGCTGTATTTTTCGGGTACGCTGTTTTTGTTCATCATCACCTCCAACATGCTGGCCATCGTGCCGGGCTGGCAGCCGCCGACTGCGTCGCTATCCATCACGGCCGGCCTTGCGCTGTCGGTGCTGGTCGCGGTGCCGCTGTTCGGTATCGGCAGTCGGGGGTTGGGCGGCTATCTGCACAGCTACATGGAGCCCAGCATCATCATGCTACCCTTCAACATCATCGGCGAGGTGTCGCGCGGCATTTCGCTGGCGATCCGCCTTTACGGCAACGTGATGAGCGGCGCGGTGATTGCCGCGATCCTTCTGGGTGTCGCGCCGTTTTTCTTCCCGGTGGTGATGGACATGCTGGGCCTGCTGACCGGGGTCATTCAGGCCTACATCTTTGCCATTCTTGCCACCGTCTACATCTCATCGGCCACCGCAGCGCCGGACGCGCCCAACGAACAGGAGCAGACATGACCGAACTTTACCTTGCCATCATCGCCTCGGTTTCGATCTTTACCGCCGGGCTGACCGTTGCCTTCGGCGCGCTTGGCCCTGCCTTGGGCGAGGGGCGCGCGGCGGCCGCCGCCCTCAGCGCCATCGCGCAGCAGCCCGATGCGGGCGCCACCCTGTCGCGCACGCTGTTTGTCAGCCTTGCGATGATCGAATCCACCGCCATCTACTGCTTTGTCGTCGCGATGATCCTGCTGTTTGCGAACCCGTTCTGGAATGCGGCGCTAGAGGCGGTTCAGACCGGGGCAGGTGGCTGAAAATGTCGATCGACTGGATCACGGTTGCCGCGCAGATCGCCAATTTTCTGGTGCTGGTGTGGCTGCTCAAACGGTTTCTTTACCGGCCCATTCTGGACGGGATCGACGCACGCGAGCAGCAGATCAAACAGCGCATGGAGGAGGCAGGCCGCATCCGCGCGCAGGCCGAAGAGGCCGAGGCGCGCCATGAGGCCGAGATTGCCCGCCTCAAAGCGGGCCGCGAAGGCGTGCTGGCCGAAGTAAGGGACGAGGCCGAGGCCGAGCGCGATGCGCTGCTGTCCGGCGCACGCGAGCGGCTGGAGGCCGAGCAGGCCGCCCGCGAGGCCGCCCGCGCGGACGAGGCGTGCCGTTTTGCCGCCGATCTGGAACTGCGGGGCGCGTCGGCGCTGGTCGCCCTGCTGCGCAAGGCGCTGAATGATCTGTCGGGCGAGGCGCTGGAGCAGCGCATCGTCGCCCGCGCCGCCGGACGCCTGCCCGCCATGGCCGTCGATCTGGCCGAGGCGGCAGGGGACAGCCCCGAGGCCATCGTGACCACGCAGGACGCCTTGCCCGAAGACCTGCAAACGCAGTTGGCGCAGCAGATCCGGGAGGCACTGCCGGACATAACCGTGCGGTTTCAAACCGATGCCGATCAATCGCCGGGCCTGATCCTGCGCGTCGGCGGCGCGCAGCTGGGCTGGACCGTGGCCAGCTATACAGACGGGCTGCAATCCATGCTGGAGGACGCACACAAGGCGCGGGGGGTGCCGGATGCCGCATAACATGACCCTGCTGCAGACCCTGCTGGACGCGCCCGCGCCCGCGCCCGAACTCAGCGAGATCGGGCAGGTGACCGAGGTCGGCGACGGCATCGCCATCGTCACCGGCCTTGCCCGCGCGCTGGTGGATGAGATGCTGGATTTCGGCGCCGGGCTGATGGGCGTGGTGTTCGATCTGGAAGAGGGGCATCTGGGCGTCGTGCTGCTGGGGCAGGCCGCCCATGTGGTGCCGGGCAGCGATGTGCGGCGCACGGGCCGGGTGGTGGCGGTGCCGGTGGGCCGCGCGCTTTTGGGCCGCACGCTTGATGCGCTGGGCCGCCCGCGCGACGGCGGCGCGATGCCCGACACAGGCAAGACGCGCCCGATCGAGATGGAGGCACCCGACATCCTCAGCCGCGCGCCGGTGGCGCGTCCGCTGGCGACGGGGCTGAAGGCGATTGACGCCGCCGTGCCGGTGGGGCTTGGCCAGCGCGAGCTGATCATCGGGGACCGGCAGACCGGCAAGACCTCGATTGCCGTCGACACCATCCTGAACCAGAAGGATACCGGCGTTCTGTGCATCTACTGCGCCATTGGCCAGCGCGGTGATGCGGTGGCCAAGGTCATCGGCGCCATCCGCGATGGCGGCATGATGGAGCGTACAATCATCCTCACCGCCGGCGACGAGGAGGCGCCGGGCCTGAGCTATGTCGCGCCCTATGCCGCGATGTCGATGGCCGAGGAACTGGCCGAGGATGGCAGCGATGTCGTCCTCATCTTCGACGATCTGACGCATCATGCCCATTCCTATCGCGAGCTGTCGCTGCTTCTGCGCCGCCCGCCGGGGCGCGAGGCATTTCCCGGCGATATCTTCTACGTCCATGCGCGCCTGCTGGAGCGGGCCGGGCAGTTTGCCGATCACGCCGGGGGCGGGTCGATCACCGCGCTGCCGGTGGTGGAGACGCAGGCGGAAAACCTGTCGGCCTATATCCCGACCAACCTGATTTCGATCACCGACGGGCAGATCTACCTGTCGCCGCGGCTGGTGCGCCGCAACCAGTTTCCGGCGGTCGATCTGGGCGTGTCGGTCAGCCGCGTCGGCGGCAAGGCGCAGGCGCGCGCCTTCCGCGAGGTGGCGGGCAATCTGCGCGTGACCCTGTCGCAATTCGAGGAGCTGGAGGAGTTCGCCCGTTTCGGCACGCGGCTGGATGAAGGCACCCGCGCCCGTCTGGCGCGCGGTGCCGCCGTGCGCGGCGCCCTGCGCCAGCCCGAGCGCGACCCGATGGCGGCCGATGCGCAGCTGGCGGTTCTTCTGGCCGCGATGGACGGCCTGCTGGACGGCCTGAGCGAGGCGCAGACCGCTGCCGCGATGGCGGCGATCCGTGCCGATATCCGCGCCAATGATAACCAGACGGCGGATCTCATCGCCTCCGGCGCCAGCCTGAGCGACGCCGATCGCGCCCGCATCATCGCGGCTGCGGGCGCGGCACTGAAGGAGGCTGGCCATGGCCCAGACGCTTGAACGGCTGACCCGGCGCACCGGCACGATGCAAAGCATCCGCAGCATCGTGCGCACGATGAAAACGATGTCAGCGATCAACGCCGCCCCGTACGAGCGCGCCGCCGAGGCGATCGACGTCTGGCGCGATACGGTGCTGGACGGGTTGCATGCCTTTCTGCGCTGTCACGGACCGCTGGGACAGGAGCAGGCGCAGAACCCGCAGCGCGTGCTGATCGTTATGGGCTCGGACCACGGGCTGTGCGGCAACTATAACGAGCTGCTGGCGCGCGAGGTGGTGCGCCATCCGTTTGCCGACAACGCGCAGATCATCTGCGTCGGTGCGCAGATGCAGGACGCGCTGAGCGGCGAGGGCATCACGCCCGCCGCCACGCTGTTGCCGCCGGCCAACACCGATGGGTTGATCCGGCTGGCGGGCCAGCTGGTCACGCGGCTGGACCGGCTGCGCGCGCAGGCCCCGTCGGGCGATCTGGCGGCGGCGCTGATCTATGCCCAGCGCGGCGCGCATGGCACCCACGCGCCCGTGGCGCAGGGGCTGCTGCCGCTGGACCCGGATATGCTGGCGGCACTGGCGCAGCGGCCATGGGCATCGCGCAGCCTGCCGCAATTTTCAATGCCCGCGCCCGATCTGCTGGCGGCGCTTGTGCGCAATCTGGTCTTTGCCACGCTGACCCGCGCCGCCGCCGAGGCGCTGGTGACGGAAAATGCCGCGCGCCTTGCCCGGATGCAGCAGGCGGAACAATCCGTCGACGAAAATCTGGAGGAGCTGAAGGCGGAAACCCGGTCCGTCCGCCAGAGCGAGATCACCATCGAACTGCTGGACGTGATCACCGGGTTCGAGGCGCTGAAAGGTCGCGCCAAACGGCAAAGACGCACACAGGAACGAGGACCATTAGCATGACGCGCGCGACATCATTCAGGCGCACGGGTGTCATGCAGGGAGGGGCCATGCTGGTCAGTCACATCATGCAAACCCGTGTTACCGCCATCGGCCCGCGCACGTCCATCCGGGCGGCAGCGGCATTGATGGCAGACCGCGACATCGGCGTTTTGCCGGTTTGCAAGGACCGCGTGCCGGTCGGCATCCTGACGGACCGTGATCTGGTCATCCGGCTGTTGTCGGATCTGGGCCGGGTGTCGGACCGCGCGGTGCGCACAGTGATGACCTGCCCGGTCATCACCTGCCGCGCCGATCAGTCCGTGCTCGACGCGGCCCGCCTGATGGGCGCGCGCCAGATCAGGCGGCTGATTGTCTGCGATGCCGCCGGGTGTCTGGTCGGGATGCTGTCACTGGGCGATATCGCCCGCGACGCCAGCGAGGAACTGGCCGGTCAGGGGCTGGGCGAGATCGTCGAATGTCGATGACCGGTTCAGGCCGGCACGGCTCAGGCAGGGACAGGCCAGCGCATCAGAATTTCCTGCCGCAGCAATGTCAGGTCGATATCGGCCAGGGCGCACAGCGCGGGCAGATTCAGCAGCTCGATACTCTGGTGGTCGGGGTGGCCGATCAGGCCCTCGGTTTCGAACCGGCGCAGGGTGCGGCAGACATGCACATTCGTCATGCCGGTGAATTCGCCGAACTTCTGCTGCGTGATGGGAAATTCAAACCGGGTGCCCTTGACCAGACCGACGGCCTGAAGCCGGATGAACACCTCAAGCAGCGCATAGGCGATCCGGTTCGCTGCCGTGCCGCGCCCCAGCCGCAAAAGCAGCTCGGAGGTGCGCGATTGCGTGGTCAGGATGCAGGCCGCCAGAACGTGGCGCAGCGTGGCCGACGCGGCGCTGGGCCCATTCGCCTGCTCCGGCCCGATCAGGATATATTCAACATCGCTCAGCGCCTCCATCGTGGCGGCGGCGACGGGCACCATCTGCGTGCCGACCAGCGCGAAATCGCCGGGCAGCATCAGGTCGATGATCTGCACATCCCCCGACGGCAGCGTTTTCGACAGGGATATCCAGCCGTTCAGCAGCAGGATGGAATGATCGGCCCTGTCGTTTTCACGTACCATGATGGTGCCGCGCGGGGCGCGGCGCGGCTTGAACGCGCCATCACCGGCCAGCATGGATTGCAATGTGCCGGGCAGATGCCGGGACACAATCGCCGGGGTAATGCGGGTTGTCATATCAAAGCCCCTTATGTGAAAATGCCGCCAGAACGGCATTTGGAAAATGCCCCGCGCACAACCTATGCGATCCGCACGCCAAAGTGCGCCGGCACAGCAGCGACAGGCGGATTTCAGCCGATTTTGTCCTGTGGTATTGATTTGTCAATTGTGTAGAAGGGTGGCACGGCAAATGGGAGTGTCCACATGATCAGCGATCCGGGCGCAGATAACAGCACCAGACATCCGCCCGAAGCGCAGGTTTCAGGTGGCACGCTGATGCTGTCGGGCAGTCTGGTGATCGAAAATATCGACACGCTGTCGCGGACGCACGAGGGCGCGCAGGTCATTGATATCAGCCAGGTCCGGCATCTGGACACTGCCGGCGCGTGGTATGTTGTGGATATGCAGGCCCGGCTGGCCAATGGCGCGGGGGATGTGGAAATCACCGGCGCAAACGACGCGCAGCACCAGCTGCTGGAAACCGTGCGCCGCAATATGCCCCCCGACGACGAAGGCGACAGCAAACGCCGCAGCCTGACCGACCGGCTGGAGGCGCTGGGGCGCCGCGCGGTGTCGGCGGGCCACGTTGCGGTAGAGCTGACCAGTTTTCTGGGGCAGGTGATGGCGGCGCTGGGACTGATGGTGATCCGCCCGCGCCGCCTGCGCATGACATCGCTGGTGCATCACATGCAGGAGGTTGGCTGGAACGCGATTCCCATCGTGGCGCTGATGTCGTTCCTGATCGGGGTGGTGCTGGCGTTTCAGGGCTCGGTCCAGCTGCGCCAGTTCGGCGCAGAGGTGTTCGTGGTCGACCTGATCGCCATTTCCGTCCTGCGCGAGCTGGGGATCCTGCTGACCTCCATCGTCGTCGCGGGGCGGTCCGGGTCCGCCTATACCGCCGCGATCGGGTCCATGAAAATGCGCGAAGAGGTGGACGCGATGCGCACCCTTGGCCTTGATCCGATTGACATTCTGGTTGTGCCGCGGGTTCTGGCGCTGATGCTGATGCTGCCCGTGCTGGGCCTGATTTCCGACATTTCCGGTCTGGTCGGCGGCGCGCTGATGTCGTGGATCGAACTGGGCGTTTCGCCATCGGTGTTTCAGGCGCGGCTGGTCAGCAACACGGATGTCTGGCACTTTCTGGTCGGCATGATCAAGGCGCCGTTCTTTGCGCTGATCATCGGGATCATCGGCTGCTATGAGGGGCTGAAGGTGGGCGGCAACGCGGAATCGCTTGGGCGGCTGACATCGACATCGGTTGTTCTGTCGATCTTTATGGTGATCGTGGCGGACGCGCTGTTTTCGGTGGTCTTCGCGCTGGTGGGAATATGATGGACAAGACCGATCAAACCTCAGAGCCGCCGATCATCAAGGTGCGGGGACTGGGCAAGGCCTTTGGCAGCCATGTGGTGCATGAGGGTCTGGATCTGGACGTGCGCCGGGGCGAGATTATCGGCATTGTCGGCGGCTCCGGCACCGGAAAATCGGTGCTGCTGCAACAGATTGTCGGCCTTCTGACGCCCGATGCAGGCACGATCGAGGTGTTCGGCGAAAACGTCACCGGCACCTCGCCCGAGGAATACCGCGCGCTGCGCCGCCGCTGGGGCGTGATGTTTCAGGACGGGGCGCTGTTTTCATCGCTGACCGTGCGCCAGAACGTCGAGGCGCCGATGCGCGAGCAGCTGGATCTGCCCGATGACCTGCGCGAAACGCTGGCCGGCATCAAGGTGCGCATGGTCGGCCTGCAACAAAACGCGCAGACCAAATTCCCGTCCGAGCTGTCGGGCGGCATGCGCAAACGCGCCGGATTCGCCCGCGCCATTGCGCTGGACCCCGAAATCGTGTTCCTGGACGAGCCGACCGCAGGGCTGGACCCCATCGGCGCCGCAGCGTTCGACACGCTGATCCGGCAGTTGCAGGCCGCATTGGGCCTGACGGTTTTTCTGGTCACGCATGATCTGGATTCGCTGCACGCAATCTGCGACCGTGTCGCCGTGCTGGCGGAAAAAAAGGTGCTGGCTGTCGGCACCATGCAGGAAATGCTGAAGGTAGATCACCCGTGGGTGCATGAATATTTCCACGGTCCCCGCGCGCGCGCTGCGCTGAGCGGCGGCAATCAGAACAACGATGAAAAGGTGCAGTGATGGAAACCCGTGCGAATTTTATCCTGATCGGCGCATTTACCCTGCTGGGCATCATCGGCAGTCTGGTGTTTGCCATATGGTTGTCATCGGTTCAGCTGGACCGCCAATATTCGCAATACGGCATTTTGTTCGAGGATGTATCGGGCCTGCCCACCTCGGGCGACGTGGTGTTCAACGGCATCAACGTGGGCCGCGTGATCGAGCTGTATATTTACGAGCCCGACCCCTCCAAAGTGTATGTCGGCATCGAAGTGGACGCCGAAACGCCTGTGAATGAAAACACCGTCGCGCAGCTCAGCTCATCAGGTGTGACGGGGGTGGCCTACATCTCGCTCAGCAGCAAGGGCGGCGAGGCGGCACCGCTGACCTCCGATGACGGCACCCCGCCGATCATCCCGTCGCGCCGCTCGACCGTGCAGCAGCTGGTCGAGGATGCGCCGGACCTGATTGCCGAGGCAACCGATCTGCTCAAGCGGTTTCAGGTCATCGCAGGGCCGGAAAATCAGGCGCTGGTGCAAAATATCCTGACCAATCTCAGCACCGCGTCGGGCGGTCTGGAAAGCGCGCTGACCGATTTCTCCAGCATTACCAAAACCGTATCCGAAGCGACGCAGCAAATCTCCGGCTTTAGCGAACGGTTGGAAACGCTGGGCGCCGCGGCCGAGGAAACGCTGGCCAATGTGGACCGGACCCTCAGCTCCGCCACCGGCGCCTTTGATACCGCAAACGAGGTGATCGGCAATTCCAGCGCCGCCATCGACAGCGCCGGCGCCGCCTTTGCCGAGGCTGAAACGCTGATGCGCGATCAGGTGCCGGGCATTGCGGCGCAGATTTCCGAAACCATCACCGCGCTGAACACGGCGGTAACCGACATATCGCAGCGCACCGCCGGAACGCTGGACGGATTCGATCAGACAGCAACCTTGCTGAACGCCCGCCTGACCGAGCTTGAGACGACGCTGGCCGATGCCAGCACAGGTTTCGAGGCGATCACGACCGCCTCGAACAGCGTCAATACGCTGGTGGCCGGGGACGGCACGCTGATGGTGGCAGACGCGCGAGAGGTGCTGGCAGGGGCCAAGTCCACAATCGCCGGCATTGAAACGGTGATCGACACCGACGTTCCGGCCGTGGTCAGCGATATTCGCGGCGCGGTGTCGACCGCCTCCGCCGCCATCGACCAGGTAGCGCGCGATCTGGCCGGATTTACCGACCGGCTCGACCCGCTGGCAAATGACACCCGCACCGCCGTCAACGCGGCGACGGCCGACATCCGCGCGGCAACAGGCCGGATCGGCACCGCAGCGCAGCAGGTGTCGGACGACCTGCCGCAGATCACCGCGGATCTGCGCGGCCTGATTTCCCGCGCCGACAATGTCGTCGCGCAGGTGCAAAGGATCACCGCGGACGCCGCCCCCGGCATCCGCAATTTCACCGGCAACGGCCTGAACGAGCTGGGCCGCCTCAGCGGCGAGGCACGCACGCTGGTCCAGTCGCTGGAACGACTGGTGCGCCGCATCGGCAATGACCCTGCACGTTTCCTGCTGGATGAACGCGTGCCCGAATATCGGAGATGATTTCCATGACCCTACACATGACCCGCCGCCTTGCCATGCTGGGCGCTGCTGCCACGCTCAGCGGATGCAGCGCGCTGTCGTCGCTGAACGCGGCGGCAACGCCGCTGGATACCTACGATCTGACGCCTGCACCCGGCGCCACGACCGGGCGCCGGTCGGGCCGGACGCTTTTGGTGGCGCGCGCCGATGCGCCGGCGGGCATCAACACGGATCGCATCATGGTGAAACCCAGCGGCGCCGCCATCACCTACCTGCCCGAGGCCCGCTGGGCCGACGAGCTGCCCAGCGTGGTTCAATCGCTGTTGATCCGGTCCATCGCCGGCACGGGCCGCATGGGATATGTCGGCACCAGCGAGGGCGGGCCGGTCCCCGATTACGCGCTGCTGACGCGCATCGACAGCTTTCAGGTCGATATCGCCGGAGAGGCGGTAACAGCCCGTGTCGACATCAGCCTGACATTGCTGCGCGACCGCGACCAGACGGTGATAAAGACCCAAGTGTTCCGCAATCAGGTGGCGGCGGCCAATGACGAACCCGCCGCCATCGTCGCCGCGTTTCAGGCCATTCTGGACAGTCTGCTGCCCGCCATGGCCGATTGGGTCGCCGCGACCTGAAACGATATGTCGACAGGCTAAGCCACTCTTCATCAACAAAATGAAGAGTGGCGTCCAGTCTCTTGTAATCGTTAGCAGTTTCCGCGTTACCAGCTTAATCCAGAAACGCTTTTTCAACCACATATTCGCGCGGGGCGGAGTTGGCACCCTCGCGCAGGCCGTATTCCTCGAACAGCGCCTTGAGGTCCAGGTTGAACGCCAGATTGCCGCAGATCATCGCGCGGTCCGTCTCAGGGCACAGCGGCGGCACGCCCAGATCCTCATAGACCTCGCCCGAGCGCATCAGATCGGTGATGCGGCCCATCTTCGGGCTTTGCTCGCGGGTGGTGGTGGGGTAATAGCGCAACCTGTCCGCGAACCCTTCGCCAATCAGTTCCTCCAGCATTTCATCGCCGCGGATGCTGTCGATCAATTCCGCACCATATTTCAACTCGCCGACTGTTCGGCAGGTATGCGTGACGATAACCTCTTCGTAATCCTCATAGGTTTGCGGATCGCGCAGCAGCGACGCGAAGGGGGCAAATCCGGTGCCGGTTGCAAACAGCCACAGCCGTTTGCCCGGTATCAGCGCGTCATGCACCAAGGTGCCGACAGGTTTGGGCCGCAAGATAATCTCGTCGCCCGGCTGGATATGCTGCAATTTCGAGGTCAGCGGTCCGTCTTCGACCTTGATTGAATAAAACTCCAGCTCATCGTCCCAGGACGGCGACGCGATGGAATAGGCCCGCAAAAGCGGCTTTTGCTTGCCGGTTTTCGGATCGGGATCGCCCATCAGGCCGATCATCACAAACTCGCCCGAACGAAAGCGCAAGGAGGCGGGGCGCGTCACCCGAAAGGAAAACAGCCGGTCCGTCCAATGCGTCACCTGAGTCACGGTCTGCGCGTCGGGCAGGGTGGGTTTGGCGCGCTCGGGCGCAGCGGTGCTTGTGGTGGCGTCGGTCACTGGGCTCATCTCATTCATTTGGGTCATCGGCCGAAGCATAGTCCGGCGCCTCCATCATAGTCTTTGCGCTGTGTCAGGTGAAGGCGGCGATCAGCCGCGCAAGCGGGCCTGATAATCATGCGCCCGCCAATCGGCGCGGAAAATCCACTGATCCTGCGTCTGGCGCTCGGCCAGCTCCTGCGAGATTTCGACCTCGTCAAAGCCGCAGCGCCGCGCCATCGCGTATTGATCGGCCAGAACATGCCCGCGCGCGCGCAGGCGCCCGGTGTAGCCCATAAGGCGCAGCTGCCGCGCAATCGAAAATCCGCGCCCGTCGGCAGAGGTGGGAAAATCCACCCGGATCATCGAAATTTCCGGCAGCCTGCCGGACAATTCCGCCGGGTCCGTGCTGCTGGGCAGGTCGATGCCGACCGCGTCGCGCGCATCCTCCAGCGCGGTGATGGGCAGCGCCCAGTCATCGGGGCCAAACCCCGTATCGGTGACGATGACATTCATGCATTTGCTCCTTGCCTGACGGGTTTGCCATCCACAAAATGGATGCCACACTCTGTTTTTTCCTGGCCTTTCCAACGGCCTGCGCGCTCGTCTTCACCCGGTTTCACGGGCGATGTGCACGGCATGCAGCCGATCGACGGATATCCTTGGGCGACCAGCGGGTGCCGCGGCAGGCGGTTTTCCTCGATATAGGTGCGCGCGTCGCCCTGCTGCCAATGGGCCAGCGGATTGACCTTCAGCCGGTTCGTGCCATCCTCAACCTCGAAAAATTCGAGCGATGCACGGGTGCCGCCCTGATAGCGTTTGCGCCCGGTGATCCAGCCGTCAAACCCCTCCAGCGCGCCCTGCAACGGCACGGTTTTGCGCAGCGCGCAGCACGCGTCGGGGTCGCTCTGATGCAGCATCGCGGCCGGATCCTGCGCGCGTGCCGCGGCGCGGTCCGGGCGGATCAGGCGCATGTCGCGCAGGCCCAGACGCTCGGCCAGTTCCTGCTGGTACACCAGCGTTTCGGTGAACAGCATCCCCGTTTCAAGAAAGATCACCGGCGTGTCGCGGCGCGCCAGCGCGACCATATGAAGCAGCACCACCGACTCGGCCCCGAAGCTGGAGACCAGCGCCAGTTGCCCCACATCCGGATCGTGCAGCGCGCGCGCCAGCACGGCAATCGCCGAATGATGCCGGTAGGCCGCATTCAACGCCGCCGCCTTGGCATGCAGATCCGGGGATGTCTGTTCAGGCAGGGACATGGGAACCCGTTTTTCTTTTGGCGGCTTTGGCCGCTTCGGCATCGCCATAGAGCGCCAGCTTGAAAGGGTCCATCCCGACGCGGCGATAGGCGGCCAGAAACGTCTCGGACGGGCCGTTGCGCAGGTCCAGATAGGCCAGCATGATCGTCTCGATGGCTGGCACGATATCATCGGCGCCAAAGCCGGGGCCGGTACGGTCGCCCAACTGCGCGTCCGGCCCGCCATCGCCGCCAATGGTGATCTGGTAGCTTTCCACGCCGGCCCGGTCGAGGCCCAGAATGCCGATATGGCCCACATGGTGATGCCCGCACGCGTTGATGCAGCCCGAAATCTTGATCTTCATCTCGCCGATTTCATGCTCCAGCTTCAGGGCGTCGAAACGGGTCGCAATCTCCTGCGCGATCGGGATCGAGCGGGCGGTCGCGAGCGCGCAGTAATCCATGCCGGGGCAGGCGATGATATCGCTTATCAGGCCGATATTGGCAGTGGCCAGCCGCGCCTTGCGCAGGGCCGCGTGAACCGCGGGCAGATCCGATTTGTGAACATGCGGCAGGATCACGTTCTGCTCGTGGCTGATGCGCAGCTCGTCATGGCCGTAACGTTCGGCCAGATCGGCCATCACGCGCATCTGGTCTGCTGTTGCATCGCCGGGCGTTTCGCCATGCGCCTTGAGGCTGATCGACACGATGGCGTAGCCCGGCGCACGGTGCTGCGCCAGATTGGTGTCGGCCCAGGCGCGAAATACCGGATCGGCGGCGCGGGCGGCCTCATAGGCGTCGATTGCGGCAATGCGGAACGCGGGCGGCGCAAAATCGGCGCGGATGGCGCCCAGCATCTGCTGATCAATCCCGGTGAAAAGCGGACGGATCAGCGCATAACGCGCATCAACGCGCGCCTTTATGTCTTCGATTCCATGCTCATGCACGGTGATTTTAATGCGTGACTTGAACTTGTTGTCACGCCGTCCGATCGTGTTCCAAACGCTGACGACCGCCTCCAGATAGGGCAGCAGATCCTCTTCGGGCAGGAAGTCGTGCAAGACCTTGCCAATCATCGGGGTGCGGCCCAGGCCGCCCCCCACCAGCACCTGATAGCCGATGTCATCGCCCCGCCGCACAATGCGCAGGCCAATGTCATGCGCCAGCGTTACGGCGCGGTCCATCGGGCTGCCCGTGACAGCAACCTTGAATTTGCGCGGGAGCGCCTGAAACTCGGGATGATCGGTCGACCATTGGCGGATCAGCTCGGCAATCGGGCGCGGATCGGCCACCTCGTCGGCAGCAGCGCCGGCAAAATGGTCCGCCGTGACGTTGCGGATGGTGTTGCCGCTGGTCTGAATCGCGTGCATCTGTACCTCGCCCAACGCGTCGAGGATATCGGGCACATCCGCCAGTTTGGGCCAGTTATACTGGATGTTCTGCCGCGTGGTGAAATGGCCATAGCCCTTGTCCCACCGCTCGGCGATCATGGCCAGCTGGCGCATCTGGTGACTGCCCAGCGTACCGTAGGGGATCGCCACGCGCAGCATGTAGGCGTGCAGTTGCAGGTAAAGGCCGTTCATCAGGCGCAGCGGCTTGAACTCGTCCTCTGTCAGGCTGCCGTCAACGCGGCGCGCGACCTGGGCGCGAAACTGTCGGTTCCGCTCGGCCACAAAGGCAGCGTCAAATTCGGTATAGGTGTACATCAGCGCGCCTCTGCCTGTTTGCCGTGAAAGTAGTTGGACGGGCCTGTGCGGCGAAAATCCTCGCGGAAATGCGTGGGCGCGGGCGTGCCGCCCTCGGCGGTGACATCGGCCAGATAGACGCCGACCACCTCGGCGCTGCGGGCTTGGGCCAGCAGCAGGCGCAGTGCGGCATCGGCCTCATCCGTCAGGATTGCTGCGTCTTCCAGATGGCGGGTCCACTGGTCATTATCGGCCAGATAAACAACGTCGCCTTGCATCAGGGCGTTGGCAGTTATGACTTTGGGGGTGAATTCGCGGGGCATTTATGCAATCTCCTCAAGAGGATAGAAATTCGGCACGGGCGCAATGCCCGGAATGACGACCGGGCTGAACCCGGCGTGATGGCAGGCCGACAACAGCCCGGCATCGGGCGCGCCGGCCAGCAGACAGATCACGTGATCGCCGCGCATGGCGGCGGCAATCGCGGGCTGCGCAGTGTCGGGCAGGGCGCCGAATACCGCCTCTCGGCGAGCAAGTTCCAGCACCTCGCCCGCGATCTGCGCGTCATGCAGCACCAGATCGGCCTCATGCAGGATGCGGCGCGTTTTTTGCGGCAAAAGCTCGGGGTCCGCGCTGCTGACAACGGCGAAAGTGATACGGCCAGCGGCAGCGCCGGTTTGTCGGTACTGGGCCAGATCGGCGGCAAGGACGCCGTGCAGGTCAGCTTTGGCATCCTGCGCCAGCGCGGCAGGGCCGGTGCGAAAGAAAAAACCGCTCCAGAACGCGCGGCGCACCCGGCCCATCGGCAGCACGTCAGCGATGGCGCGAAATCCGCGTGCGGCGCGCGCCAGCGTGCCCAGCGTGGCCGGCAGCATCGCCTCGATATCGGCCTTGATCGCGCGGGCAAGGACAGGCGCCGCGCCCTCGGTGCCGATGGCCACGGTGACCGGATCGCGATCCACGATGGCGGGGGTGATAAACTGGCTATCGCCCAGATTATCAACAGTATTCGTCAGCGCCCCATCGCGGCGCGCCAGGGCGACGGTGCGCGCATCCTCTGCCGCGTCTTCGTCCGCGGCATAAAAAAGCACGGCGCAGAGCGCATCACCCGGCGCCATCGCGCGGCGCACCAATGTCAGGCGCCCTTCGGCTGCCCATGCGACGATCTCGGGCGCAGGCGCGGGCGCGAAAACGGTCAGATGGGCCTCGGTCTTCATCAGCAGGCGCAGCTTGGCCAGCGCCGCGTCGCCGCCGCCCGACAGCACAACGCGCCGCCCTTCCAGTGCAATGAAGATGGGGAAATGTTTCACAACTGGTCCATTCCGTTTGACTTGCCCCCTTATAGAAAATATTCCCGTTCCTGCGCCATAGGGGGCGGGCAATAAGGAAATTCGTTCCAGATCGCCCGTCCCTTCACGGCATAATTCCAAGAATGGGAGGAATCAGGAATGGCTGTTCGGCTGGATGATCTGGATCGGAAAATCTTGGGTGAATTGCAGGCAGATGGGGGGCAGTCGCTGGATGACATTGCGAAATCTGTCGGCAGTTCTAAAACGCCGGTCTGGAATCGCATTCGCAAGATGCGCGATGCGGGTGTGATCCGGCATCAGACGTATTTGCTGGATGCTGAAAAACTGGGATTTGAGGCGTGTTTTTTCGTTTTGATCCGCACCTCGGAGCATGACGCGGCGTGGCAGCAGGCATTCTTGCGCGCACTTCAGGGGCGCCCCGAAGTGCAGGAGGCGCATCGACTGGCAGGCGATATTGACTATATCCTGAAAGTACGGGTCGAGAATGCGCGCGCATATGACACGTTCTATCAGGCGCTGATTTCCGAAGTTAAGGTGCACAACGTCACGGCGCTGCTGTCGATGGAAGAGATAAAATCGACCACGGTCCTGCCGCTATGACACTTCAACTGCGCCCTCCAAGGCACTGATGATAGGGGAGAAATCCCTGGATGTCAGGCTGGCGCCGCCAACCAGCGCGCCATCGACGTTCTGCACGGCGAAAATTTGGGACGCGTTGCCCGGTTTGACCGAACCGCCATAGAGCAGGCGTATGGCCTGCCCGATTTCCGGGCCGAACCTGCCGACCAACCGATCCCGAATGAAATCATGAACTTCGCTGATCTGATCCGGGGTCGCGGTCAGGCCTGTGCCGATCGCCCAGCAAGGCTCGTAAGCGATGACGGTGTTTTCAGCACTGGCATCGCCCGGAACGGAGTCGGCCAGCTGCGCGCCGATCACGTTCAGTGTGCGATCTGCCTCCCGCTCCGCAAGGTGTTCGCCGATGCAGACGATCGCTTGCAGGCCCGCGTCATGCGCCGCGCTGGCCTTGGCGCGCACGTCATCGCTGGTTTCCGCGTGATCCGACCGGCGTTCAGAGTGGCCCACTATTACGGCACGCGCACCGACATCCGCCAGCATCTGCGCCGAAATGTCGCCAGTATGGGCGCCCGACGCTTGGGCATGGCAATCCTGCCCGCCAATTTGCAAGGCGTGATCCGCGCATATTTCGGCGGCGGCACCGATCAGGGTGGTGGGGGGGCAGATCAACAGATCCACTGTCGCGGTTTCATGCGCGGCGCAAAGCGCCTTGATCTGTGCCAGATCGGCTTTGCAGCCGTTCATCTTCCAGTTACCCGCCGCCAGTTTTCGCCGCATTCCGCCTCGCAATATATAAATTTGATGCACCGAAAATATCGCGCATTCTGAGAATTTTACTTATAAAATAATGTCTTACGAGGCAAAGCTCACATGCCTGCAAACTTGATGGACTCGCCGCAACCGCAGGCTTCGCTGACATTGGGGTTGTTGAAGCGGAACCCCGATTCCAGCAAGCTGACCTCATAATCGATTTCGGTTCCGAACAGGAACATTTGCGCCATCGGGGCGATCATAACCCGCGCGCCATCCTCCTCGACGACCTCGTCGTTCGGGTCAACCTCGGTAACGTAGTTCATGGTGTATTCCATGCCTGCGCAGCCGCCTTTCTTGACGCCGATGCGCAGACCCTGATGCCCATCCTTGGCCATCAGACGCGCGATTTGAGCCGCAGCGCGATCTGTAATGGTGACAGCCTGTTTGCCTGGGATACCGAACATGAATGTTATCCTTTCACTTTGGCGTCAAGATGGGGTGCGGCGCGGACAAACTCAAGGGGTGTGATCGGTCGACGAAACCGTGCCCGCACCGCCCGGTCCGCCGCTTACATGAACCCAAGTTCCAGCCGTGCCTCGTCGGACATCATGTCCATTCCCCATGGCGGCTCCCAAACCAGCGAGACGTCGACCTGTTTGATCCCGTCCAGCGGCTCGATCGCGTCAGCGACCCAGCCGGGCATCTCGCCCGCGACGGGGCAGCCGGGCGCGGTGAGGGTCATGGTCACTTTGACCGCGTTTTCATCATCTATATCAATGGTATAGATCAGCCCAAGATCATAGATATTCACCGGGATTTCCGGATCGAACACGCTGCGGCACGCCTCGACTATATCGGTATAGCGGGGGTGGTCCGTCGATGACGGTGCGATCAGCGGGATGCCCTCGAAAGGTTGGGGATTTTCGGTCATATACTATCCTACGACTTTGCCTGAGCGTTTATATAGGGAATAATCCGCCCATCGTCCAGTGGGGGGCAGCGCGGCAATTTGGCCGCATCGCGGCCTAATCGCCCTTGCGGCGGCGGATCGGGGCGGGGCGGACGCGGCTTTCGATTGTGTCGTAAAGTTTGCCGACGATATTCTTGCCGCTTGCGCCTTCGATGCCTTCAAAGCCGGGGCTGGAGTTGACCTCCAGCACCTTGGGGCCGCTTTCGGCGCGCAAAAGGTCAACCCCCGCCATGTTCAGGTTGAAGGCGCGGGCGGCACGCAGGGCGGTTTCGCGTTCCTCCTTGGTGATGCGCACGGTTTTCGCGCTGCCGCCGCGATGCAGGTTCGAGCGGAAGTCCCCCTCGGCGCCGGTGCGTTTCATCGCGGCGACCACCTTGCCGCCGATGACGAGGCAGCGAATATCCTCGCCAGCGGCTTCCTTGACGAAATCCTGCACCAGAAAGTTCGCCTTGAGCCCGCGGAATGCGTCGATCACCGACTCGGCCGCCTTTTTGGTTTCGGCCAGAACGACGCCCTTGCCTTGGGTCGATTCGAGCAGCTTGACGATCAGCGGCGCGGTGCCGACGAGGGCGATGATGTTGCCGGTGTCGCGCGGGCTGGCGGCAAAGGCGGTGGTGGGCATGCCGATCTTGGCCAGCGCCATGATCTGATGGGCGTGCAGCTTGTCCCGGCTGGCGACGATGCCCGCGCTGCCGTTGACGCAATACGTCCCGATCCCCTCGAACTGGCGCAGGATGGCGGCGCCGTAGGGCGTGATGGACGCGCCGATGCGGGGGATGACCGCATCAAAGCGCGGCAGGCGTTTGCCGTCGTAATGCACCTCGGGCGCCATCGCGTTGATCGCCATGTAGCAGCGCGTCGTGTTGATGACCTCAGCAGTATGGCCGCGATTTTCGCCTTCTTCGACCAGGCGGCGGGTGCTGTAGTTATCCTCGCGGCTCAGCACGGCAATGCGCAGGGATCGCAGCGGCGCGTCGCTGCGCATCCGGGCGGTCGAATAGACGTCATAGCTGAGTTCGGGTTGCAAAAACCGGTCTGTGGCCACAATCGAGATGTGATCCTTCAGCGCCTGTCGGCCCAGCAGCATCCTGCTGGCCATGCCGCCGCGATTGGTCAGCGTGATTTCGATCGGCCACGAGTCGCCATTTACCATAAGCTGCGTTTCGATCACAAAGCGCGACTCGCTTTCGCCATTGGAGGACGTGACATCGCGCCGGTCCAGAATGGGCGCCGAGCAGGGGATGACCAGATCATCGCGTCCGGGGATGGGATGCACGGTGAAGCGGACCTTGGGCTTGGACGCCGGGCCGAAGGTTTCGATATCAAATGCGTGCAGCGCAGAGGTGCGGGCGCCGGTGTCAACCTTCGCCTTGATCGCGGGCACGCCCAGTTTGGGCAATCCGATCCACTCCTCCCACCCGAATTGCAGGGACTCAAGAGGCTCGGATGGGGGCATGAAGATATCCTTTCGGTGCGCGGAACGATTGCGGAACTGCGACATGTAGCCGGCTTCGCGCCCGGATCAAAGGGATACTGCGACGGACGCGACTGTCAGCGCGCCGCGTCAGCCGTCGTTCACATCATTGTGCACGCGGCGGACCTGCCCATGCCGGAAACTGAAGATGCGCCGCAGGGCCAGCCACGCGATCAGCGATAGCGCAGCAAAAATGACCAGAAGCAACGGCAGGCCCAAGAGCAGCGGCGCGAAGATCAGAACCAGACCGACAAGCGCCGCGCCAATGGCGAACCCAAGGAACAAAAAGCCGGGCAGCACGATTTCAATCATGGCCAGCAGCAGGGCCGCCGCTATCCACACCCACCACAGGGCCCAGAGCGGGACGGTTTCGACCACCTCGATCATGTACGCCCCTTGAGCATGGTAAAGGCGTTGCCGAACGCCTCCAGCGCGCTGGCAGGCACGAGGATCGTAGAGGAGGAGGGGCTGGCGCCAAGTGCATTCAGCGCCTCGACCTGCTTCAGCGCAACCTGGTATTGCGCCGCCTCCAGCCCGTTATCGGCGATGGCCTGCGCCACGACAGAGGTGGCGTAGGCTTCGGCATCGGCCGAAATGCGGCGCGCCTTGGCGGTTTGTTCGGCGGCATACAGCTCGGCGTCGGCGTTCAGCTCGACCGCGCGCTTGCGCCCTTCCGCCTCGGTCACGTGGGCGCGGCGCGCACGCTCGGCGTTCAGCTGTTGCAGCATGGCATCGCGGGTGGCCTGATCCAGATTGACATCGAGAATCTCGGCGCGGGTCACTTCGATTCCCCAGTTATCAACCGCGTCTTCGACCGATTCCTTGATCGTGCCGATCAGTTGCGCGCGGTTCGACTGTACCTCGTCCAGATCCATCTTGCCCATTTCGGCGCGTACGATCCCGGCGACGGTGGTCGCAATGGCGCCGTCGATGTCGCGGATGCGGTACACAGTCTTCTCCGGTTGCACGATCCGGTAAAAAACCGAGCTGTCGACCTGTACCAGCACGTTATCCTTGGTGATCGCGTCCTGGCTGGCAGTCGGCAACTGCCGTTCAAGGATTGAGATCTTATGCGCGATCTTGTCCAGAAACGGCACAATCATGTTGATACCGGGCGCCAGGACCGAATGCAGTTTGCCAAAGCGTTCGACGACATGCTGTTCGGACTGCGGCACGATCTTGACCGCTTTGACCACCACCAACACCAGCAGAACAGCCAGCAGGATATACAGCAGGTTTGACGATAACAGCTCGAAAATCACGTCTTCGGTCATGGGGTGGTTCCTGAAAATGGCGCGGTCGGGCCATAAGGCCGCTTTTGCAACTTACTCTAGGAGTGTTTAAGGCAATCCTAAAGACGTAAAAAGGCATTCAGACATGACGGTGAACTTCAGCTTTCAGGTGGCAGCAACGGACGGGCGCGCCCGCACCGGGGCCATCACAACGCCGCGCGGCGAGATCCGCACACCGGCGTTCATGCCCGTCGGCACCGCCGCGACGGTGAAGGCGATGATGCCCGAAAGCGTGGCGGCAACCGGCGCGGACGTGCTTCTGGGCAATACCTATCACCTGATGCTGCGCCCGACGGCAGAGCGGATCGCGGCGCTGGGGGGCTTGCACGAATTCATGAACTGGCAGAAGCCAATCCTGACCGATAGCGGCGGATTTCAGGTGATGAGCCTTGCCGAGCTGCGCAAGCTGACCGAGGAGGGCGTCGCCTTTCGCAGCCATATCGATGGGTCCAAACACATGCTGACGCCCGAGCGGTCGATGGAGATCCAGGCGCTTTTGGGGAGCGATATCGTGATGTGCTTCGACGAATGCCCGGCGCTGCCCGCAACGGACAAGGCGGTGGAGCAAAGCATGGAGCTGTCCATGCGGTGGGCGCGCCGGTCCAAAGACGCGTTCGGTGACAGGCCGGGCCATGCGCTTTTTGGCATTCAGCAAGGTGGCGTGACGCGCGAGCTTCGCGCGGCAAGTGCCGATAAGCTAAAGGAAATCGGCTTTCACGGCTACGCCATCGGCGGCCTTGCGGTGGGCGAGGGGCAGGAGGCGATGTTTGGGGTTCTGGATTACGCGCCCGATATGTTGCCGGTGGACAAGCCACGCTACCTGATGGGGGTGGGCAAGCCCGATGACATCGTCGGCGCTGTTGCGCGCGGCGTCGATATGATGGATTGCGTTTTGCCCAGCCGTTCAGGCCGGACAGGTCAGGCCTGGACGCGGCGCGGGCAGGTCAACATCAAAAACGCCCGCCACGCCGATGATCCGCGCCCCCTGGATGCCGATTGCACCTGTCCTGCCTGCCGCAACTATTCGCGCGCCTATCTGCATCATGTGTTTCGTGCGCAGGAGATGATTAGCGGCATGCTGCTTACATGGCACAATCTGCATTACTACCAAGAGCTTATGGCGGATATGCGACGGGCCATTGCCGGGGGCGGCTTTGACGCTTGGCAGGCTGTGTTTCATGCGCAGCGCCAGGACGGGGATATAGAGCCGCTCTGACCCCGGCGTCGGATTTGGGTATTTGTACCAAGAAAAAACCACGGGTCTGGGTCAAAAGGGGCCGGAGGCGGTATTTTTAGGCAAATCGGATCCGGATCATCCTTGCCCCCGTGGCGCAGTAAGGTCATTCTGCTGGGCGCGAGGTTGAAAGCGGCACCTGCCTGCCCCAAGTTAACCTGAGATAATGGAGAGGGCGTGGTCGCCGCCGGGCGGGGCCGGACCCTCTTGCTAATAAGGACCGGGGACACTCCCGGACCGAAGTATAAGGAAAGAGCATGCAAGAGCCCCTGAATTCGTCCTATCCGGTGCTGCCGCTGCGCGACATCGTCGTTTTCCCGCATATGATCGTGCCGCTTTTTGTCGGGCGCGAGAAATCAGTGCGGGCGCTGGAAGAGGTCATGGCAGATGACAAGCAGATCCTGCTGTCCAGCCAGATTGACCCGAGCGTTGATGATCCAGATGCCAAGGGCATCTACAAAGCAGGCGTTCTGGCCAATGTCCTGCAACTGCTGAAGCTGCCTGACGGCACCGTGAAGGTGCTGGTCGAAGGTGTGGCACGGGTGCGCATCACTGAATACCTCGATAACGAGGATTTCTTTGAGGCGCGCGCGGAATACCTGACCGAGATGCCGGGCGACGCCACGACGATCGAGGCATTGCTGCGCACTGTCGCGTCCGAGTTCGAACGCTATGCGAAGGTCAAAAAGAACGTCCCCGAGGAAGCCTTGGCCGCCGTATCCGATTCCGAAGAGCCCGCGCGCCTTGCCGATCTGGTCGCAGGTCATCTGGGGATCGAGGTGGAGCAAAAGCAGGAATTGCTGGAGACGCTTTCGATCAGCGAGCGGCTGGAAAAGGTCTATGGCCTGATGCAGGGCGAGATGAGCGTTTTGCAGGTCGAGAAAAAAATCAAGACGCGCGTCAAGTCACAGATGGAGCGCACCCAGCGCGAATATTATCTGAATGAGCAGATGAAAGCCATCCAGAAGGAGCTGGGCGATGGCGAGGACGGCGAGGGCGAGGTTGCCGAGCTGGAGGCGCGTATTGCCGCCACCAAGCTGAGCGCTGAGGCCAAGGAAAAGGCCGAAGCCGAGCTGAAGAAGCTGAAAAACATGAGCCCGATGAGCGCCGAGGCGACTGTCGTGCGCAACTATCTGGACTGGATGCTGTCGATCCCATGGGGCGTGAAAAGCCGCGTGAAGAAGGATCTGTCGCGCGCCGAGCAGATTCTGGACGACGACCATTACGGGCTGGAGAAGGTCAAGGAGCGGATCGTCGAATATCTGGCGGTCCAGCAACGCTCGAAAAAGCTTAAGGGGCCGATCATGTGCCTCGTCGGCCCTCCGGGCGTGGGCAAGACCAGCTTGGGTAAATCCGTCGCGCGGGCGACGGGCCGCGAGTTCATCCGCATTTCGCTGGGCGGTGTGCGGGACGAATCCGAGATCCGCGGCCACCGCCGGACCTATATCGGCTCGATGCCCGGCAAGATCATTCAGGCGTTGAAAAAGGCCAAGACGACGAACCCGCTGATCCTGCTGGATGAAATCGACAAGATGGGTCAGGATTTCCGGGGCGATCCGGCGTCCGCCATGCTGGAGGTCCTGGACCCCGAGCAGAACGGTACCTTTGTCGATCACTATCTGGAGGTCGAGTATGACCTGTCGAACGTGATGTTCCTCACCACGTCCAACAGCTACAACATGCCTGGCCCGCTGCTGGATCGGATGGAGATCATCCCGCTGGCCGGTTACACCGAGGACGAAAAGCGCGAGATTGCCAAGCAGCATCTGTTGCAGAAGCAGGTCGAAAACCATGGTCTGAAAAAGGGCGAGTTCGAGCTGACCGATGAGGCGCTGACCGACATCATCCGCTATTACACCCGCGAGGCGGGTGTGCGGAACCTTGAGCGCGAGATCGCCAAGGTGGCGCGCAAGGCCGTGACGCAGATCATCAAGAAGGAGGCGACATCCATCAAGGTGACGCCGGACAACTTGAGTGATTTCCTGGGCGTTCGTAAGCACAAGTTCGGTCTGGCAGAGGACGTGGATCAGGTCGGTGTCGTCACCGGGCTTGCCTATACATCCGTGGGCGGCGAGCTGCTGAACATCGAGGCGCTGCGCCTGCCCGGCAAGGGCCGGATGAAGACGACCGGCACGCTGGGCGATGTGATGAAGGAGTCGATTGATGCGGCCAACAGCTATGTCCGGTCTGTCGCGCCTGCGATCGGCATCAAACCACCGCGTCTGGAGAAGTGGGATATCCACGTTCACGTCCCCGAAGGGGCAACGCCCAAGGATGGACCCAGCGCCGGCCTTGCGATGGTGACGTCCATCGTGTCGGTCCTGACCGGTATTCCGGTGCGCAAGGATATCGCCATGACGGGTGAGGTGACGCTGCGCGGCAACGCGCTGCCGATTGGCGGTCTGAAAGAAAAGCTGCTGGCGGCGCTGCGGGGCGGGATCAAGACGGTCCTTATTCCGCAGGAAAACGAAAAGGATCTGGTTGAAATCCCTGACAATGTGAAACAGGGGCTGGAGATCATTCCTGTCAGCCACGTCCGCGACGTGTTGCGTATTGCCCTGACGCGGGCGCCGGAGCCTGTCGAATGGGACGAAGCGGCCGAAGAAGCTGCTGCTGCCGAAGCGGCGCTGAAGGTCGGGCGCGACGGATCGGGCGCGACTGCGCATTAAAAATAAGGGTCGCAGCCTGTCATGGGCTGCGACCCTTGCGATCACGTTTCTGATCGGCAACTGAAATGTGTTGCAAGCTCCCCATCGTCCTTAGTCGGGCGATGGGGAGTTTTTTGCTGATCTGATGTGTTTTAGTAGGCGCCGCGACCTTAGGCGGATTGCAGCGCGTCTATGTTCTGGATGGCTTTGAACCCTTCAAAACGCGGTGCGCCCTCGTGCAGCTTGCGGGTCTGGCCCGCGCGGGCGTGCGAGGCGCGGAATTCGTCGCTGGTGGTCCAGGCGCGGAAATGCGCCTCGCTCTGCCAAACGGTGTGCGAGGCATAAAGGATGCGGCCCTCCTCCTCGGCGCCTTTCAGCATGTGGAAGGATTGGAATCCGTCCATGTCTTGCAGGCGGCTTTGACGGTTCAGCCACAATTCCTCGAATTCGGCGGCGTTCTCCAGCGGGACGGTAAAGCGGTTCATGGCAAGATACATCTTTTGGTCTCCTTAGTTGTTGGTCAGGGATGCGCAGGGATCGTCCCGCTCGGCGGGGGGAACGATGCGGATGTCGTCAAAGGGGGTGTCCGCCCGCGCCTCGACAAAGCCGATGGCGTGGGTTGTGACCTCGGGGGCGGCGCGGGCGATCATTGCCGGGATGCCCCAGTCGGTACGCGCGTGGCCGTTGCCGGCGATCACGGCGACGGGGGGGCCGTAAGCCTCCAGCGCCTCCAGCGCCGCGCGGGCAAAGACGGCGTCGCGGTAGCGCTGCACGGCGACCATGCCGCCCATCGTCTCAAGCGGCATGGCCTGGCAATGGGCGTCGAATTGCTGCGCCTCGCGCTGCGTTTGCTGATCGGCGTCCAGCGGTTTGTCCAGCCCGTAGCGCGGCGCGTCCTCGCCGAAGAGCGCGGCGGGGCCATCGCCATAGACCGCGCGGACCGCATCGCGCGGGGCGGCGGCGCCGATGATGCGCGCGTCCCCCAGCGCGTCGAAGATCGGCGCGTAGAGGGGAAAATCGCGCCAGCCGCTCGCCTCCCACGCGTCCTCGATCAGGGTGCGGTCGGCGTCGGCGCGCGCGCCCTCGGCAGAGGTGAGCATCTCGAACACCACGGCGGTGGGTTGCAAGGCTTCCAGCGCCTCGGCCTGTCCCAGATGGGCATCGGGGTTATCGTGGACCTCGCCGAGAATGACGATATCGGCAGGCGGTTGGGCCAGCGCGGGCAGGGCGAGGAGGGTCAGCAGGGCAGCGAGGCGCATTGGGGGATCCTTTCACGCGGTGGCGGCATGGGGCAAGATGAACGGCACCCCCGGCGGCGGCGCGGCCGAGACGCGCAGGTCGCAGCCATAGGCGCGCGACAGGACGGCGTTGGTCAGCACCTCGGCGGGCGTGCCGAAGGCAAGGCGTTGACCGCCTGCCAGCACCGCCACCTTATCAGCATATAGCGCGGTCAGGTTCAGATCATGCATCACCGCAATCACGCCGCCCCCCGCGCGGGCGAAATCACGCGCAATCTGCATCACCTGCAACTGGTGCGCAATGTCGAGGCTGGAGACCGGCTCGTCCAGCAGCAGCCAGCGGGGCGTGCCGTCCTCGACAGGGGCCCAGACCTGCGCCAGCACGCGGGCCAGCATGACGCGCTGCGCCTCGCCGCCCGAAAGCTCCTGAAAGCTGCGGTCCGCGTAATGGCTCAGCCCGACGCGGGCCAGCGCGCGCATCGGCACGTCCGGCTGGTCGCCCGCGGTGCCGGCCTGAAGGCCCAGCTGCACCACCTCGGCCACGGTGAAGGGGAAGGCGAGCCGTGACGCCTGCGGCAGGACGGCGCGCTCGGCGGCCAGTTGCCACGGCTTGAGCGCGGCGATATCGCGGCCGTTCAGCGTGACGCGCCCGCGATAGGGCAGGGAGGCGGTGATCGCCCCCAGCAGCGTGGATTTGCCGGAGCCGTTGGGGCCGACGATGGCGGTCAGCTCGCCCGCCGTCGCGGTCAGGCTGACGCCGGTGAGCGCCTCGCGCTTGCCATAATGGACGCGGATATTTTCGGCGATGAGGGTCATAGCTCGACCAGCCCCCGGCGTTTGAGCAGGATCCACAGAAACACCGGCGCGCCAAGGACCGCCGTGACGATGCCGATGGGCAGCTCCGCCGGGGCGATGATCGTGCGGGCGATGACGTCGGCAAGGATCAGCAGGGTGGCGCCCAGCAGGGCGGAATTGAGCAGGAGCGTGCGGTGATCGGGGCCAGAGGCAAGGCGCAGAAGGTGCGGCACCACGATCCCGACAAAGCCGATGCCGCCCGATACCGCAACGGCGGCGCCGGTGGCGGCGGCGACGGCAAGGATGGCGATGGATTTCAGGCGCTGCACGTCGATGCCGATATGCGCCGCCGTCGCCTCGCCCAGGGCCAGCCCGTTCAGACCGCGCCCCAGCATCAGCGCGGCACCGATGGCGAGCAGGATCATCGGGCCGGCGGCCAGCACCTTGGCCCAGCTGGCACCGGCGAGCGAGCCGAGGCCCCAGAAGGTCAGATCGCGCAGCTGCTGATCGTCAGCGATATAGACGAGGATGCCCGACAGCGCGCCCGCCAGCGCGCCCAGCGCGATTCCGGCCAGCAGCATGGTGGCGACCGAGGTGCGCCCGTGGCTGGTGGAGACGCGATAGAGCAGGATCGTTGAGCCCCAGCCGCCGAGGAACGCGGCGAAGGGGATCAGCTGATTGCCGGTGAGCGCGGCGGCCCATGCAGGCAAGAGGCCGCCCAGAACGATGGCGAGGATCGCGCCCAGCCCGGCGCCCGCGCCGACACCGACGATGCCGGGATCGGCCAGCGGGTTGCGGAACAGCCCCTGCATTGCCGCGCCCGAGACGGCCAGCGCGGCGCCGACCAGCGCGCCCATGGCAAGGCGCGGCAGGCGAATGTCCCACAGCACCACACGCTCCATCTGGCTCAGCGCCTCGCCGCCGGCCAGTTTGGCCAGCAGCGCGGTCAGCGTGACGTTGGCCGCGCCCACCTGAAGGCTGGCGGCGGAGGCCAGCAAAAGCGCGGCGCCCAGTAGCCAGTGCAGCGCGCGGGCGCGGGCCAGCCTGCTGCATGGCGGCGCGGCGATATCGGTCATGCTAGCCACGGCGTTAGCCCTCCCCGGTATAAAGCGCGCCGTTCAGACGGCGCACGGCCTCGGCGGTGCGCGGGCCGAAGCCGAGCATCAGCAGCCCGTCCATGCGCACGATTGACCGGCTTTGCCCCGCCGGGGTCAGCCGTATCGCGGGCAGGGCGAACACATCGTCATCCGAGGTATAGGGCGCGGCGCTGCGGGCCATCATCAGGATGACATCGGGCGCGGCAAGGCCGATCGCCTCGTCGGTGATCTGGCGGAAGCCCTCGAAATCGGTGATCGCATTGACGCCGCCGGCCATGCGGATCATCGCATCGGCCACGGTGCCTGCGCCGCTGGCCATGATCCTGCCGCTTTCGGCAGACATCACGAACAGCACGCGTTTCTTGGCCTCCTCGGGGCGGCTGGCATCGTCCAGCGCCTTTTGCATGTCCGCCTTGACCTGCGCGGACAGCGCGCCGGCGCGGTCCTGCACGCCGAGCGCATCCCCGACGACAGCAATCTTTTGCAGGATGCCATCGGTGGACAGCGCGCCCGGCACCTCGACGAATGCGACATCCGCGCTGCGGATCACGTCGATCGCCTCGGGCGGGCCTGCGCCCTCCTCGGACAGGATCAGCGACGGCGCGACCGACAGCACCCCCTCGGGCGAGAGGGCGCGCATGTAGCCGACGCTGGGCAGATCGGTGACATCGGCCGGATAGCTGGACGTGGCATCGCGCGCCTTGAGCCTGTGCTGCTGGCCCAACGCCACGACGATTTCGGTGATGGACCCGCCGATGGACAGAACATCGGCGGAGGGGCCGGACGCTTGCGCAGCCTGCTCGGCGCTGGCCGAGAAGGTGGCAAGCGTCATTACAATCGCGCTCAGCAGGCCCGATTTCCAGCCGCGCGCTTTGTTTTCATATCTAAGGGTCATTTCAGCTCCTTTCTTCGGAGGCGACAGGCGCATTCGGTGATGCATCATCGCAGCGATAGCTATCGGGCCAGAAATAGGTGCACCCGTAGCGTTCGCTGACCAGTGTGATGATGATGGTTGTCGGAATGACGACAGCTATCATCATCACGAATGCGCGTCGGTGCTTCACGCCGGGACGCAGTCCAGCGCAGGCAGCTTGTCGACGATGGCGCCCCACGCGGCGCGGGAATCGCGGCCCTCCTTGCCAAGGCCGAAGACCTGGAAGATCAGCCCGCCCTCGGCGTCGAACGCCTCGACCGACACGGCGGGGCCGCGCTGCGTGGGTTTGTCCACGGCCCAGATCTCGGCCACCTTGTCCAGCCGCAGATGCAGGTTGAAGCGCGGGTCCATCACGTTCTGCCACGGACCCATGGCGCGCAATTGCCCGATGGGACCGTTGTGGATCTGGATGCAGCCGCGATTGCCGACAAAGATCATCACCTCGATCCCAGCGGCCTGCACCGCTTGCAGCATGTCATCGGCGGCCGCCGGCGCCAGTTGGCGCACAAACGGCGCGCCGGCGATGCGGTAGGCGCCGAGGCGGTTCATCTTCAGTTTGGAGCAAAGGCGCAGAAACTGGTGCGTGTCGGTCAGCCTTGTCCATTCATCGCGCAGGATGTCCACCTTGTCGGGGCGCGATTTCGCGGCCTCAGTGGGTTTGCGCGGCGCCACGTCCTGACCCTCGGACTGGTCGTCCAGCGCCAGTTCGGCGACGATGGCGGGCCATGCGTCATGGTTCGACGTCTCGCGCAGGTGGATCTTGTGCACCGCGTCGCCCGCCGCGTCGAAGATCTGGAGCGACCGGCGCGGGCCAGTGTCGGACTCCGCCTCGACCGCGTAGGCGTGGACCCATTGCGAGGGGAAGATGCGCAGGTCGATTTCCTCGGTCAGGGTCATCGCGGCATGCTCGCCGGGGTGGTAATTGCCATACTCGCCCACCTTTTCATGCACGCAGGCATCGACGCGGGTCAGCGCCATGACCTCGCCCAGCCGTTCGGCGGCGGGGATGATCCGGTCGGGGTGGGCGGCGATTCGCGTGGCGCCTTGCCCGGTGCGGGCGGCGACCAGCTGTGCCTCGGCAATGCCCATCTTGTCTGCCGCGTCACGCGCGCGCAGCTTGGGGTTTTCCGCTTCAAACGCGCGGATTTCGGCAGGGGTCGGGGTGTTCGAGCCAGTCATGGGGCATCCTTCGGAGTGATGATGGGTCCGATGGCTGCGTCCGGAACTGTCCGGTGCGTGGCTGTCGCAAATTACTTGACTGTTTTAGTCGGGCAGCGTTAAGGGTGCAACCCATTGCGGTAGCCTGATCGCAATTTCACCCAAAATAGCCGCGCCAGCCCTTCGCAAGCTTCGGCCCCAAGACGCACGAAGGATGGCGCATATGTCAAAACCCCTGTTGCGCGGCACTGCCGCGTTTGCCTGCCTGTCGCTGGCGGCCCCGGCCACCGCGCAGGACACCAACACACCCGGATATCTGGGCACCCTGATCCTGACCGCAGGCAAGCGCGATCTGAGCTATGGCACCGCGCTGCCCCGTACCGTCGTCGGCGAGGAGGAGATCAAGGACCGGCAGGCCAGCACCGTGGCGCAGCTGATCGATTCGGTGCCGGGCGTCACGCTGGTCAATGGCACGACGCCGCAGGGGTCCGGCATCAACATTCGCGGCTTTGGCGCAAACACCACCTTCGGCACCGACCAGAAGATCGCGGTGCAGATCGACGGCGCCAGCGTCGGGTCCGAAGAGCTGTACCGAATCGGCACGCAGCTGTTCACCGATCCGCTGCTGTACCGGCAGGTCGAGGTGCTGCGCGGCACCATCGGCAGTTTTGCCTACGGATCCGGCATCGTCGGCGGTGTCGTCAAGCTGGAGACCAAGGACGCGTCCGATTTTACCGGCGGCGTGCCCGGCTTTGGCGGCTCGCAAACGCTGGAATACAGCAGCAACGGCGATGGCTGGGCCACATCGACCAATCTGGCATGGATGCCCGCCGAGGGCGTGGAATTCCTGCTGAACTACACCCTGCGCGATCAGGGGGATCTGAAGGCCGGGGACGGCACCACCATCGGCAATTCGTCGTTCCGCACGCCATCATGGCTGGCCAAGGGGAAATTCACCTTCGGCGAGGACGGCGCCCAGTCCCTGAGCATCAGCTATTCGGAGACGGTGGCCGACGACAAGGATGTGCCATACGACCAGTTTCAGACGACCGCAGGCAGCTTTGGCCGGGTCGACCGGCGCACCGATACCAGCCAGGCGGTGGTCGAGTATCGCTATAACCCGGCAAACGACCTGATAGATCTGCGCGCGAACCTCAGCTATGCGGACCAGACGATTGATGTGGATTATATCGACGGCAGCTCGCCCTTTCAGGGCGGCCAGAGCGTGGCAGATTTCTGTGCAAGCCCGTTCACCGGCGTGATCTGCGCCGACAACCGCTATGAGACGACCAAGCTGACCGTCTCCAACCGCGCGTTGTTCAGCACGGGAACGGTGCAGCACGACATGCTGGCCGGCGGCGAGGTGATCCGCAAGGACCGGCTGGACGCGGCCAGCTCGCCCGGCGGGGATGATCGCCGCTTTGCGGTGTTCGTGGTCGACGAAATGACGCTTGGCCAGTTCACCGTCACGCCGGCGCTGCGCTACGAGCATTCCAAGATCGAAAGCGCGGTGCCGCTGGCCGGTGTGCCGGACAGCTACAAGACCGATGCGTTGATGGGCGGTCTGGCGGTGGCCTATGACCTGGGCAATGGCCTGTCGGTCTTTGGCAGCGCGGCCTATACCGAAGGTCTGCCGATCATCGACGATCTGGGCGCGGGCGCCACGGCGCAGCGGCGTCTGGGCATGACCGAGAAATCCCAGACGCTGGAGCTGGGCGCCGAATACACCGGCGAGGACGTGTTTGCGGCGGGTGACAGCCTGACGCTGCGCGGCAATTTCTACCAGACCAAGCTGTGGGACATCACCAGCTATACGGTTCCCGGCTCTACCTCCGTCGATCTGGACCGGGTGAAATCCGAAGGGTTCGAGCTGGAGGCGTCATATGGCATGCAGTCGGGGTTCTACGCGGATCTGGCCGGCCATATCGGCGAGGCGCATGAATATAACCCGGACCGCAGCAGCGCGACATGGCGCAACAGCCCCTCGGACCGCGTCCAGCTGACACTGGGCAAGAAGTGGGGCGATATGCTGGATCTGAGTTGGGAAATGGTACACGCCACGGACCGGCGCGACGCGCTGAACGCGGACCTGCCCGACAGCACGCAGCACAATCTGCGCGCCACATGGCGCCCGGCGCAGCTGGACGGTGCGGCGGTCCGCTTCGGGGTCGAGAATGTGCTGGATGACGCCTATGTCGGCCACCTGTCGTCGCCCACCCGGCAGGCGCCGGGGCGGACATTCAAGGTGTCCGTGACGAAAACATTCTGAACATGGTGGCCGGCGCGACAGGCGCCGGCCATGACGTTTTTTCAGGCTGGATAGCGCAGGGCATCCGAATATGCCCGAGAAACGCTGACCACAGCCATGCCGGACGGGCGAGCGGAACAGCACGCGCTATTCCGATTAAATCAATCAGGTATTGATTTGCCATTTGATCTGTGGTGAACCATTGCCTACATTCCGCGCGCCCTGCATCGGCGCGCCCGCGTTACTGGAGATCTGCAATGAACCTGAAACCGGCCCTGATCTGCGCACTTTTATGCGGCACGGTCCAGCCTGCTGTTGCGGCGGACGAAACCACAATCGGCGCGGCTGTGTCGGTCGAGCTGAATGCGGCGACGGAGGCGGACAGCGGCTGCACCCTGTCGTTTCTGGTCATCAACGGCCATCCCCTCCCGATAGAGAAAGTGGTTTACGAGACGGTGCTGTTCGACAGCGCGGGGCAGGTCGATCGCCTGACGCTGTTCGATTTCGGCGCGCTGCCCGCCGCGCGGCCGCGGGTGCGGCAGTTTACCATTCCCGGCCTTGCCTGCGCCGATCTGGGCATGATCCTGATCAACGGTGCCAGCACTTGCGACGCGCCCGACCTGGGCGCATCCGCCTGCGAGGATGGCCTGATCACCGGCACGCGCACCGAAATCGAGGTGCAGGGATGACCCCCCTGATGGAGCCATTGCGCCAGATCGCCGATCTGGGCGGGCCGGTTGTGCTGCTGCTGCTTGCGGTGTCGGTGGTGACGCTGGCGACGATGATTTACAAGGCATGGCAATTCGCCGCCGCAGGCGTCGGGCGTCACACCGCGCTCAGCCGGGCCGTGGCCGCATGGGACGCAGGCGACCGCGCCGGGGCGCGCGCCGCGCTGGACCAGTCCAAAAGCTATCTGGCGCCCGTGATTGACATGGCGTTCACATCGAATACCGCCGACACCCCGCGCCTGACCGCCGAGGCCGAGACGCGCTTTGCCAAGCTGGAGCGCGGATTTCGCCTGCTGGATTCCGTGGCGCAGCTGGCGCCGCTGCTGGGCCTCTTCGGCACGGTTCTGGGCATGATCGAGGCGTTTCAATCCTTGCAGGAGGCGGGCGCGCAGGTGGATCCGTCGCTGCTGGCGGGCGGGATCTGGGTGGCGCTGCTGACCACCGCCGTCGGGCTGGTTGTCGCGATGCCCACCGCGCTGGTGCTCAGCTGGTTCGAGGGGCGCATGGACGCCGAACGCGTCACCGCCGAGCGTGCCATCGCCACCATTCTGCGCCCGCGCGGCGTGGCGGCAGGGGACGTGGCGGCAGGGGGCACGGTGCCAGCCGCCGCGCCGCTGCGTGTTTAAGGCGCGCCGCCGGCGGTCGCGCCTGTCGATGACGTCGCTGATCGACGTCATCTTCTTGCTGCTGCTGTTTTTCATGCTGACCTCCACCTTCTCCAAATTCTCCGAGGTCGAGCTGTCGGCCGCCAGCGGCGGCGCGGCGCTGGAGCCGGGCATGAAGCCGCTGTTTCTGCAACTGGGCGCGGCCCAGCTGACCCTGAACGGCGCCGCCATGGATCTGGACGGGCTGGCCGCCGCGCTGCCCGGCGCCGATGCCGAACCGGTGCCGCTGCTGATTTCACTGCGTGCGGACGTGACGGCGCAGCGCCTGACGGACCTGCTGGTGGCCCTGCGCCCCTTGCGCGGCGTGGCCCCGACCGTGCTGGGCGACACATGAGACGCCCGCGCGAGAAATCAAAGCGCGAGCCGACCATCGCGCTGATCAACATCGTTTTTCTGATGCTGGTGTTTTTCATGGTTGCCGGCACGCTGGCGCAGCCGCTGGACCGCGATCTGAAACTGATCCGCACCGCCGATCTGGAAGGGCGCGCGCCACCTGATGCGCTGGTGATCGCCCAGGATGGCACGCTGAGCTATCGGGGCACGCAAATCCTGTCGGCGGACGCGTTTTTGCGGCGGCAGGAACATCTTGCGCAGCCCGATATCCGGCTGATTCCGGACCGCGATCTGCCGGCGCAGGATCTGGTGCGCATCACCCGCGCATTGCGCGGCGGCGGTGCCGGGCGCGTTCTGATCATCACGGAAAGGGGGCTGGAATGATCGCTGCATCGCGAAGCCTTTGGATTGCGGCGCTGGCCGTTGCGGTTGTGATCCACGCCGCGCTGGGATGGGCGCTGATGGCCGATCAAAGCGTCGAGACCGAGGGCGGCGCCGGGGCGCAGGACGTGCGGATCGGCAGCAGCTTTGCCGATATGGTGGCCGGAACGCTGGAGGCCTCGGAGCCGGCGGAAACGGTGCAGCCGGACGTGGCCGAACCGGCCCCGGCCACCCCTGTCGAGGCGGCAGAGGCGCCGGTTCAGCATGACACCCTTGCCGAGACACCGCGCGCACAGCCGCAGCTGGCCGATGACGCTGTACCGACGGTCGCAGCCACGCCATCGGCGCCGCCCGAGGCGGCCCAGCCACCTGAACCCGCGCAAGACGTGGTGGAGGCGACCGACACGGCCGAGCCTGCCGTCACCCGGTCACTGCGCCCCAAGCGCCGCACGGACGCCTTCGAGACAAAGAACAGGCAGGCCGCGAAAACGCCCGAACCCGCCAAGCCGGCACAAAGGCGCAAACCGGCCAGCCAGCCGCGCGGCAATGCCGAGCAGAACCAGCGCGCAGGCGCGGCAAGCGGCAGCGAGCAGGCCCCCGCAAGGGCGCAAGGCACGTCGCGGGGCGCGTCGTCTGCTGCCGGCAACGCAGCGGCCAGCAATTATCCGGGGCTGGTCATGAAACGCATCTCGCGCGTGCCACGTCCCCGCGCAGGCTCGCGCGGGACGGCCGTGGTGGCGTTCAGCATTTCCGGTGGCGGCGGGCTGGCGGGCGTATCGATCGCGCGCAGCTCCGGCTCGGCGGCGCTGGACAAGGCGGCGCTGCGCATGATCCGCGCCGCCGCGCCCTTCCCGCCGCCGCCGGCCGGGGCGCAGCGTAGCTTTACGCTGAATATCGAAGGGCGGTAGATCTGCTGCAAGGCAGGCAGGCGCCATGCTTGCAGGCAGTCATGCGGTGGTGTTTAAACGCCCGGTCCGCAGCCACTGAAGGAACGTCTGTCCAATGCTGACAAATTCCGATCTGGTCGAGCTGACTGCCTTTCGTCGAAGCCTTCACAGCCGTCCCGAAATCTCCGGCGAGGAGGTCGAAACGGCGCGCATGATTGCCGCTGCGTTACAAGCGCTATCACCTAATCGCATTGTGGGCCATCTGGGCGGCCACGGCATTGCAGCGGTGTTCGAGGGCCGCCGCGATGGCCCGACCGTTCTGTTCCGCGCCGAGCTGGACGCGCTGCCAATTCAGGAACTGGCGGATTTTCCGTGGATCTCGCAGCATCCGGGCAAGGGGCATTTGTGCGGCCATGACGGGCATATGGCAACGCTGATGGCACTGGGCCGGCTGATTGCACGCAGGCCTGTTGCGTCGGGCCGCGTTGTGCTGATGTTTCAGCCCGCCGAGGAGGATGGCAGCGGCGCCCGCGCCGTTGTCGCCGATCCGGCGTTCGCGGATATTGCACCGGATTGGGCCTTTGCGATCCATAACCAGCCGGGGCGCCCCTTTGGGCAGGTCGGTGTGCGCGCCGGGCTGATCAACTGCGCCTCTCAGGGGCTGGAGATTCGGCTGACCGGCAAGACGGCGCATGCGGCAAACCCCGAGGATGGCATATCGCCCGCCGAAACGGTCGCGGCGCTGATTTCCGGGCTGGGCGCGCTTGGGCAGGGCGGGGCGCTGGACGATGCCTTCCGGCTGGTCACCGTCACGCATGTCCGGGTGGGAGAGCCGACATTCGGCATCGCGCCGGGCGAGGCGGTCCTCCATGTCACGCTGCGCACCGCAGATGATGCGGCCATGGACGATCTGGCGGCGCGGGCGCGTGACATGGTGGGCACGGCGGCGGCACGGGCGGGACTGGCGGTGGGTTTTGCCGTGCGCGACGCATTCGCCGCGTCGATCAATGATGCGGATGCGGCGCGCATTGCAGAGGCCGCGATTGACGCAGTTGGCGGTGCCAGAACCGGCGACGGCCTGCCGATGCGCGCGTCCGAGGATTTCGGCGTCTTCGGCTGGACGGCCAAGGCGGCGATGCTGCTGCTGGGGTCCGGGACGGAACATGCAGCCCTGCACAACCCCGATTATGATTTCCCCGATGATCTGATTCCCATCGGTGCGGCCATCTTCGACCACATCGCGCGCGACATTCTGGGATCAACCTAGGGCCTGCCATGTGCCCGCTGTCGCCGTCCCCACCATCGTGGCGGTCCGGCCCATCACCAATGGCGGCCTATCCCGGTCCGATCACAGTTACGATCCATGTCGTGCTGGCCCCCGCATGGCGGGCGCGGCGCAGGTTCGCCGCCGCTGTCAGCCATTCCATCAGCGCAACCCGGCGCAATGTGGGATAGATGAAGTTTTGAAAGGACAGCGGACCTGTGGGCGCCGTGGACCAGCCTTAGTGCGCGTTTCGTCGATCACATCGAACAGGGCGATGATGGGCGGGATTTCGGGCGCGAAATTGGGGCCGGCGCAGGCAACCCATGCCGGAACGACCTGCATCACGCGGCCACCCGGAAGGCGGATAGTGGCACACACGGTGTCGTCGCACCCGTCATCATGCAAGCCGTCATTGGTGATGCGCAGACCATGTGCCGCCGTCGCCCGCCACCGCGCCAATGACGCGGTCCTGATCGTCAGAGGCATAGACGCGAACGCGCCGGACTTGCTTCCTGATGCTTTCGCCGCCGTCCTTGAATCCGCCCTCCGGGGCAGGACCGAACACTTCGGGGGCATAGAACCGTTGGTCGCTGGCGCCGTCGCGGCCTCGCGCATGTTCAGCGACACCGTTTTGGCGCGCGAAATGGGGTCTGAAGCGAGACAGTGCCAAACGGAACATGATAAAGGGTCACGCCTGCACGATCTATTTGCTGCTATCAAGTGTGACGCCCCGGTGACTACCTGAAGTCATCAGCGCGGCGCCGCCGGCGACGCTGCCGCGTTTTTGCCCGTCAGAAACCAGTGGGCAAGCCTGTCGCCGGGCAATGATCGGGACGCAATGCAGAGGAAACGGGCGCAGCCCTGCTCGCGCGCGACTCGGCGTCAGCGCCGCGTGCGGCGGGCATCCGGGCCGTCCTGCCCGCTTCGGCAGAATACGCATTCACAGATTTGCCGGAACCAAACGCCCCTTTTGATGTATGTTGTCTATACAAGATGACACCAAGGGAGGTCACGATGTCTGATAATGAACGGTTCCCCGCGACACGCTATGGCCCGGCAGAACGGCACATGGCCGAAAGCCTGGTCGAGATTGAGCGGCAGGCGCTGGTCCAGGACGAGGAGGAATGCGAGTGCCGGGACGGCATGTTCAACGGGCTGACGCGCCGCGGCCTGCTCATGGGCGGTGTTGCGCTTGGCGGCAGCGCGATTGCCGGCGGCCGCGCGCAGGCGGATGCGCCACCGGGCGCCATTGAATACGATGTTCAGCCGGATCCGACCAAGGAACAAGGGCGGCTTATCCTCGATGACGGCGGCTATGGCTCGCGCTCGCAATTCGAGAGCGAGGTGCGCTGGCGCTATCCGACGGCCAGTCTGGATTCCAGCTGGTCCATGACGCCACTGGCCTCGGGGCAGGGGATCATGACACCGTCCGGCCTGCATTTTGAGCGCCACCACGCCGGCATTCCCACGATTGACCCACGCAGCCACGAGTTGATCCTGCACGGTATGGTCGACCAGCCGCTTCGCTTTACCATGGACGATCTGAAACGGTTGCCCGCAGTCAGCAAGATCCATTTCATTGAATGTTCCGGCAACGGTCTGACGGAATGGGCAAAGCCGACACTGAAAACGGTTCAGGGCACGCATGGCCTGACCTCGACATCCGAATGGACCGGCGTGCGCCTGTCCACGCTGCTGGAAATAGCGGGCGTGCAGGACGGCGCCGCATGGATTCTGGCCGAAGGGGCGGATGCGGCGGTAATGACCCGCTCGGTGCCGATCGACAAGGCGATGGACGATGCGATTGTCGCCTATGCGCAGAACGGCGAGGCGCTGCGCCCCGAACAGGGCTATCCGCTGCGCCTGCTGCTGCCGGGCTATGAGGGTAACACCCACATCAAATGGCTGCGCCGTCTGGATGTCAGCGACAAACCCTTCATGACGCGCGAGGAAACGTCGAAATATACGGATCTGATGCCCGACGGCTCAGCGCGGCAATTTTCGCTGGAGATGGATGCAAAATCGGTGATTACCTTCCCCTCGGGTGCGATGAAGCTGCCGCGCGCCGGCTTTTACGAGGTGACGGGCATCGCATGGTCCGGCCGTGGCAAGATCGCCAAGGTCGAAGTGTCCGCAGACGGCGGCGCCACATGGCAAGAGGCGACGCTGGACGGGCCGGTTCTGTCCAAATGTCATACCCGGTTCCGCCTGCCATGGACCTGGACCGGCGAGGAGGCCGTGCTGCAAAGCCGCGCGGTGGACGAGACGGGCTATGTCCAGCCCACGCTGGAACAACTGGTCGAGGTGCGCGGGCTGAAATCGGTCTACCACCTGAATGCAATCCAAAGCTGGCACATCGCGCCGGGCGGGGAGGTGACAAATGTTCACGCGTAACCTGACATTCATCTGCGCAATCGGCGCATTGGCCGGTCCGGCACTGGCCCAGGACAGCCCGCGCACCGCTGCCGCGCTGCCCGAAACGCTGGAGGAGACGGGCGAGCGCGCGCCCGCAGAAGTGCCGAAATCCAGCGCCGAGGACGTGGGCGACATTGCCCCGGCGAACAACGCCTATGGCGTGGGCTCCCCGGCAAGCGAGGAAGCAATCGCCGCCATCGACATCGACGTGATGCCGGACGGGCGCGGCCTGCCTGACGGCTCTGGCACCTATGGCGAGGGCGAAGAGCTGTACGAGGCGATCTGCGCCGCCTGCCACGGCGCGGACCTGATGGGCATCTCCCAGCTGGGCGCGCCGCAGCTGATCGGTGGCCGCGGCACGCTTGCCACGGACGCTCCGGTGAAGACGGTCGAAAGCTACTGGCCCTACGCCAGCACGTTGTTCGACTACACCCACCGGGCAATGCCGATGACCGAACCCGGCTCGCTGACAGCGGATGAGGTGTACGCCATCAGCGCCTACGTGCTGGGACGCGCGGGCATCATTGGCACCGAACCCGGCACGCTGCTGGATGCCGCGTCCATGGCCGATATCAAGATGCCGAACGCCGACGGTTTCGTGTCCGACCCGCGCCCCGACACCGGGCAATAAGCGCCGCCGGTCCTGCACGCGCATTGCGCGCGGGACCGGCAAAATCCTGTCTGCGGGCACAAGACCCCCACCTGTCGCCGCGTCAGTCGACACCGGCCATCTGGTGCCGCGAGACAGTGACGATCACGCGATGACAAGCTCGATCTCATGCCGCGCAAGCATGTTGCATATATCCGCCGGTGGCTGCGCATTGGTGACCAGAATGTCGATTTGATTTGAATAATCGACGACCACAGGCGCACGTTTGCCAAATTTCTCGCTATCGGCAATTACGATCTTGGTCTGTGCATTGCGTGCCACGACGCGGGCGATGTTGGCTTCTTGGAAGTCATGCAGCATGAACCCCTTGTCGGCGTTGATCGCACCCACAGAAAACACCGCAAACTCGACATTGAAACGCTGCACCAGATCCAGCGCTTCGGCGCCAAAGGCGCCACCGTCATGGGACCGCAGCTCGCCGCCGGCCAAAAAGACGCGATTGTCATTTCGCATGGCGAGCATTTGAGCAACATAGATCGAATTGCTGACAACCATCAGTTTCTTGCAGTCTCTCAGTGCCATCGCCGCGTAGGCGGTCGATGATCCCACATCCAGAAAGACGGATTTTTCATCGCCAATGATTTCGGCAACGCGCCGGGCAAGGCGTTGCTTGATCGCGCCGTTCCGGTCCATGCGGTTTTGGAACGGCGGCTCGTCCAGCCTGTCAACCAGATGCACACCGCCATGCACCTTGCGCACCGCGCCGCTTTGCTCAAGCGAGCGGATGTTCCGGCGAACCGTTTCCTGCGAGACGCCCAGTTGGCTGGCCAGAAAGCCGATTCGGCAGGTTCCGCCTGCTTTTTGTATTTCGCGCAAGATTTCCTCTTCGCGCTGATTTGTCGTTCTGGACATTTTTTGCATCGGGAAACCTGCCGGAAACATCGGATCTTGCAACGTAAAGGATCGCGCCACAGGCAAAAAGCGAAAACGACCCGGCGCTTGATGCTTTTGTGGAAGTGTGGGTTTTTATGTGTGGCAAACTGTGTTTTTCTTGACAGGTGACGTGGCTTAATGCTGTCTTTTCTGCACAGGGCGGTCCAGTCAGGGCAAAACCGTCATTTTGCCACAGGGAGAGACGTTGTGAAGGCAGAAGAAGCGATACGCCGGATCGAGGGGCTTGGATGCTGGGATGGCGCGGTCACACTGACACCGCTATCGGGCGGAATCACCAACCTCAACTATCTGGCCGAGGACGCATCCGGGCGATACGCCGTGCGCGTCGGCGAGGATATCCCCGAACATCACATCATGCGTTTCAATGAGCTCAGCGCCGCGCGCGCGGCCTGTCTGGCGGGGGTGTCGCCGGCGGTAAAATATAACGAACCGGCGATTACCGTGTTGGACTTTGTGGATAGCCACACGTTGACACCCGATGACGTGCGCAAGCCCGATACGTTGGCGCGGATCGTCGATCTGGTAAAGCAGTGCCATACCCAGGTGCCGCTGCACCTGCGCGGTCCGGCGCTGATCTTCTGGGTGTTCCACGTCATCCGCGATTACGGTGCAACGCTGGAGGAGCGCGGCAGCAGCCATGGTGCCCTGGTGCGCGAACTGGTCCAGATCGGCAACGCGCTTGAGGTCGCGTCAGGGCCGTTTGATGTGGTGTTTGGCCATAACGATCTGCTGGCTGCCAACCTGCTGGATGATGGCAAACGGCTTTGGCTGATCGACTATGATTATGCCGGGTTCAACAGCCCGCTGTTCGATCTGGGCGGTCTGGCCTCTAACAGCGAGCTGTCCGAACAGATGGAGCGCCGGATGCTGGAGCAGTATTTCGAGACGCCGCTGACAGAGGATCTGAACAGGCGCTACAGCGCAATGAAATGTGCCTCGCTCCTGCGCGAAACGATGTGGAGCATGGTGTCGGAAATCACCTCGGATCTGGATTTCGACTATGCCGCATATACCGCCGAAAACCTTGCCCGCTTTCGCGGCGCCCATGAAAATTACCTGCAAACCTACGGAGCCATGAAATGACAGAGCTGCCAAAAACCGCCAAGGCCGTGATCATCGGCGGCGGCATCGTCGGATGCTCGACCGCCTATCACCTGGCCAAGCTGGGCTGGACCGACACCGTCCTGCTGGAGCGCAAGAAGCTGACCTCGGGCACCACGTTCCACGCCGCCGGGCTGGTGGGGCAGCTGCGCTCGAACGCCAATATCACGCAGTTGCTGGGCTATTCGGTGGACCTTTACAACCGGATCGAGGAGGAGACCGGCCTTGGCACCGGCTGGAAGATGAACGGCGGCCTGCGGCTGGCCTGCAACGAGGAGCGCTGGACCGAGGTCAAGCGGCAGGCGACGACGGCACGCAGTTTCGGGCTGCATATGGATTTGCTGACGCCGGGCGAGGCGCAAAAGCTGTGGCCGCTGATGAATGTCGATGACGTGGTCGGCGCCGCCTTCATGCCCACCGATGGGCAGGCCAACCCGGCGGACATCACGCAGGCACTGGCCAAGGGCGCGCGCATGGCGGGCGCCAGTATTTTCGAGGATACCAAGGTCACCGATATCGAGATCGAGAAGGGGCGCATCCGCGCGGTCATCACCGATCAGGGCCGGATCGAATGCGAGCGGGTGATCTGCTGCGCCGGCCAGTGGACCCGCGCGTTTGCCGCGCGCTTCGGCGTGAACGTGCCCCTGGTGCCGATGGAGCATCAATACATGGTGACCGAGCCGATCGAGGGCGTCACCGCCGATCTGCCGACGCTGCGCGATCCCGACCGGCTGACCTATTACAAGGAGGAGGTCGGCGGCCTTGTCATGGGCGGCTATGAGCCGAACCCGATTCCGTGGGCCAAAAACGGCATCCCCAAGGGGTTTCATTACTCCCTGCTGGACAGCAATTTCGACCATTTCGAGCAGTTGATGGAGCTGGCCCTGGGCCGCGTGCCCGCGCTGGAGACGGCCGGCATCAAGACGCTGACCAACGGCCCCGAAAGCTTTACCCCCGATGGCAATTTCATCATCGGCGAGGCGCCCGAGCTGAAGAATTTCTTTGTCGGCGCCGGGTTCAACGCCTTCGGCATCGCGGCGGGCGGCGGTGCCGGGATGGCGCTGGCCGAATGGGTCCACAAGGGCGAGCCGCCCTTTGATCTGTGGTCCGCCGACATCCGCCGCTTTGGCGCGCCGCATTTCGATACCGACTGGGTGCGCACCCGCACGATCGAGGCCTATTCCAAGCATTATACGATGGGCTGGCCGCATGAGGAGAACACATCCGGCCGCCCCTGCCGCAAATCGCCGCTTTATGCGCAACTGAAGGCGCGCGGCGCCTGTTTCGGGGAAAAGCTGGGCTGGGAGCGGCCCAACTGGTTTGCCGACCTGTCCGCGGGCGAGAAGCCGCAGGACCGCTACACCTTTGGCCGCCAGAACTGGTTTGACGCTGTCGGGCGCGAGCATCGCGCGGCGCGCGAGGCGGCGGTGCTGTTCGATCAAAGCTCGTTCGCGAAATTCGTGCTGAAAGGGCCGGACGCGGGCGCCGCGCTGGGCTGGATCGCGGCCAATGACGTGGACAAGCCCGTGGGCGCGCTGACCTATACGCAGATGCTGAACGATCACGGCGGGATCGAGTGCGACCTGACCATCGGGCGCACCGGCGAGGATGAATATTACATCGTCACCGGCACCGGCTTTGCCACGCATGATTTCGACTGGATCCGCCGGAACATCCCGGCGGGCATGAATTGCCAGCTGTTCGATGTGACCTCGGCCAAGGCGGTGTTGTCGCTGATGGGACCGAACGCGCGCGCTATCCTGGAACAGGTGACACAAAGCGACGTATCGAACGGCGCCTTTCCCTTCGGCACCCTGCGCACCATCGGCATCGCCGGCTGCCCGGTCACGGCGCTGCGCGTGACCTATGTTGGCGAGCTGGGCTGGGAGCTGCATCTGCCGGTGGAATTTGCAACCACCGTCTATGACGCCCTGATGAAGGCCGGCGCGGCGCATGGGCTGATCGACGCCGGCTACCGCGCGATTGAATCGCTGCGACTGGAAAAGGGCTATCGCGCCTGGGGCTCCGATATCGGGCCGGATCACGCCCCGCTGGAGGCCGGGCTGGGCTGGGCGGTCAAGCTGGGCAAGGACGTTGGTTTCAAGGGCCGCGCCGCCGCCGAGGCGCTGAAGCAAAGCGGCGTGCGCAAGATGATGGCGGGCTTTACCGTCGATCCCGGCATCGTGCTTCTGGGCCGCGAGACGATCTATCGCAACGGCGCGCGCGCCGGATGGCTGACCAGCGGCGGCTATGGCTACACGGTTCAGAAATCCATCGGCTACGGCTATGTCCGCTGCCCCGATGGGGTGGACCGCGCCTATATCGAGGCGGGCGAATACGAGCTCGAAGTCGCAACCCGGCGGGTGCCGTGCCAGGTCCATATGGACCCGCTCTATGACCCGGATATGCGCCGCGTGAAATCGTGAGCGCCGGCAACCAGGGGGTAACTGAACATGACTACCGATGACCTGCTGGACGAATGTCTGGATCTGGCCGAACGCGCCGCCGAAATGGCACGCGGGTATTTCCGCGGCGATCTGGGCGTTTCCTTCAAATCCGACGACAGCCCGGTGACCCAAGCCGACCGCGCGATCGAGCGGCTGGTGCGCGACCGTATCGCGCAGAAATTTCCCGATCACGGCATCGTCGGCGAAGAACACGGCGCCGATGCCGCGGGCCGCAAACGGGTCTGGGTGATCGACCCGATTGACGGCACGCGGTCCTTCATCACCGGCTTTCCGCTGTTCGGGTTTCTTCTGGCGCATCTGGTCGAGGGCCGACCGGAAATCGGCATCATCAGCATGCCGATGCTGGGCGAGGTTTACACAGGCGCGGCAGGCCGGGGCGCGGCGCTGAACGGCACGCCCATCAGGGCATCGACCACGACGCGGATGGATGCGGCCACACTCTATATCAACGAGGGCGAGAAGATCCACGCAGCCCGGCCCGAAATCCTGTCACGGCTTCTGGCGGCGGGGCAAACGCGGCGGTTTTGCCATGACTGCTATCCCTACGCCCTGCTGGCCGCCGGGCATGTCGATGTCGTCGTGGATTATGACCTGCAACCCTATGATTTCATGGCACTGCGCCCGGTCGTGACCGAGGCGGGCGGCATCCTGACCGATTGGTCGGGCAGGGTGCCGCAACTGGACTACAGCGGCCCCATCGTGGCCGCCGCCACGCCCGAATTGCACGCTGCGGCCCTGGCGCTTTTGCGTGACTGAAAACCGGCGGCGGCGCCCACGCCCGCCGCCGTCGTCAAAAATCCGAGAAACCGGTTCAACGGTTCAATTCCCTCACAACATGGAGACATAAAGATGGAAATAGTAGGGTCGGTCATCATCTACATCATCATGGCCTGCGCCGTACTGGGCGCGTTTGCCTATATCATCGACAGCGACAGCGGGCTGGGCAAGGAATTTCAGGAAGGGCTGTATTCGATTGGCCCGATCTTCGTGCCGGTCGCGGGTATCATGGCGGCGATCCCCTATCTGTCGCAATTCGTCAGTTCGGTGATCGGGCCGCTTTTCATGCTGATCGGCGCGGATCCGTCGATTGCGGCGACGACGATCATCGCCATCGACATGGGCGGCTATCAGCTGGCCGAAGCGCTGGCCCAAAGCTCGGAGGCGTGGGTGATTGCGACGCTGACAGGCTTCATGGCGGGCGCGACGATCATCTTTTCGATCCCGGTCGGGCTGGCCATGCTGAAGAAGGTCGATCACCAATATATGGCGCTGGGCATCATGTCGGGCATTCTGAGCGTGCCGATCGGCGTGTTCATCGCCGCCGCGCTCATCATGCTGGGCAATGTGCCGATCCGGCCCGACATCAACGCCACCGGCGAGGCGACGCAGACGCTTCAGATGGGCTTTGGCATGATTCTGCGCAACCTTGCTCCGCTGGCACTGTTTTGCGTGGCGATTGCGGTGGGGCTGCGGCTTGCGCCCGGCGCGATGATCCGGGGATTCCTGTGGTTCGGGCGGATCATGTATGCGGCGATCACGCTGGTGCTGGTGTTTTCCATTGTCGAGTATTTCACCGGTCTGTTCAGCATCCTCTTCGGCAGTTGGGGGTTCGATCCGATTATCGCCGATGAGGCCGATCAGTTCCGCGCGCTGGAGATTGCCGGATATATCGGCATCATGCTGGCGGGTGCGTTTCCGATGGTTTACCTCATCACCCGCTATCTGGCGCGCCCGATGGAGATCGCGGGCCGCCGCATCGGCCTGTCCCCGCGCGGGGCGGCGGGCCTGCTGGCCGCGATGGCGAATGTATTGGCGATGTATCGTCTGATCGAGGATATGCCCGCCAAGGACAAGGTGCTGGCCATCGCGTTCTGCGTCTGCGCCGCGTTTTCCTTTGGCGATCATCTGGCCTTCGCGGCAAACTTCCAGCCGTCCATCATCCTGCCGCTTCTGATCGGCAAGCTGGGGGGCGGGATCTGCGGCTTTGTCATCGCGCTCAAGCTGTCGGTGCCCAAGGCGCTTGAGCTGGAAACCGAAGCCCACGCCGCGGTCAACCCGGCTGCCTGACGCCCGGTGCGACAGCCGACCCGGTCAGCCAACGCACCTCAGAGACGCCCGGCACGGGCGTCTCTTGATGGCACTGGCCAATGATTGCCTCTGGGCCACCACAGTGCTCCGGCGCCCGCCGGGTTCGACAAGGTACGGATGAACAGGTAGATAAACCATGGCATTGCCCGGAATTCGGAATAGCCGCACAGCCTGACGCAGGTCGAACATCCCCGTCCATGCACCTGTGCGTCCCAAACATTTTGACGACGCCCTTACCCGAACAACCATTCGCAATGGGTCAGCCTCGAGCATGTCCCCAGACACCGATACCCCGGCTTACACGCCGCCCTATGGTGCAAAACCGTCTTATTGTTGATGAAACCTGGCGGAGGAGGTGGGATTCGAACCCACGGAGGACTTTCACCCTCGTCGGTTTTCAAGACCGGTGCATTCGACCACTCTGCCACTCCTCCGACAGGGTCTGTCTAATCGGGTCTTTGCGATTCTAAAAGCACCAGTTTGCAGTCAAATCCGCGTGATATTCCCAAGGGGAATTCCGCCGAACCCCCATAGCGTGCTTTTCTTGGTCCGCCGGACTGGCTATGCTGCGCGCACGCGGCACAGATCGCGGTGCCATGCGCGCATGATGCGGCCCGTTCGGATCGCACGGGCGCACGGTGAGGGCGGACAAATCCAGATCGCAAGGGGCAGGGAATGGGTGTGACAAATCGGGCGGGATGGCGCAGGGCAGCATGTGGCGGCGCCGCGCTTTTGATGCTGGCCGGCTGTGACGGGATGGAGGGTGTCAACCCGTTCAAATTGCCCGAGCAGGGCTCGTCGGTCAGCGGCGATGCCTCCTCCGTGCGGCTGGTCGAGCGGGACGTCGAGGCGCCCGAGGTGTTCCAGATCACCGATCAGGGGCTGTGGGACGGGCGCCCGTCGCTGGGCGGTGTCTGGGTGGCGCATCCGGATGTAAAAGAGCCTGAGCGCGTCATCATCCGCAACACGGCCAATTCGAAATTCGTCATCGGCGCGCTGTTCCGCCGCGAGCGGGCCAATCCCGGCCCCGCGTTTCAGGTATCGTCGGATGCGGCTGCCGCGCTGGGGATGCTGGCGGGCGCGCCTGCGGCGCTGAACGTCACCGCGCTGCGCCGTGAAGAGGCGCCGGTGCCGGGCGACGCGACCACGTTGGAGCCCGCCGGAGTCGAGACAAGCAGCCTTGATCCGGTGGGCGGCGCTCCTCAGCCCGATACGGTCACGCCAGAGCCGCAACGCGCGCCCGCTGCGGCGCAATCCCCTGCGCCCACGCCCCGGCCCGCGCCGGCGGCGGCCAAGGCGGCGTCCGATCTGGACCGGCCATACCTTCAGATCGGCATTTTCAGCGTCGAGACGAACGCCGAGAACACGGCCACCGCCATGCGCCAGGCCGGCATGGTGCCGACGGTTCTGAAACAGGAAAGCCAGGGCAAGACATTCTGGCGCGTCATCGTCGGGCCGGCCACATCCGCCAGCGGGCGCGATGCGCTGCTGGCCAAGGTCAAGGCGATTGGTTTCGATGACGCCTACGCCGTGACGAACTAGGGGCGCCAGATAGCCGACCGCGTCAGATGCATAATTTATCAGTCACAATACCGGGACACGCTCAATGATCCGTTTTTTCACCTCCACCCTGACCGCCCTCGCGCTTGGCTGCTCTGCGCTGCCTGCCGCCGCTTTTGATACGGCGGCCAAGGCGGCCTATGTGGTGGATGTGGGCACCGGCACGGTATTGCTGAACAAGAACGCAGATCAGCCGATGCCGCCCGCGTCCATGTCCAAGCTGATGACGCTCTATGTCGCGTTCGAGGCGATCCGCGATGGCCGCCTGTCGATGGATGAGAAACTGCCTGTTTCGCAGCACGCGATGAGCTACGGCGGCTCGACCATGTTTCTGGATACGACCGACCGGGTCAAGGTAGCTGACCTTTTGCGCGGCATCATCGTGCTGTCGGGCAACGATGCCTGCGCCGTCATTGCCGAGGCGCTCAGCCCCGACGGGACAGAGGCAGGGTTTGCCCGGTTCATGACCCAGCGGGCGCAACAACTGGGCATGACCAATTCGACCTTTGCCAATTCCAACGGCTGGCCCGCGCCCAGCCACAAGATGAGCATGCGCGATCTGGCGTTGCTGGCCCGGCTGATCATCACCGATTTCCCGGATTTCTACCCGATGTTTGCCGAAACCGAATATGCGTTTGACGGGCGCGCGCCGCAGAATACCCAAAACCGCAACCCGCTTCTGGGCCTTGGTATCGGGGCAGACGGGCTGAAAACCGGACACACGCAAGCGGCCGGCTATGGCCTGACAGGCTCGGCCAAGCAGGGCGACCGGCGCGTTGTCTTCGTGCTGTCGGGGCTGGAGACGACGCAGGCCCGCGCCGAGGAGTCGGAGGCGATCGTTAACTGGGCCTTCCGCCAGTTTGCCGAAAATACGCTGGTCAAGGCGGGCAGCGATGTGGCGCAGGCCGATGTCTGGATGGGCGACGCGGCCCGCGTCGGTCTGGTTGCCGCCGAGGATGTCACCATGTTGCTGCCGGTTCTGGGCGGCGACAAAATCGCCGCCGAGGTGATTTATGACGGCCCGCTTCAGGCGCCGATTTCCCAAGGTGATCGTCTGGCCGAACTGGTCATCACGCCCGAGGGGATGCCCGAAACGCGCGTGCCGTTGCTGGCCGCGCGGGACGTGGCGCGCGGCGGCTTTGCGGTGCGGATGAAAACCGTCTCCGGCATTTTGCTGAACCGGCTGCGCGAAGGGCCTGAGGGGGCCTTGTGAGCCAAGGGGCGGCGCGCGGGCTGTTCATCAGTTTCGAGGGCATCGACGGGTCGGGCAAATCCACGCAGGCGCGGTTGCTGCACGAGCATCTGACGGCGCAGGGCCGGGATGCGATCCTGACGCGCGAGCCGGGGGGCAGCCCCGGCGCCGAACAGATCCGCGCGCTGGTCCTCAGCGGCGATGTCGATCGCTGGTCGCCTGAAACAGAGCTGCTGCTGTTTACAGCCGCGCGCCGCGACCATCTGGAGCGGACCATCCGCCCCGCGCTGGCCGCCGGACAGATTGTGATCTGCGACCGCTTTGCTGATTCCACGCGCATGTATCAGGGGCTGCGCGGCGGCGGCCTGCGCGCGCAGGTCGAGGCGCTGCACGATCTTATGATCGGGCAGGAGCCTGATCTGACGCTTCTGATCGACATGGAGGCAGGCACCGGCCTGTCGCGCGCCGTGGCGCGCGGCGGCACCGAGGACCGGTTCGAGGCGTTCGGCGGCGATCTGCAAGCGGCGATGCGGCAGGGGTTTCTGGCACTGGCCGAGGAATTTTCCGCGCGCTTTGTCGTGATAAACGGCGCGCAGGGGATCGAGGCGGTGGCCCGCGACGTGCGCGCCGCCGTGATGGAGCGGCTGGCATGAGCGACAGCGCCCCGCAGCCCGACCAGATCGAAGGCGCGCCCCATCCGCGCGAGACGCCGCAGCTGATCGGGCAGGGCGCCGCCGAGGCCGCGTTTCTGGACGCATATAACGACGGCCGGCTGCATCACGCATGGTTGCTGACAGGCCCGCGCGGCGTGGGCAAGGCCACGTTTGCATGGCGCGCCGCGCGGTTCCTGCTGGCCCATGACGAAGGTGGCGCGGCGCCCAGCAGCCTCGATATTGCGCCCGATCATCCGGTTGCGCGCCGCATCCTCGCCCGGTCCGAGCCGCATTTGTATCACATCACCCGCAGCATAAATGAGGATACCAAGCGGATGCGCGACATGATCGTCGCCAAGGATGTGCGCAGTCTGCACAGCTTTCTGGCGCTTTCCAGCGCCGATGGCGGGCGCCGCGCGGTCATCATCGACACGGCCGACGAAATGAACATTCAGGCCGCCAACGCCCTGCTGAAAATGCTGGAAGAGCCGCCCGCGCGCACCACCTTATTCCTGATCAGCCACCAGCCGTCTGGCCTGTTGCCGACTATCCGCTCGCGCTGCCGCGAGCTGCGCCTGCCTGCGCTGGAGGCCAGCGATATGGCGGCGGCGCTGGCGCAGGCCGGGATTGAGCAGGGCAGCGACACGGCCGCGCTTGCCGCGCTGTCGGGCGGTTCGGTGGGCGAGGCGGTGCGCCTGATCAATCTGAACGGGTTAAAGATATACGCCGAACTGGTGCAACTGTTTGCGGATCTGCCCAATATCGACCGGCCCCGCGCGCTGGCGCTAGCCAATGCCGCCGCGCAGCGCGGTGCCGAGGACCGCCTGAACCTGCTGATCTGGCTGATCGAGCTGCTGCTGGGCCGCATGGCCCGCACCGGCGCCACCGGCGCGCCGCCCAGCCCCGAGGGCGCCCCCGGCGAGGCGCAGATGCTGGCCCGCGCCGCGCCCGATCTGGCGGCGGCGCGCCGCTGGGCCGATTGCGCGCAGGATGTGGGGGCGCGGATGCGCCATGGCCGGGCGGTCAACCTTGACCCTGCCGCGCTCGTCCTAGATACCGTGTTCAGAATACAAAAGACGGCGGCGCACCTGCCCGCCTGAAGGGTCTGTATGCACGTTGAAATCACCGACAGTCACTGCCATCTGGATTTCCCCGATTTTGCCGGGGAATTGCCGCAGGTCATCGACCGCGCCGTTGCCGCGGGCGTGACGCGCATGGTCACGATCTGCACCAAACTGCGCAGCGAACCTGCCGTGCGCGCCATCGCCGAGGCGCATGCGCCGGTGTTCTACGCCGCCGGCACCCACCCGATGAGCGTCGCGTCCGAGCCGATGGCCAGCGCCGACGATCTGATCGCGCTGGCCGCGCATCCGAAATTCGTCGGCATTGGCGAAACGGGGCTGGATTACCATTATACCTCCGACAGCGCCGAAGTGCAGCAGACCTCGCTGCGCGTACATATTGCGGCGGCGCGGCAGACCGGCCTGCCGCTGATCATCCATGCGCGCGCCGCCGATGACGATATGGCGCAGATCCTGACCGAGGAATACCGGGACGGCGCGTTCTCGTGCGTCATGCATTGCTTCAGCTCGGGCGCGGCGCTGGCGCGGGCGGCGCTTGATCTGGATTTCTACCTCAGCATGTCCGGCATCGCCGCCTTTCCCAAAAGCCAGGAGTTGCGCGACATTTTTGCCGCCGCGCCGCGCGACCGGATACTGGTCGAAACCGACGCGCCGTACCTCGCGCCACCGCCGCATCGCGGCCGCCGGAACGAGCCGGCCTATACCCTGCACACCGCGCAAAGGGGCGCCGAGGTGATGGGCATGGACTGGCCCGAATTCGCGGCCCAGACCCAGGCCAATTTTGACCGCCTGTTTACCAAGGCGGCGGCTTACAAGGGGACGGCGGCATGACAACGCGCCGCTTCATCATCCTTGGCTGCGGATCGTCTGGCGGCGTGCCGCGTCTGGCCGACAAACCGGGCGGCGACTGGGGCCTGTGCGACCCGGCCGAGCCGCGCAACCGGCGCACGCGCTGTTCGCTGTTGATCGAGCAGGAGGGGCCGGGCGGCCTGACCCGCGTTCTGATCGACAGCGGGCCGGACATGCGCGAGCAACTTATCCGGCACGGTATCGGCAGTCTGGATGCGGTGGTGTATACCCATAGCCACGCCGATCATTGCCACGGCTTGGACGATCTGCGCGTCATCGTGTTCAACATTCCCGGCCGCCTGCCGGTCTGGGCCGATGCGCCGACGCGCGATGCGCTGATGGACCGGTTCGGTTATGCCTTCATCCGGCCCAAGGGGTCGGCCTACCCGCCCATTCTTGACATGAACCTGATCGACGGGGACGTGACCGTGACCGGCGCCGGGGGCGAGATTACCCTGACGCCGTTCTGCGTCAATCACGGCGCAATGGATTCGCTGGGCTTCCGGGTGGGCGACGTGGCCTATCTGCCCGATGTGGCGGATATGGATCAAAGCTGCTGGGATATGCTGACCGGGCTGGACACATGGATTCTGGATGCGCTGCGCCGCAAGCCGCATCCGACCCATATCCATCTGGAGCGCAGTCTGGAATGGATCGCCCGCGCCGCGCCGCGGCAGGGGATCATCACCAATATGCATACCGACATGGATTACCAGACGCTCAAGGCGGAATTGCCGGACGGCGTCGATGTGGCCTATGACGGCATGACGCTCAGCTTTCAGGTCTAGACCGAATTGACCGCGTTTCTGGACATCATCCTGCCGGTTTTTGTCGTGATCGGGGCCGGGTATGCGGTGGTATGGCTGGGCTGGTTCGCGCAATCGGGCGTCGACGGGCTGATGCGCTTTGCCCAGAACTTTGCCATTCCCTGCCTGCTGTTCACCGCCATCTCGCAGCTGGATCTGGGGCAGAATTTCAACGCGCCGCTTTTGGTCAGCTTCTACACCGGCGCGCTGGGTGGTTTCGTGCTGGGAACAGTGGGCGCGCGGTTCATCTTTGGCCGCGACTGGCCCGATGCGGTGGTCATCGGGTTTTGCTGCCTGTTCTCCAATTCGCTGCTGCTGGGCCTGCCGATCACCGAGCGGGCCTATGGCGCCGATGCGCTGGAGGCGAATTTTGCCATCATCGCCATACACTCGCCGTTTTGCTACGGCGTCGGCATCACCGCGATGGAGATCGTCCGCGCGCGCGGCACCAAACCGGGTGCGGTGGTGCGCAAGGTGCTGCGCGCGATGTTCTCGAACGCGCTGATCATCGGGATCGCCCTGGGCTTTGCCGTCAATCTGACCGGGCTGGTGGTGCCATCGTCGATTCAGCACGGGCTGGACCTGATCGCGCGGGCCGCGCTGCCTGCCGCGCTGTTCGGGCTTGGCGGGGTGCTGGTGCAATACCGGCCCGAGGGGGATTTGCGCATCATTCTGGCGGTTTGCGCGGTGTCGCTGCTGGCGCATCCGGCGATTGCGCTGGGTCTGGGGCGCGGCTTGGACCTGCCGACAGCGTCCTTGCGCAGTGTGGTCATCACCGGGGCGATGGCACCGGGGATCAATGCCTATATCTTTGCCAATATGTATGGCGCGGCGCGGCGGGTGGCGGCCTCGGCGGTGCTGATCGGAACGGCGCTGTCGATTGTCACCGTCTGGATGTGGCTGAGCGTTCTGCCCTGATCACGGCGCGGTGACCACAAGTTGCGGCGCCTCGGCTGCGGCGCTATGGCGGGGCAGCACAATGCAGGGAGAGGCGCCATGCGCAGCACAGCCGACCGTATCCGCCACGCCCTGATGTTCGAGGGGCTGGGACTGGCCATCGTGGTGCCTGTGGGCGGCTGGGCGTTCAGCCTGCCGATCCACGATATGGGCATCGTCGCCGTGGTCAGCGCCACGCTGGCGACATTGTGGACCTACATTTTCAACCTGGCATTTGACAAGGTGATGCAGGCCCGCGTGGGCCATACCCGCAAGGGGCTGGGCCTGCGCATTTTTCACTCGGCCCTGTTCGAGTTTGGCCTGCTGCTGGTCCTGATGCCGTTTCTGGCATGGTATCTGGGCATCACGCTGATTCAAGCGTTCTGGATGGATATCGCGTTCGCGCTGTTCTACCTGGTCTATGCGTTCGTCTATAACTGGCTGTATGACATCATCTTTCCCGTACCGGGAGAGGCGCGCGCGCCTCAGTCCTGACCGCGCGGCGCGCCGCCGGTAAAGGCGTTGGGACCGTGGTAATTGCATGGCTCCTCGGTCATTTCCAGATGCAGGGATTCGCCGCGATAGGGATGCGCGCGGGCCAGATCCTCGTCCACCGCGATGCCCAGTCCGGGCGTGTCCGGCACGGTGATATAGCCGTTCTCGATGCGGATGGAATTGCGGATCAGCGCGCGGTGGAATTCCGTGTCGATGGTTTCTGCCATCAGCAGGTTCGGGATACTTGCGGCCAGTTGCACATTCGCCGCCCATTCGATGGGTCCAGCATAAAGATGCGGCGCGATTTGCGCGTTATAGACCTCGGCCATCGCGGCGATTTTCTTGCACTCCCAAATGCCGCCCGCGCGCCCCAGCGCCGGTTGCAGGATGCTGGCCGCGCCCTCGCGCAGGACGGGGGCAAATTCGGCCTTGGTACACAGCCGCTCGCCGGTGGCGATCGGCAGGCCGGTGGCACGTGCCACCTGCGCCATCGCGGCCACGTTGTCGGGCGGGATCGGCTCCTCAAACCATAGGGGATCGTAGGGCGCGATGGCGCGGCCCAGCCGGATCGCGCCTGCCGTGGTAAACTGCCCATGCGTGCCGAACAGCAGATCGGCGCGGGTGCCGACCGCCTCGCGCACGGCGGCGCAGACCTGAACGGACTGGTCGATATCGGCCAGGGACGGCATATGGCCGCCGCGCAGGGTGTAAGGGCCGGCCGGATCGAACTTGACGGCGGTATAGCCCTCATCCACCAGCTCGGCCGCGCTTTCTGCGGCCATGTCGGGCGAGGACCAGAATTCATCCTCGTCATGGTGCGGCAGCGGATAGAGGTAGCTGTAGGCGCGAATGCGGCCATTCATCCGCCCGCCCAGCAGCGCGTGAACCGGGCGCCCGCGCGCCTTGCCCAAGATGTCCCAGCAGGCCATCTCCAGCCCGGAAAAGGCGCCGATGACCGTCAGATCGGGGCGCTGCGTGAAGCCGGATGAATAGACCCGGCGAAACATCATCTCGATATTCTCGGGGTTCTCGCCGGCCATGTGGCGCTCGAACACGTCGTCGATCACGGCGCGCATCGCTTCGGGGCCGACGCTGGCGGCGTAACACTCGCCCCAGCCGGTGATGCCGGTATCGGTCGTGACCTTGACCAGTATCCAGTAACGCCCGCCCCAGCCGGGCGCGGGCGGCGCGGTGACGATGATGTCGAGCGTGGAAAGGCGCATGGTCTGGCTCCGGACTGGGGCGACGCTGCGCCGCATGATGGGGGGATCGCTGCGCATCAGGTCAGATCCCCGAGATGGGTCAGCGCGCGCTGGAATATCTGTGCATCCACGTTGCCGCCCGATATGACGACGATCACATCCTCGCCTTCGATCTGGTCCGCGCGGAACAATGCGGCGGCCAGGGCGACCGCGCCGCCGGGTTCGGCAACCAGCTTCAGCCGGCCCCATGCCAGCGCCATGGCGCGCAATGCTTCATTATCCGAGACGACCAGACCGGGGCCGCACAGGCGCTGCATGATGGGAAAGGTGATGTCGCCGGGCTGCGGCGTGATGATCGCGTCGCACAGCCCGCCCGAGGTTTGCGCGTTGCGCCGGATGGCCCCGGCACTCAGCGACCGGGCGGTGTCGTCAAACCCCTCAGGCTCGCAAGGGCGGGCGCGCAGGCCGGGGCCGTCCGCCTCAAGCGCCAGCGCAATGCCAGAGGTCAGCCCGCCGCCGCCGCAGCAGACCAGCACATCGGCGCGGCCGAGGCCCAGTGCGGCGGCATCCTCGGCAATTTCCAAGCCGGTGGTGCCTTGGCCGGCAATCACCTGCGGTTCGTCAAAGGGGCGGATCAACGTCAGGCCCCGTTCGTTTTCCAGCGCGCTCCCCAGATCCTCGCGGCTCTGTCCGCCGGCGCGGTCATACAGCACCACCTCGGCGCCAAGCGCGCGGGTATTGGCGATCTTCATCGCGGGCGCGTCGGCGGGCATGATGATGACGCTTGGCACGCCATGCTGCGCGGCGGCCAGCGCGACGCCCTGCGCGTGATTGCCGGACGAATACGCCAGCACACCGCGCGCGCGGGTGGCCGCGTCCAACGCGGAAACGGCGGCATATCCACCGCGATATTTGAAGCTGCCGGTATGTTGCAGGCATTCCGGTTTCACCCAGACGCGCCGCCCGGCGATCCGGTCCAGTAAAGGCGAGGACAAGAGCGGCGTGCGCCGCGCGTATCCGTCCAGCCGCGCGGCGGCGGCGCGGATCATGTCGATATTGCTCATGCGTGATCTTTCAGATGGGCCAGAATCCCCTCCAGCGCCTCGGCTTCGTCAAGGAATGGCACATGGCCGCGATCCGGCACCGTGACGGCACGCATGCCGGGTGCGCGGGTTTTCATCCGCTCGAATGTGTCCGGGCTGAGCAGATCGGAATTGCCGCCGCGCAGCACGGTCAGGGGCAGCGCCGCAAGCGCATCAAAGACCGGCCAGACATCGGGCGCGGGGGCGGCGGTCAGATCCTTGAGAGCATCGACCAGCCGCACATCATAGCGCAGCGCCAGCGGGCCATCCGGCTGCTCGGCCCAGATGTTTTCCGCATGCATCCGCCAACGGGGCAGGGGGACGCCGGGAAATTGCGCCTCGTTCGCGGCGGCCAGCCCACCGGCAGCGGCATCATAGCTGTCATAGCCGGGGCGCCGGCCGACATATTGCTTGATCCGGTCCAGCCCGCCCTCGGCCAGCTCGGGGCCGATATCGTTCAGGATCGCGCCCTTCAGACGGTCCGGCGCGGTCGCGGCCAGATACATCGCGATCAGCCCGCCACGCGAGGTGCCAAGGATGGTGGCGCTGGCGATCCCCAGATGATCCAGCAGCGCCAGCGCGTCCTGCGCCTCTTGCGGGATGGAATAGCTGGCCGGATCGGCGGCATAGTCTGATCGGCCGCGCCCGCGATAATCCATCCGGATCACGCGGTAGCCCGCCAGAAACGGCAGGACAAAGCGAAAATCACTCGAATTGCGCGTCAGCCCGGCAAGGCAGAGAATGGCAGGGCCGTCGCCGCCCTCATGCTCGGCGGTATCGGCGTAATGCAGCGACAGCCCGTCCGCAGTGGTAAAGCGCGCCATCAGCGCAATCCTGACAGGGATTGCCGCGGATCAAATGCGATGCTGGTGTGATTTTTCATTGCGCGCTCCGTTCAGGGTGAATGACAGATTGTCACGGATATAATTTGCACGAAAGACCGTAAATGGCCCTTCTATGCATCCCGGATGCGGCATGATTTACCAGATGCGGGCCGGATTGGTAGCTTGGCTGCATTAAATAATATCACTATATCAAGGCGTTACGGGGAAATCCTTGCGCACCCCTTTGCAATCACACAGTAGCGTTGCTAAGTACTTTGCCAATTCGCACAAGCACCCGCGCGCGCCGCGGCCTTGCCATTCATTCACCCCCCAAACACACCAGAACTGGAGTCTTTCCATGACCGAAGTAAAAGCGGGCGATACCGTTCACATTCATTATACCGGCACGCTGACCGACGGCACCGTCTTTGACAGCAGCGATGGCCGCGATCCGCTGTCTTTCGAGGTCGGCTCGGGCCAGATCATTCCGGGCCTTGATACGGCCATTCCGGGCATGACCGTTGGCGACAAGAAGGTCGTCGAGGTGCCCGCCGATCAGGCTTATGGCCAGGTCGATCCCAACGCGCGCCAGCAAGTGCCGCGCGAAGGTATTCCCGCAGACATTCCGCTGGATCCCGGCACGCAGTTGCAGGTTCAGACAGAAAACGGCCAGGTTCTGCCGGTGACCGTTCTGGAAGTCACGGATGAGCATGTCACGCTGGACGCCAACCACGCGCTGGCGGGCAAGGACCTGAAGTTCGATATCGAACTGGTCGCGATTGCCTGATCGACCTGAGAGTTGAAACGAAAATGGCTCCGGATTGCTCCGGAGCCATTTTTTTTTGTGAGGCGCCACAATTAAACAGGATGTGGTGGCATTGCCGACCTCTGGAACCTGCGTTCCTTCTAGTCGCAATCAGATTTACTTAGATCCGCAGCAAAACAGCACCGGCGCGGCCCGGCGTCATCACGGCATCGTGCGCCTTGGCGCAATCGGCCAGGTCAAAAACCTGATCTATCGCGGGGGTCAGCGCCTTTGCTGCAAGGGCGTCGTGCAGGTGGGTGATGGCACAGGCACGCTCGGCCTCTGGCAGGATATAGATCAGCGTGATGTCGATTTTGATCGCCTTGAACAGCAGCGGACCAAAGGGCAGGGCGGGCGTCATATCCTTGCCCGAGCCATAGGCGGCGATCGTGCCGTTTGGCGCCATGACCTCCGCCAGAAGGGCGGCGTTTACGCCGAATTCCACCTCGACCGCGCGCGCGACACCGGCGCCGCCAGTGGCGTCCATGATTTGCGCGGCAAGGTCGGGATCGGTGTAATCCAGCACGATGTCGGCCCCTGCGGCGCGCACCCTGTCCATGCTGCCGGCGCTGCATGTGGCAATAACGCGGGCGCCGCCCCATTTGGCCAGTTGCACCGCGTTATGGCCCACCGCACCCGCGCCGCCACTGATCAGGATGGTCTGGCCAGCAATGTCGCCGCCACCCAGAACCGTATGCGCGGCGGTCAGGCCGGGAATGCCCAGCACGGCGCCAACTTGCGGGTCAACGCCGCCCGGTAGCGGAACCGCCTGCGCAGCGGGCAGGCAGATATATTCGGCGGCGGTGCCAAAGGCGCGCTGCCACTGGCCGTTATAAATCCATACGGCCTGCCCCATGCGGGCCGCATCCACGCCATCGCCAACCGCATCAATGACACCCGCACCGTCGGAATGGGGGATTACACGGTCAAACGGGGGCTTGGTCACGCCCGGACGGGTGCCTGCGCGGGCCTTGGCGTCAGAGGGGTTTACGCCGGAATATGCCAGCTTGACCCGGACATCGCCGGGGCCGGGGGCCGGCGCGTCAATTTCGCCCAGTTCGATCACATCGGCGGGCGCGCCGAACCGGCTGTACCATGCCGCGCGCATCAGGAGGATTTCCGGCGCAAGCGGATGACCACATCGACCGATGCAATTTCTGCGCCATCGGGTGCCGTGGGCAGGCTGGTGATCTTCAGCTCATCGGCGGGGGCGTCCGACAGGCGGTTTTCGTCTTCCCAGAAGAAATGCGGATGGTCGTGGGCATTGGTGTCGAAATAGGATTTCATGCCGTCGACCAGCACCTCCTGCATCAGGCCCGCCTCGCAAAAGGCGCGCAGCGTGTTGTAGACGGTGGCAAGCGAGACCTGCTCGCCGCAGCGTTGAACATCTGCAAAAAGGCTTTCGGCAGTGACGTGCCGGTGCTGTCCGTCACCGATCAGCATGGCGGCCAAGGCCACGCGCTGACGGGTGGGACGTACCCCGGCGCTGGTCAGCCATTGCGACCCGCGCTGCGTTGCTTCTGGTGTTGCTGTGCATGTCATGGTGGGATGGATCCTGTTAACTTGCCCCCAATATAGAGTGTGCTGCCTGGGAATTTCAAATAGATTTCCCAACTTGGGCGCATGGCGCTGCCCTCGCAGGCTTGCATGGGCGCGGGCCGGGGTGTTAGAGGATATGGCGCGATTACCGACAATGACCAGATCCAACGCCGAAAGGACCGCCCGAATGGCAGATTACCCGACGCATTTCGGAAAAGAAGACCTGCTGAAATGCGCCCGAGGCGAGCTGTTCGGCCCCGGCAACGCCCAGCTGCCCGAACCGCCCATGTTGATGATGGACCGGATCACCGATGTGTCCGCCGATGGCGGCGCGCATGGCAAGGGGCATATCACCGCCGAATTCGATATCACGCCCGACCTGTGGTTCTTTGACTGCCATTTTCCGGGCAATCCGATCATGCCCGGCTGCCTGGGTCTGGACGGTCTGTGGCAACTGACCGGCTTCAACCTTGGCTGGCGCGGCTGGCAGGGGCGCGGTTATGCGCTGGGTGTGGGCGAGGTCAAGCTGACGGGCATGGTGCGCCCGGATCGCAAAATGCTGACATATCACGTTGATTTCACAAAGGCCGTGCAGACGCGCCGCCTGACCATGGGCGTCGCCGATGGCCGGGTCGAGGCGGACGGCGAGGTCATCTATCTCGTCAAGGACATGAAGGTCGCGCTCAGCGAAAGCTGAGCGCCGGTATCAGGACAAAAGGGAGAACGCCATGCGCCGCGTGGTCGTAACAGGCTTGGGAATCGTCTCGTCCATCGGCAACAGTGCCGATGAGGTTCTGGCATCGCTGAAGGCCGGCACGTCCGGCATCACCGCAAGCGAGGAAATGGCCGAGCATGGATTTCGCAGCCGCGTCGCCGGCGCGATTGACCTTGATCTGGCCGATCATGTGGACAAGCGCACGTTGCGCTTCATGGGGCCGGGTGCGGCCTATGCGCATATCGCCATGGGTCAGGCCATTGCCGATGCGGGGCTGGAGACATCGGACGTGATCAACCCCATGACCGGGCTGATCGCCGGGTCTGGCGGGCCATCGACCAGCGCGCTGTTCAGTGCGCATCAGACCGTCCTGAAAACCGGCGCGACCAAGCGGATCGGGCCGTTTGCGGTGCCAAAATGCATGTCCTCGACCGTCAGCGCCAATCTGGCGACGGCCTACCAGATCAAGGGCATGAACTTCTCGATCACCTCGGCCTGCTCGACCTCGCTGCATTGCATCGGCATGGCGGCGCAACAGATCGCGCTGGGGCAGCAGGACATCATGTTCGGCGGCGGCGGCGAAGAACTGGATTGGACGCTGTCCTGCCTGTTCGATGCGATGGGCGCGATGTCGTCGAAATATAACGACACGCCCGAAAAGGCGAGCCGTGCGTTTGACGCAGGCCGTGATGGGTTTGTCATCTCCGCCGGCGGTGCGATTCTGGTGCTGGAGGCGCTGGAGCATGCGCAGGCGCGCGGCGCCAAGATCTATGCCGAAGTCACCGGTTTTGCCGCCACATCCGACGGGGCCGACATGGTGGCGCCATCGGGCGAGGGCGGCGAGCGGGCGATGCGCGGCGCGCTGCGTACATTGGGCGAGGATCGCCGCGTCAGCTATATCAACGCGCATGGCACGTCGACACCCGTGGGCGACGTGGGCGAGGTCGAGGCGGTGCGCCGCGTCTTTGGCCAGGGGTCCACCCCGCCGATCAGCTCGACCAAGTCGATGACGGGCCACAGCCAGGGCGCAACGGGGGCGCAGGAGGCGATCTATTGCCTGCTGGCCTTGCAGGACGATTTCATCATCCCGTCAATCAACGTCGAAAACCTCGACCCCGCGCTGGACGCGGCCGAGGTGGCGACCAGCCGCGTCGACAATGCCGGGCTGGACACGGTGATGACCAACTCTTTCGGCTTTGGCGGCACCAACGGCTCCATGCTGCTCAGCAAATTTCACGGATAGGCCCGCATGACACAGATACCAGACCTGCCGACCGCACCGCTGCCCATGCAGGGCAAGCGCGGCTTGATCATGGGCGTGGCCAACGACCGCTCGATCGCGTGGGGCATTGCCAAGGCGATGCATACCGCCGGCGCCGAACTGGCGTTTAGCTATCAGGGCGACGCATTCGGCAAGCGGCTGGAGCCGCTGGCGGCGTCGGTCGGGTCCGATTTCATGGTCGACGTCGATGTGACCGATGATGCCTCGCTCGATGCCGGGTTCGCCGCGCTGGCGGACCGCTGGCCGACGATTGATTTCGTGGTGCATGCGATTGCTTTTTCGGACAAGTCCGAGCTGACGGGCCGGTTTTTGAACACCAGCCGCGCCAATTTCAAACATTCGCTGGATATCTCCTGCTACAGCTTCATCGACGTGGCGCGCCGCGCGCATCCGATGATGCAGGAGAATGGCGGCACCCTGTTGACCCTGACCTATCAGGGCAGCAACCGCGTGGTGCCCAGCTACAACGTCATGGGTGTTGCCAAGGCCGCACTGGAGAGCGCGACGCGCTATCTGGCCAACGACTTGGGGCCAGACGGCATCCGCGTCAACGCGATATCCCCCGGCCCGATGAAAACACTGGCCGGCGCGGCCATCGGCGGCGCGCGGCGCACCTATAAGCACACCGATATGAACGCGCCCCTGCGCGCCAATGCCACGCTGGAGGCGGTGGGCGGCACGGCGGTGTATCTGGCCTCGGACGCGGGCGCCTGCACAACGGGCGAGATCATCCGCGTCGATGGCGGATTTCATGTGCTGGGCATGCCGCAGGCCGATAACCTGTGATCTGAACCGGCAACGCCCGAGGGCGGTGTCGGATTTTGGGTATTTTCACCAAGAAAAAACCACTGCCGGTTTGCGGGAACGCAGGGCCGGCGCGCCGCGTTGAGGGCCAAAGGAGATTTACCTATGGCTCAGAACTTGACGCTGCGCAGTATCGAACCCGTGACGCATGACACCCATCATCTGACATTTGACCGCCCCGAAGGGTTCACTTTTGAGCCCGGTCAGGCGATTGAGATGAAGTTGCAAAAAGATGGCTGGCGCGATGAGGGGAGGCCCTTCACGCCCATCAGCTTGCCGGACGCGGCATCGCTGGAGTTCATCATCAAAAGCTATCCCAGCCACGATGGCGTGACCGAGCAGATCGCCAGGATGCAGGCGGGCGACGGGGTCACGATCGAAGGGCCGTTCGGCGATATGCGCGACCGTGGGCCGGGCGTTTTCATCGCGGGCGGTGCGGGGATTACACCGATACTGGCGCTGCTTCACAAGCGGTTGAAGGATCATGGCGATCTGAGTGGATCGACTTTGGTTTTCTCGAACAAGACGGAGGCGGATATCATCCGGCGCGATGAATTATCGGCGATGCCGGGCCTGACCGTTGCCTATGTGGTGACCAAGGGCGAAGGCAAGACCGTTCCCAAGCGCAGGCTGGACCGCGATTATCTGCGCCAGTTCGTGGAGCCTGGCAGCCTGTGCTACCTTTGCGGGCCGCCGCCAATGATGAGTGCGGTACAATCGGAGCTGGCCGCGCTTGGCGTTGATCGCGATGATCTGGTTGCAGACGATTGGAGTTGACGGCACGGGTGCGCCCGTGAATTTCGCAGTCGCGGCAATGACAATGGCCGGTCCCGTTGAGGGCCGGCCATTGCAGTAGCGTCTATGCGGATGGAGATTGCGCCAGATTCAGCCGTTCAGCGCCTTGTTCAGGTTTTCATCCACCTTTTCGAGGAAGCCCATGGTGGTGAGCCATTTTTGATCGGGGCCGACCAGCAGGGCCAGATCCTTGGTCATGTGGCCGGACTCGACCGTATCGACGACCACCTTTTCCAGTGTCTCGGCGAAGTTCGTCAGCGCGTCATTGCTGTCCAGCTTGCCGCGATGCTTCAGCCCGCCGGTCCAGGCAAAGATGGAGGCGATGGAGTTTGTCGACGTCTCCTCGCCCTTCTGGTGCTGGCGGTAGTGGCGGGTGACGGTGCCGTGCGCGGCCTCGGCCTCGACGATCTGGCCATCGGGCGTCATCAGCTGAGACGTCATCAGGCCAAGCGAGCCGAAGCCCTGCGCGACGGTATCTGACTGCACGTCGCCGTCGTAGTTCTTGCAGGCCCAGACATAGCCGCCCGACCATTTCATCGCCGAGGCGACCATGTCGTCGATCAGGCGATGCTCGTAGGTGATGCCGGCGGCGTCGAACTTGTCCTTGAATTCGGCGTCAAAGATTTCCTGAAAGATGATCATGAACTGACCGTCGTAATTTTTCAGGATGGTGTTCTTGGTTGACAGATACACCGGGTAGTTGCGTTTCAGGCCATAGTTGAAGGATGCGCGGGCGAAATCGCGGATGCTGTCATCGAGGTTGTACATGCCCATATAGACGCCCGAAGACGGGGCCTTGAACACTTCCTCTTCCATCACCGTGCCGTCGTCGCCAACGAATTTCATCGACAGGGTGCCGGGACCGGGGAATTTCATGTCCGTTGCGCGGTACTGGTCACCGTAGGCGTGGCGGCCGATCACGATGGGCTGGGTCCAGCCGGGAACAAGGCGCGGCACGTTCTTGCAGATGATCGGCTCGCGGAAGACAACGCCGCCGAGGATGTTGCGGATGGTGCCGTTCGGGCTGCGCCACATTTTCTTCAGGCCGAATTCCTCGACCCGGCCCTCATCGGGGGTGATGGTCGCGCATTTGACGCCGACGCCGTATTTCTGGATCGCGTGGGCGGCATCGATCGTAATCTGGTCGTCCGTCTCATCGCGGGACATGATGCCCAGATCGTAATATTTCAGATCGACGTCGAGATAGGGCAGGATCAGCTTTTTCTTGATGAAATCCCAGATGATGCGGGTCATCTCATCGCCGTCAAGCTCGACGATGGGGTTTTCTACCTTGATCTTGGACATGGGGCGCCTTTCGTTTGTCAGGGACGGGTTGCGAGCCTTTTAGCGCAGGATCCAAAGGAAGGGAAGGCGCCTGCATGCAAAGGTATACTGGAATTCAGTCGGCTTGTTTTTCGATGATCTCGTCCATCACGCGCAGCCACAGGGCGGTGTCCTGCGCGCCGGGAACGGCGTGCTGCGCGGCGACGATGAAGGTCGGCACGGATGAGACGCCCATTTCGCGGAACTGCGCATCACGCGTGCGGATGTCATCGGTATCGGCATCCGACGCCAGCAGCTTGGTTATGACGGCGGCGTCCATGCCCAGACTGTCGGCGATATCGGCCAGCACCTCGGACGCGCCGATGTCGCGGCCTTCGGCGAAATAGGCGGAGAACAGCGCCATCGCGGCGGCGTCCTGTTTGCCCTCGATGCCCGCCCAGTGGATCAGGCGGTGCGCGTCCAGCGTGTTGGGGATGCGCGTCATCGCATCGTAGTCAATGCTGAGACCGATCAGAGCGGCCTTTTCGATCACCGGCTTGAACGCGGCGATTGTCGCCTCCTTGCTGCCGAAGCGGGCCTCGTAATAGGCACGTGCATCCATACCCTCGCGCGGCATGTCGGGGTTCAGCTGAAACGGGTGCCATTCAATGACAAAGGGGTGATCGGGCCGCTGGTCCAGCGCCGCATCCAGCTGCGTCTTGCCGATATAGCACCAAGGGCAAATCGGGTCGGAAATAATGTCGAGCTTGACCATGGCGCGGCCTTTCGGGTTCGGGGCGTTGGCCCTGTTGGTAGGCGCGCGCCCGGGGCATTGCAAGCGGCGCGCGCGTCAGAACCAGCTTTGAACGCCGCGTGCGGCGCCCGATATGTCGCGGCCTGCGCCCTCCACCGTGGCGCAGCCTGCCAGTGCGGCCAGCGCCGCCAGAAGGATCAGCTTTTTCATCGGATCGTCCTGCCTTTATCTGTCATTGTCATATCACTCCGAAGGGGCCGATTTGTCCATCCACCAGACTTCGGGCAGAAAGCCTATGCCATCGCCATAAAGCGGCAGGGTATCTGCCGGGAAGGACAGGCGCGCGTCATGGGCGATGCGGCCCACCGCGTATTGGTGGATGGGAATGACGTAGCGACCGGCAATCAGGACGCGGTCCAGCGCGCGCACGGCGGTGACGAAATCGTCATGCGTTTCGGCGGCCAGCATGGCATTTATCATCGCCTCGGCGGCGGGGCTGTTCATGCCCATCAGATTGCGGCTGCCGGGCTGATCGGAGCCCTTGGCGCCCCAGTAGAAATATTGCTCGTTTCCCGGCGACAGCGACAGCGAGCGACGCATATAGGTGAGGTCGAAATCGTAGTTTGCCTCGCGCATGTTATATTGCGCCTTGTCCACGCTTTGCACGGTCAGCGTGATGCCCAACCGTTCCAGCGCGCGGGCGTAGATATCCATCATCGCGGTGGCCTGCTGTACCAGAGCGTCCTGTTGCAGCAGCACGGTCAGCACCAGCGGCTGGCCGTCCGCGTTCTTCAGCACGCCGTTCTGCACGGTCCAGTCGGCATCGGCCAGCAGATCGGCGGCAGCGCGGATATTGGCGCGGTTGCGTTTCGATCCGTCGCTGGCGGGCAGGGTGTAGCCCTCAAGCGTGCCGGGCAGAAGATCATCGGCAAAGGGCGCCAGCAAGGCGCGCTCGGCCGCGGAGGCGGGGCCGGGGATCAGGCCCAGTTCGGAATTGGAGTAATAAGAGGTGATGCGCGGCTGGCGCCCGCCGGTCAGGGTATCGTTGATATATTCAAAGTTGAACGCGGCAATCAGTGCCTCGCGCACGCGCCAGTCGTCCAGCGGCGGGTTGCGCGTGTTCATCACGAAGCCCGAGATGCCGGAAGGCTGGCCATTGGGGATTTCGCTGCGCAGGATATCGCCGCGCTGGACGGCAGGCAGGGTGGCCAGCTCCTCCCAGCGTTCGGCGTTGAATTCGCGGATATAGCTGATCTCGCCCGCCTTGAACGCCTCTTTCATCACGGCGTCATCGCCATAGAAATCAATGCGGATCTCATCGAAGTTGTTCGTGCCGCGCCGAAAGGGCAGATCGCGCCCCCAGTAATCGGGGTTGCGGCGCAGGGTCACGCGGCGATCCAGCTGGTAGTCGGCAACGACATAAGGCGCGGTGCCGATGGGGATATCCTCGATCGCGCCATCCTCGAACACCAGATCGTCCCATTGGGATTTTTTCAGGATCGGGCGCAGGCCGGCCAGCAGCACCAGATCGCGGTCGGGCGGGCCATCCTCGGTCTTGAAGTCCAGCCGGACCTTGCCGGGGCCGGTCTGTTCGATCGTGGCAACGCGCGTCCAGAAATCGCGGTAGCGCAGGTGGCCGCGCGTGCCCAGCGTCTCGAACGACCAGATCACATCTTGGGGCGTGACCGGGCTGCCGTCGGAAAACGCGGCCTTGGGGTTCAGGGTGAATTCGACCCAGGTGCGGGCGTCGTCCGTCTCAAGCGATTCGGCCAAAAGACCGTAAAGCGTGAACGGCTCGTCCCAGGAGCGGCCTAAAAGCGATTCGTAGGCGAGGTGGCGCAGCTGCCATGGCGGGGTGCCCTTGGGCGCGAAAGGGTTGAGCGAATCATAGCCGCCGACATTGCCGGAGGTGACGCTGCCCCCTTGGGGCGCGTTCGGGTTGGCATAGGGCAGCGCGGTAAAATCAGGCGGCAAGGCCGGGTCGCCATACATCGCGATGCCATGCACCGGCTGCGCGGCGGCAGGGTTTATCGCGCCCAGACCAAGCAAAACAAAGGTTAATGCGGCGGATAGTCGCCCATGGCGGTGGAAACTGACTGATCGTGTCATGGGGACAATTCCTGATGGGCGTTGTTTCATTGAACGCGAGGGTAAAGAGGGATTCACGCGTTTTCAAACTTTTAGCTTGGATGGCGGCGCAAGATTGCTTATAAAGGAGTCACTGCTCGATAGGTTTCTTGCCTGTATGAAACCTGCCTCAATAACTTAACGCCAGCTTCGCGCTGGCGTTTTTTTTTGGCCGTGTGGTGTGTGGCAAGGCAGGGGCTGCGAAGGGATGGCTGCGTGACTTTTGCACATGCAGCAATATATGCTGCAATGCAACATGGATGGTACGGTGCGCCACGTCTGAAAGCGCGCCAGCTGAACGGTCGGAATTTGGGTATTTGGACCAAGAAAAGCCATTGGAGAAAAAATTCGGGAGGCGGTGATGAGCATCAAACGGATCAATCTGGCGTTACAGGGCGGCGGCGCGCATGGCGCCTTTACGTGGGGCGTTCTGGACCGGCTGCTGGATGAGGACAGGCTGGAGGTGTCGGCGATTTCCGGCACATCCGCAGGCGCGCTGAACGGTGCCGCGCTGAAGGCGGGGCATGTGGCGGGCGGGCGCGAGGGTGCGCGTGAAAACCTGAACTGGCTTTGGGCGCAGATGGGGGCGGTGCATGATCTGCGCATGCCGGCCTGGATGGCTGCGTCCATTCCGGGGGCGATCAGTGCCGCGATGGAATACGCCATGCCGCTGCCCATTTCCGATACGGTGTCGCCCTACGATTACGGGCCGTTTTATTCCAACCCGCTGCGCCGGGTGGTGGAACGGTTTGCCTATGACAAGGTGTGCGCCGAGGATGCACCGCGCCTGTTTGTCGGGGCAACAAACGTGCGCACGGGCAAGATCCGCATTTTTCAGGGCGACGAGATTGCGGCCGATCCGCTGCTGGCTTCGGCCTGCCTGCCGACGCTGTTTCAGGCGATCGAGATTGATGGAGAGGCGTATTGGGATGGCGGCTATACCGGCAACCCGGCGCTGTTTCCGCTGTTCGAGAGGGACCTGCCGGATGATATTGTCATCGTCAACATCAACCCGCTTGAGCGGCCTGATCTGCCGCGCTCGGCGCAGGAAATCAGCAACCGGGTGAACGAGATCAGCTTCAACTCGTCGCTGCTGCGCGAGATGCGGGCGATCAATTTTGTGCAGCGGCTGTTGGATAACGGCACCGTGCCGGAGGGCGCGATGAAGCGATTGCATGTTCACATGATCGCCGATGACAAGCTGATGTCCGAGCTGTCGGTTGCGACCAAGATGCTGCCGAATCCGTTTTTGCTGAACCAGTTGAAAGAGGCCGGGCGCGTTGCGGCGGACAAGTTTCTGGAGGCCCATTGGGACGATCTGGGCGTGCGCAGCAGCACCGACCTGACCGAAATGTTCAACTGAGACTGCCGGTTTAACTGGCGGGCTTGGTCGGCAGATCCTCGGGCGCGACGCGGCTGGGGTAGACAAGGCCGGCCGAGATCACCAGCTTGGCCGCGTCCTCGACCGTCATGTCCAGTTCGATCACGTCTTCCTTGGGCAGGAACAGCAGGAATCCCGATGTGGGGTTCGGCGTGGTCGGCAGGAACACACTGACAAGCGCGCCGCCGGTTTCAGATTTTCCGGCAATCTCGCCCTTGGCCATGGTCGAGATGAAGCCGATCGCCCAGATCCCCTTGCGCGGGTACTGGACCAGGCAGGCCGTCTCGAAGCTGCGTTCGGTCTGGGCAAAGATGGTCTCGGCAATCTGCTTGACGCCAGAATAGATCGAGCGGACGACCGGCATCCGATTGACCAGGTTTTCGCCAAAGCGGATCAGCGTGCGGCCAATCAGACCCTTGGCAACCGAACCGACCAGGATGGTAAAGATCAGGAACACGACGACGCCGACGCCGCGCAGGTTGATGCCGATATAATTTGCCGGCGTCAGGTCATAGGGGATCAGCGGCAGCACGAACCCGTCGACCCAGCCGATCATCGTCCAGATCAGCCAGATGGTCAGGGCGACCGGCAGGATCACCACAAGCCCGGTCAGGAAGCGGGCGCGCAAGCGACCGAACAGGCTGACGCGCTGCGGCGGCGTGTTTTCATCGTCGAAAAGTGTGCTCATGTCTGCGATTGGCCCCGGATCATGCTGCGGCAATGTTTAGGGGCAAACCGGGTGCGCGGCAATGGGGCGTGAATTGGGCGCGGCGCCTGTCTTTGGGCCTTGTAGTGCGGCGAGGCTCAGAGCGCACAGGCGATAGCGGCGGCCAGCCGCGCGTTGTTGCGGATTAGTGCGGTATTTGCGGCCAGCGTGCGCCCGGCGGTGGCCGTATTAAGGTGGCTCAGCAGATAGGGGGTGACGTCCTTGGCTGCGATCCCGGCCTTTGCCGCGTCATCTGCCGCAGTGCCGATCAGGGCGGCGAGCTTGGTATATGCGATACCGTCGCGCGCGGGAACCGGGTTGCAGATCAATTGCCCGCCGGGCAGGCCCAGATCCGCGCGCGCCCTGTGGGCGGCAGCGATCATTCCGGCCCCGTCCATGCGCAGCGGCGCGGCGAAGGGCGATGCGGGCGCCCAGAACGCCGGCAGCGCATCCTGCCCGTAGGCGATGACCGGCACGCCCAGAGTTTCCAGCACTTCCAGCGTTTTGGGCAGATCGAGGATGGCCTTGGGCCCGGCGCAGACCACGGTAACGCGGGTTTGCGCCAGCTCGTGCAGGTCGGCAGACACATCCCAGCTGTGCGCGGCGCCCAGATGCACGCCGCCGATGCCGCCCGTGGCAAAGACGTCGATCCCGGCCAGCGCCGCCGCGATCATGGTGGCCGCAACGGTGGTGCCGCCACTGGCGCCGGTGGCCAGCGCCACAGCCAGATCCGCGCGGCTGAGCTTCATGGGGCCGGGCAGCCGCGCCAGCCGGTCCAGCTGCGCGGCCTCCAGCCCGACATGCAATTCTCCGTCCAGCACGGCGATGGTGGCGGGGGTGGCGCCGGCGGCGCGGACTTCGTCCTCTGCCGCGCGGGCGGTCGTCAGGTTATCGGGGTAGGGCATCCCGTGGGTTATGATCGTGCTTTCCAGCGCGACCAGCGGCGCGCCTGCGGCCCTTGCCGCTGCCGCCTCGGGGGACCAGATCAGATGTACCATGCGCCGCGCTCCTGCCAGTTTTGGCGATGGTGGGGGCAGGCGGGGCGGTGCACAAGCCCCCCTTGCGCGCGCCCGCTGCGCAGTCTATAGCGCGAAGCACTAGAAATCCGCAGGCATGGGCGGGCTGGCCGGGACAGACATCCCCCGGCAGTCCACCGGTTGAGGCAACCCCTCTCACCCCGTGCCGAGGCGAAAACCGGAAAAGGAATACGACATGGCTCTTCCCGAGTTCAATCTGCGTCAGTTGCTGGAAGCTGGCGTTCACTTCGGCCACCAGACGCAGCGCTGGAATCCCCGCATGGGCGAATATATCTACGGCGCGCGCAACGGCATCCACATCATGGACCTGACGCAGACCGTTCCCATGCTGGACGCCGCGCTGAACGTCGTGCGCGAGACAGTGGCCAAGAACGGCCGCGTTCTGTTCGTCGGCACCAAGCGTCAGGCCGCAGCGCCGATTGCTGAAGCCGCCGAGAAATGCGCGCAGTATTACATGAACCACCGCTGGTTGGGCGGCACGCTGACCAACTGGCAGACCGTGTCGAAATCCATTCACCGCCTGAAAGAGATCGACGAGGCGCTGGAATCCGGTGCCGAAGGCCTGACCAAGAAAGAGCGTCTGGGCATGGAACGTGACCAGGGCAAGCTTCAGGCGTCCTTGGGCGGTATCCGCGAAATGGGCGGCATTCCCGACCTGCTGTTCGTCATCGACGTCAAGAAAGAGCAGCTGGCCATCGCCGAGGCAAACAAGCTGGGCATCCCGGTTGTCGCCGTGGTTGACACCAACTGCTCGCCTGACGGGATCGACTACATCATCCCCGGCAACGACGACGCGGCGCGCGCGATCCTGCTCTATTGCGATCTGGTCAGCCGTGCGGCGCTGGACGGCATGACGGCCCAGATGGGCGCGGCAGGTATCGACATCGGCGCCATGGAAGAAGCCCCCGTCGAGGAAGCACTGCCCGAATCGACCGGCGTTGAAACCGACAACATCAGCCACGAAGCCGTGCATGATGACAAGGCCACCAAAGATGCGCCGCTGGACATCAAGTCGAGCGAAGAGATCTCGGACATGGCCGCGAAGGCCGGTCAGAACAGCTGATCCCCGGATCGCATCAGGCATACGCCCGGCGGCACTGACCGCCGGGCCACACGTAATATTAGGAGAGCCAAATGGCGATCACAGCTGCAATGGTTAAGGAACTGCGCGACACGACAGGCGCAGGCATGATGGACGCGAAAAAGGCGTTGACCGAAACGGATGGCGACATGGAAGCGGCCAGCGACTGGCTGCGCACCAAAGGTCTGGCCAAAGCCGCCAAGAAATCCGGCCGCACCGCCGCCGAGGGCCTTGTGGCCGTCAAGGTCGAGGGTGGCCGCGGCGTTGCCGTGGAAATCAACTCGGAAACCGATTTCGTTGGCAAGAACGCTGAATTTCAGGCGATGGTTGCTGCGATCGCGGATGTCGCGATCAAGGCGGATGACGTTGACGCGCTGAAATCGGCAGACATGGGCGGCAAGACGGTCGAAGAGACCATAACCGCCAAGATCGCCACTGTTGGCGAAAACATGGGCCTGCGCCGCATGGCGTCGGTTTCGGGCGATACGGTTGTGTCCTACGTCCACAACGCCGCCGCCGACGGCATGGGCAAAATCGGCGTGCTGGTCGCGCTGAACGGTGATGAGGCGTTTGGCCGCCAGGTTGCCATGCACATCGCCGCCACAAACCCCGCCGCCCTGAACGAGGCCGAGCTGGACAGCGCAATCGTCGAAAAAGAAAAGCAGATCCAGATGGATATCGCCCGCGAAAGCGGCAAGCCCGAGCAGGTCATCGAGAAGATGATCGAGGGCCGCATGAAGAAATTCATGGCCGAATCCACCCTGATGGGTCAGGCATTCGTGATGAACCCGGACCAGACGGTCGAGGCCGCCGCCAAGGAAGCGGGCGCCGAGATTACCGGTTTCGTGCGCCTTGAAGTTGGCGAAGGCATCGAAGTGATCAAGGAAGATTTCGCCGCCGAGGTCGCCAAGACCGCCAAGGGTTAATTTGCCTCAGGCGTCGAAATAGCAAGGGCGGGCCGTAGGGTCCGCCTTTTTTGTCATCGGACTGATGGTTTGCGATAGGAAAGTCATGATGAGCACAACAGAGAAAGATGCGGCTCACCCCATTACCGGAAATGAAAATCCGTTTTCCGATTATGAGGTGGATACCGAAACGCTCCTTCTTGAAAATGGCAAGATTCCACTGATCCATTGGCCCAGAACTGCAAATTTCGGGGATGATTTGTCCCCTTGGCTCCTGCGTAAAATTACGGGGCTGGACACGTTCCAGAATACCGGCGAAAGAGCGTCCTATATCGCGATCGGGTCGATCATAAGCTTGGTCCGCGATAAGTCGATTGTCTGGGGAACAGGATCTTTTGGACCTGAACCCCCGCGTCATATCAATAAAAAGGCCGAATACCGCGCAGTTCGCGGACCGCTGACCAGAGCGCGCATTTTGGATCGCGGCGCGCGCTGTCCTCGAATTTATGGAGATCCGGCGCTTCTGACGCCATTTTTCTTTCGGCCCGAATTAGAGAAAAAATACGAGATTGGGCTTGTTTTACGGTGGTCTGACAGAAAATGGCTGTCCCAATCCGTTGCTGACGGGGTCAAGCTGATTGACTTGGGCACATCCGATGTCGAGGGCGTTCTTACCGATATCCTGAGTTGCAAGCGGATCATTACATCCTCGCTCCACGGTCTGGTTATCGCTGATGCTTATGGCATTCCAAATTCTTGGTTGTATTCAGACAGTCCAAAGGGGGGAGAGTTCAAGTTTTACGACTACTTTTTGTCGGTGGACAAGGTGCGGCACTCAACCGCAATAGATTTGCGCGAGATTGATCTGACGGTCGAAAACCTTGATGAAGTTTTCTCATATGATGACAGACCGATAGATTTCGACGCCAGAGCATTGGTAAATGCGTGCCCACTTCTTAAACCGAAAGAGAAATAGGGCTTACCGCCAATCCGTAAGTCAGACTTAACGCGCGGATAGTGGGCGCGCAGTCTGTGCCGTCAAGACCCTGCCGCCAGATGCCCCATCAGCGCGTCCATCGCCAGCGGATAGCCCGCCGCGCCGAAGCCGCAGATCACTCCCAGCGCGACGCGCGCGATGTAGCTGACATGGCGGAAATCCTCGCGGGCGTGGACGTTGGACAGGTGCAGCTCGATCACCGGCAATTCTACCGATGAAATCGCATCCATCAGCGCGATGGATGTGTGCGTATAGGCGCCGGCGTTCAGGATGATGCCGTCATGCACGCCCTTGGCCGCGTGAATCGCGTCGATCAGCGCGCCCTCGCTGTTGCTTTGCATGAATGCCACTTTGGCGCCGCGCGTGTCGCCATGGGCGCGGCACAGCGCCTCGACATCGGCCAGGGTGGTGCGCCCGTACACCTCGGGCTGGCGGGTGCCGAGCAGGTTCAGGTTCGGACCGTTCAGGATCAGGATCGAGGTCATGGCAATGGCTCCTTTGGCACTGTTCTAGACCGCGCGCGCGGAGCGTGTCGAGGCCCTGCATCACTCGGCGGCGGGCCGCAGGCTGGACATCAGGTGGTGGAATTTCTCGCCCTGCACGGCGACATGGGCGCGCAGCAGGTCCGCCGCGCCGGGCGCATCGCCGCGTTCCAGTGCCGCAACGATGCCCTCATGCTCGGCCATGGATTGCGCCAATCGGCCGCGCAGGCGCAGCTGCTGGCGGCGGAACGGGCGCAGGCGGCGGTGCAGGCGCAGCGCCTCGGCCAGCAGGAAACTGTTGCCCGATTGCGCATAGATGATCTGATGAAAGCGTTCGTTTTCAAGGTAATAGACGCCGGCATCCTGCGCCGTGACAGCGGCCATGCAGGCGATATTCGCCGCGCGCAGATCGTCCAGCGCCGCGTCCGAGATGCGCAGCGCGGCAAGCCGCCCGGCGGCGGCCTCCAGCTCGGCCATGACCTCGAACATCTCCATCAGCTCGACGGGGCCGGGCTGATGGACAAACACGCCGCGATTGGGGATCTGCGTCACCAGCCCGGACAGCGCCAGCTTTTGCAGCGCCTCGCGGATGGGGGTACGCGAGACGCCGAACCGGCCCGCCAGCGCATGTTCGTCCAGCCTGTCGCCGTCGGCAAAAGTGCCGTCAAAGATCAGCTCTTCTATCCCGTCGGCAATGACATCGGCGCGGCGTTTTTCCATGGTCGAGATATACGCGGCTGGATTGCGCATGCAAAGATCATTTTTTTGTATACAAAGTTATTGACTCGGAAATGCCCCCGCGCCACGCTGCACGCCACGCTCCGGGACAACCGGACCTGAAAAACATCCGTGGGAGGATATGACATGAAATCCATGCTGAAGGCGGCTGTGGCCGCGTCTGCGCTGATCGCAATGGGTGCTGCGGCGTCCGCGACCGAGCTGCGCCTGTCGCACCAGTGGTCGAACAATGATGTGCGCCACAAGGTGGCCCAGATCGTCGCGGACGAAGTCGCCGCCGCTGACGTGGATCTGGAGATCAAGATCTTCGGCTCCAAATCCCTGTTCAAACCGCGCGAGCAGTACAAGCCGCTCAGCCGGGGCCAACTGGACATGACGGTGTTTCCGCTGTCCTACGCGGGCGGCCAGCAGCCGGCCTTCAACCTGACGCTGATGCCCGGTCTGGTGAAGAACCACGATCACGCCGCGCGCCTGAACGACAGCGAATTCATGGAGGCGATCGAGGCCAAGATGGCCGAGGATGACGTGATGGTGCTGGTCCACGGCTATCTGGCCGGCGGGTTCGCGGGCAAGGACAAGTGCATCACCAAACCGGCCGACGTCGAAGGCTTGCAAACCCGCGCGGCGGGCAAGGCGTTCGAGCAGATGCTGGCAGGCGCCGGCGCCTCCATCGCGTCGATGTCCAGTGCGGATATCTATAACGCGATGCAGACAGGCGTTCTGAATGCTGCGAACACATCGTCATCGTCCTTCGTAAGCTACCGCATTTACGAGCAGGTTTCCTGCTATACCCCGCCGGTGACATCGCGCTTTGGTTCATGTACCAGCCCCTGCTGATGAACAAATCCAAATTCGAAAGCCTGACGCCCGAGCAGCAGCAGGCGCTGCGCGATGGCGCGGCCAAGGCCGAGGCGTTCTATCTGGAAGAGGCCAAGAAGGAAGACGCGGATTCGGTCCAGACCTTCCGCGATGCGGGCGTGGAGATTGCCACCATGACGCAAGAGGATTTCGACGCCTGGCGCGAGATTGCGATGCAGACCTCCTACAAGAACTTCGCAGATAATGTCGAAGGCGGTCAGGAGCTGCTGGACATGGCGCTGTCGGTCGAATGATTTGGCGGGGCAGGGGCGGCGCGTGCTGCCCCTGCCACATTGGCAAATCCGGCGCGCGCCTGCCTGAGTGGCGCGACTTTCCCATCTGAACAGGATCCTGACATGGCCGGACAAGTGACGCAGCGCGTTGCCAAAACGGGGAACAATCCCTTTCTCAAGGCGGTGGCCGCAATATCGACGGTGGCGGGCTGGATTTCGGCCGCAATGATCGTGCTGGCGGTGGGGATCACCTGCCAGATGATCTTTGTCCGGGCGGTTCTGAACCATTCGACCATCTGGCAAACCGAAATGGTGGTGTATCTGATGATCGCCGCCACGCTGATGGGGCTGCCTTATGTGCAGCGGCTGCGCGGGCATGTGAATGTCGATCTGATCCCCATTGCGCTGCCGCCGCGCGCGCGGTTCTTCATGGCCTGTTTCACGCTCAGCGTCAGCGCCGCGATGGTTGCGGTGATGCTGTGGTATGGCTTTGACTACTGGCATTTCGCGTGGGAGCGCGGCTGGCGGTCCGACACGATCTGGGGGGTGCGTTTGTGGATCCCTTACATGGCGCTGCCGATCGGGTTTGGTCTTCTTTTGCTGCAACTGATTGCTGACATTGTTGCGCTGATCCTGCGGATCGATACGCCTTTTGGACTGGAGAATACCTGATGGATCCGCTGGTTTTAGGGGGGCTGGTCGCGCTCTGCACCATCGCCGTGCTGTTTTCGGGCGTGTCGGTTGCGCTGGGGCTGCTGATCGTGTCGGGCGGTTTTCTGGTGGTGTTCGATGGAATGCGCAGCCTTGAATTGATGCCCGAGATCTTCTTTGGCAAGCTGGACAGCTTTGCACTGCTCAGCATTCCGATGTTCATCATCATGGGCGCCTCGATTGCGTCGACGCGCGCTGGCGCGGACCTTTACGAGGCGCTGGAGCGGTGGCTGACGCGCATTCCCGGCGGTCTGGTGATCTCGAACCTCGGCGCATGCGCGCTGTTTGCGGCCATGTCCGGGTCCAGCCCGGCGACCTGCGCCGCCATCGGCAAGATGGGCATCCCCGAGATGCGCAAGCGCGGCTATCCCGACGGCGTGGCGGCGGGCAGCATCGCGGCGGGCGGCACGCTGGGTATTTTGATCCCGCCGTCGGTCACGATGATCGTTTACGGCATCGCGACGGAAACGTCGATCGGGCGGCTGTTTCTGGCGGGCGTCATTCCCGGCCTGCTGCTGGTGGCGCTGTTCATGGCGTGGTCGATCTATGCCACGATCAGGTCCGGCAACGCGCAGGTTCTGGTCAAGACGACCTATAGCTGGAAGCAGAAATTCGAGATTCTGCCCCGCGTCATTCCCTTCCTGATCATCATCCTTGGCGTGCTTTATGCCATGTATGGCGGCATCGCGACCCCGTCCGAAACGGCGGCCGTCGGCGCGCTGCTATGCATCGTGATCGCCATGGTGATCTACAAACTCTGGAGCCCGGCGGGCCTGTGGATGATCCTGCGCGACAGCACCAAGGAATCGGTGATGATCCTGTTCATCATCGCGGCGGCGGGCGTGTTTTCCTATATGCTCAGCAGTCTGTTCATCACGCAAAGCATCGCGGAATGGATCGGCACGCTGGACGTCAACCGCTGGGTGCTGATGGGGGCGATCAACGTCTTCCTTCTGGTCGCCGGGTTTTTCCTGCCGCCTGTTGCGGTGATCCTGATGGCGGCGCCGATCCTGATGCCGATCATCACCATCGCCGGGTTCGATCCGATCTGGTTTGCCGTGGTGCTGACCATCAACATGGAAATCGGCCTGATCAGCCCGCCGGTGGGCCTGAACCTGTATGTCATCAACGGCATTGCGCCCGACATTTCGCTGAAGACGATCCTCTATGGCTCGCTGCCGTTTGTGGGTTGCATGGTGCTGGCGATCATCCTGCTCTGCCTGTTTCCGGGGCTGGCGACATGGCTGCCCGATTACGTGATGGGGACCGCCGTATGACCGTTCTGTCCGATCTGCTGGCCGCCGTGCTGGAGCGTGGCCTTGGCGCAGCGCGGCAGGGCGACTGGAGCCGCCAGCCGCTGGAGGAACTGGCTGATGCGCTGATCAGCACCCATGGCCAGACCTCCGGCCATTTATTGGCCGAGCAGATATTGGCCCGGTTCCGGGCGATGGATGACACGGCCAAGCTGGCGTTTTTTCATCACCTTGCGGAGCAGATGAACGTCGATCCCGCCGCCACGCGCCGCGCGCTGAACGAATACGAACAGACCCCGTCGCGCAGCACCTACCGCGCCTATCTGGCCGCAAGCGAGCCGCCGCGTCAGGAACTGATCCGCCGCCTCAATCAGGTCGAGGGCGCCACCGGCGCGCTGGTGGAAATGCGCGCCGATCTGCTGCGGCTGGGGCGCGGCGTGCCCGAGCTGGAGGCGCTGGATCTGGATTTTCGCCACCTGTTCAAGTCGTGGTTCAACCGTGGTTTTCTGGATTTGAAACGCATCACATGGCAAACCTCGGCCGATATTCTTGAGAAGATCATCGCGTATGAGGCGGTCCACGCCATCGACAGCTGGGACGATCTGCGCCGCCGCGTGCAGCCCGAGGACCGGCGTTGTTTCGCGTTTTTCCACCCCGCGATGCCGGACGAGCCGCTGATTTTCGTTGAAGTGGCGCTGACGCGCGGCATCCCCGGCGCCGTGCAGCCGCTGCTGGCCGAAGAGCGCGAGGCGCTACTGACCAAGTCCGCCGATACCGCCGTTTTCTACTCGATCTCGAACTGCCAGACCGGGCTGGCGGGCATTTCCTTTGGCAACTCGCTGATCAAACAGGTGGCCGGCGATCTGGCGTCGGAACTGCCCGGCATCGGCCGCTTTGTCACCCTGTCGCCGATCCCCGGTCTGATGGACTGGGTGCGCGAGGCAGAACTGACCGCGTGGCAGGGCGATCTGCCCGCGCTGGCGGCGCATTATCTGCTGAACGTCAAGGATCACAAAGGCGCGCCGCGCGATCCGGTGGCACGGTTCCATCTGGGCAATGGCGCGATCATCCATGCCTTGCATGCCGACGCCGATCTGTCGCCCAAGGGGCGCGCCGGGTCGGGCGGCGTGATGGTGAATTACCTCTACGATCTGCGCCGCACCGCCGAACGGCACGAGGCATTTGCAACAGACGGCACCATCGCCGCATCGCCCGCAGCGCGATCCCTGGCCGCAAGCGGCCAAAGCAGCCTGAAAGGAAGCTGAGACATGGCCAAAGACATGGCAAACCCCCTCTATGATACGCTGTTTGGCCGCCACGCGGGCAGCACGGCGCCGTTCCTGATCCTGCAAGATGGCGCCGAGGTCAGCTATGCCGGGTTTCTGGCGCAGGCCGCGCGCATCGCCAGGTATCTGGCCGAACTGGGGCTGAAACCCGGTGACAGGCTGGCCGCGCAGGTGGCAAAATCGCCCGAGGCGCTGGCGCTTTATGCCGCCTGCGTGCAGGCGGGCGTGGTGTTCCTGCCGCTGAATACCGCCTATACTGCCAGCGAAGTCACGTATTTCGTTGAAAATTCCGGCGCCGCGCTGGTGGTTTGCGATGCCGCCGCGCTGGACGCGCTGACGCCCGTGGCGGAAAAGCTGGACGCGCAGATTGCCACGCTGAACGCGGACGGCAGCGGCAGCCTGATGGACGGCGCGGCGGGGCAAAGCGATACGTTTCCCACCGCCGCACGCAGCGGCGATGATCTGGCCGCGCTGCTTTATACTTCGGGCACCACGGGCCGGTCCAAGGGCGCGATGCTGAGCCAGGATAACCTGCTGAGCAACGCCGAAGTGTTGGTGGACGAATGGCGCTTTACCGGCGCAGATGTGCTGCTGCATGCGCTGCCGATTTTTCACACGCATGGCCTGTTCGTGGCAACGAATGTCATCCTGGCGGTTGGCGGCGCAATGATTTTCCTGCCGAAATTCGATGTGGATACCGTGCTGGCGCATCTGCCACGCGCGACCAGCATGATGGGCGTGCCCACGTTCTACACCCGCCTTCTGGACGATGCGCGGTTTGACCGGGCGGCGGCGCAGCACATGCGCCTGTTCACGTCAGGCAGCGCGCCATTGCTGGCCGAAACGCATGACACGTTCCGCGAGCGGACCGGCCACGCGATCCTGGAGCGTTACGGCATGACCGAAACCAATATGAACACGTCAAACCCCTATGACGGCGACCGCCGCGCCGGCACTGTCGGATTTCCGCTGCCGGGGGTCGAGCTGAAGATCTGCGATCCCGCCACCGGTGCCGAGCTGCCGCAGGGCGAGGTGGGCCAGATCGAGGTGCGCGGGTCGAACGTGTTCATGGGCTACTGGCAGATGCCGGAAAAGACGGCGGAAGAGCTGCGCGAGGATGGGTTTTTCATCACCGGCGATCTGGGCCTGATCGACGACCGCGGCTATGTGCAGATCGTCGGGCGCGGCAAGGATCTGATCATCTCGGGCGGCTACAACATCTACCCCAAGGAGATCGAGCTGATCCTGGATGATCAGCCCGGCGTGCTGGAAAGCGCGGTGATCGGTGTGCCGCATCCAGACTTTGGCGAAACCGTGGTCGGCATTCTGGTGCCCGAAAAGGGCAGGACGCCCGATGAGGCGGCCATCATGGAGGCGGCTGCCGGTGCATTGGCGCGGTTCAAACATCCCCGCAAGCTGATCGTGCTGGACGAATTGCCGCGCAACACGATGGGCAAGGTTCAGAAAAACATCCTGCGCGAGCGGTTCGGCGATCTGTTCACCGGCGGCTGAATGCCGGGCAGGCGGCGCGAAAACCCGTTGTGACCCAGCCGCGCGCTGTTTATGAACGGCCCCAGACGCCCCGACAGAGCGGCGCGACATGACATATGGGAGACGACCCTTGAAAATGACCTGCCTGACCAAACTGCCCGCCGCTATCGCCGCCGCAACGATACTGCTGGCCAGCGCCGCCAGCGCCGCCGATTTCCGGCTGGGCCTGATCACCCCGCCGCAGCATATCTGGACCGGTGCCGCCGAAGGCTTTGCCGCTGATCTGGCCGAGGCGTCGGGCGGCGCGCACAGCGTCACGATCTTCCCCGCGCAACAGCTGGGCAACGAGGCCGAGATGATGCAGCAGCTGCAAACCGGCGCGCTGGACATGGCGTTTCTGACAGTTGCCGAAGTGTCGAACCGCGTGCCTGATTTCGGCGCCTTCTACGCACCGTTCCTGGCGCGCGATCTGGATCATGCGGGCCGTATCCTGCAATCGGATCTGGCCGCCCGGATGCTGGAGGATCTGCCGGGCAAGGCGGGCGTTGTCGGCATCGGCTACGGCATGGCCGGCCTGCGCCAGATCGCGGCCAAGGGCGAGGTCGCCAGCGCCGCCGATCTGCAAGGCAAAAAGCTGCGCATCACGCCGTTCAAGCCGATCCTTGATTTCTACAACCTGCTGGGCGCCGCGCCCACGCCCATGCCGCTGCCCGCGGTGTATGATGCGCTGGCCAACGGTCAGGTCAATGCCATCGACATGGACGCGGAGCCCATCTGGAAGCTGAAATATTACGAGCAGGCCGATACGGTCATCGTCTCGAACCACATGATGTTCCCGATGGTCGGCCTTGTATCCGCCAAGGTGTGGAAAGGCATGTCCGGGGAGGACCGCGCCATGGTCGCCGACCTGATGAAGGCGCGTCTGGACGAATGCATCGCCACCTACATCGTCAAGGATGCCGAGTGGCTGGAACAGGTGCGCGGCACCGGCACGGCGTTTCTTGAGGTCGGTCCCGATTTCTTTGGCGATGTTCCCGCCGAGTGGGACAAAATCTGGTCCGAGCAGTCGGCGGTCTTGGGCGAAATGCGCGACGTGGCGGCCAGCACGGCCGAATAAGAGGCGCGAATTGACTGTCTGGCCGCCGGAATGATCGGGCGGCCAGTTCACAGTGCGGGGGCAGGGTGCTGCATCGGATTTCATATCGCTGGGCGCAGCTGGAAATGGCCGCCGCCGCAACGCTGGCCGTGGCGATCACCCTGCTGGTGCTGCTGAACGTGGTGACGCGTGCCATGAGCGCCTCGATCTTCTGGGTGGATGAGGCGGCGATCATGGCGATGACGTGGATGAGCTTTCTCGCCGCGTCCGCCGCCGTGCATTTTGGCCATTCGGTCAGCGTCACGCTGCTGACCGACATGCTGCCGGAGGCGCTGGCGTGCGCGGCCCAGCGGGCGGTTGATATTGTGGTTGTGATCTTTGCGGTGCTGATGCTTTGGCTGTGCTGGCGCTGGTTCATGCCACTGGAGGTGCTGCGCGCGGGGTTCGACGCCATGGCGTTTCAGGGCGAGACGTTCAATTTCATCTATGCCGAGCCGACGCTGACGCTGGGTATCCGCAAATTCTGGCTGTGGCTGATCATGCCGCTTTTCGCGCTTGGCCTGACGCTGCACGGCGTGGCCAATTTGGCGCGCCCGGTCGGCCGGACGGCGGCGGGCGCATGACCGCGGCGCTGTTTCTGGTTCTGCTGTTCGGCGCGGTGCCGATTTCGATCGTGCTGGCCATGACCGCGCTCAGCTATATCTGGCAGTCGGATAATGCTGTCCTGTTCGACAGTTTCGCGCAGCAGATGTTTGCCGGAACGGAAAACTACGGATTGCTGGCGATCCCGCTGTTCATGCTGACGGGCGAGCTGATGAATGAGGGCGGCATGACCAAGCGGCTGGTCAATGCCGCGCGGGTTCTGGTGGGCGGGTTTCGCGGCGGTCTGGTCTGGATCAATCTGCTGGCAAATATGTTCATGGCGGCAATCATCGGCTCGGCCATCAGCCAGATCGCGGTGATGAGCCGCGCGATGGTGCCGGCGATGGAGCGCGAAGGCTATGACCGCAGCTTTGCCGCCGCCACGACGGCGGCGGGCGGTCTGCTGGCGCCGGTCATTCCGCCGTCGATGCTGTTTGTCATTTACGGCGTTCTGGCGCAGATCCCGATTGGCGACATGTTTCTGGCGGGCATCATTCCGGGGCTGATGATGGCGGGCAGCTTTTTCATCGTCGTCACGCTGATCGGCCTGTCGGTGCAGTTCCCCAAAGGCCAGTGGATGAGCGCCGCAGACGCCGCGCGCGCGATTCTGGCCGCATTGCCCGCCGCGCTGATCCCTGTGGCGATCATCGGCGGCATCGTTCTGGGCATCGCCACGCCAACCGAAAGCGCCGCTGTCGCATCGCTGATCGCGTTCCTGCTGGGCTGGCTGGTCTATGGCGAGCTGAAGCCCGCGCATCTGTACACGCTCTTCCGGCGCACGGCGCAGAATGCGTCGATGGTGATTTTCATGGTGGCTGCCGCAAATGTGTTCGGCTGGGTCGTGATCTACGAGGCGATCCCCCAGACGCTGGCCGCGCTGATCACGTCGCTGACGTCCGATCCGTTCGTTTTCCTGCTGATCGTAATGGGCGCGCTGCTGCTGGTGGGGATGCTGATTGACGGGATCGCGGCGCTGATCCTGGTCACGCCGATCCTGCTGCCGATTGCGACTGGCGATTATGGCATCAGCCCGTTTCAATTCGGCGTGGTCATCAGCATCAACCTGGCGCTGGGGCTGCTGACGCCGCCGGTCGGCGTCGGTCTGTATATCGCGGCCTCGATGAGCGACGTGAAGCCAACCGCGATCTTTGCCGCGCTATGGCCGTTTCTGCTGGCTGTTGTGCTGGTCCTGCTGGCCGTGTGCTATTTCCCGGCGCTGTCGCTGCTGCTGATCGACTGATCTGTCCGGCGGGTCAGGCCCGCAAAACACCTTTACTTACCATAATACTGATTATGCGTTAGATTGATCACATTCATCGTCGGCCCTATTCCGCACACGCCGGGACGAAATGCGCTGCGGGAGCTTGGCCAGCCCCCGCAGCGTGTTCAGCTATCAGTCGCTGCGATTGCCTTTGCGCTCGCCATCGCGGCCTTGTCCCTTGCCACCGTGCCCTTTGCCACCGTGGCCGCGCTTGTCGTCGCGGCTCAGCTTGCCATCGTCGTTGCGATCCATCCGCTCGACGATATTGCCAAAGCGTTTGTCCATCTCGGCCTGCGTCACCACGCCGTCGCCGTCCGCGTCAAGCTTCTGGAACATATCGACCATCCGCTCGCGCGTCAGTTCAAGATATATGGTCTGAAACTCATCGAGCGAGATGTCGCCATCGCCGGACGCATCGGCATTCGCCACCAGTCCGGCGCGGAATGTGTCGATTTCATCCTGCGTTACGGCACCGTCGCCATTCGCGTCGGCCTGGCGCATGATCTGGCCCATCATCCCGTGTCCGCCACGTTTGCCGTGACCCCGGCGATAATCGGCGCGCGTTGCCATGGCGCCCTGCGCGGTGTTCTCCATCTGCATGGGTGCTGTGTTCGGTGCTGTCTGCGCATTGGCAAATGTCAGCCCGGAGGCAAGCGCGACCACGGCAACCAGAGTGCCGGGGATGATTTTGGAATATGTCATGTCGTATCCTTTCGAGGGTGTGATGCGGCAGTCATTGCCTGCGTGATCCCTACTTAGGCGATGTTGCGCCGGAAGGTTTGTCAGCGCCACCATCCGTTTGTCGCCAGGTGTCACAAGTGCCAAGGCTGATACATATTGCGACAATTCAAATCGCAAATCACCACCCTGCCCGTTGATTTTTTTCATAAAATCAGTGCAATAAAGCACGGTACAGAGTTAAGGCACAGCCGGGAAGCCAAACCGTGACAGATCCTATCGCGCCCCAGATCCTGATCGTTGACGATGCCCGCGACATTCGCGAGCCGCTGGGCCAGTATCTGCGCAAGCAGGGGTTTCGCACCCGTCTGGCCGCCCATGCCGCCGAGGCGCGCGAGGTTCTGGCCGAGGCGACGATACATCTGGTGGTTCTGGATATCATGATGCCGGGCGAAGACGGGCTGAGCCTGTGCCGCTGGCTGGCGGCCACGGATGGGCCGCCGGTTTTGCTGCTGACGGCGATGGCCGATGAAACGGACCGCATCGTGGGGTTGGAGTTGGGCGCCGATGATTATCTGGTCAAGCCGTTCAACCCGCGCGAGTTGCTGGCACGGGTGCGGGCAATCCTGCGCCGCGCGCCGCCCGAAATCGCCGCGCCGCCCGCGGGCCTGCGCGGGTTTGCCGGCTGGGTGCATGATCCCGACACGCTGCGGCTGACGCGCGCGGGCGCGCCGGATGTGGAGCTGACCAGCGCTGAAAACCGCCTGTTGGGGATATTTCTGGACCAGCCGCGCACCGTGCTAAGCCGGGCGACCCTGCTGGATCTGACGGCCGGACGCGAGGCCAAAGCCTATGATCGCGCCATTGATAACCAGATCAGCCGCCTGCGCCGCAAGATCGAGTCAGACCCGAAAAACCCGCAAATCCTGGTGACGGAATGGGGCGGCGGATACAGGCTGGTCGCCGATGTGACGGAGGCCGGGTGATGGCCGCGTTCCGCCGCCTTGTGCCCGATACGCTGGCGGGGCGGTTCATCTTGTTGCTTGCGACCGCCATTTTGACCGCCAATCTGATCGGGCTGGCCGTCCTCAGCCTTCAGCAGCAGCGGTTTGACAGGCAGGCGATCGAGGACCGCTGGATCACACGCATTGCGGCGCTTGTCCCGGTGCTGGAAACGGTGGACGCACCCACGCGGCAGGTGATCGCGCGCGAGGCGTCGAACCGGCACGTGCGGGTGCGGGTTGAGCATGAACCGCTGCTGAATGAAAGTGCGGCGGACCGCCGGTCTGTCGCTATCAGCAACGGCCTGAGGGAGGCGCTGGAGCGCGGCGATGTCTTTGCCGCGCAGATCAGCCGCCTGCCCGCGTCAGCCATGCAGGCCCGCGATAACGGGACGCCCGGCCGCCCGATGATTGCCGTGACCGTCCCGCTTTCAGCCAAGGCGGGGCAGCCGCAATGGCTGAACGTCATCGCGCGCGGCGCGATGCGGCACCCCGGCGCCGCCGGCATCAAAAGCCGTCCGTTTCTGACCTTTCTTGGCCTGTCACTGCTTAGCGTGCTGGGCGTTGGCACTGTCTTCGCCAGCCAGCTGACCCGGCCGCTGCGGCAACTGTCGCAGGCGGCACAGGCTGCCGGGCGCGGCGACCGCAGCGCGCGGGTGCCGGAGGCCGGCGCGCGCGAGATGCGCGAGGCGGCGCGCGCCTTCAACGCCATGCAGGCCGAAATCTCGCAATTCGACGCCGAACGTATGCGCATGATTGCTGCCGTGGGCCATGATCTGCGCACACCGATGACCAGCCTGCGCATCCGCGCCGAGATGGTCGAAGATGACGATCAAAGGGCCGCAATGGTGCGCACCCTGGACGAAATGACGGTGATGGCGGATGGGCTGGTCACCTACGCCAAGGATGGCCGCGATGCCGAACCGATGGAGCCGCTTGATCTGGAGGGCCTGCTAAGCCGGATTTGTGCGGATCGCGGCGCGGCCTATCACGGCGCGCCCGGTTTGCGGATACTGGGCCGACGTGTCGGGCTGGGCCGCGCCATTGGCAACCTGATCGACAATGCCCTGCGATACGGCGGCGCCGCGACAGTCACGCTGACGCAGGCGCAGCAGCATGCCGTCGTGACCATCGACGACACCGGCCCCGGCATCCCCGAAGACCGGCTGGAGGCGATGTTCCACCCCTTCACGCGCGGCGACGACAGCCGCAGCATTGCGACCGGCGGCGCGGGTCTGGGGCTGGCGATCACGCGCACCATTGTTTTAGCGCATGGCGGCGCGATCACGCTGGAAAACCGCGCGGAGGGCGGATTGCGCGCGACCGTCCGGCTGCCGATTCTCAAGTGATCGGTCAGCACGCGCCGCGCCACTCCACTCCACTGTAAACAGCGCCCGACATACACTGTTGTTTTTTCAATTCCATCTGGCGTAGGGTTATCGAACCGCTGTGTGAACCATCAAGGAACCGGCAGATATGACGCCCTTCGCCCTGCCCCTGTGCAACCGCGTGACCGGGCCTGCGTGCAGTTTGGCCGCGGCGTCCGTGCAGCCGGGCGGGCTGCGATCAGCGGAACAATTACCCGACGCACCAGTTGAAACCCTACCGGCTGCTTATCGGGGTGCGGGAGTGATCCAAGGCCGGCGACGACATAGATAACAATGAATGCGGATGATCAGGATGCCCCAATCCCCCCGCGCCCCGTCCTGATCTGCCGCCATCAACGGGGAAAATGAATGCAGTCCATGACAGACTACTACTCGGCCGTGCAGCTGCGCGCTGACCGCTGGAGCGCGCTGCGCGAGTCTACTGCCGCGCTGGTCCGCTCCGAAGGCGGTCGCATGGCAAAATCCATGATCAAGAAAACCGACGAATTGCTGACGTCCCTCGCCCCGATCGAGGCATACTGGGCCTTTCCCGGAACCGCCGCCTTTGACGGGCTGCGGCGCACGTTCGATGCGGGCCATTACGATGATCTGGCCTTTACCGTGCAGCGCATCAGCCGCGCGCTGACCAGCGGCGCCTACAGACGCCGCCAAATTCCGCTGGACCGCGACGGCGCCGATTCTGACGATCACGAAGATGAGGCAATGCAATCGCTGGAGGCGCGCGCGCATACCAAGCCATATTTCGAAGTGATGATCGTCGACAACATGAACGAGCATCAGGAACGCTGGCTGAAGTCGAATTTCAGCCGCATGCGCCGCCCCGAGGATCCCTTTCATTACGAAACGGTGGTTGTGCCCAGCCTTCAGGACGCATTGATGGGGGTGCTGTTCAACCACAACATCCAGGCCATCGTCGTGCGCCCCGGCCTGATCCTGGAGTCGAAACTGGATCTGCCGATCCTGTCCCGCTACCTGAAAAGCGCCGGCGGTATGGAGGCGCTTCAGGATCTGGACCCCAGCAATTATGGCCCCGAACTGTGCCGCATGATCGCCCGCGTGCGCCCGGAACTGGACGCCTACCTGATCACCGACCGCTCGGTCGAGGATATCGCCGGGTTGGATCTGGGGATCTGCCGCCGCGTGTTCTACAATCAGGAGGATTTTCTGGAACTGCATCTGAACCTGATCCGCGGCGTGCAGTCCCGTTATAAAACGCCGTTTTTCACGGCGCTGGTGGAATATTCCAAACAGCCCACCGGCGTGTTCCACGCCATGCCGATCAGCCGCGGCAAATCCATCTCACGCTCGCACTGGATCCAGGACATGGGCGCGTTTTATGGCTCGAACATCTTTCTGGCCGAAACCTCGGCCACGTCCGGCGGGCTGGACAGCCTGCTGGAGCCGATTGGCCCTATAAAAGAGGCGCAGCGCCTTGCCAGCCGGGCGTTTGGCTCAAAACAGACCTATTTTGCCACCAACGGCACCTCGACCTGCAACAAGATCGTCGTGCAGGGCCTGATCCGGCCCAGCGATATCGTGCTGATCGACCGCGATTGCCACAAATCGCACCATTACGGCATGGTCCTGTCGGGGGCGCAGGTCTGTTACTTAGACAGCTACCCGCTGAACGAATACTCGATGTACGGCGCCGTGCCGCTGCGCGAGATGAAGAAGCAGCTGCTGGAGCTGAAGGCCGCCGGCAAGCTGGACCGCGTGCGCATGTTGCTGCTGACCAACTGCACCTTTGACGGCATTGTCTACAACGTCGAGCGGGTGATGGAGGAATGCCTGGCCATCAAGCCGGATCTGGTGTTCCTGTGGGACGAGGCGTGGTTCGCCTTTGCCCGGTTCAACCCCACCTACCGGCAGCGCACGGCGATGAACGCCGCCAACGTGCTGCGCGAACGGCTGCGCAGCGACGATCACGCCGCCGCCTATGCCGCCCAGCAGACTGAGCTGAAAGACGCGGATACCGAAACGCTTCTGAACACACGGCTGATCCCGCCGCCAACCGCGCGGGTGCGCGTCTATGCCACCCAATCGACGCACAAGACGCTGACATCGCTGCGCCAAGGGTCGATGATCCACGTCAACGATCAGGATTTCAAAGGCGAGGTCGAGGCGTCCTTTCGCGAAGCCTACATGACCCATACCTCCACCTCGCCCAACTACCAGATCATCGCCTCGCTGGATGTGGGACGGCGCCAGGTCGAACTGGAAGGCTTCGAATTTGTCCAGCGGCAGGTCGAGGCCGCGATGTCGATGCGCCGCGCGATTGCCACGCACCCCTTGCTGAAAAAATACTTCAAGGTGCTGGCCACCGGCGACATGATCCCCGAAGAGCACCGCGAAAGCGGGGTCAGCAGCTATTACGACGCCGAACAGGGCTGGACCGATATCTGGGATTGCTGGGAAAGCGACGAATTCGTGCTGGATGCCACCCGCGTGACGCTGGCCGTGGGCGGCACCGGCTGGGACGGCGACACGTTCAAGACCGATATCCTGATGGATAAATACGGCATCCAGATCAACAAGACATCGCGCAACACCGTGCTGTTCATGACCAATATCGGCACCACGCGATCCTCGGTCGCCTACCTGATCGAAGTGCTGGTCGAAATCGCGCGCGAGCTGGACGAATTGCAGGATGACGCGTCGATGATGGAGCGGCGCGGATTTCAAAAACGCGTGTCGAACCTGATGGACGACCTGCCCCCCCTGCCCGATTTCAGCCGGTTTCACGATGCGTTCCGCTCGGGGTCCGAGACGCCGGAGGGGGACATCCGCTCGGCATTTTTCCTCAGCTATGACGAGAAAAATTGCGACTATCTGGAACTGGACGGCTCGATCCATGACGCCATGGCCAGCGGCGCCGAAGTGGTGTCATCGCAGTTCATCATCCCCTACCCGCCCGGATTTCCCATTCTGGTGCCGGGCCAGGTGGTCAGCGCCGAAATCCTGTCGTTCATGCGGGCGCTCGATGTCAGCGAAATCCACGGCTATCGCGGCGATCTGGGCCTGCGGGTGTTCACGCAGGATGCGCTGGAACGCGCGGGCGAGGCAAATCAGGCCCGGCTGAAACTGAACGTCGCCCGCGCCAAGCTGTAATCAGAAATTTAACGAAAGAGATCTATCATGGCATCCGAGCTCAAGAATATCTCAGAAATCCGCCGTCATTTTCACCGCAACGAGGACCCGATTTACTTCATTTCCGCCACCAATTTCAACCTGCTCGGGCTGGACGAGTGGTGCAAGAACTTCAAATATATCAGCTACATAGATTGCTATGGCGGCCGCCACCCCAACACGTTCGTGCCCAGTGAACAGCCCCACGCCGAATTTCAGTCCATCGAGGATATCAACAACTATCTGCTACAACACAAAGAGGTCATTGACCTGATCAAACGGCGCGGCGGGAAGCCGAAATTCGTCTTCTTGATGTTTGACGAGGAAACCGAACGCCTGTCCAAGGAACTGGGCGCCGAAATATGGTTTCCCAAGGCCAAGCTGCGCCAGCAGATGGACAACAAGATCGAGACGGTCCGCATCGGCAACAAGGCGGGCGTGCCATCAGTGCCGAACACGCTGAGCGTGGTCGAAAGCTATGACCATCTGAAGGATATCTGCGATACTGCCGGGCTGGGCCATGATCTGGTGCTGCAATCGGCCTATGGCGATAGCGGACACACGACATTTTTCATCAAATCCAAGGCCGATTTTCGCCGCCACGAGCATGAAATCGTGGGTCAGGGCGAGATCAAGATCATGAAGCGGATCGACTGCCGCGGCAGCGCGATCGAGGCCTGCGCAACCAAGGAAGGCACCATCGTCGGCCCGCTGATGACCGAACTTGTCGGCTTCAAGGAACTGACCCCCTATCGCGGCGGATGGTGCGGGAATGAGATTTTCAGCACCGCCTTCCCCCCGAAAACACGCCAGAAGGCGCGCGAGCTGACCTTCAAATTCGGTGAGCAGCTGCGCAAGGAGGGCTATCGCGGCTATTTCGAGCTGGACTTCCTGATCGACAAGAAAACCGGCGATATCTGGCTGGGCGAGCTGAATCCGCGCATCACCGGCGCCAGTTCGATGACAAACCACGCCGCCTTTGCCCATGCGGATGCGCCATTGTTCCTGTTTCACCTGCTGGAATTCTCCAAAAAGCGATTCACGCTGGACATTGCCGAGTTGAATGACCGCTGGGCCGATCCCAAGATGATCGACAGCTGGTCGCAGATGGTGATCAAACATACCGACGATACCGTTGATATCGCAACAGAAGTCCCCGAAACCGGCATCTACCGCATGAACGAGGACGGCAGTGTCGATTTCAACCGGTTTGATTATCACCGCCGCGCCGTCGAGTCCGAGAATGAGGCGTTTTTTCTGCGCATCCTGCAACCGGGCGATTACCGCTATGAGGGCGCCGATATTGGAATTCTGGTCACGCGCGGACGCTCCATGACCAACGGGTTCAAGCTGACCGAGCGTAGCAGGCGCTGGATTCACGGATTGAAGGCCGGCGTTCGGGGCCGCGCCATGCCCACCGCCGAAGCAGGGCCGGCGCTGGCCGATCCGGCCTTCAAGATCCTGTAGCGCCTGTGCAGCTTCATTGGCGCGCGATATCCGAGGATGCGCCCGGCCCGAAATGGGCCGGGCTGTTTCACCAATACTGGCCCGATTACCATCGCTGGTGGGCGCGCGAGGGCGCGTCGGCGCGCCCAGGATATCTGGACAGCCGCAAGGCGCTGCGCGCGCATATGCCTGAGCTTGTGCCAATTTATGACCAGTTGGTTGAACTGTCCGGCGGCACCGACCACGCTGCCCGCTTCCTCAGTTTTTACTGCCCGCCGCCGTATCTGTCAGGATGCAGTCAAGCAATCTGGCCCGGCGCAGAGCCGATGCTGGTGCGCAATTACGACTATTCCGCCAAGGCATTTGACAGCCTGATCCTGCGCACAAACTGGCAGGGGCGCGCCGTGATGGGCACATCGGACGGGCTGTGGGGGCTGGTCGATGGCATCAACGATGCGGGGCTGGCGCTGTCGCTGACCTTTGGCGGCCGCCGCGTTGTCGGCGAGGGGTTTGGCGTGCCGCTGATCCTGCGCTATGTGCTGCAAACCTGTGAAACCACCGCCGAGGCGGGGCGCGTTCTGGCCCGCGTGCCGACGCATATGAGCTATAACGTGACCGTCATCGACGCCAAGCGCAAGTTCTTGACCGCATTGATGGCGCCCGACCGCAGGACGCAGATCACCCATCAGGCGGTTGCTACCAATCATCAGGACCGGGTTGAGTGGTCCAGCCATGCCCGCTTTACCGCCACGGTCGAGCGCGAAAGGTATCTGTTGCAACGCCTGACCTTGCACGTCGAATCGCAGGATAAATTCGTGCGCGCCTTCCTGCGCCCGCCGCTGTATTCACCGCGCTTTGATGAAGGGTTCGGCACGCTCTACACGGCCGTTTACCGGCCCCGCGCCCGCCAGATGGAGCTGCGCTGGCCGCAGGCTGCCTGGCCGCTGGACCTGCACGATTTTCGCGAGGATACCCGCATTATCTACACCCCCGAGGGGCGTGCGGCGGCAGAGTAGGCAGGATGAGGAATGCGCGGCAAACCCCTACCAACGCTTGCGAAATTTACCCGGCGCCGTATCGAATTTAGCGCGGAACGCCCGCGCGAAGGCGGACGTGCCGCCAAAACCGGTAGCGGCGGCGATTTCCGCGATCGGAAGGTCCGTCTCGGACAGTAGCGAATAGGCGCGCGCCAGCCGCATGTCGGTATAGTAGCGGCGCGGGCTGAGGGCCGTGTGCTGGGTAAAACTGCGCTCAAGCTGGCGTTTGGATATGCCAACCTCGCTGGCGATTTCCTCGACGCTCAGAGGCTCCTCCAGGTTAAGCTGCATCAGGCGCATCGCGGCAATCAGGTGCCGGTTGCGGCTGCCGATCACGGCGGACCGGGCCGTTTTCTGCGGCGCATGGGTTGAATGGCTGCGCCCGTGCAGGCACATATCCGACACGACCAGCGCAAAATCATGCCCGTAATCCTCTTCGATCACGCTCAGCATCAGGTCGGTGGAGGCAGACCCGCCCGCCGCCGTCATCAGATCGCCGTCCACCTCATAAAGGTTGGGTGTTGGAACAAGGTCCGGAAACGCCTCCACAAAGGCGGGCTGGTTTTCCCAGTGCAGCGTAAACGTGCGCCCGCGCAGCAAACCGGCCCGCGCCAGTGTAAAGGCACCGGTACAGATTGCGCCGACCGGCGTGCCATGCGCCGCCTGCCGCGCCGCCCATTGCGTGACCACCGGATCAATGGTATCGGCTGGCTCCACCCCCGAGCAGATGAAGGCCCGCGCGCCCCGTGCGGGCGGTCCAAGCGGCGCATCCGCCTCAAGCGATAGGTTGTTCGAGCAGCGGACGGGCGCGCCACCGGGCGTCATCGTGCGCCAGCGGTACAACTCCTGCTGGGATATCTGGTTGGCCACGCGCAACGGCTCGATCGCCGCCGACAGGGCCAGCATCGTCAATTTGGGAAGCAGAACGAAATCGAACACGCACGGCGCCGCAACGCGCGCGATCTTGAAACTTGCCGCCCCTTTGGGAATGTAATTTGACTGTGTCATAGCGCCCCTGCCCCGGCGCACAATAGGCCGAAATCCTGCGAGGGCCAAGCCATGTCGAACCCCAGCGCGCCATGTCCGAGATGCCCCGATCACGCAAGTCGCAAACGGGATAAGGACAGCACTGCGCTGTCAGCGAAACAATCCGGCTCGCACGCAAAACGGGCGGACAATCACCTTGCCCGCCCCTTGGAAATCTATGCAACCCGGTGATTATTCGCCGGTATAGGGCGCCAGGTCGTGCAGATATGCGTAAAGATCAGCCGCCTCCTGCGGGTCGCGCACCTTCCACGCCATCTTGCTGCGGGCCTTGTTGGTGTCGAGCGTCGTCTTCAGCCAGTCGCTGGGATCCTGCACATACGCGACGAAATTTTCCTCGTCCCAGATGACATCGGTTTCACCCGCTTCGACCATCGGCTTGCCATAGCGGAAACCTTCAACAGCTGCGACCGGGCCGCCTGTGATGCCGTAAAGGTTCGGACCAACGACAGCGCGGTTGCCGGCAAGTGTTTCACCGTCGTCGGTTTTCACGACGTGGCATGTCACGCACTGCTTGGCGAATGCGGCCTCGCCTGCGGCAATGTCGCCGCTTGGGGCGGCAGATTCGCCATCTGTGGCGGCAAAGGCAGGCGCGCTCAGCAGCAGGGCCGCTGCGGTAGCTGTGGCGATAAAGGGCTTCATACTTCCTCCTTGGCCCGGACAGGGCGTTGAACAATTTCCGGTACAGAACGCCGCAGATGTTTTGACGGTTCCGCACAGCAATAATCTTGCACTTATTGGCCATCGCCGCCAGTCCTTTAGGTCGCCGCGCGGGAATTGCGCCACGGACAGCCGATAAATTGCAAAAACTGCCCGGCGTCCCGTGTCAAATAGCTGGCTATCGGCGGCGTTTGATTTTACCATTTGGACAATAACTTGTCGTAGCATCCGAATGGGGGGATAATATTGATGACCAAGGCACCGACACAGCAGCGCGGCCTGACGCGCCGCCGATTTCTGGCCACCGCCGCTGCCGCCGCGCTGACCGCCGGTCTGTTCTGGGGCGCGCCGCAGGCATTCGCGGCAGAGCCGATCAAATGCGCGGGCATCTATACGGTTCCCGTTGAACAGCAATGGGTCAGCCGCCTGCACAAGGCCGCCACCGCCGCCGCCGAGCGCGGTGATATCGACTATGCCTTTTCGGAAAATGTCAGCAACACCGACTATGCCCGCGTCATGCGCGAATATGCCGAAAGCGGCTACAAGCTGATCATCGGGGAGGCGTTCGCCGTCGAGCAAGAGGCGCGCGAAGTGGCGGCCGAATACCCCGAAATCGCGTTTCTTCTGGGATCCAGCTTCAAGGAAGATGGCGCGCTGCCAAACTTCGCCGTCTTCGACAATTACATTCAGGACGCCTCGTATCTGACGGGAATCATTGCAGGTTCCATGACCGAGACAGGCAATGTCGGCCTGATCGGCGGCTTCCCCATTCCCGAGGTAAACCGACTGATGCACGCCTTCATGGCCGGCGTGCGCGAAACGCGCCCCGACGCCAAATTCCAGGTCAGCTTCATCGGGTCGTGGTTCGATCCGCCCGCGGCCAAGGAAACCGCTTTTGCCATGATCGAAAACGGCGCCGACATGCTTTATGCAGAGCGGTTTGGCGTGTCCGATGCCGCTGTGGAAAAGGGCGTTCTGGCCATCGGCAACGTGATCGACACGCAGGCGCAGTACCCCGATACGGTCGTGGCCTCGGCGATCTGGAATTTCGAGCCGACGCTGAACATGGCCATCGAACAGGTCCGCGCCGGCACGTTCGAGGCAGCAGATTACGGCACCTATTCCTACATGAAGGAAGGCGGCGCCGAACTGGCCCCGCTGGGCACGTTCAAGGGCAAGGTGCCGCAAGAGGCGATTGATCTGGTCGAGGCCCGCACAGGCGAGATCATGTCCGGCGAATTTGTCGTCGAAATCAACGATGAAGAGCCGAAGTCACAATAAATGCCCGATAAAACAGAGGCGCGGGTTGTCCTGCGCCTCGATAAAATTACCAAGACATTCGGTGCGCTGACCGCGAATGACGCGGTCAGCCTGACCCTTCACAAGGGCGAGGTGATCGCGCTTCTGGGTGAAAACGGCGCCGGCAAGACAACGCTGATGAACATCCTGTTCGGTCAGTACACTGCCGATTCCGGCAGCGTCGAGGTGATGGGCGCCGCCCTGCCCGCCGGCAATCCGCGCGCCGCGCTGGATGCGGGCGTGGGCATGGTGCACCAGCATTTCACACTGGCCGACAACATGACCGTGCTGGAGAATGTGACGCTGGGCACCCGTCCCTTGTGGGCGCCCGGTCTGGGGCGCGCGGCGGCGCGCGCCCGCATTGTGCAACTGGCAAATGATTTCAAGCTCAGCGTCGATCCGGACGCCCGCATCAGCGCGCTCACCGTGGGCGAGCGCCAGCGGGTGGAAATCCTCAAGGCGCTTTACCGCGATGCGCGCATCCTGATCCTGGACGAGCCGACGGCGGTTCTGACCCCGCAGGAAACCAATGATCTGTTTGAAACCCTGCGCAAGGCGATTGCGCTGGGGCTGTCGATCATCTTCATCTCGCACAAACTGCATGAAGTCATGGCAATCTCGGACCGCGTCGTGATCCTGCGCCACGGCAAGGTGGTGCATGAGGGGCCAACGTCTGGCACCGACCGGCACGATCTGGCCGCCCGCATGGTCGGCGGCGAGGTCAGCGCGCCGAAGGCCGCGCCGGGCGTTCCGGGTGCGCCGCTTTTGTCCTTACGCGGTGTCAGCACGCCGGATCGTGGCAGCGCGCCGGGCCTGAAATCGTTGGATTTTTCGCTGCTTGCCGGACAGATCACCGGGCTGGCCGGTGTGTCCGGTAACGGCCAGGCGGCGCTGGCAGATCTGATCGGCGGCATGATCGCGCCCCGTACCGGAACCCTCGTCCTGAACGGGGCCGATATTCTGCACTGGTCGCCCCGCGCAGCGGTGCATGCGGGGATCGCCCGCATTCCGGAGGACCGGCATAAAACCGGTACGATTGCGGATTTCGATCTGTCGGAGAACGCCATAATTGAAACTTACAAGGACCCGCCATTCAGCCGTCATGGCTGGATGAACTGGCGCGCCGCGCGCGATTTTGCCAGCCGCATCATCACCAGTTACGACGTGCGCTGCCCCGGTCCCGGCACCCGCATTCGCCTACTGTCGGGCGGCAATATGCAAAAGCTGATCCTTGGCCGCGTCATGGAGGGCGCCCCCCAGATCATTCTGGCCAACCAGCCGGTGCGCGGGCTGGATATTGGCGCTGTCAATTACGTCCATAGCCAGCTATTGGCAGCGCGGGATCGCGGTGCGGCGGTTCTGCTGATATCCGAAGATCTGGATGAAATCATGGCCTTGTCGGACGTTATTCATGTCATCTCTGAAGGGCGATTGTCGCCCGGTTTCGCCCGCGGCAGCATGAGCCCCGCCGAGCTGGGCGTCTGGATGGCCGGCCACGGCTATGAGGAGGCGGCGCATGCGTCTTGAGCCTATTGCCAACCCGTCGCTGGCGCGCACCCTGACGCCGCCGACTTTGGCGATTGTCACGACAGTTGTGATTGCGTCCCTTTTGGCGATGCTTGCCGGGGCGAACCCGTTCGCGGTGCTGGGCCTGATCCTGAAAGGGGCATTCGGCAGCAAATTTGCCCTGCTGGAGACGCTGAACCGGGCCACGCCGCTGATTTTCACCGGCCTTGCCGTGGCTGTGGCGTTCCGCGCGCGCCTGTGGAATATCGGCGCCGAGGCGCAGCTATACGCCGGGGCGCTGGTGGTGGCGGTGCTGGGTGCCGGCCTGCTGGACTGGCCCGCGTTCGTGCTTTTGCCGGTGATGGCGATCTTGGCGATGATTGCCGGCGCGGTCCTTCTGCTCATCCCGGCGCTGCTGAAGGTACGTCTTGGCGTTGACGAGGTGGTCACGACCCTTTTGATCAACTTCATCTTCCTGCTTTTCATATCCATGCTGCTGGAGGGCGCACTGAAGGATCCGATGGGTATGGGCTGGCCCAAATCCGCGCGCCTGATTGACGAGGCGCGCCTGCCCCGTCTCATCGACGGGCTGCGCCTGCACTGGGGCTTTGGCCTTGCGCTGATTGCGGCGGTTATTGTCTGGATCATCAGCGCCCGCACGACCTTGGGCTATGAGATGCGCGCCGTGGGCCTGAACCGCAACGCCGCCGAATTCGCCGGCATCCCGGTGGGCCGCGTTCTGATCAAGACGGCGCTGCTATCCGGCGGCCTCGCCGCGCTGGCCGGCTTCTCCGAGGTGGCGGGCCTGAAGGGCAACCTGACCTTGGACCTCAGCCCCGGCTTTGGCTATACCGGCATCATCGTGGCGATGCTGGCCCTGCTCAACCCGCTGGGCGTCATCGCCGCCGCGCTGTTCGTGGCCGGCATTTTCGTTGGCGCCGACAGCATGTCCCGCGCGGTGGGGGTGCCGACCTATCTGGCGGACATCATGCTGGCCACCGCACTCCTTCTCATGGTGGTGGCAATTTTGCTGACCCGGTTCCGCGTGGTGAGGGCCTGATGGACATCTTCGAGATCTTCCTGACCGCCAGTTTCTGGACCGCCGCGATCCGCATCGCGTCCCCGCTGATCTTTGCCACGCTGGGCGAGCTGATCTGCGAGCGGGCCGGTATCCTGAACCTCGGGATCGAGGGGATCATGGTCGCCGGCGCCTTCGCGGGCTGGATGGCGGTCTATTCGGGCCTTGGCCTCTGGCCCGGCGTGCTGGTGGCCTTTGCCGTCGGTATGGGGTTCGGCCTGATCCATTCGATCCTGACGGTGCCGTTTGGCCTGTCGCAGCATGTCGTCGGCCTGGGCGTCACGTTGCTGGCGACCTCCAGCACCTATTACGCCTACCGCCTGGCCCTGCCCGAAGTCACCAGCCCGCCCAGCATCACACCGTTTCAACCTTACGAGATCCCGCTGCTGTCAGACATCCCGCTGATCGGCCCGGCGCTGTTTGCGCAAACCCCGCTGACCTATCTGGCTTTCATCATGGTGGCCGTGGTGGCCATCGTCCTCTACCGCACGCCCCTTGGCCTTGCCGTGCGCGCGGCCGGCGAAAACCCGCAGGCGGTGGCGGCGCAGGGCCTGTCCGTGTCCGCAATCCGCATGGGCGCGGTCATGATCGGCAGCGGCCTGATGGCCGTGGGCGGCGCATTCCTGACCATGTCGGCCTTCAACAGCTTCTTTTTCGAAATGGTAAACGGGCGCGGCTGGATCTGCATTGCCCTCGTCGTGTTCGGCGCCTGGAAGCCGGGCAAGGCGCTTCTTGGCGCGATCCTGTTCGCCGCATTCGACGCGCTGCAAATCCGCGTCCAGCAGACACCGCTGGGGGCCGGCATCCCGTACCAGATCTTCCTGATGATGCCCTATATCCTGTCCATCCTCGCGCTGGTCGTCATGTCGCGCCGCGCCGAAGTGCCTGCCGCCCTCATGGTGCCATTCAACAAGGGAGAGCGCTAATGTTCGACATCATCGTCAAGGGCGGCACGCTGCCCGATGGCCGCGTCACCGATATCGGCATAACAGACGGCCGCATCACCGCGATCGAACCGCTGGAAACCAATGCGCGCGAAACCATCGACGCCACCGGCGACCTGGTCTCGCCCCCCTTTGTCGATCCGCATTTCCATCTGGATGCCACCCAATCCTACGGCACCCCCCGCATCAACGCCTCGGGCACCTTGCTGGAAGGGATCGGCCTCTGGGGCGAGTTGAAACAGGTCATGACCATAGACGACATGATCGCGCGCGCGCTGACCTATTGCGACTGGGCCGCCTCAATGGGCCTCTTGGCGATCCGCAGCCACGTGGACACCTGCGATGATACGCTCAAAGGCGTGGAGGCGATGCTGGAGGTGCGCGAACAGGTCAAGGACTACATCGATCTGCAACTGGTCGCCTTCCCGCAGGACGGGCTTTACCGCGATCCCACGGCGCGGGCAAATACCATCCGCGCCCTCGACATGGGCCTCGACGTGGTCGGCGGCATCCCGCATTTCGAACGCACGATGGCCGATGGCGCCGCATCGGTGCGCGAGCTGTGCGAAATGGCCGCCACGCGCGGCCTGCGCGTCGACATGCATTGCGACGAATCCGACGACCCGATGAGCCGCCATATCGAAACGCTGGCCTATGAGGCGCAGCGCCTCGGCCTGCATGGCCGCGTCAATGCCAGCCACCTGACCTCGATGCATTCGATGGACAATTACTACGTCTCCAAACTCCTGCCCCTGATCGCCGAGGCAGGAGTGTCCGCCGTAGCAAACCCGCTGATCAATATCATGATCCAGGGCCGGCAGGATACCTTCCCGAAACGCCGCGGCATGACGCGGGTCAAGGAAATGCAGGCCCACGGCATCACCGTCGGCTGGGGTCAGGATTGCGTCCTGGACCCGTGGTATTCGCTCGGCACCGCCGACATGCTGGACGTCGCCTTCATGGGAATGCATGTCGCGCAAATGTCCTCGCCAGACGAAATGGCCCGCTGCTTTGATATGGTCACCCAGCAGAACGCCGCGATCATGGGGCTGGACGATTACGGCTTGCATGTCGGCGCCAACGCATCACTGGTCATCCTTGATGCGGCAGACCCGATCGAGGCGCTGCGCCTGCGCGCGGCGCGGCTCTGCGTCATCTCCAAGGGGCGCATCATATCCCGCACCCCCCGCATGGACGCATCGCTCAGCCTGCCCGGCCGCCCGGAAACAACACGCCGCCGCCACCGAACAAGCTGAACCGCGCCGCCCCTTTCTTTTTGCCTTAAATATCCTGGGGTGAATTTGCCGAAGGCAAAGAGGGGCAACGCCCCTCTGAGCACCCTCCCGGCACCCTCCCGGCACCCTCCCAGTCCTCTCCCGGCCCCGCACCACCCGGTTGCGGCACAAGATAACCCACCAATGCCGCATTCAGTATAGGCACAGCGCAGAGTTCGTGGCACAACCGCCGGACCACGCTCGCCTGAAGGAGGCCCACCCATGTTCCTGTCTGTCTTCGATATGTTCAAGGTCGGCATCGGCCCGTCCTCGTCCCACACGATGGGGCCGATGGTCGCCGCCGCGCGCTTCCTTGATAAAATGCGTGCCGCACCGTTTGAATGTGCCGGGGTCAAGGGCACGCTGCATGGCAGCCTTGCCTTCACCGGGGTTGGTCACGCGACCGACCGCGCGACCATTCTGGGCCTTGCCGGGTTCCTCCCCGAAACCTACGATCACGACCGCGCCGAGGCGGTGATGGCGCAAATCCGCGAAAGCCACAGCATCTCCCCCGAGGGGCTCGGCACGCTGCATTTCAATCCCAAGGAGGATCTGCTGTTTGATTTCGGCCCCAACCTGCCGGGTCACGCCAACGGCATGGTGCTGATGGCGACCGACAAACAGGGCGATACCATCCTTCGGGAAACCTATTTTTCCATCGGCGGCGGTTTCGTGATGACCGAGGCCGAACTGGCCGCAGGTCGCAATACCGACGAGGGCGAGCCTGTGCCCTACCCGTTCAAATCCGCCGCCGAAATGCTGCAAATGTGCGAAACATCCGGCAAAACCATCGCCCAGATGAAAAAGGCGAACGAGATTTCGCGCCAGGGCGAGACGGACATGACGGCCGGCGTCAAACGCATCTGGCAGGTGATGAATGACTGTATCGAGCGCGGCATGAACACCGAAGGCACCCTGCCCGGCGGGCTGAACGTCAAACGCCGCGCCAAGGGCATCCGCGATGCGCTGATCGCCGAGCGTGGCACGAACCAGAACGCCCCGCACAAGATCAACGACTGGATGAGCGTCTACGCCATGGCCGTGAACGAGGAAAACGCTGCCGGCGGGCAGGTCGTCACCGCGCCCACCAATGGCGCCGCCGGCGTCGTGCCGGCCGTGATCCGTTACTACCTGGATCACCACCCCGGCGCCTCCGAAGACCATGTCGAGGATTTCCTGCTGACTGCCGCCGCCATCGGCGGGCTGGTCAAATTCAACGCCAGCATTTCGGGCGCCGAGGCGGGCTGTCAGGCCGAGGTCGGCAGCGCCGCCGCGATGGGAGCGGCCGGCCTTTGTGCCGTGATGGGCGGCACCCCGATGCAGATCGAGAATGCGGCGGAAATCGCGCTGGAGCATCACCTTGGCATGACCTGCGATCCGGTCAAGGGGCTGGTGCAGGTGCCGTGCATCGAACGCAACGGTCTGGGCGCGATCAAGGCGATTTCGGCGGCCAGCCTTGCCATGCGCGGCGACGGCACGCATCTGGTTCCGCTGGATGCCTGTATCGAGACGATGCGCCAGACCGGCGCCGACATGATGGACAAATACAAGGAAACATCGCTGGGCGGCCTTGCCGTCAACGTCCCGAACTGCTGAGCCTGCATCGATGGCGTTGCCCGTTCCGGACCAAACCGCCCGCGTGACACTGGGCATCGCTTTCATGGTCGGCTTTTCCATCATCGCGCCGGTCATGGACAGCTTTGCCAAGCTGATCGGCGATGGCATGGCCGTGGCGCAGGTGGCTGCGATCCGTTTCGCGGCCCAGGCTGTGCTGCTTTTGCCGCTGGCGGCTGTGATGGGCTGGCTGCACCGGCCCCGAGGCAGGGAGGCGGTGCTGCATCTTGTGCGCGCGGCGCTGTTGCTGGTGGCAACGGGATGCTTCTTTTATTCGCTGCAATTCATGCCCGTCGCGGACGCCATCGCCATTTTCTTTGTGGAGCCGTTTATTCTGACCCTGCTGGGCGGCCTGCTGCTGGGCGAGCCGATTGGCCCGCGCCGCTACATCGCCTGCACCATCGGGTTCTGCGGCGCGCTGCTGATCATCCGACCGTCATTTCAGGATTTCGGCCTTGTCGCGCTGTTGCCGCTGGTCACGGCGTTTCTGTTCGCGTTCTACATGATCCTGACCCGGCAAATGGCCACGCGGATGCATCCGATCACCTTGCAGGCCTATACCGGGCTGGCGGCGCTGCCGATTGCGCTGCCCGTCCTGTGGGTGTTTGACGGCAGCGGCATCGGCCCGCTGGACCCGTCGTGGCCGGATACGCGCATCTTCTGGCTGCTGGTGGTGCTGGGCCTGTGCGCGACCGCCAGCCATATCTGTATCAGTTTTGCGCTGAAATTCGCGCCCGCCTCGGTGCTGGCGCCGGTGCAGTACCTGGAGATCGTGACCGCCACCGCGCTGGGATATTACATCTTTGGCGATCTGCCCGACGCGATCAGCTTTGCCGGGATCGGCCTGATCGTCGCCTCGGGTCTGTTCGTGTTCCTGCGCGAGCGCCATCTGGAGCGGCGGCCCCTGCCGCAGCCCTGATCGCTCAGGGCCAACGCGCGGGCGCGGACATCAACATATCGCCGACCGCGCCGGCATGGCCTGCTGGCAGGATCACCAGCAGTTTCGGCGCCGTCACGCTGATCGCCACCGGCCCGGTCGCAAAATTTGACGTGCCAATCTGCCCATCAGGTGTGAGCGTCAGCCCGTCAATCGGCCAGTTCAGCCCGTCCGAGCGCCCCTCGACCGCGCCCATGGGAAACAGCGACACGCGCGTTCCGGGCGCCAGATCCAGCGCAAAACTGGGCGGCGCCAGAAACATGACATCCTGCGGCCCGATCAGCATGCAGCGCCGGGCGGGCCAGCGCACCAGCGCGTTGCACGCCGCCAGTTCATGATCCAGCCGCGCGCCGCTGAATCCCACCCCCAGAATCAACGGGGCCGCGATCCGCGTCAGGCATTTTTCAAAATCCGTGCTGTCCTGCTCCTCGATCGGGTGCAGGATCTCGGCGGGGTATGCGCCGCGCACATCCGCGGGAATCGAATCAAAATCACCGATGACGGCATCCAGAGCAATTTCGCGCGCATGGGCCGTTGCCGCGCCGCCATCGGCGGCCACGATCCGGCCCGCACGCGACAGCGCGAATGCCAGCGCGGTTTCGCATACCGGCGCGCCGCCGATCAGCGCAACAGGTGCAGAACTGTGAACAATCAATCTAAAATCCCCTGAATTTGCGCGGCAAAAGGAAACCCGTCACAATCTTGCCATGAAATGATACGTTGAAAACCGTAGATTCGGGCCTCTTTGGTCGTGCCTGTCATGGTAAAGATTGGCTTCGCAGGCAAGGAAAGGCGAACATATCATGGTTAGCACAAGCAAGATCCTGACAGTTTCATACGGCACATTCTCGTGCACTCTGGAAGGGTTCGACGACTCGTTCGATACCATGAAGGCCATCGCCGAGTATTTCCGCGACCTGTCTGCCGGTGATCGCTACTTTGGCGCCGAACCGGCCACCCCCGATGCCGACATGCTGGCCCGCATCGCCGAGCGCGAGATTTCCCGCCATGTGGAGGCCCGCGATGCCGATGGCCGGATTCACCTGCGCGCCGGGCCTGCCGCCTTTCCCGCCATGGCCGCGCTGACCAAAGATACCGCAGCCCCTGCGCCCGCGTCCAGCGATACCGCGGCGCCGTCGCCGCGTGATGAGGACGGCAGGGGCGCAACGCCGCAGAGCGCAAAGCCCGCGGCCCCCACTGCCGCCGCGTCTGCTCCCGCGGCGGCAGAACCTGCGCCGGACCGTCCGGCCAGCCGCGCAAACCAGTCCAGCAGCGAAAGCATCGCAGATAAGTTGCGCCGCATCCGTGCCGTGGCCGGCCCTTCAGGCTCGGCCTTCTCCGGCAGCGGCTATGACGACGAAGATCAGGTGCAGGAGTTTGCCCCCGACACAGCTACTGAGTCACCCGCCGCTGACCCTGCCCCTGCCGAGGTCGCGGACACCGACCTGCATGCAGATCCCGAAGGCGCGCAGGCAGACATGGAAGATGACACCGCGCATGTGACTGACGCAGAAGGGGATCAGCCCGCCGCCCATTTGGATAGCTCAGAGGAGCAAGAGCCAGAGGACACCGCGCCCGCTGTCAATGACGCGACTATCGAAGAGGCCCGCAGCGAAGACGAGCCCCAAGCGTCCGGCACAGAGGTTGACGCAACCATGCTGTCCGACGACGACATGCTGGCGCGCCTCAGCGCGGATGCAGAGCGCGCGGACGAGGCGCAAAACGTCTTTGATGATGCGATCGAGCCCCAGGACGATGATGCAGACGCATCCGACGATCTGGACCAGCTCTTTGCCGCGATAGCCGCCGATCAGCCCGACGAACTGGCCGCTGATGCACCCGCCGAACAGCCCGGCGGCGATGATACGCTGGCGCAACTGCTGGCTGATTCGCAGCCGGGCGGCGACATGACGGAGCAGGAAACAGACGCAAGCGATGCACAGGCACCAGCGCAAACCCCGCCTGCCCGCCCTCTGGATGCGCGCGTCATCAAGATGAAACGCGCCGATCTCGAGGCCGCTCTGGCCGGTGGATCGCTGGAAGAGGAGACAGGCGCCGCGCCTTCGGACGGCGGGCTAAGCCCCGAAGCCGAAGCAGAGCTTCAGCGCGAACTGGCAGAGGTCGAAGCCGAGATTACTCGGGCGCGCAGTGCCGAAAAGATTGATGCGACGGCAAAAGATGCCGCGCCGGAAATTGCGGACGAAGCAGCGCAACCAACGCCGCAGCCCAAGGGTGAACCCGCCGAAGATTCGGACTTGCCCCCAGAGCAGGCTCAGGAAACCCGGATCAAGACCAGCCGCGCCGAGCGGCGCCGCGATCAGCCCGCGCCGGATGCGCAGGCCAGCCGGATCTTTGACGAGGCCAACACACAGCTGGACGAGCCGGAATCCAACAAGCGGCGCAGCGCCATTCAGCACCTGCGCGCCGCCGTTGCCGCAACCAAGGCCGAGCGCCGCGCCGGCGGCGCAATGACGCCCGGCGTGGATGATCAGCCCTATCGCAAAGACCTGCAAAGCGTGGTGCGGCCACGCCGGCCGCAGGCGGTCACGGCCGCCACGCCCCGCCCCGGCACCGCCGCACCGGCCCGGCCGGCCCCGCTCAAACTGGTGGCCGAGCAGCGTGTTGACGCGCCCGCCGCCCCGGTGCGCCCGCGCCGGATCACCCGCGCCGATCTGGCCCAGCCCCGGCCCGCGCCCGCCGGCACGTCAACGGCAGGTGCGACACCGCGCGCGACACCGCCCGCCGGCCGCGCCGAGGCGCCGACCGGGTTCGCAGGCTATGCCGAGCATGTCGGCGCAAACAGCCTGACCGATTTGCTGGAAGCCGCCGCCGCCTATCTGGCCGATATCGAAGGGACACCGCAATTCTCGCGCCCGATGCTGATGCAGAAACTACGCGAGGCGCATGAGGATGATTTCAGCCGCGAGGATGGCTTGCGGTCCTTCGGGTTGCTGCTGCGACAAGGCAAACTGCAAAAGCTGAAAGGCGGGCGGTTTGCCGTGACAGACGTGACGGATTTCCGCCACTCGGCCTGATGCTGGATAAAAAATGACGCTGCCAGAGGGATACTCTGGCAGCGTTTTTGTTTGCATTGCTCGCACACGCCAGCGGGGTGTGCCGAACAGCGCCGTTTACATGGCCGGCATCAGCACAGCATCAATGACGTGGATGACGCCGTTCGACGCCTCGATGTCGGCGGATGTCACGTTCGCGTCGTTCACCATGACGCCGCCTTCGGTCATGATGGTGACGTCATCGCCCTGCACGGTTGCGGCTGTCATGCCATCGCTCAGGTCCGTCGACATGACTTTACCGGCCACGACGTGATAGGTCAGGATCGCGGTCAGCTTGTCCTTGTTTTCGGGCTTCAGCAGATCCTCGACGGTGCCCTCGGGCGGTGCGGCGAATGCGTCATCCGTGGGCGCAAAGACGGTGAAAGGGCCGTCACCCTTCAGTGTTTCAACAAGGTCGGCCGCCTGCACAGCGGCGACCAGCGTGCCGAACGATCCGGCATCGACTGCCGTGTCGACGATATCCTTGTCAGCCGCCATTGCGGGCAATGCGAGGGCTGTCGATGCGGCCAGTGCCATGAATGTTCTGCGGATCATAAAATCTCTCCTCCTGGGTGTGCGCCGTGATCGGCGATAAAGGAGATACGCAGGGTGCCGGGAACAGGATCACTCACATATGCGTGATGTCGCCGTGACCGGTCGGTTGGCCAATGACGCGCGCCTATCCCCGGAATCCAGACGCAACCACGAATTTTTCCGAGCTGTCGGCGCGGCTGCTGGGGGGTTTCACGTTGGCCACCTTGGCAAAGCGTTGTTTCAGCAGCTTTTGCAGCTCGCCCTCGGCGCCGCCTGCCAGAACCTTGGACACGAATGTGCCGCCCTCCTCCAACACGTCAAACGCCAGGTAGGCCGCCGCCTCGCACAGGGAAATGATGCGCAGGTGGTCCGTCTGTTTATGGCCCGAGCTGGACGCGGCCATGTCGGACATCACCACATCGGCAGACCCGCCAAGCCATTCCTTGACCTGTTCGTCGGCGCCCTCATCCATGAAATCCAGCTGATGGATGGTGGCGCCGGGAATCGGCTCCACCTCTTGCAGGTCGATGCCCAGGATCGTCCCCACGGCTTTGCCCTTTTTCTCCTCCAACGCGTTGATGCGCGGCACCGCCACCTGAATCCAGCCGCCGGGGGCACAGCCCAGATCCACGACGCGCGCGCCCGGCACCAGGAAGCGGAATTTATCGTCCACTTCCATGATCTTGAACGCGGCGCGCCCGCGATACCCTTCGTTCTGGGCGCGCTTGACATAGGGGTCATTCAGCTGCCGTTGCAGCCAACGCGTAGAGGACGCCGTGCGCCCCCGCGCTGATTTCACCCTGACCGTCAGGTCGCGTTGGCCGCGCCCCGATGTATTCTTGCCGTCCGGTCCCTTGTTCATGCGCTCTCCTCGCTGGCCAGCACGCCATCGGCGGCCATTTGGGCGTATAGCATGCCCTCGCGCAGACCGCGATCCGCAACTGACAATCTGTCGGTCGGCCAGCAGCGCAAAAGCGCCTGAAGGATCGCAACGCCGGACATGATCAGCGCATGCCGGTCCAGCCCGATGCGCGGATCCAGCCGCCGCCCGTCCGGACCCAGCGCCAGATAGCTGCGGATCACCTTGTCAATCTGGTCCGAGGTCATGCGCAGCCCGTCCACGCGGTTGCGATCATAGCGCTTTAGCCCCAGATGGCTGGCCGCCACGGTGGTGACCGTGCCGCTGGTGCCGACGATCTGAAACCCCTCGCGCGATTGTTCGCTTTTGTAGGGGGCAAATTCCATCAGGTTTTCCTCGAAAAACCAGCTCATCAGGGCAAACCGCGCCGCGTCATCCTCGACGTCGCGGAACTGGTCGCGCAAGGTCGCCACGCCCAGTGGCACGCTGATCCAGTCGACGACACGCGCGGACGGCCCGCTGTCGCCGACGCCCGCCTCAAACCCGCCATGCAGGCGCATGATGGCGCGGCGGCGCTGGGACCGCTCAACATCGGTGAGGTCGATCCACACCAGCTCGGTCGAGCCGCCGCCGATATCGACGACCAGCAACTGGTCCGTTTCGGGGCTGACCAGCGGCGCGCAGCTGACCACGGCCAGCTGCGCCTCCTCCAGCGGTGTGATCACATCCAGCGTCAGGCCGGTTTCGCGGCGCACACGCGCCATGAACGCGGCGCCGTTGGTGGCGCGGCGGCATGCCTCGGTCGCGACGAGGCGCATGGTGCCAACGTCGTGACGGCTCAGCTTTTGCTGGCACACACGCAGCGCTTGAATCGTGCGCCCGATGGACGCACGGGACAGCAGGCCGCTCGCTTCCAGACCGGCGCCAAGCTGCACCGATTTGCTGAAGCTGTCTATCACCCGGAACTGACTGCCACGCGGTTCGGCAATCAGCATCCGGCAACTGTTCGTACCCAGATCGAGCGCGGCATAAAGCGGCGCGCGACGGGGCGATTTCGGCGCGGGGCTCGGGGCCCGTTTCGGGAACGCGCCCGCACCTTCGGGACGCTTGGGCGTCATTGGAACGCCCTCCATTTCTTGTTGTCCCTAACATATGGGTTTCGCCCCGTTCGTGCAAGGCTGCACAGATAGCTCGATTTGCTTCAGCTCGCCGGGTTTTCACCCGGCCACGGCAATCGCGGCGTCGCTCTGCGCGTGTGTTGCGTCGAAAACAGTCGCCGCGCCGGGGGCTGCGTGCTTTAGACAAGGGTTCAGGCAAGCCGGTCAGATCCAAGAGGGGAATCATCATGGTCGACGTAACGATTGTATATTGGCGCGATATTCCCGCGCAGGTCATGGTCGGCAAAGGTCGCAGCGGCACGAAAAAGCAGCTGCCCGAGAAGTTTGAGCAGGCCATCGACCGCGCCGCAATGAAGGTCGGTGCGGCGGGCAGTGACGCCTATCTGGCCGAATGGCGCAAGGCCCCGCCCTACCCGGTCGAGGGCGAGGCCGCCGATGTCGTCGCCGCCGAGGCCGAAAGGCTTGACCGTGAATACGACCGCGCGCGCCTGAAGGCGCTGATTGCAAATGACGGCCACGACCCTGCGCCTTCGGTGCCCACCGCATGACCCCAACCGGGATTAAGGACGCATTGATGTCACTGTTCAGCTTCAAAAAACGCCCGGCCATCGTGCCAGATGCCCCGACGGCAGCGGTTGAGGCCCTGCTACGGGACTACTCGATCGAGGTGATGCCGCGCACCGCCGAGAATGTGGACGATTTCCGCGATCTGCTGCCCGCCGAAACGCGCGTCTATATCGCCCATATCGAAGGCACCCCGATCGAGGATATGGTGGCCACCGCACGCCGCCTGGCCGATCAGGGCTATCGCCCCATGCCGCATTTCCCGGCCCGGATCATCAAGGATCGCGCGACGCTGGCCGACTGGATCGCCCGCTATCAGGGCGAGGCAGGCGTCGATCAGGCGCTGGTCCTTGCGGGCGGCATCCCGCAGGCTTGCGGCGATTTCCACAGCTCGATTGATTTGCTGGAATCGGGCGAATTCGGCAAGGCAGGCTTTAAACGTCTGCATGTCGCGGGCCACCCCGAGGGCAACCGCGATATCGACCCTACCGGCGGCATCGAAAATGTCAGCGCCGCGCTGCGCTGGAAACAGGCGTTTTCCGAAACATCGGATGCGCAGATGGCGCTTGCCACGCAATTCGCGTTCGATGCAGCGCCCATCATCGCATGGGCCGACAGCCTGAAGGCGGCGGGGATCGACCTGCCCATCCATATCGGCATCGCCGGCCCGGCCAAGCTTCAGACCCTGATCAAATTCGCCATCGCATGCGGCGTCGGCCCATCGCTCAAGGTGCTGCAAAAACGCGCAATGGACGTGACCAAGCTGCTGTTGCCCTACGAGCCGACGGAGGTGATCGCCGACCTGGCCGCGCACAAGGCAGCAAACCCTGATTTCAACGTCACCAATGTGCATTTTTTCCCGCTTGGCGGGATCAAGGCCAATGCGACATGGGCGATCCAGAATGCCGGCGCCTCTGGCGTGCCTGCGTCGGCCCAATAAACCTGTATCCAAGGAACACACATGACCCGCACGATCGTCGAGAGCAAAACAAAAACCGCCATCATTGGATTTGACGAACCCTTTTGCGTCATCGGCGAGCGCATCAACCCCACCGGCCGCAAACAACTCGCCGCCCAGCTGGAGGCCGGGGATTTCTCTACCGTTCAGAAGGACGCCGTGGCGCAGGCCAATGCCGGTGCCACCGTTCTGGATATCAACGCGGGCGTCGTGTACAACTCAAACCCCAACCCGAATGAAACCGAACCACCTTTGATGACCAAAATTGTCGAGATGGTTCAGGGGCTTGTCGATCTGCCGCTATGCATCGACAGCTCGGTTCCGGCGGCGCTTGAGGCGGGGCTGAAGGCATGTGAAGGGCGCCCCCTGCTGAACTCCGTCACCGGGGAGGAGGAGCGTCTGGAATTCGTGCTGCCGCTGGTCAAGAAATACAACGTGCCGGTTGTCGCCATTTCCAATGACGATACCGGCATTTCCGAAGATCCCGATGTCCGGTTCGAGGTCGCCAAAAAGATCGTCCAGCGCGCCGCCGATTTCGGCATTCCCGCGCATGACATCGTGGTGGACCCGCTGGTCATGCCGATTGGCGCGATGGGCACCGCCGGATTGCAGGTGTTCGCACTTGTCCGCCGCCTGCGCGAGGAACTGGGCGTGAACACCACCTGCGGCGCGTCCAACATCAGCTTTGGCTTGCCCAACCGGCACGGCATCAACAACGCCTTTCTGCCCATGGCAATGGGCGCGGGCATGACCTCGGCCATCATGAACCCGGTCGCGCTGCCCGTCCCGCCATCGAAAATCGCAGCCAAGCGCGCCGAAGTCGCCGCGACCGGCCTCGAAATTCCCGAGGACATGGATGACGAGACGTTTTGCCAGCTTTTCGGACTTGGCAGCACATTGCCGAAATCAGGCAGCGAAATGGAGGCGATTCGCGCGGCCAATTTCCTGACCAACAACGACCCGCATGGCAGCGAGTGGATCCGCTTCAACAAAAGCGCGCCCAAGGTGGGCGAAGAAGGCCGCGGTCGCGCGGGCCGCGTCGGCGGGCGCAAACGCCGATAAATCCCTGTCTATTCAATGCTGAAGCCCCGCAGTTTGCGGGGCTTTTTGCGTCTATGCATATTTGCAACACCGGCGATCATCCGTCTGCTCACGCCGAATTGAGCGGTTTTTTGCCACGCGGAATCTAGCGCCTTCGAATTATCGGAAAATTGTAGCAAACACATCCCCGAACGCCGGAAGAGCGTCGCAGGCAGAAACAAGTTCGAGGGCACGATGACCATCCATTCCAACCGCTTCTGGCGTCTTGCGCCGCTTATCTGTGTCGCCGCAATCAGCCTTGGCGCCTGCGCCCGCGCACCCCAACAGACCGAAACATCCAGCCAGTTCAGCATCGACCCCGCGCGCGAGGCGTTGGCCCTGCGCGAGGCCGCCGATCTGCGCGCCAGCGGCAAACGCGTCTGGTGCGTCCCCTTTGCCCGCAACGTCAGCGGTATCAACATCCGCGGAAACGCACATACATGGTGGAACAAGGCCGCGGGCAGTTTTGAACAGTCCTCGGCTCCTGCGGTCGGTGCTGTGATGTCTTTCCGCGCAACCAAATCAATGCCGATGGGCCATGTTGCAGTTGTGTCCAAGGTATTGGCCCCGAACCGGATTTTGATCGATCACGCGAATTGGCACCGGGATCAGGTCAGCCAGGATATGGCCGTGATTGACGTATCGGAGGCCGGTGACTGGTCCGCCGTGCGGCTGGAGACGAACCCCGATTCGTTTGGCAGCGTGTACCCCGTGAACGGCTTTATCCTTCCGCCCAAACCCGCAGCGTAGGGCTGCTGCCACGCGGTCAAATATATCGTTATACTAGCTATCGCGCGTCCCGGACGATTTCGGGACGTTTTTGCGTTCTGGCGGATTTGTCGTCAAAACAAACATAATGTTTACGCAGTTTCCAGCGCGCTGCGGGCGCTTTTAGACGCTCGTTAAGTCCTCGTTATACATTGCGCATTACTCATATCCCTCGAAGAGTGGGGAATTTGATATGCTGCTGTTACCCGAAGTGATTGGCTCTCTCGCCATTGTTGTCATGCTGGCATCATTATTTGGATTGATCAGATCGCATATGCCGGAGGCGCGCGCGCAGATAATACTGGGCTTCTCCTTCGGCCTTGTGGCGATGATTCAAATGAATGCTCCGCTGGAAATGGCACCCGGTGTTATCATCGATATGCGCAATGTGTCTGTGGCACTTGCCGGCGCATTTCTGGGGTGGCGCGCCGCGTTGATATGTCTGGTCATGGCCGCATCCATGCGTGGCTATATCGGCGGCGTCGGCATGGCATCGGGGCTGGCCGGGATGCTGGTTTCCTTCCTTGCCGGATTCTTGTGGAACCACTGGACACTGCGCCAATCGCGCCGCGGAATAGTCAGCATGATTGTCTTGGGCCTTGTAACCAGCTTTCATCTGACAACAGCGCTTCTCATGCCTTGGGATCTGTGTGTCGCATTCCTGTCAACGCTCGCCCTTCCCATGGCGGTGCTGAACCTGCTGTCCATTCCCGTTGCCGCCACCTTTTTGGAGCATGAGCGTTTTCGGGCCCTTGTCGAACGCCGCCACGCCGCCGAGCGCAGGCAGGACCCGATAAGCGGACTGACGGGCTTTGAAACCTTCTCGCGCGATGCAATCGCACTCTCGCACGGCGACGCTCACACCAGCATTGCGGGAGTTGTAGCGGTTCGTGTCGCCGGCCGCCGTAGCCTGGCGCATGAATTGGGAGCGGCGCGTTATGCATCCCTGCTCAGCGCGATCAGGGTGCGTCTGGATAACCTGAACAAGGCCGGGCTGCCTATCGGCGCCACTGTCGATGGTCAGATCCTGATGGGCCTCAATTTCCATCAGATCGCGGACCTGCCTGGCACAGAGGTAAAGATCCGTCGTTTGTTAAACGATAAGGCGTATATAGTGGAAAAAGACGTCCGGCTGCGGATTGGTATCACCGTGCAGAGTTTTCAGACCCCAAACGCAACGGTGCTTGAATCGGTTTTGCATCACATTTCCATGTGCCCATCCGGCGCGCCAATTAAAGGCCCGTCAAAGAAATCCGTATGGGCGAAGAAGCGGCGACAAGACGGCGATGTGTCGGACAACAACGGGCGTCACAACGGCCTGTTTGACACGGCGCGCGTTCTTTGGGCGATGAAATAGGTTCTCTCCGGCGCCTACGGACCACAATCGCTGCGCTGGTCTGGAATAGGTCCAAGCGTTTTTGCTGAGGTATCGGAGGCTATTGAAAAACCCTTGGATGAATTTCAAATTTATTTCGATAGTCTCTGCCAAAACATAGCTTGGCAGAGACTGTTTCAAAACAGTGTGGCGCAACGCACGCAGATGGCTGGCTTACTTCTCAGCCGCGACGACGATGAATTCGACCAGGTATTCGGGCGTTGCCAGTTTGGATTCGCCTGCGGCGCGGGCGGGCGTGTGGCCCGCAGGCACCCACGCATCCCAAACCGCGTTCATTTCGGCGAAATCCTTCATATCGGCCATCCAGATAACGGTCTGCAAGATACGCGTCTTGTCCGATCCCGCCTCCGCCAGCAGTTTGTCGATATTGGCAAGGCAGGTCTTGGTCTGCTCGGTGACGCTGTCACCGGCATTGCCGACCTGGCCCGCCAGATAAATCGTCCCGTTATGCTTGACGATCTGGCTCATGCGCGGGCCAGTGTGGTCACGTGTAATGTCATCCATTTTGCGGTCTCCCAAGGGTTTAAAAACGCAGTCTATAAAGTCTCACTTACCCGCAAACCGACCCGGTGCCATGGCGGTCAGTACCGCCTCGGGCAGGTCGGGACTACGGGAGCCGATTAGCGCGGCGACGGTTTGGGCAAGCGCGGGCGCCGTCTGAACACCATAACCACCCTGCCCGGCCAACCAGAAAAATCCGTCAGCATCCGGGGCAAAGCCGACAACCGGGGTGCGATCGGGCGCAAAAGTGCGCAGCCCGGCCCAACTGTTTTCAACCCGCGTCACCGGCACAGTCACGGCTTGCTCATACCGGTCCAGCCCTTCGGCCAAAACCATGTCATCTGGCCATGCGTCATGCGGATCGACCGGATCCTCGTCCGCGGGCGACACCATCAGCCTGCCCGCGTCCGGCTTGGCGTACCAGGTTTCGGCCACGGTTGCGAAAAGCGGCCAGCTTTCGACGTCATATTCATCCGGCAGTCGCAAAAGCGCGGCCGAGCGGCGCATTGGCTGCAACCCAACGCGTCCGACCCCGGCGAGGGATGCGATTTCATCAGCCCAAGCGCCGCCAGCATTGATAAGTGTCGGCGCCGCAAACACCCCGGCGCCTGTTTCCACCTGCCAGACACCCTCGCGGCGGGAAATGGTGGAGACGCGCGCGCCGGTCACAATCTTGCCACCGCGCGACCTGAGCAGGCGGGCGTAGCCCTGAAGCATCCGGTCCACGTCAATGCTTTGCGCGCTGCTTTCATAGAGGGCGCCGGCAATGCGCTCCAGGCGCAGGATTGGCACCATTTTTGCACAATCGGCGCCGGTCATGTCCTCCAGGCCAGTCGCGCCGGCGGCGTAGGCCTCCAGCTGGGGCAGCTCATCCTCGGAGGCCAACAACAGCTCGCCGCGCGGCGACAGAAGGCTGTGATCACTGATGCCATCAGGCTGTGTCAGCGTCGGTTCGGACAGCGCGTTGATCGCACGCAGAACGGAATTGCCATAGTTGCGGATATAAACGGCGGCCGATCGTCCGGTTGAGTGATAGCCCGTCTGGCTTTCGCCCTCCAGCACCAGAACGCGCGCGTCAGCCGACAATTCAGCCGCGGCGGAAATGCCCGCGATGCCGCCGCCAATGACGATAATATCAGCCGTTTCAGTCATGTCAGCGCCCTCTCCGGTCTGGCCCGTGTCTTTTGGATTCAGTGGCGCCAGCATTGAACGAATTGATCGCAGATTCCAAGGGCTGCGGTTGGTGTTTTCATTACGCATTCACACAAAAAACGCGGGCAGGATTGACCTGCCCGCGCTCACTACTCGGTCTTGGATCGCGATCAGAAAAACGCTTGCAGGCCTGTTTGCGCACGGCCCAGGATCAGCGCGTGGACGTCATGCGTGCCCTCATATGTGTTGACGGTCTCAAGGTTCACCATGTGGCGAATGACGTGATATTCCTCGGAAATACCGTTGCCGCCATGCATATCGCGGGACATGCGCGCGATATCCAGCGCCTTGCCGCAGTTGTTGCGCTTGATCATGCTGATCATTTCGGGCGCGGCGTTCGCCTCGTCCATCAGGCGGCCGACACGCAGCGCGGCTTGCAGGCCCAGCGTGATTTCGGTCTGCATATTCGCCAGTTTCAGCTGAAACAGCTGCGTTTGCGCAATCGGCTTGCGGAACTGGTGGCGGTCAAGGCCGTATTGCAATGCACCATGCCAGCAGAATTCGGCGGCGCCCATCACGCCCCACGCAATGCCATAGCGGGCGCGGTTCAGGCAGCCAAACGGACCCTTCAGCCCTTCGACATTCGGCAAGAGCGCATCCTCGCCGACCTCGACACCTTTCATCACAATCTCGCCTGTGACCGAGGCGCGCAGGGATTGCTTGCCGGCAATTTTAGGCGCGCTCAGCCCGTCCATGCCTTTTTCCAGAATGAACCCGCGAATCTTGCCCTCATGCGCGTCCGATTTGGCCCAGACGATGAATACATCCGCGATCGGGCTGTTGGAAATCCACATCTTCGCGCCGGTCAGGCGGTAGCCGCCGTCGATCTTTTCGGCGCGGGTTTTCATGCCCGCCGGATCGCTGCCGGCATCGGGTTCGGTCAGGCCAAAACAGCCGATCAGCTCGCCTTTGGCCAGCTTGGGTAGATATTTCTGGCGCTGCTCTTCGGTGCCGTAAGCATAGATCGGGTACATGACCAAGGACGACTGCACGCTCATCATCGAACGATAGCCGCTGTCGACGCGCTCAATCTCGCGCGCGACAAGGCCGTAGCTGACATAGCCGCTGCCGATTCCGCCGTATTCCTCGGGGATTGTGGTGCCCAGCAGGCCCATTTCACCCATTTCGGGGAACAGCTCGGGGCTGACCGCCTCGTTTGCGTAATCCTGAATGACCCGCGTTTGCAGCTTTTCCTGCGCATAGGTGCGGGCGCTTTCGGCGATCATCCGCTCTTCTTCCTGAAGCTGGTCGTCCAGGCGGAAGGGGTCTTTCCAGTCGAAACCGGACAGATCGGGGGCGTCTTTGGCTTTGAGTGTGGGGGCGTCGAGGCTCATCATGTTCCCTTTCCATGAGTTTATCATGTGTTCTGCTTGTCATATAAGGCGTTTGACCCCAGAAGAATACCAAGTCTTTTGCGAAAACCCATGAGGAAATGGAATAGATGGCCCTGCCCCGCAGATTTCTGCCCTCCATCGCCAGCCTGCGCGCGCTGGAGGCGCTGGACCGGCTGGGCAGCGCAACCGCCGCCGCCGACGCGCTGACCCTGACGCAAAGCGCGGTCAGCCGCCAGATCCAGGCGCTGGAGGAGCAGCTGGGCGTCACGGTGATTGTGCGCGACGGCCGCCGCATTTCGCTGACCCCGGACGCGGTGCAATACGCGGCCGAGGTGCGCGCGGCGCTCAACCAGATAGCGCAGGCATCGCTGAAACTGACGGTAAACCCATCGGGGGGCGCGCTTAATCTGGCGATTTTGCCGACCTTCGGGATGCGCTGGCTGGTGCCGCGCCTGCCGGATTTTGCGCGCAGCCATCCAGAGGTGACTCTGAACCTGTCAACGCGGATCAAACCGTTCAACTTCGCAATGGAACCCTTTGATGCAGCGATACATTTCGGGGACGCGGATTGGCCGGGAACGCAGTCCATGCGTCTGCGCGGCGAGGCGGTGATTGCGGTCTGCGCGCCATCGCTGATTGCGGAAAGGCCGCCCGCGACCGCCGCCAGCCTGCTGGACATGCCCTTGATGCATATCGAAACCCGGCCCGAGGCGTGGCGCGCATGGTTCGCGGCCCAAGGGGTGGAGGCAGGCCGAGTCACCGGCACGATCTATGACCAGTTTTCAACCATCACGCAGGCCGCGCTGCATGGGCTGGGCGTGGCGCTGCTGCCGGAATATCTGGCGTCAGGCGACATCGCGGCGGGCCGTTTGGCGGTCGCGTGGGGCCAGCCAACGCCCAGCCCCGGCGCCTATCACCTGGTTTGGCCGGACATCAAGACCGGCGATGGCGCGCTGACCAAATTCCGCAACTGGCTGGCGACCCAGATTGGCGAGGATGATTTGCTGCCGCGATAATGTAAGGCAGACCAGCGCGGTCAGTCCAGCGGCGCTAATCCGGCGCGAAACCGGCGCATCCGGTCCTGATAGCCCAGGGCGCTTTTGCGGATGCCGTCGATTGCGGCGGCGTCCAGTTCGCGCACCACCTTGCCCGGCGCGCCCATGACCAGCGATCCATCGGGAATATGCTTGCCTTCGGTGATCAGCGCGCCCGCCCCGATCAGGCAGTTGCGCCCGATAACGGCGCCGTTCAGTACCGTCGCGCCCATGCCGATCAGCGAATTGTCACCAATGGTGCAGCCATGCAGGATGGCCTTGTGCCCGATTGTGCAGCCGGCACCGATGGTCAGCGGATACCCCATATCCGTATGCATGACGCAGTTTTCCTGCACATTCGTCCCCGCGCCGATATGGATCACCTCGTTATCGCCGCGCAGCGCGGCGCCGAACCAGACCGAACTGCCCCCCTCCAGCACGACGCGCCCGATCACATGCGCGCCCGGTGCGATCCAGTAATCGCCATCTTCGGGCGTGGTGGGGCGGTGGCCCTCAAATGCATACATCATGTGCGGTCCTCGAATTCCATTTGCAGGTTGCGTACGTGTTCGGTCAGCGCGGGCTGCTGGATACGGCGCAGCCGGGCGGCGGCGATGATCTGCTTGAGCGATGCATCGGTTGCGTCCAGATCATCATTGGTCAGCACATAGTCATATTCCGCCCAATGGCTGATTTCGTCCCAGCTTTTCTGCATCCGCTTTGCGATCACATCATCGCTATCCTGCCCGCGCGATTCCAGCCTGCGGCGCAACTCGGAAATGGAGGGCGGCAGGATGAAGATCGACAGCGTATGTTTGCCCAGATCCGAATTCTGGATCTGCTGCGCGCCCTGCCAGTCAATATCAAACAGAACGTCGCGGCCCTGATTGATCGCCGCCTCGACCGGCCCCTTGGGCGAGCCGTAGTGATTGCCAAAGACGAACGCATGCTCCAGCATCTGCCCCTCGATGACCTGTCGTTTGAAATCTTCTGTCTCCAGAAAATAATAGTCGGACCCGTCCACCTCGCCCTCGCGCGGCTTGCGCGTCGTGGCCGAGACGGAGAACAGCACGTTTTCGTCCCATTCGCGCAAACGGCGTGACAGCGTGGATTTGCCGGCGCCCGATGGGGACGACAGGATAATCAATAATCCGCGGCGGTTGCTCATGATCTACTCCACATTCTGCACTTGTTCGCGCATCTGGTCGACAGCCACCTTCAGCTCCAGCCCGATGGCGGTCAGGTCGGTATTCTGTGCCTTGGCGCACATGGTATTGGCCTCGCGATTGAATTCCTGGCTGAGAAAATCCAGCTTGCGCCCCACCGGTGCGCCGCTGGCCAACAACTCCCGCGCGGCGGCGACATGCGCATGAAGGCGGCCGATTTCCTCGGTCACATCCGCCTTGACGGCGATCAGGGCCAGTTCCTGCGCGACACGCGCCGGGTCCGCGCCATTTGCGCCATCCATCACGCGCCCAAGACTTGCCGTCAGGGCGGCCGCCATTTCCGGCGCGCGCGCTATGGCGGCGGCATGAGCCGCGTCTGTCAGGCGGGCGATGTCGGCCAGATGCGCCTCCAGCAATGCGTGCAGCGCCGCGCCCTCGCTGGCGCGCATGGCGATAAAATCGGTCAGGACAGTTTCAAAATCGGCGCAAAGCGCTGCTTTCAGCGGCTCGGTATCGGCCATGTCGCTTGCCACGTCCAGCACGCCGCGCACGGCCAGAACATCGCCGGGGCGCGCGGGTGCCAGGGACAATCCGCGCTCCATCGCGCGCGCCTCGACCTCGGCCAAGGCTTGCAGAACATCATCGAGCTGGGCCGAATTGATCCGCAAACGCCCGCCCGCATCGCCCGACTGCACCCGCAAGGTCAACGATACATTGCCGCGCACCAACGCGCCGGACAGGCGCGTGCGCAGGGCCGTTTCCAAACCGGCGATCCAGTCCGGCACGCGCAGGCGCAGATCCAGCCCCTTGCCGTTGACGCTGCGCAGCTCCCAACTCCAGGACCATGGGCCGTCCGCGCCCTGCCCGGCAGCAAAGCCGGTCATCGAATTCACTGTGCGCGCCATGGTCATGCAGCCCCCTTGCCGGTTTGCGCCGTATTCCTAAGCCTTGAACATCAGCGTGGCAAGCCATCCTGCCCGGCGCCGCCATGCCGGACCGGCTGCCGCGCCTCGCGGAGAAGTTAACCATTTGTAAAGGATTTTAGACAAAAGCGGGCGCCTTTGTGGCATATTGTCTCCACCGACCACCCGCGTCGCCCCCTTGGGTCGATCCGAAACACTGGCCAGGATTTCACAGTATGCGCACGGAACCACGACGGTGCGGCGCGGTTAACCAGTCTTACAAATGTCGCCGCATCAGGCGGGAAAGGGCAGGATCATGACACGCGATATCCATCTGATCGACGGCCACACGGCAACCCCGCTGCGCGCCTTGGCGCAGGTCGCGCCATCCCTGTCACCGCATGCCACGGCGCTGGCGGATTTTGCAGCATATTGGCAAAAGATGCGGCGCGGCACAGATGTTCCGCGCCGGTCGGATATCGACCCACGCGGGATCGAGGCGCTATTGTCCAACGCCTTCATCGCGGAGCGCATCGCGCCGGGTCTGGCCCGGTTGCGCATCGCCGGCAGCCACATGACGGATCTGATGGGGATGGAGGTGCGCGGCATGCCGCTCAGCGCTTTCATCACGCCCTCTCATCGCGACGCGCTGTCACATCATCTGGTCAGTGTTTTTGATCAGCCTGCAACGCTGCGTCTGTCGCTGGCATCTGCGACTGGCCCAAAACTGACCGGTGACATGCTGATCCTGCCGCTGCGCAGCGATCTTGGCGACATCTCACGCGCATTGGGATGCTTGGTAACGTGCGGAAACCTGGGCCGGGGGCCACGCCGCTTTGATATTGTCGACGCGCAGGTTACACCATTGGAAGGTGCCGCGCACCCTCGTCTTGCCACGCCCACGCTCGCACTGACGAGCGACAGACGAGCATCCGAACCTCACCGCGCAGGTCAAAAATCGCATCTGCGATTGGTCAAGGGATAACTCTGAACAATGCAAACCGGCCCGCACGGATCGCACCGCGCGGGCCAGTCTATGCTCAGATCTCAAGCGGCATCAGCCCGCCTTGGCGCGCAGATCCTGACGAAACGTCGAAAGCTCCTCGGCAACAAGGAACGCCAGCTCCAGCGATTGCGACGCATTCAGGCGCGGATCGCAGGCGGTGTGATAGCGATCACTCAGGTTTTCATCCGTAACTGCCTGAACCCCGCCGATACATTCGGTCACGTCCTGTCCCGTCATCTCGAAATGCACACCGCCGGGGATCGTGCCCTCGGCCTTGTGAACTGCGAAAAACTCCCGAACTTCGCGCAGCACGGCATCGAATGGCCGCGTCTTGTAGCCCGATTCCGACTTGATCGTGTTGCCATGCATCGGATCGCAAACCCACAGCACATTGGCGCCTTCGGCCTGAACAACGCGGATAAGACGGGTCAGATGCTCCTGAACGTTGCCCGCGCCAAACCGCGCGATCAAGGTCAGGCGGCCTGCCTCATTTTTCGGGTTCAGCTTTGTCATCAACGTCTTCAGATCATCTGCCGTCATGCTGGGGCCGCATTTCAGGCCGATCGGGTTCAATACGCCGCTGGCGAAATTGACATGCGCGCCGTCGGGCTGACGTGTGCGATCACCGATCCAGATCATATGGCCAGAGCCGGCCAGCCAGTTGCCTGACGTGCTGTCTATCCGCGTCAGCGCCTCTTCATATTCCAGCAGCAGCGACTCGTGGCTGGTGTAGAAATCCACGGTCTGCATCGCCTCGGTGCTGGCGCTGTCCAAACCTGCGGCGCGCATGAAATCCAGCGCGTCACCGATACGGCCCGCCATTTCGCGGTAGCGCGCGGCCTTCTCACCCTCGGTAAAGCCCAAGGTCCAGCTGTGGACCTTGTTCATGTCAGCATAGCCGCCCTTGGAAAACGCGCGCAACAAGTTCAGCGTTGCGGCCGATTGAGTGTAGGCTTGCAGCATTTTCGCCGGATCGGGGCTTCGCGCGGCTTCGGAAAACGGCAATTCGTTGATGATGTCGCCGCGGTAGCTGGGCAATTCCACGCCATTCACGGTTTCCGTCGGGGCGCTGCGCGGCTTGGCGAACTGGCCGGCCATGCGGCCGACTTTGACCACAGGCACCTTGGCGCCATAGGTCAGCACCATTGCCATTTGCAGCATGACCCGAAATGTATCGCGGATCGCATCCGCGCTGAACTGGTCGAAGGCTTCGGCGCAATCGCCGCCCTGAAGCAAAAATGCATCACCGCGCGATGCCGCGCCCAGTTGCGCCTTCAGTTTCCGCGCCTCGCCTGCGAATACCAGCAACGGAAATTGCGACAGACGCGCCTCGACCGCATGCAGCGCGTCCTGGTCGGTATAGTCCGGCATCTGGATGCGCGGCTTGTCGCGCCAATCGGATTTGGTCCATTCTGCCATTGTCTGTACTCCGCGATATGCATTCCTGAACCGGTTCTATACGCAAGCTTCCGCCGGGTGACCACACGAATGTTGCGCGCAATCAGTCAAATCCTTGTGCAATCCCTTGTCAAATACCCTTTTTTCAGGGATCACCAATCTGGCCCTGACGTCAGGCGGAGGATGTTGATCAATGCAAATCGACCAAAGACATCGCCAGTCTGGCGCCGAAACCGCCACCCGCCGCTTTGTTTTTGTCCTGCTGGACAACTTTACCCTGATCAGCTTCTCAGCTGCCATCGAATGCCTGCGGATCGCAAACCGCATGGCGGAAAGGCCGCTGTATGACTGGACGGTGATCGGCGATGGCGGCGATGTGATCACATGCTCGGCCGGTGTGCGGTTCCAGCTGGACGGACCGCTGGATGAGCTGTCACGCAACGACACGGTTCTGATCTGCGGCGGGATTGAAATTCAACAGGCGGCAAGCAAACGCATGCTGAACTGGCTGCGCCGCGAGGCACGGCGCGGGCTGAAGATAGGCGGGCTTTGCACCGCATCCTACATTCTGGCGCGCGCCGGGCTGCTGGATGGCAAGCGCGCGACGATCCATTGGGAAAATCACGACAGCTTTGCCGAGGATTTTCCCGAAGTGCAGCTGACAAAATCGGTGTTCACCATTGACGGCAACCGCATGACCACCGCAGGCGGCACATCATCCATTGATCTGATGTTGGGTATCATCGCACAGGACCACGATGAAAAGCTGGCCAATGCGGTCGCGGATCAGCTGATTTATTCGTCCATCCGCACCGATCAGGACACGCAGCGACTGTCGGTTCCCACCCGCATCGGCGTGCGCCACCCCAAGCTGAGCCAGGTGATCCAGCTGATGGAGGCCAATATCGAAGAGCCGATCAGCCCGGCGATACTGGCGCGCGATGCGGGTATGTCGACACGGCAGCTGGAGCGTCTTTTTCGCCGCTATCTCAGCCGGTCGCCCAAGCGGTATTACATGGAATTGCGCCTGCAAAAGGCGCGTAACCTGCTGATGCAGACCGATATGACTGTGATCAACGTGGCGCTTGCCTGCGGGTTCTCCTCGCCCTCGCATTTCTCCAAATGCTACCGTGCACATTACAGCACCACGCCCTACCGCGAGCGCGGGGCGCAATCGTCGCGCGAGCAGGAGTAGCGGCTAACGCGACAGCCGGTACAGTGCGCCCCGGCCTTCGCTGAGGAACCAGATCGTGCCATCCGGCGCTTCGCGGATGTCACGCAAGCGGGCGGTTTCGGCGCTTTGCAGTCGCTGCACCTCGGCCAGCGGATCGCCTGACAGGCGCGAGATGAAGCCGAATTTCAGCGATCCGGAAAAGAAATCGCCCCGCCATTCCGGCCAGAGCGCGCCTGAATAAATCATCAGGCCCGAGGGGGCGATGCTGGGATCCCAGTAGAATTCAGGCTGCTCCAGCCCCGGCTTGGCCGTGCCCTCGCCAATGCGCGCGCCAGAGTAGTGCCGACCGTAGGAGATGACCGGCCAGCCGTAATTTGCGCCCGGCGCGATGCGATTTACCTCGTCACCGCCCTTGGCGCCATGCTCATTGACCCAAAGCTGCCCATCCGCATCCAATGCGGCGCCTTGCGGGTTGCGATGGCCGTAGGACCAGATGGCGGCACGCGCGCCTTGCCTGTCTGAAAACGGGTTGCCTGGCGCCGGCGCGCCGTCGCGTGTCAGGCGCAGGATACTGCCGTTTTCGCGGCTCAGATCCTGCGCCGAGGGCCGGTCACCCCGCTCGCCCACGGTCATGAAAATCGTGCCGTCCGGCGCCTCGACCAGACGCGCGCCGAAATGTCGGCCGCCGCTGCTGCCTTCGGTCATCTGGTAAATGACACGCCAGTCGGTCAGCGTATCTGCGCCGCGTTCCAGCTGCGCCGTGGCCAGTGCCGTGCCGGCGCCGCGCCCTTGCCGTGTTGCCTGCGTAAAATAAAGCTGCCGCGTTTGCGCAAAATCACGGGGGATGAGGATATCCAGCAAGCCGCCCTGCCCGGCATCGGCGACCGGCCCGACGCCGCCGACGCGGGTTTTTTCCCCGTCGCGAAGTCGCCACAAGGCACCGCGTTTTTCCGTAATCAGCACACCACCGTCGGGCAGGAAACCAAAGGCCCACGGGCCATTCAGGCCACTTGCCATCTGCGTGATGCGCAGCGGCCCGTCCGGCCCATCCAGCGTCTGAGCGCGGGCAGGCGCAGCCAGCAGGACGGCGGCAAGGACGAGGAGGTGGAAAATTCTCATCATCCACAGATAATACGCAAAACTCTAAGAAACAGTTATCACTTTCCAGACTTGTCGCCGGTATCTGTGGAAAATCCTGTGCATAACTTACACGAACCCTGCCATCAGGCGCGTTTGCCCGCGATCTGAGCCACGCCCAGAACATCCAGCACCTTCGCTTCGATCTCGGCGGCGCCCATACCGGCCACGGCATACATATCTGCCGGGCTGGCCTGATCTATGAAGATGTCCGGCAACACCATCGAACGGAATTTCAGCCCGTGATCGAACACGCCCTCCTCTGCCAACAGCTGTGCCACATGGCTGCCAAAGCCGCCAACGGCGCCTTCTTCGATCGTGATCAACGCCTCGTGGTTTTCGGCCAGTTTCAGGATCATGTCGCGGTCCAGCGGTTTGGCGAAACGCGCGTCGGCGATTGTCGGGGTGATCCCCTTGGCGGCCAGCGCCTCGGCGGCGCGGCGCACCTCGCCAAGGCGGGTGCCAAAGCTGAGGATCGCGACGCGGGCGCCCTGGGCGATCATGCGGCCCTTGCCAATCTCCAGCGGGATGCCCTTTTCGGGCATCGTCACGCCCTCGCCTTCGCCGCGTGGGTAGCGGAAGGCAATCGGGCCGTCGTCATGGGCGGCAGCGGTGGCCACCATATGCACCAGCTCCGCCTCGTCCGCCGCGGCCATAACGACAAAACCGGGCAGGTTGGCCAGAAACGCCGTGTCATAGCTGCCCGCGTGGGTCGCGCCATCGGCGCCGACCAGACCGGCGCGGTCAATGGCGAAGCGTACCGGAAGGCGCTGAATCGCGACGTCATGCACAACCTGATCGTAGCCGCGTTGCAGGAACGTGGAATAAAGCGCGCAAAACGGGCGCAATCCGCCCGCGGCCATGCCGGCGGCAAAGGTCACGGCGTGCTGTTCGGCAATGCCCACATCAAAGCAGCGCGAGGGGTAGCGTTCCGCCATCAGGGCAAGGCCGGTGCCATCAGGCATGGCCGCCGTCACGGCCACAATCCGGTCATCCCTGGCGGCATGCGCCACCAGTTCGCGGCCAAAAACCGCCGTGTAGCTGGGCGCGTTGCTGGGTGGTTTGCTCTGCTTGCCGGTAACGATGTCGAATTTCGCGGTCGCATGACCGCCGTCATTGGCACCCTCGGCGGGGGCGTATCCCTTGCCCTTTTTGGTCAGCACATGGATCAGCATCGGGCCGGTGGCGCGCTGATGGACGGTGCGCAGGATCGCCAGGAGCTGCTCCATATCATGCCCGTCGATGGGGCCGACATAGGAAAAACCCAACTCCTCGAACAATGTGCCGCCGACGGCCAGCCCCTTGAGCATGTCGCGGGCGCGGCGCGCACCCTCCTGCAAGGGGGGCGGCAGCAGGGAAATCGCGCCCTTGGCGGCGGCTTTGAGATCCTGAAACGGCTCTTCGGCATAAAGACGCGACAGGTAGGACGACAGCGCGCCGACGGGCGGTGCGATCGACATCTCGTTGTCGTTGAGGATCACGAACATGCGTTTTCCCAGCGCGCCGGCGTTGTTCATCGCCTCGAACGCCATGCCCGCGCTCATCGCGCCGTCGCCGATGATCGCCACCGCATCGCCGTGGCCGGTATCGCAGGCCCCGCCCAGATCGCGCGCCACGGCAAAGCCAAGCGCCGCGCTGATCGAAGTGCTGGAATGGGCCGCGCCGAACGGGTCATAGGGCGACTCGGACCGTTTGGTGAACCCGCTGAGGCCGTCCTTCTGGCGCAGGGTTTTCATCCGGTCGCGGCGCCCGGTCAGGATCTTGTGCGGATAGCTTTGATGGCTGACGTCCCAGATGATCTTGTCACGCGGCGCGTCGAACACCGCGTGCAGCGCCACGGTCAATTCCACCACGCCAAGGCCCGCACCCAGATGCCCGCCGGTCTGCGAGACCGAGCGGATCGTCTCGCCGCGCAGCTCGTCCGCCAGACGGCCCAGGTCGCGGTCGCTCAGCCGTTTCATGTCGGCGGGGCCGGTTACATTGTCCAGCAGCGGCGTTTTCGGCGCGGACGGTGGCGTTGGGTCTTGCTCGGTGGTCATGGCACTGCCCCTCCCCGGGGCGTCAGGTCAGCTGTGACGCGAGATAGCGAAGCGCGCGGTCTGCTGCAAGGTTGCAGCGTCCGCGCCATATTCAGATAGCGCATCGCAGGCGTCGGCCACAAGGTCTGCGGCGCGCGCGCGGGCGCCATCGAGGCCCAGCAGCGACACGAACGTGGCCTTGCCGGCTGCCGCGTCCTTGCCCACCGCCTTGCCGACGGCCTGCGCATCGCCGGTGACGTCGATCACATCGTCGCGGATCTGGAACGCCTGCCCCATCGCGGCGGCATAGCGGATCATCGGTGCCGGATCGGCCGCGGCCATGCGCGCGCCGGCGGCCGCGCTCCATTCAAACAGCGCGCCGGTCTTGCCGGCCTGAAGCGCGCTGATCCGGTCCAGCGGCAGCGGCGTCTGCGCGCGTTCGGCGGCCATGTCCAGCGCCTGGCCCAGCACCATGCCCTGCCCGCCTGCCGCACGCGCCAGCGTCTGCACCAGATCGGCGCGCACGGCGCCGCTGCCCACCTCGGGATGCGCGGCCAGCTCGAACGCCAGTGATTGAAGGGCGTCGCCGGTCAGCACCGCCGTCGCCTCGTCCCATTTGACATGGACCGTTGGCTGCCCGCGTCGGGCGTCGTCGTCATCCATGCAGGGCAAATCGTCGTGAACAAGGCTGTAGGCGTGCATCGCCTCGATCGCCGTGGCGGGCCAGATGGCCGCGGCCGGGCTGACCTTGTGCAAACGTGCGCTTTCCAGCACCAGAAACCCGCGCAGGCGCTTCCCGCCTTTGGTGGCGTGGCGCATGGCATCGCCCACATCACCGGAAAAGGGCGACAGAACCTGCGCCAGATGCGCGGCAAGTTGCGCGGCCGCCTTGTCCAGCTGCGTCTGCATGGGGGCTACAGACCCTCGACCGGCTTGGTCCCGGTCGGTTGCCCGTCACCGTCCAGCGTGATGGCGGCGACCTTTTCCTCGGCCTCTTTCAGCTTGGCCTCGCAGCGTTTTTTCAATGCCGCGCCCCGCTCGTACAGGGTGATGGATTCGTCCAGCGCAACATCGCCGCGCTCCAGCCGTCCGACGACCTGTTCCAGCTCTTTCATGGCCTGCTCGAATGTCATGTCGGCTACGGGGGTGTCGGTCATTCGGGGGTATCCTTTGTGCGGTAACGGCCAGCGGCGCGGCCTGCTTTGGCGGCCAACATAGACGCGGGCCGGGCCGGGTTCAATCGGCAGCGGGGCATTTCGGTTGACCGCACGGCGCCGCTGCGATTGAGTGCGCAAATGAATGTCAAACTCCCGCCCATCCCCGATCTGGAAACGATGATGCCCATCATCGCGCGGCTGGACGAGGCCCGCGCAAACACCCCCTGCCTGAGCGGTGCCGAACCCGGCGACCTGATCCGGCATGTGCCGGGAAAACGCGCCATTTTTCACGGAACGCTGGACGGGCGCGATGTGGTGTTCCGGCTGAACCTGACCGATGATCACGGCGCCACCCGCGCCGAATGGGACGAATTACAGCGGCTCTGGCCCCATATGGCGACCGGCGATCTGCGCACACCGCAGCCGATCTGCGCCAGCCCCGACCACGGCCTGATCGTGCAGGAGCGTATTACCGGCACGCCGCTGATGGCGCTGCTGTACAGCTTGGATAAACGGGCGCGCGCCGCCCATCTGCCGGGGGCGGCGGCGTGGTTTCGCAAATGCACCGCCATGTCCGAAGGCTGGCGCGTTGCGACCCCCAGACGCTGGATTGCGCGCGCGGAGAATGCCTCGGCCAAGCAGCCGTTTGACCAACTGCGCCAGCTTGAGCTGCAAATCCTGGAGCAGATGCGCCGGCTGGAGCCGGAGATTGCCGCAGCCCCGTGGCGCACCGCGATCTGCCACGGCGATTTTCACCCCAACAATCTGGTTGCGGACGGCACGCGCCTGACCGGCATTGATCTGGGCGCGTCCAAGCGACTGCCCCTGCTGAAAGATGTGGCGCGCTTTGCCATGCATATGGGGCGGCGGCGTCTGCGCCTGTCCGGCAAAACCTGCCTTGGCGTTGATCGCGCCTGCCTGATGGCGTTCGCGTCTGCGCTGGACATGTCAGCGCAGGAGCGCGGCGCGGTGCTGCCCTTTTTCCTGGGGTTCGAGGCGCTGATCCGGGTGGAGAATGTCAGGCTTCCCGCGCCGCGCATCACGCGCGCGGAAAAGACGTATCAGGATTTGCTGACTGATCTGACCCGCACCGGGGCCGCGGCGCCGCTGATCTAGGTCAGGGCAGCCTGACCCCATGCCGCCCGGCCAGATCGGTGACGAATTGCCACGCCACCCGGCCCGACCGGCCGCCGCGCGTGGCCTGCCATTCAATCGCCTCGGCGCGCAGATCCTCGTCCGAAATGTCGATCCCGAACGCATCGCAATAGCCGCGCACCATCGACAGGAATCCGTCCTGATCGCAGGCATGAAAGCCCAGCCAGAGGCCAAAGCGATCGCTGAGCGATACCTTCTCCTCGACCGCCTCGCCGGGGTTGATGGCCGAACTGCGCTCGTTCTCGATCATGTCGCGCGGCATCAGGTGGCGCCGGTTGGAGGTGGCGTAGAAGATCACATTTTCGGGCCGCCCCTCGATCCCGCCATCCAGAACCGCCTTGAGCGATTTGTAATGCTGGTCGTCATGGCTGAAGCTGAGATCGTCGCAATAGAGGATGAACCGCGCATCGCTGGCGCGCAGCAAGCTGAGCAGCCGGGTGACGCTGGTCAGATCCTCGCGCTGAAGCTCGACGATTTTCAGCGGCAGGCCCTCGGCCACGACGGCGGCGTGAACCGCCTTGACCAGACTGGATTTGCCCATGCCCCGCGCGCCCCAAAGCAGGGCGTTATTGGCCGGCAGACCCCGCGCGAAATGGCGGGTATTCTCCAGCAGCGTATCGCGGGCCCGGTCGATCCCGACCAGCAGCGCCATATCCACCCGCGCCACATCCGGCACGGGCTGTAGGTGGTCGGGCGCCACATGCCAGACAAACGCATCGCAAGCGTGCAAATCGGGCGCGGGGCGCGGCGGCGGGCTGACCCGCTCCAGCGCCTCGGCAACCCGCAGAAGCGGATCAGTCATTGGGCTGGATCCTTGTCATCGGGGTCCGGCATTTCTTCGGGATGCATGTCGTCTCCGGTCATCTCGTCCTCGTCGTCGAACCACAGTCCTTCGGCGCGCAGTTTGGCCTCGCGCTTGCGCTCGACGCGGGCGACAAGCTGGATCGAAATTTCGTACAGGCCATAGACGACGACGAACAGGATGCCTTGGGTAATCACATCGGGCGGCGTGACCAGCGCGGCCAGCACGAGAATGCCAACCACCGCGTATTTGCGCACCGCGCGCAAGCCAACGGCGCCGACCAGACCGGCCTTGCCCATCAGCGTCAGCAGGACGGGCAACTGAAAGCAAAGGCCGAAGGCGACGATGAATTTCACGGTCAGGTTCAGATATTCCTGAGCGGAGCCCTGGAACACCACGCTGAGCGGCGCGGCGTTCTGGACACCATCGACGGCCTCGCTTTCGCCGGCAAACTGCTGGAACCCAAGGAAGAAATCATAGGCCAGCGGCGTGACGACGAAAAACGCAAAGCTGGCCCCCAAGAAGAACATGAAGGGCGATGCGATCAAAAACGGCAGGAAGGCACCCTTTTCCGAACGGTAGAGGCCCGGCGCCACAAAGCGCCACATCTGGTTGGCGATGAACGGAAACGCCAGCATGAAACCGCCCAGCAGCGATACCTTGATCGCCACAAAGAAGCCCTCTTGCGGGGAGATAAAGATCAGGTCGCAATCCTGACCGCGATCCGCCAGCACCGAGCAAAGCGGCGCAGTGAGAAAGTTGAAGATCGGCTGCGCAACGGTAAAGCAGATGATCATGCCGCCGAGGAAATACAGCACGGAATGGATCAGACGCGTGCGCAGCTCGGTCAGGTGTTCGATCAGCGGCGCGCTGCTTTCCTCGATGTCGTCGCTCTGGCTCATGCCGTGCCCTCTGAGGGTTTTTTGGCCGCCGGTTTTTTGGCGGCAGCTTTGGGCGCCTTGGCGGCGGAGTCCGCTTTGGCAGCCTCGGACGCCTTTGCTGCGGGCTTGGCTTTGGGGCCGGTTCCGGGCGCTGCCTTTTTGGCCGGGGCCTTGTCAGCGGGCGCCTTTTCTGTGGCGGGCCTGGGCGTGGCGGCATCCGTCGCCGGGGCGTCAGCGGATGCGTCCGCTGTGGCGGCGGCATCTGCCTTCTCGCGGTCCAGACGCGCCTGCGTGGCCTTGGCGGAGTGGGCCGTAATCTTGTCCTTGGCTTCCTGCCGCTCCGGGCTCAGCTTTGCGTCCTTGGGCTTGCCTGCATCGCGCGTGGCCTCGGTAAAGCTTTTGGTGCTTTTGCGGACCTCGTCCATGGCCGATCCGATCGGGTTGGTCGCCTTGCGCAGGCTGTCGCTCATCCCCGAAACGCCGGATTCGTCGGCCGCGTCGTTCATCGCCTTGGAAAATTCACGCGCCATGCCCTTGGCCTTGCCCACGAACTGGCCAACAGTGCGGAACATGCCGGGCAGATCCTTGGGGCCGACCACGATCAGCGCAACGATGCCGATCAGCAGTAGCTCCGTCCAGCCGAGGTCGAACATGGTGCGCTCAGACCTTGTCTTTGGGCTTGGAGGTTGTTGTGTCGCTGGGCGTTACGTCGCGGGTTCCGGCCTCGTAATCGACGTCGGCTTCCTTGCCTGCGCTTTCGATTTCCTTGTTGCCTTCGTCGATGCCCTTCTTGAAGGAGGTGATGCCCTTGCCGACCTCACCCATCAGCGACGAAATCTTGCCGCGACCGAACAGTACCAGCACGACAACGGCGATCAGAAGAAGGCCGGGCAGGCCGATATTGTTAAGCATCTCAATACTCCCTTAATTCGGGGCGCACATGGCGCTGGCCCCGTGGTGTTCAGACACGTATCTAAACCCTGTCGAGGCCGGAGAAAAGACCAATCGGAATAAGCGGGCCGGATTTGCGCGAAAACTGGCGGGGGCGGTCGTGGCTCCGCCGGTGATGTTGAGTATTTTCAGCAAGATGACAGATCATGTTCGCGCGGGGAACACAAAACAGCGATCCCGCCGCAACATCAGCCAGAGCGCATTGCCGGGGCTGGGCAGGAAGACGTTCGGCACAGTGGCCTTCAGCAGGCTGCCATCATGGTCCATGCGGAATTCCACAAGGCTTTCGGACCCCATGAAGCGGGCGCGCTGAACGATGCCGCGCGCCGGGGCGCCGTCCTGAACGGTGGGGTTCGGGCCGCGTCCGCCGCGGTCAAAGTCGATCTTGATGTGCTGGGGGCGGATCACGATATCGACGGCGCTGCCGTCCGGAACGCCGGGCGCCAGAAACTGGCCGAACGGCGTTTCGGTCAGCGCGCCGCGAACCGTGCCGCGTATCACGTTGATATCACTGAAGAACGCGACCGCGTCGCGGTCTACCGGGGCGTTATAGACGTTATAGGGCGCGCCCTGCTGCACGATGCGTCCGCCCCGCATGAGGGCGATATCATCGGCCATGCGCATCGCCTCGTCCGGCTCATGGGTGACCAACAGCACGGCCGCGTCCTCTTCGCGCAGGATTTCCAGCGTGTCGTCGCGGATGCCGTCGCGCAGGCGGTTATCGAGGCCCGAGAACGGCTCGTCCATCAGCATGATGCGCGGACGCGGCGCCAAGGCGCGGGCCAGCGCGACGCGCTGCTGTTCACCGCCAGACAGCTCGTGCGGGTAGGAATTGATGAAATGGCCAAGGCCGACCCGGTCCAGCAATTCGGCCACCCGCGCCGCTGTTTCGGCCTTGGGACCGGACAGCCCGAACGCCACATTGCCGAAGACCGTCAAGTGGGGAAACAGCGCAAAGTCCTGAAACATCAAGCCAATCTGGCGCTGCTCGGGCGGGACGCGTTCGGTGCCGTCGCAGATCACATGACCGTCGACAAGGATCTTGCCCGCGTCCTGGGTCTCTACCCCCGCGATCATCCGCAACGTTGTGGATTTACCGCAGCCCGACGGGCCCAGCAGGCACGTCACCTGCCCCGGCATGACCGCCAGCGATATATCATCGACCACCAGCCGCCCGTCATAGCGGCGGCTGAGGTTCTGGATCTGCAATCTGGGCACTTTGGAGGACATGCGCGGCCTTTTCGGCTGTCCGATCAAATCGGTCGGGAACTGTTGGCACGCAGATAGCAACCCGCCCCGGCGCTTGCAAGGCGCGGGGCGGGAACGCGCATCAGAGCGTTGCGTTCACCGCGCCGCCATCCAGCAGCAGGTTCTGCCCGACGATAAAGCCCGCATGTTGCGAGCACAGGAACGCGCAGGCCGCGCCAAATTCATCGGCGGTGCCATAGCGGGCAGCGGGAATCGTGGCGAAACGCTGCTCTCGCGCCTCTTGCATGGTGATGCCCTGTGCCCGCGCGACGCCGGTGTCCAGCTGCACGGCGCGGTCGGTGGCGTGGATGCCCGGCAGCAGGTTGTTGATGGTCACGCCCTTGCCCGCCACCTGCCGCGCGGTGCCCGCCACATAGCCGGTCAGCCCCGTCCGCGCCGCATTCGACAGCCCCAGCGCGGGGATCGGCGCCTTGACCGATTGCGAGGTGATATTGACCACCCGGCCCCAGCCGCGCGCCATCATGCCGGGCAATACCGCCTTCATCAGTGCGATGGGCGTCAGCATATTGGCGTCGAGCGCGTTGATGAAATCATCGCGGTCCCAATCGCTCCAGACGCCGGGCGGGGGGCCGCCTGCATTTGTGACGAGGATATCCAGATCGCCTGCGGCCTCCAGCACCGCCGCCTGCCCCGATTTCGTGGTGATGTCGGCGGCGACGGTGGCAACCTCGACACCGAACTCCGCGCGAATCGTATCGGCAGCAGCGTCCAGCGCGTCCTGTCCGCGCGCGTTCATCACCAGATGGACGCCCTCCGCCGCCAGCGCCCGCGCGCAGCCCAGCCCCAGCCCCTTTGACGATGCGCAGACCAATGCGCGCTTGCCCTTCAGACCCATGTCCATATGCAACTCCCTTTTGCTAAACTGTCCGGCATTCGCGCCGAAATTGCCCCCGATATCACCGAAGTTTGACGCGACCTTGCCACATTCGGGGTATAGTACCCATCGTTAAGCCAGCGGCGCGGCGACCAAAAGTTGAAAATGCCGGTTTGGGCGATGCGCGCGGCGCCAGTGCAGATGCGATAACGGCAGAAGGCAAGGAAGGGACAGCAATGACACAGGATTTCATTCAGGCCCTGCCCGTGTATGCGGCAGCTGACATCACTGTGATCAGCGGCGCCAATCTGGGCGATCCGATCTCTTTTGCCGATGAGCTGGATCTGGACGATGTCTATGAATTGCGCAGCGAAGCGGCGGTGCAGCGCCTGACCGTGGCGCCGGGCAAGGGCGGCGCGCTGGCAATCGCGCCGGACTCGGGTTTGGGGCGGGCAGGCAATGCGGTGTATCTGGATGCGACGCTGACCATGATGACACATACCGGCGCCACGACCGAAGTGCTGGTTCTGGTCGAGGTGGACAATGCGGGCGATATCGACGCGATCTATGTCATGCCGCTGGCGCAGCTGGCGGCGCGCACCGATTACACCCTGGTCGGGATTGACCGCAGCAGCGCACGCACTCGGTTCGCCGAGGTGGCCTGCGTGTCATTTGCGCGCGGAACGCATATCACCATGGCCTCCGGCGCGCAGGTCCCGATTGAGGATCTGGGCCTTGGCGACATGGTGCTGACGCGCGATGACGGGCCGCGCCCGCTGCGCTGGATTGGCCGGGCAACGGTGCGCGCGGTCGGTGATTTTGCCCCGGTGCGCATAAAGGCCGGCGCGCTGAACAATGCGGGCGATCTGACCGTCAGCCCCGAAAGCCGGCTTTTCATCTACCAGCGCTCCGACGCTTTGGGCGCCGGCCGGGCCGAAGTGCTGGTGCGTGCGCGGCATCTGGTCAATGGCGATACGGTTACGCAGCCGCATGGCGGGTTCGTGGATTATCTGCAACTGCTGTTTGACGACCACCAGATCATCTATGCCGAAGGCATTGCCACCGAAACGATGCTGGTCGATCCGCGAACGCGCGACGCGCTTCCGCCGGGTCTGGCAGGCGATCCGGCGGCGCGGCCGGCAGATCATCCGCGACGCGCGCATATGGATTTCGAGGTGCGGCAGGGTCTGGTCAAACGCCCCGATGCGGCGGCGCTGCTGCGGCGCGCCTCTGGCGGCTGACCGGCGCGCTCGGGATCTATTGCGCGCGCCGGCGGGCCGCATTATACGCGCCCCATGCTGGACAACACCCCCAACCGCCCCGACCTGCCGTTTGAAATTGCGCGCCGCCGCACGTTTGCGATCATTGCGCATCCGGACGCGGGCAAAACGACCCTGACGGAGAAGTTTCTTCTGTTCGGCGGGGCGATCCAGATGGCCGGGCAGGTCCGGGCCAAGGGCGAGGCGCGGCGCACGCGCTCGGACTTCATCCAGATGGAAAAGGATCGCGGCATTTCGGTCAGCGCCTCGGCGATGTCGTTTGATTTCAAGACGTACCGGTTCAATCTGGTCGATACGCCCGGCCACTCGGATTTCTCCGAGGATACCTATCGCACCCTGACGGCGGTGGACGCCGCCATCATGGTGATCGACGGCGCCAAGGGCGTGGAATCGCAAACGCAAAAACTGTTCGAAGTGTGCCGGATGCGCGATCTGCCGATCCTGACATTCTGTAACAAGATGGACCGCGAGAGCCGCGACACGTTCGACATCATCGACGAAATTCAGGAAAATCTGGCAATCGACATCACGCCGGCCAGCTGGCCCATCGGCAAGGGCCGCGATTTTGTCGGCTGCTATGACATGCTGAATGACCGGCTGGAGCTGATGGACCGCGCCGACCGCAACAAGCTGGCGGCCAGCATCGAAATCAACGGTCTGGACGATCCCGCGCTGGAGGCGAACCTGCCCGCGCATCTGGTCGAAAAGCTGCGCGAGGAGGTCGAGATGGCACGCGAGCTGCTGCCCACGCTTGACCCGCAGGCGGTGCTGGAGGGGCATATGAGCCCGATTTGGTTCGGCTCTGCGATCAATTCCTTCGGCGTCAAGGAGTTGATGGAGGGCATCGCCGCCTACGGCCCGCAGCCGCAGCCCCAGCGCGCCGAGCCACGCCAGATCGCGCCGGAGGAAACCAAGGTCACAGGTTTTGTGTTCAAGGTGCAGGCCAACATGGACCCGAAACACCGCGACCGGGTTGCCTTTGTGCGCCTGTCCTCGGGCCATTTCAAACGCGGCATGAAGCTGACCCATGTGCGGTCCAAGAAATCCATGACCGTGACAAACCCGGTGCTGTTTCTGGCCTCGGACCGCGAACTGGCCGAAGAAGCATGGGCCGGCGACATCATCGGCATCCCCAACCACGGCCAATTACGCATCGGCGACACCCTGACCGAGGGCGAGGCGCTGCGCGTGACCGGTATCCCCAGCTTTGCGCCCGAATTGCTTCAGACCGCCCGCGCAGGCGATCCGCTGAAATCCAAACATCTGGAAAAGGCGCTGATGCAGTTTGCCGAAGAAGGCGCGGCCAAGGTTTTTAAACCCGTCTTTGGATCGGGTTTTATCGTCGGCGTCGTCGGGGCGCTGCAATTTGACGTTCTGGCCAGCCGCATCGAAATGGAATACGGCCTGCCCGTCCGGTTCGAGCCGTCACAGTTCAACTCGGCCCGCTGGGCCATGGGCGATCAGGCGGCGGTAGAGGCCTTCATCAAGGCCAATCAGGCCCATATCGCGCATGATAACGATGGCGACGTTGTGTATCTGACGCGGATGCAATGGGATATCGACCGCATCGAGCGGGACTTTCCCGAAATCCGACTGACCGCCACCAAGGAAATGATGGTCTGATCCCTGCCCGCCCACCCGGTGGCGGGCCCGCGCGGACAGAATCAGCTGGTCAGACCCGACTTGATGCGGCGATTTTTGCGCCAAATTTGCGGTTCAATTTAACAACTTTCACGATAGCTTGATCGCAACATGGTTAATGCGACGCAAGACCGTTGTTGCAAAATCGCCGCAATTTGATAAATGTAAGAAATAATTAATTCCTACACCTTCACTCAGCGAAACAATCAGAGCTGTACGTCACAACCGTCGCAATTTTGGCGTAGGTACGGCACCGATTTCCCAGCATTACGGATCAGATGAGACTTCGCGGCATCACTGGACTGGAAACAATATGTTTCGTTAGAATTCATCTTAATTGAAGCTGGAAAGTGTTAATTTACGAAAGGCAGGGCTGGTGCGCAGGTGCAATCCAGACCCGGCCGGCGACAGGGCAAAAGTGAGTGCGCCCTGCACACGTCGATCCTGAAAAGTCGGGCACAAGACCCGGCGCAGGGCCATTGGGGCAGTTCAGAGATGTTTGTGTGCGGTCTGTTTGACCGATGTTTGTGAATGAGTGAGGTCTGTAATGTCCAAGTCCAAGATCGGCGCGCCACGCGTCGAAATGGCGCCGCCATCGCGCGGCGTCAATCCGTCCTACATTTCACATCGTAACCGCCGCTTCACCTATCCTGCGATCTTCCCGATTTCCGCCTATCATGTGGCATTTCATCAGCACGCAACCGGCAGCGTGTCGCGGCTGTCTGCCGGGACGGACACGTATCGCGTTCTGGGCAAACGCGTTCTGGACATCGTGCTGGTCTCGATCCTCGCGCCGCTGGCCGTGCTGATGATCGGCATAGCCGCGCTGCTGTTATGGGTCGAAGGCGGAACGCCATTCTACCGGCAGCAGCGTCTGGGCAAAGGCGGTGACACCTTCTCGATCCTCAAACTGCGCACGATGGTCAAGGATGCCGACCAGATGCTGGAGCGGCACCTTGCGGCTGATCCTGCACTGCGCGCCGAATGGAACAGCACGCAAAAGCTGAAGTCCGATCCGCGCATAACCCGTGTCGGGGCGCTGCTGCGCAAGACATCGCTGGACGAGTTGCCGCAGCTGTGGAACGTGCTGAAAGGCGACATGAGCCTTGTCGGCCCGCGCCCCATGCTGCCCGAGCAGCTGCCGCTTTATGGCGACGCGGCGCATTATTTTGCCCTGCGCCCCGGCATTACCGGCTATTGGCAGGTATCCCAGCGCAACGAGGGCAGCTTTGTCTCGCGCGTTGCGCTGGATGCGGACTACAACTTCAATCTGTCGCCCTGCGAAGATGCCAAAGTGCTGCTGCGGACATTCGGCGCGGTGATCAAGCGGACCGGATACTAGGATGCTGGAGCGGTACAAAACCACATCCGGGCGCCGGACACAGCGCCCATCAGCGCGCCAGCCTCAGGACACGGCCGCGCCGGATGCGCTGCCGTTCGACCTGGAGCTGACGCGCCGGGTCAACGGGCAGTTCATGCCGGCACGCTGGGGGACGCGCGACCCGGACGACGCGCCGCTGGTCGATGCCTATTACGACCTCCAGCCCACCGAATTCGAGGGCAACACGATGTTGATGCCCGCCGCCCAGATGGCTGCCCTGCACGGCTATGACGCAGGCACGTGGGATGATCTGGCAACAGTCCCCTTCGGTCACGGCGCGCAGACGGCGCTGGACGCGCAGATGGGACTGGTTCAGGGCGACATGGCAATGATGCGGGTGTTTGACGATCTGCGCACGCAACTGCTTCAGACGCTGCACTCGCAGGTCTGGAACCGGATTGCTGTCACCGCGCCGACATCGGGCTGCGGCGCCACCTTCACCGCCGTCAATCTGGCCCTGTCGATCAGCCGCATCCCGCAATCGCGCACGGTGCTGATGGACCTGAACCAGCGCGCCCCGGCAATCGCGCCCATGCTGGACATACGCGGCCCCGGCGACATTCATCGCCTGCTGTCCGGTGCCATCACGGCAGAGGATCATCTGGTGCGCCCCTCCGAGACCCTGGCGCTGGGACTGAACAACGCGCGTCCGCAAAACCCGTCCGAAATCCTGCACGCCCGCAGCACGGGCGAGGTGCTGGAGGATATGATCGGAACCCTGACGCCCGACATCATGCTGTATGACCTGCCTGCCATGCTGGAACATGACGACCTCGAAGCGTTCCTGCCGCAGGTTGACGGCGTTCTGCTGGTGGCTGATGCAACGCGCACCCTGGCCAGCCAGATCACCGAATGCGAGCGCAGGCTTGAGGGCAAGACGAACCTTCTGGGCATCATCCTGAACCGCACCCGCCCGCAGGCGCGCGCCGCCTGATCCGGTTTGCGGGCGTGCCGCGCGCGCGAAATGTCATCAGGCGCGCCGCCCTTGCAGTGAATTCAAGTACCGGTCATATTCTTGCCCCTTTACCATGACAGAAACGGCTTGAATTAATTTGCGCGTAACGGGCCGGGTCGGCCCCGCGCAGGACCACGCAAGGGGCGGACCGGACGGAATGGGCTCTGTATTTTCGATCGCGGATTTTTTCCACATGCTGCGCCGCCGCATCTGGGTGCTTTTGGGTGTGTTCGTGTTGGGCAGCGCGCTGGCGTTGATGTTTGCCGCGTCGCAGCAGCATCTTTATACCTCCTCCGAAGTGCTCCAGATCCAGGGCGCAACCGTGTCCTCGGATCTTGCCCCGACAACGGTGCAGGGGTCATCGGCGCGGCGCCTGCAACTGATCGAACAACAGGTCATGTCGCGCGGCGCGATTCTGGACATGATCGACAGGCTGGGCCTGTTCGACGATCGGCCCGAAATGACCGCCGCCGACAAGGTTCTGGCGATCCGCAAGGCCGTGCAGGTGTCCGGCACGGCCGCCGCGCGCGAAGGGTTCAGCGATGACGGCAGCGTATCGTTGCTGCGTATCAGCGCGGACTGGCCCACCGCCGAAGGCGCGCAGCAACTGGCGCAGGAAATTTCGCGGCGCACCGTATCGCTCAGCGTCAGCACGCGGCTGGACCAGTCGCGTGAAACGCTGGACTTCTTTACCCTGCAAGAGGACGCGCTGACCCGCGAAATGGACGCGCTGGAGCGCGAGATCGCGCAGTTTCGCGCCCGCAATGACACCGCCCTGCCCGGCAGCACCGACGCCGCACAATCCGAACTGGCCGCGCTGAACGAACAGATCCTGACCATCGACCGGCAGCTGATCGCCCTGCAAAGACAGCTTGCCGCCCCGGCGCAATCGCGGGTCGAGAGGCGCAACCGCGAGGCGGTGCAGGCCCAGATCGACAATCTGGTCGAAGAGCGGGCGCTGATTGCGCAAAATGCCGATGCACTGCGCCAGACCCTGACTGTGACCCCCGGCGCACAGCAACAGCTGGACGATTATGCCCGCCAGTTGGAGGAATTACGCCGCGAATCGCAGGCTATCTCGGCCCGCCGCAAAGAGGCCGAAACCGCTTACCGGCTGGAAACCCAGCGCCAGACCGAACGCCTGACCGTGCTGGAACCTGCAACATTTCCCGAATATCCCTACACGCGCTCGCGCAAGACTATCGCGCTTCTGGGCGCCGCGCTCAGCCTGATGGCCGGTATCGGGGCGGCATTTTTGGTGGACCTGCGCCACCCTGTCATCCGCTCGGCGGCGCAGATGGAACATGCGCTGGGCCTGCGCCCGGTGGTGTCGATCCCCCAAATGACGCCGGCCAAACCGCCGCGGCGCGGCCTGCGCGCCCGTCTGGGCCTGCGCCCGCGCCGCCGCTAGAATGCGGCCAACGCGGCCAGTTCGGGCCAGTGCAGGAACGCGGCCAGCGCCGCCAGCCCCAACGCCAGCGCATGGAACACCGCGTCATGGCCCGCGTCCCACGCCCCATGCCGCCGTGCCAGCCGCACCAGAACCGGGTAGGCCAGCACAAACGCCACCCCCTGCGACACCAGCGCGCCGATCAGGCCAAAGCTGACGTAACCACCGTAAAGCAGCCCGATTTGCAGCACCGACCGCACCGCCGAATACACGAAGGCGCCGCGCGAGTCGCCCGCCGCCAATGCAGCGCGGTCATAGCTCAGCCCGATGGCCAGCGGCAAAAACGCCAGCGCGATCAGCGTGACCATGCCGCCCGCAGCCGCATAGCGCGCATCGTACATCCACCCCACCAGCCACGGACCCGCCAGCGCGATGCCCGCGAGCAGGGCAAAAATACCGCCCGTCAGCAGCACCCGCATCTTGCGCAGTCGCGCGCGGTTCTGCGCGCTCTCCCCCGGCGGGCGGTCGCGGTAGATCGGGATCATCAGCTGCTGCGTTAACGATGTGCCCAGCATCACTGGAAAACTCGCCAGGAAAAAGCCGATATTGTAAATGCCGAGGCTGCGCATATCCAGCAGCTTGCCCAGCACCGCCTTGTCGCCCTGCGCACTGACAAAGGCAAAGGCGGTCGACAGAAATATCCATTTGCCGAAATGCACCTGCTCATGCAGCGCCGCCCGCTCCAGCCGGAACCGGTTGCGCGGCCCCGGCAGATACAGCGAGGTCAGCACCAGCTTGGCCGCGACGCCGCACAGGCTGCCCAGTACCAGCGCCAGCACCGACCGCGTGATCAGCGCCAGCACGATCATGGCAACCACGCCAATCAGCTGGCTGGTCAGGTCCAGGACCGTCAGGCGGCCAAACATCAGGTGCCGGTGCGCCGTCTCGATCCGCGTCGGCAGAAACCCGGAAATGACCAGTGCAATCCCGGCAATCGGCAGATACGTCGCCAGATCCGGCTGGTCGTAGAACCGCGCCATCGGCACCGCCAGCAGCAGCGTCACCGCCCAAAGCGTGGCGCCGCGCATCACCTGTATCGTCCATGCCGTGTCCAGAAAGTCCGGATCGTCGCCGCGTTTTGACTGGCTGATCGACGGGCCGATGCCGACATCGGAGAACATCATCAGGCCCACCGTCACCACCGTGACCAGCGTCATCAGGCCGAACGCCTCGGGAAACAGCAGCCGCGTCAGGATCAGGTTCGACGCCAGCCGGATCGCCTGCGCGCCGCCATAGCCCACCATCACCCAGGACGCGCTGCGCAGAATGCGCGCGGTCAGCCGGTTCCCGGCAAAACTGCCTGCCAGCCGCCTCATGGCCGCGCCGCCCGTGCGCGATAGCCACCGCTGCGGCAAAAAGTGCCCGTCTGCGGCGCTAACAGCTTGCCAGCGCGGCCCGCGCAGATACCCTGCGCTGCATCCAGACCAAGGCCCGCAACATGCAAATCGCCTATATCCTCAACACCTATCCGCAGCCCTCGCACAGCTTCATCCGGCGCGAGCTGCACAGCCTTGAGCGGCAGGGATTTCAGATCGACCGTATCGCCATGCGCGGCCCCGATGCGCCGCTGGTTGACGCGGGCGACCGGGCCGAGGCGGCGCGCACCCATTACGTGCTGCGCACCGGCGCAGCGGCGCTGCTGCGCGATCTGGCGGTGCAGGCGTTGCGCCGGCCCGGCGGCATGCTGTCGGCGCTGAAACTGGCCTGGCACTGCGGCGCGCGCAGCGAGGCCGGGCGCCTGCGCCATCTGATCTATCTGGCCGAGGCCGCCCATGTCGCCCGCCGCTGCGCGGCCATCGGCGCGCTGCATGCCCACGCCCATTTCGGCACCAACGCGGCCACGGTCGCCATGCTGAGCCATGCGATGGGCGGCCCGCGCTACAGCTTTACCGTGCATGGCCCCGAGGAATTTGACGCCCCCCGCGCCCTGTCGCTGGCGACCAAGATCGAGCGCGCGGCCTTTGCTGTCGCCATCTCCAGCTTTGGCCGCTCGCAACTGTGCCGGCTGGTGCCATATGATTTGTGGAGCCGGATTGAAATCGTCCATTGCGGGATCGAACCCGCGCGCTTTGCCGTGCCCGCGCCATTGCCGCAGGGCGCGCTGCATCTGGTCGCCATTGGCCGCTTTGTCGAGCAAAAGGGCCAGATGCTGCTGATCCCCGCGCTGAAGGCGGCCATTGCGGACGTGCCGGATCTGCACCTGACCCTGATCGGCGACGGCCCCCTGCGCGCCGCGCTGGAGCATGGCATCAAGGCCGAAGGGCTGGGCGCGCATGTCACTTTTACCGGCTGGCTGGACGAGGCCGGCGTGCGCGCCCGGCTGGCCGCATCGCACGGCCTGATCATGCCCAGCTTTGCCGAGGGTCTGCCCATGGTCGTGATGGAGGCGATGGCCGCCGCCCGCCCGGTGATCGCCACCTATATCGCCGGCACGCCCGAACTGGTGCAGGACGGCATCACCGGCTGGCTGGTGCCCGCAGGCGACGGGGCTGCGCTGGCCGGGGCCATTGCGCAAATGGCCGACACGCCGCGCAGCACGCTGGCCGATATGGGCAACGCCGGGCGCGCCCGCGTGCTGGCACGCCACGATGTCGATGCCGAGGCCGCCAAACTGGCCGATCATATCCGCGCCGCGCATCCCTAACGCCCCCGGACCCAGCCGCTGGCACCGGGCAGTTTGACCGCCAGCGCCACAGCGGCATACACTGCAAATCCTGTCGGATCACGCATCCCTCGCGCCGCAATACCGCGCAGGCCGGGCCGCGCCTTGCTGTCATTGCGCAGCAAATCGGGGTAGCGCACCGCGATTTCACCCACACCGCGATCTTGCCTCCGGCGCACGCGCACCAGATTGCGCCAGCCCTCGACCATCGGCCAAGTGTAGGTTGCGGGGACCGAAATACGCTCGGCAGGGGTGAAATTCAGCCGCACAAACGTGTCGTCCGAAATGATGTCCGGCCACGCCCCCCAACGTGCGCGCCCGGCGGCATTGACCGCAAAAATGCCAAATCCCGGCACATCGCTGGCAACGAATGGCAGCGTTTGCCAGAACCGCGCATAGGCGCGCGTGATCCCGGTGCGCGCGCGCGTGACCACCGGCCTGCCACTGGCGTAGCGTGGCTGCCGCGCCTCCAGCGCCGCAATCAGCTGCGCGATCAGATGCGGCGAGGCGATCACATCGGCGTCCAGATAAATCCGTGTGCCGTACTGCGCCGCTGCGTCGCCGCATTCCAGCGCGCCCAGCTTGCCGCCCTCCGCCAGCTCGATCACCGCCAGATCGCGCCCCGGCTGCGCATAGCCCCGCGCGATCCGCGCCGTGGCATCCGTGCAACCATTCGCAACCACGATCACCTGCATCGCCGCCCCGTCCAGCACCGAGGCAAACAGCGCATCCAGACAGGCACCGATATAACCCGCCTCGTCATGCGCGGGCACGATCACGCTGGCCGCCCTCACAGGCGCGCCCGGATGGCGCGCCAGCGCGGGTTGTCATCACCCGGCCAGCGCCGTGCGCCCCAGCTGCCCCATTTGCCCGGCGCGCTGGTATCGTTGAACAGGTTGAACGGCCCTGCCCCCAGCGCCGCCCAAGCCTCCAGCATCTGCGCATAAAGCGCGCCCATTTCCGGCGTGTAATTCAAATGCGTGAAGAAATCCGTAAGCGCGTCATCATCCAGCTGCGCGCCAAGGCCGGTCACATGCGTGCCGCCCTCGTACATGATCAGATCCAGACCATGCCGCGCCGCCACCTCAGCGTGATAGGGCCACAGGCGCCCGGTCAGATCGGCCAGCGTGTCACTATCGTCGCCGCTATGGGCGCCGCTGCGCAGCTCTTCGGCCGCGCGGGCCGTCGCCAGATCATAGCGGTGCGCGGCGACATAAGCGTCCAGCGCCGCGCCCTCCAGCCCCTCGGCCTTCGCAGCCGTGCGCGCCGCATCGGCGCTGTCTTCCAGCCAGCCCGCGATCAGCGCGCGGCGCCGGTCCGTGCCCAGAACATGGCCGAAATACCCGGTGATCGCGTAGGCGTCGAACGCCTCTACCGGCGGGGCAAACCCATCGGCGACCGCTAGCGGCGCGGTCAGGATATCGGCCTCCAGCCCCAGCCAGCCGGTTTGCGTGGACACCACATTGACCAGCTGCGCGCGTGCATCGCCCGCCGCAAACACCTGCGCCCAGATCTGCGCCACTTCGGACGCGCGCAAACCATAAAACTGCGCACCGCGGTCCTTGACACCCCACAGCTCGCGCGCCTGCGCGTCGGCCCATTCGGCCTGCGCGAATTGCCAGTTCCACACCTCGTTGGAGTATTCGACATAGACCCGCCGCCCGGGCGGCACCAGCGTCAGCGTTGCCTTGGCCATTTCGCGCGCATAAGCGTCACCGGCCAGATGCGGCAGTGTCAGCCACGCATCCGCGTCCAATTCGCTGGCCAGTGCAAGCATCACCTCCAGCGGCACACCCTGCCGGGTGTAGCTGAAATCGCCGGGGCGCGCGCGCCGGGTCCACTCCTCGGCCGTGGAATCGTTCGTGTTCATCCAATCCATGAACCGCAGCACGCCAAAGCCGCGCAGCGAGGTCAGGAATTCGGGACGAAAAAGGGCGCCGTCCTTGTGTGCGGCCACCAGATCATCGCGCACCACGCTGATATTGCGGACATAATCGCCGGTGCCGCGCGGATCGCTGCGCTGAATGCGGATCTCGACCGGGCCGGGGCCGGGCGTGAAATCGAACGTCACCTCGCCCGTGCCGTAGCGCACATTGCGCGCGCGCCCCGCGACCTCGACAATGCCATCCCCCTCAAAGCGCAGCCGGTAGCGGCCCGCCAGCGCCTCTGCCTCTTCGGGCAGATCCGTCAGGATCACGGTTCCGATGGATCCCAGATCACGCGGCAGGCGTGTTGGCCAGCCATCCTCGTCCAGCAGGCCCGCGCCCGCGATCTGCGCATAGTCGGCGCCGCCCCACTGGCCGGGTAAATGACCGATCCAGCGGCGCGCGGTCTTGAACACGTCGATGAAGGGCTGCTGCGTGCTCCAATCCGTGACAGGGGCCAGATTGACGGCCAGCGGCTGCCCGCCACCCGGCGCGGCATTCAGGCGCCCGGCGGCGGGCAGCGCCAGCAATGCGGCCAGCATCGTGCGGCGCGTCATCCTCATGGCGCGACCCCCGTTTCCGGCATGGCGCGGACCACGTCCCACACCGTTTGCTGCATTTTCAGCGCCAGTGCATCGCCCGGCAGGTCGGCGCGGGTCCCATCCGCGCGGATCAGGTTCTGCGGCAGGCCCACGGGCGAGCGGTGATACAGCACCGCGTAATGCGTGAGCGCATTCAGGTAGTTGCCCAGATCGCCGGGGTGGATCTGGTCCTGGCTGCCGTCGGGATTGCGGCGAAACAGATCGGTGCGGTCCATCATCGGGCCAATGCCGCCCGCCGCCTCGACCTCGCGCACCAGCGCGGCCATGACCTGACCGGCGGGGATCAGATAGATCGGCGCATCGCTGCGCTGATTGGGCGCGGCCAGCTGCCCCAGCCACGCGCCACGCAGGTCGCTGTCCAGCCGCGCCAGCCAGCCGGAAGGATCGTCCAGATTGTGCCATGTCTCGTACAGATACACCCGCGGCGGCGGCACCGCACCACGCGCCAGATCGGCCCAGCGGCCCAGATATCTGGCGCCCTTGTGATATCGCAGCGCATCGTTGATTTCGACCATTTCGGTCAGCACAACGGCATCGTAATCGCCCGAGCCCACCGCCTCGCGCGCAGGGCGGTAGCGCGGATGCGCGTTCTCACTGTCAAATCCGTTGATCGGCACGTCCGGTTCCCAATGCTCCCGCAGGGAGGTGCCCCAGCCCAGCTGACTGTCATAGCGATGCCCGGGCGGCGCCAGCTGCGCCAGCATCGCGGGCATGTCACGCCCGACCAGCGAATGCCCCAGATGATACACGGCCAGCGGCCCCTCGGGCGCAGGCAACGGCGCGGCATAAAGCGTGGCCGTGTCAGCCTTGGGCGCGCTTGAGGGCCGGAGCAGCAGCACCGCCAGCGCGGCCACCAGCAAGACGGCAATCCCGGCCCCGATCATCATATATCCGCGCATTGCGTCGCCTTCCGCATCAGCATCCCTGCCCGCCTGCCCAGCGCGGGCGCCCGGCGAGCGCCATGCCGCAGCCGATGATACCATCCGCGATGGTAAAACGCCCCGGCAGGCAGGCGCCTGCGTCAAAGCAGCCAATCGCGCGGGTGAATGTCGCCTCGAACTGGCCGGTGTCCGGATCGGGTGTAATTTCCAGCGTGTCAAAATCAAACAGAGTTCCGGTCAGCGGGTATTGGCATTTATACGCGCATTCCTTGGCCGAAAAGATCAGCTTGGCCAGCTGGCCACGCTGTGCGGCAGGCTGGCAGGCCAGCCATGCACGTTCGGCCAGGGTACAGACCTGCGGGATCAGGTCCGGGTCCAGATCGCCTGCCTCCTCCAGATCGGTGCCGATGGCGCGAAACTGGCGGGTCTGCGCGACCGCTGCAATGCAAAGCGCGGGGATGTGGGACAGGCTGCCGGTGATGCCCGCAGGCCAGACCGGCGCGCGATCCGGCCCCATGGGCAGCGCGGCGGCCGGCGCGCCCAGCTGCGCCATGGCCGCGCGGGCAGCGGCGCGCCCGGCGGCAAACTCGGCCCGGCGGGTCGGCACGGCGCGCGCCATCGCAGCGGTTTCTGCCGCAAACAGCGGCGGTTGCGGCGCACCGGGCTGCGTCAGCGCGACGGCCACCTGCGGCGGGAACAGGCCGCGCAGGGCAGCCCCCAGCGACGCGCACGGCGCTGTTTTCACAGCGATCATTGCGCCCGCTCCGTCCGGCCGGCCCGCATTGCGCGGCGGCGCGAGATTGTCTCGCTCCGCGCACCGTCTGCGACAGCGGCGGGCGATGCCGCAGTCGGCGCCACATGACCCAGATGCGCCGCCAGATCACCCAGCACCGGAAAGCGGAAGATGTCAGTGATCGACAGGCGCATATCGGGCAGCGCCGCGCGGATGTCGCGATGTGCCTGCACTGCCAGCAGCGAATGACCGCCCAGCGCAAAGAAATTGTCCTGCACGCCAACCTGCTCGACCCCGAGGATACCCGACCAGATCCGCGCCAGCGTCGCCACCAGATCGCCCGGCGCCGCGTTTGCTGATACGGGCGCAGGCGCCGCCTTGGACGGTGCCGGCGGCGCGGCGCGCGGCGCCGGCACGGGGTCCAGCAGGGCGGCGCGGTCGATCTTCTTGTTCGGGGTCAGCGGGAATACATCCATCCGCATCAGATGCGCAGGCACCATTGCGCCGGGCAGATGCCGCGACAGATGATCCCGCAGCGCGGTGATATCCACCGCATTCGCGCCTGTGAAATACCCCGCCAGACGCACATCGCCGCCCTCGCGTGCTGCGGCAGTGACCACGGCGCCGGTGATACCGTCAAAGCCGCTGATGCAGGCCTCAATCTCGCCCAGTTCGATGCGCTGGCCACGGATCTTGACCTGCGCATCGGCGCGGCCGATGAACTCAAGGCTGCCGTTTGGCCGCCACGCGGCCAGATCGCCGGTATTATACAGCGTCCCGCCTGCCAGCCCCGGTATCTTGCGAAAACGCTCGGCTGTCAGATCCTTCCTGTTCCAGTATCCCGGCGCCACGCCCGCCCCGCCGATCCACAGCGTACCGGGCGCGCCGATGGGCACCGGCGCGCCGCTGTCGTCCAGCACATGGCAGACGGTGTTCGCGATGGGCGCACCGATGGGTACAGTCGCGCCTCCGGCGCCTTGGGCCGGCTGCACGGTGGACCAGATCGTGGTTTCCGTCGGGCCGTACATGTTGCAGATGCGCGCCGGCGTGGCCCGCCGCAGATCGGCCAGAAGATCGCCGGGCAGCGCCTCGCCCCCCAGATAGAGGTGGCGGATATGGCCCAGCGCGCTGCGCGCCTCGGCGTTCATGGCGATCAGCCGCGCCATGCTGGGCGTGCATTGCAGATGCGTGGCGCCGTGGCGCAGGATCTGCGCAGCAAGCGAGAAGTCATCAGCGTCCAGCACATCGGGCGCGTTGGCGCGGCGCAGCACCTCGGCCAGCGGGCGCAGCCCCTCCAGCACGGTGTCCGCGTCGATGCCGTAGTCGATCAAACAGGCGATTTCGGTCACGCCGATCGCGGCCAGTTGATGCGCGCGGGCAACGCCATCCTCGACCGTGCCAAACAGGCCCGCGTCCTCGAAATACCGCTGGAAGGCGAAATCAAGGATCGCGTCCAGTTCCTCCTCCTCCAGCGACCCAAGGTCGATCTGCGCCGGATCGGCTACGCCTGCCGGTTTCTTGAACGCGGGAAAGGCCCAGGCGTATTGCTTGATCAGGCCCGCCGCGCTGCGCAGGTAATCCTTCATCGGCTCGCGCGCGACTTCGCGCGCCGCCTCGCGCGTGTCCGCGATGTAGCTGTGCAGCATCATCGTTACCTTGAAATCCGCCGGATCATGCCCGGCGGCGCGCAGGGCGTCATGATAGATCGCAATCTTGCCTTCCACCTCCTCGATCGTCTGGCCCAGCAGATGGGTCAGCACATGCGCGCCCAAGGTGCCGGCCTCGCGCCAGGTATCGGGGTTGCCCGCCGTGGTCAGCCAGATCGGCAACTCGCCGTTGATGGGCCGGGGCTGGGTCAGAACGCGATGCTCGGTCCCGTCCGCGCGGGGAAATCCCACCTCCTCGCCGCGCCACAGCGCGCGCACCTGCGCCATCGTCTGATACAGCGCGGGCTTGTTCGCGGGCGGCGTGTTTTCCGGACGCAGCACAAAATCATCTGGCTGCCAGCCCGAGGCAAAGGCGATGCCCGCCCGCCCGCCGGTGAGGTTGTCGATCACCGCCCATTCCTCGGCAATGCGGGCCGGATGGTGCAGCGGCGCCACGCAGGACCCGGCCCGCACGTCCAGGTTCTGCGTGATCGACGCCACCGCCGCGCCGGTTACGGCCGGGTTGGGGTATGGCCCGCCAAAGGCGTGAAAATGCCGCTCCGGCGTCCAGAGCGAGGTGAAGCCATGCGCGTCGGCAAATTTCGCCCCCTCCAGCAGCAGGTGATATTTGCCGCCGCTGGCGCCGCCATCGTTGCCCCAGTAATACAGGCCAAACTCCACCCCGCGCCCGCCGCGCAGGGCAGATGTGCCAGACACTGCCGCGCGCGTCTGCCCGCCCATCAGCACCACCTTGAACCCGCGCGAAAGGGTGTGAAACAGCTCGAGCACCGAAATATCGAAGGCAAGGCTGGTCACCGCCAGCCACACGCCGCCCGCCGCGCGGTCAATATGGGCATCCATGCCGGCGCTGAAATTGGCCACGTTGCGATGCGTGACCATCACCCCCTTGGGCGTGCCGGTCGAGCCGGAGGTGTAGATCAGATAGGCCAGATCGTCCGGACCCGCGCCACCGTCGATATCTTCGTCGTGCGTGCCGGGTATATCCTCAATCAGCAGGGGCGTTGCGTCCGTGCCGTGGATCAGATCCGCCAGCGCCCGTTCGGTCAGCAGGACGGTTGCGCCGCTGTCGGTGATCGCGTGGGACAGCCGCGCAGCAGGATAGTCGGAATCGAGCGGCACATAGGCCCCCCCGGCCTTGAGAATGCCCAGCGCGCCGATCATCATGCCCGGACCGCGCGTCATGCACAGTGCCGCGCGCACGCCGGGGCGCACGCCGGCGGCTTGCAGCGCGGCGGCGACCGCGTTGGCGCGCGCGTTCAGCGCGGCGTAGCTCAGCGTTTCAGCCTCGAACACCAGCGCGTCGGCGTCGGGCGTGCGGCGCACCTGCGCCTCGAACGCGGCGGCAAGCGTGGGCGCGCAGGCCAGATCCACCTGCGGGCCAGCCCAGCCGGCCAGACGCGTCGCGTCGGCGTCCGGCAATGTCGCATCGGGGGTGCGCAGCAGATCGCCCAGCCGCGCCGCCAGCAGGTCCGCCGCCGCATCGTCCAGACGAGAGGCATCAAACATCAGGCGGCCCACCTCCGGCAGGACGCAGACCACGGTGCCTGGAATGGGCGCCGTGCCGTCTGCCACGCCCACTTGCGGCATCTGCACAGCCGCCAGCGCCGGATCGCGCAGCGCCAGATCGGCGGCAAAGCCGTGATGCGCGGCAGCAGCAGCAACGCTGGCGGCGCTGGCATCACTGCGGACAGGCACCCATGGGGCAATATCGCCGGGCGCGCGGCCCGCCCGGCTGTTCAGCGCCGCCGGGGCATAGGCCAGATCGCCCGGACCCACGCCCGCCGACCGTTCGGCCCAGCGGCAGATCCCCGCCAGCTGATCGCTGCGCGTCATGCCGCCCGGCACTTCCAGATCGCGCGCCTGCCAGTCAGGCGCGGCGCCGCTGCGGCGGGCCAGCGGCACGTCCAGCGGCGCAAGATCGGCCAGCACACGGCGCCAGTGATCCTCGTGCGGTGCCAGCGCGGCCAATTCAGCGCGGATCGCATCCGGTGCGGGCCGGGCCAGCATGTGGCCTGCGGCAACGCCCCCCAGATCCGGCGCGCCGCCAGTCATGCGGCGCAGTCCCGACAGGCGCACCGCGCCGTCCGCGCCCATGACGCACAGCCAGTCCGCGCTCAGACCCACGATCTGGCCGGGGGCGCCCTGCCCGGTGGCAGGCTCTGCCCGGCCAATGGCCACGGGAACACCCTCTATCCTCAGCTTGGCCGTGGTCAGCGGATTGGCGTAACCGGCAAAATCCAGCGCGCGGATATAGCGCAGGATCGCTTGAACGGAGGCGGTGAAATCAACGTATCCCGCCCCCTCGGGCAGATCGGCGCGCCCGTAATACCGGCCCGTCCCCGCCCCTTGGGGCATCCGCGCGGGGCTGCCGGAGGCAAGCTGCGTCATCACCTCGCCAAAGCTGTCCATCGCTTCGGCGTAGCAGCGCGCGTTCAGCGTATGAGCGGTCGCGCCCACCGGAATGTCAAAGCGGCGTTGAAGCAGGATATCGCCCTCGTCAATGCCGCCAGTCATATAGTGCCACGTAATGCCATGCCGTGCGGCGCCGTCCAGCAGCGCGTGAACGGGAGCGTTCAGCCCCGCGTAATCGGGCAGCGGCCCATCGTGAAAGTTGACCGCACCGCGCACCGCCAGATCCAGCACCGCCTGCGGCACGATGCGCAGGTTGGCGATGCTCAGCACCCAGTCGGCGGGGCCGAACGGGACCAGATCCGCCATGCGTTGCACGACCGGCACCCCCCGCGCCCCGGCCCAGTCGCGCACGGCGCTGTCGCGCGTGGCCACTGCGCCGATCTGCGCGCCGCCATCCATCAGCATTTCGGCGCAGGTCACGGTCAGGGTTTCGTCCCCGATCAGAATGCAGGAAAACAGGCTCATCGGCTCTCTCCTTGAAGGTTGGCGCTGGGCTGCGCGGGAACCGCGCGCGGCGATTTGGCCGACAGGCCATTGCGCAGGGCGTGGCGCGTCAGATCGCGCAAAAATCGCGGCGGATCGCGCGGGTCATGGCGTGTCACCAGACAGCGCAGACGCCACAGCCCCTCGCCCATGATACGTGACAGGGTCGCGGCGGCGGCATAGGCGCTGCCGTGATTTTGCTGGAAATAATGCAGCCGCGAGTCGAACCAATATTGCGGCGTGCGCGTCCAGTTGCGCATACCGGTCGACACAGACCCGACATGCACCGTATGCGAGGCAGGCACATAAAGGCACTGCCAACCCGCACGCGCGGCGCGCAGGCACAGATCGGTTTCCTCATAATAAAGGAAAAACGCCTCATCAAACAGGCCGATATCGTCCAGCATCGCGCGGCGCAGCATCACCGAGGCACCAGCCACCCAATCCACCCGCGCGATCACCTGCGGGATGGGCAGCGGCACCACCCAATCGCGCAAAAGACGCGTAAACAGCCCCGTGCGCACCGCCCCCTCAAACTCCCCCGCGATGGAGGGGAACCGGAACGCGGTGCGATGCGGCGCGCCATCCTCGCCCATGATATAGCTGCCGGCGATACCGGCGGCTGGCGCAGCCACCAACACATCCAGAAGCGCGCGGATCGCGCCCGCCTCGGGCCACGCGTCGGAGTTCAGCAGATAAACGTAATCGGGCGCAGCGCCGCCGGGCAGGCCCGCCAGAATACCGTGATTATTGCCCGCGCCAAACCCGCCGTTGCGCCCCGCCTGCATCAGCGTCACCCGGTCCCAGCCGTTGCCTTCAATCGCCTGCGCGATGATCTGGCAACTGTCATCGCCCGAAGCGTTGTCAACGACCGTGATGGCGCCGGCGATCCCCTCCATCGCGGCAACCGCCGCCGTCACGGCGCGCACGGTCAGATCGGGCGTGCGATAATTCAGCACGATCGCCAAGACTGTAGGGGACTTCATGGCTGTCACTCCGCCGCGCTCTGTGCGGCCCAGGCCGACCTGTCGCCGCCCGCCGCCGACAGATCCGCCGCTGTCAGGATGGCGTTCAGATGACCGGCCAGCACACCGACATTCGGCACCAGAACCATGCCATCATGGTCGCCCGGCACTTCGATCACGTCGATGCCCGGCGCGTGGCGGGTCCATTGATTGTCGTCGAACACATATTCGCGCGCCGCGCTGACCCAGTTGCCGCCCGTGACCTGCCAATGGCGGTCCAGCTTGGGGCGCAGCAGCGTGATCGGGCCGTCCCAGCGGCGGGGCGTATAGGCGGCGGCGGCGCGGCGGAACGCCGCCTCGACCGCTGCATTGTTGAAGCTGGCGCTGTCCTGCGCGGCGCCTGCGGTGCCGCGGCGCTTCGACAGCTCCCACGCGGCACGGTCGCGCGCCCAGTCCAGCAGGTAACGCGGCCCATTACGGCGCAATTCATGCAGCTTTATCAGCGCCTTGTCAGCGCGCGTCAGGCTGGGGCGCACCGGCAGCGGCGTATCGAGCAATGCCAGAACGCCCACCTCCTGCCCTGCTGCGCGCAGTTGCTGGGCCATCTCGTACGCGATCAGCCCGCCGCCGGAAAAACCGCCAAGGTAATAGGGCCCTTCGGGCTGCACCCCGCGAATTTCGGCAATATAATCTGCGGCGGCGGCTTCCATTGTTTCATGCGGCGCGCTGTCGCCGATCAGGCCGCGCGCCTGAAGGCCCCACACGGGCCGCCCCTGCCCGACCAGCAGCGCCAGCTGGCGCAGGTTCAGCACGTTGCCGAACATGCCCGCGACGATGAAAAACGGCGTGCGCGGGCCGCTCATGTCCGGGTGCAGCGGCACCAGATGGCGCGGCGCGGCTGGCTGATCTGCCGCTGCGCTGCTGTCGGTGGCAACATCCGGCGCGATCGGGCCTGCCTGCGCCTCGATGCGTTGCGCCAGCGCGCGGATGCTGGGCGCCTCGAACAGCAGCGATAGCGGAAAATCAACGCCAAAGCGCTGCCGGACCTGCGCAAACAACCGTACCGCCAGCAGCGAATGCCCGCCAAGGTCGAAAAAGCTGTCCTCGGCCCCGACCTCGGCAATGCCCAGAAGGCTGGACCAGATATCCGCCAGCGCCGTTTCGGTGGCGCCTTCGGGCGGCACATAGTCGCCATCCAGTTGCGGGCGCTCGAAGCTCTGGCCCGATGGTGCCGCATCGGGCGCGGCGGCGGCCTCGGCCTTCAGCGCGTTCAGGTCCAGCGGCGAAATGGCCATCTGCGGCGCGCCAGAGGCAAGCGCCCGGCGCAGCGCCTCGGCGCCTTCTTTTGCGGTGATGCCTTGGGCGATATGGCGCAAAAGCCGCGCCTCGGCAGCAGAGAGCGGCGCGGGAGCCTCCGCCATGTCCGGCACGATATCGCCGGGGGCGGGCGGCGCGCCGATCCCGGCCAGCGCGCTGCGGTCCAGCCGCCGCATGCGGAACCCCTCGGCCATCAACAGCACGGCGCCATCCGGCGTGGCCAGCGTGATGTCAAACACCGCCGTACCCGCATCCGCGCCGGGTGCCAGCCGCACCCGGCTGATGATTTCGCCCGGCAGCGGGCGATAGACACGCAGCGCGGCATAGCCCGCCGGCACCCATAGATCCGCCGGATCATACCCCGCATGCAGCGCAACGGCCCATCCGGTGGCAAGGTCCAGCAGCGCGGGATGTGCCAGATATCCCGCCGCCAGATCCCCTCGAAAGGCGTCCGGCAATGCCAGCGTGGCCAGCCCCTCGGCCCCCGTCATCGCGGCGCTTTGCACCACGTGCCAGCGCGCCCCGAAGGTCAGATGCGCCTCCTGCGGTGACAGGTAGGGCGCGCACGCGGCATCGCCGCAGCGGGCCGCGATCTGCGCCGGGTCAATGCGCGGCGCCGGTGCCGCCAGCGGATGCAGCCGCGCCTCGGCGGTGCGCAGCCAGCCGCTGTGCCCGCCCGCCTCGGCGGCGCGGTGCAGCGATAGCGTCTGATTGTCGCCTGTGCCGCGCAGGCGCAACTGCCCCGATTGGGCCACACCCTCCGCCACGTCAAACGGGCGCAGGAAATAAAGATCGCGCAGCTCGAACGGGCGGAAGGCACCGCCCGCCGCCATCGCCTCGGCGACCAGTTCGATCACGGCGGTGCCGGGCAACAGCGCCTGACCGTTTTTCAGGCGGTGCCCGTCCAGCACCCAATCATCCCGCGCGGACAAGGTCAGGCCAAAGGTCTGATCGCCGTCGTCGCCCGAAACGCTGCGCAGCATGGGCTGCGCCAGCGGATATGCATCATCGCCGGTGTCGCCCATCCGGCGCGCCATCGCGTCGGCGGCCATGCCGGTATCCGCCCAGACACCCCAGTTCACCGCCAGAACCCGCGTTTTGCCACCCTGCCGTGCCTGCGCAACCGCGTCCAGGTAGGCGTTGGCGGCCACATAATCGACCTGCCCGGCCGGCGTGGTGATCGTGCTGGTTGATGAAAACAGCACCAGCAGATCGGCAGCGCCATCGGGGAACACAGTATCCAGCACGCGCAGACCCGCGATTTTCGGCGCCAGAACCGCCTGCACCGTTCCTGCATTTTTTGCCAGTATGGGGGCGTCATCAATCACGCCGGCGGCATGAATGATGCCCGACAGCTTGCCCATCCGGCCCAGCGTCTGCGCGACCTTCTGCATTTGCACCAGATCAGTGACATCCGCGACCAACGTGGTGACGGTGCCGCCAAGCGCCTCGATCTCGCGGATGGCGGAAATGCGGCGCGCGCTGCGCCCGGTCTGCTGGTCCCAAAGCGCGCGTTCGGGCAGCCTGCTGCGCGACAGCAGCACCACATGCGCGCCGGCCCTCGCTGCCATATCGCGCGCAATGCTCAGACCGATGCCGCCAAACCCGCCGGTGATCATATAAAGACCGCCGGACTGCCAAACGGGCGCGCCCTGCGCGGCAGGCTCCAGCGGGGCCGGGCGCAACACCTGCATCAGGCGCCGGTCGCCGCGATAGGCGGCGATGGCGTTTGCGGGTGTGGCCAGCAGATCCTCCAGCAGGCGCCGGGCCAGATCAGGCGCGGGCGCGGGCGCCTTGCGGCGGCGCCCCCCGCGCGGCGCAGACTGCGGCGCCTCAATATCCAGCAAGGATGCGGTCACGCCGGGAAATTCGCGCGGAATAACCCCGACCGGACCCAGTGCGCAGGCCTTTTCGGGGTAGTCCAGCCCGCTGCCGCCTGCATTGGTCGCGCCGGTCGTGATCACGCTCAGGTGGCACTCGGGCATCTGCACCGCGCCCATGGCTTGCGCCAGGTGGATAAGGCTGTGCAGGCCATGCTCCATGTTGCGGTCGAAAAAGCTGCTGCCGGGGCGGAACGTCTCTGTCGTGGTGACGCCCCAGAAATGCGCGATGCGCTGCGGCAGACGTCCGTCCCCGGCCAGCGCAGACAACAGCGCCTCGTCCCCTTCCGGCCCTGTTCGGGGGACAGGATATAATCCCCCTCGCCGCGCCGCTGGAAACTGTCACCCGACCGGACTGTTGTGACAATGTGCCCCGCACCCGCCAGCCGCGCCGCCACCTGCGCCGCAATTCCGGCGGCATCCACGAAAAACAGCCATGTCAGCGGCGCGCCCAGCCCCTCCGCCGTGTCCAGATCGCAATCGGCATAGGCCGGTGTCCAGCGCGGCGCGGCGCCCCAGCGGCTGATATCATCCTGCCGCGCGATCGGCTGCGCCGCGCTGGCCGCCTTGCCCGGCTCGATGAAATATCGGCTGCGCTGGAACGGGTAGCCGGGCAACACCACGCGATTGCGCCGCGCCTCGCCCCAGATCTGATCCCAGTCCGCCTCGATCCCGCAGGCCCAAAGGCGGCCGATGACGCCCAGAAAATAAGCGTCATCCGGCATCGCATGATCGGGATGGCGCAACGTGCTGAGCACCTGCCCCGGCCTGACCCCCGCGCCCATCTGCGCCAGCGACGCCAGCGCCCGGCCCGGCCCCACCTCCAGAAAGACGCGCGGCGCGTCTGACAGCGTGTCGATGCACTGCGCGAAATGCACGGTATGGCGCAGCTGCTCCACCCAGTATTCGGGATCGGTTGCCTCGGCGTCGGTGATATAGGTGCCACTGCGGTTCGACATGAACGGGATCTGCGGCGCGCTTAGATCCATGGTCTGCAAATGCGCGCGAAACGCGGGCAGGATACCGTCCAGCATGCGCGAATGGGCAGCAATGTCGATGGCAACGCGTTGAAATTCGACGTCTTGGCCTTGCAAGCGCGCGGCCAGCGCGTCCAGCGCCGCCTGCGGGCCCGAAACGGCGCACAGGCCCGGCGCGTTGACGCTGGCAATGTCCAGATCATCGCCGATCAGCGGCGCCAGCTCTCGCTGGGGCAGCGATACGCTCAGCATTCCGCCCGCAGGAACCGTATCGAACAGGCGTCCGCGCATCAGGACCAGATCAATGCAATCCTCGAAGGACATGACGCCCGCCAGACAAGCGGCGGTATTCTCGCCCATCGAATGGCCGACCAGCGCCGCCGGCCGCACGCCCCATCCCAGCCACAGCTGCGCCAGCGCGTATTCGGTAATCATGATAAGCGGCAGCTGTACGGACGGCTTTTTCAGCGCCTCCGTGGCCGCAGCCACGCCCTCCGCCTCCGGCAGCCAGAGCGCGCGGATGTCATAATCCAACTGCGGCTGAAGATGATCCAGCCCCCGATCCATCCACTCGGCAAAGACCGGCTCTGTCTCATACAGATCGCGGGCCATTCCGGGGTATTGCGCGCCGCCGCCCGGAAACATGAACACCAGCTCGGGCGCGGCGGCCAGAGCTTCGTGGTTAAAGACGCGCAAGGGGTCGTTCGTCTCCAGCAGGCGCGCCGCTTCATCATGGGTCTCGGCCACCAGAACACGCCTTTTGTCAAAGGCATGGCGTCCATTCTTGAGGCTGTAGGCAACATCGGCCAGCGGTTGATTTGGATGGGCGCGCAAATGGGCCGCGAGGGCGGCGGCGCTTTCTTCAAGTGCTGCTTTGGATTTGGCCGACAGCGTTATGATCTGAAACGGGAAATCACCATCCTCCGACGCTGGCCGCGTCGGCGCCTGTTCCAGAATGACATGCGCGTTGGTGCCGCCGACGCCCAGCGAATTGACCGCCGCACGGCGCGGCGTATCCGAGGGCCAGTCCATCAGACGATCGGCCACCCGAAAGGGGCTGTTTTCAAAATCAATCGCCGGGTTCGGCGCCTCAAATCCGAGGCTGGGCACGATCTTGCGGTGGTGCAGCGAAAGGGCCGTTTTAATCAGGCCAACCACGCCGGCAGCCGTGTCCAGATGGCCAATGTTGGTTTTGACCGATCCGATGCGGCAATATCCGCGTTGGATGCTGTCATGCGCCTGCGTCAGTGCGGCCACCTCGATCGGGTCGCCCAGATAGGTGCCGGTGCCGTGACATTCGATATAGCCGATGCTTTCGGGCGCGGTGCCGGCGTTGTCCAGTGCGGCGCGGATCGCGGCCGCCTGCCCTTCGACGCTGGGCGCCAGATACCCGGCCTTGGCGGCACCGTCATTGTTGATGGCCGTGCCTTTGATGACAGCCCAGATATGATCGCCGTCCGCCTCCGCATCCTCCAGCCGGCGCAGGGCAACAGCGCCCGCGCCGCTGCCGAAAACGGTGCCTTGCGCGCGGTGATCGAAGGCATGGCAGTGGCCGTCAGGCGACAGAATTTCGTTTTCCTTGAACAGGTAGCCGCGGCCCTGCGGCAATTCTATCGTGACCCCGCCCGCAAGCGCCATGTCGCATTCACCATTCATCAACGCCTGACGCGCATAATGAACAGCAACCAGCGAAGTACTGCACGCCGTCTGCATGTTCACGCTGGGGCCTTTCAGATCGAACACATGGCTGACGCGCGTGGCCATGAAATCCTTGTCGTTGCCGGTATGGCGCAACAGGAACATGCCCACATCGTCCACCAGATCGGGGTTTGAGCAAATGTTGAAGTAAAAATAGCTGCCCATGCCGCACCCGGCATAGACCCCGATGCGCCCCGGAAAACCGCGCGGCGCGTGGCCGGCCTGCTCCATCGCGGCCCATGTCACCTCAAGGAACTTGCGGTGCTGCGGATCCAGAATGGCCGCGTCCTTGGGGCCAAAGCCAAAGAATTCGGCGTCAAAATCCGCGTACCCGGCCAAGGGCGCAGCAGCAGGGACATAGTTTTTCTGCGCTATTTTCGCCGGATCCTCGCCTGCCGCGATCAAGGCGTCACGGTCGAGGCGCGTGATGCTTTCAACTCCGTTCGACAGGTTATGCCAGAAGGTGGCAACGTCCCCCGCGCCCGGCACATCAAGGGCCATACCAACAATGGCGATATCACCCGAAACAGGCCGGGCTGCACTCTTGACGCTCTGCGCGGTATTTTCCATGTCACTTGCCAACCTTCACACACCCCGAAATATACAAGCGAGGCGACTAAACTCTATTTGATAAGCGTCAGATCACGAAGCATTGTTTTCCGGGAGAAGATCAACTTAACTACTCAACCTACTGTCATTGCGATATTTTCCTGCAATGTGTTATCATTGTGACTGGCTCGGCCCTTGCGACAAATCCTGTACGGGAAACAGATTGGCCTGAATCTGGAAACAATGACCTATTTTTGCCATTTTCCACGTAGAATCAACGCTCTCGCTTAACGATATAGCCGAAACACAGGTTCAACGTATGCGGGAATCAGGGGTGTCGACCTGCCCAATCAGAACCCTGCGCCGGGGCGCTTTGGACACCAACGCTGGTGCGACTGTTTTCTGGCCCACACGCTCGCAGGTGCCGAGGATCGCGCCGGCCATCAGCCAAGTGTAGGGCGTCAGGATCGCGTTCAACAGCATATCCATCATCGTGATCGCCAAAAGCAGCGCAACAGGTGCCGCGTATGGCGGCAAGGGCTGGCGCGACTTGCGCGGCATCCCCCACCAAAGCAGGATCAGCGGCCCGCCGAGCAGACCCATTTGCGCGATGTAGCCCACCCAGCCGAACGTGCCGAATACGATGATCCATTCCCCGTCCGGAATGGTCAGGATACGCCCCGTCTGTTTGTCACGGACCAGGTTGCGGCCCCATCCGCCCCACCCAAAGAGCGGTTTTTTATCCGCTCTGTCAAGAAGTTGCTCTTCGTTGTCAAAGCGATACCCCAGCGATTGCGCGCGGTCCGGATTGATCGCCTCGGCCTGGGCCAGAATGTCATTGGTTGGAATGACGTCATAATTGCGCAGCATCGGGTAAATCATTGCCACCAATGCGAAAACCAGCGCCAGCCGCATCTGCACGCGGGGCGTCGCAAACAAGATGACCGGCGCCAGCACCATTGCATAGGCGACCGATGCCATGCTTTTGCACAGGATCAGCAGAATCAGCAGATAGGCCGCGCATCCGAACGCGCGCCAACGCCGGGGCGCGGGCGCACCGCGCCCCAGCGCCAGCGCCGCCATCGCCGCGCTCATCACGAAAAAGGCCAGCAACAAGGCGTGGGGCAGAAATACGATGGGACGAAATCCGCCCTGACGCATCATCTGTTCGAAATCGTGCTGAAAAAACCCGTAAACCCATGTGTTGATCTGCGGGCTCAGGCGAATTTCGATCAGCGCCGGGATGGAGTAAATCAACGCTCCGACCACCAGCGCCAAAAGCAGCTCGCGCAGGCCGGTTTCGGTGCTGAGGAGGCTCCGGCCCAGAAAGAACGGCAGCAGCACGATGACTTGCGCCACCATCACGGACAGCAGATCGCGCAGGCCCAGACCGGGCAGCGACGCGGTTGAAAACACGATCGGCGCCGTTTGCCCCAGCAAGGTAAACCTGATCGCGTCGCCATTGGTCAGCACCGTGGGAATCACGCCCAGCAGAAACCCAAGTACAAGCAGGCGCATGGCCCAGTTTTCCGGCCAAAAGGACACGCGCCGCTTGAGATAGAAAACGCAAAGCAGAAATGCGGTGATGTTGGGGATGGAGGTCTTGTTCATTTCCGGCACCAGCGGCAGATCAAAGCCCGCGACCGGCGGCAACAAAAGGTAGCCGCCCAGAATGCACCAGATAATCGCCCGCTCGGGCGGCAGGCGGCGGCACAGCAGGACGCAGGCCAGCGGCCAGACCATCAGCATGATATAGGCGAGCGTGTTGGGCATCCGGCATCCGGCAAGTGGCGTTGCGCGTCTGTCTAGCACGGCGTGCGGCAGTTGTCGCGCGTCGTGCGCTCTTGGCACCGGGCGTTTTTGCAGGCTATGCAGGGGTATACGTCAAAGGCGCATCCATGGCACTGATCACGCATAACGGGCGCAAGGTCCGCATCACCCACAGGGCGCGCGCGGCGCTGGAACGTACGGTGAGGACGCGCTTGCGCGATGGCGAAGGCTTCCGGCTGGCCACGGTCAATCTGGATCACATGGCCCGGATCGGCAGCGATGCGCAGTTTGCCAGAGCCTACGCGGCGATGGACATTATTGTTGCGGACGGGCGGCCCATTGTCTGGCTGTCGCGGCTGGCGCGGCAGCCGGTTCAGCTGATGCCGGGGTCGGATCTGGTGGTGCCGCTGGCGCGGCTGGCCACAGAAGAGGGCCGCGCGATCGCGATGATCGGCAGCACCGAAGACGTCCTGCAAGCTGCGGAGGCGCATTTGCGCAAGCTGGTGCCGGGGCTGGCGGTCGCGTTCCGTCTGGCGCCGCCGATGGGGTTTGATCCGCAGGGTCCACAGGTGGCCGAAGTGTTGCGCGATCTTGAGGCATCGGGCGCGGGCCTGTGTTTTCTGGCCCTTGGCGCGCCCAGGCAGGAAATGCTGGCGGCGCGCGGGGCGGCGCTGGCGCCGTCTGTCGGGTTTGCCTGCTTTGGCGCGGGCCTTGATTTTTTGGCCGGTCATCAGCGCCGCGCGCCGCGCTGGATGCGCGGTCTGGCGATGGAGTGGCTGTGGCGGGCGCTGAGCGCGCCGCGCCGCATGATGCCGCGCTATGCGCGCTGTTTCGCCATACTGCCGGGGCTGATATGGCGGGCCTGGCGGCAGCGATAGCGCTATTTATATTCGATCAGCCGCGCCCGCCCGCCGCGCATCCGGCGCATATAATATCGCAGCGCGCCGCCCGCCTCGGCAAATTTTCCCAGCACCGTGAACAGCGCCCAGCCGCAATCACCACTGCGCCGCCACAGGCGGATGACTTGCGCCGGATAGATCAGCAGCAGGGCTGCGGCAGGCCACCAGATCAACGCCAGCAGTACAATCAGCACCGGCGCACCCATCCCCCAGATCAGCGCGCGGCGCAGCTGTGCAACCCAGTGCCGCTCAGGCGGCGCGCCGTAGCGTGCAGCCCCTTCGGCATAGGCATATCCGGCCCGGCGGCTGCGGCGCCACCATTCGGAAAACCGCGTGATGTTGGCATCATGCAGCGTCATTTCGGCGTCCAGCCGCCAGATACCCCATCCGGCGGCGCGCAGGCGCAGGCACAGGTCCGGCTCCTCCCCCGCGATGAGCGTATCGGTGAAGCCGCCAGCATCCTGCACAGGCGCGCGGCGCATCATCGCATCGCCGCCGCACGCGCGCGCAGCGCCGATGGGCGTATCCCACTCGATGTCACACAAGCGATTGTAAATGCTGGCCTCCGGCGCAATCTCGCGGCGGCGTCCGCAGACGACCGCCAGATCAGGATGCGCCTTCAGATGGGCGCAGGCGGCGGCAATCCAGCCAGGCTGCACCCGGCAATCCCCATCGACAAATTGCACGAAAGGCGCACCTGTCTGCGCAAGTCCGGCATTGCGCGCACGTGCGGCGGTAAACGGCTGGCAAGTGTCCAGCGTGACCACCTGCGCGCCCATGCGCCGTGCGGCATCGATGCTGCCATCGGTGCTGCCGCTGTCCACATAGATGATCCGCCGCACCTGCCCGTCCAGCGACGCAAGGCATGCGATCAGACGCGCGCCTTCGTTGCGGCCTATGACAACGGCATCGACGGGCGCGGTCATGGCGCGTCCGGAAATAGCGCCGGCGCCATCTGACCTACAAAAGCGCGCGTGCGGGCGTAGCTGTGCAGCCTGTCAAACGCCGCGCCGGCAATGCGTGTGCGCGCCGCCTTGTCGCGCAGCAGCCAGGCAACCTGCTGCGGCAGGTCCGACAGGTCCCACTTGACCGGAACATATGTTTCAAACGCCTCAAAGATGTCCGGCGCGGTGGCAACATGGCTGGTGTCCTGCTTCAGCAAGACAGCCCCGCACATGATGGCCTCGTAATCGCGCCAGCACACCTCGCCATAGCCAAACGGGCTGAAGCAGATTTTCGAGCGGCGCAGCTCGCGCAGGAACAGATCGTGCCGAATGCCAAAGCCGGTGACGCACTCCACATCGCGCAACCCCGCCACCGCGTCGGCGCAGCCCTGACGCATGGCGCGATACCATGGCGTGCCCTCCACAGCGATACGCGCATGCAACTCTATCGGCCGCGGCCCCGACGGCGCGATGCCGCGATCAAAGACAGGCAGCATGAAATCAGCAGTGACAAAGGACGGTCCCAAGTATAATTTTTCTTTGAATTCCGTAGATACCGGGAATGTCTTCATGTCATGCATCAAGTTATGCACCCTGCCGTAATAATCCATCAACGTGGTATCACCGAAGGTCGGCTGGCCATATTGCCCCATATCGCGCAGCAGATGTTTGCTGACATAGGCATCAACCAATGGGCCGATGCGTTCGGCCAGCCGCAGATCGGTTGGGGCGAACCAGTCCAGATAGACCAGCCGCGCACCGGGATTGCGGCGGCGCAGCTCTGCCACCAAATGCAGAAGCGCATCATCTGATATATCGAAATGCGTTTGAAAACAGACCGTTGTGGCGCCATTCAAATGCTTAGCATTAAGGTATTCATCAACCGGGATCTCCCGAATATCGACATCCAGATCAGTGCGAAACGCGTCCGCATAATAGTGAAACGGAAAGAGTTGGCTCTGCGGAATACGGTGATTGACAGCCAGCAGCAGCAGACGGCGCGATGCGTGCGGATCGAACGACCGACGAAAGAATGTGCGCCGTTTACGCTGATACTGCGCGTCAGACAGGCGCCGGGCGATGCGGGTCAACATATTGCCCCCCTCAGATCGCGTCAGAAACAAGGCGCCGCGGCCGCGACCGCTCCAGCCGTTCGGCCAGATCCAGCAGGGCCTGCGCGCGTGTCGCATCCAGCCCATCAAGGCAGAGCGCGTGCAGCCGCAGCGCTGTATCAGGCGCGCGGTGCAGTTGCGGCGGCGGTCGCAAAAACGCCGCGCGCTGGGCGCGTGCCTCGCGGCCCAGACCTGCGGTGATGCGCCACACATCGGCGGCGCTGCGCAGCTTGTGCGCCAGCGTGCCGGAACGCGCCGGGGGCGCGCGGAAACCAGCGGCAAAGGGAATGTCCGCATAACCCGGATAAGCCCGCGCGATCGCGTCATCATGCAGCATCTGGTCGCGCGTGACGCTGTAAGGCAGCGACAGGCAAAAGCGGACAAAATCGGGGTCTAGATAGGGGCAAAAGACAGGATTTGCAGGCGCCATAATGGCTTGGGGGACAAAGTTAATCTCGCGCCGGGTGCGGTGATACATCCAGAACATCTGATAGGGGTCCGGCGCATCCGCGTATTGCGCGATGGCGGCGCCGATATACGCCTCCACCTGCTCATCCATTCCCGGCGAATAAAGCGGGCCTGCACCCTGCCCCCAGTCTGGCCGCGAGATGACCCGCGCGTGGCCCGACATCATGCCCCGCGCGATCCCGGCGAAGTCGCCCTTTTCGGCCAGGCGATAGAACGCTTCGGCGTCGTTGTCGGGATTGGTCAGGATGTCACCGGCGATCCCGTCAAACGCGGCGCCGCCCACCCCCAGCATGTAGTCATGCAGCGGCATCATCTGCGCGTGCTCATCGGCGCAGAGGCTGGTTTTGACCATCACCCGCAGCGCATCGGCAAGGCGGGGGCGCGCATGGCCCAGCACGTCGTGCCGCACGCCCGCGCGGGTGGTAACAGCGCGGGCGGCCAGCGCCTCGGCGTTCATAAGTGCGCCGTTGTGGTGAAACGTCACGCAGGCGCGCGGGCGGCGGTCCTGATGCAGCATCTCAAGCAGAATATGCCGCGAGTCGCGCCCACCGCTGAGCGGCAGCGTCAGCGGGCCGTCATGCGCCGCCAGGATACGCTGCATGGATTGCCGAAACAGGCTGATCATCCCGTCAACGGCATCCTCGCGGGTGATTGTCTGCGCCCGCGGGATCGCCGCGCCGCCGGTTATGGTCAGGCGGCCATCATGCCAGTTCAGCCTGCCGCCCGGCGGCAAGGTGCGGATATGGGATAGTGGCGTGTCGTCATTGATGAAAACGCCAATGCGGTGAAACACTGCCAACGCGCGGTGGTCCACCGCAGGGTCCGCGCCAGCCGCCACCAATGCCAGGAGCGACGGCGACAGCATGACCGCATCCCCCTTGGAATAGACGAACAGGCTGTGAAACCCATCCGGATCGACAGACGCCACCAACGTTGATCCGTCCCAGTGCCAGTCGGCAGACAGCCTGCCGATGCCGCCGGGCAGCTTTGGACCAGACGCCCAGTCAGGCAGGCCCCCAGCACCGGCGCGCCGCGCACCATTTGCAGGTGAATGAGTGGCGCACCGGGTGCCTGTATGTTCCGCCGTGTCATGCAGATCGCTCAAATATCCGGGCCACTGCAACCCGCGCATATGAAATGCGATCCGGCACCGGCCCGCAACGATAATCTGCGCATGTTTTTGCACATGGCAGCAGCGGCGCGCGCAGAATTTTCGCGAAAATTCTCGCCCAGGACGCAGCCGTCATCGCCCGATCACCAGATCGGCGCATAACCCGCCAAGGCGCGGCGACCGGCTCAGGCGCAAGCTGCCCCCATGCGCCCGCGCGATATCCATGGCGATCGACAGGCCAAGCCCCACGCCCGGCCCCTTGTCCTGATTGCGCGACGGCTCCAACCGTGTGAACGGGCGCAGCGCCTCTTCGATGCGATCCTCGGGAATGCCCGGCCCGTCATCCTCGATTCGAATACGAAGCGCGCGGTCGCTCAACGTCATCGACACCTCGGCGCGCGTGCCATACCGCACGGCATTGCCGATCAGGTTGTCCACCGCACGCCGGATCGCGACCGGGCGCAGCGGGACAGTGCCACTGCCCGAGATCTCGTGCAGCGTCACGGGGATCTGGCTGCGCGCGCAATCGTCCACGATGCGGCGCACCAGCGCGGCAGGATCCACCGGCGCGGCCTCGCCCTCGGCGGCGCCGCGGGCAAAATCAAGGAAGGCATCCAGAAGCTTTTCCATGTCGCGCACATCGCGCAGCATCGGCTCCCGCTCCTCTTGGTCATCCAGCATCTCAAGGCTCAGCTTCAGCCGTGTCAACGGCGTGCGCAGATCATGGCTGACGCCTGACAGCATCAGGGTGCGCTGCTCAATCTGGCGATCAATCCGCGCGCGCATGTCCAGAAAGGCACTGCCCGCCGCGCGCACCTCGTTCGCGCCGGACGGTCGATACGGCACGGTGCGCCCGCGCCCAAATGCCTCGGCGGCGCGGGCCAGCCGGGTGATGGGCCGAAGCTGATTGCGCAAATAGACATACGCAATCAGCGTCATCAATATCCCGAAAAACAGCATATTAACAAATAGCTGGTGTGGGTTGGATGCGGAGAACCGGCGCCGATCCAATGTCATGCGCACCGGTCCATCCTCGTCTTTCAAATAAAGCGCGGCAAAGCGCGGATGGGACAGGTCAACTGCCAAAAGTTCAGGCAGTTGCGCCTCAAGCTCGGATATCAGGACATAGCCGGTCACGTCATACCATGTCCGCACATGGGCCGCGGGCACCTCTTCGTCGCCGGCGGGTCGCATTGCGATGGACAGCGCGCTGGCCATCGGCGCGGGATCGTCGGCATCCAGCAAAAGCTGGACCTCGCGCGCGGCAGACACGGTCATCTGCCGCGTCACCCCTTCGAACAATCGCTGCGCCGAAACGACAGAGACCACCAGCAACAGCGATATCACCGGCAGCAGCAGGATCAGAAAGGCGCGGCCATACAGGCTGCGCGGCATATAGCGTTTGAGCCAGCGGAACATCATGTGCCAGACTAGGCCGGCGCGCGATCCATGCGCAAGCGCATGTCATCTCTGCGCGATGGACGGCGCACGGGCACCGCGTTACCACTTTTTCAGACCTGTTTTCGAAGCAGCCCCGGAGAGTAACCCCATGCCCCAGCACACACCCGACATCGCCCCGACGCCGGGCCTTCCGGTCACGCTCGCCCCCGGTCTGCGCTGCATCCTGGCGCCAAACCCGTCGTCCATGACCCTGCATGGCACCAATACCTATCTGGTCGGCAGCAAAGGTCTGGCAGTCATCGATCCGGGTCCGGCAGACCCCGCCCATCTTGCGGCCATTCGGGCCGCGGTCGGGCCAGATCAGCATATCAGCCATATCCTTGTCACGCATGCCCATCTGGATCACTCCCCCCTCGCCCGACCACTCGCCACCCTGACCGGCGCACCGGTTCTGGCCTATGGCGACGCGACCGCCGGACGCAGCGCCCTTATGCAGGAACTGGCCGCCACCTCGCGTCAGGACATTGGCGGCGGCGAAGGTGTGGACGCCGGATTCGCGCCCGACATCTGCCTTGCCGATGAAGAGATCGTGCAGGGCGACAATTGGAGCATCGCGGCACTCTGGACCCCCGGTCACTTCGGAAACCACATGTGCTTTGCTATTGGCGACGCCATCCTGACCGGCGATCTGGTCATGGGATGGGCGACATCGCTGATCTCCCCGCCAGATGGCGATATGTCAGATTACATGGCGTCTTGCAGGCGCCTGTCGGCCCGGCGGCCCCATACCCTCTACCCCGGCCACGGCGCGCCGGTCACTCAAGCCGTCGCACGGATCGAGCAGATACTGGCCCACCGCCTCACGCGCGAGACGGCAATCATCCAAGCGCTCAAACGCGGACCGGCCGACGCGCGGACACTGGCCGCAATCCTCTACCAGGACACACCCGCCACCCTCCTACCCGCCGCCACCCGCAGCGTCCTGGCCCATCTGATTGATCTGACACAGCAAAACCGGATTTTCCCTCAAAGCGCATTGCGCATGGACGCCGTATTTGAGTCCCACGAAATTTAACCGGGAATTTTTCAAAAAGGCACTGGACGGCACCCAGACCCATTGCTATACGGCACCTCGTGTTCCGGCGTAGCTCAGCGGTAGAGCAGTTGACTGTTAATCAATTGGTCGTAGGTTCGATCCCTACCGCCGGAGCCAATTTCTTCCTAAGTGACTGATTTTAAAGAAGACCCTTGAACGGCTCCGTTCTGGGTCTTTTTTGTCACACATCTTGTCACACAAGATGTCACACGTAACATTCTCTTGGCTGTGCGACCTCAACCAGAGGTCAAATAATGAAAACTGCTTCACATCTTCTGCTTCGCGGGTCATCTTGGTGTTTTCGGCGCCGCGTTATGGGCACATCAAAAATGGTAATTCAAATACCACTCGGTGTGACCAACGAGCAAGAGGCAAGGCGCATCGCCGTGAGGTTGTCTGACGAGATGAATGACATTTTTGAACGCTTGCTGCGATCTGATACCGAGCTGCCAGACGATATCGTAGCAGCCTATTTCGACTATTGCCTCCGAAAAGTCACGCAGGACCTGACAAAGCAGCGGCGGAAAAAACGCATGTCCGGAAGCTTTTCGGACGACGACAAGAAAATAGAGGAAATGCGTCTCATCGTGATGCGCCAAATGTCCGAAGACGGACTATCTCATACCCTGCCGATTCACAGAGTAGCTGAATTTTCGACGCCGGAAGAGCTCGAGATGGCGATGATCATTCATGGTCAGCAATATAAATTGGTGATGTCTTCGCTCAAACGCCCACACTTTAAGGCTGCTGCATCGATTGCGACAAGAACTAAAGATCGTTCATCTTCGCATGAAAGCCAACTTCTGGAGGCATATCTTCACGCGACCACTGCAGCCATGGAGGCTGTAACCGATCGGCCTGCTGCCATGACTGCCGCCGCAAGGGCGCGAGCATCTGAACTTGTTGTTCAACGTTCCAAAGTTGCAGTGAGCGGTTCGCATGCACCGAGGGTCGTAACGGCTGAAGCCCCGACGGATGCGCCAGTGTCCATTACGCCAACGGCACCACTCCTGACGTCCGGTGTGGAGGTCATATCAATCCCGATCACGCACTCCTTGCTCGATGCGCAGTTTCAGGCTGCCGCCGCTTCAACTGACACACACGATCTGGAGCGCAGCCCCAAAACGTCACCCTTCGCGCATGATCTGGCTGGGGTCTGTGAGCGGTCGATACGGCGTGCTCAGGCTGATGGTCGCATGGATGACAAAACCGCTCTGGGGCGCCGAATGTCAGTGAAGCTATTCATTTTCATTACGGATCAGCAACTGGTTACGCGTGTTGAACAACATCATATCCGGATTTTCATGAATGCTTTGAAATCTTTACCAGCGAATTTTCTGAAATCCGAAAGTGACAGATCGCTGACGTATCCGGAAGTCGCGGCGCGTGCCTCGACATTGTCGGATGACAAGCTGGGCCGATCAGCGGGAACTTCAAACCGTCACCTTGATACGATCGGTGCCATCGTAAAATACGCACGTGTCCAAGATAAGATAGACGTCGACCGCGACATAGACACGTCCTCACTTCGTGTTCCCGAAAACACTCGGTCTCGGAACAAGCGCGTAGCCTTCAAGCATCAGGACGTCCTAAAGCTGTTCAGACACCCCATCTGGACCGGATGCAAAGGGAAAGAGCGTCGGCACGCTAAGGGTAACAACGTCATTCAGGACGGGCTATACTGGGTCCCACTGATTATCCACTACACTGGTGCACGCTTCGAAGAGATAGCCGGGATGCCTGTTTCGGCAATCATCCAAGAAGGTGAGCACTGGGGCCTGGATATCTCCCCCCACACCGAACGACGATTAAAAAATATACAGAGTGAACGGCTGCTGCCAATACACGAACACCTCGTATCTCTTGGTCTCATTCGGCACCAACTCAACATGGTCAAAGTGAGAGAAGAGTTTATGTTCCCAGAACTGCGTCCCGCCCATGCAAAATCCAAATTTGCAAAAAAAATGAAGTATAATTGGGATAAAGCACGTCGAATTCAGCTCGGTGCTTCGGCAGACGATCTTACGATGCATAGCCTCAGACACTACGTAAACATCACATTGAAGGCAGATAAATCCATCGAAAAATCGGTCAGAATGGACATCCTGGGTCACGCTGCAGAGGATTTTAATGAAGAGGTCTACTCATCCGGAACCCCATTCGACGATAAACTTAAAGCAATAAACGCGATACCACGCGCCTTCTGATTGGTTTTACCTCAAGAGCACGACCGCGCAACAGAACGAGAATTAGGACCGCCTACCTTCTATGCGGTCTTACTGGTTTGTGGGGGGAAACTTAAAGTTGGCTCACCGATATCCCTAATTGATGGTTGTCTGGCATTCCACCTTGGAGATGAGAACGCCCAGACTTTTCCCAATGAGTGAGGTGAACTTGAAACTTGTGCCGTCGATGAGAGCGTATAAGCGCGCCAGTCAGTGCTCTGTGTGAATCGGCATGCAAAATTGACCCACTTGGGTGGGTTATGAGCGAGTAAAATTGACCCACCTGCGACGTTAGCATCCGCGCCGAATAGCGCGGAGGAATGAGCAGGTGATATTGATGGAAAGTGT
>NZ_QNQP01000029.1 GCF_003316635.1 Roseovarius dicentrarchi | reverse complement strand
TCGTCAGCGCCGTGCTGGTCGAGATCGACGAAAAATGGGCCTCCGAAACGAAGGCCTACATCAAGTGGGAATGCCAGGATGCATGACCCCCTCTCAGCAGAATTTCCAGACCTCGGGTTGCTCAATCTTCCATTCTGGAAATCCTTTTCTATTGAAGTTCAGGTTTCTGGGTACGTTTGATTACCGGCGCAGAAGATCCATCAGGCTTGACGACATCTGCCGCGCCTGATCGAACATCTTCAGGTTGGCTTCGTAGCTGCGCTGCGCCTCGCGGGCGTCCGCCATTTCGATGACCAGCTGAACGTTCGAGCCGGCGTAATTGCCGCTTTCATCCGCCATCGGATGGGACGGGTCGTGGATCTGCTCCAGCTCGGTCTGGTCCAGATGTACGCGCCCCGCCTTGACCGCGCCCGGCGTCGTGCCGCCCATGACCGTTTCAAACGCCACGGTTTTGCGGCGGTATCCGGGCGTATCGCTGTTGGCGATATTTTCGGACACGTGGCGCAGGCGGGCGGCCTGCACCTTCAGCCCGGAGGACGACAGGGATAGAGAATCGGAAAAATCGCTCATGGATCGTCTCCTTTAACGGCGGCCTGTTGCGCTGCGCAGAACGGTGAGGGCCGATTTGTAGATCGCCAGCGAGCGGTCATGCTGCCGTTTGACATCGACGGCCTTGAGCATTTCCTGCTCCAGCGAGACAGAGTTGCCGTTCGGGTCCGTCTCGCTGTCTGCGGCGTCGCGCACCTCCACTACATAGCCGCCCGCACGTTCGCCCATATGGCCCGGCCGCGTTGCGCGCGGGGCAAAACCGCCGCCGTTTTGATAGGTTTGCGCAAAGGGCGCGATATCGCGCGCCTGATAACCGGGGGTGTCGGCATTCGCCATGTTGCGCGCCAGCACCGATTGCCGCGCGCCGGCATGCTGGCCCATTGCGTGCGCCATTTGGAAAATTTGAAGTTTCTCAAACATAAATTTTGTCTCGCTAGGTCGTCCTCAACCAAGGATTAACCGTGATTCCTTTAGAAATTGTTTCAGCGAATATTTTTGGAGGGTCGAATGGCCACAAATGATCTGGAATGCCTGGGCGCAGAGATCGCCGGACTGCATGCTGTTCATGCAATCGGCAGGGTCAGCGCCGTCACCGGCGCGACATTGGAAATCACAGGTCTGTCTGGCGCGGCGCGGCTGGGCGACCGGCTGTGCATCAGGCGCCGCGACGGGTCTGAACTATCGGGTGAGGTTTTGGGTCTGGCGCCGCAGCATATCGTCATGCTGCCCGACGGCGCGCCAACCGGTGTGGCGCTGGGCGACCGGGTATCGCTGCACGATGCGGCAACGATTGCGCCGTCAAACGGCTGGATTGGCCGCATCATCGACCCTTACGGCAAGGCGATGGATGGCCGCCCCATCATGCGCGGGGCGCATCCACGGGCGCTGCGGGCCGATCCACCGCCCCCTGCCCAGCGCAACATGCTGGGCGCGCGTCTGGAAACGGGAAGCGCGGTTTTCAACACATTTTTGCCCATTGTACGCGGCCAGCGTATCGGCCTTTTTGCGGGGTCAGGTGTCGGGAAATCCAGCCTTCTGGCCAGCCTTGCGCGCAACGTGCAGGCCGACGTGGTCGTGTTTGCGATGATCGGCGAACGCGGGCGCGAATTGCGCGATTTTGCCGAAAATGTTCTGGGTCCCGAAGGGATGGCGCGATCAATCATCGTCGCTGCCACATCGGACCAGTCGCCGCTGGTGCGTCGCCGCTGCGCCTGGACAGCGATGGCCGTCGCAGAACATTTCCGCGATCAGGGCCTTGAGGTGCTGCTGCTGGCCGATTCGATCACCCGCTTTGCCGAGGCCCATCGCGAGGTGGCGACAGCCGCCGGCGAAATGCCCAGCTTGCGGGGTTTTCCAGCATCAACGTCGCATATGATCATGTCGCTATGCGAACGGGCCGGGCCGGGCGGCACAGATCAGGGCAATATCACCGGGATTTTCAGTGTGCTGGTGGCCGGATCGGACATGGACGAACCCGTCGCAGATATTCTGCGCGGCGTGTTGGACGGGCACGTCGTCATGGATCGCGAGATTGCCGAACGGGGCCGATATCCGGCGATCAATCTGCTGCGATCCGTATCACGCAGCCTGCCACGGGCAGCCACCGATTCGGAAAACGATCTGCTTGGTCAGGCGCGCGCGCTGCTTGGGGCCTATGACCGGTCCGAAACGATGATACGTGCCGGCCTTTACGCCCAAGGCAGCGATCCGCAGCTGGATCAGGCCATCCGTATCTGGCCCGAGCTGGACCGATTTATGGCGGAAAGCGAGGCTGGCACGGCGCAGGACAGCTTTGACCGGCTGGCCTTGATCCTGCGGCGCGCGGCCAGCGCACCATCGCAAGGCCGCAAACCACAGGCGGCAAGCGGTGCGCGTCCGGTCAAGGACCCCATGCGCCCTCCAGTCAGGGGCGGCAGCCAAAACAGAGGGAACGGCGCAATCGCGCCGCAGCGTATTCACTGAATTGGGGGTTGGTGCGGGTGGAGGGACTTGAACCCCCACGCCTTGCGGCGCCAGAACCTAAATCTGGTGCGTCTACCAGTTCCGCCACACCCGCACAGCGCCGCGCGGCTCTTGAAACCTGCGGCGCAGCCTCTCCTACCGTAGCAAACCTGCCGATGCGAGAGGTAAAATGAGCATCCCAAAGCGTCAGACCGGAAATATTGAGGACAGTAACCGAATCCCGTGATGTTTTGCCTCCCGAGGATCAGCATCTGCTGGCGCGCGCAGCCTACCCGCGCGGATGATGCCGCCTTGCGCAGGGCTCAGCAGGCACCATGCCGCGCCTGGGCGGGATAACTAACGTATAAAATGACTATAGTCAGTGTTAGACACCCAATTCGGCCAGCACCGCCGGCAGCGTTTCTGGCAGGTCTTCGGCAATCAGGCCGGGCCCAACCAGCCGCGCGCAGGCTGCGTGAAGCCAGACCGCAGACTGCGCAGCATCCATCGGGGCAAGGCCCCGCGCCATCAGCCCTGCTATGAACCCCGCCAAAACATCCCCGGTCCCGGCGGTGGCCAGCCACGGCGCCGGATTGTCCTGCGCCGAATGGATTGCGCTGGCGCCGTCCGGTCCGGCAATCACCGTGTTCGGGCCTTTGAGCACGACCGTGCAACCGACCCGCGCCGCCGCTGCGCGGACCATATCGACATCGCTTTGACGTTCCGATTGCGGCCCCCGCTGTGCCAGATCCGGAAACAGCCGGGCGAATTCGCCGGCATGCGGGGTGAGTATGCAGGCCGGGTGCAGCAGCTTGAACAGCGCCGCGTCGCCACTGAGTGCCGTCAGCGCATCCGCGTCCAGAACGGTGGGTCGCGCCTGCACCGCGCCGCCCCCCAGCGCAGCGGGCATCAGCGCCGCGGCCCTGTCGACGCCCATACCCGGCCCAAGCCCAAGCGCATTGATGCGCCCGTCGCGCAAAACCGCCTCCAGGCCAGCCGAATCGGCAACCCGGACCTGCATCAGCGCAGTGATATGCGTCGCCACCTCCATCTGCGCAGAGGGCGGCACGCCCAGCGTCACCAGCCCCGCCCCGATACGCAGCGCGCCCCGCGCGGCCAGCCGCGCCGCGCCCGTTTGTCCCGCCCCACCTGAGAGCATCAACAGATGGCCGTGATCGTATTTATGGGCTTCGCCGGATTTGCGCAGCGCGGCAATACGCTCTGGCGTCATTGAAATTTGAACTGGCGCTTCGGACATATGCGGCTCCGTCAGGGTATTTTCACTGCCAGAGGGATACCACGCCGGGCACGGCGTCACGACTGCACATATCAAACTGCCTCGTTTTTGGGCGCGCTGCTTAATTTTTAGGCAGCCATGCGTTAAGTTGACCGCAAACAGCGGCTTTGCGCCCTGCCAGATTGAGCTGCGCAGGAATTCATGGTTGCAATGCCACCAGATCAGGCAACCCAAGGAGCCCCGATTGTGAAGAAAATCGAAGCGATCATCAAACCGTTCAAGCTGGACGAAGTGAAAGAGGCCCTTCAGGACGCCGGCATTCAGGGCCTGAGCGTTATCGAGGTCAAGGGTTTCGGCCGTCAAAAAGGCCATACCGAGCTGTATCGCGGCGCGGAATACGTCGTCGATTTCCTGCCCAAGGTGAAAATCGAGGTGGTGCTGGACGACGATCAGGTCGACGGCGCCATCGAGGCGATCATTGACGCCGCCAAAACCGACAAGATCGGCGATGGCAAGATCTTCGTCAGCCCGGTCGAACAGGCCATCCGCATCCGCACCGGCGAATCCGGCTCGGACGCGCTGTAACAGACACTTATTCAAGGGAAATTCAGACCATGAGCGCAGCAGACCTGCTGAATACCATCAAGGAAGAGGGCGTCGAATATGTCGACATCCGCTTTACCGATCCGCGCGGCACCTTGCAGCACGTGACCATCGCCGTCGATCTGGTGGATGAGGATTTCATCGAAGAGGGCTTCATGTTCGACGGCTCCTCCATCGCCGGCTGGAAGTCGATCGAAGCGTCGGACATGAAGCTGATGATGGACACCGATACCGCCTATATCGACCCGTTCTATGCCGAAAAGACGATCTGCGTGCATTGCAGCGTGGTGGAGCCGGACACGGGCGAGCCCTACGACCGCGACCCGCGCGGCACCGCCGAAAAGGCCGAGGCCTATCTGAAATCCTCTGGCATTGGCGACACGGCCTTCATGGGGCCGGAGGCCGAGTTTTTCCTGTTCGACGATGTGCGATTCTCCAACACCATCAACAAGGTGTCCTACGAGGTCGACGCGCAGGACGGGTCGTGGAATTCCGACACCGTTTACGAGATGGGCAATATGGGCCACCGTCCCGGCCTGAAGGGTGGCTATTTTCCGGTCAATCCCACAGATGACGCGCATGACATCCGCAGCGAAATGCTGTCGACGATGAAGCGTCTCGGCATGAAGGTAGACAAGCATCACCACGAGGTCGGCTCGTGCCAGCACGAGCTGGGCCTGGTCTTTGGTACGTTGACCAAGCAGGCCGATGAGATGATGAAGCATAAATACGTCATCCATAACGTCGCGCAGGCTTACGGCAAATCGGCCACCTTCATGCCCAAGCCGATCTATGGCGACAACGGCAGCGGGATGCATGTCAACATGTCGATCTGGAAGGACGGCAAGCCGCTGTTCGCAGGCGATAAATACGCCGATCTCAGCCAGGAGGCGCTGTGGTTCATCGGTGGCATCCTGAAACACGCCAAGTCACTGAACGGTTTCACCAACCCCACGACCAACAGCTACAAGCGGCTGGTTCCGGGGTTCGAGGCGCCCGTTCTGCTGGCCTATTCGGCGCGCAACCGCTCGGGCTGCGTGCGTATTCCATGGACCGAATCGCCCAAGGCAAAGCGGGTGGAGGCACGCTTTCCCGATCCGGCGGCTAACCCATACCTGTGCTTCTCCGCGCTGTTGATGGCCGGTCTGGACGGGATCAAGAACAAGATCGATCCGGGCGAGGCGATGGACAAGAACCTTTACGATCTGCCCGCCGAAGAGCTGAAGGGCATCCCCACGGTCTGCGGCAGTCTGCGCGAGGCGATGGAGGCGTTGCAGGCCGATCACGACTATCTGCTGGCCGGCGATGTATTCACCAAAAGCCAGATCGAGGGGTATATCGCGCTGAAAATGGCCGAGGCGCTGAAATACGACCAGACACCGCATCCGGTCGAATTTCAGATGTATTACAGCTGCTGATTTGCGCGGCTTTGCAAAATCGGAAGGAGCGGGCCACAGCGCCCGCTCTTTTCACAGGCGCGGCTTGACGTAACGAACGCGTTGCAGGGGGTGCATCCGGCACCCGATATCGCGTATCTAAAGGGGTGTGAGCCAAAAGGAGCGCCCCCATGCCTACCGAACGCCTGACATTCACCGGACACGGCGGCGCCGAGCTGGCTGCGCGGCTGGACCTGCCCGAAGGGCCGCATCTGGCCACCGCCCTTTTTGCGCATTGTTTCACCTGTTCCAAGGATATCCACGCCGCCCGCCGCATCGCGGCGCGGCTGGCGGGGGCGGGCATCGCCGTCTTGCGCTTTGATTTCACCGGGCTGGGCCATTCAGAGGGCGAGTTCGAGAACACCACGTTTACCAGCAATGTCGAGGATCTGGAGCTGGCGGCCAAGGCGCTGGAGGCGCGCGATATGGCCCCTGCCCTGCTGATCGGCCACTCGCTTGGCGGTGCGGCGGCGTTGCGCGTGGCGCGGCGGCTGGCGTCGGTGCGCGCGGTCGTCACCATCGGCGCGCCGTTCGATCCGGGCCATGTCACGCATAACTTTGCAGGCGCGCTGGACGAAATCGCCCGCAAGGGCGCCGCCGAGGTCAATCTGGGCGGCCGCCCCGTGCGCATCGGCCGCGCCTTTGTCGAGGATGTCAGCGCCGAGGCGCTGGCGCCCGAAATCGCAAAGCTCAAACGCGCGCTTCTGGTCATGCACGCACCGCGGGACGAGGTTGTGGGTATCGACAATGCCGGCGCCATTTTCAGCGCCGCGAAACACCCCAAGAGCTTTGTCACCCTGTGCGATGCCGATCACCTGATCACCCGCTTTGAGGATGCCGAATACGTTGCCGAAGTCATCGCCGCATGGGCGGCCCGCTATCTGGACCTGCGCGCCCCTGCGCCGCCCCCCGGCGCGCCCGAGGGCGTCGTGCGCGTGACCGAGGCGGACCCGGAAGGCTTCTTGCAGGACATCAATTCCGGCCCGCGCCACCACGCAGTCGCGGACGAGCCGCTGGCCTATGGCGGCACGGATCGCGGCATGTCGCCCTACGGGTTCCTGGCCGCCGGCCTTGGCGCCTGCACGTCGATGACGATCCGCATGTATGCGCGGCGCAAGGAATGGCCGCTGGACCATGTGCGCGTCGATGTCTGCCACGACAAGGTTCACGCGCAGGACGCCGGCACCGCCGGTCCGGCGAAAATCGACCAGTTCACGCGCGTCGTCTATCTGGAGGGTAACCTGACCGACGAACAGCGCGCGCGCCTGCTGGAAATCGCCGATCGCTGCCCGGTCCACCGCACGATGGAGGCGACATCGCACATTATCACCAAGGCAGGTTAGACCCGCCTGCCTTGGCATCGGGCGCAGCGCGGGATAAACCCCGCGCAACCGACGCAAACCAGAGGCTCTGCACATGATTCCCCGTTATTCCCGCCCCGAAATGGTCGCCATCTGGTCGCCCCAAACCAAATTCCGCATCTGGTACGAGATCGAGGCGCACGCCTGCGATGCCATGGCCGATCTGGGCGTGATCCCGCGCGAGAATGCCGAGGCTGTCTGGAAGGCCAAGGACGTGGAATTCGACATCGCACGCATCGACGAAATCGAGGCCGTGACAAAACACGACGTCATCGCCTTTCTCACCCATCTGGCCGAGCATGTCGGCAGCGACGCCGCGCGTTTCGTGCATCAGGGCATGACATCCTCGGACGTTTTGGACACCTGTTTCAACGTGCAGCTGGTGCGCGCCAGCGACATCCTGATCGACGACATGAAGGCGCTGCTGGCCGCCCTCAAACGCCGCGCGTTCGAGCATAAGGATACGATCCGCATCGGCCGCAGCCACGGCATCCACGCCGAGCCCACCACAATGGGCCTGACCTTCGCGCGTTTCTACGCCGAAATGGACCGCAACCTGAACCGGCTGGAAAAGGCCCGCTACGAGATCGCCACCGGCGCCATCTCCGGCGCGGTCGGCACGTTCGCCAATATCGACCCGGCGGTCGAGGAACACGTCTGTAAACAGATGGGCCTGGAGCCTGAGCCGATCAGCACGCAAGTGATTCCGCGTGACCGCCACGCCGCATTCTTTGCCGCGCTGGGCGTTGTCGCCAGCAGCATCGAGAACATCTCGATCGAGATCCGGCACATGCAGCGCACCGAGGTTCTGGAGGCCGAGGAGTTTTTCAGCGCCGGGCAAAAGGGATCGTCCGCAATGCCGCATAAACGCAACCCGGTGCTGTCGGAAAACCTGACCGGTCTTGCGCGCCTGGTGCGCATGTCCGTCGTCCCTGCCATGGAGAATGTGGCGCTGTGGCACGAGCGCGACATCTCGCACTCCTCGGTCGAGCGCAACATTGGCCCCGACACCACCATCACGCTGGATTTCGCGCTGGCGCGCCTGACAGGGCTGGTGGACAAGCTGGTGATTTATCCCGACAACATGCTGGCCAACATGAATAAATTTCGTGGTCTGGTCATGTCGCAGCGGGTTCTTCTGGCCCTGACGCAGGCCGGCGTCAGCCGCGAGGATTCCTATAAACTGGTTCAGCGCAATGCCATGAAGGTCTGGGAAGAAGGCAAGGATTTCAAGACCGAGCTTCTGGCAGATGCCGACGTCCTGAAAGCGCTGACAGCCGAAGAGATCGAAGACAAATTCGATCTGGGCTATCACACCAAACACGTCGATACGATCTTTGCCCGCGTTTTCGGGGATCAGTGATACCGCGTGTCCGGAACGAAATTGCCTGCAGCCCGCCACGTATCGTGGCGGGCTAATTTACAGAACGAAACTGCAACACTTTAGACATTTATTCACTCTTCGGGGCCTAAGGTGGGCAAAACCCTGAATGAGGGACGCAATGAACACGCCCACACCACTTGCGCGGATTGCCCCGCCGGAGCAACCCGCCACCACCGCCGCGCGTTTGAACCGTCGGCAAAAGGCCGCGATTATCGTGCGCTTTTTGATAAACGAAGGCGCGGAGGTTCCGATTTCGGATCTGCCGGATGCACTTCAAGGCACATTGACCACGCAGATGGGCTCAATGCGTTATGTGGACCGCTCAACGCTGATATCTGTCGTCACCGAATTTGCCGCCGAGCTTGAGGGGATGGGCCTGACCTTTCCGCATGGCATGGCCGGCGCGCTGACCGCATTGGATGGGCGGATCAGCCCGCAGACCGCAACGCGGCTGCGCAAGGAGGCCGGCGTGCGCCAGTTTGGTGACCCGTGGGAACAGGTCCGCGCCGCGGACCTCGATGATCTGGTGCCCATCATTCTGGCCGAAAGCACCGAGGTTGCGGCTGTCATGCTGTCCAAACTGGACGTGCCGCGCGCCGCTGAATTGCTCAGCCGCCTGCCGGGCGAAAAGGCGCGCCGCGTGACATTTGCCGTATCGCAAACAAATGCCGTGACGCCCGGCGCCGTGGACCGGATCGGCCTGTCCTTGGCGGCGCAACTGCACGACAAGCCCGAAGCCGCGTTTACCGACGGCCCCGCAAACAGAATCGGTGCCATCCTGAATTCCACCCCATCGGCCCTGCGCGATGACGTTCTGACCGGCCTTGATGCCGAAGATCAGGAATTTGCCACCCAGGTGCGGCGCGCAATCTTTACCTTCGTCAACATCCCGGCACGGGTAAACCCGATGGACATCCCCAAGGTCACGCGCGACGTGGACAATGCAACCCTTGTCACCGCACTTGCCGCTGCATCTGCTGGCGATCTGGCGACAGTAGCCGAGTTCATTCTGGAAAATTTGTCTCGCCGAATGGGCGAAGCCCTGCGCGAGGAAATGGGGGACATGGGCCGCATCAAAACCAACGACGGAGAGGAAGCGATGACACAAGTTGTCAACGCTATCCGGCGTCTGGCCGCCGCCGGGGAAATCACCCTCGTCGAGCCCGGTGATGACGATGACGAAGGAGACAGCTAGGGTCGGCCGTCCCCACTGTGCTGACCGCGACACGGCCCCGCACGCTTGTGATCATGGCACGCGCGCTTTATGTCAGCGGGACGATGGCAAACCGGCGGGGACATCCATGAAAAACGAAAATGATCCTGTCATCACGCGATTTGGCGAATTCGTCGTTAACTTACTGCTGCGCGGATTGATCGGGCTGGCAGGCCTCATGCCCTACCGCTGGCGGATACCGGCGCTTGGATGGATGACCGCACGCATTGTCGCGCCGCTTGCGGGATACACCCGGCGTGTGCGCGAGAATCTGGCCTTTGTCATGCCCGATCTGCCCGCCTCCGAGGTGCGCCGCCTGTCGCGCGCTGTGCCTGACAATGCCGGGCGCAACCTGATGGAGATGTATTCGGCCACTGAATTTTCAGCCCGCGCGCGACATTCCCCTGTCAGCGGTCCGGGCCTGCCCGTCATTGAAAAGGCGCGCGCAGAGGGGCGGCCGGTTATTTTCGTGACCGGTCACCTGGGCAGTTTCAACGCCGCGCGCGTCGCCATGGTCGAGCAGGGTTTTGAAATGGGTGTCTTCTATCGCCCGATGAAAAACCGTTATTTCAACGTGCATTACACAGACGCCATGGGCGCGCTGAGCCAGCCGATGTTTGAACAGGGTCGGCGCGGCATGATCCAGATGACAAAACACCTGCGAAGCGGCGGCGTCCTGGCGATCCTGAACGATCTGAATGCACATGGGGGCGTGCCGCTCGAGTTTTTTGGTGAACCTGCGCTGACGTCTTTGGTCACCGCCGAGCTGGCCTTGAAATTCGATGCGCCACTTGTTCCTGTCTGGGGCATCCGGCGCGACAACGGTCTGGATTTCGACATTCATGTCGAGGCCCCGATTCCGCCCGGCGATCCGGTGGAAATGACGCGCGAATTCAATGCCCGTCTGGAGGTGCAGGTGCGCAAGCATATGGACCAATGGTTTTGGATTCATAGGCGTTGGAAAGATGGCACAGGCGACATGGCCGATCTGGGCGCGGCCCGACTTACCGCGCAGCCCGATGGACCGCCGTAAAGCATCCCGTCAGTGCACCAGCGCCGCTGCCTCCACAGGGCCGAAACCCGGACGCTGAAGAATGACGACCATGGGCGCGCTGCCCTGTGTTGCGACGCGCAGCGACAATGGACTGCCCGTTTGCCAGCGTCCTATTTCCTGAATGTCTGTCACGATATTTGCGTAAGTGAACTCGTGGCCCGAATTCTCACCACCGTTTATGGCAACGGTTTGGCGCGGTATGAAGCGAACCACCTGAACAAGCAATGACCGCGTGGCGCCGGTCAGCGCCTGCGCGTTTATGACGATATCACCGCCGCTCCGCTCTGCGGCCAATGACACCGTTTGCGGCGCTGAAAGGCTGCGCGTGATAAGCTGTTTCACGTCCTCGGGCCGGTTTCCGACGATTTCATCGCGCCCGTTTATGATCATCTGGGGGGTGTAGACCATTCTGCGCCCGCCAGTATTCGCATAGCCATATTGGCGCTCCGTATGCGCAGGCTTGCCGAAAACATCGTCGAAAAGGTAATCCCAGTAATCCACATGAAACGCCAACGCGATCACGTCGTCGCGCGCTGCCAGTTCGTGCATGAAAAGGTCCGCCGGGGGACAGGACGAGCATCCTTGCGACGTGAACAGCTCGACCAATACAGGCGGTTTCACGGGACTCTCTGCCACTGCCAGCGACGGTAAGACAGCCGCGCATACCGCCACCAAAATTGCGCGTATTGAATCCATGCCGCCCCCGTTGATTACGGCCGGACGTTAGGCAGGTGCTGGCTGAAACACCAATCAAGGTTTTGTCAGCGCTTTCGTTACCGCCCGCTGCCATTTCGGTGTGCGATAGTATACAAATCAGCCCTCGGCCCTTGATAGCCGCAGGGAAATGCGGCAAAAGCAAGCAAACAGCTACGGAAATGCCTGCGGTCAAGGTTTCAGGCATTGCACCGGACACTCCGATTGCAACGAATAGCCCAACTATGACGTTTGTTCATGATATCGTAACTGCACCCTTGCATAACGCCAGTGACCCGAAAGGACAGCCAGATGCCGATCAATGTGGGACATGACTCCGCCAAGACGCGCAAGACCCTGAAATCAGGTAACCAGTCGGTTGCCTATTACTCGATCAAAGCAGCGGAGGAGGCCGGACTGGGCGATTTCAGCCGCTTGCCTGCCGCGCTCCGGGTCGTGCTGGAAAACATGCTGCGGTTCGAGGATGGCAATACCGTCACTCAGGACGACATCAAGGCATTTTCCAAATGGGCCAAGGATGGCGGGAAAAACCCGCGCGAGATCGCCTATCGCCCGGCCCGCGTGCTGATGCAGGATTTCACCGGCGTTCCGGCGGTTGTCGACCTTGCCGCGATGCGGGACGGGATCATCGCGCTCGGCGGCAAGGCGCAGCAGATCAACCCGCTGAACCCGGTCGATCTGGTTATCGACCATTCGGTCATGATCGACGAATTCGGCAATCCGCGCGCCTTCCAGATGAACGTGGACCGCGAATACGAGCGGAACATGGAGCGGTATCAGTTCCTCAAATGGGGTCAGGGCGCGTTCAACAACTTCCGCGTTGTGCCCCCCGGAACGGGGATTTGCCATCAGGTAAACCTTGAATACCTGTCTCAGACGGTGTGGACAGACACCGACCAGAACGGTGAAGAGGTCGCGTATCCCGATACCCTGGTCGGCACCGACAGCCACACCACCATGGTCAACGGCGTTGCCGTTCTGGGCTGGGGTGTTGGCGGGATCGAGGCCGAGGCCGCCATGCTTGGCCAGCCGATTTCGATGCTGATCCCCGAAGTTGTCGGGTTCGAGCTGACCGGCCAGATGACCGAAGGCACCACCGGCACCGATCTGGTGCTGAAGGTCGTCCAGATGCTGCGCGAGCGCGGCGTTGTCGGCAAGTTTGTTGAGTTTTACGGCAGCGGGCTGGATTCTCTGCCTCTCGCAGACCGCGCGACGATCGCGAACATGGCGCCCGAATATGGTGCAACCTGCGGCTTCTTCCCGATTGACAATGAGACGCTGCGCTATCTGACCAACACCGGCCGCGACAAGGACCGCGTTGCACTGGTCGAGGCATATGCCAAGGAAAACGGTCTGTGGCGCGACGACAGCTATGCACCGATTTATACCGACACCCTGCATCTGGACATGGCGCAGATCGTGTCGGCCATCTCCGGTCCCAAGCGGCCGCAGGATTACGTTGCACTGGACGCGGCGGCGACGACGTTCCGCGAATATATCAAAGGCCAGCGCGAGGGCGAAAAAGCCCCCGAAAAGCACAAGGAACGCTGGGAAAGCGAGGGTGGCCCGACCGCGCCCCGCGATATTCCCGGTGATGCAGGCCACCACCGCCGCGGCGTTGTGGCAAGCGTGAACGGTGATGATGCCTACCAGCTGCATGACGGCAGCATCGTCATCGCGTCGATCACGTCCTGCACCAATACGTCGAACCCCTATGTCATGATCGGTGCGGGGCTGGTTGCACGCAAGGCGCGCGCGCTGGGTCTGAACCGCAAGCCGTGGGTCAAAACCAGCCTTGCCCCCGGCAGCCAGGTGGTCAGCGAATATCTGGAAGCCGCGGGCCTGCAAGAAGATCTGGATGCGATCGGCTTCAACCTTGTCGGATATGGATGCACCACATGCATCGGCAACTCCGGTCCGCTTGAGCCTGAGATTTCGAAGGCGATCAACGATTTCGATCTGATCGGGGTTTCCGTTTTGTCCGGCAACCGTAACTTTGAGGGCCGCATCAGCCCCGATGTAAGGGCGAACTACCTGGCCAGCCCGCCGCTGGTTGTCGCGTACTCTCTGATTGGCGACATGAATATTGACATCGCGACCTCGCCCTTGGGTCAGGATCAGGATGGCAATGACGTCTATCTCAAGGATATCTGGCCCACCAGCACCGAGATCAATGAACTGGTTGAACAGACCGTCACGCGCGAAGCGTTCCAGTCGAAATATGCCGATGTCTTCAAAGGCGATGACAAGTGGCAGGCGGTTGAGACATCCGAGGGTGAGACATACGACTGGCCACCGGAATCGACTTATGTGCAGAATCCGCCCTATTTCCAGAATATGTCCAAGGATCCGGGCAAGATCGAGGATATCGAAAGCGCGCGCATTCTGGCCCTGCTCGGCGATATGGTGACGACAGACCACATCAGCCCGGCCGGCAGCTTCAAGGAAAGCACGCCTGCCGGACAATATCTGCGCGAGCGTCAGGTGCCGGTTCGCGAATTCAACTCCTACGGATCGCGGCGCGGCAACCACGAGGTGATGATGCGCGGCACCTTCGCCAATATCCGCATCCGCAACGAGATGCTGGATGATGTCGAGGGCGGCTATACCCTTGGGCCGGATGGCGAACAGATGTCGATCTTTGACGCCGCGATGGCGCACAAGGAGAACGACACGCCGCTGGTCATCTTTGCCGGAGAACAGTACGGCGCGGGATCCTCGCGCGACTGGGCGGCCAAGGGCACGGCCCTCTTGGGCGTTCGGGCCGTCATTGCCGAGGATTTTGAGCGTATCCACCGCTCGAACCTGGTCGGGATGGGCGTTGTGCCGTTCGAATTCACGGGCGGCGACACGCGCAAATCGCTGGGCCTGACCGGCAAGGAAAGCGTGACGATCAAAGGGCTGGGGCAAATCACGCCGCAAGCCGAAGTGCCCTGCACGATCACGATGGAGGATGGCACGACCAAGGAAATCACGCTCAAGTGCCGGATCGATACCGCGATCGAGATTGAATATGTCCAGAATGGCGGCGTGCTGAACTATGTTCTGCGCGATCTGGCCAAAGCCGTGTAACCGGCTGATCTGATAAACTGAAAACGCCCGCGGCCTGATGGCCAGCGGGCGTTTTTCGTTCTGGGCTTAGCGGCCCAGCGCCTTGTCCAGTTCGGGGCGGAAGCGCTGCTCGTAATCGCTGCCCACCAGCGGCCCGGCAAAGCGGAACAGCACGGTGCCGTCGCCATCAACGATGAATGTTTCCGGCGGCGCAGTGACGCCCCAATCAATCGCCGTCGCGCCCTTTGGGTCAAACGCCAGCGCAAAGAACGGATCGCCCTCGTTTTTCAGATAGGTGTCCGCCTGTGTGGCATCATCCTTGAAGTTGACACCGGCCACGCGAAGCCCCGCTGCATTCATTACCTCCAGCGTCGGATGCTCCGCCCGGCAAGGCGGGCACCAGCTGGCCCAGAAGTTGACGATGGTGACCTCACCCGTTCGCAGATCGGCATCGCGCAACAACGCGCGCCCCGGAAGCGGCTTTTCCGGGACCGGCGGCGCGGGCTGGCCTATGAACACCGAAGGCAGGGAGTTGGGATCGCCCCGCTGCATGCCAATGTAGAAAAGGCCCGCCAGACAGGCGAACAGCACCGGCGGCGCGATCATGAAAGGGGAAATCTTAGCCATTGCGCCGCACCCGTCCCTCGATCTGCGCCAGATCGCGCCGCATCCGGCGCGCGCGCATCACGCTGAGGGCGCACAGCACCGTCAGCAGCGCCACCGAAATCCCATAGGAAGACAGCACCGCAACAGCATATTTACCAAGTTCAGGCATCATCCCATCCTTTCACGCGCCAGCAGCGCCCGCATCCGCCGCGCCCGGATTTCCGTCTGCGTGCGCAGCAGGACCAGGGCGACGAACAGCAAGACGAACCCCGCAATGCACACCAATAGCGGCAGGTAGAAAACGTTGTCGACGTTCTCCTTTTTATCAAGGCTGAGCGACGCGCCCTGATGCAGGCCCTGGTTCCAGAACAGCACCGCATACCGGCTGAGCAGCGCGAATACCGACCCGACAAGGCACAAAACAGATGTCAGATCCGCGGCGGTGTCATCGTTTTCTATCGCCGCCCACAGGGCGATATAGCCCAGATAGAACAGCAGCAGGATCAAAAATGACGTCAGGCGCGGATCCCAGACCCACCACGTTCCCCATATCGGCTGGCCCCACAGCGCACCGGTCGCCAGTGCGATGATCGTCATTACCGCCCCTACCGGCGCAGCCGCGCGCGCCGCCAGCGCGCTGACATGATGGCGCCGCACGATCCAGACCAGCGACGCGACCAGCATCATCAGCCACGCGTTGATTGCCATCAGGGCCGCCGGGACATGCAGATAGATGATCTTGACGCTGGCGCCCTGGCGGTAATCCTCGGGCGTGAAGAAGAACCCCCAGACAAGGCCGACCACAAGGCAAAACACCGCCATTGTACCGACCCATGGCAGAACCCGGTCGGACGTTGCGATGAATTTGCGCGGATTGGCGTATTCCCAAAGCGAGGCCATGATCGTCCTTTAAAACAGTGTTTACCGCAGGTTTACCCTTACTACCGCAGCCGAAGCGAAGGGCAAGAGCGCGATAGTGCCGCAGGTGATCCCCGCCAGCATGGCCAGCGGCGGCGCATATTCCAGCCCCTCGGCGCCGCGCCGCGCCGCCTCAGCGCCGAATATCAGGGTCGGCACATAAAGCGGCAGCACCAGAAGGGACATCAGCAGGCCGCCGCGCTTGACCCCCACGGTCAGCGCGGCCCCGAACGTTCCGATCACGCTCAGCGCCGGCGTGCCCAGCGCCAGCGAGATAAGCAGCGGCGCGTATCCCGCAACTGGCAGGTTCAAAAGTACCGCCAGAAATGGCGCGGCCAGAACCAGCGGCAAGCCGGTCGTCAACCAATGCGCCAGCGCCTTGAGGCTGACCAGCGCCTCCAGCGGCAGCGGCGCCGTGGCCAACAGATCCAGCGAGCCATCCTCGTGATCCAGCGCAAAAATGCGGTCCAGCGACAAAAGGCACGCCAGCAACGCGCCCAGCCACAAGATGCCCGAGGCGATGACGCTGTGCAGATCGGCGCGCGGCCCGACGGCGAACGGCACCAGCACCACGACGATCAGAAAGAACGCCAGCCCAAGGCCAAAGCCGCCACCCGCCCGCATGGCAAGGCGCAGATCACGGATCAAAATCGCCTTCACAGGAACGCCTCGTCAAATCGGTCCAGCGCGGTCGCGCGCGCCTTGAACGGGCCGACGTCCAGCGTTTCCGCCTCCTCCAGCCGCAGCTCGATATGCGTGGCCATGATCGCCGCCCCGCCCGCGCCCAGATGCGCGCGAACTGCGGCAGCGAACAGCCCGGTGGCGTGGGTATCCAGCGACACTGTCGGCTCGTCCAGCAGCCAAACAAGGCGCTTTGCCACGATCAGCCGCGCAAGGCCAAGGCGGCGTTTTTGCCCGGCGGACAGCGCGCCTGCGGGACGGTCGGCCAGACCTTCCAGCTCATACGCGGCCATCGCCGCGTCCACATCACCGCCGCCAAAGATATCGGACCAAAAGCGCAGGTTTTCCTGCGCGGTCAGCGCGCTTTTGATGCCGTCGGCATGGCCGGCATAAACCAGCGTTTCGGCGCCGGCGGTGACACTGCCGCGCAGCGGGCGCTGAAGCCCGGCCAAGGTGCGCAGCAGCGTTGTCTTGCCCGAGCCATTGGGTCCACGCAGGATCAGCGCACGGCCCGGCGAGAGCGTGAAATTCAAGCCCTCCAGCACGGCAATTCCACCGCGCGAGACGCTCAGGTTATGGGCCGATAATGACATGCGCAACGCTTAGCGCAATCTGCGCAACGGGGGAAGACGCGCCGCGCCTATACCGGCAGAACGGCCGCGGCAACGCGCCGCCCCTCGGACAAAAGAACGTTATAAGTCCGGCAGGCGGCAGGCGAATTCATCGTCTCAACCCCGATACCTGCCGCCTCCAGCCTATCGCGCAGCGCGGGGGGGATGTGGGCAACCTCGGCGCCGGTGCCGATGAACAGCACGTCGATATCCTCCACAAGATCCAGCAAAGGCTGCGCATCCTCCAGCCCGCCCCAACTGCTGGCGCCTGTTTCCGTCACCAGCGCCGCGCCCCTGATCAGCGTGCCGGCGATGCGGAAAAATCCGGGGCCATAGCCATCAATCGGGGTTGCCTCGGCAAAGGTCATCTCGTTCAATCGCATCTCTACTCTCCTCTTGATCGCTGGTTATGACCAGACCGGCAGGCCCGTCACCACTGCCAGCGCAATTACCATCAGCGCCGCGCGGCGATACAGTCGCTCATACGCCGGATGGAACAATGCCTGACCGGCAAGCATGCTCAGGAAATAGGGCACTGCCAGTATCGCGCCCAGCCATAGAATGGAAATATCGGCAAAGCCGCGCAGCAGCAGATTGGCCGCGATCACCAGATCGAGCGCGCCCAGAAACAGGATCGTGTTGGCCCGCACCGTCTGCGCCGCGCGTCCGCCCGCCAGATAGAACAGCACCACCACCGGACCGGTCAGCCCGGTCATGCCGCCCAGAAACCCGGCAGCCGCGCCAATGGCCAGCACCAGCGGCAGTGTGATCCGGCGGTTGAAATGCCAGCCCGACATCAGCGCGATCAGCGTGCCGCCTGCAAAAATCGCAACAATCCAGCGCACCGCAGTGGCGTCCAGCGCGTCCATGACCATCAGCCCCAAAGGGACCGTCGGCAAGGCCGCCAGCACCAGCAGGGCCACCTGATTGCGGTCGGCATGGGCCCATGCGCGCGGCACCAGGGCGGCGATGCTGGCGATTTCGACCAATGCGATGATTGCGATAACATGCACCGGCGGCAGGAACATGCCCGCCACCGGCACGAAAACCAGGGCCGAGCCAAAGCCGGTAAATCCGCGCACCACCCCGGCCACGGCCAGCGTCGCGGCCAGCCACCAGCCCCCCGGCAGCGCCAACGCCGCCAGGACCGCGTCAGGCATCTACGTTCGCAAACTGAGTTCCGGCGTTGCCGTCCGGCTTGCTCCAATCGCGCTTGACGCCCAGCCACAGCAGGAAGGTCGACGCGACAAAGATCGACGAATACGTTCCCACCACAATCCCCCACATCATGGCAAAGACAAACCCACGGATCACATCCCCGCCCAGGAAATAGAGCGCAAGCAGTGCCAGCATGGTGGTAAAAGATGTCATGAACGTCCGGCTGAGCGTTTCGTTGATCGACAGGTTCAACACGTCGGCCAGCGGCATCGTCTTGTATTTACGCAGGTTTTCGCGAACACGGTCAAACACGATCACCGTATCGTTCAGCGAATACCCGACGATCGTCAACAGCGCGGCAATCGTCGCCAGATCAAATTGCAGCTGCACTTCGGAAAACACGCCTATCGTCAGAATGACATCATGCACCAGCGCCACGACCGCGCCGACGGCAAACTGCCACTCGAAGCGCAGCCAGATATAGACCAGCACCGCCCCCATCGCCAGCATGACGGCAATGGCCGCTGTCGTGATCAACTCGCCCGATACCTTTGGCCCGACGCTTTCGACGGATTTGAACTCGATATCCGGCACGACCACTTTCAGCGCGGCCTCGACCGCCGCGATGGTCTCCGGCGTGACGGATTCCACCTCGTTCTGCGCCTGAACGCGGATCATCGACACGTTCTGGTCCGGGCCAAATGTGGGATCGAACACCTCGGTGATGCTGATGTCGCCCAGCCCCAGATCCTGCATCGCGCCGCGATATTCTCCGATATCGACGGGTTGCGCGCTTTGCGTGCGGATGGTGGTGCCGCCCTTGAAATCAATGCCAAAGTTCAGACCCTGCGCAAAGAACGACACGCAGGCCACGACGATCAGCAGTGCGGACACCCCGATGGACAGCTTCCAGCGGCGGAAGAAATTGACCTTGGTATCTTGCTTGACCAACTTCAGGTAACGCCCCTGAAGAACGGTTTTGGGGCGCTTGCGCTCGAACCACATAACGGTGATCAGGCGCGTGACAAAAATCGCGGTGAATACCGAGGTCAGAATACCCAGACCCAGCGTGATGGCGAAACCGCGCACCGGGCCGCTGCCCATGGCAAACAGGATCACAGCGGTGATCAGCGTGGTGATGTTGGCGTCGACAATGGCGCTTAGCGCCTTTTCATAACCGCGTTCGATGGCGCGGGCGGCGCCCTTGGCGGTTTTCATTTCCTCGCGGATACGCTCGAAAATCAGCACGTTGGCATCCACCGCCATGCCGATGGTCAGAACGATACCCGCAATACCCGGCAGGGTCAGCGTGGCGCCAATCAGGCTGAGCAGGCCGAACACCAGCGCCACGTTGATGATGAGGGCGATATTGGCAAACAGCCCGAACAGGCCGTAACTGGCGAACATATAGACCAGAACCAGCACGAAGGCGACGATACTGGCGATCTTGCCGGCCTCGATGCTGTCGGCCCCCAGTTCCGGTCCGATCGTGCGTTCCTCCAGAAAATCCAGACCGGCGGGCAGCGCGCCGGCACGCAGCAAGACGGCCAGGTTGGTGCTTTCCTCGACGTTGAAATTGCCGGTGATGATGCCCGATCCGCCGGGAATATGGCTTTGGATCGTGGGGGCGCTGATCACCTCGTCATCCAGCACGATGGCAAAGGGGCTGCCGATATTGGCGGCGGTATAGTCCCCGAAGGCGCGCGCGCCGGTGGGATTGAACCGGAAGGACACCGCCGGGCGGCCGTTCTGGTCAAAATCAGGCTGCGCATCGACCAATTCGTCGCCAGTGACGACCGGCGCGCGCTCCAGCACATAGAACACGCCCGGCTCGTTCAGGGACGGCAGCACCTCGTTGCCCGCGCCTGCCCGCTCATCCGCCGAGGAGGCGCGGCCGACCACGGGCTGGAATGTCAGCTGGGCGGTGGTGCCGATGATGTCCTTCAGCTCGGTCGCGCTGCCGATGCCGGGGACCTGGATCAGGATGCGGTCGCTGCCCTGACGCTGAATCGTCGGCTCGCGGGTGCCGACCTCGTCAATGCGGCGGCGGATGATTTCCAGCGACTGGCGCACGGTACGTTCGTCCGTCGCGCGCTGCTCGGCCTCGGACAGGCGCACCACGATGCTGCCGCCGCGCGTTGTCACGTCGATATCGCTGGCGCCGGCGCTGGTCAGGCTGGCCACCGGGCTGGCGAGCGTGCGCACCAGCTCGGCGGCGCGCGCCACCTGTTCGGGGCGCTGGTTCAGCCGCACCACCAGTTCGGGGCCTGTCGTCGGCTCCAGCCGGATTGTGCCGACCTCGTCGCGCGCATTGCGCAGCAGATCGCGGACGGCGGGCCACATCCCTTCGATCCGGGACTGGTAGACATCCTCGACCTTGACCTCGGCCAGCAGATGCGCGCCGCCGCGCAGATCAAGGCCCAGATTGACCAGCCCGTTGGGCATCCAGTCCGGCCAGCTGTCCAGCGCGTCCTGAACCTGAGAGGGATCAACCCCCTGCTCCACGGATTTGAGCGCGTCGTTATGCGCCTCGACCCGCCCGTAAAAGCCGTTTGGCACAGCCAGAAGCACGCCAAGGGCGACGACAGCCCAGATACAAATACGTTTCCACAGATCTATCTGAAGCATGTTCGCGCCTTTTATGCAGTGCTGGCGTTATGGTGGCCGCAAGAGTGCCGAAATCAGGCCTTGGGGGTGTCGACCGCGGGTTCGGTTTTGGACAGGACTTGGGCCACGGTCGATTTGACGACGCGCACCTTGATGTTCGCGGCCAGCTCGACCTCGATCTCGTCGTCATCCTTGACCTTGGACACCTTGCCGATCAGGCCGCCCTGCGTGATCACCTGATCGCCCCGGCGCAGGTTTTCCACCATCGCGCGATGCGCCTTCAGCTTGCGCTGCTGGGGGCGGATCAAAAGGAAATACATGATCGCAAAGATCAGAATGAGGGGAATGAATTGCGCGAACGCTCCGCCTTCCATGGGGATACTCCTGTTGTCGGCGGGACCGTCCCCGCGATTTTTGCGGAACCTATGGGCGCGCTGCCCTATTTGCAAGGCGCGAAACGCGGAGCCGAGCGCAGTGAAACATCGCAATGGGCCACTATAAATCACCGCCGACATATACATCTCTGCCGCGCGATGCCCTAAACTGTGCCTTCAACGCCCCTTTTCGGCCAGAGGAATCACACATGAGCGACGCGAACCAGTTCAATCAGCCGCTGGGCGGCAACGATATGCCCCGCTTCGGCGGTGCCGGCACCATGATGCGCCTGCCCCAGCAGGCCACCGCCCAAGGGCTGGATGCCTGTTTCGTCGGCATCCCGATGGATATCGGCACCTCCAACCGCACCGGCACGCGCCATGGCCCCCGCGCCATCCGTGCCGAAAGCGCGATGATGCGGCCCTATAACATGGCCACCGGCGCCGGGCCTTTTGCCAAGATGCAGGTGGCCGATATCGGCGATGTGGCGATCAACACGTTCGATCTGAAAAAGACGGTGGATATCATCACCGCCGCCTATGACGAGATCCTGAAACATGACGTTGTGCCGCTGACCTTGGGCGGCGATCATACGCTCAGCTATCCGGTCCTGCGCAGCATTGCGAAGAAACACGGGCCGGTTGCGCTGATCCATGTCGATGCCCATTCGGACACCAATGACGAGATGTTCGGCGAAAAGATCGCCCATGGCACACCGTTCCGCCGCGCGGTCGAGGATGGTTTGCTGATCAATGACAAGGTGTTCCAGATCGGCCTGCGCGGCACCGGATACGAACCCGGCGATTTCGACTGGGGCCGCAACCAAGGCTTTACCGTCATGCAGGCCGAGGAATGCTGGCACAAATCCCTGACCCCGCTGATGGAGCAGATCCGCGCGCAGATCGGCGATGCGCCCTGCTATCTGACCTATGACATCGACAGTCTGGACCCGTCGATCGCGCCCGGCACCGGCACGATGGAAATCGGCGGCCTGACCACCATTCAGGCGCTGGAAATCATACGCGGCTGCAAGGGGCTGAACCTTGTCGGGAGCGATCTGGTCGAGGTGTCGCCGCAATATGACACGACAGGGGCCACCGCGATGATCGGCGCGAACCTGCTATACGAAATGCTGTGCGTGCTGCCCAAGGTCTGGGCCTGATCTGCGCGCATTTCGGCGGGGCGACAGATAGTTTTCTGCCCCGCCTGTTGCCTTGGCGCGAAATGCCCTACTTATCCCGGACCGAGGCAGGGACACCCGAACCATGACGCAACAGCCCGTCATCGAGGCGCATCATATCTCCAAGCATTTCGATGGCTTTCAGGCGCTGGATGATGTCAGCCTGACCGTCCATCAGGGCGAACGCGTGGTGGTGTGCGGCCCGTCCGGGTCCGGCAAATCGACGCTGATCCGCTGCTTTAACGGGCTTGAGGCGCATGACAGTGGCAAACTGATGATCGAGGGGCGAACGCTGTCGGCAGATGCGCCGCATATTCGCCAGTTGCGCCAGGATGTCGGCATGGTGTTTCAGCAGTTCAACCTGTTCCCGCATCTGAGCGTGCTGGAAAACCTGACCATCGGCCCGCGCCGCGTGCGCGGCCTGCCCCGCGCAAAGGCCGAGGCGCTGGCCCGCAAATATCTGGAGCGTGTGCGCATCCCCGAGCAGGCAGACAAGCGCCCCGATCAGCTTTCGGGCGGGCAGCAACAGCGCGTCGCCATCGCCCGCGCCCTGTGCATGGAGCCGCGCGTGATGCTGTTTGACGAACCCACATCGGCACTGGACCCCGAAATGATCGGCGAGGTGCTGGATGTCATGGTCGATCTGGCCCAAAGCGGCATGACCATGGTGGTCGTCACGCATGAGATGGGCTTTGCCCGCAAGGTAGCCGACCGCATGGTGTTCATGGAGGCGGGGCGCATTGTCGAAATTTCCCCGCCGGAGGTGTTCTTTACAAACCCGGAAACGGATCGCGCGAAACTGTTTCTTAATCAGATTCTGGGAAATTGAGACATCTGCGCCGCATCCTGAACGTGCCGGTGGTTGCCGTCGCGCTGTATCTCGCGATCATGGCCGCGATCATCTGGGCGTCCTATGCGGGCGCGCAGGGGATGGGATATAACTGGCAATGGTATCGGGTGCCGAAATATCTCTACACGCTGACCGAGGACGGGTTTCAGCCCGGCGAATTGCTGATCGGGCTGTGGGCGTCGATCCGGCTGTCAGCGGCGGCCTTTGTGCTGGCGACGCTGCTCGGCGCGCTGATCGCGGTCCTGCGTATGTCCGGGCTGGTGGTGGGCAAGGGCGTGTCGGTGATCTATCTGGAGCTGATCCGCAATATCCCGCTGCTGGTGCTGCTATACCTGTTTTATTATGTCCTCGGCCCGATCTTTGGCCTGACCCGCTGGACCGCGGCCATCCTGACGCTGGGCGTGTTCCATTCGGCGCTGATTTCGGAGATTTTCCGCGCCGGCATCAATTCGGTCGCGCAGGGCCAGTGGGAGGCGGCGGATGCCATCGGAATGAGCCGCGCACAGGCGTTCATCTATATCATCATCCCGCAATCGGTTCGCTTCATGCTGCCACCGCTGACGGGAGAGGCGGTGCATCTGATCAAATCCTCCGCCATCGTCAGCGTCATCGCGGTGGCCGAGCTGACCACTGTGGGCCGCAATATAATTTCAGACACTTACATGAGTTTTGAGATCTGGTTTACCGTGGCGGCCGTATATCTGACACTGACCCTCATCCTGTCCTTTGGCGTCTCGGCGCTGGAGCGGCGGTTCAATCCCAACTGATACGGATCTCAGGAGATTTCCCACATGTCGACCACCCGTAGAAAGGCCCTGCTTCTGGGCCTCGCCTTTGCCGCGACCACCAGCACCATCACGCAGCCCGCATTCGCGCAATCGGCCACGCAATCGCTGGCGCAGGAATCCGTGATCGAAACGATCAAGCAGGACGGCGTTCTGCGCATCGGCCTGTCTGTCTTCAAACCATGGTCGATGCGCGACAAAAACGGCGAGCTGATCGGGTTCGAGCTGGATGTCGGCCGCGCGCTGGCCGAAGATATGGGCGTCGATGTCGAATTCATCCCCACCGCATGGGACGGCATCATCCCGCAGCTGGTGTCGGGCAATTTCGACGTGATCATCTCGGGCATGTCGATCACGCCCGAGCGGAACCTGACCGTCAATTTCAGCGATCCTTACGCATTTTCCGGCCAGACCATCCTTGCCAACAAGGATCTGACAGAGGGCCTGACGCTTGAGGATTACAACAGCCCCGACGTGACGTTTTCGGCCCGCCGCGGCGCCAACCCGGCCACCGTGATCGCCAGCCTCTTCCCCGAGGCCGAGCTGCTGCTGTTCGACGAAGAGGCCGCCGCCGTACAGGAGGTTCTGAACGGCAATGCCCACGCCACCATGTTCGCCGAACCCGCCCCCTCGATCGAGGCGCGGCGCTACCCGGACAAGCTTCACGTGCCGTTTGACCGTACGTTCCTGGCCACCGGCGAAGGCTTTGCCCTGCGCAAGGGCGATCCCGATGCGCTGAACTTTTTCAACAACTGGATCGCATCCCGCACTGCCTCCGGCTGGCTGAAAGAGCGGAACGACTACTGGTTCAAGGGCGACGACTGGCAGTCCGAAGTCGCTGAATAAGGTCCCTTTGCGTGCCCTCGATCCTGCGAAATCTACGCTGGCCCGATCTGGCCATCCTCGCCATTCTGGCGGCGGGGATCGGCTATGTGGCGCTGACGATCGAGGGCACGCTCAGCTACGAATGGCGCTGGCACCTGATCCCCGACTACATCCTGCGCTGGCGCGAGGACCGGGGCGAATGGTTTGCCAACCTGTTGCTTCAGGGCCTGTTCACCACCATCCGCATCAGTATCTACGCCAGCGTTCTGGCACTGATTCTGGGTGTGGCACTCGGCATTGCGCGCTGTGCCCGCAACCTGACGGTACAGCTTCTGGCGCGTACCTACATGGAATTGCTGCGCAATATCCCGCCTGTCGTCATCATCTTCATCTTCTTTTTCTTCCTGTCACAGCAACTGATCGACGCGCTGAACCTGAACGCATGGGCGCGCGGCATCGCCCGCGGCGAAAACGCCGCCATCTGGGAATTCTTCTTTGGCGATATGCGCCGGTTCCCTTCGCTGATCTCGGGCGTCATCGTGCTGGCCCTGTTCGAAAGCGCCTTTGTCAGTGAAATCGTGCGCGCGGGTATCCAATCCACCCCCAACGGCCAGCGCGAGGCGGCGCGCGCCATCGGCATGGGGCCGGTGCAGGAAATGCGCTACATCGTCCTGCCCCAGGCAATGCGCAAGGTGACGCCGCCAATGGCAAACCAGTTCATCAGCCTGATCAAGGACAGTTCGATCATCTCCCTGATTTCGGTGCAGGATCTGACCTATAAAACAGTGGAACTGGTCGCCTCCACCCGCCTGATTTTTGAGGCATGGATCACAACAGCGGCGCTTTACTTCATCCTCTGCTTTGGCCTGTCCCTGCTGTTCAGACGTCTGGAGCGCAGGCGCTGACGAAAACGCTTGGCCACCGGAGAAGCGAATCACCTCCGCACCCTGGCTCCAAATGGTGACCCCGATTGGATTCGAACCAATAACCTGCCCCTTAGGAGTAGGGCGGCCCAGCCCCTCGTGCACCCGCCGCATCCCCCTAAACAGTAGCGTTTGCAGGCATTTGGGACTACCTTTCCCCTAGGCTGCCCGCTCCCGCCCGGATCCCCTCCCGGTTCGCTTACGGTTCGCAGGCGGGCCACCACACGGTTCGGAAGGAGCATGGAATGCCGGAGAGATTGACAGAGGCGCGGGTGAAGGCCCTCGCATTCGAGGGAAAGCCCGCCGTGGTGCCGGACGCGAAGGTGACTGGGCTCCTCGTTGCGGTCAACAAGGGAAGCAAGTCCTACAAGGTCCAGCGCGACCTATGGCAGGGACAGAGGGGGCGGCGGGTGCTGGTCAAGACCGTCCGCCACACCCTCGGCACGACCGATGAGATGACGCTTGACGAGGCCCGGACGCGCGCCGGGGCCTTGATCGAACAGATCAAGCGCGGCATCGACCCAAACGCCCCACTGCCTGACCCGGCGGCGGACGCCGGGGGATGGACCGTGCGCCGACTGTATGACGAATACATCGCGGACATGCGCGTTCGGGACTGCTCTGAACGGACAGTTGCGAGTATGGAGGACCGGCTTTCGCGCTACCTCCCCGACTGGGCGGACCTCCCCATTGCCGAGGTGCGGCGCAGCACCGCGAGGGAGGCGCACCGGCGGATAACGCGGGACCACGGTGCGCCATCCGCGAACAAGATGTCAATGAGCGTTTAAAACTGACCCCGTTTCAGCGTTTAATTTTGACCCACCTCTGGAGTGACAAAGCCCCCAGGCGGACCGCCCTCATATAGCGAGTCCGTCTGGGGGCTTTGCTTGCGAC
>NZ_QNQP01000028.1 GCF_003316635.1 Roseovarius dicentrarchi | reverse complement strand
TGGCCAGTCCTGCCCATGATCGCGTGAAATCACTGCCCGCGATCGCGTGAAACAGGTGCCCGCCTTCCCATGAAATCGCTGCCCACGATCAGCTGAAATCAGTGCCCGCCATCATGCGAAACGCGCAATCAGGTCACCGCGACGTCCACGGAAGACGAACAGATGCCCCGCGAACGGGTCTTGCTTCAGCGTTTGCTCGGCTTGCGCTGCCAGCGTCGTGAACCCACGCCGCATGTCGGTCACGCCAGCCGCAAGCCAGACCCGTGTGTTCGCCGGAACAGGGATCATTCGGAAAGACCTCGGATCAACCGGGCCAAAGCCTCGGGGTCGTAGCCACCGATGATCCGCAAGCGGTGGCCACCCGCGATATCGATCTCAATCACGCTGTGGCCGGAGGTAGCATTGGCCGCAGGTCCAGGGTCCGGTTCTTCGACCATAGGTCGGTCAACAATCTCAACTGGAAGAAAGCACGGCTCCGGGGCAGTCTGTTCTTCGATGGCCTTCAGGTCAGGCGCAAATTTTGGATCACGCAACCACTTGTGGATCAGATTGGTGTTCATGGCGTACCGCCGCGCAACCTGTGCTACCGATACCCCCGGCGCGCATGTTTGCGCACAGATCGACACCTTCTCCTCATCCGACCAGAACCGCTTCTTCTGACCCTTCTTGCCCGCCATATCTGCCCTCAAGATGTCCACTATCAATGGTGGACACTATCAACACACTCTATGAACCGTCAGAGCAGCCAGGCCGGACGCTTACGCTACCCCCGACTGCGACTCTTGTTAGAAAACAAAAGGCGCAAGATAGAAGGTTGGCGGTACGCTGGGGTGCCGGTGAACGTGATGGCGCTCGACCATATTCCGCGAGTTCAAGCGCAATCCTTCTCCGATCCATGCATCCCGCTGGTCGAGGTGCCATAGAGTGTCACGCAGCATCTATTGCGGCATCTCCCCCGAAATCCGTTTGAGTCCGGCAGCGCGGGGATCATAGTGATAGCCCGTTATTGTGCCGTCCCTGATCTTTTCGACAGCGTCGTTGATGACAAAGAGAGGAACGAGGAACCATTCTCGCGGGACCACAGGCCTTCCAAAGCGATCCATGATCTCGATCTCGAGCCGTGCAGGTTCGAAAATGCGGTGGATCAGGTTCTCCAACTTGGACCGATTGATGTTGTAGAGCTCGTATGTCGCGACCACCTCGACATTCGCCATCAGAAACGTCGGCTGCAACTGCGCGCCGGCGATCCGCTTCTCGACGCTCATATTGGTAACGCCGATCTTGTGCACCAGTTCCCGGTTTTCTGTGACGAGTGGATGATCGGATTTGCTGCGAAGCACATAAATGATCCCGCTCGCCTCATCACCATCGATTGTCTGGTCCGAAAAAAGTGGGCCTGCCGATGGGTCAGTGATTCGGCGTCCCGCGCCGTCCTTGTTCAACGCGCGCTGGAGCGAGCGCATCAGCATGTTGCTCTCGGTGCCGTTGTCAAAAATCACCCGCAGACGAGCATCGGTACGACCTTGCTCATTCGTGATGGTCTCACCCTTTTCAGTAACATAGGCTTTCTGACCGCCGACGATGAAAAAGCGGCCCTTCTCAATCTCGGCTTTCATCTCGAAAGGGCGGGTCTCCCGCAAACCGCTATCCAGTTCTTTCTGGACCATCTCGAACAATGGCTTGAACTTCGAAAAATCTTCGCATTTTTCGCGATTGGCGACCTCGTCGGCGGCCTTTTTCTCGGCTGTAGAGCGGACATGCTTCAATTCTGTGAGTGGTGACTTGGCTACTTCTACGCCCAACTCAGCGAGCAGGGCATCGTCTTCTAGATCTTCGGCGCCCGACGTTGAGGCCGCAAAGGTTTCTGCAAGAAGACCTTGCTCGTCCAGTGGGGCAAGGAGATCGCGGCACTCCTGCAAGTCGCGGATCCGATCAAGACGCACGGCGTAGAGGCGTTCAAAGATATCAAGATCCTCCCCGTGTTGGGGAGGCTGGCCATGCTCCTCTGCAAATCGCGAGATTTCCTCAAAACCTGCGACGATGCGTTCTTCGCGTGGTGTGCGGCTGAGCTGCTTCTTGACTTCGACCTCGACGCCAAGCTCAGCAAGGAGGGCATCATCTTCGTCGGTGAAACTCTTAGCCATTGGCAGCTTCCTGCTTCATGCGCGCGAGATAAGCCACACCTTCGGCCATTTTCTTTTCCCACGGGTCCGGTGAAGTAATCGACGGCAGGCGGCCTCGCTCTTGCTTGAACTTGACGGCTCGCTTCGCAAGATCGCGCGCCTCATCCGGTGACAGTTGCACTTTTTTCGCCGAGATGACGGCCTGGACCTGCCGAAGGCTTTCCTCGCTCATAGTCTTTGCCAGAATCGAGTAGGCTTCGCCGAACGGGTTGATGCGATCAATCAGGTCGATGTCGAGTTCGCGCACGTCCATTGCGAATTTGCGCACCCCGTCGATCAAGGCGGTATTGCCGGTTGTTTCTGTGTCATCGCAGTTCGACAGCGCGATCTCTTTTGCCTTTTGGGTCAGGTTCAGCGCAGCAACTGCGTGTTGGCGCACCGCTTCCTGATCCTCTGCATCTAGCTCTGGGAACCTAGCACCGACAATCTTGCCCATGCGGACCTGCGTCAGTTCCTCCGGCACCAGCTCTTCGTCGAAGAGACCCCGTTCGATCGTAGTCTTGTCCTGAACGAAAGCTGTGATGACCTCATTGAGGTCCTCTTGGCAGATGCGCTTGGCTTCCTTGCTCTTGGGTTCGACCAGGCCTTTGATTTCGATCTGGAACTGCCCGCTGGCCTCGTCGAAGCCGACGTTTTCCTTGTTGGGATCATAGCCGCCCTCACCGTAATCAAACCCTTCGACAGGGCCACTTTTCACGGTCTTGGGTGTGAAGTTGAAACGCGGGGCCAGCACCTGTTCCATCAGCAGGCTCGCTGCGATCGCTTTCAGTGTATCGTTGACTGCCTCGGTCACGGCTTCGGCCGCGGCGTCGGGCTCCGCGATAAGGTTGGTGAAGCGCGCGCGCATCTTGCCCTCGGCATCGCGGGTGGCACGGCCGATGATCTGCACGATCTCCGTCAGGCTGGCGCGATAACCCACCGTCAGGGCGTGTTCGCACCAGATCCAGTCAAACCCTTCTTTCGCCATCCCGAGGGCGATGATGATGTCGACATGGTCGCGGTTGTTCTTATGCGCAGGGTCCTTCAGTGCGTTGGACACCTTGTCCCGCTTGGCCGGTTCATCATCGACCAGATCGGCGATGCGCAGCACCCGCTCCTCGGGCGTCTTGACCAGCTGAAAGCCTGTGATGGGATCCGCTCCCTGCCAATCGCCCAGGGCGTCAATGATATGCTCGACCTCGCGATGCTTGTCCTTGGTGCTTTCGCGCGAGTTCACGTTCGGGATGTGAAGGATCGTCTTCTCGGTCGGATCCAAAACCTTGAGAATGTCGTCCGCATAGGACCCGGAATAGAAGAAATAACCGATGTCAAGCGTCTTGAGGTATTTGTAGCCATTCAACTGCTGATAGTAGGTATAGGTGAAGGTATCGAACTTTGCCTCATCTTCGGGCGACAGAACGGCTTCGGCATCGCCGCGGAAATAGGACCCGGTCATCGCAACCAGATGCACCTTGTCGCGCGCGACAAGGGCGCCCAGATGCGTGCCCAGCTTATTATCAGGGTTGGCAGAGACGTGGTGAAACTCGTCTACCGCGATGAGCCGATCGTCAAACGCTTCAATCCCGAACTTGTCCACGGCGAACCGAAAGGTCGCGTGGGTGCAGACCAGAACCTTGTCGTCGCTCGCCAAGAACTTGCCGACAGCGCCCACTTTGCCATCATCCCCGCCGGGAGCGTTGCACAGGTTCCATCGCGGTTGCACGGTCCAGTCTGCCCAGAAGCCGTACTTGCTCAGTGGCTCGTCGTTGAAGCTGGACCCGATGGATTTTTCTGGCACCACGACGATGGCCTGACGCAGGCCCTGGTTGTATAGCTTGTCGAGTGCTATGAACATGAGCGCGCGGCTTTTGCCAGATGCCGGCGGCGACTTGATCAGCAGGTATTGCTCGCCCCGCTTCTCATAGGCACCCTCTTGCATTTCGCGCATGCCAAGCTCGTTCGATTTGGTCGAGCTTCCATTGGCCGCGTAATTGACAGAGACGGAAGGAACTTGCTTTGTCATGATGTTTTCCTTCTGAGGGGCGCAGAATCATTCGCTTTAGGGCAGGCAATCAAAACCCGATCAAGTAGCGATACCGCACCACGCCTATCGTAACAGTATGATTTATATGTATTTTCTAATTTACGCCCTCTAGCCCACATACGCACAATCAAAACCCGATCAAATGTTATCCCTGTCACGCCCATGAGGGGACATAGCCAGCACGAGGGCGTTCAGCATCCGCAGGACGGATCAGACCAGCATCCAGCGTTGCGCGAATAACTCGCGACGCCTGCGCAGCGTTCTGGTCGTCGATGCCGAGCCGCTCCCGAAGTGTCGCGTTCGTCATCTTCTGACCGCCTACGTATTTGAGCGCGGCATGTTGGTAACACGCTCGCACGGCTTCTTCCGGTGTCATGTCCGCAAAGCGGCGTGGTGCAAACAGAACCACGCGCACGGCGTCTCCCTCCATGCGGAAATCCGGTGGGGGCAACTGGTGTAGCTCAACCGCCGAGATCACCTTGTCGATGCCGGTGCCTTGTTCTTCGCAAAGTTTCATGCGCCGCATCAAGGAAGCAAGAGCTTCATTTCGGGAACGCGGGGGCGAGTCCAAAAACCGGTCGGGGCTAACCAAGGGGGCGCCCGGGTTCGTGATCTCCATGCGATCGCTGAATAACTCGATGAGTGGACCGGCACCGGTGATCGTCATGTCCTGGTGGATCAATGCGTTGGCGATCAATTCGCGGATCGCTATCGACGGGTAGAGCGGACGCTCCTCGCGGAATGCTTTACCAATCAATTCGTTGCGGGGCAGAAGGCCGTCGATGTAATCCACCAGCCCCTGAAATCCCGCTGCATAGCCGCGCTGGCCGTCCTGGCGGTGGCTCACGTCATCTGCACGTCCGGTGCCAGCATAGGCCACGAAACGAACCCCTTTGCGCTCTACAGAGGGGCCGAAATCGGAAAGTTTCTTGGCATACAGGATTGCGCCCAGATTGGTAATGTTCCAGCGGTCGCTTACATCTTTCTGGATCAGACGATCTGCCAATAGCTTGTCGAAGATCCCCTGCCTGTTATCCGGCAAGGGCTGGCCCGTAAGATCGAAGTAGTTGGCGTAATTCAGCCGCGCAAGAACGTCGTCGCCGGACAGGAACTGCGCCGCGACGCCTGTCTCCCAAGCGTAGGGCTGCAACTTGCTCCAGAGGGCACGCAGGCGTTCCGGATGGTCGGACAGGCGCGGCGTGGCACTGCCGATGCGCAAATAGGCGGTCCGGTCAAACTCTACCGGAGCGGTTGCGGCGGCGGGGATAGTCAGCAGGATCAGGCGCTGCCCGTCATGATCGACCTCTTCGAACCGGAACTCGATGCCCGGCTGGAGGTGGTTGGCCACCCACAGTTCGAGCGGCTGCCCCTTCTCCTTTTTCACGGTCGGCTCGAAACTCGTGCCGACAACCGCATGATCGCCGTCTCGCACCCCCCAGACCACATAGGCATAGTGCTGATCGGCCAGCCGTGCAGCATTGGACAAGGCAGAGATCAGCTTGCCGATCAACGGCCCGTCGGCATTGTTTTCCTTGAACTCGATCCATGTGGTTTCCGCTGGTTTGGCACGCAGATCGTCCACCAACCTGCGGGTGCGTTCCGCGCTCATGACAGGGTCAAGGGTCATAGTGTGTCCACTTTCTGACCCACCACGCCTGGGTAGCGTTTGTCGTAGGGGCATTCCTGTATTGCCCGCCGGCCCAGGTCGTTCGGCTTGGCCGGGCTACCGTTGGTGGCATAAATAATCGAAATGGAGGGAAAACCTTTGATCATTGACCTCTCACCCGCTTATCAAAACGTCTTAAAAATATGCGGGCTGTGATCAGGATTATTTGAAACCGAAAAGCACAATCTTCTTCATCTGACAGGCCCGGATGGCTGCCGTGCGGATGCAATCTTGCCCACAACCCCAATACGTACGCAGGTTTGCCTCTGTCGTTCTCCCACTCATTGTATTCGTGAAGTAGGAACGGTCCCGATTTTGTATCTGCAAGATATTGCCTCTTTGCGTCATCGCTAACCTTAGGATCACATCCAAAATACTCCGCAATTTTGTCCAGCAGTTCCTGATAGAAATCTCTGATCATCGCGTTGGCGGAAGACCAGTTCCCTTGCGAAAAGTTCTGAATCGCTTGATCCAAATGCCCCTTGGCGGCGCCCAACCCGTGCCGACCAAGTAAGGCCTCAATTTCGCTGGTCGCCTCTCGAAAATCTGTCTCAGGTACATCCTCAGGCAGCATCCGCCTGAGAACAGTCTGTGTAATGACCCTTGGAGCGTCATCGAAAATGGAAGATCTGCCCATTGGGTCTGGAACCTCCTCTTCCACAAGTGTGAAGCCATCCATTTTCAGACCAGCAAGAAGACGCAACCAGACATCTGGCTTGTTGCGCTTGCTTTGCTCGGATGCCGTAATTGCATGCTCAATCATGGCTCTGCTTAGGTCACAGTTTCCGTTGACCGTCGGAACAGAACGTCCCCCCATACTGCTTCTTGCGAACCGAACCATTTCAATGGCCTTCGATGCTACCGATCCAGAACCACAGAATTCGTCAACACCCCACCCTAGGGTGAGAGACGAGAAAGCGGTTTGTGTCGACATTTCAGCAATCATCTCGCCCGCTGCCATCAACGTCATGCTGTTAAAGTCGCTCATGCGCTCACCTTCGTCGTCATCTTCGTGTACATCTCGAACAGTTTTTCCAGCCGTTCGGTGTCGTTGCGGAAACGGCGGCCGATGTAGATGCGTTCCAGCACCTCGTCGTTGTGGTCATGCGCTGCGCGGAGGTTGGCGGGCATTTTTTCGGGGTCGTAGAGGTCGGCGATGGTGGCGGGGAAATGCGCCTCGCGGGCCAGAAGGATACCTTCGGCCGCCGCTGTCAGGTCGGCGCGGTTCTTTTCGGTCAGTTTCGGGACGGGGAAGGTGTTCCAGCCCATGGTGTTAGAGTAGCGATATCGAGTTTCCAGCTTCCCGCAAACCGTGGCGATCCAGACCAGATGCAGGCGTGAGGCGATCAGCGCCATGTTCCAGAGCGGGGCATCGTATAATGCGAGAGCGAGATTGGATACGCGAACGTCACTGGGCATCAAGCCACACGGCAGGTATTCTCGACGTTCAGAGGATACGCTTGGAACGACGATGGAATTTACTTCTCCAATGATTGTTCGCTCGAACTTGTACGGCGTCAGCAAGCCCGCTTTGCCGCGCTCGCTCCCACCCTGTCGGTAGATTCGAATGCGCTCCAAACGTTCCGCAATCGGAGGTATTGAGAATGCAAGTTCTGCTTGGTGATCTTCAATCCAAAGACAATATCTTTGTTGCCCATTGATGAACTCGCTCGATCCTACAATTGGCTTCACGAGAGGAGATGCCTGAGGGAAACCTTCCAAGAGATCGTTCGCTTCGTCAGGCGACAGTAACAGGTTGCCCTGATCCCGCGGTATGTTGCCGCCGAACATTGTCGCTATCTCTGCAATTGGTTCAGAGGCACGTTCAACAATAATATTGGCCCCTTCGGTGAGGTATGCATTTATGGCTTCGACTGACTTCATGAAGTCAGCTCCATAAATAGCTTTGGACCGTTCACCAACAGCGGCGATCCCAACGATCACACAGGTGACCTGAGCATTCTTGCTCGCATTATTGCCCCAAAGAAAGTTCTGATGTCCGAAAAATATTTCTTGTCCGTTCTGAAAAATTCGGGGCCAGATCAACGGAACTTGGACACCTTGGCAAATCGAGTTTGTAGAAACAAACGCGAAACAGCCGCCATACTTGATGAAGTCCGATGCCTTCCAGAACCAACCCGCGATGTAGTCAATTGCACGTACTTTTTTGTTTCCTGGTAGCAGCGCGTTCAGATCGTCCTTTTGCTCCTTGGTCTGATATTTGTCGCCGACATAAGGCGGGTTTCCGCAAACATACGTCTCGCCTCCTTCATTCGCGAAATCGATCTGCGCCTGATCCAGCGGCGACATGAACAAGTCATCCGCTTGAAACTTCACCCCCGTCCCCGTGGGCGGGCAGACCGACAGCCAGTCCAGCCGCAGGGCGTTGCCACAGGTGATCCAGTTCTGCGCGTCTAGCGGCAGGAACTCGGCCAACGCCTCTTTCTGGCCGCGATAGGTCACGTCGCATTGATATTCCGCGATGATCAGCGCCAGCCGCGCGATCTCGGCCGAGAAGTCGCGTAGTTCGATCCCGCGATAGTTGGTCAGGGGAATGTCGGTGCGGCGCAGCGGCTCGCCCCGGCGCTTGTTGATCTCATACTCGATCGCGCGCATTTCCTTGTAGGCGATCACAAGGAAGTTGCCCGACCCGCAGGCGGGGTCGAACACGCGGATCTTGGCCATGCGGGCGCGCAGATTGGCCAGCTTGCGGGCGTTGTCGCCCGCCGCCTCCAGTTCTGCCCGCAGATCATCTAGGAAGAGCGGGTTCAGCACCTTCAGAATGTTCGGCACGGACGTGTAGTGCATGCCGAGGACCGAGCGTTCCTCCTCATCCGCGACGGCCTGGATCATCGAGCCGAAAATATCGGGGTTGATCTGTGTCCAGTCGAGGCTGCCGATATGGGACAGGTAGCGCTGCGCGATCTTGGAAAAGCGCGGCACATCGGTGCTGCCCGAGAAGAGGCCACCGTTCACATAGGGAAAGGTGTCGGCCCAGCGGGGCAGCTTGGCCTCGGCCCGTTTGGGGATGGCGGTGTTCATCGCGCGGAAAATCTCGCCGATGACTTCGTGCGTGTTCGACCCGTCGCGGTTCGCCATCTGGTCGATGGTGGCGGTGAACAGGTTGTCGCTGACGAAGATGTCGGTGTCTTCGGCGAAAAAGCAGAAGATCAGCCGCGCCATGAAATGGTTCATGTCATGGCGCTTGTCCGCGCTGCCCCAGTCCGAATTGTCCTTGATCAGCTCGACATAGAGCCGGTTGAGGCGGCTGGTCGCTCGGATATCAAACGCACTTTCGCGGATCTGCTTGACGGTGGAGATACCGGCGAGCGGCAGGAAGAAGCCGAAGTGATCGGGGAAATCGGTGTAGCGGCAGGCGATGGTCTCGCCGGTGGTGATGTCCTCGGCCTCGAGGTCGATGCCGTCAGTGGCGAGGATGAACTTCGCCTTGGCGCGGGAGGTGGCAGGGCTTTCGCGCAGGGCGGCGAGGGTTGCCGCGATTTCGCCCGGGACGCAGGTCGCAAGGTGGATGTTGTTGGTCTGCAGGACGCCGCCGATGTCGGACTTGTTCGATGCGCCGGTGCGCAGGCGCTTGATTGTCGTCTCCTTGTTTCCGAAGGCCATGAGGAAGGCATAGGGGAACTCTGCCGCATCAAAGGGCTGCTCGGCGAGTTCGGAAACGGCTTGTTCAATCTCAACGGCGTTCATGCGGTAGTCCAGGGGTTGATCAGGTCGATCTCGCAACCCTCGAAGTCAGGCGTGTTGCGCGTGGCGACGGAGGCACCACGGGTGTGGGCAATTGAGGCAATCTGGCAATCGGCCTGGGTGATCGGTCGCCCGGCGGACCGTCGTGCGGCGGAGATGGCGGCATAGGACTGCGCGGCGGCGCTGTCGAAAGGCAGAATGCGCCCCGCAAGGTCCTCACGCAGGATGCTGTCCACTGCATCAACCAGCGCGGCGCGCCGCTTGCCGTTCCCCATGATCGCGAGGCCGTAGCGCAGTTCCGCTTCCGATATCGAGGTCAGGTAGACGTTGAGCCCGTCCTGCGCCGACAGCCATTGCTCGACCCTCGGCTCGGGAGCCGGGCGCAACAGCTCAGAGAGGACATTCGTGTCGAGGATGATCATGCGTCAGGCCTGGTCGAACGCGGGCGGTTCACGCATGGCTTCACGCTGCGGAAGGTCGAGATCAACGCCACCCAGAGGCGCGACCCGCTCGCGGATGGCCGCGGCAAGATCGTGGGATGGCTTCGCTTCGCCGACAACATGGCGCAAGATCTCGCGCGCCTCCTCTTCCATCGAACGGCCGTGCTCAGCCGCACGGATGCGAAGGCGGCGCTTCACGTCATCGTCAAGGTTCCGGATGGTAATGCTTGCCATGATCTCCTCCTGATAGGAGTGTAATCATCGCAATCAATGCGATCAAGGCTAATCGCTGGAACGCATGGTTTCCTCAGGGTGGGCAAGCCGACGCTGTCAGCTCGCGATCTTGCTGATCACCGCAACTGTTATACGCATCATCAATGTTGCAATAGTATATTTTCGTATGTATGCTGGGTGAAGATTGTCAAGGGTCCTTGCCATGCGTTTCGAATTCAAAAACCTCGCTCTGGCGGCCTTTTTAGCTCTCGCCTTGTCCGGCCCAACAGTTCCCACGCAAGCCCGCGCCCAAACCTATCCGATCGACTGCGCCATCTTGCTGTGTTTGTCCGGTGGCTGGCCGGCTTCTGTGCCATGCGCACGCGCGCGGGCCGAGTTCATCCGGCGCATCACACCCTGGCCGGTGGAGCCGCCGCTTCAGATTTGGCGCTGCCCCATGGGTGCGTCTTACGATGGGCCTGCCAGGTCGCGCCCCACCGACCGGATCTTCGATGCCCTATATGGTGGTTCAGGAACCCCACCAAACTCTTCAGCCCCGCTCTTCGATCAGGCTGCCGAGGCAGGCGGAATGCTCGGGCTGAAAGGGTCCGACGCTGTCTGGGGGAACCTCGTGCGGGCTGATTACGCTCTCCAGCTCGTAGAAGACCGCGCCGACATCGATATCAGCGGGCCGGAATTCAATTTCGTGCGCTCCATTCGCGTCTTTGACGTTCGTTATGCCCGCCAGCACGAATCCGGGCGAGATGGCGACTGCAACCGCAGCGCCGTCGTTGTCCTCGGCACCTACGGGATCCAGGGCGATTTTTCTTGGAGGGCGTCGTCACCCGCAGCGCTTCCTGCTGCACATGCCGGTCTCGAGCGGTGGGGCGAGCACTGCCCGAGCATTTATCACAGATCCGTCTTCGTGGAGTGGCGTGACTATAGCGGGAATTACGGCTTCGAGCAGGTCAATTACTGACTGTTGAGGCGCAGCGACGTCGCGCAGAGCCTGTATGAAATCAAACCTGCTACGCAGGCACACTCACGCAATCGAGGGCCATAAAGGCCATATTCTACCATGTCAGTCGTTGCGACAGGGCAGCTGCGTGAGAGAAGCGAAGTCAATTTCAGCTTTATCGGCATCGCAGAGATCCGGGAAAATCTTTGAGACGCGCTGCGGGCCATGGATGTCCCACCGGATTGCCAGAGCACCTGTGTTCCAGCGATAAACCCAGCCGACAATGGTTTCTTCATCGGCTGCAATCAAATTGGCGATCGCGATGCCTTCAACCTCATTTTCGTTCACTGTTTACTGACTTCCTGCAATTTGGCGTTGCGGATAGCAGCTCAGATCCAAAACGTTTGCTGCAACCGTATGCCGGGCCTCGTTAAAATCGGTTACTGTTCGGCCTCGCGGTAACGAATTCACACCGGGAGAAGTCAGCTCCCGTGTTCTCGAAAGATGAAATGGCTCAAATCCGGTGGTCGGGCTCCGTGGCGGCTTCAACGATCGCCAGAACCTCGGAGGGGTCAAAGCCGATGGCGCGGGCAAGGACGACCAGCTCGACGACGTCGACCCGGCGCTGGCCGCTTTCAATGCGCGCCACGAGGGATTGATGGCACTTGAGCTTGATCGCCAAGTCCTCCTGACCGAGGCCCGCATTGATGCGGGCGTCGACCAATGCTTGGCAGAGTGCCACCTGCCCTTTGCTTCTGATTGTTTTTGCCACGCGTCACATACCTTTTGTGACGTCGCTAGCGGATGAAATCTGTTATCTAAAAAGTAGATATATGAGGGTGTTATCGGCGTCTGGTTTCCATGGGCTGCAAGTCTGATGCTCCCAAGGCTGCCCATCAATCCCCTACCAATTGCAGAAATCGGCCATAGTCCTCGCTGACTTCCCGCGCTTCTTCGAAAGCGCGGGCGCGTTCGCTATCGAGGCAACGGAAATAGCTCTGGATATCTTGGATGTAATCTTCGAAGTCGCCACGGATGATATCCGCATAGTCCCGCGCCGCCTGCGAATCGCTGGGCAGGAAAGGACGGGCAGGGGCAAAGCAGGATTCCGCCAAAACCGGCCCCGGAACAAAGATCAGAAGGACCATAGCTTGCAATGGGCGCAGGCCTGTCAACCTTGGGTTTCTCAAACCTGTTATCTCCTTGATCGCGGACACTAACCGTGACTAGTGTTTGCGTAACCAAAACTACAGCTACAGCACGATATTACATCTTGCGGTTGATAGTATACTATCGTAACTCTGGGCTTCAAGTGGGAATGCCCAGGGTTGCGCCATTGGAGAAAGCGTGAGCCGGGCCATGAACTGGGACATCGAAGCACCAAATGTGGTTACGGAAGCCAGGTTCCGCGAGCTCGTGGAAAGCGGCCATAGCGCAGAAATTTTGTGCCAGGAGTCGGCACATAAGAAAGGCCCCAGCTATTACGGGGCCTGGATCATGCGCGTTGTCTCTGATGACGGGGTGGAAAAGCTCCTCGTCACCGCCCGCACGCGGACGACCTACAACGATATCAAGATCCGCGAGTTCAAGACGATCTCCGGCGTGGTGTCTTTCTTCATTGGCCTTGGTTTTACGCATGTCGACCTGCCGCTTGAGGCGGGTACAAGCCGTACGCACAAACTCACCCGGCCAGACAAAGCCCCCTCAGACAAGGGCGCTGGCAACTAACCTCGTCTGTCTCTGGCTGGTTGCCGCGCCAGCCTCAGCGCAAATGGTCCTGGTCATGGAGAGCGACGGTTCTCTGACCCCGTCGCGGTCTCAGAGCGGTTTTGCCCGGAACTACAATGACGGCGTTGGTCAGGGATCGGCGTCCGATGGTTTGGCCATTCTTGGTGAGACGGAAGCAGCGCCCAACCCTGACGCGCTGAGGTTTGCGGCACTCGCCCAGCCAGCACTCCTGCCCCGTGCAGACCTTCTCTCGGACATCGAGGCAACAGCCCTGCGTTATGCCGGCCATCCCGGTTTGCGCCGCGCGGGACTGTCCGTCACGGATTGGCTAGCTCTCTACCGGGCCAATATCGAAGTGGAGAGCGCCTACAGGCAGGATGCCATCTCGAGCGCGGGCGCCATTGGTCTGGGCCAATTGATGCCCATCACTGCCCTTGATCTCGGCGTTGACCCGCGTGACCCCCAACAGAACCTGGAGGGCTCTGCCCGCTACCTCGCGATGATGCTGGAGCGCTTCGGCGATCCGCATCTGGCGCTGGCGGCCTACAACGCGGGGCCGGACGCCGTGCGCCAACACGGTGGCATTCCCCCTTACCGAGAAACCCAGAACCACGTGGCCCGCGTCATGGCCGTCGTGGCCCGATTGGAAGGATCAAATTCATGAAACAGATTTCAAACCTCTTTGTCGCCTCGCTGGCGCTATTCCTGCTGATTGCCGAGCCCGCCCTTGCACAGAGCATCGATCTCTCCCCGATCCAAAGCTTGTTGCAGGGCATTGTCGATGCGCTCACCGGACCCCTTGGTGTGGTCATCGCAACGCTCGCGGTCCTTGGCATTTTCTTGAGCTGGTTCTTCAACATCATTGACCTGCGCCAGGCACTCTGGGTCCTCGTAGGCATCGCTGGTGTCGCCGCCGCCCCCACGATCGTTGCCGCGGTCTTTGCCGGTGGCTGAACGCTCGCCTCTCTTTCTCGGCCTCGTGCGCCCGCCGAAGCTTCTGGGCCTGCCCATCATGTATGCGATGGTCTGGCTCTTCGGTTCGGTGCTCTTTTTCGTCTGGGTCCAGCACATCGCGGTGCTGGGTGTCGCTGCCCTGCTCTACCCGGTGCTTTGGAAGGCTGCCGATTGGGACCCGCGTTTCATCGACGTGATGATGACGGCCCTGCAGGAGACACCACCCACGCGCAACAGGTCCATTCATGGCGGGGACAGCTATGCCCCGTGATGAAGCCCCTGATGATGCACTCGATCCCCGCACAATGACGCCGGACTGGTATGCGCGCGAGACCCGCCTCGCACATATGCTGCCCTATGTGAGCCTCGTCGATGATCAGACCGTGCGGACCCGGGTGAACGAACTCTTCCGCTGCATCCGGCTCGAGGGGATCAACAGCTACACCACGGATGATGCCTATCTCGACAAGGTGACGGCGCTTTTTGCCCGCATCATCGCGCAGCTTGGGCCGGAGTTCAGCTATTACGTCCACAAGGTCTCCAAGGCCATCAAACCTGATCTCGACCCCATCCGTGAGGACAGCTTCGCGGGCGAGGTGGACCGGCGCTGGCGCGCGAAACTCGAGACCAGCGGGCTCCGCGACAAAACACTGACGCTCACCGTCATTCACCGCCCGCCTCCGAAAAGCCTCCTGCCGTTCCTGAGCCGCAGCGCGCCGGACCGACTGAAGGAGGAGACCCGCAAACGCCTGCAGCGCCTCGGTGAGGCCGTGAACGTCTTCCTCTCGGGGCTTACCGAGCTCAAGCCGCGCCTGCTGTCAGCTGCATCGGGGGAATTGGTGGGATTTTTGGGCGCGCTCAACACGGGCACCGAGCTGCCGCTCTACCCGGCCAACACCTACGGCTTTCTGTCCTTCAACGTCGCCAATACCCGCGTGACGTTCCACGGTGACCATTTCGAGCTCTCGGAAGGCGTGGTGGGCCATCGCTACGGCAAGAGCTTCACGATCGGGGAATACTCCGAGGCCACCTCCTGCACCATGTTCGACATGCTGAACCTGCCGGTCGACATGATCGTCACGCATTCCTTCACGCCGATCAATTCGAACCTCATGGCGGGCCGCATCAAGCGGCAAAAGCGGCAGATGCAGGCGAGCCAGGACGCCGCCCTCTCACTGATGGAAGCCCTCGACATCGCCGCCGATGATCTCGAGGCCAAGCGCCAGAGCTTCGGCGAACACCACATGGTCGTGACGCTCTTTTGCGACACGCTCGAAGAACTGCAAACCCTCAGCGCCGAGATCGTGAACGCCGCCGCAACCGAAGGCGTGAAGATGATTGGCGAGCGGGTCGCGGCCAAGGCGCATTACCTCAGCCAGCACCCCGGCAACCAGCCAAAGCGCGTCCGCGCCAGCGCCGTCACCAACCGCAACTTCGCGGATTTTGCGGCCTTCCACCGGACACAGCTCGGCAAACCTGCAGCACTTACCCCCTGGGGCCGGGTCGTCACATATTTGCCCACGCCGGAGCAGAGCGCCTACCGGTTTTCCTATCACGAGCAGGGCTCGCCCGACAAAGAACCGACCAGCGGCCATACCCTGATCATGGGGCGGCCCGGGTCCGGCAAATCGGTGCTGTCAGCCTTTCTGATGACCCAGGCCCGTCGCGCAGGGGCGCGGATCTTCGTCTTCGATTACCGTCTTGGCATGGAGATGGCGGTGCGCGCCAATGGCGGGCGCTACGCGTCTCTGAACGCCGGCCAGCCCACGGGTCTCAACCCGCTCTGGACAGAGACCGATGCCCGCGGCACCGCCTGGCTCTCGGACTGGCTTACGACCTTGCTCTACCGCGACGACAAGCCTCTGACGCCGGCACAGACCAACCGCATCCAGGAAGTCGTGCGCCAGAATGCCCAGGCCACCAACCCGGCCCTGCGGAACTGGCGGGATTTCGCATCGCTTTTTGTGTCCACCGATGATGGCGGCGATCTGCACCAGCGCCTGCTCGAGTGGACCGAAGACGGCCGCTATGGCTGGATCTTCGGCCAGAGCCTCGAGGACACGTTCTCGCTCAAGGGCGATGTGGTGGGCTTCGATCTGACCGGCATTCTCGACAGCGAGGCCGACAAGGAGCGGATGGCGGTCCTCTCCTATCTTTTCCGCCGAGTCGAACGCGAGATCGAGGATCGCCGCCCCACCATCATCGTGATCGACGAGGCCTGGAAGGCGCTCGACAACGCGTATTTCGCCGAACGGCTGTCGAACTGGCTGGTGACCGCGCGCAAGCAGAACACCGTCGCCGTGATGATGACGCAATACGCAAGCCAGCTCGAGCGCACCCGGACCGGCAAGACCATCGTCGAAGCCGTTCCGACACAGATCCTGCTGCCAAATATCCGCGCGCAGCCTGCAGACTACGCCATGCTGAACCTCACGGAGAAGGAGCTCGACGTCCTTCTCAACACGGGCAGCAACAGCCGCTTGGCGCTCATCCGTGACGATCAGGGCTCGATCGTCGTCGATGCCGATCTGAGCGCCCTTGGGCCCAATCTCACCATCCTTGGCGGCATGGAAAAGGGCGAGGCGCTCGTCGGCGCCGATTACCGCGACCGCCCAGATTTTTGGAGGCTTTCATGATCCGTATTCTTATCGCTTTGGCTGCGCTCGGCGCGCTGGCTTCCTGCGCCCAGTACCAGGAACCGCAGGCGAACTGCTTCACATTCCTTGCGTCCACAGCACCCGTCGCGCCTGATTGTGACTTCACGCCCCTTGGCACCCCGGAGGGCGACATTGAAATCTAGCCTGCCTCATATCCTCGCGTTTTGCCTGCTGCCTGGTCTCGCCTTGTCTCAAGGTGTGCCGACCAATGACAATGGGCTGACCGCGCGTGACATCGTCGAGACCGGTGATCGCGAGGCTGACTTGGCCGTTCAGGCCGACAAGCTCGCCGTGCGCGAACTCATCGCGGAGATCGAGCGCGAACAGCTGGAAACCCTGCAACGCATCCTCGATGCCCAGACCAGCTTCGGCGGTCAGGGCTTGCCGGCTATGGTCTCGGGGCTGGAAAGCGGCAGCGGCGATCCGGACCGCGCCGTGGAAGCCGTCTATGGCACGGGCGAGATCGATCCCAATCCCGGCGGTGCGCAGATGTTCGGGGATGCGGCAGAAAACATAGAGCAGCTCATCATCCGCGTGGCTCAGGAGACCAGCGGCTTTGCGGGTGTCGGCCGCGCAGGGCTCTCCCCCGTCCAATGGCGCGCGCTGCTTCAAGCCCTGATCTGGCAGGAAAGCCGGTTTACGATTGGGGCACGGTCTCCCGTCGGCGCCTATGGCCTCACCCAGATCATGCCTGGCACTGCCAGCGATCTCGGCATCAACCCGGAATATTACGACAGCCCCTATCTGCAGGTGCATGGCGGCGCGCGCTATCTCGCGACTCAGCTCAACACATTTGATGGCAACATCATCAACGCCCTCGCGGCCTATAACGCCGGACCCGGCCGGGTTTTCGAGTATGGCGGCGTGCCACCCTTCCGCGAGACCCAGCACTACGTGTCGGTCATCCCTGAACGCTATAACCTCTATTTGACCCGTATCGGCGGGATCGATGCGCTTGGCACGATCGACCCCGCGCTTCTGGCCAATGCCAACCTCTCAATCACCGGGCACGGCGCGGCCTTCTATGGCAACAACTCGCCCGCCGCGATCAGGCAAGCCGCCCTGCGTATTGCGGATATCGTCGAACGGATTTCCGAGACTGAAGACGTGCAGGAAAGCATCGCACTCAACACCTATGCCCGCGCCGAACTCGTGCGCCTCGTCGCTGCCCGCATCCGGCTTCAGGCCGCCCGCACCCGCGTGCTCTCCGCCGAAGAGCTGGCCCAGGCCAGCGCTCGCATGGCCGAAAGCGCGTTCATGGATTTTACGATCAGGGAGATTGAATGATGGGACATCTGCTCTTGAGGACAGCTTTGGCCACGACACTTGGGATCGGTCTGCATCTTGGCGCCCTATCCCCTGCCCTCGCGCAAGGCGTGCCCGTCGTCGACACCCAGAACATCGCGCAAAACATCCAGCAGCTCCGGCAGATGATCGAGGACGAGATTCTGCAAAACGAGCAGCTGACGCAGCTCCGCGAACAGCTTGCCACGCTCACGGACCAACTCGCGGAGCTGCAAAGAACCTACGAGGCCCTCACCCGCCTCGCCGAGCTGCCAGAAATCATTCGCACCGAGATGGAAGACGAACTCAATGGCCTGCTCGACCAGGAGTTCGGGGACATCCTCGCCACGATTGAGGCGATCAAGACTGGGGATTTCTCCGGCCTGTCCGGTTCTGGCGCAGGCGAGATCGAAACCCAGATGGACCGGGTGCTGGCCGACCTCGGCTTTGACGAGGACACCCTCTCGGAAATGGCCACGAGCGGCAATCCCGGGGCCAACCGCGTGGCGACACAGGCAACAACTGGCGCACTCGTCTCAGCCGCCGCCCAGAACAGCTATGAAGATGCCGGCCAATCGCTCGAGCGGGTAGACCGCCTTGTCGGACTCATCGACGACATGGACGAACTCAAGGAAAGCATCGATCTCAACACGCGCGTGACCGCGGAGCTCGCCATTGCGCTGGTCGCCATGTGGCAGCTCGAAGCGGTGCAAACCGTGGGCGATGGCACCGGAGGCGTGATCGATGCCGCGACCATCGCCGAAGAGCAGCGCTTCATGGATTTCACCTTGCCGGACCTGCGGGCCGAGTGATCGCGGGGGCATGAATGGTGGCGAGTGAACAAGAAATCATCGAGGAAGAACTGGTCTATGGCGCGCTGCGCCGCGAACGGCTCTGGCAACGCCTTGGCCTGATGGGCCTTGTCTTCGGCATCATCGGCTGTCTGAGCGCAGCAGCAGTCGCGATCCTCGATGTCGACCCGCCCCCCGTCGTTGTCCCCTATGATCCCGCCACTGGTTTTGCCCTGCCCGAGGCGTCCGTTGGGGCCACATCCGTCACCGCCAACCAGGCGATCATCGAGGCGGAGGTCTTCCGCTATGTGACCGACCGCGAGGTCTACAATCAGCTCGATAACGATCTGCGCATCCGCAGCGTCCTGCGCCGCTCGGACGGGGCCGCCGAGAGCGGGCTGCGCCAGATATGGAACAGCGCAAATGAAAACTATCCGCCGACCGTCTATGGCCCCAATGCCCGGCTCGACGTGGAAATCCTCAGCATCAACCGGATCGGCACCAACCGCGCCACGGTGCGCCTGCGCAAGCGTCTGACCTCCATCAACGGCACCCAAACCGGGCTCTTCACCGCGACCCTTCTCTTCGAGTTCCGTCCCGAAACCCGTCGCTCCATCGACGAGGTCTGGACCAATCCATTTGGGTTTACCGTGCGCGAATATTCCATCCGCTCCGACAGATTGGAGAATTAGTTTGATCAATAAGTTCTTTGTTGCTGCCATATTTGTTTTGCTGCCCGGCCTTGCCTTTGCCGAAGCGATCCCGCGCGGTGGTCCAAATGACAGTCGTGTGCGGCTGGCCACCTACCAGGAAGGCCAGGTCTACCGCCTCAGCGTCTCGCTCACCCATGTCACCACCATCGAGTTTGGAGAGGGTGAAAGCATCCGCTCGATTATCGCGGGCGACACGGAAGGGTTTGAGATCGATGGCGTCCCCGGTGGTCAGGCATTCGCGATCAAGCCCGTCGCGCGCGGTGTCCATACCAATGTGACCGTCTACACGAACCGGCGCAGCTACTATTTCAACGTCGAGGAGGTCCGCAGCCCCACCTTCTATGTGGTGCAGTTCCGCTATCCTGACGACGCTGCGCGCCCGACCCGGGCCATCGCGGCCCAAGCGCCGAACTACAACTACGGTGCCAGCGCGCGGACCGAGTTCACACCAACCCGCATCTGGGATGACGGGACGTTCACGTATTTCGCCTTTCCAAGAAACGCGCCTGTGCCCGCGATCTTCCGCTACGCGGGCGGCCGCGAGCGCACGGTCAACACGCAAACCCCTGAAGACGGCGTGATCCGCGTCAGCGGCGTAAATCGCCAATGGGTCCTGCGACTTGGCGAAGAGGTGGTCTGCATCGAGGCGATCCCGCCCGCGGAGGCCGCCTCATGAGCGATACCGGGAACACCGAGCTGGAAAAACGCCTCGCCGCCCTTGAGAAAGGCAGTGCCCGCGCCCCCACGGCGGCGCAGCGCCGGTCGCCCCTTCTCGCGCTGATCGTGGTCCTCGTCATCGGCGCAGGTGGTGCCCTGCTCTATGTCCTCTCACAGCCCGACGAAGAGGAAGCCTTGCCGACGGCCACTCCGGACGTCTTCCAAAGCGAAGGGGATGGCTTTGGCGCTATCGAGACCTTGCCCCCGCCCGAGCCCGAGGTTGTATTCGTCGGACCAGACCCCGTCGAGCCCAACGCGGAGCTTCTGGCGCAGATCACCGCGCTGCAGGCTCAGATCGAGGAATTGCGCAACGCCCCCGAACCGGTCGTCGAGGAAGACACCGCCGCCGCAGAGGCGATCGACGCGCTGACCGCTCAGATTGCGGCGCTGCAAGCCGCCTCGGAAGCCGCACAGCAACGATTCCAGGACGAACTGACGGCGCGGGATCGCAGCCTTGAGCAATTACGCATGGATCTGGAACTGGCCCAACTCGAGGCCAGCCGACCGCAAGCCGCGCCAGCGGGCCCCACGGAAGATGAGCTGCGCGCACGCGAGCAAGAGCGACTGCGCCGCGAGGAAGAAGCCCGGCGCATGGCCGAGCTGGAGCGCCGCGCCGCGGAGGAACGCGCCTTCCAGGAGCGGCGCATCGCCTCGCCCACCATCGCTTTTGGCGGTGCCTCCGGAGCGAATGAAACGGCTCTGACTGAACGCACTTTTGGCGAGGTGACGGATTTCGTGCTGAACGGTGCGCTGCCCTCCACCGTGACGCAGGCCGAGGTGATCGCCAATCCTTCCAACACCATCATCCAGGGCACAATGATCCACGCCGTCATGGAAACCGCCCTCGACAGCTCGCTACCCGGCCAGACCCGTGCCGTGGTGTCCGAGGATGTCTACAGCGTCGATGGCGTGCGCCTCTTGATCCCCCGCGGATCCCGTCTCATCGGGCGCTACCGCGCTGGCGTCGATATCGCGCAGCGCCGCGTCACGATCGCCTGGGACCGGATCATCCTGCCCGCGGGCCAGACCGTCCAGATCAGCTCATTCGGGGGCGATGAACTGGGACGTTCCGGTGTCACGGGTTTCGTGGACACGCGCTTTGCCGAGCGTTTCGGGTCGGCCGCCCTGATTTCGCTGATTTCCGCGGCACCTGGTGCCGCCGCATCCGAGGTCCAGGATGAGACTGCCGCCGACGTTCTCGAAGACGTGGGCGATGATCTGGCAGATGCCACGGACAGCGTCATTGGTGATTACCTCTCCATCGGCCCCGTCATCTATGTCGACCAAGGCGCACGCGTCACGGTCATGGTCGATCGCGATCTGGAGATATTCTGAGCCCATGTCGCTGAGCTATCTCGAAACCTCGCTCGACCGGATCGACGCCGCCGCTCGCGACGATGTCATCGAGATCTGCATCAACCCTGATGGCACCTGCTGGGGCGAATTCCAGGGCGATCACTTCATGCGCGCGCTGGACCAGAGGCTGACCGGCGTTCAGGTCAGGGACCTCGGCAACCAGATCGCCTCATCAGCCAATACCACGATGAGCAAGGACCGCCCCATCGTCTCGGTTTCGATCACCTACAAGGGGCGCCCGATCCGCGCACAGGTCATCACCCCGCCCGCCGTGCTGTCGGCCATGTCGATTAGCCTGCGGTTCTTCTCGAGCCTACCACTCGAGGGCATTGCGCTCGATTTCCTCTACGGAAAAGAGCGCAAGCTCGAAGACCTGCGCGTCGAAAAAAAGCGCGCCTTGCGCGCAGTGGTGGCCGCGGGTTTGATCGATGATGCGCTGGCCTTCTGCGTCGAGAACAAACTCAACATGATCGTCTCGGGTGGCACCTCCACCGGCAAGACCGTCGCCGCGCGCAAGATCCTCTCTTACGTACCGGTCGAGGAACGCATCGTGACCATCGAAGAAGCGGCCGAGCTTTTACCGACCCAGCCAAATGCCGTGACCCTCATCGCCAATCGTGACGCGGAATTCCAGACCGCCGATGTGCTTCTCACCGCGACGCTGCGCATGCGCCCCGACCGGATCATCCTGGGCGAGGTGCGCGGCAGGGAGGCCATGACCTTTCTGGAAGCCATCAACACTGGCCATGGCGGCTCAATGACCACGCTGCATGCCGAAACCCCGCAACTGGCCGTACAACGCCTCGCGATCGCGGCCCTCAAGACCGAGATCCCGATGACCTATGCCGACATGATCCAGTACATCGAGAACTCCATCGACGTAATCATCCAGGCCGGTCGCCATGACGGCAAACGCGGCATCACGGAATTCTACCTCCCCGGCGCAACTGAAATTGGAACTTCCCCATGAAGACCTTTGAATACGATATCCTGTCCTTTCCCATGACCCGAAAAACCAGCCTTGCCGACATGCAGGCCAGCCTGAATGCCAAAGGTGCGGAAGGCTGGGAGGTGGTGTCGATCAGCACTTCGGAATTCGCCAATATCGGGCACACGGTGTTTCTGAAACGCGAAATTACACCCGCTGGAGCCACGGCATGAGGCAGGCGCAGCACCTCACCTTGGCTGCGTTGGCCCTAAGTCTGACGCCCGCCTTCGCCGTTGCCGAGCGCAACCTAGTGCCAACCCTCGATCGCAGCTTTGACGTCTGTCCGGACCGGCCCGCCGAGCCCGTCTGGATGCAGGAAATTCCGCTCCGCCAAGCCTATCAGCGGGTTCTGGTTCAGGACATCTATCGCGCCCAGAATCTCGAGCGGGTCGTCGAGATCGGCAACTGCGACTGCGCGACCCGGTTCCCGTCCTGGGACGCGGCCGAGGCGGTGTTTCATGAGCGCCACGCGAGCGACGAACGATGGGAAATGCTCGAAGCCTCGGATGGCTACAACCGCCGCGCCAACGCCGCCCGAACTGCCGCCAAGGCCATCTGCGACGCCGCAGGCAATTGGTAAGGCAGCCCCGCGATGAGTGTCGTCACCTACTTCGTTGAAACCTCCCAAGCCTATCTCGACACCGCCGCTGAGACCCAGTTTGGTGCGGTTGCGGCAACGGTCGGCACGCTCCTGGTTTTGGGGACAACGCTGGTGGTGATCCTCGTCGGCATCAACATGATCTATCAATATCGGGCCATGGATGGGCACACAGCCTTCTGGCTCGCGGTCAAGATCGGGCTCATCGGGATATTCGCGACCAATTGGATGCAGTTCAACGCGTTCTCGTCTGCCATTCTCTATGGGATCGACAGTATCGCGGGCGCGCTGGTGGCCTCGGTCGGCGGCGGCAGTCCGGGACCCTCTGGAACTTTCGCCGAAGAATTCGACCGCCTGATCGCGGAGCTAGGCGACTATCTGAACGCTGCCGGGTCCGAGCTGAACTGGATGGCTGGCGCCATGCTCGACATCGTCGGTGTGCTTCTGCTCTCGATCCTCGGCGGGCTGGCCGCCTTCATCCTCGTGGCCTCCCGACTGATGATCGCGCTTCTGATCGGGATCGCCCCGGTGATGATTTTCCTTACCCTCTTCGAAGTGACCAAGGACTATTTCGCGCGCTGGCTTTCGGCGCTGATTTCCTTTGCGATGTACCCGATTGTCGTTGCCGGTGTGTTCGCAACGATCACGGGTGTCTCGCGCGCCCTACTTGCCGAGCTGGGCGACCCGGAAGGCGCCTCCAACATCGGCGCGCTCATCCCCTTCTTCATGATGGTGCTCATGGCCAAGGGCTTCATTATCGCCACGCCGTTTATCGTCCGCGCGATCTCCGGCAACATCATGATGCCCGCCCTCTCCGGAGGTCTCGGCGGCGGCTACAGCTTTGCCCGCGCCGCCATGGGAAGCCAGCAGGCCTACAACCGCTACCTAATCGGAGGCGCAAGCGGCGCAGAATACGCAGCCCTCAGGGCGCGGCAGTTCTTTGGCGTGCAGCAGATGCCCGCGAGGCAAGGCATGGGGCAGACGGGTTCCGGAGGCGGCACAGGATCCACTGACGCAGGGTCAAAAATGCTGGCGCAGCTGGCTAGATTGGGACGGCTTGGGCGACGGTGACTGGTCTGATGGCCGCAACGGGGGAGAAACTACTATTTTGCTGCACTTGCGCCAATGTCCGGTTCATAACGCTTTGCGATCCTTGAATTCGAATTACACACGATTTGCACATTCTCACTGGTTATAGGCCTGATTTCGTAGGACTGTCTGACCGTTCCTCCAGAAGAAATCCGAGAGCGCCCTACAAAAAACTGGTTTGATGGGCGAATGCTGGATGGAACGCGACCGGCGTTGAACCTTCTCCATAAGCTAAGCTATTGATATTAATTGGCTAAGACTGGACTCTGCAAGTCTATCAGACTTGACGTCATCAGACAGGCGCGATGTCCACCCTGCCTTTTTGGGCTAGAAACGAGTCGTTGGGGGACGAAGCCTTCTCCACCCTCACCACTACTTCCATCGAAAGCAGATCGGAGTTCGAACCAAGGAACGTGCCTGCTACCGGCGTGACCTGCGCGATGTTCCGGGCCACAGCGAGCGGTATTAAGTTTCCGGACCCGACGCTCCGGTTCGTTGGATCGAAAGCAATCCAACCGGCGCCGGGGATGAATATCTCGACCCAGGCATGTGTAGATCCTGAACCCGCCGACCCAACGAGGCTTGTTTCGGGGTCGGAGAGATAGCCAGAGACGATGCGGGCCCCCAGGCCAAGACGGCGGGCTGCCTCTGCAAGCAGGACCGCGAAATCGCGGCACGAGCCCCATCTCCGGTCGAGGGTCTCGATCGGCGACTGGGTGCCTTCGTCATCGCGGCTCTGGTAGGAAACCTGCGTGAACACGCCATTGCTGATGTCCTTCAGCAACGACAGCGTGTCTGTTGGGCGCCCCATGACAAAGCTCTCGACCCATCGGGCAAAACGGTCGTCCGGGTCGGCGTATTGCGGGGTCGTCAGCGCGCCCAGATCCGTCCATTCGTCGGCTGAATAGAGGAACGGGTACTCGATGGCAGAAGCGGAGATGGCAAAAACGGGCCAGGCCGGCGCGATGACCCGGAGCTATCGGGCACGGCGTTTCGCCAGGCGTTCAATCCCTTGCAGCGCCGACAGATCCGCTCTCCGAACCCTTCGCTCCAGAAAAGGGTTTCGCACCGCAGGCATTGGCGCTCCTGCGGAACGTCGCGCCGGGCCCGAACGGTCGTAATGTATGGCCGTTCGCCTTCGGCCATGGCCTCGTCCGACATCAAGTCTGTCCCGCGACTTGGCGGCCTTGCGATAGCGACAGTGTTTCCGGCGCTGTCGAAATGCCTTCGTTTTCGGCAGTCTGTATTGGTGCATCGTCCGGCGTCTTTTGAGTGGTTGTGATCGATGCCCGCCCACCCTGATCGGGATCAGGCGTATTGCGGTCCGAATAGAGATGTCGCAGATGCGCCTCGGAGACACCGTCGGCCTTCATCACGAGGCGCACCATCGGATCCGCCAGCATTTCTTTGAGGAAGAAGTCGGATAGCGCCTTACCCGTCAGCTTGTCCCTGGCACGTGCGTCGTCGAGGTCGGCAAGGGAAACGGTCAGAGTCCGCGCAAGTCCGGGATACGATGTTTGGGGGTGAAGCTTTACAAGGACGGAGGCCTTCCACGCCTCGGGATCCTCTTGATCCGGGGGCGAAACCAACTCCGTTTCGATCTCGTACTCTCCTGCCGGGAGCGTCTCGGCAAAGCCTGGAACGGTGAACGGTCGGACGAAAACCGCAACGGTCCTGCTCGTCAGATCTTCCATCGGCGTAATCCTCTCCCTTGTTGTTTCCGTTGTCCGCGCGCCCCTTGAGAATGGGGCGCGCAGCTTGAGCAGGCCCCAAGATGTCTCTTATTTCGCTGGCGCTTCCTTGCCGGCAGGCTTGGTCTCGTTCTCTTCGGAAGGGGTCTTTGCAGGCTTCAGCTTTAATGCGGCCGCAGCCCTGGCGGTCAGGTCCTTGAAGGACATGTCATCAATCCTTTGATTGGCCGGTGCCAACTCCTCATCCATGACGGACCGGGATGTTTGACATCGGTACTTTATATATGGGGATTGGCGACGTGATTTACGATGGTGTATCAAAATGGAGGCCAAGATCATTCAGGCCAATTCATCCGTCCAGACCTTGAATTCCGTCAAAGTGTTCTGACCAAATGTCTGGGTCAGCGGCACATCGGCGGCATCGCGCCCGCGCGCAATCAAAATTCTCGCAAACCTCGGCTTATTGTTCCGCGGGTCGAACATATGCCATTCACCAGAGAGAAAGACTTCCATCCACGCGGCGAAGTCCCCCGGCGGATGCGGAAGAGGTTCACCGATGTCGCTCAGATATCCGGTGCAGTAGCGTGCCGGAATGTTCATGCAGCGACACAAAGCGATGGCGAGATGGGCAAAGTCGCGGCAGACGCCCTGTTGCTCGGCCATTGCCTGCGATGCGGTGCGCGTCGCTTTCGCCTCCATATAATCGAAGCGGACATGTGCGTGCACGAATTCGCAGATCGCCTGGACGCGGGGCCAACCGGGTTCCGTGGTCTCGAAAAGTCGCCAGGCTTCCTCCGAGAGAAGATCGGTATCGCAATACCGGCTCCCCTGTAGAAACACGAGTGTCTCGAACGGCAGATCCTGAACCGCGTGCTGCTGCGCGTCGAGAAAGACGGGATCGGGCTGGCCGGTATCGCGGAAGATGCCGTCTGTCGACAGGGTGAAGTCGCCCTCCGGAGCCAGCATGCGCGTACACCAGTTGCCGAAGCCATCCCGGTAGCTTTCGAGCGGCACGCTGGGGGAGGTCACGAGATAGTCCGCGCGCTCCAAGTCGCCGAAGCGCGAATAGTGCACGTTCAGCATCGCGATCATGGGCGTCGGCTGGGGGAAATTGTATCGCAGACGACACCCTATGCTGACCCGCATGCCAGACGCGCGGCCGCGCTTTGCCATGTCACGATCACCGTCCAAGACTGCACGCCCCAACGGAGAGCCGGAAGTCCAAATAGACTGCGGCCATTTTCAGGATTCTAGAAATCGTCAAGTTCTGGAACCTTACCAAGCCTTACGAGGAAGCTCGGTTCGCCAACTTCTCCACTGGCTGGATCTTCCGTCACCATATAGGCGTCCGCACCTGCGCAATCTTCTGATTGAGCCTCTCGTTCGGCTCTGTTTTGTGCTTCTGAAGCTGTGGAATATTCAAGTTGCTTGGCAATTTTCAGGCCAGTCTGCCCGTTGCGCCCAGCTTTCATCTCAACATAAGTCTGGCAGATATAGTGGATTTTTTCTGGGGATCGCTCTGCGTTTGTCATGGATGGTTCCTTGTGATCGGCAGGGAGTGTTGGGAAGTTCTGGGAGCAGCCCTGGCCGATTTCCGCCCGATTGAAGTGACCATTGCCCGGCGGAGCACATCACGCAAACATAGCCGCCGAAGTTCAACTACCGCGTTGAGGCGGCTTTCGTGCGACGCGACTTGGACGCTGCTGAAGCTTTGATTTCTGGTGGCGTGTTCGCTTCTCTTTCAAGGCGGGCGTTGCGCAGTCGGGAATTCTTGGCATCACGTTTTTCCGTTTCTTCGTCGACCATTTGTCTGACAACACGCGTCGTCTTATCCATCGGGGTTTCCGGTTTGGAGTCATACACTTTGAACAGAGTGTTTTTTGTGAGTTTCGTCATTTTTCAGTTTCCTTTGTGGTTTAGGGTCAACCCGACCAAGCAGGTCTTTCACACCAACGCCAAGTGGCCGACCTCGCCTTGGGTGCGCCGTGATAGGCGTGTGGGTGGATCGCCCAGCAGTTTCACTTCGATGTCTGGTGCAGACATGGCATGCATCAACGCATTGTAATTAATGCGGAATTTTAACTCGGAACCCACCGTTGGCAGAGGTCGAGCCGTTCCAATGACAAGATGATCGCTAGTCGCACCGATCAATGTGCTTCCAACAGGCATTGAAAGCCCCAGAATGTCGGTGTCCTGATGCCCCATCGCGAGGATTATGCGTGCAGAGGCACCACTGGGTGTCACAATGCGAAGTCGTTCCCTAGTGGGATCGATGAGGGCGATAGGGAAAGGCGGAGGTTTTGCACCCGTTTCAATAACTTCGGCAACAAGAGTGAAGGCGTCCGTGTGCATTCCGCCGATCTGGTCTCCAGACACGGGCTCAACTCCCAGAAGGATCGCCTCACCCAGACGGAGGTCGTTGACGCGACCCGTCGCGTGTTCGCCAAGCGCCCACGGTAAATTGGCTGAGTTGCCACCAGACACGATCTTGAGGAACGGGCCGCACGCACCCTCAATCTCGTTCGCCAAGGCATTCAGAGCGGCCATTTGAGACGTCGTGGGAGCGCGCTCGTTCAAACACGCAAAGTTTGCGCCAATGCCTTTCAACGCGACCCCAGACATTTGCATGACCTGCTGCGCAACACCTGCCAAGTTCTCGGGTCGTATCCCGTCCCGCTGATCGCCCATCTCGACCATCAATACGATACCGTGAACTGTTCCTTTACGGATCGCGGCTGCAGCCAACGCTGAAATGACCGAAATCTCAGTGTTGTAACTTGTCTCGCAAGACTGAACGACTTGATCGGCCTGGCTCAACATCGGCGTGCGGATCAGAGTGATAGAGTCTGTCATGCCTGCCGCGCGTAGCCTTTGCACATTGCTGATACGTGCATCTGCAAGCCCTGCAGCCCCACCATCGAGCATGGCCTGAGCGATCGCAGGATGCCCACAGACAGCCTTGGTCACGCCTGTTACGCCGATCCCACGCGGGCCTAAGCGCTTAACAAGGGTCCGCGTGTTACGACGTATCTTGCTGAGATCCACCTCGATGCGCGGGCAGCTCATATCGCGGCCACGGGCGACCTTTGCATCAAACCCGGATATGCAGCGACTACCATCGCATGCAGATGTGCAACGGGTCTGGCCAATGCATCGGTAACGGGCAACCCGAGTTTGTGGGATTGGGCCGCGATGCTTTCGGTGATTTCGACCTCTGTCATGCCTTCGTGATTGAGGGTGATACCGATGACCTTTGTATCGGCAAAGGCTTCGATCAAGGCGATCTCACTGGCGGCAGAAGGCATCGGCATATTGGGAAAGTCACAGCGGTGGGCACGTTTGGGCGCGTGCTGAAGGATGACCGCGTCCGGCTGGCTCCCCCGAAGGATAAAGGCTGAAGTGCAAAACGCGGGATGGCTGAGTGCACCCTGACCTTCGATCAGAATGACATCCGGTTGTTCCGCTTCAGAAGCGCCAACAATCGCGCCTTCAAGCTCACCGCAGCAGAACTGGGGCGGCACGGCATCCATTGCGATACCGTATTTCGCGCCCTGCATCAGGCCAGTCTGGCCCGTGCCGACAAGCACTGTGTTGATGCCGCTGGCATTCAGGGCCTGTGCCAATACGGTCGCCGTTGTCCGCTTTCCAATGGCGCAATCGGTTCCCAGAACGGCAATCCGCAGCGCTTTAACACCGGCGACACTGCCATCAAAGAGGCGCATGTCCTTGCTGGGTTTCGGTTTGCGGATATCGCGGATCGTGACATTGCGAACTGACGCCGCGTTGGCTATTTCTGTGTCATCGCACAGATATTCATGCAGCCCGCTCACGATGTTCATGCCAAGCCCGATCGCATTCAGAACAACGCTTCGATCCGCAGGTGAGAGTCGCCCTGTAGAGGGGGCCATCCCATAGATCAAAGTGTCGGGGATATGCACCTCGTGCGCAACCGCAGCCTCGAGGTCTTCAAGGATGGGAATGCCGTTGCTCACTTTGTCCAGCACCTGCCCGCTGTCGCGCCCTTCAAGTCGGCCGTCGATGACCGATAGAATGCGGTAGGCCTGGCTGTGACGGACAAGCCCATTCGCGGTCTTGCCGTCGACCTGCCCGAAGTTTCCCTCGGAATAGACAACTGCGGTAGGCACCCCTTTTGTTACATCTTTGTTGGTGTGAGATCGACGGGACGCGGATACGTCAGGTGGAGCTTGCGGCCCCATCGTTGACAGCCTTGTCATCGAGTTTTCTACATTGTCCGATTCCATGATTATTCCTTTGCCAAGCGGGTTTTCCCCGGTCCGATCACATGAAGCGTTTGGACGGGCGAGCCGCGTTTCAATTTGGATTGCGAGCGCTAGTCGTTCAGGACGCAACGCCCCTGCGATCGCTGGTAATTCCTGTGGCATTCCCACCGGTTTCCCGATCCGTCGAGATGCGCATTGTCGGGGAGGTCAATCTCTGTGCAGCCGTCGTCGGACTCTGCAAAGCCGCGATTGCACTGCCAGCCCGGGCCGTAACTTGCATCGTCGAAATAGGCGTTCTCCGGAACGGCAACAGCCTCACAGGTGCGGATTTCAAAAATACCGGACAGCGATTACGCTAATTCCCGGACAGCCGTTTCAGTAATTCCCGGACAGCTCGGGCACGGCTGATCATCTGCCTGCGATCATGTTTCGGTTCGGATAGTTTCG
>NZ_QNQP01000027.1 GCF_003316635.1 Roseovarius dicentrarchi | reverse complement strand
AGTTGTAAGTTCATCGAATGAACCAAACCGCCCACATATCTCTTCAGATACTATCAGTTTCAAAGAGCGTCGGAGCCAAAAGCCCCAGAAGACAAATCTAACAGACTACGCTTAAACTACCAAGCGCCGTCCGCTCCACCTATCTCCGAATGTCCCCGCCGTCAAGCCCGCTGGAGCGTCGCTCCGTTGTTCCGTCTGGCGTCCCAGTGGTGCATCTCAGCGCCGCCGGTGAAGGGGGTTCTAGCCCCAACCCCAAATACCCGCAACCCATTTCTGCAAAGAAATGAAAGAATTCTTTATCTCATTGATAATACTCGTGTATTTTTGTCTGACAGGGTGAAATCCCGGCCCATCATGCTGGAGCAGGCCCGGAATCAGCCCCCTTTCGGGGCGTTTGCGCCGACTCGGTTTGCCGGCAACGCAATCAAGCGCCCCGATCCGACTCGGGTGGCGGGCGAGGGCAGAGATATGCCGCGAATCTCCGGCGGAGTTGGCCGCGGCGTACCGGTCGGAGTTTTCGCCCGATCCCTGCATTTCTCCGAACATCTGATATGTCGTCCAGGAGACTGGTGACACCGCACGACCGATATGGTGGCGGCGCGGTGCGGGCGCCGCGTCGAAACCCCGCAACTGACGGCATACCATTTGTCGGCGAAAAGAGTCGCATCATAGGCCACCCTCTTGGCTACATTCATGCGGGCTGGGCTTTTGGGTTCCTTATCCGCTATTAAGCTGGACTGAATTCATAGGACAGGATGGTGGACTGACGTGAAAATAGGTGTTCCGAAGGAAGCCCGCGAGGGCGAAGCGCGTGTCGCGATGACCCCCGACAGCGCCGTTCAGTTGCAAAAGCTGGGCTATGACTGTGCGATCGAGGCGGGCGCAGGTGCAAGGGCCGGGTTTATGGATGCCGATTACGCGGCCGCCGGCGTCGAGCTGGTCGAAACCGCGCAGGCGCTTTGGTCCGGCAGCGACATCATCGCCAAGGTGCGCCCGCCCAGCACGGCCGAGCTGGGGCATCTGAAGGACGGGCAGACGCTGATCACATTCTTCGACCCCGGCACCAACGATGCGGGGATGGAGGCGGCGCGCGCCTCGGGCGCCAGTGTCATCGCCATGGAAATGGTGCCGCGCATCAGCCGCGCACAGAAGATGGACGCGCTGTCGTCGATGGCCAATATCGCCGGCTACCGCGCCGTGATCGAGGCAAGCAGCAATTTCGGACGCTTCTTTACCGGGCAGATCACCGCCGCGGGCAAAATGCCCCCGGCGCGCGTTCTGGTGATCGGCGCGGGCGTGGCCGGGCTGGCCGCGATTGGCACGTCCACGTCGCTGGGCGCGGTCACGCTGGCGTTCGACTTGCGCCCCGAAGTGGCCGAGCAGGTCGAAAGCATGGGCGCCGAGTTCGTCTATCTGGATTTTGACGAGGCGCAGGACGGCGCGGCAACAGGCGGATACGCCTCCGTCTCCAGCCCCGAATTCCGCGAAGCGCAGCTGGCCAAATTCCGCGAATTGGCGCCGGATGTCGACATCGTCATCACAACCGCCCTGATCCCGAACCGCGACGCACCCGAGCTGTGGACCGAGGATATGGTCAAGGCGATGAAGCCCGGATCGGTCATCGTGGATCTGGCCGCCGAAAAGGGCGGCAACTGCAAGCTGACGGTGAAGGATGAGAAGATCGTCACCGAGAACGGCGTCACCATCATCGGCTACACCGATTTCCCCAGCCGCATGGCCGCGCAGGCGTCCAGCCTCTATGCCACCAACATCCGCCATATGCTGTCCGATCTGACCCCCGAAAAGGATGGCCAGATCGTGCATGACATGGAGGATGACGTCATTCGCGGCGCCACCGTGGTCCACGCGGGCGAAATCACCTACCCGCCGCCCCCGCCCAAGGTGCAGGCGATTGCGGCCAAGCCGAAACAGACCGCACCCGCGCCCACGGCGGAGGAGAAAAAGGCGCAGGAAGTGGCGCTGTTCCGCAAGCAGACCAAATCGCAGGTGACCCTGCTGGCTGTCAGTGCGGCGGTGATGGTGCTGATCGGCGCCTTTGCGCCGGCCAGCTTCATGAGCCACCTCATCGTCTTTGTTCTGGCCTGCTTCATCGGCTTTTCTGTGATCTGGAACGTATCGCATTCCCTTCACACGCCGCTGATGGCGGTGACGAATGCGATTTCGGGCATCATCATCCTTGGCGCGCTGCTGCAAATCGGGTCCGGCTCGTGGCTGGTCGTGCTTCTTGCCGCCGTGTCGGTGTTCATTGCATCCATCAACATTGTGGGGGGCTTCCTTGTGACGCGCCGCATGCTGGCGATGTTCCAGAAATCCTGAAGGGACAGCAGAAATGACAATCGGAATTGTATCCGCGGCCTACATCGCGGCCGCCGTCCTGTTCATCCTGTCGCTGGGCGGGCTGTCGGGACAGGAAAGCGCCAAGCGCGCCGTCTGGTATGGCATCGTCGGCATGGGCGCGGCCGTGGTGGCGACGGTGTTCGGTCCCGGCATGGGCAACTGGTTCATCATATCGGTGATGATCGCCGGCGGCTCGGTTCTTGGCTGGTATGTGGCCAAGCGGGTGGAGATGACCGAGATGCCGCAACTGGTAGCGGCGCTGCACTCTTTCGTTGGGTTGGCCGCGGTTTTCATCGGCTTCAACGCCTATCTGGAGCTGCAAGCGGTGCTCGCGCTCAAGGCGGCCATGCCTGCGGATGCGGGTGACGCCTGGTGGGCGCAGCAGGGCCTGACGGGCTTTGCCGAGACGCTGGCACATAAAACCGGCGTCGAGCGTACGATCCTGCGCGCCGAAGTGTTCCTTGGCGTCTTCATCGGCGCGGTGACCTTCACCGGATCCGTCGTCGCCTTTGGCAAGCTGGCGGGCAAGATCACCTCCAAGGCCGAAAAACTGCCCGGCGGTCATGCGTTGAATGCGGGCGCGGCGGCGCTGTCCTTGCTGCTGATGATCGCCTTCATGAACGGCGCAGGCATGTGGACGCTGCTGCTGATGACGCTGCTGGCGTTCTTCATCGGCTACCACCTGATCATGGGGATCGGCGGCGCCGACATGCCCGTGGTCGTGTCGATGCTGAACTCCTATTCCGGCTGGGCCGCGGCGGCGATCGGGTTCAGCCTTGGCAACGATCTGCTGATCGTGACCGGCGCGCTGGTCGGATCGTCCGGTGCGATCCTCAGCTATATCATGTGCAAGGCGATGAACCGGTCGTTCGTCTCGGTCATCCTTGGCGGTTTCGGCAATACCACCGGCCCCGCGATGGCGGTCGAGGGCGAGCAGGTGGCGATTGACGCGGACGGCGTCGCGACCGCGCTGAACGATGCGGACAGTATCGTGATCGTGCCGGGCTACGGCATGGCCGTGGCGCAGGCGCAGGGCGCAGTCTCCGAGCTGGTCACCAAGCTGCGCGCCAAGGGCAAATCCGTGCGTTTTGCCATCCACCCGGTTGCGGGGCGCCTGCCCGGCCACATGAACGTGCTGCTGGCCGAGGCCAAGGTGCCCTACGACATCGTTCTGGAAATGGACGAGATCAACGATGATCTGGCCCGGACGGATGTGGTCATCGTCATCGGATCGAATGACATCGTGAACCCGGCGGCGCAGGACGACCCCAATTCGCCCATCGCCGGAATGCCCGTGTTGGAAGTCTGGAAGGCAAAGCAGGTCTTTGTGTCGAAACGCGGTCAGGGCACCGGGTATTCGGGCATCGAAAACCCGCTGTTCTACAAGGACAACACCCGCATGTTCTATGGTGATGCCAAGGTGTCCATCTCGGCCCTGCTGCCCATGATCGACTGACGGATCATAGATCAGGGCCGCCCGAACAGGGGCGGCCCGCGCAGGATCTGCGGATAACTGTGGTTTTGCGTCTGAGTTTCAGTCCGGGCCGGCATTGCCCGCACGGGCATCAGGCATCCGCCGTGCATCCAGGGGGGATGATCGCGCTACGCATTTTTGCAAAACAGGTCATAGACAAGGTCGAGGATCTGAACGGCGCGCGGATCGCTCAAACGGTAATAAATAACCTTGCCCTCCCGGCGCGGCGCCACCAGCCCTTCGCTGCGCAGGCGCGCCAGCTGTTGCGATACGGCGGCCTGACGCGCCGACAGCAGGTTTTCCAAATCGGTGACCGATTTCTCGCCGCTCGCCAGATGGCACAGGATCATCAAACGCCCCTCGTGGCTGAGCGCCTTGAGGAAGTTTGACGCGTTGCGTGCGCTCTCCATCATCCGCTCGATTTCGGCGGCTGACATGTCGTTGGTTATGACGGGCAGTGTCATTGGGGCAAATGATCCGTGTTCCAATGCCTTACTGTAGCCCGGCAGCACCGACATGGCAATTCGGCACCGGGCGGAACCGCACCTGAAGTCAATCCAGCGCCTGAAAAAGAGACCCGATACAGCTGACAGGGCGCGACGCAGTTCTCACGGGGGCCGGCGCTGCGTTCATGACAGCCCTGCCCCTTCAGGCCTGCCGCGCGAACAGACGCCCACCGGGGCCGCGTCCGGCACAGTTATGCAGATCAGCAGGGAACCGATAGCGCCTGTTTGCGCTTGATTAAGCACTCACACTGACGTGACCCCACAGACGTGAAACGCAAATACAGCGAGGAATCTATGTACGGAATTATCTATCTGGTTGGATTGATCGTGGTGATCCTCGCCATCGTCAATCTCGTATTTTGAACCGAAGGAGAGCACAATGACCCAGTCAACTTCGCCTAACGTCGACGAGATCAAGACCAAGGCCAAAGAGGCTGCCGACGATCTTGGCAGCAGCGCCCGCGAAACGGCGCAAAGTGCCGCCAGCGCCGTGCGCGACGAAGCTGCACGCCGCGCCGGTGATGCCAAATCGGGCGTGGCCGACGAAGTGTCGGACGTTGCCTCGTCGCTGCGCAAGGCCGCGAATGACATGCGCGATGGCTCACCGCAAGAGCGCACTTTCGGCCAGATCGCAAGCAGTCTTGCCGATATATCGGACTCGATCCGTGACAAGGATCTGGGCGAGATGGCCAATGAAGTCAGCACCTTTGCCAAGCGTAATCCGATGCTGTTTCTGGGCGGTATCGCACTGGCCGGATTTGCCGCAACGCGGTTTGCCACTGCGTCGGCCCGCAGGGATGACGCACCGCACACGGCGCCGGACACTCCGGGCCACGATGCGCCCGGCTATCGCCATCAGACCGCGTCCGAGATCTATGCAAACCAGCGCAACGCACGCACCACTTCGGGAGAAACCTCATGAGCGATCCCACCGGAAAAACGACAGCCGACATGCTGGGCGATGCCTTGGGCCACGTCAGCTCCCTTGTGCGCAAGGAAGTGGATCTGGCCCGCGCCGAAGTGTCGGAAAACCTCAACAAGGCAGGCGTTGCAGTCGGCATGATCGTGGGCGCGGTCATCGTGGCACTCACGGCACTGAATGTGTTGTCCGCTGCGCTGGTCGCCGCCCTGACCGAAGCAGGCGTCGATGCAGGATGGAGCGCGCTGATCATCGGCGTGATCTTTGCGGTCATCGCGTTCGTCATGGCCAACAAGGGCGTGAACGACCTCAAGCTGTCCAGCTTTGCACCCTCTCGCACCGCCAAGAACGTCAAGCGCGACGCACATGCAGTAAAGGATGCCTACGATGACAAATGATACCAAATCCCCCGACGAAATCGAACGCGAGATCGAGCGCGAGCGCGCCGGCCTGAAGGACTCGATCGAAGGATTGCAGGACCGGTTTTCATTCGATGGCGTGGTCCAGCAGGTCGGTGATCAGTTCCGTGAACACGGCGGCGATTTCGGCCGCTCGGTTGCGCAATCGGCGCGCGACAATCCTGTGGCGCTGGCGCTGACCGGCGTCGGGCTTGCCTGGCTGATATTCGGCAACAAGCGCAGCGCCAATGACCGCGATGATCGCCACACCGGGCGGCGCGATCACCATGGCACCGTGCCACGCACCCATGTGGCCGACGACGTGCCGGAGTATGCCGCCCGCCGCGGCGCCAGCTACTCGGGACCAAAGACCGAGGCACGCTGGCAAACCCGCCGGCCGTCCGCCGCAGCGCAGCCAACATGGGCGCGCGATTGGGAGCGCGATGAACTGGGCCACGGCCGCAGCACATCCGGCACATCCCTTGGCGACCGTGCATCGCACGCAAGCTCGGCGGCGCGGGACGCAGCGGAGGATGCGGCTGGCGCTGTCGCCTCGGGCGCATCATCGGTGGCGGCTTCGGTGTCGTCCGGCGCCGCATCGGTTCGGGACAGCGCCAGCGACGCCGCGCGCAGTGTCGGCGATACTGCACATGATGCGGCCCATGGCATCCGCGACACCGCCGGCAATATCTGGAGCAGCGCATCGCACCGCGCCGAGGCGCTTCAAAGGCGCCTGGCCGAGGGCACCGAGCATCTGTCCGACGAGGCGCGCGACCGGATTGCCGCTGCACGTGCGAAGGCGATCGACGCCCGCGACGCTGCCTCGCGCCGGATCAGCCGCGGCACCGATCAGGTCGCGGATTTCTATGACGAACATCCGCTTGTCATGGGCGCGCTGGCCTTTGCTATCGGCGCCGCAACCGCTGGCGCCCTGCCGCGCACACGGCTGGAGGACGACTATGTCGGCGCCTATAGCGACGATCTGTATGACGAAGCCGAGCGCATTTACAACGAAGAGGTGCGCAAGGCCCGCGAGGTCGTCAAAGCAGGCGTTGACGAAGCCAGGAATGTGGCGTCTGACCTTCAGGACGATGTCGAAGCAGCCGCCGATTCTGCCGTGGACAAGGCCAAGTCGGCCGCCGACCGTGTGAAAACCGCCGCCAAGGAGAGCGCAGACAAGCAGAACCTTGGCGCTGCCGGGACGGAAACAGACAAGGACCGGTAACCAAGGCGCGGCTGGCCGGCGCCAGCCAAACCCCGCACGAACCGAACAAAGCGCGCTGTCACAGACGGCGCGCTTTTTTATGTCCTCATCGCCTTTTCAGTATTCTCACCGCAGGGCGCGTGTTTGCGAGCCCTATCCTCACCAACCACGCGGCGCCGTTCCGCCCCGTTGCCTGAGCTGGTCCGGGTGGCGGAGATTGACGATCCAGTCAAGGCGCCCCGCATGACGATCAATAGCAAGCGGGTTCACATGGTTTGCGCATGGCAGATTTCGGGAACGGGTGAACCACCAGGTTGCAGCTGACCCGCTCCTCTGAAAAGAGCTGGATCCGAGGTGAGCCTGTTCTTTAGCTGGGTTTAAAGGATCTACGCCGAAAGCATGGGATCAGCGACACGGACGCTCCACAAGTGGCACCGCAGGTCCGGTTGACCGCCAACCGCGCCCGCGTCTCTGCCAAAGCACCGTTGGCTGATCCGCGCGCCTGCGTGGCCGACACGCTCACAGCCGTCATCTCAGGCCACACACAAAGACAGATCGACACTCTCCTGCCGTGGAGCGATGCCAGATAGGTGGGAAAGGCGCACCGCTTACCGACAGCAGCTCGGTAGTGGGGTCACATACGTCTGAACACCACAAGCGTGGCTGATCGCCCCGCGATCGGCACATTCGCGTCCAGCCTGTAACGCGATCCCTCCTGTTCGAGGCAGGGCAGCACGGGCGACGTCGATATGTCAACCACCAGTCGAGGGGCCTGCATCTGTAGAAAAGCGCAATAGGCTTCAGGTGATTCAGGCGTCGCAAAGACTTTGTTTGGCGGGACATCGGCCCACCATCCGCGATTGATATGTTCCGTATTGGCCGCATGCGGAAACCCATGCCGCGGCTCTTTGAGGTTCCAATGCAGCGCTATCTGGCTTGGTGACAGGAAAGGTATGGAAGCGGCGTCAGACGCTTCCCTGTAGGTCTGAAAGGCATCGATCACCGGACCCGGATGATAGGTATGTTTCGCAGGTGTAAATCTTATCAGACTTCGCGCCGACCACAGGGTCGCCAGCGCCACCAGCCCGGCCAGCCCCAAGGACATGACCAGCATACCTGTCACCGGGAACCTGACCCGACGCTCTGCCAGCCAGACCAGTATGCCCAGCATCATCAGGCAAGAGTATCCCGTGAAAAAATTCAGGTAATGCGGCCACCAATGTTTCTGCGCCACGAAAGCAAACAGGCTGCATTGCGCGATCAGTATCATCAGGATGAAACGGGCCGAGATGCTGCCGCGCCGGACGCCGGTGGCAAAGACTGCGATCCCCGCCAAGGAAATGGCCCAGAACGGGATAACAAGGGGGTTCGACAGATTGAGGCTATCCAGAAAAGTGTCGCCAAAATACTGCGGGTTAATGTCTTGGGCCAGCATCGACAGACCGGCCCAAAAGGCCGCCATGTGACCGCTGAGCGCATAGGGCAACAGATTGAGCACGAGCCCTGAAACAAGCGTCACCACACCCAAACATCCGAAAAGCGCCAAACGCTCGGAAAGCCGTCGCGGGTGAGGACCGGATATTGGTGCAAAACAGCCCAGTAATGCCGTTAGCACCAGCGGCGCCAATAAATATGGCCGGATGGAAATCGCCGCCGCGGCCAGAAGACCCGCGGCAAATATAACCCGGATCCGCGTCACGGGCATCTGCCCCGCCCACAGCATCAAAAGGGTTGCACTCAACGCAAATGCACCGGCCATCGGATTGATATGGGTCAGATCACCCGGAAGGCTGGCGGTGAGCGACGCATAGAGCAGAGCCGCGAACAGCGAGAGGCGGCGCACGTCCGAATATGCCACATTCGGAATGTGCAGTATGCGCGGCACCAGTATCACAATCAAAGCCGCGCCAAGCGTCACACTGAAAAGCGACAGGATCCGCCACGCCTGAATGCTGTCAAACGCAGCCGGGACAGAAAAAAGCATCTGCACAAATGGCAGTTTGTCATGAAACTCCTTTGTCCATATCAGGTCGCCCCCGAGCAGGCGCTGACCGAAATACATCTCATGATCCATGTCCCAATCGTAATTTCCCGACGCGAAAATCACCCAGAGCCGCATCAGGAGGCTTACCATCAAGGCCGGGCTGCCCCAGCGCACCAACAAGACAATCGGGCGGGGCAGATCCGGCGCTGGCTCAGTCACCAGCAAGCCTGCGCGCCAACGCGCGCCCTTCGCGGATAGCGTAATTCGTGCCGCGATCCTCCGGATAAATCTGGGCCATGGAGCATATGTGCATCCCCGGCAAAGGGCCGTCCTCGGACGGGATCAGCTTTGCGTATTCTTTTTCCACCACCGGCTGGGCCCAGCGCGCCTTCCAGACGTGGTAGCGATTGATCCATGAGGCATCGAATTCAGGAAACATCTTTTTGAGATGCGGCAGGGAAAACTCCAGCGTCTCTTCTGCGCTCATATTATAGAGCGCCTCTTGGTGGGGCAGATATTTCGACAGATAAACGACATGATTGCCGCCATACGTCTCTGGCTTCATGAAATTGGTATGTTCGATCACGCCTACATAGGGAAAGCTGGGGTCGTTGACGTTGAGCCAGTATGTATCGCTGAGCGAACGATCCAGCTCCAGCACCAGACAGACGTTTGACAGGTAGTTGATCCGCCTCAGAGCAGCGAGGTAATCAGGCGCGGCCCAGCCTTCGATCATGTCGGCAACCAACGGTAGCGCCGTTGTCGCAATGACCGCATCACTGGTCACCTCGCCCCACGCCCCCTTTGTCCTCCAGCGTCCATCGGCCTCCTGAGCGAAGCTGTCCACCGCTGACCTTGTATGCACCTTGCCGCCGCCTGCGCGAATGCCGTCTGCTGTTGCTTCGGCCAGACGCGCGAACGAGCCTTGAAAATAGGCCAGCCGTTCCTCGCCCGCCTTGCCCCGCGACCCGCCACGCAGCTTGAGCTTGTTCCAGAACCACACCGCCGAGATATCTTCGGCATAAGGCCCGAACTTGCCCTGCAACAGCGGCTCCCACATGACCTTGTAAACGCGCTCGCCTCCAAGCTCGCGTAGCCATTCGGATGCAGTCTTATGCTCGAGCGCCATCCAGTCCTTGACCTTTCGTGCCCGCAGGGTCAGCAGGCCCAGCCGGATCCGATCAAAAAATGGCAGTGGCGAGAATTTCAGCAAATCCATCGGTGTCGATAGCTTGAATACGGAGCTGTTGTAATAAACGCCCGTGTTGGTGGGGTTGGTCATCACCTCATCTGACAGGCCCAGATCATCGATCAGACCCATCACCGCCAGATCGTTCGTGAACCAGTGATGATAGAATCGGTCCAGTCGCTCGCCCTCGGCTTCAAAAGCGCCGGCAAGCCCGCCCACGAAATCATCCGCTTCCAATACCGTGACCCGGTGACCCGCCCGCGTCAGATCGTATCCAGCCGACAGACCGGCGAAACCGCCGCCAATGATGGTGATATCTTTGCTCATGTTATCGGCTCTCTTGGCGTGGGGATGAGGGGGGTGACCGGCGGCGGAGGCCCCAATAGGCCATACATGCGCCCCCGATCAAGGTCGCGGGCAGCCATAGGATGAAATGTACCAGCACCGCAAAAGCGGCGGCGGCGACGGCTGGATTTCCCATCACCTCCATCGCCTTGATTACGAAAAAGTCGAATGTCCCGATATATCCGGGCGTGGAAGGCAACAACGTGGCCAGCGTTCCCACAGGCAAGGCCAGCCAGCCCGCTACAGGAGTTTCCAGCGAGGGCACCGCATGGGCCGCGGCCCAGAAAACCGCCCCCTCCAGCCCCCAGACAGCCGCAGACCACAGCACCAAAAGCGCCATGCGTGGCCCTTGGGAAAGATGGCGTAGCGTATCGAACACTTTGTCCGAGATACCGCTCAGCCTTACACCTGCATTTGCGGAAACAACCCGGTTCACCATGCGTATCAACAACCTGACCAGCGGCTCCATGATTTGCGGAAACAGCAGCAGTGCCATCACCGCTAGACCAACCCCGATCAGACCCGTTCCGCTGATCCCGACCAATGCGGCAGGGGCGCTGCTGCCCAGATCAAAGATCACAAGGACAAGCCCAAGCGCAATCAGAAGGCTCAAAAGGTCCAACAGACGCTCCACCAGAAGCGTGGCAATGACCGATGCCGTCGGCACCCCCATCCAGCCCGAGAAGGCAAGCGCCCGCAGCGCATCCCCCGCGCGAAACGGCAGCACATTGTTGGCTGCGATCGACCCCATGAACGGGATCGCACATGTGATCCAGCCAATCTCTGGATTGCTGCGCCGCAGCATGATCCGCCAGCGCGTGATCCGGCACGCATAGCCCAGCAGGAAAAAGACGATTGCCAGGGCAATCCAGCCCGAATTGGCCTCGGCCAAGGCGGCACCCAGTTCGGCCATGTCTACCGACCGCGCGATCAGCCAGACGAAAAAGCCCGCAACCGCGATGCCAAGCCCCAGCCTGGCCATGCTTCCGACGGATATGTTTTTCATTTTCTGGTTCGCGCGGTGGCAGAAGTGGGGCAAGCCGCAGAATGTTCTGCCGCGCCGTTCTCGCTGAACCCTATGGTTTCGCGCACGATATACAGGGGTCTTTGCTTCACTTCAGTGTAGATCCGGCCAATGTACTCGCCGATGATTCCCAGCGACAAAAGCTGCACGCCGCCCAGAAACAGGACTGCGATCATCAGTGCAGTCCATCCTTCAACCCAGGTGGCGGTAAACATCCTCAGCCCAAGCGCATAAATGATCCCGATCATCGCAAATAACGCCGAGATCAGCCCCATCGCGATGGAAACCTGCAAAGGCTTGACCGAAAATGACAGGATGCCATCCGTGGCAAAGCGCAACATCTTGCGCAGTGGATATTTCGAAGTACCGGCAAAGCGCTCTGCCCGCTCGTAGGGAAGTGCGATCTGCCTGAACCCCACCCATGACACCATGCCACGCACGAAACGGTGGCGCTCGGGCATGTTTTTAAGCACCTCCACCACCGGTCTGCTCATCAGGCGGAAATCTCCGGTATCCAGCGGAATGGGGACTTCGGACAGGCGATTAAGCACGCGGTAGAACGCGCGCGCCGTGAACAGTTTGAAGGCCGACTCTCCAGGGCGCGAGATACGCGTGGCATAAACCACATCATAGCCGTCGCGCCATTTCTCAAGCATGCCGGCGATTACTTCTGGCGGGTCCTGCAAATCCGCATCGATCAACACGACCGCATCACCCGTGGACGCATCGATCCCCGCAGTCACGGCAATCTGGTGGCCAAAGTTACGCGCGAAATAAAGCACACGGACGCGCGCATCATCGACCGCAGCCTGACGCAGGAGCGCCGGCGTGCGATCGCTGGATCCATCATCTACAAATAACAGCTCAAACGCATAGTCAGGCTGGCTGCTGCAAAAAGCTGTCAAGCGATCCAGTGTGGTTCTGATGACTTCTTCTTCGTTGTAGCAAGGGATGATAATCGAGACACATTTTTCCACAATGCTACCTATAAAGATTTCAGCCCCCTCGGATAGCCCCATCGAAAGGTTTGTGCGTCAGTTACGCCGACGTCGCCCCAGCCCTTACCCATCAGGGGCGCGACTCCGGGCCTGAGTTTTGCCGTTTTGGGCGGGTTGTGCAACGGGGGGCCTGCGCGGAGCTTTGCGAATTGCGCGGCGCCGGCCCGCGTTGCGACGTGAAGGTTGGTGCGAAAGGCGTCAGGCACCCGCCAGCCGCTACATGGTGGTCAACGCTTCTGCCGCCAGAAAGGACCGTAGGAATGAAAACGGATCAGGCGCTTGATGCCATTGATGGACCTTATGCCGATCCACCGGAAATCCGACACCAGCACGGCCGCGAAAGACCACAAGACTCGCCCCTATCTGCTGCGTGGCCTGCGGGTGGACCGACCCAGCCAGGTTTGGCGCGCTGACATCACCTGCCTACCGACGCGGCGGGGCTTTGTGCATCTGGGTGCGATCATGGACCGGCACAGCCGCAAGGCATTGGCGTGGCGCATGTCAAACACGCTGGCCGCAAAGTTCTGCGTCGCACACCTGAACAGATCCATTCACAGATACGGCTTGCCCGAGATCCTGGATATGGATCTGGTTTTGCGATGGCGTCAGACAATCATCACGCTGATACATTGCGATGCCGCCGGGACAGGCATCCGCGCCACCAACAAAACCCCGGCAAGGCAACTAAACCATTTGCGGTTTCGCCACCATAACCCGATAAGTACCCGACGAATTTACGTGATCTACAAGGGAGCATGGATTTATGAAACGCTTGATCGTTCTGGCCGCAACTCTTCTGGCCGCTGCTCCGGCGGCTGCGGAATTTCCTGAAAGAGAGATCAGGGGCGTGATTCAGTGGGGCGCCGGCGGCTCGACCGACACGGTGATGCGCTCGGTCACGCCGCATGCCGAGGAGGTGCTGGGCACCTCGATCGTGATGCAGAATGTCACCGGCGGCGTGGGGGCGATTGCCCTCAATCAGGTGGCCGAGGCCGATCCGGATGGCTACACCCTGCTGATGGGGGCCGAGAATCCGACGCTCTACAAGGTCATGAACCTGGGCGAGCGGGACTATGCGGATTTCGTGCCTGTCGTTCTTCTGGCACGTGGCACACCGATGCTGGTCGCCTCCGCGAACGCACCTTTTGACGACTATGCGGGCATGATGAGCCATATCGCCGAAAATCCGGGCGACGTGCGCTTTGGCTCGACGGGGCCGGGCGGCCTGTCGTCGGTGATACTTGCCATGGTCGAATCCATTGAAGGCGATCTCGATATCATCGAGGTTCCCTATGGCGGCGATGGTCCGGCCCTGACCGCGCTTCAGGGGGGCGCCATCGATGTCATGCCCGTCGTCGTCGGCGCCGCGATCGAGGGGATCCGCGCCGGCACCATGAAACCCATCACCGTGATGGACGCGGAGGCGCATTATGCCCTGCCTGACGTGCAGCCCGTTACCGAGGCCGAGACCGGATATGAGGCGATGCTGCCCTGGGGGCCGTTTTTTGGCGTCTTTGCGCCTGTGGACACGCCAAAGGATGTGGTTGCCAAGCTGTCGGATGCCTATCGGCAGGCAGCCGAACAGGACGATTTCCGCAAGCTGATGCAGGATCGGGGCTTTATCATGATGAATGTTTCGGGCGCCGAGGCGCAGGCGTATCTGGACAGCTATCAGCGCAACACGGTCTGGCTGATCGAGGATGCGGGCCTGGCAAAGCGTTCACCCGAAGAGTTCGGCATCCCCCGTCCGGAAAAGTGATGCGTCACTGAAAGTGATGCGGCTGCCCCACCGCCATGCCCCGGCACGGCGGTGGGGCAGCCCTTTTCTCCAAGGTCCGAAAGGTGATTCATGCACGACCCTTTCCCATCCCGCCGCACGCGGCGCCCCGGTGAGGCCGTCTTTGCCGTGCTGATGGCTGCATTGTCCGCGGTGCTTTTGGTGAACGCATACGGGATCAGCGGGCTGGGCGCGCTATCGGCGCCGGGCAGCGTTCCGATGGCCGCCGCGGCCGTGATGCTGGGGGCGGCATTCGTGATCGCATGGCGCACGATGCGGCGGCCACGTGCAGAGGGCCAGACGCTTCACCGCGATGTGTTGCCTGGCCGTATCCTCGCGATCACGGCGCTGCTTATTGCCTACGCGGCGCTGCTGGAGCCCTTGGGTTTCCTGCCGACCTCGGCGCTGTTTCTGATCTTGTCCATCCGCCTTCTGTCACGGCGGGGCTGGGGCTTTGCCAGTCTCGTGTCGGTCGGAAGCCTCGTTGCGATCTGGCTGATCTTTCGTATTGTCTTTACGGTTCTGATGCCATCGGGCCTGGTCCCCGAGGCCGAGCTGATCCAGGCGCTGCGCGATCTCACGGGGGCCCGCTGATGGAGACGCTCGCGGCAATGGCCACAGTATTCGCGCAGCCGCAGCTTCTGCTGCTGGTGGCGGTCGGCACGCTGTCGGGTATCTATGTCGGCGCAATTCCGGGCCTGTCGGTGACGATGGCGGTCTCGATCCTGATTTCCTTTACCTTCGCATGGGATGTGTTGCCTGCGATCTCGCTGATGATCGGCATCTATATGGGTGGGGTCTATGGCGGCGGCCGGACAGCAATCCTTCTCAATATCCCCGGCGCGCCCTCGGCCATCGCAACGGCGATGGACGGCTATCCCATGGCCCTGCGCGGCGAGGCGGGCAGCGCCATCGGCATCAGCACCGTCATGTCCTTTTTCGGTGGTCTGGTCGGGATAGCGGCGCTTGCGCTGGCGGCGCCGGTCGTTTCGGATGTGGCGCTCAGCTTCCAGCCGCGCGATTACCTTTTGCTCGCGCTGCTTGGTCTTTTGCTGGTTGGCTCGCTGTCGGAGGGTTCAATGCTCAAGGGGGTGTTCGCAGGCGCCTTCGGCATTGTGATCGGCGCGGTCGGCATGGACCCGCTGACCTTTACCGAGCGGTTCACATTCGGCCTGCCGGACCTGCGCGGCGGCGTCAGCTTTGTTGCGGTGATGATCGGCCTCTTTGGCGTGTCCGAGGCGCTTGCGCAGCTGCATCACGTGAACAAGCTGGCAATCAAACAGGCGATCGGCCGGATCATGCCGTCATGGGGCACCGTGCGCCGCCATTTACCGCTAAGCTTGCAGACATCGACCATCGGCGTGGTCATCGGCGCGCTGCCCGGCACCGGTGGCGATATCGCCGCACTGATGGCCTACGACCACGCCAAACGCGTCACCAAGCACCCCGAGCACCCGTTTGGCGAGGGTGCCGTCGAGGGCCTGATCGCGCCCGAGACCGCCAACAATGCCGCCGTGGGCGGCGCCTTTGTTCCGATGATGACGCTTGGCATTCCGGGCGATGCGATCACGGCGATCATGATCGGTGCGCTTTTCATCCACGGGCTGAACCCCGGCCCGATGCTGATGATCGACCGGCCGGACATGTTCTGGTTCATCGTCGGCGCGCTTTTGGCTGCCAATGTCTTTATGCTTGTCTTCGGTCTGACAGGCATCCGCATCTTTACCAAGATCGTTGAAATGCCCCGCGCGGTGTTGATCCCGCTGATCCTGCTTTTGTCGATTGTCGGGGCGTTTGCGGTGAACAATTCAGTGACAGAAGTTTACTGGATGCTGGGGTTCGGCGTATTGGGCTACTTTATGAAGCTCTATTCCTGGCCACTCGGACCGATCGTCCTTGGGGTCATCCTGTCGCGCCTTCTTGATGAGAACTGGCGCCGAGCCGTCATAACCGAGCGCGAGAGCATCTGGGGCCTGCTTGAGAGTACGCTCACCTCTCCATTGTCGCTGATCCTGCTCATTGCGGTTTTGGCCACCATCCTGAGCCAGACACCGGTGTGGCGGAAGGCGCGAGCGCGGCTGCGCCCAAGGGCGCGCAGACCGTAAGGACACGTGGCACGGGGGCGCATCGGCGCCACGCCCTTTTATGGGTCAGGCCAGCCCGATCGTGTTGGGACTGACCCTGAAAGGCCGGGCCATGATGACTTATTTCCTGTACAAATAGCGTCCTTCGCCTTTGCCCGTCTGAAGGGCGCCATTGCGCATCATCACCTTACCCCGCAGAATGACCGACACCGGCCAACCCGTAATTTCCAGCCCCTCATAGGGGGTATAGTCAGAGCCGTCATGCAGATCGCGATGATGTATCGTTCTGGTGTGGTCAGGGTCCCAGATCGCCAGATCCGCGTCAGAGCCGACCTGAATCGTACCTTTCTGCGGATATAGCCCATAGGTGCGCGCGTGATTGGTCGCGCTGAGGGCGACAAAGCGTTTGAGGTCAATCCGGTTCTTGCCCACGCCTTCGGAGAAGAGGATCGGCAGGCGCGTTTCCACGCCGGGGATTCCGTTGGGAATATGCCGGAAATTGCGCGCGCCCTTGGGGTTCAGCTTGCCGTCAGGGCTGTCATAGCGAAACGGGCAGTGATCGGACGAGAACAGATCGAACGTGCCGCTTTGGATCCCTTTCCAGCAGGCCGCCTGTTCGGCCGCATCGCGCGGCGGGGGCGAGCAGACGTATTTCGCGCCTTCCCAGTTGGCCGCGTCCAGATCGGCCGCGGTCAGCATCAGGTATTGCGGGCAGGTTTCGGCCGTCACGGTCAGGCCGCGCTGCCGGGCGCGGGTGATTTCCTCGATCGTGGCCCCGTTCGAGACATGTACGATGACAATGGGAATTCCGGTGATTTCCGCCAGCGACATGGCCCTGTGTGTCGCCTCGCGCTCGACCGCGACGGGGCGGGTGGTGGCGTGGGCGGCGGGTGTCACGTTTCCCGCCGCCTCGTGTTTGGCGATCAGGTATTTGATCGCGTCCTCGTTTTCGCAATGCACCATGACCGTTGCGCCGAATTCGCGCGCGACATCAAACGTGGCCAGCAGTTCGGCATCGTTCAGCCGCAGGTCGTCATAGGTCATGAACACCTTGAAGGACGTATAGCCATCGCAGACCGCCGCAGGCAGTTCCTGCCCCAGAACCTGCGCGGTCGGGTCGGAAATGATCAGATGAAAACTGACATCGGTATAGCAGTTTCCCGCCGCCAGCCCATGATACCACTCGATAGCCGCACGGATGCTTTGGCCGCGCTGTTGCAGGCAAAACGGCATGATCGTGGTATTGCCGCCAAACAGCGCCGAGCGTGTGCCGCTTTCGAAATCGTCGGCCATCACGATCCCCTCGCCCGAGGGCTGCGAGATATGGACATGGCTGTCAATCCCGCCGGGCAGGACGTATTTTCCGCTGGCGTCAATGATGTCGCCCGCCTCCGCGTCAAGCCGGCCAATCGCGGCAATGCGCCCGTCCCGCACGCCAATATCCGCATCAAAGATATCTTGGTCCGTTGCGATTGTGCCGCCCTTGATCAGAAGGTCGTAGGTCATGGACTTGCCTTTCATTTCCTGGCTTTTCCGCAAGCCGCGTCAAACGATGACGTCGGCGCGGGCGGCGGTGTTGCGAATATGGGTGGCCATCACGCGGCCCGCGGTATCGGCATCGCGGTCGTTCAGGGCCGCGATAATCTGGCGATGCTCGGCGATGGATTCGGACATGCGCGCATCGTGGGTAAAGGGAATGGGAGTGCGCTGCGTTTCCGTCAGCAGAGCGGCGAATTTCTCGTATGTCTTCGCCAAAAGCGTATTGGTGGTCTTGCTGGCAATATGGCGGTGAAAGGCCCAGTCGGCCTCGACGTTGGCGACCAGATCCTGCTGCGCCCATGCGGCCTCCATCTGGTCGGCCAGACTGTGCAGCAATGTGATATCCTCCAGCGTGGCAAGGGTGGCGGCGTGGCGTGCCAGCCGTTCCTCCAGCAAAATCCGCATCTCGAACACACTATGCAGCGAATGTTCGGTGTCATAGCGCCAGCCGGCAGTGCCGCCCGCCACTTGCGCGCCGGGCTTGGTCACAAAGGTGCCACGGCCCGGATATGTCTTGATCTGGCCCAGCGTCTCCAGCGTCAGAAGCGCCTCGCGCAGCGACGGGCGCGAGATGCCAAGCCGTTCGGCAAGTATCCTTTGCGAGGGCAGTTTCTGGTCCACCGGGAAAATACCATCCTGGATCATTTTCTGAACCTTGCGGGCAGCGGCCTGCGATACCGGTATGCGGTCAATCATTGTGAGGCTTCTTTTTCTGTCTGTGTCGAGTCTCGCCCTAGCAGATAGATTTTTGCTTGTTTCATCCAGTAACCATGTTACCAATTATCCGGTCAGACCAGTCTGACCAAATCATTTGGTATCTGCAAGCCAATACTACAGGGAGGATAAATCATGCTAAGAACAAACGCCGTCAAACTGGCCGCCGCGCTTGCCCTTTCGCTCACCGGGGCCGGATTTGCCCATGCCGACACGCTTCAGGTCGGCGCCAATATCGGCAACGTCCCATGGGAATTTCAGGACGAGTCCGGCAATGTCGTCGGGTTCGAGGTCGATCTGGTGAACGAGGTGGCATCGCGCCTTGGCCATGAAGTCGAGATTACGAATATCCCGTTCAACGGCCTGTTCTCGGCTGTTCAATCGGGGCGTATCGACATCGCCATTTCGTCAATCACCATCACCAATGACCGTCTGCAATCGGTGGCCTTCGCGCAGCCCTATTACGACAGCGACCAGTCGCTGACCGTTGCCACCGGCGGGCCGCAAACCGTTGAGGAAATGAAAGGCAAGATTGTCGGCGTCGATACCGGATCGACCGGCGATGTCTGGGTGACGGAAAACGCCGAGCGATACGGATTCGGCGAAATCCGCCGTTACGAGGGCTTGCAACTGGCCATGCTGGACCTGACTGCCGGGCGGATCGAAGGCTATATCTCGGACATTCCGTCGCTGCTGTATTACGTCAAGGACAAGCCCAATCTCGAAGTTGTGGCGCGTATCAAATCGGATGAGAATTATTCGATGATGTTCGCCAAGGGCTCGGAGTTGGTGACGCAGGCCAACGACGCGATCACCGAACTGAAGAAAGACGGAACGCTGGCCGAGCTGCATGAAAAATGGTTCGGCGCGGCCCCCGAAGAGGGCACATCGACAGCCACCGTTCTGCCCATCCCCGCAGCGCAGTAAACGCCAAAACAGGCAAGCGGCGCCCGGTGCAAACCCCGGACGCCGCCCCGGCCATCCCGTTGGCCGCGCCCGTTCAAGGCCCAGCACGAGGAAAGCATAATGAGCATTCTGATCGACACATTTTTCAATATCGAGGTGCTGGAGCGCTCGATGCCGCTTTTGCTCAAGGGGCTTTGGGTGACAATCCGGCTGGGCATTGTCAGCATTCTGGCGGGGCTTGCCGGGGGGCTGATACTGGCCTTGCTGCGGCTTTATGCGATCTGGCCGCTTCAGTTTCTGGCGCGCATCTATATTGATATCTTCCGGTCGCTGCCGCTGCTGGTGCTGCTGGTCATCGTCTATTACGCGCTGCCGTTCATCGGCATCCGCATGTCGCCCTTCTGGTCGGCCATGTGCGCGCTCTCGATGGTATCGGCGGCCTATAACGCCGAGGTGTTCCGCGCCGGCATCGAAGCCGTGCCAGCCGGGCAGTTCGAGGCGTCCGAGGCGCTTGGCCTGCGCTATGGGCAGCTGATGATGGACGTGATCCTGCCGCAGGCGATCAAGATCGTCATTCCGCCGCTGACCAACAATTCGATCAACGTGATCAAGGACACCGCGCTTGCCTCGGTCGTGGCGATGCCGGACCTGCTGAAACAGGCGACGCAGGCGCAGGCGCTGACGGCCAACCCGTCGCCGCTGATCGGCGCGGCTGTCATCTATATCCTGCTGCTCTGGCCGCTGGTTCTGGCCGTGGGCCGGCTGGAGCGTCGCTTTGGTCAGGGGAAACGCACATGACCGGCTTTGTCAGTATCCGCAATCTGCACAAGTTCTATGGCCAGTTCGAGGCGCTCAAAGGTATCGACCTGGACATCGCCGAGGGCGAAGTGCTGTGTATCGTTGGCCCCTCGGGATCGGGGAAATCGACGCTGATCCGCTGCATCAACCGGCTTGAAAGCTTTGCGGAGGGCAGCGAGATCGTCGTTGACGGCACCCCGGTGATGCCCGGCCCGGCGCTGGCCAAGGTGCGCGCCGATGTGGGCATGGTGTTCCAATCCTTCAACCTGTTCCCGCATCTGACGGTACGGCGCAACGTCATGCTGGCCCCGCTCCGTGTGCGCAAGATCACCACCGCCGAGGCGTCGGCGCGCGCCGATACGCTGCTGAAACGGGTCGGCATTTCCGAACAGGCAGACAAATATCCCGGCCAGCTGTCCGGCGGGCAGCAACAGCGCGTTGCCATCGCCCGCGCATTGGCGATGGAGCCGCGCGTGATGCTGTTCGACGAGCCGACCTCGGCGCTGGACCCTGAAATGGTGGGCGAAGTGCTGGACGTGATGCGATCGCTGGCGGGAACCGGCGTGACGATGATCGTCGTGACGCACGAGATGGGATTTGCCCGGCAGGTGGCCGACCGCGTCATCTTCATGGATGGGGGCGAGATCATCGAAACCGCCGCGCCCGACGAATTCTTCTCAAGCCCCAAGGAAATCCGGACGCAGAACTTTTTGAAGACGGTTCTGAATCGCTGAAGCTCAGCCCCGTCCCTATGAAACAGGAAACCGAAATGACCAAGATGCACAGCAAGATCGACCCCGAATTCGTGGGCGCGCATTTCCCTGCCCTGAACAAGGACTGGGTATTTTGCGACAACGCCGGCGGCTCGCAAATCGTCAAAGGCGCCGTTGACAAGATCAGCGAATTCCTGCTGGAGAAAAACGTCCAGATCGGCGGCAGCTATGCTGTATCGCAAGCGGCCGCCGCCGCGCTGATGGAGGGGCGCAAGGCGGCGCAAACGCTGGTCAACGCCGCCCGCCCCGAGGAAATCGTGTTCGGCCCGTCCACCACCGCCCTGATGCAAACGCTGGCAGGCGCCATGCGCAGCCAGCTGAGTCCCGGTGATGAAATCATCGTGACGCTGGCCGATCACGAATCCAATATCGGCCCGTGGGACCGCCTGCGCGAATTTGGCATCGTCATCAAATTCTGGCCCTTTGACCATGAAACATACGATCTGCGGCTGGAGGATCTGGAGCCGCTGATGACAGACCGGACCCGGCTGGTCTGTGTCACGCATGTGTCCAACATTCTGGGCCATATCAACCCGATCGCCGAATTTGCCCGCTTCATCCATGAAAAAGGCGCGCGGATCTGTGTCGATGCGGTGGCCTATGCACCGCACCGGGCGATCGACGTGCAGGCGTGGGATGTCGATTATTACGTCTTCAGCCTGTACAAATGCTATGGGCCGCACACCGCCATCATGTACGGAAAATACGACCTGCTGGGCGAGCTGGACGGGATGTATCACTATTTCTACGGCAAGGATAAGGTGCCGGGCAAGCTGGAGCCGGGCAATCCCAATTACGAACTGGCCTACAGCACCGTCGGCGTGGTCGATTATCTGGTCGCCTTGGGCGAAAGCGTTGGCGGAGGCGGATCGCGCCGCGACCGGATCTGCGCCGCCTATGATGCCATCACCGTGCAGGAGGATGCGCTGACGGGCCGGCTTCTGGATTGGCTGAACGCGCGTAACGACTGCCGCGTGATCGGCAAGACCACCAACGACGGCTCGGCCCGCGTGCCGACGATTGCGTTCAAGTTTGACGGCCAGAACTCGGGCGAAGTGGCGCGGAAAATGGACGATTACGGCATTGCCATCCGGTTCGGGGATTTCCACGCCCGCCGCCTGGTCGAGAATCTGGATGAGGCCGGCGATGACGGCGTGATCCGGGTGTCGATGGTGCATTACAACACGCTGGAACAGGTCGACCGGCTGTGCGGCGCACTGGGCGAGATTGTCGGATCGAACGCCGCCGCCTAAGATGCCGGCGGAATGCAGTGGGAGGCTCGGACATGACGCAAAACCGCTATCACGCGCCCGCAGGCGGGCTGCCGCCGCAGACCCGTTTGCTGACGGATCGCGCGGTGTTCACCACCGCCTACGCGGTCATTCCCAAGGACGCGTGCCGGGATACGGTTGCCAGTTTGCTGCCCTTCTGGCGCGATGCGCGGTTCTGGGTTCTGGCCCGGCCGCTGTCGGGATTTGCGGAAACCTTTTCGCAATATATCGGTGAAATACAGCCGGGCGGCGGCAGCGACCGCCCGGAAACCGAGGCAGGCGTTCAGGCGGTGCTGTTCGTCGTCGCCGGCGCCGTCACGCTGACCATCGACGGCAGGGTGCATGACATGGGCGCGGGCGGCTATGCCTATATCCCGCCCGGCGCGGACTGGACCTTGCACAACGGCGGCGCCGAGGTGGCGGTGTTCCACTGGCTGCGCAAGGCCTATCGGCCGCTTGACGGGCTGGAGGCGCCGGATGCGCTGGTGTGCAATGAGAACGACATCAGCCCGGTGGCGATGCCGGACACAAATGGCGTCTGGGCCACGACGCAGTTTGTCGATCCGGGCGATATGCGGCACGATATGCACGTCAATATCGTCACCTTGCAGCCCGGCGGCGTCATCCCCTTTGCCGAAACGCATGTGATGGAGCATGGCCTGTATGTGCTGGAGGGCAAGGCCGTCTATCATCTGAATCGTGACTGGGTCGAGGTGGAGGCAGGCGATTTCATGTGGCTGCGCGCCTTTTGCCCGCAGGCCTGTTATGCCGGCGGGCCGGGACCGTTTCGCTATCTGCTCTACAAGGACGTGAACCGGCACATGACGCTGACCAGCGGCGCGATGCGCCCGTGACGGCGCGGCGGCTGACGGTTGCGCCACTGACCGCCGATGGGTTTGCGGCCTACGGCGACGTGATCGCGATGGGCGGCGCGCCGGACAGGATCATCAATCAGGGCATGTGCGCGCGCTACCACGATCGCGCGGCTCTGGATTTCGCAGACGGGCGCCCCGGCCTCAGCCTGTTCGACGCCAAGGCGCGGCACCTGCCGCTGGCGGTCGACATGATGGAGCGTCACCCCGAGGGAAGCCAGGCGTTCATCCCCGTCAGCGGCGCCCGGTTTCTGATCGTCGTCGCAGATGACGATGACGGTGTGCCGGTGCGCCTGAATGCGTTCATCACTCAGTCCGAACAATCGATCAACCTGCATCGCGGCGTCTGGCATGGCGTGCTGACACCCATCGGCGCGCCGGGCCGGTTTGTGGTTGTCGACCGCATCGGCAGCGGCGCCAATCTGGAAGAACACTGGTTCGAGACGCCTTACATCGTCGAAACACTGTCATAGGCCGTTCCCGGAAACGGAGCTGATTGGACAGTAATTGGGTAGACCTGCGGCGGTTTTGCGCCGCTCTTCGTTTATCTTTCAGACCATCTTTCGGTCGGGTGCGACAAGGCTTTGCTGCCCAATGCCGAATGTTGCCGACGTGGCTCACTGAAGCTGTCGGTGTATTCAAAGATCGCCATCTCTGCCTGCCCGTGCTTTTTACACCAGCGCCCCCAGATCAGCTCTGCCTTGATCGCTGCACGGCATGGCATTGCGCAGCTATGTGCCGCGCAGCCGCCGGACTGACGACGCGGACGCCCGACATTGAGGCCCCGTCGAAGATGGTCGTGAACGGCGCGGGGGGCGCATGACCGCCTCCGGTCGGTTGGCTGCGGCGCTGTCGCGGTGCCCACCCATTCAGCGCCCGCCCCCATGCCTTTGGCTTAGTGTCGTGAAACCGGCCGCTGATTGCAGATCCTCAATCTGCCGGGTGGGACCATATGACGTCTATGTGATTTAAATGTCACATTTTGTCTTGTATCGGCCGTTGGCATGTTTCGCCGACCAAGCGAGAAAATACACGCTGTATCCGCTGCATGCCTTGTAAGTCATTGATTTCAATTACAGTTATATTGCGCGGATCAAAGCAGGCAACTTACCGCCAGAAAAATCATATTTATGTGAAACCATTCGCGCTCCGGGCTGTTGAATTGGTGAAGTAGATCCCAGATATCACAAGCTATGAGGCGCAGGATCCGGTCATCGGACACCACGCCCAGACAGTTCACGAATAACAAAGGAACAGAAAATGAAATATTTGCTTTCCGCCGCAGCATCATCCGCCCTGCTGGCAGGCACCGCTTTCGCCGGCAATATCGAACCGGCGCCCATGGAACCGGTTATTGCACCGGCTCCCGTGCCTGTTGCCACATCGCCTGACTGGACCGGCTTCTACGCCGGTGGCCAGCTGGGCTACGCCAACATCGACTCGGACGTTCCCGGTGACAACGATGGTGACGGCTTCATCGGTGGTCTGACCCTTGGCTACGACTATGACATGGGCAACAACTGGGTCATCGGTGGCGGCTTTGACTATGACTGGGCCGACATCAGCTTTGGCAATGGTGGTGCAAATGCTGCCTCCATCGAGAGCATCTGGCGCGCCAAGGTGCGTGCCGGTTACAAGATTGGCAACGGCCTGCTGTATGCAACAACCGGTTATGCCAACGCGGACACCGATACCCGTGGCGACAATGATGGCTACTTCATCGGCGGCGGCTACGAGCATATGGTTTCTCAGAACTTCTCGGTCGGTGGCGAGGTGCTCCATCACCTTTTCGACGATTTCAGCGGCGGTCCCAGCTCCGACATGGACGCGACCACAGCGCAGATCCGCGCAACGTACCGCTTCTAAACCACTCTGGACGCACTGTCCGGCGTATCATGGCGCGCGATCCTTCGGGGTCGCGCGTTTTGCGTTCTGTAACCTCAACCTGTCCGAGCCGTGCATTGATCAGCGGCCCAGCGGAGGGGGCGAGTGCTGCGTGTCAGTGTTCAGTTTTTCTGTCACCCGGTTTCAGCGGTTCTGCCGACACGTCATCCAGCGCGCCGCGCATCAGTTCAAGCTCGGCGTCCAGCCGGTGGACGGATTTGGACAGGTCTTTGACAGCCGTTGAATCGCCCTTCGTACCGGATTCCCTTGTGCGATGCGTTCGCTCCGGCGGGACAGGGACAAGAGCGACCGCGCTTTACCTCTGACATCTGTTGCGTCAATGTGGACAGGCTTTCGGACAGTACATCGAACCGCCGGGCTCATAATTCGGAACGTTAAGGGCGTTCAGGACGAGGGCTGAACGAAGGCACCTTTGACCATTCCCATGACGACGATACTCGGCCCGACCATGCGGTAAGAATGGCGCAGGCCGGGACGCGTTTGACCTGCGCACGTTGATACGCTGGCCAGTCAGCCGGGGCCATGCCAGCCCGGCCAGTTCCTGATCCGCCAGCCGGTCCGACGAGATGCCCAGCTGCGCGCAAACCGCTTCGGCAAGCGGCGATCCTTTGGCCCGTGCATCCGCGCCGCGCGGCGGGCCGCCGGGCAGGATGCTGCCGCCTTTCGCGTATGGCGTGGCGGTAGGGATGAATGCATCAAAGCTGGCCTCATCCACCTGGCAACGCTCCGGCGCCCAATCCGTCATCGGTCCGGTCAGATAGCCACGCCGAAAGGCGTCATCGACGTATGATTGCGCGCGGGCCTCGCGCATGGTCGCGGCCTGTGCGCCCGCGATCTGTCATCAGGCTGTGCAGCGCCTCGACCTGCTCATATCGGCGCGGCTCCAGCAGCAGGTCGGTCCCATCCGATTCGTCGCTGGATACTACGGCCAGCCAGCGATGCTCACCAAGCGGGATATCGTTTTTCACCTTGAAACCGTGAACATCACGGCAGAATTTCTCCGCCTCGTTCTGATTGTCCACATCGACGCTTGTAACGTGAATTTTCATGGCCGGTTTCCTTGAAATTCTGGTGATCAGGATGGTGCGGGCCGCTCTGCGACGGCTTCGACCTGTTTGGGCGAGCGTGATTTTGAACGATGCACCCGTTTTTCGCCCAGCATCAGCATGGCGGGTGTGACGATCAGGGTCAGCACCGTTGTGATCACAAGGCCCCCCGCGATGGCGGAGCTGAGTTCGGTCCACCACTGCGTCGAGGGTGCGCCATAGACGATCTGGCGGGTGAAAAAATTGAGGTTCACGCCGATCACCATGGGCATCAGGCCGAGCGCCGTCGTGACCGACGTAAGAACCACTGGCCGCAAACGCTGCGCCCCTGTTCTCAGCGCGGCCTCCAAGGGCGACAAGCCCGCCTTCTTGAGGTCGTTATAGGTGTCGATCAGCACGATGTTGTTGTTCACGACGATGCCCGCCAGCGCGATCACCCCGATGCCGCCCATGACCACGCCAAAGGGACGTCCCGTGACGATCAGGCCAAAGAGGACGCCAGCAATGGAAAACACGATGGCGCTCATCACGACGAAGGATTGGTAGAAGTTGTTGAACTGGATCACCAGGATCACGAACATCAGGAAAATCGCAGTCGCGAATGCTCCGATGAGAAAGGTCATCGCATCGGTCTGGTCCTGCGCTTCGCCCGCGAACGCGGCCTCGACACCGTTCGGCAAATCCATGTCGTCGATGACCGCTTGCAGCGCCACAACCTGATCGTTGACCAGAACACCGGGCGCGACGTTTGCCTCTATGGTGATGACCCGGCGCTGATCGACGCGGGTGATGGTGCCGCTGCGCGGGGATGGCTCGAAGGACACGAAGTTCGAGATCGGAACGAGACCCGCCGATGTCGGCACGCGCAGCGATTGCAGCTCTTCCAGCGTGCGGTCGTCAGAGGGAAACCGCACGTTGATGTCGACCGGCCCATCCGCATCGTCGGGGCGATAGTCGGCCACCGTGATGCCGCGCGTCAGCAGTTGCACGGCCTGCCCCAGCGTCGAAATGTCGGCGCCAAAGCGCGCTGCCTCGGAGCGGTTGACCGAGATGAGCCATTCGACGCCCGGAAGGGGCCGCGTGTCGGTGACGTCGGTAAATCCGCCGATATCCTCCATGGCTGCGCGAATTTCCTCGACGACGGCGGCCTGTTTCTCGGGATCATTGGCCTGGACGCGCAGGCTGATCGGTTTTCCGGCCGAAGGGCCGCTTGATGCCGTCTGCACCTGCACGTCGATGCCGGGGATGCTGGCCATGTCTGCGCGGATGTCCTCGCCGATGAGGGCGGCGGTGCGACGTGTGTCCCATTCGGTCAGCTCGATCTGGATCGTGCCGATCAGGTCAGCCGCATCCTGATTGCTGCCGCCCGAACGGGCATAGACAGATGCAATCTCGTCATAGGCAAACAGACGTTCCTCGACCCTGCGCACCAGCGCGTCCTTCTCGAAGATCGAAAAGTTGTCGCGGGCGCGGACCTGGACCTGCGCGAACTCAGGTTCGATGGATGGGAAGAAACTGATGCCGTTGCCGAACTGGCCATAGGCACCGAAGCCCGCCATCAGGAAGGTGATTGCCATGATCAGCGTCGCCCACGGGCGCAGGATCGCGAATTCCAGAATGCGGACATAACCGCCGGTTAAGCCGCTCAATTCGCGCGGGTCGCCGTTTTCGGCGGCGTGCAACGCCTGCTTGGCCTTGGCCGATTGCGGGGGCCTCTTGCCAATGATGCCGCCCATGACCGGGATAACGATCAGGGCCATGAACAGGGAGGCCGTGAGCGTCAGGATGACGGTAATTGGCAGAAACTTCATGAACTCGCCCACCATTCCCGACCAGAACAGCAGCGGAAAGAACACCGACAATGTCGTTGCGGTCGAGGCGATGATCGGCCAGGCCATGCGCTTGGCAGCGTGGGAATAGGCCACCTTCGGCGCGTCGCCTTCCTGCAAGCGCCGGTCGGCAAGCTCGGTCGTGACGATGGCGCCGTCCACCAGCATACCGACAACCAGGATCAGCGAGAACAGCACCACCAGGTTCATCGTGTAGCCCATGAACCAAAGTGCCGTGACGCCCGCAAGGAATGCGCCCGGAATGGCCAGCCCGACCAGCAACGCGGAGCGGATACCGAGCGCCCAGACGATGACGATCATCACCAGGATCACGGCAGCGATCACGTTCGCCTCCAGATCGCTCAGCATGGTTTCCACCTGCTCGCTCTCGTCCTGCATGTAATCGATCTGGACGCTTTCGGGCCAATCTGCCTGCGCCTTTTCGATCAGCGCGCGCACGGCGGCGACCGTCTCGATGATGTTGGAGCCGGACCGCTTCTTGATCTCCAGCGCCAGCGCGGGCTGCCCGTCGATACGGGCAAAGCCTGTCGGATCCTCGAATGTCCGGCGGATCGTGGCGACATCCCCGAAGGTTACGACCGTGTCGCCGCGCACCTTGACCGGCAACGCCATGACATCCTCGACACCCTCGATCAGGCCCGGCACTTTCAGGACAATTCGCCCCGCGCCATTCTCGATGGCACCCGCCGCAATCAGCCGGTTGTTGCGGTTGATCTGGCCGATCAACTCCTCGAAACTGATGTTGTAGGTCTCGAATATCGTGGGGTCGATCAACACCTCCAGAAGCGCGTCGCGCTCGCCACCCACATCGACCTCAAGAACGCCAGTCAAACCCTCGATCCGGTCCGAAAGCTCCTCGGACAGGCTGTTGAGCGTCCTCTCCGGCACCGGGCCGGACAGGATCACCGTCAGGATCGGGAACAGCGCGGTGTTGACTTCGGTCACGACCGGATCGGTGGCATCCTCGGGCAACTCGGGCTTGGCGCGATCCACGCCTTCCCTCACCTTGTCGAGCGCTGCAACGGCATCGAACCCCGGCTCGAACTCAAGCTGCACGCTGGCATAGCCTTCCCCCGCGTTGCTCGTCATCTGTTTGAGCCCGGTGAGAGAGGACAGTTCTGTTTCCAATGGCTCGATCAACAGGCGCTCGGAATCCTGCGGCGATATGCCGTCAAGGCCGGTCGAGACGTAGAAGATCGGGATCGGGATTTCCGGCGAACTTTCCTTCGGAATCGTCACATAGGCATAGGCCCCCACGGTGAGGATCATCAGCAGCGCCATGACGACAACACGGCCACGGCTGAAGGCGGCGTCGATTATGGCGTTCATTGCGCCGCCTCCAGGTTTGTTGCCACCGGTGTGTCGCTGTCCGGCTCTGCTCCGATGATTTGACCGGCGGCATCTGTCGATGCCTTGGCCGCAGGCGCGCCCGCCACGGGCTCTTGCGCAGACATACCTTCGGCTTCTTCATCGGGTTGCGGATCGACCGTCTCACCATCGTTTACGAAACCCTGCCCGACCGAGATGATCCGTGCCTTGTCCGGCAGGCCGGAAATCCAGATGCCGTCAGTCTGGGCGCGCACGATGCTGATCTTGTGAAACTCGACAATATTCTCGGCGTTCACCGTCTTGATCCCCAGCGTCCCGTCGGTGTCGAGCGACAGGATCGCGGGCGATACGAAATGCGCCGTCAATTCTCCCGTGGGAATGCGCAGTTGCGCGCTGATCCCGGCCGGAATCGCACCATCGGCATTCGGAACCACAATTCTCGCCATAAAGGTCCGGGTTTCCGGATCCGCGCTTGTCGCCACGAAGCGAACCTCGCCTGTGGAGGTCTCACCGGTGATGAAGGACACCTCGGCCGTCTGACCGACCTTGATATCACGCAGCGACTGCTGCGGGATCTGGATGGTGATATTCAACGGCGTATTGTCGACGATGCGACCCACCTCGGCACCGGTCGAGACGAATTCGCCGATGTTGATATCCAGCGCCTCCAGCCGACCCGCAAAGGGCGCGCGGATTTCAGTGTTTCCGATGGCTTCTTCCGCGGCGCTGACGCCCGCCTGCGCGGCGGCCAGCGTTGCCCGCGCCTGTGTGACCCGATCAACAGTGGCGACCCCGCGCTCGACCAGCGCGGTCGCATTGTCAAATTCACGTTGTGCGCGGTCGCGCTCCTGCCGGGCCCGTTCCAGATCGGCCTCACGTGCGGCGATGTCGATCCGCGCGATCACTTGCCCGGCCTCCAGATCGGCCCCCATCTCGACCAGCATCTCACCGATCTGGCCGGATGTTTCGGCGCGAATCGCCGTGTCACGGTCGGGCAACGCCTGCCCTTCGGCGACAAAAACCTGTTCCACCGGTTCGGCCACAGATTGGCGCACGGCGACCGATACGGCCCGGACGGCCACGGGTGTTTTCGCGGTCTGGCCCGACGGGTCCGAAGGCAACAGATACCCGCTGCCCATCCAGCCGACGATGGCGACGGCCAGGCCGCCCGCAACCCATCTGGACCGGTTCGACCCGCGGTCGTCGTCAAAGCTTAGCGTCTCGCGCCCGTGTTTCGGCGTCTCGGTCATCGTCTGGCCTCCTCGGAGATCACGCACCCATCCGGGCACGGTTTCAGTCAGGATCTCGCTGCCGAAATCTGGATTACAATTCGTCTGAATGTGCCGCCCGGCGGGTCCGGGCGGCGTTTCGGTTCAAGCGTCGCGGACCCAGGCCCAGGCGGCGTCATCCTCCGATGCATCGAACATCCGCATCTCGAAAGGCATCATCGCGCCGACAGTGCTGCCCATGGCCGCCATCCATTTCGGCGCACCCACAACCGCATACCGGCCCAGATGCGTGATCGCGCTCATCTTGCTGCCCATGACCGAGCCGTCGGTCAGGATCGCCGGATCAAAGCCGTCGTAGTCCTTGATGCGGACGAGCAGATTGATCTTTCCATCGCCCTTCATGCGGGCCTCGAGCGGGGCCAGCAGCTTGTCCACGTCGTCTGGGGTAATCCTGCCGTTAATTTCGTAGGCAAGGACACCGTCCTTGCCGTCAGACAGAAGTGTCACACCACTGCCCGACGCTGCCGCCTGTTTCGCGGGCAGGTCGGAGACAAATGCCTTGGCGGCCGCCACATCAGCAGAGCCGAAGGCCTTCACGTCGATCATCGGCAGGATCGGGTCGATCCACTTCAACATTGCCGCGAACGCCTGGAGATCGGTAACAATTGCCATTTTCGCGATCTTGGACCACTGGGCCAGCATCCCGAATTCAAACTTCGCATCCTCCGCCATTGCGTCGGCGGTGATGTCCTTCCACCCTTCGGCACGCACGATCAGGCCCAGCGGCCCGTCGCCTTTCAGGGCAGGCGTCAGTTCGCGCTCCATCGTTTCGATATCACGCTTTTCCAGGACGCCATCCATCGTCAGTTCCCAGACATTCGATTTCAGTTCTCTTACCTTGAGCATGAATTTTCCTTTTGCTTTCGATTGGTGGAACAGGGTGATTTCCCTGCGCCGCCGGCGCCTCAGTCGCCCGCAACAGCGCGCAGCATGAGACGATATTCGGTGGGGTTGGAGAGCATGACGCTGCCTTGCGGAAGACCAAGTAATCGATCGATCAACTCGCCCTCGGCCACCATTCGGTGAGTGAGACGTTCCGTCGCCTGATCCAGATCACCGGCCTCGGCCAGCCGAAACGCCTCTTCCAGAACAGCACGACGTCCTTGAGACATTGCCATGATGGTTTCGCCGACAAGACCGATGTCCGAAACGTCAAAGACACCTTCCTCGACCCCCTGAGAGATCATTTCCATCAGCACCGGCATCGCGGCAGCGTTTGCCGCCGCCGTAATTCGGCCGAACAGGACGTCGTTTCCAGGGCGCAGCATGACATCGATGAAGAACTTCATCTTCGGTCCTTGCTCGGCCTTCCAGCGGTTGGACTCGGCAAGAAAAGCGTTGAAGCGTTTCAGGGCATCGCCGGACGTTGCGTCACGCGCCGCTTGCGCCGCAGCCAGTGCCTCGGTCGTGAACCGCTCGACCACGCCATCGAGCAGATCCTCCTTGGCGGCAAAGTGGTGGTAGAACCCGCCCTTTGAGATACCTGCCTCATTGAGGACATCGGCAATCGTGACGTTGTCCCATCCTCGCGCGAAAAACAGCCTTTGAGCCGCGCCCAGAATATGCACCCGGCGCGCATCCGGTGCCATCCGCATGCGCTTTGGAGCGTGTCCAGCTTCTGTTGCAACCTTGGCGCTCACATTGCCCTCCTACAGACCGACAGTCGGTATGTAGGGTGCGCAAAGGCACCCGTCAAGAAAATACGGAGCGCTTGCCGATCTGGGTTAGATGACCTGCCCGAACGGCGCCGATCGAGTGGAAACTCGGCTGCGTGCGTCACCAATTTGCGGATGTTGGCTGGCGTGGTTGCGGACACGCCTTTCCGGCTCGCCCAGAGCGTTCAAAATTCTCATGTTTGGACATTTTAGGACTTTTTCCTTCGGTCAGGTCGTGCCCGTCAGGGCAGCGCACCGACGCCCCAAATGTCCATAAAAATAGCCCCCAAAACCTCGGATGAGCCGCGTTATGCGTTTAATAACAATGCTTTATATGAGATTACTGGTACCCCCCCACACGGACACGGGCATCATTTGAAATCAATGCGTTAGACATTGAGGACCGTAAAAAATCGTAATCGAAAACGCCGCGACCTCGGCAAAAGTCAACGGCGTCCAAGGCACTGTGGAAGGTGTCTATTCGTGCGGCGGGTATATCGCAGCTTTCTCCATGTTGGCAATGCATTGGGGGGCGCTGGTATGAGAAGCCTCAACCCCACATACTTCCGCCACGCGGCGAGGGTCATGGCATCGTCGGAACGCATGGTGAGCGATCAATTTGATTACTTCACCAGCGAAGATGACTTCGTGATGCTTGACCTCAGTGAAGCCAGAACCCTTGCCGACAATCTCAAGCGCGACGCCGAACTCTTCGAGATGGTCGCGGAAAACGCGGAAGGTGGTGACGCATGGACATTATCCCCGTTTCACCCGGCCTTCACGATCTACCGCAACCGGCGTGTAGATCAGCCCGGCCAGATAGGCTTGGCGCGCAGTAGGCTTCGCAACAACGCGGTGCGACAGGCCGGCCGCAAAAATATCATCGTATGAGCGGCCCC
>NZ_QNQP01000026.1 GCF_003316635.1 Roseovarius dicentrarchi | reverse complement strand
CTTCTCCATGGTTGGTTTGCAACTCCATGGAATACCAGAATGGGCAGCCCCTGCTGGGGCGCGCCCCAGCAGGGGCTCATGACCCCCACCTCGAGCGAATTTCCAGACGTCAGGTTACAGTACCGAAAAAATCCGGCCGTTTGAAAGAGAACTGGCGGGGTGGATTTCATCGGGAATATCAGGTTTTCCGGATACATGAAGGCGAGCCAACTCAAGAACTTCGCCTGGACGACCGAACGAAAGAACGTTTCGAGAGGGGGTTCATCGGGTGGGCTGTTCATGAAGGGCACGAGGTTGTTGAGGACAAAGCCCGGACAAGAACTGAAGCGCTCATCCCGCGGGACCTGAGGCGTGCCTCGCAGCACCTTCGTCAGGTGGAGGCGATCATGAACGGTGTCGACCCAACAGACAAAGAGCTGTTGCGCCGTATCAGGGAAGGAAAAGGTGGCGAGCAGGCTGGCTAGCAATCAGTGTTGCGTCGACTGCAGCGGACAAGCGAGGCAAACCCTTGCCTCGCTCGACCCTTCGATGCCCTTTTGGGCCGTTATTGGACGACTATGCTTTCACCAAGCGCAAAGGAAGCCAGAGCAGGATAGCGCGAGAACACGCCCTGCTCTGCCGAGGCAATTTTGAAAAGCCGAGATTGCGCATCAGCGATCGAGTTCGGGTCATTGGGGTTCAACTGACGAAAAATCGCAAGGACGGGCATGGCGACCTCAACAGTCGTAGCGAGTGTCCCGCGTTCACTGAAATCGTTGTTGAAAGCTCCGTTGCTGATATCGTCCACCAAAGCAAAGGCTTCCCTACAAATTACCGGATAGTCCATGATCAGACGATTCCTTTGGCTTGATTATTACCGCGCCTAGAACAGAGCTGTTACGAGCCAAATTATCCTTTGGCGCGCAACACAAACTACCTCACTTTCTCTATTATCGATACGGACATCTCAATGCGTCGAAGCTGCTGGCGAAGTGGGGCGCAATCCGGATAGGCGCTCTTCAACATCCGTGTTAGGTCGCGAAGGGTTGCAACAAGGTCGTTAGCAGAGGTCAACGCCCGTTGACGCGCCTGATCCTCATCGGTTCTAGTATAGTAGACTTCGAAGAACTCAGGTCCTTCGAGTTGCCCCCGACCAATCTCAAGGCTCAGCCAATCCTCGAGATCTGAGCGAAGCGAATTCAACCGCGAATAAACCCCGCCTGGCGCAAACTGCGACGACATCACGGCCTTGATCACTCGTCCAGCCTGCACATGACCATCAATTCCGAGTTCGCCAACTGGACGGCGGCGAGAACACCCAGGGTTGTAGTTATAGGGTACGGTTGCCTTGCTGGGAGAGGGATAGATCATCCCCTTACACCTTGCGCGCCGTTCGTCCTGTTTCGTTTTGGCCATGGGGCTGAGAAACGTTTCCCACGAAGATGAGGACTCGCCTGTCCAGTTTTCGCTGACTGCTGGCTCTGGTGTGGCATTGATCTTTACCATGAGGGCATCGAGGTCGTATCCGGACCGTGTGTCGATGCCGACATAGAGATCGCAATCATAAGGCCGGTACATTCCAGGCCACGATGCTTTTTCGAGCTGCCAACCATTGCGAGTTGCCCAATCGGTACGTTCTGCGTCGTCAGGCACATTGCCATAGGGCTCATCGATCAGGACGAACTGACCGTTGTCTGGATCTACCCAGTCTGTTGAATGATCGATATTGGGTAGTTTGTCGGTGTCCAAAAATCTGGGATATTTCTACGGTCTCGATTTGGGCGCAGTCCGGTATGCTCCATGAAGCGAAGCGACCGCTCAGCGGTGCAAAGCCGATCCCGCGCATATTCTTGGGTATGCGCAATTTCGTCACACACGAAATGGTCTCCGGCAACCATTCGAAGGTTTCCGAAACCGCGAACATATCTCAGCGCACTCTTTTGGCAGAGGTCGAGGATTGGCATGGAAAGCTCAATCCGCAAAGTTTCCCGACCACAGCGGTGGCCCTGCTTCTTGTCGCTCCAGTAGATCGTCAAAAGCACGTAGGACTTGGAACGGGCGAAACCACTGGTAGGCAAAGTGCGTTGCGCGTGGCGGAAATTTGCACAAGCGGCAGACTTAGCAGCGAGATCAAGCGCATCAGAATGCTTGATCCCATTTGTTTTCTTGAGTTGCTTGGCAAGGCGTTTCACCCCGACGAGGGTGGTAGGTCGAAGTCCATCGATCAACATAGCTATCTCCCAGCTTGACACCGAACGTCACTCGCCTACCGCCCTACAAGCCAGAGTGTTAGCTGATGGGGATCGCTAGAGAAATCTTCGGGCAGTGCTGCCTGCAGCTTCGGAACGGCGAGTGCCTTGCTCCTGCCAAGAGCACCTACAAGATAGGATGGATCGCGCCCTTTTGCAACGCGCGTTTGACTGCCTCGGAATCTTCGAGCACGCAAATTCAAACAAAAGGAACTGCACCACTATACTCTGATACGAACGCGCTGTTGAACGCGTGCATAGAGTTCGATCGGGGATTCGTGCTCCAGTTCGACAACGATCGCGTATCGCTGACGGACTTCCTGGTCCGCAGCCCAGCCTCCGACACACCGCACCACGAGGAAATAGTCGGCACCGTACTGCACGGTATCCTGGGTGAATTTTACACTTGCCGTTTGGAGCGTGTTGCGGTCGCGACGTTGTGGTCCTGGACTAAGAGCACAGTTGAAGCGCCCTGCCATCTCTGGCGCCTCCGTATCTTCGCCCGTGTGGGATCGAAAATGCTCAAAGACCTGATCCGCGTTGCATCCCCGGATCAACCGGAAATTCATCCGCGTGCCCACATACTCGGCGCGGGTCCGGCGCACTGGCGGGTCGAAGGCCAGTGAGACATTTATCCAGCGCGGGCCATTGCCTTGGAACTCGACAGGGATAGGGATCTGGTAAACAGCGAATTGGTCCATTCCGAGCGCATCTTCGGCATAGAGTACGACCCGGTGGTCATCAGAAAAGGTTGCTGTCGCGGGGTTTACAACACCGTTTCCATGAATCTGGTCTCGCTCGGCCTCGATCATGCCGCCCAGCCTGCGCTGCGTGGCTTCTGGGACACGGGCAGAACTGGCCATCAACGCCTTGATGAGGTTCGCCGATGCGTCAGGATGATATCGCAAAACTTGCGCCGCCTTGTGTGCCAGATGCGGGGCAGAAAAGGATGTGCCCGTCTTGCTCACAAGGAGTTGCCGCTGGAAGTCAGCGTTCGTCGTCAAAATGCCCGCATTTGCCAAGTGGGGCGCACGTTGCAAGCGCCGAGCAACGGCATCGAACACCAACGTTCCACCGTAATCAACGAAATCTGGCTTCTTGATGCCACCGGCACCCGGGCCAGAGCGCGAAAACGGCGACGGTTCATCCCGTTCGGTGATGCGTTGGATATGGACGTCGAACTCGTGCTCCGACCCAAGCCCATTGGAATGCGCGAGTGACCCAACGGTTAAGGCGTTGACGGCACCTGCTGGTTCGCAGACGCGGTTGGCGTTTTCCAGAAGATAGCCCGGATACTGCGTGACGCCTTGTTCCAAAGACGTGCCGCCCCTTGGGTCGCGATTGCCTGCAGATACAAAAATCAGGACATCGAGTTCACGCGCGAGTTCGTCCAAGGTGGTTGCCCACGGACCGACGCGGCCGCGCTCGAAGCGCGCACGAGTATCCCCAAGCGAGATGACAAAGAGTCTGCACCCATAAGCTTCCCGAATGCGTTCGATGGTCGTCCGCATCTGGGTCGGTAGGGTGCGGCGCTCGAAGAACTGGCCCTGATCTGTCACGACTTTTGCCGAGATAATCCGAGCAGCGGGGACAAGCTCTGGCTGATCGAGATGGTTCCGAAGGTCACCGTAGCATGCAACACCGGCGACAGCCGTGCCGTGACCAAAGACATCGGCCTCGCCAAGCTCTGCCGGAAAGGCCTCACGCGCGACGATACTGTCTTCGAGTAATGGATTGTCGTTAACGCCGCTGTCGAGAATGGCAACCACAGGCAACTCCGCCTCGGGCAGGGACACCGGCGGGATATCGTCCACAGCAAAGGCCTCAGGTCGATCCATCTGGATATCGGGCTGTGGCGGAAAATCAACGAAAGCGACCTGAGGAATGGCAAGGATTGGCCGAATGGTCTGGCCGGACGCCCGCACACGGATGATGCTGATGGAAGGCCCACAATAGTGGTCGTAGAGCTCCCCGTCCTGGCTTTCAACCCACTCGACAATATCTTCGCCGAGCGACCGACGCGCTGCCTGAGGACCGAAATCCCATAGCTCGATGTCGACGACGTAGTCCGTATCGTCCTGGAAATCCTCGACCTCGGAAAAACCTTCTTCGCGCGCCAGAACGCCCAGGCGGTCGCGACCTTCAATCGTGCCGATTGCGCCGATCCGGTCAATAAAACCGGCGTAACGACGATTGCGTTGACCCTGCGGTATTGGGCCCTCATATTGATCGAGCCGGGTCCAAAAGTCTTGCAAATCGTCCGTCGACGAGAACAGGACTAGGGTATTGTCCTCATCGGTCGACAGCACGGTCAGGCCAAGACCTTCCCAATCCTCCTCCATGCTTGCCCCGCTCATCGCCACCCGAAGGATCAGTGCCGGGTCAACGAACCTTGGAGGAGGCTGCTGCGCGCGTTGGCTTTGGACGGCGGCATCAACGTCCTGCCGAATGCGACCGCCATGACCTCCGCCTCGAGTTGGGGGACTGGGCACTCTACCATGTTTGCGGCGCGCAAAATTCTCAGGCAGGCGCACCAAGGGAAGGTGCTGATGTTGGGGCAAAGTCTAACTCACGAACCTTTGGCAATCTTGCGAATGCGCATGCGCCGTCGATCGGCATAACGAATGGCGTCTCTAAAATGCTTTTTTGAAATCGATTTTCTGCGATCAAGCAGAGCCAATTTCTTCGCCTGATTGCAAATTTTCTCAAGCTCGGCGTACGAATAATCCATGGTTCCTTGAACCATATCTTCGATATCGAATTCGAGTTCCGAGTTCTTCATCGCATTGGTCAGATATCGTCGCGTCATCGTCTCATCCGGATGATCAAACCAGACGACTTCATCAAACCTTCGCCAGATGGCTGGATCGAGTTGCCCGTCCAAGTTGGTTGCAGCGATGAGGAACCCACTCGGCTGTATCTGATCGATGAAGATCAACAGTGAGTTGACAACGCGGCGCAGCTCGCTGTGATCACTTCCCTCTTCGCGCGAACGGGCGAGCGCGTCGAACTCATCGAAAAACAAGACACAAGGCTGACGGCGGGCGAACTCGAAGGTTTTGCGAATGTTGGACGCGGTCTCGCCCAGAAAGGAGGAAATGAGCCGATCGAGCTTGACGTGGAAGAACGGCAAACCCAATTGGCCGGCAAAGATCTCGGCACATAGTGTTTTCCCGGTCCCGGGAGGTCCACAAAACAATAGCTTTGAGCGAACCGGCAATCCGTTCCGCTTGATAAGGTCTGACTTGCGGAATTCATCGATCAAACCCGTGAAGAGGCTGAGGTTCTCGACGCTCAGCTGAATGTCCTCGGGGCCGAAGCGCGGTTCAAAGCGCTGAATGAACTCCTTCGCATCGTCCGGAAACGGTACGAGTCGATTCAGTTCCTTGGGCTGCTGCGCAGCTGAGATGTTTTCAAGAGCATTGCGGAGACCACGGGCAAGGACTTTGTTATTCTTCTTTTCTTCTTCGGCGATGATCTGCTCTACGACCGCGCGGAATTCATCCACGCGCCCGTAATTGAGCAACAACTTCTTCATCAATTCACCGCGCGCCATGCCGTGTCCTCCTAACTATATTTCTAGCCCAAACAGGGGAGTCTGACCACAAGATAGTGGTGTGATACTGACTTAAAGTACGAGACATTTTGGGCATACTGCCGCCGAGAAACCATGTTTCGCACCATTCGCGTCAAACTCGTTCGAGGTCTAGCTCGGGCAGATCCCGCAAGCTCTGTAAGTCAAACGTCGTCAGAAACGTCTCTGTCGTCACAAAGGTGTGCGGCGCGCCCGCCCGCGGAGACCTCGGCCCCGAAGCAATCAGATCTTTGTATCGGAGGCGCGCCAGCAGATCGCGGCTGACCTCCTTGCCGAAGATGTCGGCTAAGCCCGCGCGATCGATCGGCTGGTGATAGGCGATGGCGCAGAGCACCCCCATTTCCATCTCGGTGAAGGTCAGCGACTGGTCCCCGAGATCGGCAGCGGCCTTGATCGCGTCCGCGAACTGTGCCCGGGTCCGGAACATCCAGCCGCTGACGACCTGGGCGAACTCATAGGGCCGTGACATCAGCTCGGCCTGGATATCCTCGATCAGCATCTCGACAGACGCCCCCTGCCCCACCACGCGCGCCAGGTCGTCGCGACCGACCGGCGAGGCACTGGCGAACAACACCGCTTCGATCCGCCCCATCCATTCGCGCCAGCGCAGCTCCTGCGGGAGGTCGTCCAGCTCCCGGTCAAAGACGGCAACGTCCTCGTCCGCCGGCTTTCGCTTCCGGGTCGCAGTCGTCATGGCGCGATCCCGTAGAGCCGGAAGGTCGGCCGCCCGGTCAGCTCCCGCGCGACATCAAGTTCAACAAGCCGGTCGCAGAACCGCCGCGCGGCCCGGTCGGTCATCGGAATGTTGGTGCCCCGGATGCGCGGCGACAGCATCGAGGCAGGTCCCACGGCATCCTCAGTGAGGAACAGTTCGACCGCCGAATCCGATCCTTTTGCCCGGAGCTTGGGTTTCACGGTGCGAAGTGCCTCGGCCCGGCGGGCCAGATCCCGCGCCATCCGGATCGTCTCTTCGGTGGCCGCGAGGATCCGCACCTGAACCGCCAGTTCGGCCCCCTGCCCGGTCGCGGCCAGATCGCGCAGCATCCTCTTGTTGAGCCGCTGCGCCGTAACTGGCAGCACCACCTTCCAGTTCAGCGCCCGCGCCAGGACGACGTCCGACAGCAGGCAGGCGATTCTTTCGGCCCGGTCGTCGACGTCGAGCACGGCACGCAGGACGGCAATACAGCCCGCAAGCGGCCCGTAGGTCCGAGTCCGATCTTGTGCTTCTTTCAGCCAGATCCCCGCCTCGTCCGCGAGGTCCGGGCCCATCAGGTGGGCGATCTCACCCGCCCCATCCGTTCGAATCCGCGCCGCCGCGCGCCAGAACGCAAGCAGATCGCCATCCGGCCCCCTTGCCTCGCCCGGCTGCGTCAGGCGGTAGGCGTCGCGAATATCCGCCTCTAGCGACAACCGCCCTTCCAACTTTGAGGTTGCCGTGGCCGCTTTCAACGCCAGGTGATTTGTTAGTAGTTTGACCGGTACACCATGCCTCGGATCGGTGAGCAGCTGATCCAGCACGGTCAGCGCCGCCCCAGACCGAAAAGTCACAGTTTCAGGGGTTTCTGCCCGTCCAGAGGTGACCCACGCGGGCAGCTTCGGTAGGCTGTTGCGGTCGTCCGAGATAGCTGTGGGCTGATAGGTCATACCCCAACACTATCCGGCTGCGGCGCTTTTGCCTACCAAATAGTGTGGAAACCGCTCCACCTTACAACTCCTTTCTATGTCCAATAATGTTGCATTATCGGACATCAAAGGATACGGTGCAGCACAGCCTCAAAATTAGCGGATTTTCGGGGAAACAATGACCACAGAGGAGGAGAAATCGATTTCATCAAACTCTGGTGCGCCTAATATCGCTCAGGGCGGCGAGAGAGATCAAGAAAAAAGCAATGGGATCGCCCTGCCCGCGCATGTCGCGGGCTCGGGCACCCTCGATCGTCTTGTCGACACCGCGCGCGACTACGCCAAAGCCTCCACGGCCGAAAACACCAACAAGGCTTACGCTGCCGACTGGAAACACTTTGGGCGATGGTGCCGAATCAAGGGCACCGATCCCCTGCCCCCCTCTTCCGAAATGATCGGGCTTTACATTGCGGACCTGGCTTCTCCCTCGGGCAAGACCCCTGCCCTTTCGGTTTCCACCATCGAACGCCGCCTTTCAGGGCTTGCATGGACCTTTACACAGCGGGGGTTCAGCCTTGATCGCAAGAACCGCCACATCGCTACCGTGCTGGCCGGGATCAAACGTAAACATGCAAGGCCACCGGTGCAAAAGGAAGCGATCCTGCGCGATGACATCCTGGCGATGGTGGCCACACTGGATTTCGGTCTGCGGGGCCTTCGCGACCGGGCCATCCTGTTGCTGGGCTATGCTGGCGGGCTCAGGCGCTCGGAAATCGTCAGCCTGGATATCCATAAGGACGACACGCCCGACAGCGGCGGCTGGATCGAAGTTTTCGAAAATGGTGCCCTGCTTACCCTCAATGCCAAGACTGGCTGGCGCGAAGTGGAAATTGGTCGGGGATCGAGTGACCAGACCTGCCCCGTCCACGCAATTGAGCAGTGGTTGCATTTCGCCACGATCGATTTCGGGCCTGTATTTACGCGCACCTCGCGTGATGGCAAAAAGGCGCTCGAGACCCGCCTGTCCGACAAACACGTCGCGCGGCTGATTAAGCGATGCGTGCTCGACGCCGGCATCCGCTCGGAGCTGTCGGAGAATGACCGTCTGGCGCTGTTTTCCGGCCACTCCCTGCGTGCGGGCCTCGCCAGTTCTGCTGAGGTTGACGAACGCTATGTCCAGAAGCAGCTCGGTCACGCCTCTGCCGAGATGACCCGCCGCTACCAGCGTCGGCGCGACCGGTTCCGTGTGAACCTGACCAAGGCAGCCGGGCTTTGATCGGTCAACGCCGTGCTGCGCTGATCTTTGACTTCACGGGTTTTCCCCGTGTCATCGGGATCTCGGCAACAGTGCCATCGGGCATCTCAGCGACAAGCCGCAACCGCCCACCCATGCCTTCGACATAGCGCTCCAGCGTCCCAAGTTTCGCGCCGGTCAGCTCCGCGTTCTCGAACCTCGATACCTCGCCCTGCGCCAAGCCTGTGCGCTCCGCCAGGTCTTTCTGCGTGATGGACAGCGCCTTGCGAATTTCGGAGAGATGCAGGTCCGATGCCATCTCATCTGCAAGAGCCTCGATCCGAGCCAGTTTTGCCGCCGGAAGACCCCGAATGCGGTCACCGGCGTTCACAAAGGATGCTTTGGTCAACTTTGTCATGGTTTCTCTCCCTACTCCGCCCCGAGCCACTCATTGAAGCGCTTATCGGCGGTCGCAATCAACGTTTTGTAGAACCGCTTCTGGTTCTTGCCTTGTTTATCCCCTCCGACCAGGACCACAGCGTTTCGCTCCTCGTCGAATGCGAAGGCAAACCGCCAGACCCCCTGCCCTTTCACGCGTATTTCCTTCATATTCGCGTGTCCCGAGCCAGCCAGTGTATCGACATGAGGCCGACCTAACTGAGGACCGTACTGCTCAAGCAGCAAGATCACCGCATCAAGCTTGTCACACACCTCTTCCGGCAACCCGTCGCGCTCCTCAACGAAGTCCGGGTGTTCAAGTACGGACCACGTCATGACAGCAATATAGGCTCAAACAGATATCGGTTCAAGATGATATTTCCGATTTCTCCAGCTTCGGTTTTTACATTCATGATCCTCTCCTACGCCGTCTGTCCGCTCAATCGGCCATAAAAACTGCGATCCAGATGCAGATCCCCAGCTCTGGCCTTCTCGACCATGCCGCGCAGATAGCCGCCAGGCGATTTGACCTCTCCGGTGGTGTGTTTGTCGAATATCAGAGCGATTGCAGCAGATGCCACAACTGGTCCAAGCGCCTTTTGCGAAAGGTTCCACGCATCCTCGGAAATCCCGGCCATGCCCCTGATCTGACCCGCCGCACGGTGTAATTCGTTCCAGTTTCGGATATATCCGCCGCCAACAGCGCGCGCCATCTCCGCAAAATGCGGACAAGTGGCCATCAGCATCGGAATATCGACCTCTGACGTACGTTTGTTGGTGTGCGTGCTCCAGGCGATATCGAGATTCTCTCCTTCCAGTCTATCAACCCCCTCAGACTCAGGCATTTCTGGCGCAACGCCTGCCGCGTGCTTTGTTTCAAAGCGATTACTATTTACAGGATGATGTTGATTTGTAGTTGGTATGTGCGTGTCATTTGAGACACCCGTGGGTGTCATATTTACATTAATTGGAACAACATTGTCCGTTGAGAACACCTGCAGAGGTGATGGTTTTGCGTCAGATTCTTCGGGACAATCAAAAGCGGCTTCGAAAGCTTGCTCTACGCGATCCTTGAAGGCTTTGAACCAGTCTACGATGTCCATAAGCCTGTTGGCCGCTGTCGTGCGCTTGGGAAGCCCCTGTAGTAGCACGGCGAACTCTTCCTCCAACTGCTTCCACGGGCCTCTGAGGCCGCTTTCCAGGGCTCTGTCGATCTTAGCCCGGATAACACGGCGGGTAATCGTCACGACATTCCTCAGCGAGGCGCAGAGCGCGCGTTCCTCTTTCAGCTGCGCATAGAGCGTCTCGAACTCCTCTGTACGTGCTGCGAGCGGCGCCAGATCGAAACCATAGGCCTCCACGATCACACCATCTTCGTCCCTACGACCATAACGCTTGCCGTTGGGGCTGTCCTTGATCCAGATAAGACCCAGTTCTGCCAGCCGGCGCACGTGGCGTCTCAACGTGGATAGCGAGAACCCTGTTTGCTCCATCAGGAAGTTGTTCGAGGCCCATACGATCGGCCGCCTGCCCTGCTCCCAGTCCTGTGGTTGCGTGAACGCGGCGAATGTATCGAGTAAGAGCAAGTCCTGCGCTCGCAGCCCGATTGCTGCTGCTACCCGCTTTGCCGCACTGGTTGCCTGTGATTTGGGTATAGAAAGCTGTTCACCGGCTTGTGCATGCTTTTCAGCGACCACAAGGCCCGGTGTTGGCTTGCGCCATCCGTTATGTTTCATGAGTGTTTTCACACCTCCATCAGTTGAATGAAGGCAAAAGGTTCCCGTTCACCAAATCGGTGTGGTGTCGTTGACATCGATCCGCGGGAGAGTTATCTAAAAGCTGCAACACATATTAGATCAGCTCTCAGGCCGCTTGGTTTGGGGGCTTTTCTTTTGCCGTTAGATCACGTGGGGTTCCTCTCTGCTCTTGGCCTCAATAGGGGTCGTACGCCCTTCCCTGTCGTTGCAGGCGAACGCTTCATTTTTTCGACCCATGTTCTTGCAGATAAGCGGCGATTACGTCGCCAAGGCCCTCGAGACCCTGCTTATCTAAATCCAGTCCGGCAGCGCTGACTGACAGCTTCCCGCCTTGTGACGACATCGAGAGCTTTCTCGATCCGACTGATCTTGTGACAATCACCTTCTTTGGTTTTGCGGGTGCCTTAGTCTTTGTCTTCTTGGGTTCGGCGAGGCTGGAAACAGCCTTCTGAAGCTGGGGAAAGCTAAGATCATACGCATTCTTGAATTTATTCAAGATCTGCTCACGGTCCCTAAAAACCGATCTCCCTCGCGACACGATGCTCTCGTGGACGCCTATGCGCTTGGCAAAAGAAACCGCGGTGACATTGCTCGAAGCACTACTGGCTTTGAGGTTTTCGAACATCTCTCCAATCGATAGGAGCCGTTCGAACGGGCCGAGGTTTTCTCGCTCTTCGTTCTCTCTGAACCGCATGAAGAGTAGTTCAAATTCTTCATTCTCAGATCCACGTTTTTCCGGCGACGCCAAGACCGCGCGCAGGGGCATGTTGAGCAGTCCTGCGATGGCATGCCGTCTTCGCCCTGTGATAAGCTCGAACTTCACCCCATCAACGTTTTCTGGGTCTAGCGGATCTGGCTTCCAATCCGGATCACTGGGCCAGACCTGTATCGGAGTGTCTTGTCCATTTGCAGCGATACTATCTTTTAGAGAGTGAAATGCTTCTTGGCTTTGCCAGTCCGCGCGGCGGTCCGATCCAAGCCTGTCAGTGACCATCTTCCAGTCTAGCGACAGTTCGTGGTGACCGTTGAGAATATCCTCCGCAATCTTTTCGCGGGCTCGATTCAGCGCCGCTTTGTTTTGCTCAACAGCTCCTGCCTTCCACGCGCTTCCGGCACCGCCGACGCGCGGTTTTGCACTCGCAACAGGAACCGGATCAATCGCTTCCCGCTTTGGGTCGGGCTGCGCTTTCGGGCTCTTGGTTGACGGGTCATCCTGTGGCTTGTTCGTGTCTTGCAACAAGGAACGCTTGAGTTTCATGCGATTTCCTCCCCGTCTTCCTCGTAGAATTCGTTGATCCAGCTCTCCGCATAGCCTCGCTCACGACCTGGCCAGATCCTGGATACAATAGCATCGTTGACGGCGTCAGCATTTGTAATGAAGCGCTCGATACCCTTCTTCTTGCCGCGTGTATCGGGCTCATACTCATAAACTGACTGATAGACGTCTGACGCGTTCGCGATCGCATCCGACCGGAGGTAAAAAACGGGCAGCACTTCTGTTGGACAGTGCTCCAACAGATTAGCTACTTGTTTCAAGTCCTGGTCATTTGTTCGTTGCACGATTGTTGGCAGCAACATATTGGCCCCAGTACCAATCTCGATGCGGTCGTGATCAAGTATGTGGTTGATCATCCCGCGAAGCCCAGTGACGAAGGTAGACAGCGTGGCAATGTCAAATCCCTTCATTGTCTGAGGAATAACCAGGTTGGTCGAAGCAACGACGTTGTTCAGCTGAAACAGAGTGAGCGCCGGCTGGTAGTCGATGATCAGGCAATCGAGTGTCTCAACGAGAGCGTGGTTGAGCTTTTCGGTATCGACCGAGCCATTGGACACAAGTTCGTTGGGCACCGTCTTGGGCTGGTGATGGTCACGCCAGCGCTCGACGGAGTCCCGAAGGTATCTGTAGAAAGCTTTATCAGGAGGATTATCGCGGATGAGTCGAGTGATCTGAAGTTCACCTTCAGAAGTCTCTCCGTGCGCAGGCAGGATTCGCAATCCGGGCCAAGATGTCTTCAGGAAAAAGCTGTCCAAGGTATCCGCGTCATGCTCGGTGTAAGGGCTACCATCTTCGCTCATGTACAACCCGGCAAAGTCGACCAGTGTCGCCGTATCTTCCGTGGGAAGTTGAGGCAGGCCCTCGCCCCCGACAAAATAAAGTGTGATAGTACTCTGAGGGTCCGCGTCCATGACACCCACGCGCATCCCATAGTTGAGGCTCAGGTATTGCGCAAAATGTGCGGCAGTCAACGATTTGGCCGTGCCGCCTTTCTGGCTCGCAAACGAAATCACCGGGAGCGTTTCACCGGGCTTTCTCCAAGCAAGATAGTCGTACGGTCGCTTAGCAGATGCGGCCAACAACGCTCGGATCTGCATCAAATCCACGAGAGTGAAAACCCGCTCTCTGCCCACATACTCGCCGGCGGGGAAATCACCATTCTCGCGGGCAAACTTTGTGAGGTACTGAATGCTGACATTGAGAAAGCGGGCGCACTGCCGCATGGACCAAGAGCGCTTGATCCGATTTCGAATCGTCAGGTCCTTGCTGACCGACACCATCGTCTTATCGAGACCGCGCGAGAGGTCGTTCAAAAATTGTTCTAGTGTACCGCTCATGATACTTACCACTGCCTCCGATTCTCTTATGGAATCAGTTCTGACTACTTGGTAGCATGGTTTGGTACATGTTGTATAGATATCGCGCTCCTATGCTATATAGACGCTCTTTATGGTCGCCACCGCGGCCGGATTGAGGTCTTGAATATATTCAAGACCGAGGATTTTGACGTTGATTGAGCGCTCACATTCAAAGCATCCGCCCCAAACTCCACCATCGGCCTGAGCCGCGTGCAGGCGACGGTTGGACGGAACGGTCCGACCAACCTAGAGCGCGCAAGCCGCAGGACATTCTCGAGCGCGTAGTTGAAATATCCCGCCCCGGTGAACCCGGCGATCGCGAGCACCAGCAGGGCGAAGGTCCACCAGCGGATGTGGAAGGCGAACAGGACGATGAAAAACATCAGGCGCGCGTCGAAGAACGCCAGATGCGGCCGCGCCATGGCGTAGCGCCAATGCACCGTCGAGCGATAGATGTTGTATCTGTTCTCAGCCATGGTTGACCTCCAGCCTTCAACGGTTCGGCAACACAACGTTGCTGGTGAACAAGACGCCGATGATCTGGCGTGAGCGCAAAGATATCAGCGGTCCCTTGGGGGCGCTTTGGACAAACTCCCCCGCGAGATCGTTGCCAATTTCCGCGAGACCCTTGTAGAGGCCTTGCTCAATTGTTGGTGCCGGGCGCGTGACACCCGTGACACCGCCAAGATCGATCAGCGATGTGCCAGGATCTGAGAGCGCTGCGCCGACACCTGACACGAATGCCGCGGCAACCCGCGGCGCATAGCGTGCGAACAGGCGCCGATCCAGATCGCTCCGCACCGCGAGTGACTTTTGCCGCGCATCGACCGCATAGGCCGATACGGAGACCTGGGTGCCGTCCGCGAGAACCGCGGTGTTGAACCGGACAATGAGATGTGTGTTGCCCTGGTTGGCTTTGAGTCCGCCGAGGAGCCGGGCGCCCTTGAGCGGCCCTTTGCGGATTTCAGCGACGACGGGGCCGGGCGTGTCGCTGTCATTGGTGATGATGGTCGAGGCCAGAACGACCTCGCCGGCACGAATGAGCGGCTCGGAGTGGGCAGGGGGGTCGGCCTGGCGTTTCATGCCATCACTCGTTTGCGCAAATGCCGCGTCTTCGCTGGAAACCAGGTCTTCTTCGACGACAATAGTGACGGCCGAAGGCTGCGCGCGCCATGCGCCGATCAACCCCTGCTGCTGGGTCGCCATCAACTGGGCGAGTTGGTTGATACGCGCGTAGTCCGGGGGTTGAGGCTTGTCCGGCGATGGCTGGGCCTGCTGCCGCGCCGGTTGCTGACGCTCGATCACCACGGTTCTGGGCTGTTCGGTCTCGACCGGGGCGTTCGCCGGGGGCAGGGGGCGATTCGGGTTCGGCGCCGTGGCGGGTGGCTTATCATCGATCTGGCGAAGTGGTTCGTCCGGTGTTGCAATGAATGACGTGTCAGACTCCTGTGCCTCGCGGGCACCGTCCTCGTTCTGCCGTCGCAAATTATCCTGATAGCGCTCGGAGTCCCGCAGCTGATCACCGGCGGGCGTATCATCGAGGTTCGGTGTGCCAGCGACCCGGCTCGGACCGATCAACTCCGGGTTCTTCCAAATCTCATAGCCGACAGCACCACCGACGGCCAAAATCGTCAGCAAGGCCATGTTTCTGAATGACAAAGGCCCGCTCCTGCGTCCGCGGGTAACACGGCCCGCATTGGTTTTGTCAGCAGTGTCGCTCCTGTCACTTGCAGGTCCGGTATTTGCTTCATCATTGTTTTCGTTTGGGCTTTTGGACTCACTCATTCTGAAATCCTCACTTTTGTTACGCGCCCGTTGGTGGAAATCAGCGCCACGGATGTCGGCCTTATCCGGTAAGCTTTGACCTGACCTGGTCCGGTCAGAATCCCGGAGGCGGGCGGGGAGATGATCGCAACGGCCGATTGCAGATAGATCGCGCCGTCATAGCGCCAGGCTTTGACGGCTCTGTTGTCCGTGGTGAGACGCACGGCATTGCCCGGAATGTCGGCACCGGTGGCAAAAGCCATCATCACGTCGTTTGAGGCCCGCGCGACCGGTTCGCTCTGGCGGGTCTGAAGGGGCTTTGTTGCAGCGTTCGGCCCCAACCCGTGCACCGTGAAGTCGCGGCGATAATGGGTGTTGAGAGAGTTCGTGCGCACGTCGAAAACCAGTGGTCGGCTTTCTCCCACGAGGGACACGACGATGTTGGAAAACCCGTGCGCGACGAGCGGGGTGACCGCCAGTTGATTCGAGCCTTCCTGCATCGCATAGACTTGGAAACTTTTTGGTTTACCGATCACGTAGGACGCGATCGGCCAGGCCGCGCCGGTCTGATCGTAAAACGCCATGACGCTGACCGTATCAGGCCCGGTCAACAGAACCTCCGGCTTCTGCGCCGAATTCAGCGTAATCCGCTTGGCATCTGTGATCGATTTTGGAAACTGACCCGATGGCGGGGTGGCGGCGGCCTTCTGGCTCTCATCAACACGCCTGCGATAGTCGCGGATCATCTCCGGGGTCATCGGGAACTGGCTCTGGATCGCCGCGCCATAGGCGGTGATCTCTTCTGGCGTCAGCGGACGGTCGAGATCGTCCAGACTTTGCAGCAACTCTTTCGCGCCGACGATCGGGAGATCGCCAGTCGGTGTCTGCTGTTGCTGATCTGCCGGTTGTTGCCGCTGATTGATCTCGTTCTGGGTGAGGGGGTCGGCGCCGGTGGGCAGGGTCTGTTGACCGGGTGCTGGCTGACTGCCATTCTCGATGGTGACCACCGTGGTTCCGTCGTTCTGACCCGGCAGGGTCGCGGTCGGACGGTTTGCGGGCTGGGGCAGGGGGGTCTGAACCTCATTGCCGGGCGGAACGGTCTCATCACCACCCGCATCCCTCAGCACCTGTTGCGCCTGGCCAGATGTGAGCATCAGGCCCAATAAGACGGCGGCGCCGACGGTCGTCGATAGGCGAAACTGTCGCATTGATCGGAGTATAATACGCATCAGGCACCCCCGGGGGCCGCGATGAAGCGGGAGATTGCCATCGCATAGGGGGATTCATAGGTTTGCAGCCGCTCAATATTGACGGTGATCATGAAGTTCTGACCTGTCACCTCGGAGGCGGATTGATAGGTCACGCGCAGCGGGATCTGCACGATCCATTCATAGACACCGCGATCGTTGATGCCCTCGCGCACGATGACTGCGTTGTTGGCGACGGCGGTGGTGTTAAGGCGGCGGGTCTGCACCAGCTCGAGCATCTGGCTCTTCTGGACGGCCTCGACGAACTGGTTCCAGCCGGTCGGCTTGGTGAAATACTGCAGCGCATTGTTGAAGTCGGCGCGGTAGTTTGCAAAATCGTAAGTCAGCGACGAGGTGACCGCCTTGACCGCGAAGTTGCTCACCTCGGCGGCTGACTGGTGCGGCTTGTCGAGAGGCACGAGTGGCAATAGCTGGCCGTCTGTCGTTGTCGCAAAATACCTTGGCTCTGGCCGGTTCACCGCAAGATAGGCGGTCGATGCAGCCAGCACGGCGGTCGACAGACCCAGACCGAGCGCGACCTTGGCCATGACCTTATAGGAAATCTCGAACGTGCGCGCCGAGCGCAGGATAGATTCAGCTGCGTTCAAATGTTCATTATCTGACAGCATCGAAACACCCCGTCACTGGCTTGCGGCTTTGGCGACAGTCAGAATGTCCGGCGGCAGTTCCGAGAAGGCGAATTGTGCGCCTTGATCCGTATCAAAGAGGAAGAACGGCACGCCCGGCATCTTGTTGGCGCGCATCCAGTTGATGTTGTCGACGATCCCCTGGATGACCGCCTTGTCGGCCTGGGTCGTATCCATCTGGACGACGCCGGATGTTCCTCGGGTGTTAGAGGTCATATGAGCCATGAAGGTTTGCGCGATATCTTCGAAATGCAGGATCGACAGGGCCGTATTGAACCCCTGAACGCCGGTAACGGGAGCGAAAATGATCCGGAGGTCGACAGACCCGGACGCAATTGACCCCTGCATTTGATCAATCGTCCACTGGCAATGCGGGCACTCCGGGTCGGTGAGCATGTAGATGACGGGCGCATCCGGCCTGGGCGTTCCGGCCGAGAACCAGACGCGCTCGTCACCGGCCTGGCGAAAGACGGCGTTGAGCCCGGCCTGCACATCTGCCGAGGGTTGATCGATGGCGGTGAGCGCCGCCGTGGCGGGTCCGGCGGAGGGCGTGTCCGGGGGTTCGACATCCCGCGTCGGCGCGATCTCGCTCGCAGCGCCCGCCCGCAGACCTCTCTGCAATTTGCGCAACGCAGATGAGGTGCCACCGCTCGGCGTGCCTTGCGAATCCGGTATCGGCGTCATCGCAGCCTGCGGTGTCGGCGCCGGTGTCGCACCCGGCGCTTGCAGCACCAAAGCTCTGGTACTCGGCACTGTCACGCTCGGGTCGGGCATGGTCGCCAGCAGTGCCGCCGAAATATCCTCACCCTGCGGCCCGATGATCTGGCCGACGATGGTCAACCCGTCCGCCGTCGTCAGGGCTGTCACGGGCGTCCCGTCTGCATACGTGATCACCCAGGCCTGCATCTCGCCGATCTTCATCAGGGGCCGCACGTCCGGGTCGGTTTCGGCGAGCATCGCGTCGATGACGGGAGAGCTGCCCACAGTTCCGGAGACCGTGTCATTCCGCCCCGTATCCTCGGCGATGCCTGGCGATCCGGAGCCCAAGACCATGAGACAGGCGAGCGCGGGCAGAGTGCCGCGGGCTGACGAACGGAGCGTCCCGCCCCTGTGTTTTTTCCCTCTGTACATGATGAGAATTCCTTGTCCCTGAGGTGCGTTTCGCAAAAGTCTTTACTGCATCTTCTTTATCGTTATATATAACGATATAATATCGATGACCATAGCCGAGTTGGTAGGCGCCAAAACAGGGCGGGTCGCGGCCTTGGACCGAAGGACGGGGTCAAGCCCGGATCGCAGCACGGAAAGGGGGAAAGATGATGGCTCGACCGAACACCGCACTGGATGTCCCAGCGGCGATCCGCGCCGACGCCTATGGCGAGGACTTCGGCTTTGCCCGCTCCGGGCGGGCCGCCGGTACGGTTTATCTGCACGCGCGCGACCGCACCGGCACCGCCTTTATCAACGGGCTGTGCAAGGTCCTGCTGACCCTCGCCGTCCTCGGTCTCGTCGCGATTGGCGGCGTCTTTGCATTCAACGCACTGGACCTGAAGGCAGAGGCGGGACACGCCGTGGTCGGGACTGCCGACGATCATCAGACTCGCGAACTCGTTCAATTGCGATCCGAGGTGGCTCTGCTGACCGAACAGAGCCTGGCACTGCGCTCGGAAATGGCGCTGTTGACGGGGCAGGGGGGTGTTTTGCCAAGGTTCGTTGCTCGGCTGCAGGACCAGCGCAAGGTCAACGGCGCGCATTCCAATGCCATACGGCAGCTTTATTCGACCATCGGCCTCATCGGCGCGTCGCTGCCCGCAATCGACGAAGGCGCAGCTTCCGAGAGAGCCGGTTCTCGCCCGGTACAGGTGACGCCTGTCGCGGCTCCCGTGACGGACACCCCGAAACGCGTTGTGCTGATCCCAGACGGTAACGCCGAAGCCCAGCCGAAAATAGAGGGTGGAGATGGTGAGTGATGAGGATGACAGCATATGGACGAGCTGACCGCCTTCTTCACGCGGGTGACCGACATCCTGCCACCGGCGCAGGCCTTCGTGGCAGCACTCTGTTTCGTTCTGGGCATCATCCTCGTCGTGATCGGCAGCCGAATGATGCTGGTGACGGCCGAGGAGCGCGCGCATGCCCATCACAGGCGGCACGGCTACTATCAGGCGCTGACCTACATCGTGTTCGGTCTGCTGATCATCTCCCTCGATCTGACGCTGTCCGCCTGGATTGCGTCGTTCTACGGGGCAAGCAACACGACGGCCAGTGCTGCCAGCGAGATCATGGCCTATGCGCCGGAGATGCTCTCACCCGTTTCGGGCACGCCCGGCGAAGCCATCCTGATCGCACTCGTGCGGATCGCGCAATTCATCGGGCTGCTGGCGGTCGTGCGCGGTCTCTTTCTCTGCGTCAAATCGGCGGACATGCCGACCCATGGCCTGATGGGCAAGGGCTTCATTCACATGATTGCAGGGATCATGGCGGTCGATCTGCCCCGGACCGTCGGCCTTTTCGAAAATCTCTTCTTCGGCTGAAACAAGGAACTCCTCCATGCGCAAGAAACAATCCCGCTCTCATAACCGCGTCTCTAGGCGACCCGCCATTGTCCGTTCTGCGCTCTCCCTCGGCTTTGGCACATTCTGGGCCAGCCAAACCTTCGCCCAGACGTTTGGCGACATCTTCACCGAAATGCGCTCCAGCCAGCTCGGGCCTGCGGCTGACATTCTCGGCACCATCTCCTTCGTTCTCGGCGTCGTGTTCGCGATCATGGCGGTCATGGCGATGATCAAGCGGTCGCGCAGCACCAATGACTCGTCCGTCGAGACGGGCCGCATCCTGATGCTCAGCGTCGCGGCCGCCTGCATGGTGGCGATCCCGACCTTCCTCAATGTCGGCGTCGCCTCGATCTTCGGCACCGGTGCGAACCAATCCTCCGTGGACGGTCAGCTCCGCTCGCTCAACTAAGGGGCATGTACTGATGGTCGCATTCTGGCATCAGGTCGCAGCCCATCTGGGCCGGGGAGCGCTGAAGGCCTCTCTGGACGGGTATTGCCGTCTGGAAACCGCGCATGGCGAGACAGCACTGGTGGCCGACGACGGCTCGATGATGTCGCTCTTCCGGCTCGACGGGTTCCGGTCCTTGCCGGGAGAGGAGGATGTCACCGAAGCCTGCGACCGGTTGCGGGTGGGCCTGTCGCCGTTCTTTTCCAAACCAGGACTGGCCCTGCAGTTCTGGTTCGGGCATTCGCCGGAACTTGGTAGACGCGAGGTCGAGACCATCATCGATGACAGCGCCCGCGTTGCGCGTGACAATGCGCTCGACTTACATGATCTTCTGGACGAGCGCCGCAAACTGCTCCCATCCAAGCTCTATGGCGAGCGCTGTTATCTGGCGCTGTGGACACGCCCCTCCTTGCTGACGGCGGAAGATCGCAATGCCAGCCTGAAACGGCGCACGAAAGTGCTGAATGCCGCGCCACCGATCTCGCTTGGTCAGATCCCGGATACCGCGCTTGAAGGCCTGGCAATCCGCCATGACAGCTTTGTCACGGCTTTGGGGCGCGAGTTCAATTCGGCGGGTATCGCGCTCGAACTACTAAACAATTATGAGGCACTGAACGCGATCCGCAAGATCGTGGCGCCCGACACGTTGGGTCTCAACCACCCGTGGCGCGCGACATTGCCGGGTGACTATCTCAAAGCACGACTGCCGAGCCTCGGGCGCAACATCACACGCAAAGATATCTCCAATCTCGTGTGGCCAAAGCTGTCGGAACAGATCTTCACCGACCATGCCGAGGTGATCGACAGCAAGATCGTGCGCATTGGCAACACGGTGTTTTCCGGTTTCGACATCGTGCTGCCCCCCGAAATCGTTGTGCAGTTCAATGAGCTGATCAGGCGCGTGATCGCCAACGGCACCAGAATCTCATGGCGCTGTTCTATCCTGATGGAGAGCGGAGGGTTCGCAGGGCAAATGTTTCGCGAGCAGCTGGCGCGGCTGCTGGCCTGGACCGCCCCCACACATAACGGGCGCATCAAGGAGAGCTTCGAGCGTTTGCGCCAGACCGATGGTGACGGCAACACCGTCATCCGCTGGCGCGCCTCCTTCGCGGCCTGGGCACCAGCCGACGAAGTTGGCCAGCTGCGCGCCCACGTCTCATCGCTGCAGGAGATGGTAAAATCCTGGGGCAATTGCCACACCAACGCGGTTGTCGGTGACCCGCTGGACTGCGTGATGTCGTCTGCGCTTGGCCTTTCGACCGCCTCGACCGCCGAAAGCTGCGCTGCCGACCTGTTGGACGTCCTCGCCATGGCCCCGATCGTGCGGCCCGCCTGCCCGTGGCAGCGCGGGTCGATCATCTTTCGCACCGCGGACGGCAAGCCGTTCCCGTATCAACCCGGCTCGTCGAAACAGAATGCCAGCGTCGATATCATGGTCGGCACGCCCGGCTCCGGTAAATCGGTTCTAATGAACGCGATCAATCTCGGCGTGGCGCTGTCGCCGCAATCCGGAAGGGGCGGGGACAACCAGGCGATCCTGCCGCGCATCGCCATCATCGATATCGGCCCGTCCTCGTCGGGCCTGATCAGCCTGATCCGCGACGCCCTTCCGCCGAACCGGCGACACGAGGCGATGTTCCACCGGCTGAAAATGGTGGACCGCGATGCCGTCAATCCGTTCGACACCCAGCTTTGTTGTCGAAAACCGTTTGCCCATGAACGCGCGTTTCTGGTGAACCTGATCGGGCTGATCTGCACACCTGAAGATGCCGACGTGCCCTATGACGGTGTCTCGCAGCTGGCCGAGGCCTGCGTCGATGAGGCCTATCGCTATTATTCCGATGAGGTCAGCCCGAAGCGCTATTCGCCAACCATGGATCGCCATGTCGATGAAGCGCTGAAGAAGCATCATTTCGAAGTCGATGAAGAGACCACCTGGTGGGAGATCGTCGACGTCCTGTTTGCGAAGAACGAGCATCATGCCGCAGCCCTCGCGCAACGCCTGGCCGTGCCGATCCTCGGCGATCTAATCCCGATCTCCAACGCAGAGACCGTGCGCGAGCCCTTTATCAAAATGCGGGTGCAATCGACCCAGGAACCGATGGTCGGCGCGTTCCAGCGTCAGATCACCGCCGCGATCAAGCAGTATGTGATCCTGTCGAACCCGACCCGGTTCGATATCTCGGGCGCACGCATCGTTGCCTTCGATCTGGCCGGTGTGACCGAAGCGACCGGCAAGCGCGGGCGCAAGCAGACGGCGGTCATGTACATGATGGCGCGCCAGACGCTGACGTCTGACTTCTGGCTCGACGAGGACGAGATCAAGGGTTCCGATCTGCCTGACGCCGTGCGGGCACATCATCTGCTGCGCTTCCAGAACAACCGCCAGATGCCCAAACGCATCTGTATCGACGAATACCACCTGACCGGCGGACTCGGCATCCGCGATCAGGTCGTCGCAGACGTACGGGTCGGCCGCAAGGCTGGCGTGCAGATCTCACTCGCCAGTCAGCTGATCGGGGATTTCGACCATTCGATCCGCGAACTCGCCACCAACATATTCCTCTGCAACGTGCCGACCGCCGAGAGCGTGCGCACGGTGATGGACACCTATGATCTGCCCGCCAGTCTGAAACCGGTGATCAGCCGATTGAGCGGGCCGGAGCCGGGCGAGGGCGCGCCGATCGTCGCCATCTTCAAGCTGAAATCCCAGACCTATGTGCAGCACTTCTATAACCAACTCGGGCCCATCGAACTTTGGGCGCTGTCGACAACTGCCGAAGACACGGCGTTGCGCGCGATCCTCTACGAGCGGCTCGGCAGTCCCGAGGCGCGCCACATCCTCGCCCGTCGCTTTCCGGCCGGGTCGGCAAAGGCGGAGATCGAGGCGGAACTCGAGGGGCTGATGTCTTCCGGCAAGATGCTCGACGAGTCCGCACGCTCGAACGTCATCTCCCGCATGGCCGACGATCTCGCGAAAGGGGCATTTCAATGACATTGCGCGCAAGACACAGGCGGTCACCGCTCCTCGTCTATCTGGCTGCACTGCTGGTCACGTTGGGTGTGCTGTCCGCGCTTGCCGAGGACAGTCGCGAGAACAACCAGCCTGGCGGGGATATCGCGGTCCAGCAGCTCTCCTTCGCGCGCAACGATCAACAGGCGCTGAACATCGCGCGGCAAATGTATGGTCGCGATTTTCCTTACGTGAAGGCGATCCGGGTCTGGCTGGAAACGCCGAACGACGATCCCGAGCAACTGTTCCTGAAGATCGGCAAGAGCCGCAACTGCGAGACCGAGTGCTTTAACGTCGTGCTGTTCCACAACGAGAAATGGCTCGAAATCTATCGCAGGCCCGCCGTCGACGCGCTTGGGCTGTCAGTGGTCACACCGACCGGTATGCGTTCGATCGTTGAGGACGGGCGGGTCTGGACGTGGAGCGGTCAGGCCTACACGCCTCAACCCGATCAAACGGGCATGGTGGAACGCGAGGCCAATGAGGCGGAGCTGGCCCTCGTTGGCAAAGAGTTGGGGGCAAACATCGACGAGACGACGGCGACGTCTTTTGGGCCCCCGGAGGTCAGCGTCTATGAGGTGGATGTACTAACCGGCGGGGAAAAGATCATCGTCGTCCGCTCGCCCTATTATTGCGGTCAATCATCCTGTCCCGTCTTTCTGATCAACAATCTTGGTCAATCCTACCGGATGATCCAGGCGCTTGAGGGTGTGGTCGGCCTCTCCAGAACCTTACGGGACGAGAACGGCTTTCGCGGCCTCGAGACGCTCAGCCGTGGCGGTGTGACGGTGATCTCGCCCTCGACCGGCGCAGTGATGGAGACGATCCCGACCCAGCCAGTTGCCATCGCAGGGACCGTTAAATGAGCCGTTTCCACCATATCCGGTATCTTGGCATTGCGCTCGCCCTCTGGGCTGGAACCGCCCTGGCGAGCGACTATGCCGATCTGATCCGCACGCAGGAATCTGGCGGCAACTACGGAGCCTTGAACACGCAAGGCGGCACCGCGGCAGGTGCCTACCAGATCACCGCCGGGACGCTGGCGAGCCTTGGCTATGTAAACCATATTGGCGGGTCGTACGGCAGCTGGAGCAACTACGAATGGACGTCGCTGGCGACAGGACAGGGCGTCACATCCTTGAGCGGTTTCCTGACTTCACCCGCCGGGCACGCCTTGCAGGACCAGGCCTTCGACACCCTGACGACACTCAATCTTTCGGCGCTATCAACGCAAACACTGGGGTTGGTTGGTCAGACCATCAACGACGTGACCTTCACGGAAAGCGGGCTGCTGACAGCGGCGCATTTCCTGGGGGCCGGCGCGCTCAACGACTGGGTCGCGAGCGGCTTTGATCCGACCGTGTTCCCGCAGAGCTATCTCGATGCCAACGGCTTCAGCTCCTACGCCGAGCTGCAATCGCACCTGATGAACCGCATCGGGGCCGCGTCCGACACAATGTACGCGGGCGGGACTGGTACGGGCGGCAGCTTTGCGCAGACCACAGGCTTTCCAGGCTTCGGCGCAAAACGTCCCATCCTCATTCGCGAAACACCCCCTTTCCAAGGGGAACGGACCAGTCTTGGAGGCACTCAATGACCAGACCATGCAGACATGACATGCGATACCTTCTCGGCGCAGCGCTGTTCGCGGGCATGGCCCTCGTGCATGCGCCAAAAACCCACGCTCAAGCCGATGATCAGATCCTGCAGCTCTTCCCGTCCAGCGGTCAGGGCTGCACCGACACGGTGAAGCTGAACCTCACCGATGCGATCCGATCAGGCATCGAGGCCGAAGTCCTGCGCGGCGAAGAGGCGCTGAAAAAACCGCACTCCATCGCGGCGCTTGGATGTCTCGACAACCTGCTCGACGTCAACCTCGACATCGCGATCCAGGTGCCAAACCTGCAAGGCATCTTCCAGGCGGCGGTCAGTCAGGCGCAGGGCCAGATCTGTTCCTTCGCAGAAGGTAAGATGAACGCGCTCACCGCCCAGATCACCAATCTACTCCAGCTGCCGAGTTTCAACTTCCTGCCGATTGGCGGTCTGACAGGCAATTCGACAACTTCGATTGGCGGCGTGGATCTGAACACCGGCGGCGGTCAGGTGGGGCAGGGGGTGACGCTCAACGGCACGACGGCCAGTCCGACCAATTTGGATGCGGTCTATGACCTTATCTATGGAGGCGGAAATGCCGAATAACATCCTGTCGAAAATAACGCTTGGAAAATGGATCGCGCTCGCGGTCGTTCTGGCGGTGATCGCATTCGTCTTGTTGATCCAATTCACGTCATTTCAGATCCCCAAGAGCGTGACCCAAGGCAAACCGGAACCTCAGGAACCGGCTGGAATCCAGAGCCAGGGGAGCACGGAGACGCGCACCAACCTTGATGCGGTCAACGACATCATCCGGGGCAAAAAAGGGAATGCTCGGAGCGAGGGAGTGGGAAATGACAACTGATCAACCGACGACATTTCGTCGACGTGTGATGGGGAGCGCACTGTCGGTTGTCGCCGCGGCGTGGCTGTTCACGCTTTCAACGCCGGGATACGCCTTTGGCGGTTGTTCCTGCGGCGGCGTGCAAAACATCGTCCGCAGCGCGCGGATCAACGTCAACAATCACACCACGGAGGTCGGCAACTACATCGTCGACAACATCCTGAAGGGTGTAGCGCAGCTTTCGGCCTACTCCAAACGCGAAACCGAGGCGGCAAAGCGCATCGCCGAAGGACGCGATCAGAACGCCGTCCTGCTAGAGCGCCAGAAAATCCGGGCAGCCGCCGAAGGCGGGCGCTACGATCCGGCCACTTCCGCCTGCATCGATCTCTCCGGCGTGCTGAATTTTGGCGGCGGACAGACCAGCCAGGGGGTCGGCGGCATCGACATCGCCAACCTGTCGCGTAACCGGTCCTACGGAAACGGGGCCGCGGGTGCGCCAGTCCGCTCCGGCGGTCTTGCGCTCGCCCAAGAGATCAAACTTGATCGTGACAATCTCAAAAACGTCGGCGGGTTTGCCGATCCGACATCTGACGTCCGGCTCCTGACCGAGGCCATCACGCTCGACACCTCCGACCAGCAGGTCGCACAGGCCTTCGCGCGGATGGTCAACAACATGGTCGATCCGTTGCCGCCGAAACCTGTCACCACCGAGGAAGCGAAAACACCGGCTGGCCTTGCGCGCATCGCCGCGCGCCAGATCGATGCGACACGTCGCTCCGCCTCACATGCCGTCTTCACCTATCTGGGCGACATTGCCACCCCGACCGGCGGCACGGAGCTTGCGAATTGGGCGCGAGATGCGGCCGGTCCCGCCTATCCGAATGCTGTGGGTGACAAGGTCTCCTCGCTTCAGGCGGTCGATATCTTCGTGCATTCCCGGTTTGCCAACCCCGACTGGCATCAATCCATCGCGAAAATGTCACCCGACGCGGTGATGCGGGAACTGCTGCTCACCCAGGCGCTCGATCTTCACGTCAACTGGATGCGCTTCGGTCTGGAACGCCGCGTGGCCGCGGTGGAAGCAGCCGCCCTGGCCTCGACCATAGATGGGACCGAGGGGGCGGGCGGCGGCGCCCCGCTCGGCAACTGACAGACTGGTTGATCGAACATGGCGCGCACCCAGGATGACAATGAGCCAAAAAAGAGCCGTGCAAGACGCGCGGCCGGGTTCTTCGCGCGCCGTGGTGGCATTCACAGAGCTTTCGAGGCCAGTAGGTTTGGCGCGGATTTCATTGGCGAACTTGCCGATCGGGTCCGGCCCAGAGCGCTGGATTCCAAAGGGCTGACAGGCCGTTACGATGACGGCGGGATCGAGCGGTTTCAGGAAATGGCCCGCTCCATGAGCGCGGCGCAATTACAGCGACAGTATGAAGGCTGGCGGACGCAGCAAAGCTGTTTCCAATATGCCGGGCTGGTCGCCGTGCTGGCAATCCCTGTTGGCCTCATCTTCTTTGATATCAGCCGGGTGTTTGTCATCGGGCTTGTTGCGCTCTTTCTGTTCTCAATGTTTCGGGCGGTCCGCGCCGATTTCTTCGCCTGGATCATCGAGCAGGGCCGCTTCGGCGGGTTCTACGATTACATGACCTCGCGCCTGCCACGCAACATGCAGATCATCCTCCCGCGCCGAAAGCGGGACAAATGAAAGCGATTCTGACCGTCACTCTGGCTCTGGGCCTGCTTCTGGCCTCCAGCGATGGCGGGTGGGCGCAGGCCATCAGCGTGCCGGACATCTTCAGCGGGCAGGGCGACGATCGCTCCAACACCTTCTTCAACCTGATCTTCGGAGACCTGTTCCCCGGGCCGACCGCGAACAACCGCACCGTCATCTCGCTCCTGATGTTGTCGTTCAACATCCTGTTCCTGGCGGTCGGCGGGCTCTTCCTGCTTTACAATATCTTTCAGGGGACGCTGGATTCCGCCCATGAAGGCATCGTGCTTGGCCAGAAATCGACGATCTGGGTGCCGATCCGAATCCTGACCGCCTTCGCCCTGCTGATCCCCCTCGACAATGGTTATAATGGTATCCAGCACGGCATCTCCTACGTGGTGCGCGCCGGCACCGCCGCGGGCACCTTCTTCTGGAACCAGACGGCCGATCTCATCGTCTCCGACGAAGTGCCTATCGTTGGCACCGATTACGTAGGCTCGGACGCGCGCTTCCTGCAGCAACTCTGGCGCATGGAATTCTGCCGCGCGGCCTATAACTATGAGGTTTCCAAGGGCGGCGATCTTCAACTGGTGAGCGGCGGTATCTGGTCCGACCTTGCCCCGGCCTCCGCCACCGATCTGATCGACGGATACACGCCGCAGATCCTGACCTACTCGACACCGACGATCACCAGCGCCTGCGGATCGGTGACGCTGCCGCCGGCAACAGCTGCCCTGAAACGCATCAGCCCGGCGACGAATATGGACACCATCAATACCGGCATGCGCAATTTGATCGACGCGTTGCGTACCGAAATGCGCGGCTCGGCCGAGACGGTCGTCGCGAAGATTTCGGCCCGCGACATAATCGCGCCGGGCGATTTCCCAAACCTCGCAACCATGATGCGCATGCTGCGCCAGCAGCATTCCGCAATCGTCAATCCGATCGTGAACCCGAGCGCGCTGTCCGCCCTGGTTCAGACCGAGAGTGGGACGCCGATCAGCCAGCAGATCCAGTCCATCGGGTCGGACGGGAGCGGTGCGCTGTCCGCTCCGACTGCAATTGCCGGGGATCTGAAGACGGGCGGCTGGATGATGGCCGGGTCCTATTACATGCTGATCAGCAAGATATCCGGCGACGCCAACGCGGTTGCGGGCATGTTTCCGACGGCAACGCCGGGCACGCTGATCTCGACGACGCTCAGCGGCGGAGTCCAGAACACGCTGGCGACCGAGCTCGGCAGGACCTACTGGTTCCAGAGCAATGCGGACCGCGATGCGCAAAAGATATTGGCCGGCATAGGCGCGAGCTATAATGCGAGCGTGTCGGCCTGGAACGAGGCAGCCGCCAACGCCGGGCTGCGCGAGTTCATCACAGAACGCGCCTATGCGGGAGACGATGCGTCCTCACCTGAAAACTTTCTGCCGCCGCCGACAAATCTTCTGAAAGGTATCCAGCTGCTGGCGCCGGACACGATCACCGTCGATCCGATGATCGGTCTGATGGCATATGCCTCAACGTTTCTGACCTATGCGGTCGTCGCCATCGGGGTGCTTGCAACGGCGTCGGCGGTTCCCCTGTTCGGCTCGATCCCGGCGACGCTTGCCTCTTTGACCAGCGGGTTGTTCCAGATCGGCATCTTTGCCGCAATTTTTGTCGGTTTCGTTCTGCCCTATCTTCCGGCTGTCATCTGGCTCATCGCGATCCTCGCCTTCATGCTCCTGGTGATTGAGGCCGTCTTTGCAGCGCCCCTTTGGGCTGTCGCTATGCTCTCGATGGACGGTCACGGAATTTCGTCCAACATCTCTCGCAAGGGATGGTCGCTCCTGTTGATGCTGTTTCTGACACCGCTGCTGATGGTGTTCGGGTTCCTGCTCGGCATGGTCCTGTTCCGGATCGCAGCCTTCTCACTCAACGGGATGCTGTTTGCAGCACTGAGTTCACAGATGGCGGCAGACCCAGGCGCGTTTGGGGTCTTATCTCAGTTCCTGACGATGGCGGTGCTGACCGTGTTTGTCGGCTTGCTCTACGTCGTCATCATCGATTGGTCGTTCAGCCTGATCAACGTATTTCCGGCGCGGGTCTTCAAATGGATTGATGGGATCGGCGACGATCTCGGGGCAGGAACCGCGATGACGGCGCGTGCGATTGGGGCGGGGGGAGCTTATCAAACCGGGGCTGCGGCTGGTGGCACACTTAGCCAAGCCGGCAATATCGGGTTGGCGAACAACCGCGCACGTCCACGACAATTGGGGAACAAAGCTGCCAAGGACAAGTAGCTATCGGCGAAACACGGACATCACCACCAGCGCACCCAAGCCGCCACTGTTGAACTTATGAGGCATATGCCAAGGACCACGATATCCCGCGCGGTTTACCGTCAGGTGCAAAACGAAGAGGATCGACGCCAGTTGCAGGAAATAGATCGGTTCCGAGATCAGATGCGCGGGGATCGCGACCAAGCCGTCAACAAACCCAAAATGCTCTGAACGGCTTTCCTGCCAGGCACCGGCAAACACCTCCACTGAATCCAGCATGTGAAGCATGGCGCGCCAGAAATAGATCATCAGGCCGACAGCCAACCACTGGCCACCGAGCTGGACCCAGTAGCCGATCTCGCTATGCGACTGTCGCGTCTTCTTGAACCATTTGAACATATCAAAGTATGTCACGGATGGTGCTTTCTTGCCAGCCTTTTGAAATGATATGTAACGTAATATTTAATGATATGCGTGATACTGGAACAATGACTAGAGCTTGAGCTGGCCCAGAAACCCGAGCCCGGCCTGAATAATTCCAGAGACATCCGCCGCCTTGACGATTTTGCGCTGCACCAACTGCTCGGCGGACTGCGTCATCGTCCTGGCAACCAGGTTCGGATTGGAGAGGCTGTCCGAAAATACCCCCTTAACGACGTTTACCCATTCCAGGGGAGGAACGCTCAGGAATCGATCCCGCACGCTCTGATCAAAGACCAGATACTCGCGCAGCGCGACGCGTCCTTTGCCGTCTGCAGTTTTAACCAGCCTTTGCCAGATGATGAGATTGAGCGAGGTCATCAGATCGAAGGAGCGTGCCTCCTGCTCCTCCGACGGGAACAAAAAAGCCATGCGCCGGAGCGCCTCGGTGATCGATCCCGCATGTGTCGTCGTGTTCACCAGATGACCGGTGAGACAGGCTTCGATACAGGCCTCCATGCTTTCACGGTCCCGGCTCTCACCGACATTGATGACAGCAGGCGCACGCCGCATCGCGGCGCGAACTCCTTCCGCAAAGGTGGGGATGTTGCGGCCAACACCGATCTCGGACTGGCTGATGAAGGATGCGACATCGGCGGCGTCGGTGTTGATGTCGCGGAACGTGTATTCAATGGGCGCTTGTAGATCGATGATCTTGCGAGAACGTTGCCGGTTCTCCAGATGACACCGTGTCATGGCCGCCATGGTCGTCGACTTGCCGTGACCCGTCGCGCCGGCCACGACGATGATCCCGCTCGCTGGCTCCAACCGGTCGCGCAGCTCTTCTTCGAGCCCAACGTCATCCAGGGTCGGTGTTGTGTCGGGCAGGGCGCGCAGCGTGATCTGTACCCCGTTGGTGCCGAACCTTTGCTCACCTGTCGCATTCACGCGGAACCTCTGACTCCGTTTGCGATCGATTTTCTTCTCATAGGAAAAATCCAATGGCCGCCCCGCGCTCACCAGGGACATCGCGTCATTTGCTGACCACAGATGCGCCAGCATCGCCTGAACCTCGGTGATCAGCAGGCGACGCCTGGTGGCGAGTTTCTGATCACCGTGCAGCTGAACCCGCATCCTCAGGTCCGCGCTGATATTGATATCCGAGGCTCCCTTCATCGCGGCTCCGACAAGAAAGTGGTCAAACGCAGACAGATCACTGTCGAACCGATTTGGCTCATCCTTCAGGATCGTGACCTCAGCTGCCTTCGGATCATCAGGCTCGAGAGCTATTCGGTCCAGATCGATCATTTCGTCACCGCATAGCGCCTCTGCAATGGTTTCCACTGGCTGGGATCGCGCACAAAACGGGCGGAACTGACAATCTTGACCCGGCGCTCACCGATGAAGAGTTCGTCCCCGTCGCCGGCGGAGCGTCGTTCGCTGGATTGGATCACCAGTTCCATGACCAGCCCGGCCTGAACCATTCGGCGATATTCAACCATGCCCAAATAGTCACGTTTCAGCCTTGCGAAGTTGAGTGCGAGCGCCTCGTCAGCCTGTTCGACACCGGCCTGCCAGCCTTCGGCGGCGAAGCGGTCAAACACCTGCTTTTCCTCTTTATCTTGCGGCAGGAAATCATCGTCGGGATCGCTCGCCTCTTCGAGTGAGATAACAAGGTAGTCGCGCCAGGTCGGCACAATCGTGACAATCCGACCGGGTATCTCGAGACGGTAGAATTCGTCGGCGGCCACTGCGGATTGCCCGCTCTCATCCACATTGATGGCGGCGGTGGCGCGGCTGACAACGGGGGGGAGGATATATCCTGTCTCTCTCGGCGCGCTGTAGGAGACTCTGTTGAAATCAAACGTTCGGGACAGCTTTGGGCTGTCGCGTTCCAACTGCCGCATGACTTCCCAGACGCGATGCTGGTAGCCGGCCTGCGCCGAATAGGAGACGGCAGCTTCGCGCAACAGATCGTAGCGCTCGTCCTCCACCGAAGTCTCGTAATTGCCGCGCCGGGTGCGCGCGCTGAATTCAGCGAAATCGGCCGGGGGCCGGTTCGAGCGATATTGATCAGGTCCACCGATGAAGATCGGATCCGGCTCCTGAAGTTCGGAAGCCAGCGGCTTGAGATTTTCGCACCCGGCTAGGACAAGGACAGCCAGAAGCGGCACCAGCGGTTTGCGAGAGAGGCGCATCATACTTCCGTGTCCTCGATATGTGGCACCGGACTTCGTTCCGGCCTGCTGTAGATGATCGTCATGGTTTTTGAGCGCTGATCGACAACCAGCCCGGCGCGCGCCTTGCCTTGAAAGAACGCCTCGCGCAGCGCGCCCATGACGGGCAGGTTGCGTTGGACCAAGGTGATCAGAATCGGCGCGCCGGGTTTCTCGCCTTGGGCGATGACCCGATATCCGGTCTCGAGCGCCATCCTGGAAACGAAGTCTTCGATCGGGCCGGTGAAGGCGGACTGCACGACGGTCATCAGGCGTTCGTCCGTCACGTGATCCGGGTTCTTGAGGGTCGCGGTGCCTGTCGCGTAGGGTTCCAGAACGCCGGTATAGAGACCAGCGTCGCCAATCTCGCGGTCCACCATTGACGTTTCCGCCTCTATGAGGGCGGACAGGCTGGTACTTTCAGGCTCTCTGGCAACCGTGCAGGCGGCGGCGCTCAGAAGCACGAAGTTCAAAAATATGTTCTGGGCCAGTCGCATCCACGTCCCCATCGTTCGTCCCGTTTATCGGTGAGTTGATCCAAACCCTGTTACTTAGGTATCGTTATATATAATGATATAAGAGCACGACGAACGGCAACTTCATAGGTGAGCATCATGGAGCCAGACCCATTTGAGGATATTGCGCGAAAACTTGCCACTCTTGCCGCAAAACCCGACACCAGCTTTGCGCTGCAACAATATCTTCAGACGTCAGCTGATCGCGACATTGTCGATGTCATGAACGAAATCGATTGTCTGGCGCGCATCCTCGCTGAACACGCGCCAGTAGAAAGGGAGCCTTAGCCCCCGATCCTTTTGACCGGAATGCCCAGCTTGCGGGCTTTGTCGACGAGGTTCTCGTGAATGCCGGAGCCGGGGCAGGCGATGATGCCTTTCGGCATGGTCTTCAGGAGTTGATCGTTGCGCTTGAAGGGAGCCGCTTTGTTGTGGGATTTCCAGTCGGGCCGGAAGATCACCTGGGTGACGCCACGGTTCTCTGCCCAGAGGCTTGCGATACGTTCTGCTCCGTTCGGTGTGCCGCCATGCAGCAGGATCATGTCCGGATATTTCTCCTTTGAGCCGTCGAGGATGGTCCAGATCGCATCATAATCCTGATAGTCGCCGCCGGTGAAGGCGATGCGGGTGCCCTCAGGGCAGTGGATTTCGTTCTTCTTGCGGCGTTCCGCGGAGAGGAAGTTACGGCTGTCGACCACCGAGGCTGTGAGGTTCTTGTGCGATACCCGCGATCCTGATCTTGGCATCCAGATCGAACTGGTCTCCGTGTGGAAATGGGCGGCTGAGGCATCCCGCATCGCCTCGTAGGCGTCCCGGTGCTCGACAAGTTTTTGTCCACGGTCGATCTTGCGCTCCAATTCCAGGCTTTTGACCTCTGAGCCGTCCTGGCATCTGACCAGGTCGCGCTGTTCGCATTCATTCTCATCGAGCTGGCGCTCAAGGCGCGTCAGGCGGCGATGAAAGATGTTGGTGAGCGACCAGAGCATCTCTTGCAGATCCTCTTCGAGCTGTGTGTCGGCGAGAAGCATGTGGCTTGCCTCGACCATGGCGGTTATGGCGGCCTCGGTCTGGTCCTCTTCGGGCAGGGGGCGGTGATCATGTTCGTCTGCGGGGGGTGTCGCGCCGTAAAGGGCGAGGGTGTCGAGGACGCTGGCTGTGGCGCTTGAGGCGGGGGTGACGGTGGAAGAAGCGAGGGTCATGGGCTTGGGTCCTTTTGTTGGCTTTGGGTTTCGTCCTGATCCGATTTGGATGGGGCGATAACAGGACCGTCAGCAGCCCGGCCGCACCCGGAGGGCCGTAGCGCAGCGCAGGACGGGCAGGGCGCGGAAATTTGTCCCGCGAGGAATGGGCGCCCCGCGCCCAGGGGAAATTTCCGGGGCATGGCCGTTGCGGGTGGGATGAGGGCGCCTTTGCGCCCGACCTGTCGGTCCATCGACCCGGACATCCAAACGGAACAGGGCGTCAACGCCGCGACTCAAAGGGCCGCGCCCTGTCCCTCCCTTCCTTCCGGCATCCCGCCTTACGAGGGCCAGAGATCATGCTCGGAGACTTTCGTGCCGATGAGGGCTACCAGCCGTCGACGCATTTCCGTGACGCCGCCCGTCGTCAGGTCCAGGTTGAAGTCGTCCCGCTCCGGAGTCAGGACAACCGGTTCGATCCCGTCCGCATCGGCGCGATCTGCAAGGCAGAATGCGGCGCGCGCGCCGGTCTTGTCATTGTCGCGCGCGATCCAGAGGCGCTGGATCGACGATGGATAGTTGAACGCGGCGAGATGGTTTGCTGTCAGGCAGGAGGCCAAAGCCGCCCTTGGCAGCGCCGTGCCGACGGACAGGGTGTTCTCTAACCCTTCGCCGGCGAGAAGATCGGTGCAATCGGCCCATTTGCCAAACCGGATCGCGTTGCCCTGCAGGCGTCCGAGCACACGTTTGGGGGCCTCGATGTCGGCCAGACCGCCTGTTTCGGCGTCGAGAAAGATGCGCGAACATCCGGTGACCGTACCCGCATTGTCGGTGATCGCCGCAAGGAGTGCCGGGATTTCCAGACGTGTCCCATCTGCGGGTTTCGCTAATTCCCGGACACGGATTTCAGTAATTCCCGGACACGCGTTTCGGTAAATCCCGGACAGGGATTTCGGTAATTCCCGGACAGCTCCGGGGGCCTTGGGTACGGTTGGTCATC
>NZ_QNQP01000025.1 GCF_003316635.1 Roseovarius dicentrarchi | reverse complement strand
CGCCTTTCCGGTGACGGAAAATCAGCCCGAAGGCTCCGTCTCGCAGGTCGTGTTTACCATCGGCGCGGACGGGCAGGCCGACAGCGTGACGGTCGAGCATCTGAACGACGCGGGGCTTGGCGGCTTTGACCGGCGATAGGGCGGTGTCGGGCAATATCTGATCGCGTCCACGGTCATTTGGCTTTTCGCGGTTGCTGCGCCCCGACCCGGCGGATTTTTGCCGCGCCTTTGCACGCTCTGCGCTTTAATTGGCGCGGCCCGTCCAAACGGACGGGGCGCAGGGGGCGGCGCCTGTGCGATCATCCCCGCAAAAGGCGCGTCACCCGGGGGACATGCCGCCACCGCCGTCGGCGACCACCGGCGGCGTTTTTGTCCCCTCTCGCAGCGCCGCGACCGGCCAGCATCACAGGAGCCTTGAATGAAACAGCACCACCGCAAACCGGCCCCTACACGTGCCACGGCGCTTGCCATGGCGCTTGCGCTGTCGTTCCTGCCTGCCGGGGCGCAGGCGCAGGATGGCGGCGGATCGGTCATCAACCCGGCGCTGGCGCAGCAGGCCGTCATGGAAATCCTGCCCGATATCCCCGCCGAGGTGGGCCTGTCGCCGAAAGACTATGTTTTCGGCAATGACCATACCGGCGATTTGCGAATGGTGCATGTCTTCATCGGGCCGGACGGCCATATGATGCCGCACGAGGCGTGGCGCCTGACCCATCCCGCGCAATGCCGCAAACAGGCGCGCGAGACGTTCGAGCCGGTGCAGATCCTGACCTTCGAGATTGTGCGCGAGACGGAAACCCATAACGGCCTGACGCGCCATCAATACTACGCCAACGCGCGGCTGTCCGATCTTGATGTCGGCCCCGAAAAACGTGTGATGGCGCGCAGATCCTCCACCGGCGGCGCGACCGTGGGGCGGTATCCGACGGGAAGCGGCGGCAGGCTGTCGCTGGCCGATTACGATGCGCTGGTCCCGGCATTCCGGGATGCGATGCAGAACCTCGGCATTGATTTCGGGGCGCCGGGCGATGGCTGCGGCGATATTCGCCTGACCCATCTTTATGGCGCCAAGGTGGATCAGGAATTCGGCTTTCTGGCCGGATATCAGAACGAATCGGTGCCGAGCATGACCTATGAATGGGATTTCGGCGGCGCGGGCGGGCAGGGCGATCAGATCGGGCGCCATGTCTACACCGCCAAGGGCACCTATACGGTGACCGTCCATATCGGCGGCGATGGCGTGCGCGCGGGCAGCGCAAGCATTGCCGTCGCCGTGGATGACGGGCCGATCCAGCCCAAGGACGGCACCTGGGCGATCAGCCTGGTCAACCACGAAACCGAAGGCTGCGCCCCCAAGATCGTCAGCGGCATCGAAAAGGCCATGGCCACGATGTTCGGCGACGAAAAGCGCGAGACGCTGACATTCGCCAAGCCGTTCCACCCCGAACCCCTGATGAAACACGCCGACAATCTGGACTGGGCGCAGCGCGGGATGAACACCTGGGACACCGTGGTTGCCGACAAATCGGTCAGCGGCATGAAACAAAAGGTGGTTCTGGTGGCCGAAGTCCTGTCGGAGACGCGGATCAACGAGGTCATGGATCATGAAATCATCATGTCGGAAAATATCGCCGCGCTGCTTGGCGGGTCCGAACGCTGCCTTGCCACCGGCACCTATGATTTGACATGGGTAGGCCCGTGATGGCGCGGCGCGCGGGCGCGCTGATCGGGCTGGCCGTGCTATGGGCCGGCCTTGCGCTGGCGGGGGGCGGTGCGGCGCTGGCGCAGCAGATCGGCAGTTATGCGGCTGTCGACGTGCGCGCGCTGAACCTGCGCGCGGCGCCGGACCCCCGCGCGCGGGTGATCCGCACGCTGCCGCGCGGCACGGTGGTCAGTATTCTGGACCGGCGGGGCGGATGGGCGCGGATCTTTGTGCAGGATGGCGGCGATGTCGAAGGCTGGCTTGCCGCGCGGTTTCTGCGCCGCAGCGCGCATGGCGGGGGAGCGGGGCAAGGGCATGGCCACCATCACGCCCGCCCGGCGCCGCTTCGCGTCAGCAAGCTGGATTTCGATTGCCGCGCGCCGCTGTTCGGCGATAGCGGCATCCGCAAATGCGTGGCCAGCGCGCGGGTGCAACTGGCGCATGGCGCGTATGACCCCGCCCGCGCGGGCAGCGTTCCGATTGTCTGCCGCGGGCAGATATCCTATCGCACCCGCGACGGCGCCTCGGCGCGAATGTTTGCCTATGACCGCGGCAGCATCGCCTATGACGACCGGCTGGGGCAATCCATGCGGATCAATTTCGATGTCCGCGCGATCAAGGCCAAGATCGACAGCGCCCACCTGACGGCGTTTTACTGCGCGCAGGGCTGACTGAACCTTCGCCGCGTTCGGGCAGACAGGTTTGGATGCCACCCGGTCAATGGCCCATAATCCGTCTTATGTAATGCGCGGATTTTGCCCGATCGCACGCGCGCCCCGGCAAGCCGTGCCGCCGGGGCGCGCCGGTGTCGCCCTCAGGTCAGCAACTGGCCCAGCAATGTGCCCGGCCCCGCGCCGGTGCTGGCACCCGGCCAGACGGCGGCGCCGGTGTGATACAGCCCCTCCAGCGGGGTGGTGCCGTCCGAATAGCCGCGCACCGGGCGGAACAGCGCGTTTTGCGACAGGTGGTGACTGCCGCAGACTTGATCGCCGCCGACAAGGTTGGGGTTGTCCGCCTCCAGATCCAGCGGCGAGACGCAGCGCATGTCCAGAATCTGGCCCCGCAGGCCGGGCGCGTGCCGCTCGACAATATCCAGAACGCGATCCGCGAACGGCTCCAGCGCGCTGGTCCAGTCGGTCGCCGCGATCTGGCCTGCCGCGTCGCCCTTGATGTCGCCCGGCACCATGCGCACCTGAAGCCACAGCGTATGCTTGCCCTCGGGCGCGCGGCTGGGGTCCACCGCCGTGGGCTGGCCGACGACGATCACCGGCGCCTCGGGCAGCAGCCCGGCCAGCGGTTGCTGGTAGGCCAGCGCCATCACGTCCAGACTGGGCGCGATGGTGACGTAGGCATAATCGCGCAGCTCGGCGCCCGCGCGCCAGTCGGGCAGATCCGACAGGGCCAGATGGATCATCACCGTGCCGGGCGCGTGGCGGAATGTGGCCAGCCCCGCGTCGTAATCGGCATCCGGGGTGCCGCCGGTCATCCGGGCCAGCGCGCCGGGCGCGACGTTGGCGATGATCGCCTTTTCAGCCGCAATCCGGCGGCCATCGGCGGTGATGACGGCCTGCGCCTTGCCGCCCTCGTGCAGGATCTGCGTGACTTCGGTGCCGCATTCCACGCTGCCGCCCTGCGCGGTGATTTCGGCCACCATGGCGCGAATGATGGTATCGGCGCCGCCCTTGCCCAGGGCCATGCCGCCGGCCTGATCGCCGAACGCCTCCAGATAGGGAAATATCGCGCCCGAGGCGATATCGGGCGCGTAATCCACATGCATCCCCCAAGGCGCCAGCGCGGCGCGGATCTGCTCGGATTCAAAGGTGCGATGCAGCCAGTCGCGCGGCGAGGACAGGGCAAACCGCGCAATATCGAACGTGCCGCCCCAGCCATGCTGGCGCAGCGCGTTAAAGCCCAGACCGGCCAGTGATGTCCATTTCATCGGGCTGGACATCAGCCCGCCGACCACGGCGGCCCGCGCGGCAAAGCCGTCGGTCAGCGCCTGCCATGTCTCGGCATCCTTGGCCGACAGGGCGCGGATGCGGCGCAGGTTCGCCTCCAGATCGGTGCCGACGCCAAACCACGTGCCATCCTCGAACACCGAGGCAAAGCAATGATCGGCGGCGACAAATTCGGCGCCCTGCGCCTCAAGCGCGGGTCCGAAATCGGCGTAGAAGGCGGAATTCTTGAAGTTGGTGATGTTCATCGCCGCCCAGTCATGGCGAAAGCCGGGCAGCGTCAGCTCCTGCGTCTTGACCGCGCCGCCGGGGGTGCCTGCCCGCTCCAGCACGCGGACGGACCAGCCCGCGCGCAGCAGGTAGAGCGCGCAGACCAGGCTGTTATGGCCCGATCCGATGATGATGGCGTCATGCGGGGGCTGGTCGGGCTGGGGCTGGTCGTGCCGGGGCTGGTCGGTCATGGAAGGCTCCGTTTATCTGCAATGGGTTACCCCATGACATATGCCCCAAAGACCAAAGCGCAAGCCGCCCTAGCCCGCCCGCACAACGCGCAGCTTGTCAATGCGGCGCCCGTCCATGCGCAGCACCTCGATGGACCAGCCGCCGATGCAGATCCGCTGGCCGGGGCGTGGCAGATGCCCCAGCCGGTCCAGCACCAGACCGGCCACCGTTTCAAAATCACGCTCCGCCGGCAGGTCCAGCGCCAGCAGATCGGCAAATTCGTCCGCCGGCATCCAGCCCGCGATCAGGTAGGCGCCGCCGGGCTGCGGCACCACCTTGGGCGGGGCGGCATCCGCGCCGGGAAAGGCGCCTGCAATCGCCTCCAGCACGTCCATGGGGGTGATGATCCCCTCGAAATGGCCGTGGTCGTCATAGACCAGCAGCAGATGCGCGGGCGCGGTGCGCAGCCGCTCGACCACCTCCAGCGCGCCCTGGGTGTCGCGCACGCGCGGCGCCGCGCGCAAGAGCGCGCGCAGATCCACCGGCTGCCCGGTCAGCACCGGCGCCAGCAGATCGCGCAGCACCAGCACGCCGATCACGTCGTCGGGGCTGCCGTCCCAGACCGGGATCTTGGTGCGGTTCAGCGCCTTCAGGCTGGGCAGGATATCGGCGGCGCGGCTGCCGGCCTCCAGCATCTCGACCTCGGTGCGGGGGGTCATCAGGCCGCGCGCGGTGCGGTCGGCGACGCGCATCACGCCGGCGATCATCTCGCTTTCGGCGCGGGCCATTGCGCCGGTGCTTTCGGCCTCGGCCACGATCAGGCGCACCTCTTCGTCGCTGACATGGTGGCGCGGCGGGCCGCCCTGGCCCAGAAGCGCCAGCACCAGCTGGCCCGAACGGTCCAGCAGCCACACCAGCGGCGCGGCGATGCGGGCGATCACCTGCATCATCGGCGCGATGCGGGCGGCGACCCGTTCGGGCGCGCGCAGGGCGATCTGTTTCGGCACCAGCTCGCCCACGATCAGCGACAGGTAGGTGATGACCACCACCACCGACCCGACGCCGGCAGGCTGCGCCACGGCGCCCGGCACCCCTGCCCCCTGCAACGCGGCGGCCAGACGCGCGCCCAGCGTGGCGCCGGAAAACGCCCCGGCCAGAATGCCGACCAGCGTGATGCCGATCTGCACGCTGGACAGGAACCGCCCCGGATCCTCGGCCAGCCGCAGCGCGGTGGCGGCGCCCCGGCTGCCCTTGGCCGCCAGCAGTTTCAGCCGGGCGGGCCGGGCCGACACGATGGCCAGATCGGACATGGCCAGCAGGCCGTTCAGCAGCGTCAGCAGGATGACAATCGCAGTCTCGGCGTACATTTGCCCCCCGGTTTACGGCGCATCCCCGCCAGCGGCAGGATATCAGGGATCGCCATGAATTCCAGCGCGGTCTGCGCCCGCACCGGGCGCCGGGCGGCAGGCCGGCTTGATCATCGCGCCCCGCATCTGCAATAGCTGGCCCAAAGGAGCGCCGCCAATGCCACATTCCCCCAAAACGCCGCGCCCGCCGCGCGTGGCAAAACCCGCCTGGATCGAGGCGGTGATGGCTGCGCTGCTGGCGGGTGTGGCCGGCTGGGTCGATGCGGTGGGGTTCCTGCATTTCGGCGGGCTGTTCCTGTCCTTCATGAGCGGCAACACCACCCGGCTGGGGGTCAGCGTGGCGCAGGGCAATCTGGGCGTCGCGTTCCTGCCCGCGCTGGTGATCGGCTGTTTCGTGCTGGGCGCGCTGGCCGGCACGTTGCTGGACCGCGCCGGGCGCAGCTATGGCGGGGTCTTGGTGCTGGTGGTGGTCATGGCGGGGCTGCTGGGCGCGCTGGCCCTGCTGCGCGGCGATCCGGGCGAAGCGCCGGTGGTGGCGCTGCTGGCGGCGATGATGGGAATGCAGAACACCGCGATGCAGGGCGTCGGCGGTCATGCGGTCGGGCTGACCTATCTGACCGGCAACCTGACCAAGCTGGGCCAGAACCTGGCCCGCCGCATCATGGGCGAGCCTGTGGGCGCCAAATGCCTGCTGTTTGCCGGGATGTGGTGCGCGCTGATCAGCGGCGCCATAGGCGGCGCGGCGACCTATGACCGGGCGGGCATGGCCGCGTTATGGCCGGTTGTGTGGCTTTTGGGCGTCATTGCAGCCCTGCGGGCCGGCTACATCTGGTATCGGCTGAAACAGTCCCCATATTGAGGGTGGCCATGGACGGGCGCCCTGCCCCATGCCATGGCCCTTCGGAGGATTGCACAAATGTTGATCTTTTGCCTTGCTGCCCTGATCCTGACGCTGCCGCTGCTGCCCCTGTTTGCGCCTGCCGCTGCCCCCGCACGCATCCCCGTCCCGGCCCAAGCACCGGCCCAAACATCTGCCAGCCGCGCATTGCCCGTTGCATAAACCGCGCCGCTAGGGTGTTATCTGGCCGATGACACAATCGCTGCGCGAGGTTCTGTCCTCGGTCAAATCCCTGCTGGTCGGCACTGCGGCCTTTACCATCGGCAACAGCCTGCTGGGCGTTGTCCTGCCGCTTCGGATGGAGGCGGCGGGATATCCCGTGGCGCTGACCGGCGCGATCATGGCGGCGTATTATTTCGGCCTTGCGCTGGGGGGCTGGCGCGGCAAGCGGGTGATCCTGCGCATCGGCCATATCCGCGCCTTTGCCGTGTTTGCGGCGCTGACGGCGGCGACCACGCTGGCCTATGCCAGCTTCTTTGACCCCGCCGCATGGGTGATATTCCGCATTATCAACGGCTTCTGCATTGCCGGCATGACCGCCACCATTGAAAGCTGGCTGAACATGCGCAGCAGCAACCAGACGCGCGGGCGCGTTCTGGGCTATTATATGCTGACGTTTTATCTGGCCATTGCGGCGGGGCAGACCATGGTGAACCTGGCTCCGGTGGCCGGGCCGGACCTGTTCATGCTGTCCGCCGCGCTGATCGGTCTGGCGCTGATCCCCGTCGCCGCAACCCGCCTGGGCGAGCCGAACCTGAGCGACAGCCGCGCGCTGCGGGTGCGCGACCTTTATGCCGCGTCGCAAGTGGGGGTGGTCGGCGCCGCCGTGGCCGGGCTGATGGTGGGATCGTTCTATGCGCTGGGGGTGGTCTTTGCCCGCCGCATCGGGCTGAGCGTGCCGGAGGCGGCCATGTTCATGAGCGTTGTCGTGCTGGGCGGGCTGGCCGCGCAGGTGCCGATGGGGATGCTGGCCGACCGGTTTGACCGGCGCATCGTCATGGCGGGCGCGCTGCTGGCGGTGGGCGGCGCGTGGGTGGCGCTGGCGGGGTTCATGGCCTCGGGCGTGCCGCTGATCGTGCTGCTGGCGGTGGCGCTGGCCTTTGGCGGCGCGATGAGCAGCGTCTATCCCTTGTGCGTTGCGCAAACCTTTGACCGGCTGGAGCGGCAGTATTACATCGCGGCGGCGGGGCGGCTGGTGATGGTCTATTCCATCGGCGCCACCATCGGCCCGCTGCTGGCCTCTGGGCTGATGGCGGTGTTCGGGCCGTCCAGCTTTTTCATGTTCGAATCCAGCGTGGCGATCCTCTATGCGCTGTTCGTTCTGGTGCGCGTCGCGCGCAGCCCCTGCCTGCCCGCCGAAGAGCGCGAGCCATATGTGACCCTGCCCGACGTCACCCCCGTCGCCATGGCGCTGGACCCGCGCACGCGGCCCGACCCGGACGGCGCGCAGGACGGCTAGAGCGGGCGCGTCTCCATCACGTAGGATTCAAAGAAATCGGAAAAGGTGGCAACGCGCAGCGGCAGCTGCTCATAGGGCGGATAATACAGCGTCAGCCAGATTTCCGGCGCGGACCAGTCCGGCAGCACCGCCGCCATGCGCCCCTGAGCGATATCGTCGCCGATGATGAAGCGCGGCAGCAGCGCGATCCCCTCGCCGCAGCGCACCAGCCCGGCCAGCAGATCGCCGTTATTGGCGCTGACGCGGCCCGCCGCCTTGTGGCTGTGCTGCGCCTTGCCGCGCGACAGGTGCCACAGCTCGGCCCGCTTGCCGTCGCGGTAGCCCAGACAGGCGTGATCGGCCAGATCCGCGGGCTTTTGCGGGGTGCCATGGGTGCGCAGATATTCGGGCGCGGCCACCAGAACGCGCGGCACCTTGCAAATCTTGCGCCAGATGGTGGATTTATCTCCGGGCGGGCCGGACACGCGAATGGCCAGATCGAAATCCCCCTCGACGATATCGACAAAGGCATCGGACAGATGCACATCGACCGTCGTTTCAGGATAAAGCAGGCCAAATTGCGACAGCACCGCCGGCAGCACCTGAACGCCCAGCGACAGCGGCGCGCTGATGCGCAGCCGCCCCGAGGTGATGCCCTCCGCCTCGCGGGTTTCCACCGCCGCCTCCTCCAGCGCGTCGGCCAGCGGCGCGGCGCGCGCGGCATAGACCGCCCCGGCCGAGGTCAGCGATACCTGCCGCGTCGTGCGCACCAGCAGCTGAACGCCCAGCCGCGCCTCCAGCGCGGCGATGGTGCGCGTCACCGATGCCGGTGTCATGCCCAGCTGCCGCGCCGCCCCGGCAAAGCTTTGCTGGTCGGCCACGGCCAGAAACACACGGATGGATTCCAGTTCGCCCATCTGCTATCATTACGATAACCGCAACAGTGAATGCAAGATTATATCTGTTCACGAAACATAACAGCGCGGCTATATTTTCAATCACACCGCAGGCCAATGGAACGGAGCGCGCCGCACCCCGTTGCCTAGGCCAGGGCGACACGATTCACGCAACCCCAGACAGGAGCTTTCAATGACCGTCAAACTCGCAATCATCTACTATTCCAGCTACGGCACCAACCACCAGATGGCGACCATCGCCGCCGATGCCGCCAAGGCTGCCGGCGCCGAAGTGCGCCTGCTGAAGGCCCGCGAAACCGCCCCCGCCGAGGTGGTCGCCGGTGTGGACGCGTGGAAGGCCCACGCCGACGCCACCGCCGACATCCCCGAGGCAACGGCCGAGGATATGGAATGGGCCAACGCCTACCTTATTTCCAGCGGCACCCGCTTTGGCGTGATGACCAGCCAGATGCGCGCCTTCATCGACACGCTGGGCGGCGTCTGGGGCAAGGGCGGTCTGGCGAACAAGCCGGTGACGGCCATGACCTCGGCCCAGAATACCCATGGCGGGCAGGAAACCACGCTGCAATCGCTCTACACCACCGTGATGCACTGGGGCGGCTTTGTCGTCGCGCCGGGATATACCGATGAGATCATCTTCAAGACCGGCGGCAACCCCTACGGCTACAGCCACACCCAGGGCGATGATTTCGACGATGCCGCCAAGGCCGCGATCGGCCATCAGACCCGCCGCCTGGTCGAGGTGGCCGCCAAGCTGGCCTGACCGGAGGCGCGCAAACACACAGCGCCGGGGCGCGTGACCGCCCCGGCGCCCTATTTCAGAAAGGATGGATTCGCATGGGACTTTTGGTTGACGGCGAATGGCACGATCAATGGTATGACACCAGCAGCAGAGGCGGCAAATTCGTGCGCGGCGACTCGCAGTTTCGCAACTGGATCACGCCCGACGGCGCGCCCGGCCCCACCGGCACCGGCGGGTTCAAGGCCGAGGCGGGCCGCTATCACCTATATGTGTCGCTGGCCTGCCCATGGGCCAACCGCGCGCTGATCCTGCGCAGCCTCAAGGGGCTGGAGGATGCCATCAGCGTTTCGGTCGTGCATCCGCATATGGGCGAAAACGGCTGGACGTTTCAGCCCGGCCCCGGTGTGATCGCCGACCCGGTGGGGGACGCAGATTACATGTATCAGGTCTATCTGCGCGCCGATCCCGAATATAGCGGCCGCGTCACCGTGCCGGTTCTGTGGGACTTGCAGCAGGGCACAATCGTCAATAACGAATCGGCGGAAATCATCCGCATGCTGAACTCGGCCTTTGACGGCATCGCCACCAAATCCGAGGATTACACCCCCGAGGATCTGCTGCCCCAGATCGACGAGATCAACGCATTCACCTATGACGCCATCAATAACGGCGTCTACAAGGCCGGCTTCGCCACCGATCAAAAGGTGTACGAGGACGAGGTGACCGCGCTGTTTTCCGCCCTCGACACGCTGGAGGACAAGCTGGGCAAGCAGCGTTTCCTGGTCGGCGACAGGATAACCGAGGCGGACTGGCGCCTGTTCACCACGCTGATCCGGTTCGATGCCGTCTATCACGGGCATTTCAAATGCAACCTGCGCCAGCTGATGGATTACGAGAACCTGTGGAGCTACACGCGCGAGCTGTATCAGTGGCCGGGCGTGGCCGAGACGGTCAATTTCGACCATATCAAGCAGCATTATTATACCAGCCACGACACGATCAACCCCAACCGCATCGTGCCCGCCGGCCCGCTTCTGGATCTGGACCGCGCGCCCAGCCGTAACGTTTAAAGCGTTTCGCCTTTAACCTGAGATATCAGATAAAGGCGAAACGCGCGCAACGTTGATATGTGGTGCGGGTTTCCCGAAAATCTGTGAGTCAGATCTTTCGCGAAACGCTTTAATCCGAAACCTCGTGCAGGCCGCGCGCCACAAGGGCCGCGGCCAGTGCCATAGCCGCAAACAGCACCAGCGTCACATGCGGCCCGGCCAATGACGCCACCGCGCCAAAGATGCCCGACGCCAGCAGCGCGACGCCGATCACCGTATTGGCCACCGCCGTATAGGTCGCGCGCCGCCCCTTGGGCGCCATATCCACCAGGTAGATCACGCGCCCCTGCCGCACGCCGTGATAGGCGATCATCAGCACGAACAGCACGCCGGGCAGCGCCCAGATGGTCCCCGAAACGCCTGCCAGATCCAGTGCCACCGCCGCCAGCAGCGCGGCCGCCCCGGCCACCCCCGACAGCATCAGAACGGCGCGGCTGGATCTGTCGGCCAGCCGCCCCCACACCCACGAGCTGAGCGCCGAGGCGATGGAGGATGCCAGCACCAGCGCGCCCAGCCGGTCAAACGCCCCCTGCCCCGCATCCGCGCCCAGCAGCACGATATAGGGCGGCGCCAGCGCCGTCGCCGTCAGCAGCCCGCGCACCCAGATGAACCGGCGCAGCTGCGCATCCTTGCGCAGGATGGCCAGCTGGCGCAGCGCGGGCATGCCGGTGTCGCCGGGGGCCCGCTCCTCCCAGATGGTGGAGAACACCAGCGACGCGCCCAGCCACAGCAGCGCCGCCAGCGCGATGGCAATCACCACCAGCGCCGCGCGGTCCACCGCGCCGCTGATCAGCACCAGCGCGAATATCACCACCGCCCCCGCGCCCAGTGATGTCGCGGTGCCGGTTGCCGCCCCGCGCCGCGACTGGCCCACCGTCTTGCCCAATATGTCGCTGTAGCTGACCGAGCAGATCGACCGCGACACCGCCAGCACCGCCAGCAGCGCGCAGATCACCGCGCCCGCCGCCGCCCCGCCCAGCGTGAGCGCGGCCAGCACGATCCCCGCCGCCGCCGCGCCCTGACCGACGCAGCCCGCGACCCACGCCCATTTGCGCCGGGCCATGGCCTGCACATGCGGCGCGGTAAACAGCTGCGGCAGCAGCGCGCCCGCCTCGCGGATCGGCACCAGTAGGCCGACGAAAACCGAGGACGCGCCCAAATGTGCCAGCAGCCAGGACAGCACCAGCTTGGGGTCGATCAGCCCGTCGGCGATCTTGGTCATGGACAGCGAGGCGGCATGGCGCAGGAAATTGGCCGGCTCGTGGCGCGTCTGCGCCGCGCTCAGCCCGCCGGTGCCGTTATTCTCGCCGGTCAGGGCATCGAACAGGCGGCGCGTCAGGGGCGGGCGGCTCATGCGGCGCCTCGTGATGCCGCGCGCTGGCGCTGGTCGCGCAGCGCCACGATCAGCGCCAGAACCACCACCAGCGCGATCAGGCCAAAGCCCGCCAGCATCGCCGTATCCCATGACGTGGCGCGCAGCGTGGTAAAGACCGCCGCCGTGATCACCGCGATCCCGACCGCGGTGCCGATGCGCTGCCCCGTCTGCATGATCGCGCCGGAGCTGCCCGCATAATCCAGCGGCACATCGGCCAGTGTCAGGGTCTGGTTCGGGCTGATGACCGTGCCCTGCGCCACACCGACAAAGGACAGCGACGCCAGCAGCCACCAGATGCTGATATGCCCGGCCTCATGCAGCACCACCACCAACATGCTCAGCCCCAGACCCAGCAGCGCCAACAGCAGCCCCCAGATCACCAGCTTGCGACCCAGCCGCGCCACGCGCACGCCGGCCCAATGCGCCGCATAGGCCGACAGCAGCGCAGCCGGGATGCCGAACGCGCCCGATTGCAGCGCGGTCTTGCCCGCGCCCTCCTGCACATACAATGCGACCAGAACCCAGACGCTGGTGATGCCCATGAAATACAATGCCATGATGGTGATGCCGTTGGTATAGCTGCGGGTGTGAAAGATCGCCAGATCCACCATCGGCTTCAGCCCCAGCCGGACATAGCGCCGCTCCCACCGGACCCAGGCCCAGGTCAGCAGCCCGCTCAGCGGCAGCAGCGCCCAGACCCACACGGCGCCGCTGCCCTCGACGAACGGGAACAGAACCGCCAGCACCGCCAGCCCCAGCAGCAGCGCGCCGACCGGATCCAGCGAGCGCAGCCCGCTGCCGGTGCGCGGCAGCCGCACGATCAGCGGGCGGGGAAACCACATCAGCCCCAGAATGATCGCCAGCGCGCCAATCGGCACATTGACCAGAAAGGTCAGCCGCCAGCCCAGATCAGGCCCGCCCAGTTCGATCAGCAAACCGCCCAAAACCGGGCCGATGGCCACCGACAGGCCCACCGTGGTGCCGAAATACCCGAACGCCTGCCCGCGCGCATCGCCGCGAAAATAATGCTGGATCATGCCCAGACCCTGGGGGTTCAGCAGCCCCGACCCGATCCCTTGGGCAAAGCGCGCGGCGTTCAGCCATTCGGCATTGGGCGCAAGCCCCGCCGCCACGGACGAGACGGTGAAAATCCCCACCCCGATCAGAAACAGCCCGCCGCGCCCCATGATGTCGCCCGCGCGCCCGGCGGCGACCAGCACCACGCCAAAGGTCAGCGCATAGCCCGACAGCACCCATTGCAGGTCGGATTGCGACGCGTCCAGCCCGATCCGGATCGACGGCAGCGCCACGTTGACGATGCTGACGCTGATCAGCGTCATGAAGATCGTGACCAGCAGCACGAACAGGATGCGCCAGCGGACCGGGTCGGTTGTGGGATCTGAAATGTCTGATTGGGCCTCTTGCGGCCCATCGGGGCTTGTCCGTGGCGACACCATTGCTGCGACTTTCCTTGCTTGGCCAGATCGGCCTTATAGGTCCGCCACATGGCAAAGACAAACGCCGCAAAGACAAACGGCGCAGCGCGGCGGGGGTTCCGCCGGCTGCGCCTGTTTTGCCGGGCCGCTTGCGCGGCTGCCGTCAGGTGGTGGTCAGATCATAGCCGGGTCAGGCGGGGGCCTTGACCAGAATCTTGACCTGGGATTTCTCGGACGACAGCACGTCAAAGCCTTCGGCGACGATATCATCCAGCTCGATCCGCTTGGTCACAAGGTTTTCGGCCTGGAAATAGCCGCGCGTCATCAGCTCCATCACCGCCGGGTAGACGTTGCGATAGCCGATGGTGCCCTTGATGTTGCGCTCGCTCAGGACGACATCGTTGGGGTTCAGCGATGCCTCGCCCTCCCAGATCGACACGATCAGGGCCTGCCCTTCGTAGCGGGTGACGTCGATGCACTGTTTGAACACGGCCGACACGCCTGTCACCTCGAACGCGACGTTGACGCCGCCGCCGCTGGCATCGCGGATTTCGGCCACCACGTCGACCTCGCCGGGGTCCAGCGCGACGGTCGCGCCCAGCTCCATCGCCTTTTCGCGGCGCTCCGGCGACGGCTCCACCACATAGACCTTGGAGGCGCCGGCCGCGCGCAGCGCCTCGACCACCAGAAGGCCGATTGGCCCGGCGCCGAATACGGCGGCGGTATCGCCGGCCTTCAACGCGCTGACGCGCACCGCGTGCAGCGCCACGGCGGCAGGTTCGACCAGCGCGCCCTGCTCCATCGACAGGCCGTCGGGCATCTTGTGCGCCATGCCCGCGGGCACCACGGAATAACCGGCAAAGCCCGCCGCGCCGCCCGACAGGCCCATGAAACCCATATCCTGACACAGGTTATACAGCCCGTCGCGGCAGGCGTCACATTTGCCGCAATGATAGATCGGCTCGATCGCCACGCGGTCGCCGACCTCGAACCCTTCGACCCCGTCGCCCAGTTCGGTAATCTCGCCGCAATATTCGTGGCCCATGGTGATGGGCGCCTTTTCACCGCTCAAGGGATGCTTTTCATCCGCCGGAATGAAAATCGGGCCGGCCAGGTATTCGTGCAGGTCACTGCCGCAAATACCGGTCCATGCGACCTTCAGCTTGACATGGCCGGGCTTGACCTGCGGTTCGTCAATATCCTCGACCCGGATATCCTTGGCGGCGTACCAAAGTGCAGCTTTCATGGCGATGCTCCTTTTGCAGTGTCCTTGTTCTGGCTGCATCATAGCAGCGGTCTGAAAGGGCCGCATTGATGCAGGTTAGTGCCGGGGCGTTAATTTTCGGCTAATATCGGTCTAAAAACCGCGCCGGTTGCCTTTTGCGTCGCCAATGCCCAGATCAGGGGCATACCGCCCAAAGGGGGAAGCCATGCTCTATTCCGTACTTGACCTTGCGCCCGTCCCCGAGGGGACAGACACGCGCGCCGCGATTGCCAGCAGCGTCGAATTGGCGAAACTGGCCGAGGGCGCCGGTTACACCCGTTACTGGCTGGCCGAGCATCACAATATGCCGGGCATTGCCAGCGCCGCCACGTCCGTTCTGATCGGCCATATCGCGGACGCGACGCGCACCATCCGCGTTGGCGCGGGGGGTATCATGCTACCCAACCACGCGCCCTTGGCGATTGCCGAGCAGTTCGGCACGCTGGCCACGATCCACCCGAACCGGATTGATCTGGGCCTAGGCCGGGCGCCGGGCGGGGATATGGCAGTGGCGCGGGCGCTGCGCCGGGGCGGCGATAACTTCCCCGAGGATGTGGTTGAACTGATGGGATATTTCGGCGATGCGCGCCCCGGCGCGCCGGTGGCCGCGCATCCGGGGCAAGGCACGCATGTGCCGGTCTATATCCTTGGCTCCAGTCTTTACGGTGCGCAGCTGGCGGCGCAGCTGGGCCTGCCCTATGCGTTCGCCTCGCATTTCGCGCCCGATGCGCTGGACCAGGCGGCGCAGATCTACCGCGAGCGGTTCACGCCGTCGCAATATCTGGACCGGCCCTATTTCATGCTGGCCGCCAACGTCTTTGCCGCCGATACCGATGCCGAAGGGGCGCGGCTGGCCACCTCCATGCAGCAGGCATTCGCGCGGCTGCGCACCGGTGTGCCCGGCAAGCTGCCCGCCCCGGTCGATGATATCGAGGCCGCCATCGGCGCCGACATGACCCGCGCGGTCAATCAGGCGCTGCGGGTGTCGGCGGTGGGGTCCAAGGCGACGATTGCGAAAACGCTGACCGCGCTCAAGGACCGCTACCAGCCTAATGAGATGATCCTTGCCAGCCAAATATGGGATCCGGCCGCGCGCCAGCATTCGCTGCGCCTTGCCGCCGAGGTGCTGGGGCAGATGGACGGGGTGCGCGCCGCCTGATCGCGCGGCATCCGGCGCCCCTGCCCTTGCATCGGCCCGGATTTTTGCGCCATATGTCGGCATCATCCGTTCCCTTGCCTGAAAGGTGCCCATATGAAGCCGCTTGCCAAATTCGCCGCCCTTGCCGCCGCGCTGATCGCCCCGCTGCCCGCGCTGGCGGAGATTGACCCCGTCACCCTGCGCCTTGCGCATGTGGTGAACGAACAGGACGCGTTTCACGCCGCCGCCACCAAGTTCCGCGATCTGGTGGCCGAGCGGTCGGACGGCGCCATCACGGTCGAGCTGTTCCCCAACGCGACGCTGGGCGACGAGCGCACGCTGCTGGAGGGGATGCAGATCGGCACCGTTGATATGGGCCTGATCACCAACGGGCCGGTGTCCAACTTCCTCGAAGACATGGCCGTGTTCGAGCTGCCGTTCCTGTTCCCCTCCTCCGAGGCGGCCTATGCCGTGCTGGACGGCGAGATCGGGCAGGAACTGCTGTCCCGTCTGGAGGAGGTCAACCTCAAGGGGCTGGCCTATGCCGAACGCGGTTTCCGCAACCTGACCAATTCGGAACGCGCGGTAAACACCCCCGCCGACATGGACGGGATGCGCATCCGCGTGATGGAAAACCCCGTTTATATCGACACCTTCCGCGAGCTGGGCGCCGACGCCATCCCCATGGCCTGGAACGAGGCGCTGACCGCCATGCAGCAGGGCACCATCGACGGGCAGGAAAACCCCGTGAACGTGGTCCATTCCTTCAAGCTGAACGAGACGCAGACAAACATGACCATGACGCGGCACTCTTATGCGCCCGCGATTTTCGTCATGGGCCTGCCGGTCTGGTCCAAGCTGGGCGAGCAGGCGCAGACCATCCTGAAGGATGCCGCGCAAGAGGCCGCCGAGTTTGAACGCGCGCTGAACGCGTCCGAGCAGGAGGAACAGATGCAGGCCCTGCGCGATGCCGGGATGGACATCAACGACAGCGCCGATCTGGCCGCCTTTGCCGAGGCGGTAAAGCCGGTCTACGAGAAATACGGCGCCAAGTTCGGCGACTACCTGCCCCGCATTCAGGAGCAGATCCGCGCAGGCGCGGCGCAGTAACATGCTGGCGGGCCTTGATGCGATTGACCGCCTGATCGGCGCGGTATTGAGGCCCGTGGTATTCCTCGGCATGGCCGCCCTGACGGCAGTCATCACCTTGCAAATCGCCAGCCGGGTATTGTTCACTTCCGTCTCGTGGACCGAGGAAGTCGCGCGGTTCCTGCTGATCTGGATCACCTTTCTGGGCGCGGCATTGGCGTGGCAGCAGGGGCGGCATCTGGCGGTATCGCTCTTGCGCGACAGCCTGCCGGACGGGGCGCGCCGGGTGGTGACGGGCGCGGCGATCCTGATAAGCCTTGCGTTCATGATCGCGCTGACGGTGATCGGCATCCGCTATATGAATGTGCAAAGCTTTCAAAAATCCCCCTCCTTGCGCATTTCGATGACCTATATCTACGCGGTCATGCCGCTGGCCGCGTCGCTGATGGCGGGGCTGTCGGTGATCGACCTGATCCGCCTGATGGCCGGGCGCCCTGCCCGCGCAGGATCGCCGCAATGAGCCTGATCCTGGCCGGTCTGTTTGTCCTGTTTCTGCTGATGGGCATTCCCATTGCGGTGGTGCTGGGCGCCGCCACCATGGGCGCGTTGCAGCTGGGGGGCGTGCCGCTGATGGTGGTGCCGCAGCAGATGTTTTCGGGCATCAACAGCTTTGCGCTGGTCGCTGTGCCGATGTTCGTGCTGGCCGGCGACGTGATGGCGCAGGGCGAGATTTCCAAGCGGCTGGTCGCCTTCGCCGATTCCATGTTTGGCTTTATCAAGGGCGGGCTGTCCATCGTGTCGGTGCTGGCGGGCATGTTTTTCGCCGCCATTTCCGGCTCGGGCGCGGCCACGACCGCTGCGGTCGGCGCCAGCCTTGTCCCCGAATTGAAGCGCAAGGGGTATGACCCCGCCGCCGCCGCGTCCCTGATCGCGGCATCCGGGACGATTGGCGTGGTGATCCCGCCATCCGTGCCGATGATCATCTACGCCGTGATCGCGCAGGAATCCGTGTCGAAACTGTTCCTGAACGGCTTCATCCCCGGCGTGGCGATGGGCGTGGGCCTGATCATCGTCGCACTGATCCAGGGGCATCGCCGCGCCTACCCGCGCGGCACGCCGTTCAACTTTGCCACCATCGGGCGCACGCTGCTGTCGGCCATGTGGGGCCTCTTTGCGCCGCTGATCATCCTTGGCGGCATCTTCTCGGGCATCTTCACGCCCAGCGAGGCGGCGGTGGTCGCGGTGAACTACGCCATCCTTGTGTCGCTGTTCATCTACCGCGACCTGACGCTGAAACAGCTCTACCGGATCGTGGTGCGCGCGGGCGTTACCACGGCTGTCATCATGTTCGTCATCTCCGCCTCCTCGGTGCTCAGCTGGGCATTATCCAGCTGGCAAGTGCCGGGCGCCATTGCAGATTTCGCGCTGGCGCTGACCGGCAACCTCTACATGCTGTTGCTGGTGATCATGCTGATCATCCTTGTGACCGGGGTGTTCCTTGAAACCGCGTCGGCGCTGGTGATCCTGACGCCCATGCTGCTGCCACTGGCGCTGCAACTGGGGCTTGGCACCGTGCATTTCGGCATCATCATCGTCGTCGGGCTGGCCATCGGCATGGTCACGCCCCCGGTTGCGATCAACCTGTTCGTCGCCTCCACCACCGCGAACCTGCCGATTGAGAAGATCACGCGCGCCGTGCTACCCTATCTGGGCATCCTGATCGTGGTGTATCTGATCATCGGCTTCGGCCCGCTTTTGTTCTGACGCCCCTTAAATAGACTGGCCCCCAATGCAAAACTACCTGAGCCATGACGCCACATCCCTCGCCGCGCTGGTCGCCAGCGGCGACGTATCCCCCCACGAGTTGCTGGAGGAGGCGATCACCCGCGCCGAGGCGCGCGATGGCGACATCAACGCCGTGTCACAGCGCCTTTATGATCATGGCCGCGCCGCGATTGACGCAGGCCTGCCCGATGGCCCGTTTCGCGGCGTGCCGTTCCTGCTAAAGGATGCCTCGGGCGAGCTGGAGGGCCACGTCACCGCCCACGGCGCGCGCCTTCTGGCGCAAAGCGCCCCGGCGGCGGCCGATTCCACGCTGGTTACCCGCTACAAGGCGGCGGGGCTGGTCATCTTTGGCCGCACCACGACGCCGGAATTCTCGCTTGCCGCCTCCACCGAAACCAGCCTGACCGGCGCCACGCGCAACCCGTGGGACACCACCCGCACCGCCGGCGGATCGTCGGGCGGCGCGGCGGCGGTGGTGGCGGCGGGCATCGTGCCGGCCTCGCATGGCAGCGACGGCGGCGGGTCGATCCGCATCCCGGCGTCCTGCTGCGGGCTATACGGGTTCAAACCGTCGCGCGCCCGCGTCCCCGCCGGCCCGCTGATCGGCGAGGGCTGGGGGAGCCTCTCTTGCGCGCATGTGCTGACGCGTTCCGTGCGCGACAGCGCCGCGATGCTGGACGCGACGCACGGCATGGCGCCGGGCGATCCCTATTGCGCCCCGCCCGTCGCCCGCCCCTATGCCGAGGAGGCGCGCACCGATCCCGGCCGCCTGCGCATCGGCTGGCACATCCCCCCCATGAACGGCGCCGAGGTCGCCCCCACCTGCCGCGAGGCAACCCATGACGCGGTCGCCCTGCTGGAATCGCTGGGCCATGAAATCGAGGAAGTCACCCTGCCCGGCAGCACCGAACATCTGCAACGCGCCATCTGGGTGCTGGTGGCCAGCAACGTCGCGCGCAACATCCACGCCATCGGCGCCGAGCGTGACCAGATCGTGACCGAGGCCGATGTTGATCCCGTCACATGGCGCGCCGTCACCGATGCCGCCAGCATGACCGCCGAAGATTACGCCAAGGCGCTCTATCACATCCACCAGCAAAGCCGCCTGATGGCCGATCTGCACAGCCGCCATGATGTGATCGTCTCGCCCACGCTGGCCACCCCGCCGGTCAAGCTGGGCGTGCAGCGCACCGATACTGACGATGTCGATGCCTATCACGCCGCGCTGGCCAATTTCACCCCCTTCACCCAGCTGCACAACATGACCGGCGCGCCCAGCGTGTCCGTGCCGCTCTACTGGGCGGGCGGGCTGCCCATCGGCACCATGCTGTCGGCCGATTTCGGGCGCGAGGATATCCTGTTTCGCCTGTCCGGCCAGCTGGAGCAGGCCCGCCCGTGGTTCGACCGCCTGCCGCCAATGGCGGGTTAGAGCCTAAAACACTTGCCCGGCCCTGCATTCTGCGCCAAACAGTTACGGAGGCAACTGAAAATGGCGGCATAAACCGTAACAGCGGGATGCGCCCATAGCAGGGACCGGGCCATGCGCCCGGCATGGCAGGCATGCAAGACACCACGACACGGATCGACACACTGGTCGGCGATCACGCGCGGCTGCTCTCCGAGCGGCTGCAAGCGCACCGCGCGCAGCTGTTCCCGCCCGACGCGCGCCGCGCGCTGCGCAAGTTTACCTCGGGCGAGGTGGCGCAGCTGCTGGGCGTCAAGGACGGGTATCTGCGCAAGCTGAGCCTTGAGGGCAAAGGCCCCGCGCCCGAAACCCGCGCAGGCGGTCGCCGCTACTATTCGCCCGAGGATATTCAGGCCCTGCGCCGCACGTTAGAGACGGGCGCAAAGACGCCCGGCACCTACCTGCCGGGCCGCCGCGCGGGTGACAAGCTGCAAGTGATCACCGTCATCAACTTCAAGGGCGGCTCGGGCAAGACCACCACGGCGGCGCATCTGGCGCAGAAAATGGCGCTGGACGGCTACCGCGTGCTGGCGATCGATCTGGACCCGCAGGCGTCGCTGTCGGCGCTGCACGGGTTTCAGCCCGAATTTGATCTGCTGGACGGCGGCACGCTCTATGATGCGATCCGCTACGACGATCCGGTGCCGCTGCGCGAGGTGATCCAGCAGACCTATTTCACCAATCTCGACATTGTCCCCGGCAACCTCGACCTGATGGAGTTCGAACACGACACCCCCCGCGCCCTGTCTGGCGAGGGTGGCGCGCTGTTCTTCACCCGCGTTGACGCGGCGCTGGCCAGTGTGGAGGGCGATTATGACGTGGTGGTGATCGACTGCCCGCCGCAGCTGGGTTTTCTGACCATGTCGGCGCTGTCGGCGGCGACGGCCATTCTGGTGACGGTGCATCCCCAGATGCTGGACGTCATGTCAATGTGCCAGTTCCTGCTGATGACGTCGAACCTCTTGGGCGTTGTGGGGGATGCGGGCGGCGATATGTCCTATGACTGGCTGCGCTATGTCGTCACCCGGTACGAGCCGGGGGACGGGCCGCAAAACCAGATGGTCAGCTTCATGCGCTCGATGTTCGGGGAACACGTGCTGAACCATACGGTGCTGAAATCAACGGCAATCTCGGATGCAGGCATCACCAAACAGACCCTCTACGAGGTCGAGAAATCACAATTCACCCGCGCCACCTATGAGCGCGCGCTGGAATCGCTGAACGCGGTCAATGGCGAGATCACCGATCTGGTGCAACAGGCATGGGGGCGCTGACATGGCACGCAAGAACCTGATGGACGGGCTGATGAACGCACCCTTGGCGCAGGCCCCTGCCCCGACCGCCCGCGTTGACGTGGAAAAGCCGCGCTATACCGGCGGCGCGATTGGCGCGGTCAGCCAGTCGATTGCGGCCCTGAAAAGCCGATCAGTGTCTGATATTGACACAGGTCTGATCGACGCGGGCGGGCTGGCCGACCGGATCGACACCGACGATCCCGATCACGCGGCGCTGCTCGCGTCGATCCGCGATCACGGGCAGCAGGTGCCGATATTGGTGCGCCCGCATCCCGAGGCCGAGGGGCGGTTTCAGATCGTTTATGGCCGCCGCCGGGTGGCCGCGCTGCGCGCGCTGGGGCAGCCCGCCCGCGCGCTGGTGCGCGATCTGGATGACCGGCAGCTGGTGCTGGCGCAGGGGCAGGAAAACAGCGCGCGCAAGGATCTGACCTTTATTGAAAAGGTGAATTTTGCCGCCCAGATGCGTGATGCCGATTATGACCGCAAGGCGATCTGCGATGCGCTGAGCGTGGATAAAACGGTGATTTCTCGGATGCTTTCGGTCGCAGACCGCGTGCCGACCGAGATGATCGAGCTGATCGGCGCCGCCCCCGGCGTGGGGCGCGACCGCTGGGGCGATCTGGCCGCGCGAATCGAGGCGGGCAAGATCACCCTGCCCGCCGCCGCCGCGATGATCGCCGCCCTGCCCGCCGGCACCGATTCCGACGCGCGGTTCGAGGCGGTGCTGCGCGCGGACGCACCCAAACCGCGCGCGAAATCGCAGACCGATACGATTGCGGGCTATGAAGGCCAGCCCATCGCGCGGCTGACGCGCGGCACTGGCGGCGCGGCGCTGGCGCTGCCGCCGGGCGATGACGGGTTCAGCGAATGGCTGGCCGGGGAGTTGCCGGACCTGCATCGCAGATGGCGAAAATCGCGCCGTGATTGACAAAAAAGCCCCCCGGAGGTGATTTCCGGGGGGCTTTTTCATGTGCTGTTGACAGCTGTCAACTGCCCGCCTCGGCCTGCTCCAGCGCGCGTTCGTAGTCCTGACCGGGGATCGCATCCAGCAGCGATTGGGTATAGGCGGTATCGGGGCTGTGCAGCACCTTGCCCGCCGGCCCCTGTTCGACGATCTGGCCCTTTTGCATGACGATGATGCGGTCGCAGATCCGCGCGGCAACGCGCAGGTCGTGGGTGATGAACAGCATCGACAGGTCCAGCCGCGTTTTCAGATCGGCCAGAAGGTCCAGCACCTGCGCCTGAATCGACACGTCCAGCGCCGATACAGCCTCGTCCGCGATGATGATTTTCGGGTCCAGCGCCAGCGCGCGGGCGATGCCGATACGCTGGCGCTGGCCGCCGGAAAATTCGTGCGGAAAGCGCATCATGGCCGATGCGTCCAGCCCGACCAGTTCCAGCAGCTCGCGCGCGCGCGCCTGCGCGGTGCGGCGGTCGGTGCCGTAGGCGATCAGCCCCTCGGTCAGGATGCGGCTGACGCGGGCGCGGGGGTTGAGGGACGAATAGGGGTCCTGGAAGATCATCTGCAACTTGCGGCGTTTGTCGCGCAGATCAGACCCGGACATATGCGCCAGATCGCCGCCGTCCATCATGACGCGGCCCGCGTCGGGCGTCAGCAGGCGCACGATGCAGCGGCCCACGGTGGATTTGCCCGAGCCGGACTCGCCCACGATGCCGATTGTCTCGCCTGCATATAGCTGAAAGCTGACGTCCTGCACGGCCTTGACCACGCGGCGCTTGCCGAAAAAACTGCCCGAGCCGGTGGAGAAGGTTTTCGTCAGCCCCTCGACCGTCAGGATCGGCGCGCGGGTCTGCGCCTCGGCCTCGCGGCGCTGGGTCAGGCGGGGGATCGCGTCAATCAGCGCGCGGGTGTAGGGGTGCTGCGGCTTCAGCAGCACCTCGTCCGCGCTGCCGGTTTCGACAATCTCGCCGGTCTGCATGACGATGACGCGGTCGGCGATGTCTGCGACCACGCCGAAATCATGGGTGATGAAGATGACGGCCATGCCGCGTTTGCGGCGCAGATCCTCGATCAGTTTCAGGATCTGCGCCTGCGTGGTCACATCGAGCGCGGTGGTGGGTTCGTCCGCAATCAGGATGTCAGGCTCCAGCGCCAATGCCATGGCGATCATCACGCGTTGGCGCTGGCCGCCGGACAGCTGGAACGGGTAGGCGCGGATGGCCGCATCGGGGTCGGGGATGCCGACCTCGTGCAGCAGCTCCAGCGCGCGCTTGCTGCGTTCGGTGCTGTTCAGCGCGCCATGCGCCTCGAACACTTCGGCGATCTGGGCGCCGATGCGCATCAGGGGGTTCAGCGCGCTCAGCGGTTCCTGAAAGATCATCGAGATGCGGCTGCCGCGCAGTTTAAGCATCTCTTTTTCAGGCAGGCCAAGGATGGATTTGCCGTCAAAGGTGATGGTGCCCTTAACCGGTTTCACCCCCTGCGGCAGCAGGCCCATCACGGCGTTGGCGGACATGGATTTGCCCGAGCCGGATTCGCCGACGATGCACAGGATCTCGCCCTTATCGAGGTCGAAATTGATGTTTTGCGCCGCAAATTTACGGTCGGCACCCTCGGGCAGGGCGATGGCAAGGTCGCGGATTTGCAGCAGGCTCATTCGGATTTCCTGGTCAAACGGGGGTTGAGCGCGTCATTCAGGCCCTCGCCGATCAGGTTCAGCGCCAGCACGGTCAAGAGGATCGCCATGCCGGGCAGGAAGGACAGCCACCATGCGGTGCGGATCACGGTGCGCGCGGCGCCGATCATGTAGCCCCATGACATGATGTTCGGATCGCCAAGGCCAAGGAAGGACAGCGAGCTTTCCAGCAGGATCGCCTGCGCGATCATCAGGGACGCCAGCACGATGATCGGGGGCAGGGCGTTCGGCAGGATGTGGCGCAGGATGATCTGCGTATTGCCAAGGCCGGAGAGGGTCGCCGCCTCGACAAATTCGCGGGTGCGCAAGCTCAGCACTTCGCCGCGCACGAGGCGCGCGACGGGGGGCCATGATACGACCGCAATGGCGATGATGACAAAGGTCAGGCTGGGCTGGAAGATGGCCAGCAGCACGATGGCCAGCGCAAAGCTGGGGATGGTCTGGAAAAACTCGGTAAAGCGCATCAGCGCGTCATCAACGCGCCCGGCGAAATACCCCGCGCAGGCACCCACCGGCACGCCGATGGCCAGCGCGACGATGGTGGAGACAAGGCCGACCAGCAGGCTGACATAGGCCCCATGCGCCAGCCCCGACAGCACGTCGCGCCCCAGCGCATCGGTGCCAAGCGGCAGGCCGTCCTGCGTGAAGGGGGGCAGAAACGGGCGTTGCACCATTTTCCACGGGCTTTGCGGGAAGAGGACCGGCGCAAGAATGGCGGCCAGAATGACGATTGCCAGAATGACCAGACCGATGACAGCGCCGCGGTTATAACGGAAGCGTTTCCAGAAATCTCTCATGTTGTCAGCCTTATACGGGGGTCGACAATGACATAGACGACATCGGTGATCAGGTTGAACAGCAGCACCATCGCCGCTGAAATGTAGAAAACCCCAAGGATCACGTTGTAATCGCGCTGGTTGATCGCCTCGAACATCAGGCGGCCAATGCCGGGCCATGCGAACACGGTTTCCGTCAGGATCGCGCCGCCGAAGATTTGCCCCGCTTGCAGGCCCGCCAGCGTGATCACCGGCAGCAGCGCGTTGCGCAGGATGTGCCGGCGCTGGATCACGCCGCGGCGCAGCCCCTTGGCGCGGGCGGTTTTGACGAAATCAAGGCGCGACACTTCCAGCATCGAGGCGCGCGTCATGCGCATGTAAATCGCGGTGAAAAACAGGCCCAGCGTGGTGGCGGGCAGGATCAGATGCTTGGCCACGTCCAGCACATGCGCCAGCCCGGTATAGCCCGCGCCGATGGACGAATAGCCAAACCCCGGCAGCCAGCCCAGCCAGACGGAAAACACCAGCGACGCCATCAGCGCCACCCAGAAGAGGGGGGTCGCGTAGAACAGCAGCGCCAGCGTGGAAATCACCGTATCGCCCCAGCTGCCCTGCCGGGCAGAGGCGGCAACGCCCGCGATCACGCCCAGCACCAGCGACAGCACGAACGCCACGCCGGTCAGCAGCAGCGTGGCGGGCAGGCGGTCGGCAATCAGGTCAGCCACCGGCATCTGCTGGCGAAAGGAAAAGCCCAGATCCAGCTGCACCGCGCCCTTGATATAGATCCACAGCTGCACATAAAGCGGCTGATCAAGGCCAAAGCGCGTGCGCAGATCGGCCAGGAATTTCTCGTCCGCCGCGCCGGCCTCGCCGGCCATGACGGCGGCGGGGTCGCCGGGGGCGGCGTGGATCAGCAGGAAGTTGAAGACAAGGATAGCCAGCAGGATAAACACCGCCTTGACCAGTCTGCCCAGAATGAACCGTGTCAAGTTATCTGCCCCATATTCATGTTGCATTCCAAAATGGACCGGGGCGCCGTGGCGCCCCGGTGTGATCGTCGCAAGCGTTTAGTCCTGATCGATCCACACGAAGCGGAAGCCGTCATTGACGCCGAACGCGGTGTTCACCGGGTTCTTGATGTTGCAGCGGTAGATGGTGGGAAAGCCCAGCTCCAGCAGCCACAGGTTGGGCACGTCCGACACGATCTGATCCTGGATCGTCTTGTAGGCGACAGCGCGGGCCTCGGGGTCGGCCATCAGGGCGGCCTCGTCCCACAGCTTGTCCATCTCGGCGTTCTGGTAGTTGGCGACGTTGTTCCACGGGCTGCCCGGTTCGGCATTGTCGCCCATATAGGTCCGCGACACGCCCAGGGCCGGATCGCCGTACTGATAGATATAGGTGAACGCCAGATCGAAATCGCGATCCGCGATCTTCTGGTTCCAGCCGGCCACGTCCGACGGGATGGTTTCGACATTCATGCCGATTTCGATCAGGTTCTGTTTGACCGCCTCGGCCCAGCGGGTCCATGTCTCGCCGTAGGGCATGCCCAGCAGGCGGATCGTCTCGCCGTTATAGCTGGACTCGGCCAGCAGCGCCTTGGCCTTTTCCGGGTCATAGCCGATGTCGGGCGTGTCGGCGTCATAGAACTTGGTCGCCGAGGATACCGGGCCGGTCGCCACCTTGCCCAGACCGTTCCACAGCGCGTCGCGCGCAAAGTCGCGGTCCAGCGCGTGCATCATGGCGCGGCGCACCTTGACGTCGTCCAGCGGGGGGTTGTTCAGGTTGACCCACATCCACGAATGGGGCGCGAAATACTCGAAACCCTTTTCCGTCATGCAGGTGTTGTCCATGTCGCGGATGCGCGGCACGTCGAAATTCTCGACCGCGCCGCCGGGCAGCAGATCGACCTTGCCGGTCTCGTAGGCGACGGCGCGCGACGCGGCGTCGGGGATGATGTGGTAATACACCTCGTCGATATAGGGCAGGCCGTCCATGTAGTAATCTTCGTTCTTCACGAAGTGGATATAGCTGCCCTTGGACCATTCCTTGAACTTGAAAGGGCCGGTGCCGATGGGTTTGTTGTTCGCCGGATTGTTGGCGTGATCGTCCGTGTCATAGATGTGCTTGGGCAGCATCGGCGCGGTGCCGGCCTCGAAAATCCCCAGGAACGGGCCAAAGGGCTGCTTAAGGTTGAACACCAGCGTGTGGTCGTCGGGGGTTTCGATGCTTTCGACATGCTCCAGATAGGTGCGTGTGCGCGTGTTGTTCTCGCGCAGGAAAACATCCATCGACCATTTCGCATCCTCGGATGTGAACGGCTCGCCGTCATGGAACACCACGCCCTGGCGCAGCTTGAACGTGTAGGTCTTGCCGTCGTCGGAAATCTCCCAGGATTCGGCCAGCTGCGGCTCGGGCGAGAGGTCGAAATTGTAGCGCATCAGGCTTTCAAAGATGTCGCCCGACACCATCTGCGTCGGCGCGTTCTGGATCAGGCCCAGCATCAGTCCGGGCGGTTCGGGCTGCATCACCACGTTCAGCGTGCCGCCGGATTGCGGCTCGCCGTCCTGCGCGGTGGCGGCCCCGGCCAGCGCGCCGCTCAGCGCCAGCGCCATCATGGCCGCTGCGATATTTTTCGGTTTCAGCATCAGTCTCTCTCCCCCGATTTATGTTTTGGTCGGCTTTTCTGGCATGCCTGCGCACCGGCGTCAAACAGGGCGGACCCTGCGCGCGGCCGGGGCGCGCGGCGGGGGCAAAAGGCCGATATCTGCCCCGCCGGTCTTGAATCAGCATGCATCAATGTGATTGAACCGGCAATTATTAACTGCGATGCTCCGCGCCATCCACCACCACCAAGGGACCGGGAATGAAAGTCTTTTTCGACGAACGCCAGCTTGGCCATGCGCCCGACACCTATTTCCGCCGCGGCGCCGCGATGCCCCATCCCGAGCAGCCCCAGCGCGCCGAAATCCTGCGCGACATGCTGGCAGGCGAAGGGTTCGCGATTGCCGCGCCGCGCGATCACGGGCTGGACCCGATCAAGGCGGTGCATAACCCCGATTACGTTGACTTTCTGCCCCATGCCCACGCGCGGTTCGTCGCCAGCGCCGGGCCGGATGCGCTGGCCATTCCGACCATGCATCCCGGCCTGCGCCGCGGGAAAGAGCCGCGCGACATTCACGGGCAGATGGGCTGGTGGATGACCGACACGTCAACACCGCTGACCGAAAACACATGGGACGCTGCCTATTGGTCCGCCCAGACCGCGATCGAGACGGCCGAGGCGGTTCTGTCCGGCGCACGCGCCGCCTATGCGCTGTGCCGTCCGCCGGGGCATCACGCGATGCGCGACTGCGCCAACGGGTTCTGTTTTTTCAACAACGCCTGCATCGCGGCGCACCATCTGACGTCTAAATTCAAGCGCGTGGCGCTGATCGACGTGGATGTGCATACCGGCAACGGATCGCTGGATATCCTGTACGAGCGGGGCGATATCTTCTTTTGCTCGCTGCATCCCGACCCGGCGACCTACCCCACATTCTACCTCGGCCACGCCGATGAGACGGGGGAGGGCGCAGGGCTGGGTGCGTCTCTGAACGTGCTGTTAGAGCAGGGCGCGAGCCAGGATGACGTGCTGTCAGCCCTTGACACCGCCCTTGCCGCAATCGGCGAATTCGCCCCCGATGCGCTGGTCGTCTCCTTGGGCTTTGACATGGCCGCAGATGATCCGCTGGCGGCGGTTGCCGTCTATCCCGACGGGTTCGCCGAAATGGCCCGCCGCCTTGCGGCGCTGAACCTGCCGACCGCGCTGGTGCAGGAGGGCGGGTATCTGGGCCCGTCGCTGGCCGACAACGCGCGCGCTTTCTTAACCACTTTCCGCGAGGCCACGACATGAGCGACACACCCAAGGATATGAACGGCGCCGAAAGCGTTGTGCGCAGCCTGCACAAGGGCGGCGTTGATGTCTGTTTCGCCAATCCCGGCACGTCCGAGATGCAATTCGTCGATGCGCTGGACCGGACCAAGCTGATGCGCTGCGTTCTGGGCCTCTTTGAGGGGGTCGCAACCGGCGCTGCCGATGGATACGCGCGCATGGCGGGCAAACCGGCGGTGACGCTGCTGCATCTGGCCCCCGGCTTCGCCAACGCGGCGGCCAACCTGCACAACGCGCGCAAGGCCCGCGTGCCGATGGTCAACCTTGTCGGCGATCACGCGCTGCGCCATCAGCAATATGACGCGCCCCTGTCGGCGGACGTGGAAGGCGCCTGCGCGCCCTTCAGCGACTGGGTGAAATCAGGCACGGATGCGGGCAGTTTCGCCCGCGACGCCATGCAGGCGCTGGCCGTGGCCAAAGGCGCGCCGAACCGCATCGCCACCCTGATCGCGCCCGCAGATATCGGCTGGGACGAGGGCGGCATCATGGCCCCGGTGGTGGCGTCCGAAGGACCGGCAAAGCTGGACGAGGACGCGCTGACCGCCTCCGTCGCCGCGCTGGAATCGGGCGAACGGACCATCATCATTGCCGGAAATTCCGTGCTGGAGGACACAGCCGCGCTGGCCCTGCTGCAAGGCATCGCAGACAAGACCGGCGCCGATATCATCGCCCCCAACGCCAACCGCCGGCTGGAGCGCGGGCAGGGCAGGGCGCCGATCAACCGGCTGCCCTATCCGATCAACATGGCGCTGGAGGTGCTGGCCCCCTACACCCGCGCGATCCTGATCGAAACCGTCCCGCCCGTCGCGTTTTTCGCCTACCCGGACCGGCCCAGCCTGCTGCTGCCCGAGGGTTGCGATACCGTCTCGCTCTGCGGCCATGACGGCGACGGCCCCGCCGCCATCGCCGCGCTGGCCGGCCGCATCGGCGCGACCCCGGCCAAACCGCAGGACACCCCCGCGCCCGCCCGGCCCCAATCCGGCGCGATCACGCTGGACAATATCGCCGCCGCGCTGGCCAATGCGCTGCCCGAGGATGCCATCGTGATTGACGAGGCGATCTCCAGCGGCGGCTCCACCTTCCCTGCTGGCAGCATGGCGCGCCCCAATTCGTGGCTGGCGCTCACCGGCGGGTCCATCGGCATCGGCATCCCGCTGTCGGCGGGCGCCGCCATCGCCTGCCCGGATCGCCCGGTGATCACGCTGCAAGCCGACGGCTCGGCGATGTACACCATCCAAGGCCTCTGGACCCAGGCGCGCGAGGGGTCGAACGTGACCACGATCATCCTGGCCAACCGCGCCTATGAGATCCTCAAGGGCGAGCTGCACAATGTCGGCGCGCAGCCCGGCCCCGATGCGCTGTCGATGCTGAACCTCGACCGCCCGCACCTCGATTTTGTCGCCATGGCCCGCGGCATGGGCGTGCCGGGCCGCCGGGTGGAGGATGTGCGCGACCTGATGCAAGCGATTGAAGACGCGGCCCGCGAACCCGGCCCCTACCTGATCGAAGCGATGCTTTAACCATAAAGGACGACACCATGGCACTGGATGCAGACCTGCAAGCAAAGATCATTCAGGCGGTCGCCGATGGCTTTGACGACCAAATCGCGTTTACCCAGGGGCTGGTGCAAATGCCGTCGCTGCGCGGCCATGAACACGCCATTCAGGACCATCTGCACCGCACATTGCAATCGCGCGGCTATGCGATGGACCGCTTCCGGATGGACCACGCCGCCATCGCCGCCCATCCCGGCGGCTCGAAAATCACCGAAGGTCATTCAGACGCGCCCATCGTGGTCGGCATCCACCGGCCCCGTCAGGAAACGGGCCGCTCCCTGATCCTGCAATCGCACCTCGATGTGGTCCCCGAGGGGCTGCATGATATGTGGTCGGACCCGCCCTTTTCGGGGAAAGTCGAAGGAGACTGGATGTTTGGCCGCGGCGCGGGCGACATGAAGGCGGGCGCGGCGGCGAATATATTCGCGCTCGACGCGCTGCGCCGCATCGGGATGCAGCCCGCCGCGACCGTCTATGTCCAGTCGGTGGTGGAGGAGGAATCCACCGGCAACGGCGCCCTGCAAACCTACCTTCAGGGCTACACCGCCGACGCCGTGCTGATCCCCGAACCCGAGGATGAAAAGCTGGTCCGCGCCAATGTCGGCGTGATCTGGTTTCAGGTCCAGCTGCGCGGCGTGCCGAAACATGTGCGCGAAATGGGCGAGGGCGCCAACGCGATTGACGCCGCCACCCGCGTCACCGCCGCCCTGCGCGAGATCGAGGCAGAGTGGAACGCGGACAAGGCCAATCACCCGCATTTCGAGGATGAGGCCCACCCCATTAACCTTAACATCGGCAAGATCGAGGGCGGCGACTGGGCCTCCTCCGTGCCGTCATGGTGCAATATCGACTGCCGCGTATCGCTCTACCCCGGCGTCAGCGCCGATGATGCGGCCCGCCAGATCACGGACCGCATCGCCGCCTTTGCCGCCTCTGATGGGTTCCTGAAAAACAACCCGCCCAAGGTGGTGTTCAACGGTTTCTACGCCGAAGGCTACGTTCTGGAGGAAGGCACCGACGCCGAGGCGACATTGGCAAACGCGCACCTGTCCGCACTCGGCGCGCCGCTGGAATCGTTCATGACGCCCAGCTACTTGGACACGCGGGTTTACGCGCTCTATAACCAGATTCCGGCGCTGTGTTATGGCCCGATTTCGCGAAATATCCACGGCATCGACGAATGCGTCAGCTTGTCTTCGGTCCAGCGCATCACCGCCGCGATGGCCCTCTTCATCGCCGAATGGTGCGGGCTGGAGCCTGCCGCCTGATGTCCCGCGCGGGTCTGCCACCGGTGATCGACCGGGCGCCGCCGCGCGTTGAGCAGGCCGATCTGCTGGCCCATGACGCGCCGGCGATCACGCCCCAGCGGGCGGCCGAAATCGCGCGCGAGATTTATGGAATCAGCGGCACTATCCGGCCCCTTGGTGCCGAAAAGGACGCGAATTTCCACATCACGCTGGCGGGCGGCGCCGAGGCGCTGCTGAAAATCACCAACGCCGCCGAAGACCCCGCCGTGACCGACATGCAAAGCCGCGTGCTGATCCATCTGGCGGGCGCCGATCCGTCGCTGCCGGTGCCGCGCGTCCATGCCACGCGCGGCGGCGCGGCCAGCGCCACCGTGCAGCAGGGCGGGCACACCCATGTCGTGCGCCTGCTCAGCTACTTGCCCGGCACGGTTCTGGCCGGCGCCACCGCGCCGCCCGGACTGCACGGCGCGCTGGGGGCGCTTCTGGCGCGGCTGACGGTGGCGATGCGCGGGTTTTTCCACCCCGCCGCCGGGCATGTCCTGCAATGGGATATCAAGCAGGCGCACCGCCTGCGCCCGATGCTGGAGGCGATCACAGATTCCGCCCTGCGCGCCCGCCTGACTGCCCTGCTGGACCGGTTCGACGCCGATATCGCCCCCCGCCTGCCGCATCTGCGCGCGCAGGTGGTGCATAATGATTTCAACCCGCACAACATCCTGGTAAACGGCGCGCAACCCGTTGGTATCATTGACTTTGGCGACATGGTACACACCCCCATCGTCTGCGATCTGGCGGTTGCCTGCTCCTACCAGATCGCCGCCGGGCCGGACCCGCTGGCACATATCGCGCGGCTGCTGGCGGGCTACGCCAGCATCCTGCCGCCGGAGCCGGAGGAAATCGCGCTGCTGCCCGATCTGATCCGCCTGCGCCATGCCACCACGCTGACGCTGGGCGCATGGCGCGCGCGCCGCTGGCCCGACAATGCGGCCTATATCCTGCGCAACGCCGCCGCATCGCGCAAGGGGCTGGAGGCGCTGGACGCCATGCCGCCGGGCGCCCCTGCGCGCGCCTTGCGCGCCAGTGTGAAGGAGACCGCACGATGACCATGGTTAACGCCTATGACGGCAACAAAATCAGTCTCGAACCCGCCGATCAGGCTCTGATCGCGCGGCGGCAAAAGGTGCTGGGACCGGCCTACCGATTGTTCTATGACACGCCGCTGCACCCCGTAAAGGGGCAGGGCGTGTGGCTGTGGGACAGCGCCGGAAACCGTTACCTGGATGCCTATAATAACGTGGTGTCGGTCGGCCATTGCCACCCGGCGGTCACGCAGGCGATTGCCGCGCAGGCCGGCACGCTGAACACGCACACCCGCTACCTGCACGACGGCCCGGTAGACTATGCCGAGCGCCTGCTCGCCACCATGCCGGGCGCGCTGGGGCATGTGATGTTCACCTGCACCGGGTCGGAGGCGAACGATCTGGCGCTGCGCATCGCGCGCGCCCACACGGGGCGGCAAGGCGTGATCGTCACCCGCCTCGCCTATCACGGCGTGACCGAGGCGGTGGCCGAACTGTCGCCGTCGCTGGGCGCGGGCGTGCCGCGCGGCGCGCGCGTGCGGCTGATGGATGCGCCCGATGGCGGCCCCGATCAGGGCGCGCGCATGGCCGCCAATCTGGCCGCCGCGATTGCCGAGATGCGCAAGGACGGCATCGAACCGGCGGCCTTCATCTGCGATACGGTGTTCTCCAGCGACGGGCTGTTCCCGGATCCGGCGGGGTTTCTCGGGCCCGCCGTTAACCTTATCCGCGCCGAGGGCGGCATTTTCATCGCCGACGAGGTGCAGCCGGGTTTCGCCCGCACCGGCGATGCGTTCTGGGGCTTCCAGCGTCACGGCGTGGTGCCCGACATGGTGACGATGGGCAAGCCGATGGGCAACGGCTTTCCCGTCTCGGGCGTGGCGATGCGGCCCGAGCTGGTGGCGGAATTCGGCTCGAACGCGCGGTATTTCAACACGTTCGGCGGCAATCCGGTGGCCTGCGCCGCCGGAATGGCGGTGCTGGACGTGATCGAAAACGAGGGCTTGCAGGAAAATTCGCGCCGCGTCGGCGCCTGGCTGAAGGCGGGCCTGCAAGAGCTGAATATCGGCCCGGTGCGCGGCGCGGGGCTGTTCGTGGCGGTGGATTGCCTGACAAACGGCGCCCCCGATGCGGCTCTGGCGCGGCATATCGTTAACCATATGCGCAACAATGGCGTGCTGATCAGCGCAACGGGGCCGGGCGCGAATGTGCTGAAGATCCGCCCGCCGCTGGTGATGCAAGAGGCCGAGGCGCAGATATTGATCGACGCGGTCGCCGCGGCGCGGCGCGCCGCATGATCGCCGCCCGCGCCACCGCCGCGCTGATCGCCGGATTTGCCCGCGCCATCACGGCGGTGCGCGGCATCTGGCAGGGCGTGGCGCCGGTGCCGGACCAGCGCATTTACTACGCCAACCACGCCAGCCACGGCGATTTCGTGCTGGTCTGGACGGTGCTGCCCCGCGCCCTGCGCCGCCGCACGCGCCCGGTCGCGGGGGCCGATTACTGGCAGGCGTCCCGGCTGCGGCGCTTCATCGGGCGCGACGTCTTTAACGCCGTGCTGATCGACCGCGACCCGGCCAGCCGCCGCGCCGATCCCGTGGCGCAGATGGGCAACGCGCTGGCCAGCGGGGGCAGCCTGATCCTGTTCCCCGAGGGGACGCGCAACACCGGCAGTCAGCGGCTGCTGCCGTTCAAATCCGGGCTGTTTCATCTGGCCGCGCAGAACCCCGGAATTGATCTGGTCCCGGTCTGGATCGAGAACCTGAACCGCGTCATGCCCAAGGGCGCGCATGTGCCTGTGCCGCTGATCTGCACCGTTACATTCGGCGCGCCCCTGCGGCTGGACGGCGAGGACAAGACCACCTTCCTCAGCCGCGCCGAAGCCGCGCTGATCGCGCTCGCACCCCCTGAAAGGCCCTGATATGGACACGCATTTCGTCATCCTGCTCGCCTGTGTTCTGGCCGTCCTGCTGATCGCCACGATCGCCGCGCAGATCTTGAGGCGCCGCGCGCCGCCGGGCGATCTGACGATCCAGAACCTGACCGCGCGCATCAATGCGTGGTGGGTCATGGTCGGCGTCATCGCGCTGGCCTTTGCGTTCGGCACCGCCGGCGTGGTGATCCTGTTTGCGCTTTGCTCCTTCGCCGCGCTGCGCGAATTTCTGACGCTGACGAATACGCGCGCCGCCGATCACTGGGCGCTGGTGGCGGCGGTGTTCATCGTGCTGCCGCTGCAATATGTGCTGGTCGGAATCGGCTGGTATGGGCTCTATTCCATCCTGATCCCGGTCTATGCGTTCCTGTTCATGCCGATCCTGTCAGCGCTGCGCGGGCAGACGGAAAACTTCCTGATCGCGGTGTCCGAGGCGCAATGGGCGCTGATGATCGCTGTGTTCTGCGTCAGCCATGTGCCCGCGCTGCTGAGCCTTGAAATACCGGGCTACGAGGGGCAGAACCTGCTGCTGATCTTTTTTCTGATCGTCGTCGTGCAATCCTCGGACGTGCTGCAATATGTCTGGGGCAAGGCGATCGGCCGGCGCAAGATTGCGCCAACGCTCTCGCCGTCGAAAACGCTGGAGGGGCTAGTGGGCGGCGTCCTTAGCGCCAGTGTGCTGGGCGCGGCGCTGTTCTGGATCACGCCGTTTACCATAATTCAGGCGTTCGGGCTGTCGCTGGTCATCACGTTGATGGGGTTCTTCGGCGGGCTGGTGATGTCGGCGATCAAACGCGACCGGGGGGTCAAGGACTGGGGCCACCTGATTGCCGGGCATGGCGGGTTCATTGACCGGCTGGATTCGGTGATCTTCTCGGCGCCGATCTTCTTTCACATCGTGCGGTTTTACTGGAGCGTCACCTGATGGCGGATTTGCAGAACCGCCGCCCCCTGAGCAGCCGGGACACCAAATGGGCCGCGCGCATCGCCGCATGGCTGGCGGGGCGCGGCGTGACGCCGAACGCCATTTCGCAGGCCAGCATGGTGGCCGCGTTGGGGGCGGGGTTGGCCTTTGCCGCCAGCGCACAGGCAGGCGGCATCGCGGCGGGCGCGCTGCTGATCCTGGGCGCGCTGGCGTGCCAGATCCGGCTCTTGTGCAACCTGTTTGATGGCATGGTCGCGGTTGAGGGCGGGCGCAGCGCGCCGGATGGGCCGCTGTGGAACGAATTTCCCGACCGGGTGTCGGACCTGCTGATTCTGGCCGGGGCAGGGGTGGGCGCAGGATACCCCGCGCTGGGGCTGGCGGCGGGGGCGCTGGCGGTGCTGACCGCCTACACCCGCGAGCTGGGCGCGAATACCGGGCTGGCGCCCGATTTCAGCGGCCCGATGGCAAAACCGCAGCGGATGGCGGTGATCATCATTGCGGCTCTGATCGCGGTGTTAGAGCCGCTTTTTGCCGCGCAAGGCACCGTTTTGGCCGCAGCGCTGTGGATCATTGCCATCGGCGCGGCGATCACCAGTATCAGGCGCGCCGCGCGGATCCGCGCGGCGCTGCTGGCAAGGTAAGCTGCCCGGTCAGCGGGTCAGCGCCTCGACGATCTGTTCGGCCGCTTCTTCGGCGGTGAGATCGACGGTATTCACGGTCAGTTCCGCCGTTTCCGGTTCCTCATAGGGGCTGTCGATGCCGGTGAAGTTCTTCAGATCGCCCGCCCGCGCCTTTTTATAAAGGCCCTTGACGTCGCGCGCCTCGGCCACTTCCAGCGGGGTGTTTACGAACACCTCGATAAACTCGCCCTCTTCCATCATGTCGCGCACCATCCGCCGCTCGGACCGGAAGGGGGAAATGAAGGCTGTCAAAACGATCAGCCCCGCATCGGTCATCAGGCGCGCCACCTCGCCGACGCGGCGGATGTTTTCCACCCGGTCGGCATCGGTAAAGCCCAGATCGCGGTTCAGCCCGTGGCGCACGTTGTCGCCGTCCAGAAGGAACGTATGCTTGCCCATCGCGTGCAGTTTCTTCTCCACGATGTTCGCAATCGTGGATTTGCCCGAACCCGAGAGGCCGGTGAACCACACCACCTTGGCCGTCTGGTTTTTGGCGCTGGCATGGGCGCTGCGGTCCACGTCCAGCGCCTGCCAATGGATGTTCTGGCTGCGGCGCAGGGCGAAATGCACCATGCCGGCGGCGACGGTCGCGTTGCTGATCCGGTCGATCAGGATGAACCCGCCCAGATCGGGGTTGTCCTCATATGCCTCGAACGGTATGGCGCGGTCGGTCGAGATATTGACCACGCCGATCGCGTTCAGGCTGAGCGTGCTGGAGGCCAGATGTTCCAGCGTGTTGACGTTCACCTCGTATTTCGGCTCGGTCACTGTTGCCGTCATCGTCTGGGTGCCGATTTTCAGCAGGTAGGGGCGGCCCGGCAGCATTTCCGCCTCGCCCATCCAGACCAATGTCGCCTCGAACTGGTCGGCCACCTCGCAAGGGGCATCGGCCTGCACGATCACGTCGCCGCGCGAGCAGTCAATCTCATCGGTGAAGGTGAGCGTCACCGATTGCCCGGCAACCGCGCGATCCAGCTCGCCATCATAGGTGACGATGGATTTCACGCGGCTGGTCTTGCCCGAGGGCAGCACGCGGATGCCATCGCCGGGGCGCACGGTGCCAGAGCCGATCTGCCCCGAAAACCCGCGAAAATCGAGGTTCGGCCGGTTGACCCATTGCACCGCCATGCGCAGCGGGCGGTCCTGCATCTGCGCCACGTTCAGCGGCGCCTCCTCCAGATGGGTCAACAGGGGCGGGCCCTGATACCACGGCATATTTTCGGACTGGGTGACGATATTATCGCCCGCCAGCCCTGAAATCGGGATCGGCAGAAACGTGGTCAGGCCGATCTGTTCGGCGAAATGGGAGTATTCCTTGACGATCTCGTAAAACCGTTCCTGGCTGTAATCGACAAGATCCATCTTGTTGACCGCCAGCACGACGTTCTTGATGCCCAGCAGATTAACCAGATAGGAATGCCGACGCGTCTGGGTCAGCACGCCCTGCCGCGCGTCGATCAGAATCACGGCCAGATCGGCGGTGGAGGCGCCGGTGACCATGTTGCGGGTGTATTGCTCATGCCCCGGCGTGTCGGCGACGATGAATTTGCGCTTGTCGGTCGAGAAGAAGCGGTAGGCGACGTCAATCGTGATGCCCTGCTCACGCTCCGCCGCCAGCCCATCCACCAGCAGGGCAAAGTCGATGTTCTGCCCCTGCGTGCCGCTGATTTTGCTGTCATTTTCCAGCGAGGCAAGCTGATCCTCGAAAATCATCTTGCTGTCGTATAGCAGCCGGCCGATCAGCGTGGATTTACCATCATCCACCGATCCGCAGGTGATGAAGCGCAGCATCGTCTTGTGCTGGTGTTTGTCCAGATAGGCGTCGATATCCGACGCAATCAGATCCTCGGTGACGTAGACGGCATCCTTGGCGGCGGTCATCAGAAATACCCCTCTTGCTTTTTCTTCTCCATCGACGCGGCCTGATCGTGGTCAATGGCGCGGCCCTGCCGTTCGGATGTGGTGGTCAGCAGCATTTCCTGAATGATCTCGGGCAGGGTGGCTGCCGTGCTTTCGACCGCGCCGGTCAGGGGGTAGCAGCCCAGCGTGCGGAAGCGGATGGAGCGCGTCACAGGCGCCTCCCCGTTCAGCGGAAAGCGGTCATCGTCCACCATCAGCAGCATCCCGTCGCGGATCACCGTCGGGCGCGGGGCGGAATAGTAAAGCGGCACGATCTCGATCTGCTCAAGGTGGATATATTGCCAGATGTCCAGCTCCGTCCAGTTGGACAGGGGGAAGACGCGGATGCTCTCGCCCTTGGATTTTCGGGCGTTATAGAGTTTCCACAGCTCGGGCCGCTGGTTTTTCGGATCCCAGCGGTGATTGGCGGTGCGGAAGGAAAACACCCGCTCCTTGGCGCGGGATTTCTCCTCGTCCCGGCGGGCGCCGCCGAAGGCGACATCGAAATTATATTTGGTCAGCGCCTGTTTCAGCCCTTCGGTTTTCCACATGTCGGTGTGCAGCCCGCCATGATCGAATGGGTTGATGCCCTTCGCCACCGCCTCGGGGTTTTGGTACACCAGCAGGTCCATCCCCGCATCGCGCGCGGCACGTTCGCGCAGCGCGTACATGTCGCGGAATTTCCACGTCGTATCCACATGCAGCAAAGGAAAGGGCGGAGGCGAGGGATAGAACGCCTTTTTCGCCAGATGCAGCATGCAGGCGGAATCCTTGCCCACGGAATACAGCATGACGGGATTGTCGGCGTTTGCCATCACCTCGCGCATGATGTGAATGCTCTCGGCCTCAAGCCGCTGCAAATGGGTCAGCGTCGTTTCGGGCAAGGTCGATTCCTGCACTGTCATTTTTCAGCCTCGTGAATGCGTTTGCATGGTATTTGCCAAATTTCCCTGTCCCAAGGAAGAGGCGCGGACCAAATCGGCCAAACTATCCCCTTTTGCGCAAATCACGTGGCTTTCGTGCCGCCCGGACGCGGCAGCGCGCAACACTGTTCCGGAACGCATCAGTTGACGCGAATGGGGCAGGGCGTTTAAACGCGGGGGAAGTTAGCCGCGCGCGGCGCAATCCCAAAAGGGGCACACATATGTTGCGACTGGCCGCCGGGCTGTCTGCTGTCATCTGCTGGATCAACCGGATCGTCGGGATGGTGTTCTCGTGGCTGGCGCTGGGGGTGGTGCTGGTCTGTTTCACCGTGGTCGTGCAGCGCTATATCTTTGGCGTCAGCTATCTGTGGATGCAGGATTTATACATCTGGCTGAGCGGCGCGATGTTCACCGCCGTGGCCGGGTTCGCGTTTCTGCGCGACGATCATGTGCGCGTCGATATCTTCTATCGCCCTGCCCGTGTGCGCACCCGCGCGATCGTCGATCTGTTCGGTACGCTGTTTTTCCTGTTGCCCTTCACCTGGGTTGTCGCGGCTTATTCCATCCCGTTCGTGCGCCGCTCGTGGTCCTATGCCGAAGGGTCGGCCAATGTGGGCGGCATGCCGGGACTGTTCATTCTGAAAACATTCATTCTGGCCTTTGCCGGGCTACTGGCGCTGCAAGGCGTCGCCACCATCTGCCGGTCCGTTCTGGTGCTGGCCGGGCGGCGTGATCTGGTGCCGCCCATGATGCGCTACCCCGAAACAGGCCCCGATGCCGAAGCTGCCGCCGTGGAAGGAAAATACTGATGGACCCGGTTTTGATCGGCGAGATCCTCGCCGGGCTGATGTTTTTCGGCATCATCGGTTTTCTTCTGCTGGGCTTCCCGGTGGCGTTCACGCTGGCGGGCGTGTCGCTGATGTTCGGCGGCGTCGGCATGTGGCTGGGCGTGTTCGACCCCAGCAATTTCGGCGCGCTGCCGAACCGCTATATCGGCTTCATGACCAACGAGGTGTTGGTGGCCGTGCCGCTCTTTATCTTCATGGGCGTGATGCTGGAACGCTCGCGCATTGCCGAGCAGCTGCTTCTGACGATGGGCAAGCTGTTTGGCAATCTGCGCGGCGGGCTGGGGATTTCGGTGATCCTCGTCGGTGCGATGCTGGCCGCCTCAACCGGAGTTGTCGGCGCGACGGTGGTCACGATGGGCCTGATCTCGCTGCCCGCCATGCTGCGGGCGGGGTATGATCCGAAGCTGTCGACCGGCGTGATCTGCGCGTCTGGCACCTTGGGGCAGATCGTGCCGCCCTCGACCGTGCTGATTTTCATGGGTGACATGCTGTCGGGCATCAACAGCCAGGTACAGATGGAAAAGGGCAATTTTGCCCCCGTGCCGGTCTCGGTCGGTGATCTCTTTGCCGGGGCGCTGCTGCCGGGGTTCATGCTGGTCGGGCTGTATCTGGCCTATACCGTTTTCAAGGCTGTGACCGACCCGGCATCCTGCCCCGCCACGCCGGTCCCCGAGGCTGAAAAGGGCGATCTGCTGCGCGAGGTCTTCTCGGCGCTGATCCCGCCCATGCTGCTGATTCTGGCCGTGTTAGGGTCGATCCTTGGCGGTATCGCCACCCCGACCGAGGCGGCATCGGTCGGCGCCGTCGGCGCCATGGTGCTGGCCGCCCTGCGCTGGCGCCTGTCCTTCACCATCCTGCGCGAGACGGTGATCGCCACCGCGACGATCACCTCGATGGTGTTCATCGTGCTGCTGGGCGCGTCGGTGTTTTCGGTGGTGTTCCGCCTGATGGGCGGCGACAATCTGGTGCATGAATTCCTGGGCAACCTGCCGGGCGGCACGCTGACCGCGGTGGCGATGGTGATGGCGATCATGTTCCTGCTGGGCTTCATCCTCGACACGTTCGAGATCATCTTTATCGTCATCCCGATCACCGCGCCGGTGCTGCTGATGATGGATGTCGATCCGATCTGGCTGGGGGTTTTGGTGGGGGTGAACCTGCAAACCTCCTTCCTGACCCCGCCCTTCGGCTTTGCCCTGTTCTACCTGCGCGGCGTGGCGCCGCCCGACCTGCCGACATGGGCCATCTACCGCGGCATCATCCCTTTCGTCGGCCTGCAAGTGCTGGCGATCGCGCTGCTGTTTATGTTCCCCGGCATCGTCACATGGCTGCCCCGGCTGATTGCGGGGTAGGGGGCGTGGGTTTTCAAAAACCTCTCGGGTTTTGAACGGGGTTTGTGGTGGCGGAAAATAGGACCTTTTTTGAGCGTTCCAGAAAGGAGCTTTTTTGGAAGGGGCGGCGGCTACAGGAGCTGAAGTCAACTTTCGCAGCATTATCGGAAATGATAGTAGTTGGGTCTATTCTGTCCGATCTAAGCAAGGTGTAATATGCGATTTTTCCTACTTTTTCTGTTTTCCGTGTCGTTCGCGACCAGTGGGTTTGCTGCGTGCAACATTGTCAACGGAGTGGCCTACGGAGATTGCGCTGGTGTATCGGTGAACACGGGGCGCACGTCATTTCAAGTGATCGATACTTACCGCACTTTGTCGGGTATTTCGGAAGGCGCACAAGTACTCTCCGGTGGATCGCTCGTGGTGTCCGGAACGGTCCAACGGGTGATTGTAGAGCAAGGCGGTATGAACCGCCCCTTGTTTGCCGGAGACCCAGAAGTAAGGATGCTGGGTTATGGAAAAGAACAAATGTGGAAACAGATATTCACCGGAGGTGCGCGAGCGTGCCGTGCGGATGGTGTTCGAACATCAGG
>NZ_QNQP01000024.1 GCF_003316635.1 Roseovarius dicentrarchi | reverse complement strand
CATTTCTTTGCAGAAATGGGTTGCGGGTATTTGGGGTTGGGGCTAGAACCCCCTTCACCGGCGGCGCTGAGATGCACCACTGGGACGCCAGACGGAACAACGGAGCGACGCTCCAGCGGGCTTGACGGCGGGGACATTCGGAGATAGGTGGAGCGGACGGCGCTTGGTAGTTTAAGCGTAGTCTGTTAGATTTGTCTTCTGGGGCTTTTGGCTCCGACGCTCTTTGAAACTGATAGTATCTGAAGAGATATGTGGGCGGTTTGGTTCATTCGATGAACTTACAACTGTACATATGTCGCGCTGCTAGGGGCAACCCGATGATGCAGTGTCAGCTTCACTGTTTGGAGGGTTTTCGGTTTCTGATGAAACTGAAAGCACGACAGACAGTCTGCTTCAACCTTTGCCGGTTGGAGCAAATATGTGCAGAGGTTCGAACGTCAAGGATAAGCTGGTAACAGCTTTTCAACTTGAGAGTTTGATCCTGGCTCAGAACGAACGCTGGCGGCAGGCTTAACACATGCAAGTCGAGCGCGCCCTTCGGGGTGAGCGGCGGACGGGTTAGTAACGCGTGGGAACGTACCCTTTTCTAAGGAATAGTCACTGGAAACGGTGGGTAATACCTTATACGCCCTTCGGGGGAAAGATTTATCGGTAAAGGATCGGCCCGCGTTAGATTAGATAGTTGGTGGGGTAATGGCCTACCAAGTCTACGATCTATAGCTGGTTTTAGAGGATGATCAGCAACACTGGGACTGAGACACGGCCCAGACTCCTACGGGAGGCAGCAGTGGGGAATCTTAGACAATGGGCGAAAGCCTGATCTAGCCATGCCGCGTGAGTGATGAAGGTCTTAGGATCGTAAAGCTCTTTCGCTGGGGAAGATAATGACTGTACCCAGTAAAGAAGTCCCGGCTAACTCCGTGCCAGCAGCCGCGGTAATACGGAGGGGACTAGCGTTGTTCGGAATTACTGGGCGTAAAGCGTGCGTAGGCGGATCAGCAAGTTGGGGGTGAAATCCCGGGGCTCAACCCCGGAACTGCCTCCAAAACTGTTGGTCTAGAGTTCGAGAGAGGTGAGTGGAATTCCGAGTGTAGAGGTGAAATTCGTAGATATTCGGAGGAACATCAGTGGCGAAGGCGGCTCACTGGCTCGATACTGACGCTGAGGTACGAAAGTGTGGGGAGCAAACAGGATTAGATACCCTGGTAGTCCACACCGTAAACGATGAATGCCAGTCGTCGGGCAGTATACTGTTCGGTGACACACCTAACGGATTAAGCATTCCGCCTGGGGAGTACGGTCGCAAGATTAAAACTCAAAGGAATTGACGGGGGCCCGCACAAGCGGTGGAGCATGTGGTTTAATTCGAAGCAACGCGCAGAACCTTACCAACCCTTGACATAGATATCGTAGTTACCAGAGATGGTTTCGTCAGTTCGGCTGGATATCATACAGGTGCTGCATGGCTGTCGTCAGCTCGTGTCGTGAGATGTTCGGTTAAGTCCGGCAACGAGCGCAACCCACATCCCTAGTTGCCAGCAGGTCAAGCTGGGCACTCTATGGAAACTGCCCGTGATAAGCGGGAGGAAGGTGTGGATGACGTCAAGTCCTCATGGCCCTTACGGGTTGGGCTACACACGTGCTACAATGGTAGTGACAATGGGTTAATCCCCAAAAGCTATCTCAGTTCGGATTGGGGTCTGCAACTCGACCCCATGAAGTCGGAATCGCTAGTAATCGCGTAACAGCATGACGCGGTGAATACGTTCCCGGGCCTTGTACACACCGCCCGTCACACCATGGGAGTTGGGTCCACCCGAAGGCCGTGCGCCAACCTGTTTACAGGAGGCAGCGGACCACGGTGAGCTCAGCGACTGGGGTGAAGTCGTAACAAGGTAGCCGTAGGGGAACCTGCGGCTGGATCACCTCCTTTCTAAGGATTTTCCTAGCTATCTCGAGCTTGCTCTTGATCATGGAAAACTTAGCAGGTCGGCAAACAAAGCCGACCACATCAATCAGGTCCACATGGATCTGATATTGGGCCGAGCCGTCCTCATATCTCTTCAGTCAAGTTTTCAGGCCTACCGGCCTGTTTGGGTCGGTAGCTCAGGTGGTTAGAGCGCACGCCTGATAAGCGTGAGGTCGGAGGTTCAAGTCCTCCTCGACCCACCAACATCATTCTTCGCGTAGCGAAAATGATGGGTGCGGCAGTCGATTGCGCAGCAATCGACGAGAGCACAAGACAGCAACTATACGCGCCGCGATTTGCTTCGCAATTCGCTTTCCGCGCTCGTGCGTTTCGCCTGCGGCGAAGCCACACTAGGGGGCCTTAGCTCAGCTGGGAGAGCGCCTGATTTGCATTCAGGAGGTCAGCGGTTCGATCCCGCTAGGCTCCACCATAGCCAATTCGCAACGCGAATTGGTGGACCAAGCCGGAAGTCGATTTCGCAGCAATCGACGCAGGCGTAAGACAACACTTCGATTGTACCGTTAAGCACTGTCCGCAGTTCTTAACCGTCCAATCGGACAGGTTGAAAATCCTCGGATCTTCAATCACTTTTACATCGTAAAGAGAGATACAGTTACTTTGAGAGCAATCTCAAAGTGACGAACAACACTGTTGGTGGTCGCGCGTTAGCGATCCACCTCGGTTCGGTGCCGGAGGATTTCGATCCAATGGCGAGCGTATGACGTGGTTGCTTCCTCGACCGCCCATGCGTCTGCCAGCCGAAAAAGACGGTGTTGTCCAAGTCAAGTACACTAACCCGGATACAGTTCTGCACGGTTCTGTATCCTGAGTGGTCGCAAGACCGCTCATTGTCTGGTCGCATGTCGGCCAGGCGGGAAAAGTATGACTTTTGTTCCAGAATAGAGGCAACCCTTTAGTTACCAGCTGGGGGCGCCGTGACAGGCCCAGGTCTGTCTTCTTCTGGATCAAATCAAGCGCGAAAAGGGCGTTTGGTGAATGCCTTGGCAGTAAGAGGCGATGAAGGACGTGATACTCTGCGATAAGTCATGGGGAGCTGAGAATAAGCTTTGATCCATGAATTTCCGAATGGGGCAACCCACCTGACAGTTTGTTATAATTGCTTACCGGCAATCGCAAGATTGACGGACGGCAGCCTATAACGGGCTGAAACAGGTACTTATAGACTGAATACATAGGTTTATAAGAGCAAACCCGGGGAACTGAAACATCTAAGTACCCGGAGGAAAGGAAATCAATATGATACTCCCCTAGTAGCGGCGAGCGAACGGGGACCAGCCGAGCCATGAGTGCGAATAGAATGTGTTGGGAAGCACAGCCATAGAGGGTGATAGCCCCGTATATGAAGCATGATTGGACGTATTAAGTAGGGCGGGACACGTGAAATCCTGTCTGAAGATCGGAGGACCACCTTCGAAGGCTAAGTACTCCTTACTGACCGATAGTGAACCAGTACCGTGAGGGAAAGGTGAAAAGCACCCCGACGAGGGGAGTGAAACAGTACCTGAAACCGAACGCCTACAATCAGTCGGAGCTTGACTGGACTCTAATAACAATCTGCACCAAAAAGGGTGCAACATTTAGACATGAGGAAATGAATATGTCAGATCTGGCCGTCGTCACAGATGGAACATTCGCCGTTGTCGGCCTCGTATTGGGGTTGATCAATATGGGGGTGAACTACTGCCCGAACGATGGCTGCTTTGCCAAGAATGAGGTGACCCCTTACCTTGGTCTGTCTGTTGGCGATCTTGTGTTTCAAGAGAGCAGTGTGGGTGAAGAAATCTACATCCGAAAGCAGACAGGCACGGCGCGAGGCCCGTTTCAGTTTACCTACGGTGCATCAATCACCGACGAAGGTGGGCTGTGGGTCGGCATCGGCAACACGACGACATATACGACGCCGAACAACCGGTGGTTCGCTCAATTCCATTCGATGCCGGGGCTATATGCCAGGGGCGGCGAGGAGGATCTGGGCGGTCCCATCGAGTGGCGTTCCGGGATCGAACTCGGTTATCAAAACCGCGAAGGTGTTCGCATAGGTTTGGGCGCTGACCATAGGTCAAATGCCGGGATCTACAGCGACAACCCCGGTATCGAAACCGTTCACTTCCGCGTCTCCATTCCAACCAGATGATTGTTATCAGTGTCCAGTCTTGTGACGGCGTACCTTTTGTATAATGGGTCATCGACTTGGTCTATCTAGCAAGCTTAAGCCGTTAGGTGTAGGCGCAGCGAAAGCGAGTCTTAATAGGGCGGATGAGTTAGATGGATCAGACCCGAAACCGAGTGATCTAGGCATGACCAGGCTGAAGGTTAGGTAACACTAACTGGAGGGCCGAACCCACACCTGTTGAAAAAGGTCGGGATGAGTTGTGCCTAGGGGTGAAAGGCCAATCAAACTCGGAGATAGCTGGTTCTCTGCGAAATCTATTTAGGTAGAGCGTCATCCGAATACCCTCGGGGGTAGAGCACTGGATGGGTAATGGGGCCTCACCGGCTTACTGATCCTAACCAAACTCCGAATACCGAGGAGTACTAGATGGCAGACAGACTGCGGATGCTAACGTCCGTAGTCGAGAGGGAAACAACCCTGACCTACAGCTAAGGCCCCTAATTCATGGCTAAGTGGGAAAGCAGGTGGGACGACCAAAACAACCAGGAGGTTGGCTTAGAAGCAGCCATCCTTTAAAGATAGCGTAACAGCTCACTGGTCTAAACAAGTTGTCCTGCGGCGAAGATGTAACGGGGCTCAAGCCATGAGCCGAAGCTTAGGATGGTCACTTATGTGACCGTGGTAGCAGAGCGTAGTGTGACATAGTTTCATGTCTCTTTAGCGACTTCGGTTGCTACGGAGACACGAAGCTTTCGATGAAGCGGGCGCGTGAGCGATCCCGTGGAGAGATCACTAGTGAGAATGATGACATGAGTAGCGACAAACAGTGTGAGAGACACTGTCGCCGAAAGTCCAAGGGTTCCTGCTTAAAGCTAATCTGAGCAGGGTAAGCCGACCCCTAAGGCGAGGCCGAAAGGCGTAGTCGATGGGAACCAGGTTAATATTCCTGGGCCAGATGGAAGTGACGGATTGTGAAGATTGTCCCCCCTTATCGGATTGGGTGGGCCGTTAATCAGTCCCTGGAAATAGCTCCATCGCTAGATCGTACCCTAAACCAACACAGGTGGACTGGTAGAGAATACCAAGGCGCTTGAGAGAACCACATTTAAGGAACTCGGCAAAATACCTCCGTAAGTTCGCGAGAAGGAGGCCCGGTGTTTACGCAAGTAGATGCCGGGGGCACAAACCAGGGGGTGGCGACTGTTTACTAAAAACACAGGGCTCTGCGAAGTCGCAAGACGACGTATAGGGTCTGACGCCTGCCCGGTGCCTGAAGGTTAAAAGGAGGGGTGAGAGCTCTGAATTGAAGCCCAGGTAAACGGCGGCCGTAACTATAACGGTCCTAAGGTAGCGAAATTCCTTGTCGGGTAAGTTCCGACCTGCACGAATGGCGTAACGACTTCCCCGCTGTCTCAAATGTGGACTCAGCGAAATTGAATTACCTGTCAAGATGCAGGTTTCCCGCGGTTAGACGGAAAGACCCCGTGCACCTTTACTACAGCTTCGCACTGGCATCAGGATTGTGATGTGCAGGATAGGTGGTAGACTTTGAAGCCGGAACGCCAGTTTCGGTGGAGTCATCCTTGAGATACCACTCTTCGCACTCTTGATGTCTAACCGCGGTCCGTTATCCGGATCCGGGACCCTGCGTGGCGGGTAGTTTGACTGGGGCGGTCGCCTCCTAAATCGTAACGGAGGCGCGCGAAGGTTGGCTCAGACCGGTCGGAAATCGGTCGTTGAGTGCAATGGCAAAAGCCAGCCTGACTGCGAGACTGACAAGTCGAGCAGAGACGAAAGTCGGTCATAGTGATCCGGTGGTCCCAAGTGGGAGGGCCATCGCTCAACGGATAAAAGGTACGCCGGGGATAACAGGCTGATACTGCCCAAGAGTCCATATCGACGGCAGTGTTTGGCACCTCGATGTCGGCTCATCTCATCCTGGGGCTGGAGCAGGTCCCAAGGGTACGGCTGTTCGCCGTTTAAAGAGGTACGTGAGCTGGGTTTAGAACGTCGTGAGACAGTTCGGTCCCTATCTGCCGTGGGTGTAGGATACTTGAGAGGAGTTGCCCCTAGTACGAGAGGACCGGGGTGAACGTTCCACTGGTGGACCTGTTGTTGCGCCAGCAGCAGTGCAGGGTAGCTATGAACGGACAGGATAACCGCTGAAGGCATCTAAGCGGGAAGCCCCCCTCAAAACAAGGTATCCCTGAGAGCCGTGGTAGACCACCACGTCGATAGGCCAGAGATGTAAGCGCTGTAAGGCGTTCAGTTGACTGGTACTAATTGCTCGATAGGCTTGATTTGATCCAGTAGAAGTCAGACTTCGCAGAAAACTGCGGATAAACCTTCGAAAACATCAGTCATACACACCAACTAAACAGTATTCTTGACTTGGAACTCCGAGGGTTTTTCTCGGTTTGGTGATCATAGCGCGAGCAAAACACCCGGTCCCATCCCGAACCCGGCAGTTAAGTGCCGTTGCGCCCATGGTACTGCGTCTCAAGACGTGGGAGAGTAGGTCGTCGCCAAACCTAGTAAAACCCCCGAAGTTCACGTATCTCTCTTCGATGTACCCTCACATGACACAAGCGCCAACGTGAGGCAAAAATGGCGCGGGATGGAGCAGCCCGGTAGCTCGTCAGGCTCATAACCTGAAGGTCGTAGGTTCAAATCCTACTCCCGCAACCATAAATACTATACTTTGCATAACCTCCTGTTCGCAGGAGGTTTTTTGCTGTTGGGGCATCTCCTTCATCGCGAGACTCATCGATAGAATACCTGCCAATGCGCCGTGAACCTGCAATTGCGGCGCCATGCGTTTGCCGCCGGTCGGCACGGGCGTCACCACGATCTTTTCGATCAAGCTGCGAATCTCTTCCTTTGCCTCGCTGTCACTGTCCGGCTCGGCCAAACGCTCGATCAGGGCCTTGATGCGCGTGTGATAGGTGTCTGCCATCTTCGGGTGGATGCGCAGGGTTGCATTCGAGGGAGGAGCAGCGGACAGCTCAGTCTCCAGCTGCTTCTGGCGCGCCTCAAGCTGGCCCATCCGGTCCTTGATCCGGTCTGCAGGCGTTCCCGCAAGGATGGCGTTGACGAGCACATCCTGATCCTTGATCACCTTGGCCAATTCTTTCTGTTTGATCGCCGTGTCGTCAGTTCTGGTCGCCGCAAGGCGGTTGCGCTCGGCGATGTATTCCTCCGCAAAGGCCTTCACCAACGCGGGGTCCATCAGGTGGTCGGTGAGGGCGGTCAGAATCTGACCTTCCATGTCCTGGCGCGCGATTGTGGTCCGGTTGGTGCAAACCGACGTGCCTTTGTTACGAGAGCTGCTGCAGCCGAAGCGGTCCAAGGAGACGGTGGAGAAGCCCCCACCGCAGCAGCCGCATTTGATCAGCCCGCTGAACAGGAACCGGGGCTTGCGGCGCTCCCAGGCTTCGGTTTGAGTGTGCTTGATCTTGCGGCTTTGCTGGCGGGCTTTGACGGCGTCCCAAAGGTCTTGCGGCACGATGCGCAATTCCGGAACATCCTTCGTCTCCAGTTCAGCTTCAGATTTTGGTCGGGCCTGCCGTTTGCCGTTCTGCGGATCTTTGACAAACCCCTGCCGGTTCCAGACACGACGGCCAACGTAGAGCTCGTTGTTCAGGATTCCGGTGCCGCGCTTCGGGTTGCCATGGATGGTGGATTTGTCCCATGACGGGCCGCGCGGTCCAGGTATGGCCTCGCGATTGAGCATGTCCGCAATCTTGCCTGGCGACATACCGTCCAAATAGGCCTGAAAGATCCGCACCACGACAGGGGCCTGATCCGGATTGATCGCGAGATCACCCCTGTTCAGCTCACCATCCTCCCGCAGACTGCGCACGACATCATAGCCATAGGCCTTGCCACCCGCAGATTTACCCTTCTGGATACGACCGCTGAGGCCCCGACGAGTTTTGGTGGCCAAATCCTTGAGGAACAGCGCGTTCATCGTGCCTTTCAGACCGATGTGCATCTCGTTGACGGTGCCCTCTGACACCGTTTCGATCCCCACACCCACAAAGGCCAAGGTCTGGTAAAGATGCGCGATGTCGGCCTGATTGCGGGACAGGCGATCAAGCGCTTCGGACAACACTATATCGAACCGGCGGGCGGACGCATCGCTCTGCAGCCGCTGAATACCGGGGCGCAACATGCTTGCGCCTGATGTGGCGTGGTCCTCGTATGTGCCGACGATCTCCCAATCCTCACGCGCCGCACGAGTGCGGCAGAGCCGGATCTGGTCATCAATCGACGCGGCGTTCTGAAGATCCGAAGAGAAGCGGGCGTAGATTGCCACGCGAACAGGTGATGTTGTCATTCTTCTTCTCCAATATGCCGAACTATTTCCTGGATGCGTCGTTCTTATTTTTACCAAGCAAATCGGTTTCGTGATCAACCTGCGCCGCATCGCGTGCCAGTGCGCGGACCAAAGCCAGAATCTGATCTTGATATTGTGATGCTCCTCGGGCCGGGGCAATAGGGACGTTTGAAGACATCGCGGCCGCAGGCGGTGCCGCTGATGGCACCTCCCTGGCGCGCGCATGTCTCTTCCGGTCCCGTGCCATTGGCCGAGTTCTCCTGCCCGCCCCGAGGCTTGCTCGGGCGGGGCGTTATGCTGTGATTTATGCCGAAGATGTGCTCGGCAGCCTGCTCATCTGTATACTGCATCGGAGGTCTCCTCGTTTAGCAAAACTCAAAAATATCTGTGATTTAGACGTCAAAAACTGAAAAAAGTGAGATGTGAAAATCAATGCAAATTCTTTTGCCGCAGTGTCGATGCAAAAGAAAAAACATAGAAAATTCAGAAAATTGCATAAACACAAAAATCCATATTTTCCTTACTTTCAAAAACACAAAAACCGAATCATCTGATCTTTTCTGAAATCAAAAATCAAAAACTTAAGGACACGAAAAAATGGAAAAAGCAAAAAACTTCAAAACCGAAGAACCGAAAAAACCCTGATCAGTTCACTGACCACGCGGCACATTTGAGGAAAACATCCTGCCACGCCCTTAACCTGGTATCAGTGCGGTTGGTGAACGATGTAAGACCGATCCTGTGAAACTGGCCGATCAAGAGGCGATGTGCCAGTTTGATAAGGTCACGGGATTGAACCGACATTTACGTTTGTATCGACGTCTTCCACTCCCACGCAAATTGCCACCAGACGTTGGCATCGATGTGATCGGAGCCAACCGCTGCGAATGTGCTGGGTCTAACTGGATCGACCGCGACACTAATATCCTGACATCGGACCGCATCGAGGAACGCCTCTTTGACAGCCGGTGCCGTTATGTCGTCCTTGCGGATGGCGCATCGTCCATCACCCACGTCGATCTTCGTTAAGCCGCCCACAATGCCCTTATCTGACCGTTTCAGATAGAGTTCCAAACTCGCCATATATGCGGCGCGATCCGCGATGAGCCGCGATTGCATGACGTTGCATGCTTCTGCGATCTGGACGACGTCACCATGAAGCCGCCGCCAGCCGATCCCATCAATCATCGTCCAGCCAGATGTGGTGACGCCGATCACCCGATGGGGTGTCGTGTTAATATCGACCACGGGCCACATCTTATGGCCCATCCGGATGGCATCTTCGGTGATGGGATCGACTGGCGGATGGGCGATAGGAGGGATGTCGAACGCAAGGGCTATAAGGGCATCCATAATTTTATTGGGAAAAGCAGACTCCATGATGAAGATCCTTTCGTTTGGTATTTTGCGCAGCATTTTGTTTTAATCGGGCGTTCTTGTTTTTTATTGGATAATCACCTTCTCTCCGGGTTAGGCAGAGTTTGGCAGTTCTCTCTGAGCATGCGCGGGCGCGTCGACGGTCGGCGCAGAGCCGGGGGGCAGGGCGTGGATGCTCTTCCTATCCGTGGCCGCATAGATATCGCGCAGCCAAAGCTCGATCTGCGACGCGCGCATGGAACGCTTTTGCAAAAGGTCGCGGGCGAGGGCTTCCAATGTATCGCGATGCAAGATCAGCATCTTGTCAGCCTGTTTCTCGGCGCGCTCGATGCGCTGGCGCACGCGGTCACGGATACCGGGCGTCGACAGGTGAACGCTTTCCGGATCGGCGTGCCAAACGGGGCCTTCGACGCCGAGGCCGAGGGTGGTCTCGATGTTGATCGCGTAGCCAGTTGCTATGGCTAAGTCTGATGTGTCCGGACCGCCTGCGCCCGCAGAGATTTCGCCCAGGATCAGCCGCTCCGCTGCGCGTCCGCCGAGCGAATACGCTATTTCGTCTTCGAAATCTGACAACAGATTTTCATGCAATGCCGCTTCTCGGTAAACTCTGCCGCCTCCGTCCGAAATCTGCATGCTGGTGATGGACCCCAGCTGCAGCGCCGCAGACATCACCGCATGGCCTGCCTCGTGGACCGCAATCCGCCACAGGCGGTCGATGTTCTCTGACGCGGGATCAATATTGAGTTGATCCTGCAGCATGGCGATATCGACCAATTTGCGGCGATGGCGGGCGTCAGATCTGGCCGCACGGATAGCCGCATCCAGATCCGCCGCGCTTTTCCCAACGGCATGACGTGCAAGGGCGCACAGATCTTCGTCGCGTATATCCTCGCGCAGATGATGCCGCAGAATGGCAAGGAGTGCCTCAGTGTCTGGCAACGGCACGGCCACCTTCATGTCGATCCGGCCTGCACGTAGCACCGCAGGGTCCATTTGTGAGGGATGGTTGGTGGTGCCAACGAGAATGACGCCCTCTTCGCGTGAAATAGCGTCCAGCTCGGCGAGAAAAGCGTTGATCACTTGTAGGCGGTAAGAGCTGTGCTGATCCACATTATTACGCGATCCGACCGCGTCGATCTCGTCGATAATCAGGAGGCTGGGTGCTTTTCGGCGGGCTTCGGCAAAACTGGCTCGCATCTCGCGCAGGAGATCGCCGAGGTGGCCGGCGGACTGCCATTCCCCGAAGCTGGCCGTGACGACGCTGACACCCGCGCTGTTGCCCATGGCCCGCGCCAAATAGGTTTTGCCCGTGCCTGGGGGGCCGTAGAACAGGATGGAACGGCTGATCTCGTCCCAACCGGCTTTGCCCTTTTTCCAAAGCACGAGGTCATCGACGATCCTGCGCGCCGCAGCAAGCGCAGGACTGTCCCCCGTAATATCCTCGAGGCGTGGGCAGGAAGATTGCGCAGTGCGCGCTGTCACCGCACCCAGCTTGATCAGGGCATCCTGCAGGCTCGGTGCGCGCAATGCGGCACAGGCCGTGACAGTATCGATATCGGCAAGGACTTCGTCATTCGGCAGGGCGGCCCGCAAACGGTTAGTAGATGTGATTTGATTTGACAGATGGCCCGATTGCAGAAGGGTCGTTACGACATCCCCCGAGATAGACGCCAGAGGGTGCATGGTCGGTGCCATCGCCTGAAGGTGCTTGGGCAAGGACACGCCATCAGCCCGAAGGATCAGCACCGGTTCGATCAGATCGAAGCTCTCGGTGATGAGCGTATTCATGCGGCTCTGGGCAGACTTCGCCAACCCGCCGTCGGTGACATCGGGCGCAATAATCTGCCATCTTGCCTCGCCAAAGCAGATTTTGAGGACATCCGTTATGGTCGAGAGGTCCGCGATGGTGATATCCCGCACCACGGTAAGCGCCCCGCAGCGCAGGGACCGTTCGACGACTTTGGAGGACCCAAAGGTTGCGGCGAGGCGAATGGCAATCAGAACCTGGCGGGCCGGAATATAGCGCGATGGCGAACGCGGGACCGTTCCCAGCGGGATTACGTCGTCATCGGATTCGAGCTTTGCAAACAGCAGTTCAAGCTCGCTGTTTGGGCCCTCGGCGTCATGATCGGGCGGCATTCCGTGATGGCGGCGCAGACGCGCGATCATGGTGTTGGCCAAGGTGGTCCAAGCGGGCGTTTTGAAATTGGAATGAGGCATAGCGCAGCCCTCCCTGATAATGGGTGTGTGATTGGGTCCGGGCGGATTGCCCGGACATTGGATGTGTTTCGAAGACTGCGTGTGCTTCAGGCAGCCTGTTTCAGATCTGCCTCAATCCCCGCCAGGTGCCCCAGAATGATCGGGGTCAAGCGGCCATCATAAATCTCTGATTTGACACGGATCTGGTCACGGAAGCTGGCCGGGTCCACTTCGCAGCCGGGATGATCGTTGCGCAGCAGAGCATGCAGCCGCTTCTCGATCTGGAGCGCCTTGTGTCCGGAGGAGATCGCCACTTTCGTCAGGAGTTCACACGGCATGTCCTGATCGCGCAGAAGCTGGTAATTCAACCGGCTTTCGGGATCGCGTGAGAATCCCAGTTTGACGACCTCGCGGCCTGTCGCGAGGGTGAAAACCATCGCATAAAGCCAGCTTGGTGCGGCAGACCAGAGCTCCCCGCAGCCGCCACAGGAGAACCGCCCGCTTTGCATATTGGCGCGCGCAACGCGCTGCTCGTGACCGCATTCGACGTGTTCGTATCGGCGGTAGTTCGGGTTATTCTGGCGATCAGGCCCGATCAGGGTCCAGCCACGGCTTTCGGCCTCGGCCACTTCGGTTTCTGCATGGCATGTGTCGCAGCGCAGTCCGGTTGCCCCCGAAGCGATGCGCTTGATCAACTCAAGCTGGCGGCGCAGGTCGTGACCGCACGGGGAGCGGTAGATGGCATAATGCCGGTCAGCAGAATCACGATGCAGAAAAGTGAAACCAGCCGCCTCGGCGTCGGCCTTCCAGGTAGTTTCGATGCAATGTGAGCAAAGCGGCTGATTGTTCATCAGCGTAAAAAGCCTGATCTTGTTCAGCGCGCCGCACGTGTGGCAGCGCGCCGCGAAATGCATCCGGTCGATAATCCGGGCGACAATGTCGAAGCCCTTGAGCTTGGCGGTCTCGATCCAATGGGGCTGCAAACCGCCCGTGTGAATGGGAAACGGAAAAGAATTAATGGTCATCGTATTGGGGATATTGATTGGCGTATTCATAGTAAGTCCTCCGGTTCGGGGAAAAATGGTGTTCGAATATCTGGGGGGGGCCCGCAGCCAAAGGGCTGCAGGCGCAGGTCTGCGTGAGTCGTCAAAATGGAATTGACGACAGATTAGGCAGTATGAGAAAATCTGTTGATCAGGCGGGCGCCATCGGCACAAAATCCGGATCAGGATCGTCGTCGATCACATCGGGTGCAGAGTCGAACAGCGGCAGAGCTACCAGTGCTGTGATCACATGGCGTGCCTGGATCAACATCGCGTTGCGATGCATCGCTGTCGGGCAGATACCTGCGATCTGAAACTGGCGGAAGAAAGCGAATTGCATGGAGTTATGCAAACGCCGTGTGCCACCAAGCTCTTCGCAGCCAAGCATGGCGTCCATGAGCTGCACGGTGCGAAACAGCGGCAGATCCTCCGGAATCATCTGAGGCAAGGCAAGAAAGTTGCGCAAGGCATTTGTCAGGCGCTCATGAGCCAGTTCGGCATCGCGCAGCCAGACGCCGTAAGCCGGGTCCTGACTATGACCAACATCTTCAAGATCGCGCTCGGCGATAACGAAGTCCAAGGCAGAAAAAATGAGGGTTGGGAAAGCATGCGATGCGGGAGTCGCACGATGCTCTTTATGCGCCGAAAAAGGCGTGATAGGGGTATATTTAGCCATGATGATCTCCTAAGGATCTGATTGGTTAGGATGGGAGCGAGGGTTGCCGCCCTTGCTTTCGTCCGATCAATATGCCATGCTGCCATTATGATGTCAACATCAAAATGCGAAAGAATTACAATGGCACCTCCTAAAAAAGATACTGAAGCGCTGACGCTTCGACTTCCACGCAATATGATCGAGGCGATTGATGATCGACGGCGTCTTGAACCCGATCTTCCAACCCGGCCAGAGATGATCCGGCGGGCGCTTTATGAATGGCTGATGACAACTGACGCGCCAAAACGCTAAAGGTCGATTTTTACGCCATCGGCATTGCCAGTGCCCAAGGGCAACATGCTACCTATCTGGTCGTCCTGGATCATTCTCGTCTTCTTTGTAACGCGCCCGCAGATCATCAAGGGCATCGTTGGAACCGATTCCCATGTTTTGGCGGATTTCGTCCAAAGCCTTGATGTCATGCGCGATCGCGCATCGCTCGCGCGCGAGAATGGTGTCAACGGCTGTGCGGATGAGACGAGCGATCTTCATGAGCAATGGAAAGACCGGCTGTATGCGCGAAATGATTGCCTGCCGGTCCTGCTTATTCGCGGGGGCTACTTTTGAAAAAGCTAATCCTTCTGATTTTATTTTCGACGGCGGGTTGTATCTGATCACATCCTGAGCCAGGTATTTGAGTCCCGTATCAAAGGCATCAGCGCAAGTTCGCATTGCCGATGTTTGAGTCTCTGCCTCCCGTGCATCGACTTCAGCCTTATTCTTGGCATCTTCCGCTTCGCCAGCCTCGGCCAGCAGCAGATTGCGATTCTTGAGTGCTGCCGTTTCAGCGGCCATCGCGGCATCAGCGGACAGAAGTGCAGCATCGCGTTTGGTATTTGCCTGTTCGAGTTCACCCAAAACAACATCTCGATCACTCCTAGCCTGTATGAGCATATCGCTCGCAGCCGTAGCCTTAGCCGCGAGTTCGCTTGCACATGTTCGCGCACGCAGTTCTTGAACCAGCGCCGTAGCCTCCGCTTGCCGCGCAATCTCGGCGGCCCGCTCATCAATTGCGCGTTTCTCCGACGCAGCCTTAGCTTGTCTTGCAAGCTCAGCATTGCGGGCTGAAGCCTCTTTGACGGCACGTTTTCTGGACTTCCGGAGGGTCTTTGTTCCAGTATCTCGGGCATCCTCAAGGATCAGGCCAGCCGTCTCTGATGCCGAGTTCCGTGCAGCTTCCGCTTTGCTGCATTCGACATGTATTTTCTTCAGCATCGTCTTTGCACCCACGATTTCGGACTGAACGCTGTTGAGCCTCAATTCAGCCTTAAGCGTTTTGCGCCTGGCCGCCCGTTCAGTTCGTGATGCGCGCTGACGGGTTTTCTTTAACGCGGTTCTGCAATCTTCGACGACCGTATCAATGGTGACTGCTGCCTCAGCGCGGCCCTTGCGCCGCTCGGCCTCACGGTATTCTGACGGCGAGATATGGTGCCGTTTCTCGGGGGCAGGCAGACCCGCGGCTTTTGCTTTCCGCCGCGCCTCAGCCCGCCGTTCACCGCGCGTGATGCCAATCTTCTCGAAATGGGCCCCGGCCAGATCCTGAGCGTATTCATAACTCTTCAAAATCGGATTCGCCGCAGCGCGAAGCTGGATCTGTTGCCCGCGATTGCCACTTGTCTTCGTGTCCCAAGTCGCCGTGACAAAGTGAATGTGGAACGCCTCTTCATCGCTGTGCGAAGCAGCATAGATCAGTTGGCCCCCCGGGAAATACGTCTTCAGAAACGCCATCGCATATTTGCGGAAATCATCGACCCTTGTCTGAGTCCATTCATCTGCACCAGTTCCGCCAAACCATGCCTTGTTGACCGTCAGGATACCCTCTCGCAGCGGAGCATCTGTATTGGCGTGCCATGGAGACTTCGGCCCCTCGTTCTGCCTGCGCTTGGCTTCAGCAACACGGCCTTTTGTTTTCAGAGCCCGGACCTCGTTTTTCAGGTTGCGGTCGGCCATAAGAGTGATCCGGCGCTTCAGTTTTGGGATCCAGTTATCATCGCCATGTTCGATCTGGTTGAGGGTTTTGAGCGACAGATCAACATGGTTCAGATCCCCACCCGAGCGCCGATCGTGCATGTTGAACCGTGAGAGCTGCTTTGGCTTGAGAGGAGCAAAACGCAGGACGACAGGGGGCATTTCGACGGGCGTTATGGCGGGAGTGGCATTGTCAAAGCGGGCGTGGACGGACATGGTGGCCTCATGGATCAGAAATTGTTACTTTCCGAATCTACGACGGATCAAAGAAAATCCCGCCGACAAAATTTGAGGCGTGTCTGAAGTCACTACTCACTAGCGAAGTTGCGGTCCCCACAACTTCACAGCTCGCAAGGGGGAAACCCCCTTGACCCCTTCTCGTCCGCAATATTGGCCAAAGCCCGATATTGCAGACTGCGACCAGCGACCACGCTGGACCCGGTCAACGGGCACGCCCCTTTCAAATCTCCCGAAGACACTGACCGACACCAAGATCGGCCATCCGTAACAGCAACGCATTGATTCACTTATCATGCCTGCGTCGACGCCATGGATTCAATTCCGTAAGATGCGGCATTGACCGACTGTTTGCCGAAATTGCTAGGCTGATTGGGTGGTGGCAAGTTGGCAGGCCAAACAGCTCCAAAACGCAACGGGAAATAGTGGGCGTCCGGCATGTCGTTTGGGCGGCTGCCATTGCGGGCGATGTTTAACCAGCAAGCTAAGAGCGGAGGTTTACCATCTTGGAGGCGATCTAAATGCCGCCAATATCGATCTGGTAAAAGTTGATCTCACAGCAATTTGTCAACTCGACGCACCCAACGCTGTGACTTGAGAAATCAGCCTATGGCGCCACCAAACCCACCCGTCCCCGATATAGCGATCACGCTTTTCCCGCCGCCCTGTTTGCGCACGACGATGCGGGTCGGAATGCGGTCCTTCATCGCCTCGACATGGCTGATGACACCTACTTGACGGCCCTGTGATTGCAAGGTTTCCAGCGCGTCGATCGCAAGATCAAGGCTGGACGCGTCCAAAGACCCGAAGCCTTCGTCGATGAACAAGGTGGCGGCAAGCCCGCCCTGGTTGCCCATGCGCGAAAGTGCCAATGCGAGGGCAAGCGAAACGAGGAACCTTTCGCCGCCAGACAGGCTGCGGGTTGCGCGCGCCTCGCCAGCCATATCGCGATCCTCAACCTGAAGCGCAAGATCGGCGGCGCGGCGCAGAAGATAGCGGGGGTTCAGGTCGGCAAGGTGGTGATTGGCGCGGTCGACCAGAACATCCAGGGTGATCGACTGCGCGACCCGCGCAAAACGGTCACCGCTTCTGGAACCGATGGCATCATTGACCGCTTGCCAAACCTCCAACTCCGCCTTCGCCGTTGCGGTTTCTGCTTCCAGCCCTGCGAGATTTTTGCGGGTGATATCGTCTCGCCGGAGATCGCCGGTGATGGTGCCGAGACGTTCTTGCCGGGCGGTGATGGCAGTCTCAACGGCGTCCAGCGCAACGATCAATTCTGCGGCAGGTGTTTCGGGTAGCCCTGCCTGCTGGAGTTTTTCCAGATCGGCGTTGCGAGAAGCCGTGGCGGAGCGAGTGGCTGTGACCGCGTCATCGAGGCGGCGTAGGTGTTGGCGGAGGCTTTCAACCTCATCGCGTGAAACGGTGAAGAGTGTTGCAAGGGTTTCAGCATCCAAACTGGACTCGGTCAGGGCGTGCGTCAGACTTGCTGCGGCCGTTTTCAAAGCAGCATTGGCCCTGCCTTCAACAACCTGCGCCGTCTCATAATGGGCCTTGGCGCTTGCGGATATTTGCATGCTGTCGCCAAACGCGGACTGAGCGGCCTCTTTGGCCTCGAGCGCGGTTTTGCGGGCAAGGTTGAACCGGGTGCGGTGGGTTGCCGTGTCCTCACCATCCAAAAGCGGTGCGCGGACGTTGCGCAGGTCTGCCAAAACGGTTTGCCGCGTGGCCTCGGCCTCCGCCGCGTGTTTTGCCTGATCTGCCGCATGTCCGGCTTTGCTGGCCGCCGTCGCGATCTGTGGGCCAAGGGTGCTGAGCTGGTCGTTGGCCGCCTTTTGGGCAGCCCGTGCCTGCGTTACACGATCCACCAGTGCCGCAAGGCGGGCGTGCAGGGCAGGGATGTCGTTCAGGGCCGAGAGCGGTTCTTGCACCGCCGCAAGTGTGGGCTGCAAAGCGATCGTCAGCTTTTCGATGCGGAGCGTTTCACCAGAAAGGCCATGTTGGGCAAGCGCCTGCGCCTGTCGTAAATTTGCCGCCGCATCGGTCAATTTGCTGCGTTCTGTGCTGCGGGCGGCCATGGTTTTGCGCAAGGTTTCGCGCTGCGTGTTTGCCGTGGTTTGTGCTCTACGATGTTCCGCCAGATTTCGTGCCGCTGTCAGCGCTGCCTGTTTCTGGGAGTTCAGGGATGCAATCGCCGCTAGAAGCACCCCTTCGCGATCCGTAGGATGCGCCGGCAGAGCCGGGCAATGGGGATTGGCGCGCGCGGTGGTCAGACCTTCCGACCAACCCGCGAGAGCCTTGGAGATGCGCTGCGTTGCCGCTGCAATCTCAACCTGCGCCTGTTTCTCGCGGGCTTGTGCGGCGGCGAGTTGGCCGAGTGCTGTGGTTTGGTGGTTGCGCGCGGTATTGGCGGCGGTCCTTGCAGCGCTGAGGTTTTCACGCAAGGTTTTGGCGAGGGCCAGCAACGCGTCATCGGCATGGATGGGATGATCTTTGGCACCGCAGACCGGGCAAGGCGTGTCAGGTTCTAACCGCAGACGCAGGTCGCGCGCGGGGTCGGACAGGGCCAGATCGGCCTGTTCCACGGGTGCTACAAGGGTGGCAACCTGCGCTTCGGCACTGCGCCAAGCGGTTTCGGCATCGGCACCTTGGGTGATTGCCTTGCGGGCGTCCGCTTTTGCGTCACTTTCCGCAGCGGTGGCCGTGGTAAGCGCAGATTCCGCTTCGCTGTGGGCCTCTTGCACGCGGGTCAGGGTCGCCAGAGTTTGTGCCAGTGACGATAGGGACTCGGCTTTCTCTGGCGGATGATTTGTTTCCAAATCGGTGATCTCTTGGTCAATTCGTGCCAGTTCGGCGGTCAAACTTGCTTCCGACGCGCGGGCAGCCGTATCGGTCTCCTCTATCGTGGTCAGACGTTCGGTCGCCGTTTCCAGTTGCGCGGCATAGCCGGTCACGAGCCCCTGTGCCTTTTGCTGTGCCGCATTGGCATCCGTATATTCGGTGAGGTTTTGGCTGACCTGCTCCCAACGATCCGCCAAGGGAATGGCTGCGTTGAGGGCCGACAGGGTGTTTTCGGCGGCGGCTTGTGCCGCCCTTGTATCGGCTTCGGTCTTGTGCAGCGCAGTAAGGGCTGCCTGCAATTTCGTGGCCGCTTGCGCCTTGGCCTGCGCCTCAGAGGCGGCGTTTTTGGCCTCAACCTCGGCGGTTTTGATCTGGGCGTCGAGGTCTGCGGCTTCATCCCAGATGCGGCCAAGCGCCTTGAATTCGACCTCTTTGGCGTCATAGGCGGCGGATTGAGCGGCGGCTGCGTCCTGTAATGCTTTGGCGGCTGCGGCGGCTTCCTGTGCCTTTTGTTCGGTCTCTTTCACGGCGGCCAACGCCTCGGCCAACCGCAAACCCGCATCCTCTTTGGTCTGCCACGGCAGCCGGAGCGGTTCTGCGCGATCAATCTGCAAAAGGCGGGTTTGGTCTTTGGCCGCATCAAGCACCGCCTGCGCGGCAATCTTGCCCTGCGCTTCGGCCTCGACCAGTTTCAGCGTGGCAGCATCGAATTGCCGGTGCTGGTCAAGGCTTGCCGTGAGGGTTTTGCGCTCAGACAGTGCCGTGACATTGGCCGCCATCAATGCGACCTGTTCGGTCTCCAGCAGAGTCCGCGCCTCCTCCGACAAAAGCTGGTGCTCGGCTTGCCGCAGCATCAGTGTGCTATGGGCATTGCGCGCGGTCTCGGTGCGTTCATAAACGCGGGTGGAGATGGCGCGGTAAAGGCCAGAGCCTGTGACCTTTTCCAAAAGCCCCGCCCGGTCATTGGTATCGGCCCGTAAAAAGGCGTCAAAATCCCCCTGCGCCAGCAGAACGGTGCGGCGAAACTCATCATATGAGAGGCCGGTTAAAAGCTGCACCTGCTCTGACACCGCGCTGGTCTGACCGGCAAGGATCTGACCATCGCTCGTACGGGCGATGGAGCGGGCGACGCTTTGCAAACGGCCATCCACTTTGTCGCGGGCGCGGCGGGCCTGCCAGCGGGCGATGTAATCCTGACCATCCAGCGCGGTAAAGCGCACCTCGGCCCAGCCTTGCACAGCGCCCCGGCGCAGAATGGCGCGGGAATCCTTGGCTTTGATCGCCTCACCCGAAGGGTCGGGCACCTCATCGGCGGCGGCACCACCTGCAAGACGCGGCGCGTCGCCATAAAGCGCCAGACACATGGCATCGAGAATGGAGGATTTGCCTGCGCCCGTCTCCCCCGTGATGGCAAAAAGCCCTGCGCCGTGCAGGGGCGGGGCGGTGAAATCAATCACGAAGGTATCGGCCAGACTGGCGATGTTTTGGCCGGAAATGGAGAGGATACGCATGGGATCAGACCTCAGAAAACGCGTCGCGAAAGGCTGCGATGTGGCGGCTGTCAGGCTCAAGCGCATGGGCTTGGCGGAAGGCAATCAGGAACAACTCCTCGGGGGAGGTTTCTGCGAGGGACGGGGGCGGAGCTGTGGGGGTGGCCAATTCCGTTCGCGCAATGGACAGTCCGGCAAGGCGCACGGGGTTGCGCTCGATCAGCGCCTCGGCTTCGGCCAACAGCAATGTCGCAGGGCGGTCGGCGGTCAATGTGATGTAGACAAAGGGCTGCGCATCACATGGCACCTCTGGGTCGAGGTTCAGCGCGGCCAACGCAGCGTCAACCTCCTGCAAGGGGGCGGCGCCCGCCTCAGGGAAGCGCAAAATCGCGATCGGGCGAGGCAGGGTGATGTGGTGGGGGATCAGACCCTCATCCAGGTCCAGCAGCGTGACGCCATGATCGTAAGGGATTTCTGTGGCCGAGAGGGGAAACGGCGAGCCGGAATAGCGCACCCGCCCTCCGTCCAGCGATTGCGGGCGATGCAAGTGGCCAAGTGCCACATAGGCCAAGGATTCGGGGAAGATGTCAGGCGGCACCGCATGTTCTCCCCCGATCATGATACGCCGCTCTGCCCCTTCGCTTTCCAGCGCGCCGGTGCAGGTCAGATGCCCCATTGCCATCACAGGCAGGCCACCGGCGCGGGCAAGTGCGGCATCCGTCATATCAGCATGCAACCGCCGCGCCGCCGCAATGATCGCGGGTTCCACCCCGTTTTCGGCACTCAGCGTCAGCCCCGGCAAATCGGCCTGGCGCAAGAACGGCACCGCCAACAGATGCGCCTTAAGCGTGCCTTGCTTGTCACGCAGTGGGACCAGATGCCGGTCCATATCCACGCCCTTTGCATTGCGGTGCAAGGTGCCGACAACATGAACGCCAAGCTCTCGCAGCACCGCCTCGGGCGCTTCCAGACGCTGCGCCGGATCGTGATTGCCAGCGATCAGAATGATTTGCAGACCGGGCCGCGCCTTCACAAAGCGGGCGAGGGTGGAATAGAGCAACCGCTGCGTGTCGCCCGACGGGTTGATGCCGTCAAACACATCCCCCGCAACCAGCAAAACATCCACCGCTTCGCTGATGAGCACACCCAGCAGGGCATCAAAGAAGGCGCGATGCTCATGCTCACGCGACCAGCCATTCAGCATTTGCCCGAGATGCCAATCGGCGGTGTGCAATATGCGCATCGGTATTCTCCCGGACAATATTCATTTTTTAGGTTGCGATTGACACTGAATTGGTAACGGGATACTTAATATACGGATGGCTAACGAATGTCCATATAGTTTATATACCTGTTTGGAGTGAGGCGAAGATGAGCGCGGATCGCACTGCGACATTGAAATGGGGCGTGGAGCAGAGGCTTGAATTCATCGAATTCCGGCTGTTCTGGGAGGGTGGCGTGAACCGCGCTGACATTATTGATATGTTTGGCGTTTCTGTTCCGCAAGCGTCCAAGGATCTTACACTTTATCAAGAGCGCGCGCCGAAGAACGCGATTTATGATAAAAGCGCGAAACGCTATGTTGCGGGTCCGAAGTTTTCGCCCAAGTTCCTGAACCCTGACCCTGATAGTTATCTGTCTCGCCTGAGATCCCTCGCGGAAGGGGTGGCTGATCCGGTGGATTCTTGGATCGCGAAGCCGCCAATGGCAGACATCGCACTGACACCGCGGCGCGAGGTTGATCTCGGCGTGCTACGGGCCGTGCTGGACGCGGTGCGTGAGGGCAAGTCAATGGAGGTCCACTATCAGTCGATGAGCAAAACCCGACCTGATCCGATCTGGCGCCGAATAACGCCGCATGCGTTTGGCTTTGACGGCTTTCGCTGGCATGTTCGCGCCTTTTGTCATTTGAATGAACGCTTTAAGGACTTCTTGTTGCCACGCATCCTCGGCGTCCGCGAGATGGGGTTGCCCGAAACCCACGGTGATAAGGACGCACTTTGGCAGGAGTTCTTTGAACTTGAGGTCGCCCCGCATCCCGACCTCGCGGCGTCCCAACAAGCCGTTGTCGCCAAGGATTACGGCATGGTTGACGGCCGTGTCGTTTTGAATGTGCGCTACGCGATGCTGTTTTATGTCCTCAAGCGGCTTGGACTGCTTGGTGATGCCGCACGGCAAGATCCAAGGACCCAGCATATAGTCGCGGTAAATGCGTCTGAAGTCGAAGCCGCATTACGACGGTTGGAATTTGAAATCGACGAGGGCAGTTCAAAACCTGCAGGTGCGGCGTGATGGGGGCTTGTGAGCAAGGCCACATTTATCAGGGTCTTAGCCCTAATGCAGGTTCGATCACCGGTGGCAGTATAGCCTCTGCTGTCGAGCACGTGCAGGCCATCGAGGTGTCGCGATGAGCGCGATCAAGGCCGGTAAATACCGTATGTCTTTTTCCACCGGAGGCCTGTTTGTGAATGAGAGCATCGTGCTGGCTGAACATTATAGGTCTGGCGAAAGTTGGGATGATGCCCGGGAACGTTTACTAGCAGAGAATATCACGGCGCTTCCCAAGCTTGCCTCGCAAACGCGGTCTCTCCGGGAGATCTATGGCCGCATAACGCGTCTATCAGATGATGAGCGCGCATTTCTTTTGGAAAGGTCGGACCGTCAAGAACAACAGGCCATTCTGTGGCTCGCCGTTTGCCGGACCTATCGGTTTATCAGGGAATTCGCCGTCGAAGTGATTCAAGACCGCTATCAATCCTGGCGGTTGGAATTGGGACATGAGACCTTCGATCGGTTTCTCGCGGAAAAGGCCGAATGGAATGAACCTCTTACCCAATTATCGCCATCTACCTGCGCGAAGCTGCGCCAGGTTATGTTTCGGATCATGCGGGAGGCGGGCATTTTGAATGGAAATGACAATATCCAGGCAATATGGCTATCGCCGGGGTTGAGAACACTGATCTCTGAGGTGGATCCACAGGACCTTCTGGTTTTTCCTGGGGCGAAGCCGTTTGGAGAGATGGCATGACACAGCAACTGGACCGACGTGCCCGCGCTGAACATCTTTTCAAAGTGGTTTCCAGTGAAAGGTTTCTGGCCAAGGAAGGGCTTGGCAACGAAGTTCCGTTTTTTATCTGCCCTTTCGGCGCAGAGGATGGCCTTGCGATGGTCGATGATCGCAAGGATCTGATCGCCCGCCTCGGGCATGAGGGCGTCCAGGTGTTGGATGTTGATCTGTATGATCTGGCGCTGGAAATACTAGCGGAACGTGACGTCCTCGAGCAGTTGATTGAGGTCGAACCCGACACCGACAAATCCGAGCTGAAGGAAATGCTACAAGGGGTGCTTGACCCTCAAGATCACCTCATACCAAAGATTGGTGACCGGATCGCCGCGACCGCCCATGACGTGATCTTTCTGTCGGGTGTGGGTGAAGTCTATCCATTTTTACGATCGCATAACGTGCTGAATAATCTGCAAAGCACGGCAAAGGACAAACCGACCGTCCTGTTCTTTCCTGGCAATTACACCCATGCACTGGCGACAGGGGCCTCTCTGGACCTGTTTGGCCTTTTGCACGACGACAAATATTACCGCGCCTTTAACATCATGAACTACGAGGTTTGACCGATGGCCACTCAATTACGTGAAATTTTTGCCAAGCCGGTTGATCGCTCGATTGATGGGGTTATCAAGGCTGACGACATGGCCAGCCTGCTGACAGAGTTGGATGAATACGTCATTACCAATGAAATCGGCGCCCGGCTTGAGCAATTCCTTGAGGCCTACAACAACTATGAGACAGCTAATGGCGTCTGGATTTCCGGTTTTTTTGGGTCTGGTAAATCCCACCTGTTAAAGATGCTCGCGCTTCTGCTTGAGAATGAGCCAGTGGAGGGGAAAAGTCCGTTCGATATCTTTGAAGGCAAACTTGGGGACAATCCGATGCTTTCCGGCGCGCTGCGTAAAGCGGTGGCAATTCCTTCAAAATCCATTTTGTTCAATATCGATCAAAAGGCTGACGTTATTTCAAAGACGGATGTCGATGCACTTTTGTCGGTATTCCAGAAGGTTTTTGATGACATGTGCGGGTATTACGGAAAGCTGCCGCATATTGCGCAATTTGAACGTGATCTTGATAGCCGTGGAAAATTTGATGCGTTTAAGACAGCCTTCGAGACCTCCGCTGGCAAAGTATGGGAGCGGGGCCGCGAACAGGCCTTGATGGAAGGCAAGCACATATCTGCGGCTTTTGCCGAGGCGACTGGTGACGCGGCGCAGGATATTCTTGGGCAGTATCGCAAGGATACGAAAATCTCGATCGAAGACTTTGCGACGAAGGTCAAAGACTGGATTGATACGCAGGGGCCGAAATTCCGTTTGAATTTCTTTGTTGATGAGGTGGGCCAGTATATCGCCGACAACGTCAAACTGATGACGAACATGCAAACCATCGCGGAAAGCCTGAATACTAAATGCAAGGGCCAAGCCTGGATTATCGTGACTGCGCAGCAGGACATGGGATCGGTCATCGGGGATATGACGGCGCAGCAAGAGAACGATTTTTCCAAAATCCAAGCGCGGTTTGCGCATCGAATGCCGCTGAATTCTCAAGATGTGGCCGAGGTTATCCAAAAGCGCCTGTTGGCCAAAACAGATGCGGGCCAGATCACGCTGGGCAACTTGCATGACCGTGAAGAGAATAATCTGCGCACCTTGTTTGATTTCGGCGATGGCTCATACCGCTTCAAGAATTTTTCCAGCAAGGAGCAGTTTGTCTATAGCTACCCCTTTCCGAATTACCAATATGATCTGTTTCAGCGCTCGATTATGGGGCTTTCGCAGCACAACGCATTCGAGGGCAAACATAGCTCTGTCGGCGAGCGTTCGATGCTGGGCGTGTTTCAGGAGGTCGCGAAAAAGCTGGCCGACGCCCCCGTCGGCGGGCTGGCAACCTTTGATCTGATGTTTGAGGGTATACGCACCGCGCTAAAATCCACGGCCCAGCAATCCATCCAGATGGCAGAACGCAATCTTGGCGATGAGTTTGCCGTCCGGGTGCTGAAATCCTTGTTCCTTGTGAAATATGTCAAGGAATTCAAACCGACCGTCCGGAACATCTCGATACTGCTATTGTCGCGGTTTGATACCGACCAGACTGAACAGCGCCGCAAGATCGAGGCCGCTCTTTCGCTTCTGGAGCGCCAAACGCTGGTTCAGCGCAATGGCGAAGTCTATGAATTCCTCACTAACGAAGAGAAGGACGTCGAGGCTGAAATCAAGAACATACCAGTCGATCCATCCGAGATTGAGAAACATTTGGATGAGTTGGCTTTTGCAACGGTCCTGCGCCATTCCAAGATCCGGCATGGCGGAACCGGGTTTGATTATCCCTTCACCCGCAAGCTGGATGGTCACAACCTGAACCGAGAATATGAATTGGCCATCAATATCATCTCGCCCTTCAGCGACGAGGCGGATACGCCGGAAACGGTGCGGATGAACAGTATGACCCGCGATGAACTTTCGGTTGTTCTGACCCGAGACGCACGGCTCACTGGCGACTTTTACCTGTGGATCCGGACAATCAAATTCGTGAAACAGGCGCGTAGTGGGTCAGAGCAGCCAGGTCGCGACCGGATAATTGCCGAGAAAGGTGAGCAAAACAGCCGCCGTGGTAAGGAGCTGGAGTCGCGTTTGCGAACACTCATGGGGCAGGCACGCTTGTTCGTGCGTGGCAGCGAGTTGGAAATCGGCGGTGATGACCCGCAGGAACGGATGGTCAAAGCGTTTCAGATTTTGGTCGACAAAGTTTACACTAACCTGCCGATGCTGCGCGGCGTGACCTATACCGAAGCAGATCTTGCCAAGGCAGGCCGCGTTGATGGCGGGTTGTTCGGCGGTGAAGGTGACGGTCTGACCGAGGCTGAGCAGGAGGTGTTCAACCACGCTCAAGCCCAGATGCGTATTGGTGTGAAAGTGTCGGTAAAAGCCCTGACCGAAAAGTTCGGCGCCAAACCTTACGGCTGGCCAACCGTTGCCGTGTTGTGCCTGACGGCCAGCCTTGTCGCCCGCGGTAAGATCGAGGCCCGCATTGACAGCTCTCCCGTTGAGGGAGAGGCGCTGCTGCAAGCTCTGCGAAACAGCCATGCGGCTGGCAATATCCTGCTGTCGCCGCAGATTGAATTCACCGCCCCGCAAATCCGCAAATCGCGTGAGATTTTTCAGGAATTATTCGACATTCCATCTTCAGGATCAGATGCCCGCACACTTGGCGCCGAATGGACCCAAGCCGTGCGCAAGCTGACTGAAGAACTCGATGCGCTCACGCGTCAATCCGCCCAATATCCCTTCATGGCGGCATTGGAGCCATTGCGTCAGCAAATCAAGGCGATGCGTGATCAATCGACGACTTGGTTCATCACCGGGCCGCTGGATCAGGAAGACGCCTTGCTGGATGCCAAACAAGACATCCTCGACAAGATTCGCAGTTTTATGGGCGGTCAGCAGCGCGTGATCTATGACGATGTGCGCGGCTTTATCGCGGCGCAGGAGGTGAACCTGCCTTATGCCGATCCACAGGCGGCAGACAAACTCCGCGCGGCGCTTACTGATCCGAACTGTTACAAGGGCACGGCCATCCAAGACCTCAAGGCTGATTTTTATGCGTTGAAAGAGGGGATTGAACAGGCCGTCTTGTCGGAACGCAGCAATGTCATCGCGGCAATCGATGTTGTTGCGCAAAAGGTCACCCGGACCTCGGAATTCCAGTCTTTGACGTCCGACCAGCAAGACACAATCCGCCAAAGCCTTGAGGCGCATAAAGCACGGCTTGAAAGCCAGTCGCATATCGCGGTGTTGCGCGATCGGGGCACCGGTGTGCGGAATAATCTTTTGGCGGATACGCTGAATCAGGTTGCTGCATATGCCGAGCCAGCACAGCCGTATCCGATGCCCGCCCCCGCGAGTGGCGGGGAAATGGATGAAGCCGCGTCGCCTGCGCCGGTCCGGCCTTCGCCCCCACCGGTGACCTATATCAAGGCGCAGTCTATCCCCGTCAGTTTCGATAAATCCTATCTTGAGGATGCCGGTGACGTGGATCGCTATCTTGATCAAATGAAAAAGACCCTGCTGGCTGAAATCAGCGCGGGCAAGAAGGTGCTTGTCTGATGGATACCAACGCGCTCAAAAAGTTCGCCCAAGGCGCACGCAACTTGCTGATTGATCAGGTCTCGGCCAAGCTGGATCTGGTGCTGGATGCTGCCGCCCCCGCGCGGCGTGAACACCCTGCCGCGATCAAAAAGCTGGAAGCGGCCATCGCTGGCACCAGCAAGGTCCAGATCATCGAACAGGTCGCCTATATCTGGTTCAACCGCTTCACTGCGCTGCGGTTCATGGATGCCAGCGGGTTGACCAATCCGCGCGTTACCTCCCCCGCTGACGGGGCCACGCGGCCTGAAATCCTGTCCGAGGCGATGGCGGGCAACCTGCCTGACGGGGCAACACCCCAAATCACCGAACTACTGCAAGGCACGCGGCAAGCCCATGATCCGCAGGCCGAGGCGTACCGCCTGCTGCTGATCCACGCCTGCCACGACTGGCACAAGGTGATGCCGTGGTTGTTCGAGGCGCTGGACGACTACACCGAACTGCTGATGCCCGAGGATCTGCTGTCGCAGACCTCCATCCTCGCCGAACTGCGCAAGGTCATGACCGAAGACGCCTGTCAGGACGTCGAGATCATCGGCTGGCTCTACCAGTTCTACATCTCGGAGAAGAAGGATCAGGTCTTCGCGGGCCTCAAGAAGAACCAGAAGATCACGGCCGAGAACATCCCCGCCGCGACGCAGCTCTTCACCCCGCACTGGATCGTCCGCTACCTGGTGGAGAACTCGCTGGGGCGGCTCTGGCTGCTGAACCGGCCCCAAAGCCGTCTGGCCGAGCGGATGGACTACTACATCGCGCCGGAAGAGCCCGAGACGGATTTCCTGCGCATCACCCGCCCCGAAGAGATCCGCATCTGCGATCCCGCCGCCGGGTCGGGGCACATGCTGACTTATGCCTTTGACCTGCTCTACGCCATCTACGAGGAAGAGGGATATGACGCGACAGAGATCCCCGCGCTGATCCTGACGCACAACCTAACGGGGGTGGAGATTGACGACCGCGCGGGCGCGCTGGCGGCTTTTGCGCTGGCGATGAAGGCGGCGGCCAAGCTGGGGCGGCGGCGGTTTTTGCGGATGGAGGCGAAACCCGACATCTGCGTGTTGCAGAACGTGGCCTTTACCGAGGCCGAGATGCAGGATGTGGCCGCCGTGGTGGGCAAGGATCTGTTCACCGATGAGCTGCGCGAGACGTGTGCGCAGTTCGAGCAGGCCAAGAACTTCGGCTCGCTGATTGTCCCGAAACTGCGCGATCCGGCCGAGACGCTGCGGGTGGTCGAGGCGCGGGATTTCGGCGGCGACCTGCTGCTGAAGGAGGTGCAGGAGCGGGTCGTCGCCGTGCTGCGCATGGCCGAGGCGCTGTCGCCGAAGTATCATGTTGTGGTGGCCAACCCGCCGTATATGTCTGCAAACAATGCCAATGGCGCACTCAACGAATTACTCAAGGGTAAATTCCCAAACTCTAAAGGTGATCTTTTTTCGGCATTTATCGTGCGATCGCTCTCACTATCGAAGCCCTTTGCAAGCTTAGGATTTATGACACCCTTCGTATGGATGTTTATCAGCTCCTACCAAAAGTTTCGCCTATTTTTACTTGACAATACGGTCATTCGAAGCCTCGTTCAGCTTGAATATTCTGGCTTTGATGGCGCGACGGTTCCTATATGTGCATTCACCCTGGAAAACACTAAGAGCTTGTATGCTTTAGGTGACTTTATAAGACTTTCAAGTTTTAGGGGCGTCGAGAACCAGCCGAAGAAAACACTTGAGGCAATCAGAGACCCAGATTGCTCATGGCGATACAAATCTTCAGCCTCAAGCATAAAGAGCATTCCAGGAAACCCTTTGGCATACTGGGTTGGAGATAGGCTTAGCCAAGCCTATAAACAGTATGGCCGCGCGAGCTCAATTTTCAACGCCAAGGCTGGTATCTCAACTGGAAAAAATGAAGAGTTTATAAAATTTTGGTTTGAGGCTAAGATTGGCGATATTTCAATTAAAAATGGGAGCAAAGAAAAATTTCAACCACACAACAAGGGAGGCGAATTCAGGAAGTGGTATGGAAATACCTTCTACGTCCTAAACTATAACCCGACCTCGATACGAGAAATGGAAAAGCTTGCTGGATTTCGGCATGATGGTAAGGAATTCTACTATCGCCCACATATAGGCTGGTCCAAGATCAATTCATCCTACGCCAGCTTTCGATACTATCCCGAAGGCTTCACCTTCGATTCCGCTGGCGCGGGCCTATTTCCGAAGTCCTCTGGAGATACAGAAAACGTTCGACTTGAGTCACTTGGCTTCCTAAATTCAAAAGTCTCTGGCTATCTCATCCAAATTTTCAGTCCGACAATGAACTTGCAGCCCCAAGAGGTTTCTAACCTGCCACTGGTCAGTGGCAGGTCAGCGACCACTGCCACTATCGTTGGGATATCCAAATCCGACTGGGACGCCTACGAAACCTCTTGGGATTTCACCACGCTTCCGCTGCTCTCGACCGATCATCGCGGCGAGACGCTGGAGGACAGCTACGCCACTCTCCGCGACCACTGGCAGTCCATGACGGACGAGATGCAGCGGCTGGAGGAAGAGAACAACCGCATCTTCATCGACGCCTATGGTCTGCAAGACGAGCTGACCCCCGAAGTGCCGCTGAACGAGATCACCCTCACCTGCAACCCCGCCTATCGCTATGGCATCAAGAACGACGCCGCTGCCAACGAGACCCGTCTGCGCGCCGACACCATGGCCGAGTTCCTCAGCTACGCCGTGGGCTGCATGTTCGGCCGCTACAGCCTCGACGCCCCCGGCCTGATCCTCGCCAATCAGGGCGAAACGCTGGCCGACTACCTCGCCCGTATCCCCGAGCCGCAATTCATGCCGGACGAAGACAACGTGATCCCCGTGCTCGACGCCGACTGGTTCCCCGACGACATCACCGACCGATTCCGCCTGTTCCTGCGCGTGACCTTCGGCGAGGCGCATTTCCGCGAGAACCTGCGGTATATCGAGGACGCGCTTGGCAAGGACATCCGCAAGTATTTCACCAAGGATTTCTACGCCGACCACGTGAAGCGCTACAAGAAGCGCCCGATCTACTGGATGTTCGCCAGCCCCAAAGGCACGTTCAGCGCGATGATCTACATGCACCGCTACCGCCCTGACACGGTGTCGGTGATCCTGAACGAATACCTGCGCGAGTTCATCACCAAGCTGGAAACCGAACGCGCCACGCTGGAAAAGCTGGCCGACGACCCCACCGCCACCCAAGGCCAGCGCACCAAGGCGATGAAGGATGTCGGCGTGGTGATGAAGCAGATCGAAGAGCTGACCAACTGGGAACGCGATGTCATGTTCCCGCTGGCACAGGCCAAGATCGACATTGATCTGGATGACGGGGTCAAGACGAACTATCCCAAAATCACCGGCGCCGTGAAAAAGATCGCGGGCTTGGAAGCTGCCAATGACTGACCGCATCACCGCGGGCCTGCTGCGGCTGTTCGACGACCAAGGCCACCGCATCGTGTTCTGGTATGACACGCTGCGCGAGATGCGCGAGGCGTTTGAGGCGCTGGATCTGGGCGATGTGGTGAAGGTCGAGATTGCGAATAACCAGTTCGGGTTGAAATACCGGATGCTGCGGCAGGAACCGAAAACGCGGTTTCTGGTGTTCCATGACGGGCCGGAGCCCAGCATGGCCGACAATTGGCTGCTGGATCTGCAACTGGCCACCGCCGTCTTTCGCGCCGATCAGGCCGCGATCTGGGTCGCCGAGCTGGGCATCCCCGCGAAATATGAGGCGGCGGTGCGCGATCACCCCGATTTCTACCGCTCCGCCAAACGTCTGGCCGCCCTGCGCGAGATGGAGGGCGAGCGCCCGTCGCAAAGCGAAAACGACATCCGCCGCAAAATGCTGGCCGTCTGCGCAGGGGCTGATGGCGATCTGGACACGGTAATCGAGGCGATGCTGGGCGAGCTGTCTGAAGGGCGTGACGACACCCTGCGCCTGTTAGAACGCGCGAGCCTGAACAGATTTTTCTGGAAGGAAGTCGCTGCACACTATGGTTACACCGCCCCCGAGCCTGACTTCCAAGATTTCGCCATCGCCCTGTTTCACAGCGCATGGACCCGCGCCATGGGCGACCCCGCGCGTCTGACCGCCCACGCCGCCCTGATGTTCAAACGCTGGACCAATGCACGGCGGTCCGGCGAGGCCTTCGAGGTGCTGTCGGCTGAATATCAGGATGTGCTGAGCATCCCCGATGACCTGACCACCCGCGATTTCCGCGCCCTGATGCCGCACGACCACTTCGAGGCCATCGACCGCCAGATCATCGTGTCGATCGTGGACGCAATGGCAAAACAGACGGTTCCGGCGGGTGACGTCCTGAAATGGGTCCGCGCACGCAAACAAAGCCACTGGTATGATCGCTACGCCGACATCTATCAGGCCATCGGTTTCGCCACAGAGTTTCAACAGGCGCTGGCCGAGGCGACCCTGACGATGACCAGCGTGTCGGACGGAGTAAAACGTTATGCCGCCAGTTGGTTCCGCATCGACCAGCTTTACCGAAATTTCATCTACCATATGCAGAAAAGCGGTCAGGCTGGATTGTTGGCGGCGCTCTATGAGGCCGTCGAGAACCGTTACACCACGAATTTCGTTCTGGCGCTGAACGATGCGTGGCAGGATCAGGTGAACCGGCTGACGGACTGGAATATCCCGGGTTTCCCACGCCAAGCTGGTTTCTACATGGAGCAGGCCGCCGAATACCGGCGCAAAGATCAAAAGGTTGTCGTCATCATTTCGGACGCCCTACGCTATGAGGTGGCGGAAGAAACGTTGCGCGAAATCCGCAAACAGAACCGGTTCGATGCAGATCTGAAGCCGATGATTTCGTCGTTACCCAGCTATACCCAGTTGGGGATGGCTGCGCTGTTGCCGCATAAATCGCTGGCATTCAAGGAAGACAGCGACCTCGTGCTGGCTGACGGTGAAAGCACCCAAGGTGCCGCTGCGCGCGAAAAGGTGCTAGGCACAGGGCGTGCCGGTGACCGGGCGAGGGCCATGAAGGCAGATGAGTTGATGAACATGGCCGGCACCGACGCCAAGGACATGTTCCGCGATCATGAAATCGTTTACCTCTATCACAACCAAATCGACGCTGTTGGCGATAAAATCACCACCGAAGAAAATGTGCCTGCAGCGGCCCTGGCGACCGTTGAATACCTCGTGAAACTGGTGCGCAAGCTGACCTCGGCCAACTTCTCGAATATCCTGATTACTGCCGACCACGGTTTCCTCTGGCAACACCGCGCGTTAGACGAAAGCGATTTTTCTTTGGCCGAGCCTGTTGGAGAGAGCATTACCTCTCGCAACCGGCGGTTCGTTATCGGGCGTGGCCTTGGCGCAAGCTCGGGTATGAAAGCCTTCACCGCCACACAATTGGGCTTGGACGGAGATCAGGAAATTCTAATCCCGAATTCGATCAACCGCCTGCGGGTTAAAGGATCGGGAAGCCGATTTGTGCATGGTGGTGCGAGCCTGCAAGAGATCGTCATTCCGGTGCTGCGGGTCGGTAAGCAACGCAAAGAAGATGTCGCACAGGTCTCGGTTCAGATCATCCCGCCGCAAAAGGCGCAGATCACTACTGGGCAAATCCAGATTACCTTCTGGCAAGACAAACCCGTCACCGAAAAGTTGCAAGCGCGCACGTTGCGGGCAGGAATTTACAGTGCAGATGGAACCGCAATTTCCGATGAGGTCGACCTCGACTTCGATTTCACATCGGATAATTCCCGCGAGCGGGAAATGCCGCGCAGCTTCCTGCTCACCCGCGAGGCCGAGACCTATAACAACCAGACGGTATTTTTGAAATTGCGTGCGCGTATCGGCAAGACCAGCCACTATGATGACCACGCCAGCCAACCCTTGCAATTAAAGCGCGCGAGTGGCGCTGAACTGGATTTTTGAGGCCCTGATGACCACATTAGATGACAAAATCAACGAACATTTCGCAGGCTATGTGGTCCGCAAGGATCTGGTGAAAGCCGTCAAGGGCAACGCCATCGTGCCCACATATGTGTTGGAGTATCTCCTCGGCCAGTATTGTGCGACCGATGATGAGGCGTCTATCGCCACCGGTATCGAGACGGTGAAGGATATCCTGCGAAAGCATTACGTTCACCGTTCAGAGGCCGGGCTGGTTCAGTCTACAATCAAGGAAAAAGGGCGTTACAAGGTTATCGATCAGGTCAGCGTGGCTTTGAATGAAAAGACTGACGCCTATGAGGCGGTTTTCGAAAGCCTTGGGATCAAGCGGGTCGCAATCGACAGCGCGACAGTCAAGGCGCATCCTAAGCTACTGGTCACGGGCGTCTGGTGCATTGCGGATGTGCAATACGAGTTTTCCGAGGATAACCGGATCTCACCATGGATCATTGATACGTTGAAGCCGATCCAGATTGCGCGTGTTGACTATGACGCTTACCGTCAGACCCGTGATCAATTCACCACCGAAGAATGGATCGATCTTCTGATGCAGAGCATCGGCTTCGATCCGGAAGCCTTTGGCCGCCGCTCCAAGCTGTTGCAGTTGATGCGCCTGATCCCCTTCGTCGAGCGCAACTACAACATCATCGAGCTGGGCCCCAAGGGGACGGGTAAGTCGCACATCTATTCGGAATTCTCACCTCATGGTCAGCTGATCTCGGGCGGGGAAATCACGGTGCCGAAGCTGTTTGTCAACAACTCGAATGGACGGATCGGTCTCGTTGGATATTGGGATGTTGTGGCTTTTGACGAGTTTGCCGGACGCGAGAAGACTGCCAACAAGGCGCTGGTCGACATCATGAAGAACTATATGGCGAACAAGCAATTTTCGCGCGGGGTCAACCCGATGGGTGCCGAGGCCAGTTTCGCCTTCGTAGGCAATACCGATCACAACGTGCCTTGGATGCTCAAGAACAGCGACCTGTTCGAAGCTTTGCCGCCCCAGTTCCACGACAGCGCCTTCATCGACCGCCTGCATGCTTATTTGCCAGGATGGGAAGTCGACATTATCCGGGGACAAATGTTCACGTCAGGCTATGGTTTCATCGTCGATTACCTGGCCGAGATCCTACGCCATTTGCGGGCCGAGGACTTTTCAAACAGGCCCAATCTCTTTTTTACCGTGCCGGTCCAGACCCATATCCGCGACCGTGCCGCGATCGACAAGACCATGTCCGGGCTTTTGAAGCTGATTTTTCCCAACGGCGGAGAAACGGAAGCTGAGGTCGAGGAGCTTCTTCGCTTGGCCATCGAAAGCCGCAAGCGGGTGAAAGATCAGTTACTTCGTATCGATAATACCTTTGAAAAAGCAGACTTTCATTATGTTGGGGCGGATGGTGCCAAGCGGAAAGTTACTACCTTGGAGGAAGAAGAGTATCCCCAATATTATCATCGAAGGCCAACGGGTGATGAGGCCGAGGTCATCTTGCCCGAGGACCCCGATGCGCCGACAGAGCAAGCAGAAACAGGCCTAGGAGGCGATACGGTAACGGCACCCGACGCACAGCCCAAAGCCGTCTCACCCAAGCCTGGACACGTCGTTTTTAATGAAAACCGCAAAGGAATTAGTTTCGACAAGATATTTGGCCCATGGACCGATGGCGCCCGCCGGATCACGATCACTGATCCCTATATCCGAAAATTCCACCAAGCGCGGAACGTGATGGAGTTCATCGAAATGCTAATCCGCCGCAAGGCACCTGAAGATCAGGTCGCAGTGCATCTGATGACTGCACCGGACGATGGTAACATTCAGGAACAGCGTGAATGTCTCGACGGGGTTGCCGAAGCCTGCACCGATACCGGGGTTGATTTTACCTGGGCCTTTGATGGCACGGGATCCATGCATGCTCGTGACATCAGCACGGATACTGGCTGGAAGATGGTGCTTGACCGCGGGTTGGACATCTTCCAACCGACCCCGCGCAAAACAAACGGCTTCTCTTTGGGCGAAAGGATGCAGGACCACAGGATGATCAAGGGGTTTTATGTGACGTATGTCAGTTCTTAGTGTTTATGGAAACCTGTCTCGCTATTCGGCCTTGCTGAAAGTGACAGACCCCGCCAACAATACTTTTGAAATGACGTAAATAGATTTGGTCAATGCTGCAGGTTTCTCTATTTTACCGTTTGGCGTTGAGAGTTTAATGAAAAGAGAGAAATAAATGATCGATGCCAGCCAGAAAGATGATGTAGTTCGGATATCAAGCGATACTCTAAGCACATTGACCGAATTGGCAGCAGCCGCTCGAACGCGACTTGAAGAAAACCGATCATCGGGCGCGGAGGCTTTCGCAAGCATCAATACATTCACTTCGGGTGGAGCATTAAGATCACTCGACAACATCGACGATGAGCGCATGCGTAGCCTGATCTCATTCGCTCGAGAACCTGCAATCGCAAGAGTCGTTGTTCAACTTGATGATGGTGAAACGGTTACCTATTACATCTGCAGAAATACAGCCGAAAGCTTTGGCAGCTCGAATTACCGTCTTGCTGGTCGCAATTCCCCCGCTGGTCGCTTGGCGTCTCTTGCTGTCGGCGATGACTTTGAATTGCGCCTTCCAAACGGCGAACTTTCCGTAACGGTGCAGGAAAAAGGGATTCTTTATCCGTTTTTTGAGCACGAAACTTGGGATTCGCGTGACTCAGTATTGTCGACAGACTCCTATGGCACGATCACGATTCCATCGATGCGTCAACTTTTGGATAATGCTGGCACCGGCACCCTGATCGATGAGGACATTCTTAACCATATCCTTTCAGAAGCTCAGCACGCCGATCAAATCATCGAAGGTATAAAGCGCACCGTCATCACAAAAATGGGCCTGCGGGATCAGCCTATCCTAGACCGCTACCAAGACGAAATCTTTCGTCTGCCTCTACAGACGCAACTATTGATTATCGGCCCGCCAGGAACTGGTAAGACCACAACACTTATTCGCCGACTCGGTCAGAAGTTGGATGTAGTCTACCTCGAAGACGATGAGAGACGCATCGTGTCAGGCACGGAAGCTGAAACCATGCTCCCGCATAGGGACAGTTGGATGATGTTTACTCCGACAGAACTGTTGAAGCAGTATCTGAAAGAGGCCTTTGCCCGCGAGGGTATAGCGGCCCCGGACCAAAGGATATCTACTTGGGAGCGATATCGTCTGGAGCTTGCACGCAACCATTTCCGAATTCTGAAATCGAGCGGAGGAGGCGGTGCCTTCGTCCAACAACGTGCTGCCCAAATATTACTTTCTGACACAATTACTGGGCAAGCTATTTGGTTTGAGGATTTTGATGAATGGCAGGTTGAAGATTTCTGGTCCGGCTTAAACACCGCTGCTGAAACTTTAAAAAAGTCTGAGCGCAAAGAGATTTCGCGATTTGGTGTTGACGCTGATAAAGTATTAAAAAAGCTACGCCGATCGACCACAGCTAGCGCTCTTCTTGAGCTGGTCCGCTTTTCCAACGACGTGCAAGTGCCTCTGGCAACTTTGCGGTCGGAAACCGATGATCGAATTCGTCGACACATCACTTTACGTCTAAATCATGATCGCGAGCTCCTTAAAGATTTTGCGCGGTTCCTCGACACGATTGCTCCTGAGGAGGATTCTGAGGATGGAGACGGAGATGAGGATGAGGAACTCGCGACTGCACCGACACCGGTCGCAAAAGCACTGGTAGCATTTACCGCGAATATGCGGAGCCAGGCACTCGCTGCCTCGTCCGGGCGGCAGGTGCCAAAAGGTGGGCGCACTGGAAAAATCGCTGCTTGGATTGGCGATCGAACAATGGAACGAGGCGAACTGAGAGAGCTAGGTGGCAGCCTCCAACTTCAAACTGCTTTGCGGAGATTTGTCAGTCCTATACGACGCTACATTAATGGGTTGCCCACGAGATATAGGCGCTTCCGTCGGACACGATTGGCCGAGTCTCATTGGTATGATGTCGGCGCAGCATCTGCGACGGATGCACATCCTTTGGAAGTGGATCTGATGCTTGCGAGCGCACTCAGCGTTTTGGCAGAGGTAGTAGCGCAGCCCACGGCGGCGCGGCTTCAAGATGACGCCTCTCTTCAGCCAGTCCGGCAATATCTTGAGCTTGTCCGCAATCAGATTATGGTTGATGAAGCGACGGATTTCTCGCCGCTGCAGTTGCGTAGCATGGCCGCGCTCTCGAACCCGGCAATCCAGTCATTCTTCGCTTGCGGCGATTTCAATCAACGCATTACGGAATGGGGTAGTCGGTCGAATGATGATATAAACTGGGCTGTCCCCGGTATTGACGTCCGACCTATCGAGGTTACCTATCGCCACAGTCGGCAGCTCAGCCACTTGGCGACAGAAATCGTGCGCCTGTGTTCCGGCCAAATGGTGGAAGTTACCCTGCCAAAGGACGTCAATAGCGACGGTATTGAGCCAGTGCTTGCCACGAATCTAAGTGACCGGTCTGCCATCGCAGATTGGCTGACAGAACGCCTGGTGGAAATCGAAAGCCTTACTGCACCGCTTCCCTCTGTTGCTATTCTGGTCAACAACGAACGAGAAGTAGGTCCTCTTGCCGAGATGCTGCGTGAACGAGTTGAAATACATAACATGAATGTCGTTCCGTGCCATGAGGGCCAATTCGCGGGGCAAAATAACGATATCCGAGTTTTCGATGTTCAACACATCAAAGGCTTGGAGTTTGAAGCCGTGTTTTTTGTTGGCGTTGACGACTTGGCCAAGCAACTTCCTGAATTGTTTGATAAATACCTTTACGTTGGGACCACTAGGGCGGCTACCTATTTAGGGCTAACATGTCATGGAGAAACATTGCCTGCCAAACTCGCACCAATTGAACTCCTGTTTAGCAACAGATTTGTTGCCTGAAAACTGAAAATATTAGAACAGCTCCAGTGGCACCCAAAACAGCCACTTATAGAAACTTCAAAATATTTGAAACGACAATTTGCGGAGGATCTAGCGACTATGAAAGACGGTAAACACAGCGACGGCGGCGAGAGCCTGGCCGATCAATTTATAGAAGCCTTGAAGAAGGGATTTGCGAACGAGGCCTCGAAGATAGCCGCCAATCCGGAGTTCGATCTTAATGCGCAAACAGGAATTTCTCTCACTGTCGCTGTCGAGTTAGGATATCTGGGTATTGCAACCCGACTTGTCACTTTGGGAGCGAACCCGAACCTTGGTGCAGATTGCCGCAAGGGCGCACTCGTTCTTGCACTTGAGAACGAACATTTCGAACTTGCTGATCTAATGCTCCAACATGGTGCTGAAATCTCCGCGCGAGATCATCGGGGTTGGACACCACTAATTTGGGCTTCGATCAAGGGCTATAAGCATATCGTAGAATACCTGGTCGAAAGGGGCGCAGACCTTCACATTTGTTCAGACGACGGGTGGAACGCCGTGACTGGCGCGTTTTTCAAACAACATACTGCGATTGTGGACTTTTTAACGGAGAACGGTGCAAGCTTCGGCCGGAAATTTAAAGAAGCAGCCTTGTTGTCGGCTTACGACCACGGGTCGCTTGATATTGTTCGATTCCTGATCGCGGATGGCGTGAACGTCAATGTCGGTACTGCTGACGCGCAGCCATTGTTGATCTCGGTGATCGGAAGGGGTGACGATGATATTCTAGATCTGATGCTTGATGCCGGCGCAGACATCAACATCCGTGACAAGGAAGGAAATCCAGCGCTTCTAAACGCAATAATGGTCGCCCAAGATGAATGCGCAATGCGCCTCATCGAACGTGGTGCATCGGTGAATGTAAAAGGACCAAAATGGGCACCGATTCATGCAGCTGCGGATCGTGGCCGGGTGGAATTGTGCAAAGCGTTGCTAGAGGCAGATGCATCGGTGGATCAGCTGGCTGCTAAGAAACGCAGTGCGTTGATGCAGGCGTCGGAGCGAAGACATACGGCTGTTGTTGAGTTTCTTCTTGAAAACGGTGCCGACCCGAGTCTTAGAGATTCAAATGACAAATCCCCGCTCGATCTTTCACGATATTCGATTTCCAGTCCTAGCGACATCACAAAAGTTCTGCAAAGGTATGGGGCCGTTTCTTGAATATCGTAGATCTCGATGTATTCGAAGCGGTGCGGCGAGGGTATAACTCCCTCGAAACAGCATCGAACGACGAGATCATTGACTATTTCGCTTCTGTTGATCCGGCTTCGACAGTTGGCCACATGAGCAACATAAAAGGCATCCTGTTCGAGCAAGAATATGTTGAAGCTCTTGCAGTTCAAGGTATTGAGGCAGCCATGTTTGATGCAACGAACCACCCGGTCACAGACATCATGGTGTTCGGCGGTCTTGACGGTGTCTCCGAGATACAGCTGAAAGCGACGGATTCGGTGAGTTATGTAACCGCAGCCATGGCAGAAGATCCGGAAGTTGTTTTTGCCGTGACATCAGAGATTGCCGCTGAGCTTGGAACTGGCGTGGTAATCGACGCCGGTATCGAGAATGTCGCGCTTGAATTAGCTGTCGGCGAAACACTTTTTGGCGAAACTGTTAACCCAATTGGAGCATTTTCCTTACTGCGGTTTCTCATCGGTATCCCATTTTAGAGGCTGGAGCCCTACGTCACGCTGCGGCCGATCCCGGATATCGAGATCTATGATCGTGTGTGCGGCAGTCGCATGCCCGCGTGTCCGGCCTGTGGTGTCGGCCTCCCGGTCCGTTCTCGGGTCAGTGGAGATCGGGTTTGTGGTGATTGCGGCGAGACCCAGCCGACTTGTCCGAGTTGCGACGCAGGATGGCTTGTAGAACGGCGCGGCCGCTATGGAGCATTTCTTAGCTGTGTCCGCTTCCCAGGCTGCGACGGCAAAGCCAAGCTGCAGAAAAGTGCATGACATGCTGTAAAGGGGCTATCCAGCCGCCATTGGCGCGGCTTTCGACGAAGGTTCGCGGGCAGCGCCTTCGGGACGTTCATGGTCGCCGCAGAGAAAGCCCGCTTTGCCCTCAGAGTCGGGCGAACCGACCGGCCCGGACCTGCCGTTCAAGGCAGATGGCCATGCTGCGTTGCGTTACACCGAAGCGGCCGTTCAGGCAGCAACCCGTATCCTTCACGGGTAAATTGCTCCTGTTAAAAAAGATCGGGATACTGCATTCAGCTTGCTGCCAAAGTAGCAGGGCATTCGAGACGCAACACTTTACTTATGCGATCCAATCCAAACGGAAGCGCCTCGCAAGCTGATGAGCGAGTCAGATTGTCTTGAAAAACTCCGATTCACCATTTATGAGCATCAGAAGGCAATCGGAGCAGACACCCTCAATCAAACGCCGACAAGAGTTGCGTGGACAACTGCGGCCATATATTTGTGCCGAAGTTGCTTTGATCGCGCAGCTGGGAAACCTTAATTTCCGCTTGAACCCCCTTGTTCCCGTCTGCTCGCGCAACCCACCCCCCATTCTTTAGGGTATCCACGCTTGCGCTGATCCTTTGCTTCATCCGATCGCCAAAATTCGCCCGATTATCCGAATCGGATTTTCGGCGATAAAATGTGAATACAGCTTTTCGCCCCCGATGCTGGTAGCGAACCTCAAAATGTGTGCTTTGCCGGGTCTGAACCATCGCGAACAGACCAGCCCGCTCCCAAACATAATCTCGCTGAGACGCTGCGGCCAAATTCTCAACAAACAAGTCATCATCGATCGAGTCAACCTTCCCGGATATCCATGCTATGATTGCCTCAAGCTCGCCACACACACTACTCAAGTCAACTCTTTGATCCGGGTCAACTTCCGTCATCTCTTGGATCATCCTGCTCATCCTATTGGAAACAAGAGTATCCTTTATGTTCGTTTTAACTTTCTGCGAAATTTGGCCATGCCATCCTTGAATTCGCGATCCGCCATCTGGCGGGTTCTCTCCTGAAATTAAAAAGTACAGCACCATTCCGAGCATGTATACGTCAGTAGCTGCTGTTCTTGGAGGAAGGGAATTTGCGGAATATCTTTGCTCCGGAGCGTAGTATCCAATATCATCAGCGCTAATTGCCTTTGTGTTCCCGGATGTGAAACGGTGCCACGAAAGATCGAAATTTATCAATCTGGTCCGTGACTGCAACGCATCATTTAGTTCGTATCCGGGATACCATCCTTCCAACAAAATGTTTCCTGGCTTCACATCTCGGTGGAGTACATGTCCTGCTGATTGATGGCATGCCAATACGGCCGAGCAGATTTTAAGAAATAGATCTAACATGTTCGTGGCCGCGACATTCGTATTGGCCTCTCGAAACTCCCTAAGTGTCCCACCGGGAACGTGCTCCATAGCGAGGCTAAGTGGAATCTCAGAGTGACTCAAATACTTCGGTGCAACGGACGCGCCAGCCTGCGTTAAGAGAAATAGAGATTCAACACCGCGCCTGAAGCTCTGTCGTTCAGTCAAATTGCTCAACCCGGAGCTACTCATGATCTTCAGCGCGCAGTAGTCGTCGCTGCTTGCGGAATTATCTTGCGCAGTCCAAACGGATGAGCTGCCGCTTGACTGGATATTACTTATCAGCTTGTATTGACTAACGCGATCAAATCCACTTGTCCGATCGTCAACCATAGACGCCATTTGGAGCGGGACACTGTACCTTTTCAGGAAAGTGTCCATCTCTTTCGATGAGTATCCATTCGTCTCTCCGATGGACGTCACTGCACCAGACAGCATTTCTGTGAACTTAGCTCTGTCTCTTGATAGATTTGCAACCAAATCCAATGGTTCGCCTAAATCCGTCGGGTCGACGTAAGCACATGTGGGAGGCAATGAGACTCTTTTGTCTTTGGAAATATATGCTTCAACCTGGTCAAGAATACTGCATATATCATGTGAATGAACGACGGATCCCTCCTCGTTCTTATCTGGCGAGTAGCTGACAACCCTCACTCCGTTGGATTGCGCCCAGCGGGACGTATCAGGTGCTGGGTTGGGGCATATCCAAAAATGTCGACCGACTAAACCAAGCTCCACTGCCTTAGATAAAAACGGCGATAGGGCAATGTCTGCTGGATTTAGCCCGACAAAAACTACATTGTACTCGGAGAAAAGCCGCGTCAGATAAGCGGCATACTTCGCACCGTATTCACCGCTGTTTAGGCGGGATCGTTGGTCTCCATCCATGATCCATCTGGATTTCTGATGGTAAGTCCCATGTAGGTTTATGATGCAAAAACTGTCCCGAGCCAAGAATGAAAGTGAATCCATAACATTGAACCCGTCATACTCAAGAAGTTGATGATTCTTGGGATCCGCGTGTATCTCTCGAAACGCTCTGGAGATCAAGGAGTCTACGTTTAGAGTAAAAACCTGACGAGAGCGCGACATCTTCCAAATTCGTTGATAAATCTTTGGAGTTGCAACTTTAGGAACGCGATCATCAAAGTTTCGAGTCATAAAATCAGCATAAGTAACCGGCCAGAACTTACTAACCAAAGAAAAGAAATTCCAAAACTTACTGTTATCTTGTGCAAGTTCTTCAAGATCACGAAAGCTTTCAAGCGTTTCCTCATCCGCAATTCTTGAGTCAACCTCATCGGAAATTGTTTTTAGCAAATCATCCCGAAGAGCAGCCCACGTCGGCATTCCGACTTCCGCACTGCCGCCTGCCCCCACGAAGAAGACTGTTCGCTTTGTGCCTTCCGCGTATTCTTTAGAAAGGAGTTCAATATTGAGCTGATTCCCGTCGTAGGTCATGGTCTTAAAATCCTGCCTCATTTACCTTTCGCCACTATCGCGCCAAGACCGTCAAAATCGTATGCGGCGGTTCCGGCCCATTGATTTGATGTGTTCCTGACGCGTGCCGCGCCTGCGAGAAGGTCTGCGTCAGCAGATGGAGGTATCACATGGCGGATGGTGGTGATGGGTTCATGGGGCGGTGTGAGGTTGTTGAACCTCGGCGGCGCGGCAAGCGGCATTGGCCGGATGATGTGAAAGCGCGGATCGTTGCCGAAAGCCTGCAGCCCGGTATCCGGGTGGTGGATGTAGCCGCGCGCTATGACATTCTTCCGCACCATCTTTCGGATTGGCGTCGCCATGCACGGCAAGGTCGGCTGGCCCTGCCAGGTCACTTGATGGACGCGCTTCATGGATTGCCGAAGGCGGAGGCGACGGAGCCTGCCTTCGTGCCGCTGTCCATCCTGCCCGAGCCTGCGGGTCAGTCGGTTTCATCTCCTTCGAAGGCGGCTGCGACCGGTGACGCCGGGGTGTTGATGATCGAGATCGGGTCCGATGTGATACTGCGCATTCCCGATGATGTGGCGGTGGAACGTGCGGTTGCGCTGGTGCAGGCGCTGCGGGGTGCGCCGTGATCGTCGCGGGGCAGCGCCAGCCGATCCTGATCGCGACGCGCCCGGTGGACTTCCGCTGCGGGCATCGTGCGCTGGCGCTGATCGTGCAGACTGAGCTGAAGCTGGATCCGCATTCCGGGGTGACGATCGTGTTCCGCTCTAAACGTGGCGACAGGCTGAAGATTTTGGTCTGGGATGGAACAGGTCTCGTGATGGTCTACAAAGTCCTGGAACAAGGCAGCTTTGCCTGGCCCAAAGTTCAGGACGGGACAATGCGGCTATCGCGAGCCCAGCACGAGGCTTTGTTCGAAGGTCTGGATTGGCGCCGGATCGTTGCGCAACGGGTCGCCCCACCCATTGCAGCAGGATGATTTACTTACCTGTTTTGGTGTTGTTTTATTGGCCTTTCCTGCCCGGAACGGCTATGAATCCGCATGTCACAGCCCTTCGATCTCAGCCAGTTTCCGGACCTCCCGCCCGAGGTTGTGAAGGCGTTCGAGGCCGCGCGGTTCGAGCTGGCGGTCGAGCGTGCGGCGCGCCAGCATGAGCAGGCGGTGGTGGCCGAGAAGGACGCCTTCATCACCGAGTTGAAGGCACTGATCGAGAAGCTGGAAGGCCAGGTCGGGCAATACCGGCATGCGAAGTTCGGACCGAAATCGGAAAAGCTGGACCCCGCGCAGCTCGAGCTGGCGCTGGAGGATCTGGAAGCCGCCATCGCCGAGACCCAGGAACAGATTGCCGCGGTCGAGGAGAAGATCGCGGCCAGCGAGACCGATCCCGAGAAGAAGGCGCCGCGCAAGAAGCGCAAGGCGCGCGCCTTGCCGGAACACCTGCCGCGCGTCGAGCGTGTCATCGAGCCAGACAGCATTGCTTGCCCTTGCGGCTGTGGCGATATGGTCAAGATCGGCGAGGATCGGGTCGACCGGCTGGATTACATCCCGGCGCGCTATCAGGTGATCGTCACGATCCGCCCTAAATACGCCTGCCCCAAGGGGCGCGCGGGTGTGGTGCAGGCCAAAGCCCCGGCGCATCTTCTGGAGGGCAGCTGGCCCACCGAGGCGCTGCTGGCCCAGATTGCCGTGTCCAAGCATTCCGAGCACATGCCGCTGAACCGGCAGGCCATGGTCATGGCCCGTCACGGCGTGCCGATCGACCGCTCGGTTCTTGCTGACTGGATGGGTCGGACCGGCGCGCTGATTGCGCCCGTGGTCGATCACATGGGCAAGCGCCTGATGTCGGAAATTCCCGGCTCTATGTCGACGAAACCACCGCCCCGGTGCTGGACCCGGGTCGCGGCAAGACCAAAACGGGCTACCTCTGGGCGGCGCTGCGAGACGACAGGGGATGGGGTGGCACCGCACCACCGGGTGTGGTGTTCCACTATCGGCCCGGGCGTAAAGGCGAATATGCCGCCGAAATACTGCACGGCTTCAACGGCACGATCCAAGTTGATGCCTATGGTGCTTATACTCATCTGGCCACGCCAAAACGCACGGGCGGCGATCCCTTGCGCTTGGCGTTCTGCTGGGCGCATGGGCGGCGCAAACTGATCAAAGCCAAGCCCAGGAAGGGATCGCCCATCGTGGATGAGGCGCTGTTGCGCATCGCCGCGCTCTACAAGATTGAAGACCAAATCCGTGGCTCGGATCCTGATCAGCGCCGGGCCGTCCGTCAGGAACTGTCTCGTCCATTGGTCGATGAATTCTTCGCCTGGCTGCAGGCGCAGGCCGGGCGGGTCTCGCGCAAGTCCGATCTCGGCAAGGCCATGGCCTATATGCTGAAGCGTCAGGACGGCTTCCGCCTGTTCCTGGACGATGGTCACGTCGATATCGACTCCAACCTCGTCGAGAACGCCATCCGCAGCCCGGCCATGAACCGTCGCAACGCACTTTTTGCGGGGCACGACGAGGGCGGACGAAACTGGGCGCGCTTTGCCAGCCTGATCGCCACCTGCAAGATGAACGGCGTCGAACCCTATGCCTATCTGCGCGACCTGTTCACGAAATTGGCCAACGGCCACCTTGACCGCGACATCGACATCCTGATGCCCTGGGCCTACGTGCAGCAGCCCAACGGCGCATAGGGACCTCGTCTCGTAGTCCCTGACGAGCTACCAACAGACCTCAGCTTCACGCGATCGACCAAACGCAACTGAAAAATCAATGGGCCGCGGCCGCCGCTTACTCAAAATCCATTTCGGACAGACGGCTTTCCTGGTCCTGTAGACCGGCCATCACTTAGCGGAGCGGACAAACAACTCAGGCTAATGTCAACCCTTTGCAGTCACCGCGATTTCTTACTTTCTATTCCTTCCTCCACTTTTGAGGTTCCGACCTCGCCTGCGGGTGAATGTCCGCTCTCGCAGTTGGCTCGTGATGCCCTCGCGACCGCAGCGAACTTCCGGACTCCGCCCCTGGTGTCGATCGAGCGGGTTCTGGCCTTGGCTCTCGCCTGAATGTCCGCTTCCGCGAAGCGCCCATGGTGCCTTCGCCACCGCGGCGAAGGTCCGCTCTCCGCCCTCTTTGACGGTAAAAGCTTTGATGGCTGGCAATCGCTAAGCATTGATTTGGTGAAAGTGATCTGGTTTTGACGTAATATACAAAGGTAAGTATTTCTGAAATCGAGCTCCCGCAACCATAAAACAACGCAATATCAAACGCTTAAAGCCCGACCTAATCAGTCGGGCTTTCGCTTGTGCGGTTTACATCAACGCCACATCAACACCGCACCAGAAAAACCGCACCAGCACGCATCAGCGGGCAGCGACAGGCAACGGCGGGCGGTATGGAAGGTGTCCGCATCGCTTAGCCAGCGGGGACTAGACCTCAATGCTGACGCCCGCTGCCACCAGGGCGGCGGCTTGGATCGATACAGGCGTGAACAGATCGATGTCGATGTCGGGCGTTTCAATCCCAACGACTAAAGCATACCGCGCTTTGCTTTCCGCTTGACCTGCTCCCCTGAGTGTCCGCTAATTTAGGTTAGCTCTGTTCAGGTTTTGGTCCTCTTCTGACCGGTTAGCATATTCTGCTGGCGTCAGGCCAGCGAGGCTTGTGTGTGGGCGGTTATGGTTGAAGTCGATGCGCCATGCCGCGATCAACTGGCTGGCATGACGTAGACTGTTGAACAGGTGCTCGTTCAGACATTCATCCCGCATCCTCCCGTTGAAGCTTTCCACAAACCCGTTTTGCATGGGTTTCCCCGGTGCGATGTAGTGCCAGTCAACCTTACGGTCTTCCTGCCACTTGAGGATCGCATTCGAAGTTAGTTCTGTGCCGTTATCGCTGACCACCATGCAGGGGTAGCCGCGCATTTCAGCAATGCGGTCCAGTTCACGACCCACACGGTCGCCTGAGAGCGATGTGTCGACCACGGCAGCCAAACATTCGCGGCTGAAGTCGTCGATCACGTTCAGAATGCGGAACCGG
>NZ_QNQP01000023.1 GCF_003316635.1 Roseovarius dicentrarchi | reverse complement strand
CGAAACAGCGAAGAAAAAGCGAAAGGAGGCAACAGCATTGACGCCATCATAATCAGCAGATCATAACGACTGGGTGGGTCAGATCTCGATGAAAATGCCGGGTCAGTTCTCAATGACAATCAACACAGATGCGCTTGCACTATTTCGCAGACGGATGAGCGTGCCTTTGGAAGACACGATCGTCATGTTTTGTTCAACGCTCGAAAACAGAAAAAACGACGCCCGGAAGGGATATTGCCTCCCGGACGGGGGATCTTGAACATCAATGTAGTCACTTGAAATCAAACGAGGATAATTTCAAGCAAGCCACGCACCCCTGGCGGGAGCAGCTTTATCCCGTGCGGCGATCTTCAAAGCTCAGCGCGATGAAGCTGGGCAGATGATCGCCCATTCCGACCACTTTCTCGCCGTTGCCGTTTCCGTTGCCGTTTCCATTGCCGCCGCCCGAACGTCCGCGCCCGCCGCGACTGCGCGAGCGGCTGGACTTACTGTCCTGCTGGGAGGAATCATCTTTGCGCGGCTCAGACTGAGGAGCGGATTTCAACGGCTCGCTTGACGACTCGCCCTGCGTTGTGGAAGACGCTTCTGCTTTTGCTGCGGCCACCGGCGCGGTGGACTGCTCAGCCGAAGCGGCGTCGGGACGCGTATCTGCCGCAGGTGATTCAGCTTCTGAAGTATCGGACGATTTCGCTGCGGAGCTGGAGGTTTTGCGGCTGCGCGTCCGGCGCGGCTTGGGCGTTTCTGCCTTGGCGGCGGCATCCGCATCTGGCTGTGCGGCCGGTGCATCGCTGGTGCCCAGCGGGTTTTCCAGGCGCGGGATCTCGCGCTGAATCAGCGTCTCGATCGCGGTCATGTTCTTTTCGTCTTTGGGCGTGCAGATCATCATTGCCTTGCCGTCGCGGCCAGCGCGTCCTGTCCGGCCGATGCGGTGCACGTAATCCTCGGGATGGGACGGCACGTCAAAGTTGAAAACATGGCTGACGGCCGGAACGTCAAGACCGCGTGCGGCCACGTCCGAGGCCACGAGCACGCGCAGATCACCGGCGCGGAAGCCGTCCAACGTACGCGTGCGCTGGCTCTGGTCCAGATCGCCGTGGATCGGGGCCGCGTCATGGCCGTGCTTTTTCAATGACTTGGAGACTGTGTCGACATCGATCTTGCGGTTGCAAAACACGATGGCGTTGGTCAGTTTGTCGCCTTCGGCGTCGATCATCATGCGCAGAACCTGACGTTTCTCGCTGGCCTCGCGGTCGCGGCGCGAGGCTTTGAGCATGACAACGCCTTGTTCGATCGTCTCGCTGGCGCTGGCCTGACGGGCCACTTCAACGCGCTCGGGCGAGCTGAGGAAGGTGTTGGTGATGCGTTCGATTTCCGGCGCCATGGTGGCCGAGAAGAACAGAGTCTGGCGGGTGAAGGGCGTCAGGCTGAAGATGCGCTCGATATCGGGGATGAACCCCATGTCAAGCATGCGGTCCGCCTCGTCCACGACCATGATCTGAACGCCGGTCAGCAGCAGCTTGCCACGCTCGAAATGGTCCAGAAGACGGCCGGGCGTGGCGATCAGCACGTCAACACCCTTGTCGATCAGCTTGTCCTGCTCCTTGAAGCTGACGCCGCCGATCAGGAGGGCCTTGGTCAGTTTCAGATGCTTGGAGTAGGTGTCGAAATTCTCGGCCACTTGCGCGGCCAATTCGCGGGTCGGGCACAGGACCAGACTGCGCGGCATGCGCGCGCGGGCGCGGCCACGGGCCAGAAGCGACAGCATGGGCAGAACAAAACCCGCCGTCTTGCCGGTGCCGGTCTGGGCAATGCCCAAGACGTCACGCCCAGCGAGAGCGGGGGGAATCGCCCCTGCCTGAATCGGGGTCGGCATGGTATAGCCTGTCTCTTCGACAGCTTTCAGAACCTTCGGGTTCAGATTAAGATCGGAAAATTTTGTCATGTGTATCCGTGGTTTACGGACGCAACGAGGCCCGTACGACTGATTGGGTCCGGGTCCGTACGACCCTGCGGTTCTCCGCATGTAGGGACGCCCACCGGTGCCATACCCCAAATACGGGGGCATGGTCAATCAAATGGCCCGAACCATGAACAATACGGTGTATTCTGATCTGGGCGGTGGGCGATTTTTCGCGAAAAGTCGGGCGCCCGGCTCAGGCGTGGTGCGGGAAATGTTTGGCGCGTTTGGCATCCAGGTTCAGATCGACCCGGTGCAGCAGGTTATGGGCGGCAAGGCGCGCGCGGAGGGCGGGCGTGGCGGTGCAGACCTCATCATAGAACCTGCGCAGGGCAGGCACGCCGCCTTCGGATTCAATGGCATTGAACAGCGCGTTCATGGTCATCGGCACGCTGTCCGGGCCTTTCAGCCCCGCGCGGTAGGAGCCGCTGTGCAGCCGGTAGCGGTAGGCGCGCTGCCAGGTGTCCCAGCTATGCGCGTGAAAATGGCACAGCAGGGTCTGGTCCAGATCGTGCCTGTTCGGGATCTGTCCGTCACCATCGAATGCATTGTGAATGCGAAGGCTCAGATTCTGCTGCCCGGTGCGCACAAAGATCTTGCCAGCCACATGGCTGAGAAACCCGCCATTCAGCAGCGCGCCGAAGGTCGGATAAATCTCTTCGGTCTGTGCGTTGCGGGGGGATTGCCGCGGGTGGCATGCCTTGAACCAGGTGGCGTCGGCGGGGTCGTCTGCGGTGCTTGCCAATGCCTCGATCGGACGGACGCGGGCGGTGCGGGCGTCTTCGGGCAGGGCAGCCAGCTGCGCCGCGAATGGAGTTGACGGGCAGAGGAATTCATCGACGTCGACATGGCCCAACCAATCCACCCCCGGACGGCGGCGATAGGCGCGGGTGGCGTTGGCCGTCTGGCGCGCCTGATGGGCGTCCGGGCGCGCGCGGCGTCTGGACCAATAGGCATCATCGGTCAGGGTGACGGTGCAGCGGGGATGCGCGTCCAAGGCGGTGCGCGCGTCAGGGCAATCTGCGTCCAGATAGATGTGGATGCGGTGTGCGCCTATCTCCAGATGATGCGCGGCAAAGTTCAGGATCGTCTCGGCGTCTGCCTTGATCGTGGAGACCAGGCCCCATTTGGTCGATTGCTGCATGTTGCCCGCCCATACCGGTTACACCTCCGCACAATGGCGCGGCGCATGCAGAGGCGCAAGCCAGCTGACCGTGGTTTGGATTTGTCCGATTGGCGAATAATTTGGGTAAAATTTTACACAAGGTGTTGGTGAACGCACATCATAAATGGCAGTGTCCGCTCAAGCACCGAAGCGAGGAAGCGATATGCGGCGCACAATCACGGTGATACTCACCCTTTGCGCTATTCTTGGCGGGTCCGGCATGGCGTCCGGGCAGTCTGCGGCGTGCGTCATGGACCCGCCGTCGATGTCACTGGCCCGGTTGGGCGAGATCGCGGTCACGCTGGATCCCGATGGCGTTCGGCATGGCCGGGGCTGGCGCCTGAATGTGGGCGGGCAAGTGATGTTGCTGACGGCCGATGCCACGGCCGGGCGCATGCGGGCCATGGTGCCGATCGGCCGTGCAGGCGACATGGGGCGCGCCGAATTAGAACGCATGCTTCAGGCCAATTTCGACAGCGCGCAGGATGGGCGCTACGCGATTGCGCAGGGGCTGGTCTGGTCGGTTTTCGCACATCCGCTGCGCTGTCTGGACAAGATCCGCCTGATCGAAGGGGTTGCGCAGGCTGTCATGCTGGCGCGTACACACGGCACGCTGTATTCAGGCGGTGGCCTGCAATTCGGCGGTGGGGACAGCACGCGCCTGCAAGACGATCTTCTGGAGGAATTGCTGCGCCTGGGCGAGGATTTGTAGCGCGCGGTGCTGTTTGGCGCGCCGGGCATCTTGCGCTTGGGCGGGCGGGCCTCTACATCGGTATGAACCGCTGTTCAGGAGGGCACCCATGGCCATTCTCGCAACCGATATCGAAGCGATGATCCGCGAAGCGTTTCCCGATGCCCGCATAAGCGTGCAAGGCAACGACGGCGCGCATTTCGCGGCCGAGGTCGTTGATCCATCGTTCAAGGGCATGAACCGTGTGCAGCAGCAACGCGCCGTCTATGCCGCGCTCAAGGGCAAGATGGACGGACCTGCGGGCGAGTTGCACGCGCTGGCGCTGACCACCCGCGCACCTGACTGATCCGCCTATCTGCGCATGAGAATTTGAACCGGCGTTCAACCCAGAGACTGATGAGGACAAGACATGACTGACGCAAAGACACGTATCGAAGAGACCGTCAAAGCCAAGGACGTGGTCCTGTTCATGAAAGGCACCAAGGAAATGCCGCAATGCGGGTTTTCAAGCCGCGTGGCCGGCGTTCTGAATTTCATGGGCATCGATTATGCCGATGTGAATGTGCTGGAGGATGAGGGCATCCGGCAGGGGATCAAGGATTATTCCGACTGGCCGACGATTCCGCAGCTTTACGTCAAGGGCGAGTTTGTCGGCGGTTGCGATATCATCACCGAGATGACGCTGTCGGGCGAGCTGGACACGCTGTTGGAGCAAAATGGCGTCACCTATGACAAGGCTGCTGCGGATAAGATTCGCGAAGCCAACGCGTAACTCTTGAGCGCCGCGTTCGCTGCGGCGCTGGGATTTGGGTATTTCAGACCAAGAAAAAACAGGGCGTGCCGTGCAAGCGGGGCGCCTAATTTTTTTGTGCGACGTCTGTCAAGGCGGTGGTCAGCTCGCCGTAGCCGGTAAAACGATATTCGTAGTCGAGGCCGAGGCGGCGGGCGCACTCTTCGGCTTTGGCGCGCAGGGCGGCATTGTCTGTCTGGGCCTGATAGACCAGTTTCGTGTAATTGCCGAAAATCATGTCGCGCAGTTCGGGGTGGCGGTCCAGACCCATCGGTTTCCAGACAAACGCGTCGAATTGGCGGACCAGAAAATCCGTCAGGTAGAAGGCGGTGATTTCGTCATCATGCAGGGCGAAGGCGTCATTGCCCTCGAAAAAGCTGTAGCAATGGGGCCCCTGGATCATGTCGACGCCAAGCGCGTCGCATCTGTCACGGAGCAGGCCGCCGGTGCCGCAATCGGCGTAGGCGATAAATATCTGAGTATAATGGTCGCGGTTTTTGATCACCGTTGCCTCGACCGCGTCTGCGATTCGGTCCGGGTAGAGGTGCAGATTGGCGGGCAGGCAGATCAGTGTCATGTGATCCCAGCCGTTCAGCCGGATCAGCGCGAGGATCTCGCGCGCCAGAGCGCCGCAGGCGATGAGCAGGATTTGGCCCGTGCCCGTGCCCTTGTCCGCGGTAGCGGCCGGCGCTGTCATGCCAATTTCGGTCAGGACGCGATCGGGCGGAAGATCAGTCATGTCTGCGCCTTTTCAGCTTGCGCGGGGGAGGGGCCACCCGCCGGAAATGAAGACGGGGCCGATGATGGCCCCGCCGTCTGTATCATGCAGTCCGGCGCGGAGCCGCAGATCAGGCAGTGACGCCCTGATTGTGCTTGCGGCCGACGAATTCCTTGGCCGTTTCCACCGCGACGGCGGCATCGCGGCAATAGGCGTCGGCACCGATGGCCTTGCCAAATTCCTCGTTCAGGGGGGCGCCGCCGACCAGCACGATGTAATCGTCGCGGATGCCCTGTTCGATCATCGTGTCGATGACGACCTTCATGTAGGGCATTGTCGTTGTCAGCAGGGCGGACATGCCCAGGATATCGGGGGTTTCAGCATCGAGCGCGTCCAGATATTTTTCGACCGAATTGTTGATGCCCAGATCGACCACCTCGAAGCCGGCGCCTTCCATCATCATGCCGACAAGGTTCTTGCCGATATCGTGGATGTCGCCCTTGACCGTTCCGATCACCATCTTGCCCACGCGGGGCGCGCCGGTTTCGGCCAGAAGCGGCTTGAGAATGAACATGCCGCCCTTCATCGCGTTGGCGGCCAGCAACACTTCGGGCACGAACAGGATACCGTCGCGGAAATCCTTGCCGACGATGGTCATGCCGCCGACAAGCGCCTTGGTCAGGATGTCATAGGGCGCCCAGCCGCGTTCCAGCAAGATGTTGACGCCTTCCATGATTTCGTCCCGCAGGCCGTCATAGAGGTCGTCAAACATTTGTTGAACCAGTTCGTCGTCGTCCAGTTCGGACAGGATGATGTCGTCTTGGTCGTCGGACATGGTGCGAACCCTTGCAATAGTGCAGGACACAAGGCGGCCTGCGATGTTTACCTGTCTTGTTAATCGCCAATTTACGGCGCAGGCACTTGGCGAATTGCGACATTGGCCGGGTCTGAACCGACTTGCCGTGCTAAAATACGCATGCAAACTGCCGAAATTGGCGTAGCATGACAGCGCGGCAGCGGCGATGGCCGAGGCATGCCAAGGCGCGAAACGATGGCCGGGATATCGCGGTAGTAGTCACATAATACCTGCCAGCGTTTCTTTCGCATTACCGTAAATATGAGATCACTAAACAGGAGGCGACATGGCCAAGGCAATACATTCGATGATCCGGGTTCTGGACGAGGCGCGATCGGTTGCGTTCTATAAGACCGCACTGGGGCTGGAGGTGGCCCAGCGACTGGATTTCGACAATTTCACGCTGGTTTATCTGAGCAACACCGAGGCGCCTTTCGAGGTTGAGCTGACGATCAACAAGGGCCGCACCGAGCCCTATGATCTGGGCGATGGGTACGGGCATCTGGCCGTCTGCGTTGACGATCTGGAGGCAGAGCATGCCCGGTTCGAGGCGGCAGGGCTGGAGCCGCGCAAGATTGTGGATTTCAACCGCGACGGCGCTTTGCTGGCGCGGTTCTTCTTTGTGAAGGATCCCGATGGGTACGAAATAGAAGTTTTGCAAAAGCACGGCCGCTATCAATAGCGGCCCATTCAGGGAGGAATGGAAGGATGAAAAAGCTTAAAAACATGACGCGGCGGCAGCTGTTGTCGCGCAGCGTGGCGGCGGGGGCGGCGCTGGTCGTGGGGCCGGGGTTCATCGCGGGCAAGGATGGGGCCTGGGCCACCACCATGGACGCGCTGAAGCCCGAAGCCATGGCGACGCTGATCCAGATGGCGCGCGATATCTATCCGCATGATCAGGTGGGCGACGAATATTATGTCATCGCGGTTAAAGGCTACGACGTGCCCGAGGCTGTGGACGAGACCGAGGCCGGAATTGCCGCGCTGGACGCGGCGGCGCGCGAGGCTGGCTTTGACAGCTATCTGAAAACCGGTTGGGAAAAGGACCGCGTCGCGATCCTGCGCGGGATGGAGGATACCGCGTTTTTCCAGAAGGTGCGCGGCGGTCTGGTGACGGGGCTGTATAACCAAAAGGCGATCTGGCCGATCTTCGGCTATGAGGGCGAAAGCTATAGCCATGGCGGGTATATCAACCGCGGCTTCGACGACATTAACTGGATTTAAAGGGGGGACTGGCACCATGACGGCACCATTTGAGCTCACCGACGACAGTGTTGTCGTTATTATCGGAACCGGCGCCGGCGGCGGGGTTCTGGCCAATGAACTGGCGCAGAAGGGCATCAGCGTGGTCGCGCTGGAGGCGGGCGGGCGGTATCTGCCCGAAGATTACGTTAACGACGAATGGGAAAGCTTTGGACAGCTGGCCTGGCTGGACGGGCGCACCACGTCGGGCGATTGGCGCGTCGCCAATGATTTCTCGGGCCTGCCCGCGTGGATCGTCAAGGCAGTGGGCGGCACCACGACCCATTGGGCGGGGGCATCGCTGCGTTTTCAGGAGCATGAGTGGAAGCCCCTGACCAATTACGGCGCGGTTGAGGGTGCGAACCTTTTGGACTGGCCGATAGATGGGGCCGAGCTGGCGCCCTATTACGACAAGGCCGAGAAGAAGCTGAACGTCACGCGCACCAATGGCAATGCGGGCCTGCCCGGCAGCAACAATTACAAGGTGTTCGAGGCGGGCGCGCGGGCGCTGGGCTACAAGGAGGTCAGCACGGGGCGGATGGCGATCAACTCGGCCGATACTGCGGACCGTCCGGCCTGCCAGCAGACGGGGTTCTGCTTTCAGGGCTGCAAATGGGGCGCGAAATGGTCCTCGGCCTATACGGATATTCCGGCAGGTGAGGCGACCGGCAATCTGGAGGTGCGCGAAAAGGCGCATGTGCTGAAGATCGAGCATAATGAGGCCGGCAAGGTGACGGGCGTTGTCTATGTCGATGCGGATGGCAACCAGCATATGCAGAAGGCGCGCATCGTCTGCGTGGCGGGCAACTCGATCGAAAGCCCGCGTCTGCTGCTCAATTCGGCCAGTTCGATGTTTCCCGACGGGCTGGCCAACAGCTCAGGCCAGGTGGGGCGCAACTATATGCGGCACCTGACCGGGTCGGTTTACGGTATCTTTGACAAGCCGGTGAAGATGTGGCGTGGCACCACCATGGCCGGCATCGTTCAGGACGAGGCGCGGCACGATCCCAGCCGGGGTTTCGTCGGCGGGTACGAGCTGGAGACGTTGTCCTTGGGTCTGCCGTTCATGGCTGCGTTCCTTGATCCGGGTGGCTGGGGCCGCGAATTTACCACGGCGCTGGATCATTATGAAAACATGGCAGGGATGTGGATCGTCGGCGAGGATATGCTGCAGGAGAGCAACCGGATCACGCTGAACACGGATGTCACCGATCAGCATGGCCAGCCGGTGCCGAACGTGCATTATTCGGACCACGCCAATGACAAGGCGATGCGCGCCCATGCCTATCAGCAGGGGCAGGCGATGTATGACGCGATGGGCGCGACGCGCACGTTGCCGACGCCGCCATACCCGTCAACGCATAATCTGGGCACGAACCGGATGTCGGAGAAGGCGCAGGATGGCGTGGTCAACCGCTGGGGGCAGTCGCATGACATTGCGAATCTGTTCGTCTCGGATGGCTCGCAATTCACCTCTGGCGCGGCGGAGAATCCGACGCTGACCATCGTGGCGCTGGCGATCCGGCAGGCCGATCATATCGAAAGCCAGATGAGCCAGGGCAACCTCTGACAGCTTGAAACACCGCCCCCGGCGCCGTGCCGGGGGCTGCGGTCAGTGCTGTTTGGAATTCACGGCATGGCGGCTGCCACGTCCGGCATCGCGCGCCCGTTCGCGGCTCAAGATATCCTCAACCGGCAGCGCATCCAGATCCCGCGCCGCGTTGCTGGCGATCAGGCCGCTTAGCTGAAGGTCGATGAAGCGCAGGCAGCACACCCGCAAGAACGACGTGAAGTTGCCCAGGTCATGGCCCTCGTCAATCGACTCGTTATAAAGCTGATGCAGCAGTTGCGGCACGTTCAGATCCTGCTGCTGGGCGATATCGTCCAGCACGTTCCAGAACATATGTTCCAGCCGCACGCTGGTCACCATGCCGTCCATGCGGAAGGACCGTGTGACGCTTTCCCACAGTTTCGGATCGGCCCCGATGAAAACGCGGCACATGGCAGTCTCCCCTTTATGGTTTGGGGGATAACGCTACAGGCTGGCGTCGCTACGTCAAGCCATACGAACAGCCCGGCCTTGACGCGGGCGGGCGCGGGGCGTCCAATGCCCGCGATGAGGGAGAGATACCATGCAAGTGTATGACAATCCGTGGCGCGGCGAGGGCCTGCCCCAAGCGACCCTGGCCGATATTCCATGGCCCAGCGTGGACGCGGACGCGCCGCGCGCCCTGCTCACGCGATGCCCGGCCGCAGCCGCAACGCCGCTGGTGGTGGCCGAGGGGTACGGCCCCTCTGTCTGGGTCAAGGACGAGCGCACGCGCATGAATCTGGGCAGTTTCAAGGCGCTGGGCGCGGCGTATGTCATTGCACATGAGGCGGTTCAGACAGGCGCCGCGGATATCGCGCGCAGTCTGACCGGGCGCACCTATGTCACGGCCAGCGCCGGTAATCATGGGCTGTCGGTGGCGGCGGGGGCGGCGCTCTTTGGTGCGCGCGCGGTGATCTATCTGGCGGCGCCGGTGCCCGAAAGCTTTGCCGAGCGGCTGCGCGCGCGCGGCGCCGAGGTGGTCCGCGCCGGCGGTCATTACGAGGCAAGCATGGATGCGGCTTTTCAAGCAGCAGACAGCAATGGCTGGACCTTGCTGTCAGACAGCTCATGGCCCGGCTATACCGAATTGCCGCACCGATTGATGGAGGGGTATCTGGTGCTGGCAGCCGAAGCTGCCGAGCAGATGCCGGAGGTTCCGACGCATATCCTGCTACAGGCCGGGGTCGGTGGGCTTGCAGGTGCGTGCGCTGCATATTTCCGCAAAATCTGGGGCGACGCGCCGCAGATCATCGTGGTGGAGCCCGAGGCGGCCCCGGCGCTGCATGCCTGCATCAAGGCGGGTAAATTCGTCAGCACGGCGGGCGAGGTGTCCAACATGGGCCGCCTTGATTGCAAGGATGCGTCGCTGATCGCGCTGAAGGGGCTGGCGCGGGACGCCGATGCCTTTGCGCTGATCTCCGATGACGAGGCGTCGGCGGCGCTGCCGGAATTGGCGGCAATCGGGCTGGCGGCGTCCGAGTCGGGCGGCGCGGGGCTGGCGGCGCTCAGCCATATGGGCCTGCCGGTGGAGGCGCGCGTGCTGTGCATCCTCAGCGAAGGCCCGGCCGAGTGACGCGCGGCTTTGCGCTGGCCGAATTTCGTGGCCGCGTGTCGGCGGCGCAGGCGCGGATGGATGCCGCTGGCCTTGGCGCGCTCCTGCTGACGACCGAGCCGGAGATACGGTATTTCACGGGGTTTCTGACGCGGTTCTGGGAAAGCCCCAGCCGGCCGTGGTTTCTGGTGCTGCCTGTGTCGGCTGCGCCGATCGCGGTCATCCCCAGCATCGGCGCCGCGCTGATGGCACGGACCTGGGTCCGCGATATCCGTGTCTGGCCCGCGCCGGACCCTGCCGATGACGGCATCACGCTGCTTGCGGCGACACTTCGCGAGGTTGGCGGCCCGGTCGGCGTGCCCTCGGGACCGGAAAGCCACCTGCGGATGCCGCTGGCCGCCTATGCGCAGGTGCAGGCGGCCAGCGGGCTGGAATTCACCCATGATCATGGCATCAATGCGGCCTTGCGCGCGGTCAAGTCGGAGGCGGAGATAGCCAAGATCGCCCAAGCCTGCGCGATCGGCGGCCGCGCCTTTGACCGGGTGGGCGAAATCGCGCGCGAGGGTGCGCCCCTCAGCGCGGTGTTCCGCGGATTTCAACGGCTGCTGCTGGAGGAGGGCGCCGATATGGTGGCCTATATCGCGGGCGGCGCGGGGCCGGATGGCTATGGCGATGTCATCTCTCCCGCCTCGGACGCCCGGCTGGCGCGCGGGGATGTGCTGATGCTGGATACGGGCGCGGTCTGGGACGGATATTTCTGTGATTTTGATCGCAACTATGCCGTGGGCGCCGCGTCGGGCAATGCCGCGCTGGCCCATGCCCAGCTGGCCGAGGCAATTCACGCAGGGCTTGACGCCGCAAGACCCGGCGCGCGCGCCTGCGATGTTCACGCGGCGATGGCCGCAATCACCGGCGCGGGCGAGGGCGCGGGGCGGCTGGGGCATGGCTTGGGGATGCAGCTGACCGAAGGGTTGTCACTGATTCCGCAGGACCGCACCGAGCTGGTGCCGGGCATGGTCATCACGCTGGAGCCGGGTGTGACGACCGGACCGGGCACCATCATGGTGGCCGAGGAGAACATCGTCATCCGTCATGGCGCGGCGCAGCCGCTGACCCGGTTTGCCGGTCCTGCGCTGCCGGTGATTTGACCCCCAGAAAATTCGCGAATTTTCTTGGCACTACTTGGCGGGCGTCTTGCCTTTCTCCTCGGCCTTCGCGCGGTTCCACAGGGCGTCCATTTCAGCCAGATCGCTGGCTTGGGGTGTTTTGCCGGCCTCGGCCAGCAGCGCTTCGATCCGCTCGAACCGGTGGGTGAACTTGGCATTGGCGCGGCGCAGGGCCGCTTCGGGGTCGATTTTCATGTGCCGTGCGAGGTTGGCCATGACGAACAGCAAATCGCCGAACTCTTCCTCGGTGTGGTCGGCATCGCCGCTTTCGGCCGCTTCGGCCAGCTCGGCGATTTCTTCGTTGAGTTTGTCCAGAACCTGCGCGGTGTTCGGCCAGTCAAACCCGACCCGCGCGGCGCGTTTTTGCAGCTTGACCGCGCGCAGCAGCGCGGGCAGGCCCAGTGCGACGCCGTCCAATGTGCCCGCCTCGGCGCGCGCCGCGCGCTCGGTGGCCTTGACAGCCTCCCAGTCGCGGGTTTGCTGTGCGGCGGTTTTATCGCGGCTTTCTTTGCCAAAGACGTGCGGGTGTCGGGCGACCATCTTGTTGGCGATTTCATTGGCCACATCGTTGAAATCGAACAGGTTTCTATCCTGCGCAATCTGTGCGTGAAACACCACCTGAAGCAGCAGATCGCCCAGCTCGCCGGTCAGGTCGGACCAATCGGCGCGCTGGATGGCGTCGGCAACTTCATACGCCTCCTCGATAGTGTAGGGCGCGATCGACGCAAAATCCTGCTCGATGTCCCAGGGGCAGCCCGTTTCCGGATCGCGCAGCGCGCGCATGATGGCCAGAAGGCGCGGCAGGCCGCCATTGGGGTCGTGAATCAGGTCTTGGGTCATTGGCATCTTCCTTGTGGCGCGGCCTTGCATCCGGCGCGATTTTGCCTGCACGATAGGGCAGGCACACACGCGCAAAAGGGATCGCACGATGGGACTGGAAGACGCAAGCAGCACGGTAGACGAGGCGTTTACCCGCAAGGACAATCGCGGCCTGAGCTTTGAAAATACGTTCGGCGGGGCGACATCATTCCTGCGCCGCCGCTATACCAAGGATCTGGCAGGCGTCGATATTGCTGTGACGGGCGTTCCCTTCGATCAGGCGGTGACCAACCGGACCGGCACGCGGCTGGGCCCGCGCGCGATCCGCGAGGCAAGCGCGCTTCAGACCGCCGATGCGCCCTATGGCTGGGGATACGATCCGATGGAGGTGATGAACATCGTCGATTACGGCGATCTGGCGTTCGATTACGCGATGGTGCCCGAATTTCCAGGGCTTTTGACACGTCATATCAAGGGGATACTGGATGCAGGTGCCGCCAGCGTCGTCTTGGGCGGCGATCATTACATCAGTTATCCTATTCTTAAGGCTTATGCTGATAAATACGGTCCTATGGCGCTGCTGCATTTCGATGCGCATACCGACACCTGGCAGGATGATAATTATGAGCGGATTGATCATGGCACGATGTTTTACAAGGCAATCAAGCAAGGCCTGATTGATCCGGCCCGCTCGGTTCAGGTGGGGATTCGCACGACGGTGCCCGACACGATGGGCATGAACATCATCGACGCGCGCGAGGTGCATGAAGGCGGAACAAGCGCGGCTGTAGAGAAGATCAAGGATATCCTAGGGGGCGCCCCTGTCTATCTGAGCTTTGACATCGACGCGCTCGACCCGGCCTATGCGCCGGGGACGGGAACACCCGTCTGGGGTGGTCTGACGTCGGCGCAGGCGTCGATCATGCTGCGCGATCTGGCGGGGATCGACCTGAAAGGCGGGGATATCGTCGAGGTGTCGCCGCCGTTTGACACGACCGGCGCCACGGCGATTGCCGGGGCGCATGTGGCGACAGCGATCATATGCCTGCTGGGGTGGAACGCGCGTGGCGGCGCCGCCTGAATTACGGGCATTTTATCGGCGGATGCGAGCGGCGGAAAGGGGCAGATTATGAACTGGGCCGGGGTGATTGCACTGTTGCTGCTGGTCGGCGCCGTCTGCGGCCTGGCGTGGATCAGGCTGGCGCCGGATGATGTTGCGCGCTGGCACCATGTGCCGGAGGCGGTAACGACGCGCGATATGGATGGCGGCGTCATACGCATTGTGCCGGGCGCATTGGCTGAGCTGAACCCTATTATTCGCCAGACGCCGCGCACGCGCCTGCTGGCCGGATCGGTGCAAAGCGGAATGGTGACGTATATCACTCGGTCAAAGCTGTTTGGTTTTCCCGACTATACGACGGTCGCACAGCGGGGGGATGACCTGATCCTTTATGCGCGGCTGCGTTATGGCAAATCCGACATGGGCGTCAACAAGGCGCGGGTGGATCATTGGCTGTCGGAACTGGCACAGGAATAGCTGTTCATAAGCTGGCAGTTTATGTGCCGCAGGCTTGACCGCATTCGGTGAATGAGGGACATGGACACCATGGTGCCATTGGACAGATTAGAACAGATTGTGCAGCGCTTCGAGTTTATCGAGGCGAAAATGTCGGCCGGCGGCGGGGATATCGCCGCGCTGGGCCGTGAATACGCGGAACTGCGTCCGGTGGTGGATGAAATTCGCCTGTACAAAACGCTTCTGTCGGACATTGACGGTGCGCGCGCCATGCTGGACGATCCTGAAATGCGGGCGCTGGCGCAGGACGAACTTTACGAGCTAGAGGCACGGATTCCGGCCGTCGAAGCGGCGCTGCAACTCAGCCTGCTGCCCAAGGACGAGGCGGATGTTCGGCCGGCGATGATTGAAATCCGGCCCGGTACCGGCGGCGACGAGGCTGCGCTGTTTGCCGCGGATCTGCTGCGTATGTACCAGCGCTATGCCGAGGCGCGCGGCTGGTCGGTGGACATCATCGAGATGAACCAGACCGAACTGGGCGGGATCAAGGAGGTGGTCGCGCATGTCAAAGGCGCCCATGTCTTTGCCCGGCTGAAATTTGAAAGCGGCGTTCACCGGGTGCAGCGCGTTCCCGAGACGGAAAGCGGCGGGCGCATCCATACCAGCGCCGCCACAGTTGCCGTGCTGCCGGAGGCCGAGGATGTTGACGTGAAAATTGACGCCAATGACCTGCGGATCGACACGATGCGCAGCTCCGGCGCCGGCGGGCAACATGTAAACACCACCGATTCGGCCGTGCGGATCACCCATATTCCCAGCGGTATTGTCGTGACCAGCTCGGAGAAATCACAGCACCGCAACCGCGAGATTGCTATGCAGGTGCTCAAGGCACGCCTGTATGACGCAGAGCGCCAGCGCGTCGTTAGCGCGCGCAGTGCGACCCGCGCGGCGCAGGTCGGCAGCGGCGACCGGAGCGAGCGCATACGCACTTACAATTTCCCGCAAGGGCGGATGACGGACCACCGGATCAACCTGACGCTTTACAAACTGGATCAGGTGATGGCCGGCGACCTGGACGAGGTGATTGATGCGCTGACCGCGGATGCGCAGGCGCAGATGCTGGCCGAGATGGACGCGTGAGCCAGACCTTGCGCGACCTGGCACAGGCGGCTGCGACGCGGCTGGAGGTCGCCGGAATAGACAGCGCTGCGCGCGATGCGCGGTTGCTGCTGGCCCATGCTACCGGGTTTGGCGCGGCACGGCTGGGCGCCGAGATGGGTGAGGGCGCGGCGCCTGACGTGGTCGCCGCCTTCGAGCAGATGGTCGCGCGCCGCCTAACGCGCGAGCCTGTGTCGCACATCATCGGCAAGCGCTGGTTTTTCAACCATGAATTTCAGGTGACGGCGGCTGTTCTGGACCCGCGTCCCGAAACCGAGGCGCTGGTGCTGGCCGCGCTGGGCGCGCCTTTTGGCCGGGTTCTGGATCTTGGCACCGGTTCGGGGGCGATTGTGCTGTCGCTACTGGCCGAACGTCCGGACGCGACGGGTGTCGGCACTGATTTATCCCGGGCGGCATTGGCGGTTGCCGAGGAAAATGCCCGCCGTCTGGCGCTGAGCGATCGCTGCGAGTTTCAAAGGCATGACTGGTTTGCGGGCGTGACTGGTCGCTTTGACCTGATCGTGTCAAATCCGCCGTATATTGCCGCCGACGAAATGCCCGATCTGGCACCGGAGCTGTGCCATGAGCCGCAGATGGCGCTGACGGACACGCTTGATGGGCTGAGCGCCTATCGCAAAATTTGCGAAGGGGCGCCGGCTCATTTAGCGCCAGACGGGCGGCTGATGGTCGAAATCGGATGCAGTCAAGGCGCGCAAGTCGCCGGGATGATGACGGCTGCCGGACTGCGCGACGTGACGGTTCTGCCGGATCTGGATGGGCGCGACCGGGTCGTTCTGGCGCATGCAGATCGGTGAATTTTCGCGCAATAATGCTTGAAATCGCGCTTTTGGGTCGAAAATTGCGAAATCAGCGTGCTTTCCCCTTGTGCGGGCGCGCCGGGCATGATTACTGGATTTGTCGACGCGGTGGATACCCGGCCTAATGGGTGGTCCCGCTTGACGCCAAGCCAACATAACCGACACCCGGTTCCATTTTACAGGCGCATCGGGCGCCCATCGGGTTCAACACGGTTCTCAAAACAAGGCTGGACAACAGATATATGAGATCTTCGAAACCCCGTTCGCGCAATAAGCCGAACAGAAACCGTCCAAATACCGTCGGCAACGTTGTCAATCGCGTGTTTGACAGTTCCGGCCCCGAGGGGAAGGTGCGCGGAACGCCGCAGCAGATCATTGAGAAATACAATCAGCTGGCGCGTGATGCGCAGCTGTCCAACGACCGTGTCGCGACCGAGAATTTCCAGCAACATGCCGAACATTATTTGCGTCTGCTAAGCGAGGCGCAAAAGGAAATGGACGCCAAGCGCGACCAGCAGGAGCGTGAGAATCGCGAGCGGCAGGCAGAGCGGGACCGCGAACGCGCGCAGGCCGAGAGTGATCCGGCCAATGCACCGCAGCCTGGCGGCGACGCTGGTCCGCGCGACAAGGGCCAAGATCGCGACGATGATGCTGGCCGCACGCCTGCGACGCCGCAGCCGAAAGCGGGCCATGATAAATCCGGCCATGGCAAAAATGGTCAGGAGAAAGAAGCTCGGGCTGACAGTACCGGCGACAGCACCCGCGACGATGCGTCCGAGGATCAGGGCAGCACCTTGGTCGAAACGCCTGAAAACAAACCAAAGCGCGCCCCGCGCAAGCCGCGCCGCGCTGCGCCGCAAGAGGGTGGTCAGGACAGCGGCGATGGACAGGGCGCCGGCCCGCAGGATAGTCAGAAGGACGACCAGACCGCCGCAGGCGACACAAAGCCAGCGCCCAAGCCCCGCGCCCCGCGCGCGCGCAAACCCAAAAACGATGCGTCCAAGCCCGAAGCATCCGGCCCTGCGGATGATACGCCATCAGACACAGCCGCAGAGTGACGCCGCAAAAAATTACTGCACGTCAGGATGAAAGCCGGGGTGACATACGTCGCGCCCGGCTTTTCCGTTTCCAGCAACTGTAAGATGTGCGTTCAAGTCAGGTTGGATCCTCCTGCGCGAACGGCGGCGAATCCGTTCGCGTTGCGGCAAAAAAAAGGCCGAGCATTAAGCTCGGCCATAGTCCAACAGGGAGGTATGAAGGAAACACCGTAGCGGCGTCTCCGTCAAAGCTGCATTTAGTCTTTGTTTTTGGACCAATCAAGGACAATAAGCTAGTTTCGGGGCATGGCCGCTATGCAGAAACTGCATAGCGCGGTTAGACTTCATCTAATCTTCTGATCCTTAACGTTTTTCCTGTAGGCAATAATTTCTTCCTGTACGAAATCACGGAATGCGGCAATCCGCTGAGAATGCCGCAGTTCCTCGGGGTAGGCCAGAAACACGGGCACCTCGACCGATTCAACCTCTGGCAGTACGCGGACCAGATTCGGAAAATCGAATGTCAGGTAGTCGGGCAGGATGCCGATCCCCAGTTTATGGATCACGCCCTGAAGGACGCCGAAATAATTATTGACGTGCAGCATAGACGAAATAGCGTTCGCCATCAGATCCTTGACCAGATAACTTGCGGCGCTGACCTGCGCGGAATTCACATTCTGGCAGATCAGGCGGTGGTCGCTCAGATCCTCGACCGAGGCGGGCGTTCCCCTTTGTTCCAGATATTCCGGCGCGGCAAACAGGCCCATATGCACGCTCATCAGGCGTTTGCGGATCAGGTCGGCCTGACTGGGTTCTTTCATGCGAATGGCAATATCAGCCTCGCGCATGGGCAGGTCCAGCACGCGCTCTTCCAGCATGAGGTCGATTTTGAGATCGGGGAATTTTTCGTAGAGCTTGGCCAGACGCGGTGCCAGCCATAATGTGCCGAAACCGATGGTCGTGGTGACGCGCAATTCGCCGAAAACCTCATCCTCACTGTCGCGGATGCGGGCGGTTGCCGTGTCGAGGCGCTTCATCATGGCGCGGGTGGCGTCAAACAGCAGCTCGCCCTGTTCGGTTAGAATCAGTCCGCGCGCGTGGCGGTGAAACAGGGTGGTATCCAGCGATTCTTCCAGCGAGCGCACTTGCCGAGATACGGCCGATTGCGACAGATGCAGCAGATCGCCCGCGTGTGTGAGGCTGCCCGCATCGGCGACAGAATGGAAAATCCTGAGTTTGTCCCAATCCATGCCTGCTGTGATCCAATCTGCTGCCTTTGAAATACAGTCTTATCAAATAAATGTGGCGGTTGCACAGAATGTTGGTGCGATGTGCGAATTATCTGGTGACGCCTATGCACCGCCGGGGCTGGCACATCGCGTTCGGGCGGCTTAAAAACCCGGATTATGCGCAAGGCAGGGAGAGCGTTAAGATGCCGGTAGGGATTTTCGACAGTGGCCTGGGCGGGCTGACCGTTCTTGACGCGATCGCCGCGCGCCTGCCGGAGCAGCCGCTGGTCTATCTGGGCGACAATGCGCACGCACCCTACGGGGTGCGCACGCAGGACGATATTTACAATCTGACACGAGCGGGCGTGCAGCGGCTGTGGGACGAGGGCTGTGATCTGGTGGTGATGGCGTGCAACACCGCGTCGGCGGCCGCACTGCGCCGCATGCAAGAGGCGGGCGTGCCGCAGGGCAAGAGGGTGCTGGGCGTTTTCGTGCCACTGATCGAGGCGCTGACCGAACGTGAATGGGGCGACAATTCCCCCCCGCGCGAGGTGGCGATCCGCCACGTGGCGTTGTTCGCCACGCCTGCCACCGTCGCGTCGCGCGCGTTCCAGCGCGAACTGGCCTTTCGGGCCATCGGGGTCGATGTCGAAGCACAGGCATGCGGCGGCGTTGTGGATGCGATCGAGGATGGTGACATGATACTGGCGGGCGCGCTTGTGCGCGGGCATGTCGATGCGCTGCGCCGCAAGCTGCCCCATCCGCAAGCGGCGGTTTTGGGTTGCACACATTATCCGTTGCTTCAGGAGGTTTTTGCCGAGGCGCTGGGGCCGGATGTGACGGTTTATTCGCAGCCGTCGCTGGTGGCGGACAGTCTGGCCTATTACCTGGCACGGCATCCCGAAATGGCCGGGAAGGGCGGCGGCGTCACCTATCTGACGTCCGGCGACGCAAAGCGCGTATCGGACCGGGCGGCGACCTTTTTGCGCCGGCCGGTATCATTTTCGCCCGCCTGACCCTTGCGCGCCTGTGCCGCATGGCGCTGCCCACCGAACCGGCCTAAACAGCCAGAGATATAAGGTATGATATGATGCATAACATCGCCATTTTGGGTGCTTCGGGATATACCGGCGCCGAGTTGGTTCGCCTGATTGCGACCCATCCCAGCATGCGCATCACCGCGCTGGGTGCCAACTCCAAGGCCGGGCAGAGCATGGCAGAGGTGTTCCCGCATCTGCGCCATCTGGATCTGCCGGACCTTGTCACCATTGATCAGATTGATTTTGCGGGCATCGACCTGTGCTTTTGCGCGCTGCCCCATGCCACCAGCCAAGAGGTTATCGCAAATCTGCCGAAGGATTTGAAAATCGTTGATCTTAGCGCGGATTTCCGGCTGCGGGATCCGGCGGTGTATGAGAAATGGTATGGCAACGCCCATGCCGCACTGGAGTGCCAGTCCGAGGCGGTTTACGGCCTGACCGAATTTTACCGCGAGCAAATTCGCGCGGCGCGGCTGGTGGCCGGGACGGGCTGCAACGCCGCGACCGGGCAATACGCGCTGCGCCCCCTGATCTCGGGCGGTTTGATTGACCTTGACGATATCATCATTGACCTGAAAACCGGCGTCAGCGGCGCAGGGCGCAGTCTGAAGGAAAATCTGCTGCACGCAGAGCTGAGCGAGGGCGCCCACGCATATGGTGTGGGGGGCACGCATCGCCATCTGGCGGAGTTCGATCAGGAATTCAGCGCTATTGCCGGGCGGCCCGTTCAGGTTCAGTTCACGCCGCATTTACTGCCTGCAAACAGGGGCATACTGGCCACTGTTTATGTAAAGGGTGAAGCGCGCGCGATACATGACGCGTTAAATGCGGCCTATGCGGATGAGCCGTTTTTGCAGGTGTTGCCCTTAGGGCAGGTTCCCAGCACGCGGCATATCCGCGGCAGCAATTTTTGCCACATCGGCGTCAGCGGCGACCGGATCGCGGGACGCGCCATCGTGATCGCGGCGCTGGATAACCTGACCAAGGGCTCCAGCGGGCAGGCGCTTCAGAATGCCAACCTGATGCTGGGCGAAGATGAGACGGCAGGGCTTATGCTGGCCCCGGTTTTCCCGTAGTATCAAAGAAAAGAAGGCAAGGCACAGCTATGAAGTCGCTCAAGAAGAAACGCAGAGTTCAGGTCATTTCGGTGGCTGCCGTGGCGCTGGTCTTGTCGACGGTGCTGATCGGCTACGCGATGCAGGACGGCATCAACTTTTTCCGCTCGCCCAGCGAAGTCATGGCAGATCCGCCGGCGCCGGGCGAAGTGTTCCGCATCGGCGGCCTGGTCGAGACAGGCAGCCTCAAGCGGGGCGCGGGCGCCGAGATCCAGTTTGCCGTCACCGATGGCGGCGCCAGCATCCCGGTCAGCTATGTCGGCGTCTTGCCCGACCTGTTTGGCGAGGATCAGGGCATGGTTGGCCTTGGCAGCTATGATGGCGATATATTTCGCGCGACCGAAATTCTGGCAAAGCATGACGAAACCTACATGCCCAAGGAAGTGGTGGATGCGCTGAAGGAACAGGGCGTTTACCAGGCACCGGACGGCAGTTAAGGGCTGCGTTAACCACCAGCGGGCCAGTTTTCATTACGGCATGGGGTAGTCCCGTGCCGATGGATGAAAAGGCGGTGGTATGGACCAGATACGCGAAATCGCGCGCGAAATCATTGCCCGCGAGGGCGGCTTTGTCAACGATCCGGATGATCCCGGCGGCGCCACCAAATATGGCGTGACGGTGCATACAATGCGCCGTCTTGGTCTGGATTTGAACGGTGACGCCCGGATAGATGCAGGTGACGTGCGGCGTCTGACCCGGCGGGACGCCGAGCGAATTTTCGTCGATCATTACTATGCGCGGCCCGACATCGCGCGTCTGCCTGCGATCCTGCACGCGAATGTTTTTGATATGTACGTCAATGCGGGTGCCAACGCGGTTAAAATCCTTCAACGGCTGTTGCGGCAGATGGGGCAGGACGTGACCGTCGATGGGGTGATTGGCCCGCAGACAGCCGATGCGGCGGGCGCCGCCGCGCGTGCGGCGCCGGGGCATCTGGCGGACGCCTATGCGATTGCGCGGCGCAATTACTACTTGCGGCTGGCGGACCTGCGCCCGGCCAGCCGTAGATTTGCGCGCACGCAGGCGGGTGGCAAAGGCGGCTGGATTCGGCGGGCCGAATCCTTCATGTCCGCACGCTATCACATGACCGACGCGGAATTTGTCGAGAGGGTCGCAAAATGGGATTGATCGGCAAGATTTTCGCAACGCTTTTCGGCGACAATCGCAATGTGGTTGCCCGCACGGCCGAAGTGTTCCGCGAAAATGCGGAGGCTGGCGCGGCCCGGCAATCCGCTGAGCGCGGCGCGGCGCTCAGCCAGTTTCAGGGCGAATTTGCCCTTGCGCGCGTGGGGTGGTTTGATCGCTTTATGGACGGGATCAATCGGCTGCCTCGCCCGGCGATGGCGCTGGGTACGCTGGGATTGTTCATTGCCGCGATGGTGGATCCGGTCTGGTTTGCCGCGCGCATGCAGGGAATCGCGCTGGTGCCCGAACCGCTGTGGTGGCTACTGGGCGTGATCGTTTCGTTCTATTTTGGGGCGCGTCACCAGTTCAAAGGCCAGAACTTTCAGGCATCCGTCCTGCAAAGCGCCGCGCAAGCGCCGCAGATTGCCGCAAGCATCGAGGCGCTGGAGCGCGCCCATCCCACACGCCCGAAGGCCGCCGATACGGGAAGCGATGCGAGCGCCGCGCTGGCGGCAGTCAAGCCAGAGGCAAACCCCGCGCTACAGGACTGGCGGGGGCGCAACCGCTAAGGCCCGCCCGCGACAATCTGATCCGGCCCACGCGCGCGAATCCCTTGGTCCTGGAGCGGCGCGTGGGTTATACAGCGGCCATGATTACAGAGCTTGGCCATTTCGCCCTTATCCTTGCCTTCGCCATCGCGTGCGTTCAGGCCATCGTCCCCCTTGTCGGAGCGCAAAAGCGCTGGAGCGGGTGGATGGCCGTCGGCGACACGGCGGCAGGCCTTCAATTCATCATGATCGCCGTGTCGTTTGCCGCGCTCACTTATGCGTTTGTCGTCTCGGATTTCTCGCTGCGACTGGTGACGCTGAACAGCCACTCGGCCAAGCCGATGCTGTACAAGATAACCGGCGTCTGGGGCAATCACGAAGGGTCCATGCTGCTGTGGGTGCTGATCGTCGCGCTGTTTGGCGCCTGTGCCGCGTGGTTCGGGGGCAATCTGCCGCCCAGTTTGCGGGCGCGCGTGCTGTCGGTTCAGGCGATGATCGGCGTCGCCTTTCTGGCGTTTATCATTTTCACATCGAACCCGTTTTTGCGGCTGGCGCTGCCGCCGCTGGACGGGAATGACCTGAACCCGCTGCTTCAGGACCCCGGCCTCGCATTTCATCCACCGTTTCTGTACGCAGGATATGTCGGCCTATCGATGACCTTCAGCTTTGCCATTGCGGCGCTGATTGAGGGGCGTGTTGATGCCGCATGGGGCCGCTGGGTGCGGCCCTATACGCTGGCGGCGTGGGTTTTCCTGACGATCGGCATCGCACTGGGCAGCTGGTGGGCCTATTACGAGCTGGGCTGGGGCGGTTTCTGGTTCTGGGATCCGGTTGAAAACGCCAGCTTCATGCCGTGGCTGATCGCCGCCGCATTGCTGCATTCGGCCATCGTGGTGGAAAAGCGTGAAAGCCTGAAAAGCTGGACAATCCTGCTGGCGATCATCGCCTTTGGCTTTTCGATGATCGGTGCGTTCATCACGCGGTCGGGCGTACTGACATCGGTTCATGCGTTTGCGAATGATCCCGAGCGGGGCATGTTCCTGCTGGGTATCACCGCGATTTTCATGATGGGCGGTTTGACCATGTTCGCCGCACGCGCCAACGTGATGCAGGCGCGGGGTGTCTTCTCGCTCAGCAGTCGCGAGTCGATGCTGCTGGTGAACAACGTGCTGCTGGGTGTTGCCGCATTCGTGGTATTCGTGGGCACTATCTGGCCGCTGGTCTCCGAGCTGTTTTTTGACCGCAAGCTGTCGGTCGGTGCGCCGTTCTTTGACAAGGCGTTCACGCCTTTCATGATTCTGCTGGGCCTTGTCCTGCCCATCGGGGCAATGATGCCTTGGAAGCGCGGGCAGATGCGGCGCGCCTTGGGCAAGCTGATCCCGGCGGCGGTGCTGGCGGTGGCGGTGCTGGGGCTTGCGTGGACGTTGCAGGGCGGGCGCAGCTTGCTTGGTCCGGTCGGGCTGATGCTGGGGACGTGGCTGGTGGCGGGCGCGCTGACGGATCTGTGGTCGCGCACCGGAACGGGCGGCGTGTCTGGCCGGATCGGCCGTCTGGGCCGGTTGCCACGTGCCGACTGGGGCAAGGCGGTGGCCCATGCAGGGCTGGGCGTCACAATGGCTGGCATTGCCGGCGTGCTGGCGTGGCAAACCGAAGATATCCGGGTGGTCCAGACCGGCGACAGTTTCGAGCTGTCGGGCTATACGCTGACGCTGAATGACGTGCGCCAGCAGGACGGCCCGAACTACCGCGCGACCGTCGCGGATGTGGCGCTTGCGCGCGGCGACAGGCAGATCGCCACCCTCCAGCCAGAAAAACGCTATTATCCCGTGGCCGATATGCCGACGACCGAGGCAGCCATTGATATCGGATTTTTGCGTGATGTTTACGTCGTCATTGGCGATGCGCAGGATGGCGGTGGCTGGGCAATGCGCAGCTATTACAAGCCCTTGGCCAACTGGATCTGGGGCGGTGCGTTGCTGATGGCACTTGGCGGCGGCTTGTCGTTGAGCGACCGGCGTTACCGCGTCGCAGCAGGCGCGCGCAAGGCTGCGGTCGGCGCAAGGGTGCCCGCGGAATGAGACGGCTGGTTTTGATCCTGTGCCTGTTGGCCACGCCGCTTGCCGCCGTGCAGCCCGATGAGGTGCTGGACGATCCGGCGCTGGAACAGCGTGCGCGCGATATCTCCAAGGGGTTGCGCTGTCTGGTGTGCCAGAACGAGAATATTGACGATTCAAATGCCTCGCTGGCGCGCGATCTGCGTATCCTGGTGCGCGACCGGCTGACGGCGGGCGACACCGATGACGAAACGGTAGAGTTTATCGTGGACCGTTATGGCGAGTATGTGCTGCTACAGCCGCGCGCGACCGGGAGCACGCTGGCGCTGTGGCTGGCTGGGCCTGCGATGCTGCTGATTGGCGCGGGCGTCGCGCTGGGATACGCGCGCAAGCGTGGCCGCGCGCAGCCCGAAGATGCCCGGCTGAGCGACGCCGAATCCGCGCGCCTGCGCGACATCCTAGATCAATGAGGCACCGATGAAAGACTACGCGACAATATCGCTGGATATCGAGGACGATATTGCCGTTCTGCGGCTCAACCGCCCGGATAAGATGAACGCCCTGAATACGGTCATGCGCGCCGAAGTTGCGGATGCTGTCAATGCGGCGGGCCGCATTGCGCGGGTTCTGGTCCTGACCGGCAATGGCAAGGCGTTTTGCGCGGGGCAGGATCTGGGCGATGCGGGCAGCGCTGCCGCGCTGGATCTGGAGCGGGTGCTGCGCGAGGAGTATCTGCCGATGCTGCGCGCGATAGGGGAATGTCCGATTCCCACCATAGCTGCGGTCAACGGCGCCGCGGCAGGGGCAGGGGCGAACCTGGCGCTGTCTGCCGATGTGGTGATCGCGGCCGAAGGCGCGTATTTCATGCAGGCCTTTACCCGGATTGGGCTGATGCCCGATGCGGGCGGCACCTATTGGTTGCCTCGGCAGATCGGCGCAGCCAAGGCGATGGGGGCCGCGCTGTTTGCCGAACCGATCAGCGCGCGTGATGCCGCTGGCTGGGGTATGATTTGGGAGGCGGTGCCGGATATGGAATTCGACGCCCACTGGCGCGCCCGCGCCGGGCATCTGGCGTCCGGACCGACTGAAAGCTATCGCCATTTGAAAACCGCAATCCGCAGCAGCTGGGACAACAGCCACGACATCCAGCTGGATCTGGAGGCACGATTGCAGGGTGCCTGCGGTCAGACCCGCGATTTCAAAGAGGGCGTCGTTGCGTTTCTGGACAAGCGTACAGCCCAATTCGAAGGTCGCTGATACCGCGTTTCAATTCGCAGACGCCGTTAAAAAAAGGCGCATCCGCTCTGGATGCGCCTTTGGTTTTTGGCAATGTCGCCTCAGCGATTTTCGATATCGACATAATCGCGCAAGGACGCGCCGACATATAGCTGGCGGGGGCGTCCGATTTTCAGCTGTGGATCGGCAATCATTTCCTTCCACTGCGAAATCCAGCCAACAGTGCGCGATACGGCAAAGATCGCTGTGAACATCGAGGTTGGGAATCCCATCGCCTCAAGAATGATGCCCGAATAGAAATCGACGTTCGGGAACAGTTTCTTTTCCGCGAAGTAGGGATCGTCCAGCGCCTGTCGCTCCAGCTCCTTGGCGACTTGCAGCGTCGGATTATCGTCAATCCCCATCAGGTCCAGAACCTCGTCCGCCGATTGCTTCATCACGGTCGCGCGCGGGTCGAAGTTTTTGTACACGCGGTGGCCAAAGCCCATCAGGCGGAAGGGATCATTCTTGTCCTTGGCGCGTGCGATATATTCGGGGATCCGGTCCACCGTTCCGATTTCGCGCAGCATCTCAAGGCATGCCTGATTGGCGCCGCCATGGGCAGGCCCCCAAAGGCACGCAATCCCCGCCGCGATGCAGGCAAACGGATTTGCACCCGAGGACGATGCCAGACGCACAGTGGACGTGGAGGCGTTCTGCTCGTGATCGGCATGCAGCGTGAAAATACGGTCCATCGCGCGGCTGAGGATCGGATTGACCTCGTAATCCTCGGACGGGACGGCAAAGCACATGCGCAGGAAGTTGGAGGCATAATCCAGCTCGTTGCGCGGATATATGAACGGCTGGCCGATGGTGTATTTATAGGCCATTGCGGCGATTGTCGGCATCTTCGCGATCATGCGCACCGACGCAACCTCGCGCTGCCAGGGATCGTTTACATCGGTGCTGTCGTGATAGAATGCGCTGAGCGCGCCGACCACGCCGACCATGATCGCCATCGGCGGCGCGTCACGACGAAAGCCCCGGAACAGGAAGTGAAGCTGTTCGTGCAGCATCGTGTGCTTGGTCACGCGATCTTCGAAATCTTCAAGCTGGGCCGCAGACGGCAATTCGCCGTAAAGCAGCAGATAGCACACTTCGAGATAATGCGATTTTTCGGCCAACTGCTCGATCGGATAGCCGCGATGCAGCAACTCGCCCTTTTCACCGTCGATAAAGGTGATGGTGCTGTCGCAGCTGGCCGTCGAGGTAAAGCCGGGATCGTATGTGAAAACGCCGGCCTGTCCGTAGAGTTTGCGAATGTCGATCACATCGGGGCCCAATGTGGGCGACTGGATCGGAAGGTCGTATTCCTCGCCGTTCAAAATCAGCTTTGCGGAAGTCTTGTCATCGGCCATGCAGCGCTCTCCTTGTTGCAGCCCCGTGCCACCGGGGCAGCACGCGCTGGATAATCCATTGACCTTTAAAAGCGGTTAATCGCTTTGTTGGCCCGCATCCGCCAGTCGGTTCAGCGTTTCGGTCTGTCCGAGCACCAGCATCATATCAAAGACACTCGGCGTCGCACTTCGCCCCGCCAGTGCGGCCCTCAGCGGGCCTGCCATCTTGCCGAACTTGGTCCCTTTGCGATCAGCGAATTGCGCTGTCACTTCTTCAAGGCTATCGCGCGTCCAACTAGCATTTTGCAGCTGCGGCGTCAATTCTTTCAGCATACCTCGGGATACCGTATCAAGTTGCGCGGCCGCTTTTTCGTCCGGCTCGACAGGGCGATTGGTCAGGATAAACTGCGCCTTGTCAAGAAGTTCGGGGAAGGTGCGCGCGCGCTCTTTCAGGCAATACATACCCTCCAGCATCATTGCGGCCTGCGCGCCTGTCAGGGTCGGCTGATCGGTCACGTGCAGAAAATCCTGCAATTCATGCAGCAGCGCAGCATCGTCCATCGCCGCCATATGCTGTCCGCAGATGTTTTCCAGCTTCTTGAAATCGAACCGCGCTGCCGATTTACCGATGCCGTCCAGATCAAACCAGTCCTGCGCCTGCGCATCGGTGAAGAATTCGTCATCGCCATGGCTCCATCCCAGCCGCGCCAGATAGTTGCGCATTCCAGCGGCAGGATAGCCCATCTGCCGATATTCCTGCGTTCCCAGCGCGCCGTGCCGCTTGCTCAGCTTCTTGCCATCGGCGCCGTGGATCAGTGGAATATGCGCATAGACGGGCAGGGGCCAGCCCATGGCGCGGTAGATCATCATCTGCCGGGCCGCGTTGTTCAGGTGATCGTCGCCGCGAATAACATGGGTGACACCCATGTCATGGTCGTCCACCGCCACGGCCAGCATGTAAACGGGCGTGCCGTCCGATCGCAGCAGCACCATGTCATCCAGCTGATCGTTGCGAATGGTCACATCCCCCTGCACCGCGTCATGGATGACCGTCGCGCCATCGCGCGGCGCCTTGATGCGAATGACGCAGGGCAAATCGGGATGCGTATCGGCTGCGGCATCACGCCACGGGCTGCGATAGAGGGTCGAGCGCCCCTCGGCCTTGGCCGCATCGCGAAAGCTCTGAATTTCTTCCTGCGTGGCAAAGCATTTGTAGGCAGTGCCCGCCTCCAGCATCTGCCGGGCAACCTCGGCGTGGCGCTCGGCGCGGGCCGCTTGACTGACGACATCGCCATCGTGGTCAAGACCCATCCACGTCATCCCGTCCAGGATCGCCTGCGTTGCCTCGGGGGTTGAACGGGCGCGGTCGGTGTCTTCGATCCGCAGCAGGAATTTGCCGCCACGGCCCCGCGCAAACAGCCAGTTGAACAGGGCCGTGCGCGCCCCGCCGATATGAAGATAACCCGTGGGCGACGGGGCGAAACGGGTCACGACCTGTTGGGACATGGGGGCTATTAACCTTTCGGTAACGATGTGGGGGCTAAGATGGCACCTGTTTATCGGCCCACCGGAGGGGAAACAAGTGGCGGCGGTCTGGGCTTACTTCGAGCGCGCGCTGCTTTTGCAACGGGGGCATCTGTTTGGCTGGGCGCCGCTGTGTATGGGCGCCGGAATCGCGATCTATTTCGCCCTGCGTTTTGAGCCGACAGCGGGACTATACGCCGCACTTGCCGGTCTGGTGATCGGCCTGCTGGCCCTGTCCCGTTTCCTCGGCCATGCCGTGGCGCCGCTTGCTGTCGGCGCTGCGCTTGTCGCCCTTGGCGTCTGCCTTGCCGGTGCGCGCGCGCATCTTGTCGATGCCCCAGTGCTTGGCTGGCGCTATTACGGCCCCGTCGAAGGGCGCGTGGTGGGCATCGACCGGTCGTCATCGGATGCAGTGCGCGTGACACTGGACAGGGTACGCTTGCGGGATGTGCCGCCGGACCGCACGCCGGACCGCGTGCGGCTGTCACTGCATTCCAAAATTACCGGCGCCGTGCCTGCACCCGGTCTGATCCTTGGGGCGACGGCACATTTGTCCCCCCCGTCCGGCCCGGTGGAGCCGGGCGGTTTTGATTTCAGGCGCCACGCATGGTTTCAAGGCCTTGGCGCAGTGGGATATACCCGCGTGCCACTGGTCGCGCTGGCCCCGGCGGATCAGGCGCAGCCAATGTTCAGAATACGGATGGCGCTATCGAGCCATGTTCAAGCCATGCTTCCCGGCGAGGCGGGGGCCTTTGCCGCGGCGATCATGACCGGTGACCGTTCCGGCATGGGGCAGGACACGCTGACCGCGCTGCGGGTATCCAATCTGGCCCATCTTCTGGCGATCTCCGGCTTGCATATGGGCCTGTTGACGGCCTTTGTGTTCGCCGCATTCCGCTACGGCCTGGCGCTGGTGCCCTGGCTGGCCTTGCGCGCACCGGTCAAGCCGGTGGCCGCCGCGCTGGCGCTTGTGGTGGCCGCGTTTTATCTGGCTCTGTCAGGCGGCAGCATTGCAACGGAACGTGCGTTCATAATGGTCGCCGTCATGCTGGTCGCCGTGATGCTCAGCCGCCGCGCGCTCAGCCTGCGGGCCGTGGCGCTCGCGGCGCTGATCGTTCTGTGCCTTCGGCCCGAGGCATTGCTGGGACCGGGGTTCCAGATGTCATTCTCGGCCACAACGGCGCTGATTGCCGTGTTTGGCTGGTTGCAAAAATCAAAGCTTCCGTTCGGGCCAAAATGGCTTCGGCCGGTGACAGGCGTTATCGTGTCGTCACTGGTCGCGGGGCTGGCAACGGCCCCATTCGCCGCGGCGCATTTCAATCAATTCGCACATTACGGTCTGATTGCCAACTTGCTGAGCGTGCCATTGATGGGTGCCCTCGTAATGCCTGCGGCGGTTCTGTCTGTTTGCCTGCTGCCGATCGGATTGGAGGGGGTCGGCTTGTGGGTCATGGGCGTCGGGCTTGACTGGATATTGGGTGTCGCGCGCTGGACCGCAGCGCTGGATGGCGCACGCGGGACCGTGGTCAATCCTAGCAACCGGGTGCTTCCGCTGCTGACGCTGGGCGCATTGATGATCATTTTGTGGCAGGGGCGTTTGCGCCTGCTGGGGCTGGCCCCGATGATCGCGTCGCTTGTCCTTTGGATCCAAGCCGAACGCCCATCTGTTCTCATCGCCGATACAGGCGGTGTCGTCGGCATTATGACGGATCAGGGGCGCGCATTGAGCGCGGGTCGGGGCGATGGCTTCACGGCGCTCAACTGGTTGGAGAATGACGGTGACGCAGCCGATCAGGAAACAGCCGCGCGCCGATGGTCCGCTGACTTAATCGGACCCGGAGGCATCACCATTACAGCCGTCCGTGGCAAGCGCGCAGCGGAACGCGTGACACGCTGCGTTTCGGGGGAGTGGGTCATATTCAACACGCCGCCGCCAGAGAGTATGACGCAAGAGGAGGGCTGCATCGTCATCAGCCCCAAAACCCTGTTCCTCAGTGGAGCAATCGCAATTTATGAGAACCAAAGCGGAGGATCCGCTTCTCCAAGTATCGTCACGGCACATGACGTCACAGGCAGACGCTTGTGGAACACCCGATAACCCAAATCCGCTTCAATAGGTGCGGATCAAACCCACAAGGCGGCCCTGCACCTTGACCTTGTCATCGGGCAAAATTCGGGTTTCATAGGCCGGGTTTGCCGCTTCAAGCGCAATGGACCCGCCGCGGCGGAAGAAACGCTTCAGCGTTGCTTCCTGATCCTCGACCAGCGCCACGACAATGTCCCCATTATCGGCGGTCGAGGTTTCGCGGATCACAACAACATCACCATCATTGATACCCGCGTCGATCATGGAATCGCCCTTCACCTCCAGCGCATAATGCTCGCCGGGGCCGCTGACCATGCCGCCGGGTACGGCGACGTTGTGCGATGCGTGTTGTATCGCCTCAATCGGCACGCCCGCTGCAATGCGGCCCATCAACGGCACCTCGAGCGCATCAATGGACGTGACCGGCTGTGCATTTGCCGGGGGCCGTGCATCCGGTCTGTCCCCGTCAATGACACGCGCAGCAAACCCGTGCGACGCCGCACCACCGAGCGATTCCGGCAGCTTCACGATTTCAAGCGCCCGCGCGCGATGCGCAAGGCGGCGGATAAATCCGCGCTCTTCCAGCGCGGTTATCAGGCGGTGAATGCCGGATTTGGAACGCAGATCCAGCGCGTCCTTCATTTCGTCGAAACTGGGCGGAACACCGTCACGTTGCACACGCTTGTTGATGTAATCGAGCAAGTCGAGTTGCTTCTTGGTGAGCATGCCGGTCGTCCCTCCAGAAAATCGCTATCCGCTTTTGTTCTATGCATGTTCCTGTTTTGTGTCAAGGCTTTTGCAGGTGCCTTGTCACATACGCATACAGGTCACCGTATCCCCGGCCGCCTTCGGCGTGTCGTGCGGAGGACGGATAAGCAGGATATCGGCGCGCGCCAAAACGCCCAGAAGCGCACTATCCTGCGAAGATGCGGGCGCGGCGATACCGTCCGACAGCGTGGCGCGCATGTAATGCGCGCGGGGGCCATTCGCAGGCAGACCCACACCGAGACGGGCCGTGAACACAGGCGCGGCTGCGGCCCGCAGGCCAAGCATGGCGCGCACCATTGGCAGGATGAAGACATGACCGCAAACCATTGCCGATACAGGGTTTCCCGGCAGTCCAACCATCACTGAATCGCCCATTCGCCCGGCCATCAGCGGTTTGCCGGGGCGCATCGCGATCTTGTAAAATGATCGTTGCATTCCCAGACTTTCCGCCACCTGCCCGACAAGATCGTGATCGCCTACTGACGCGCCGCCAATCGTGATGATCAGGTCCGCCCCCTTGGCCAGGTCAAACGCGGTTTCAAGCGATCCGACACTGTCGCGCGCAATGGGCAACAGGCGCGCATGCGCGCCATGCGCCTCGACCAACGCGGCCAGACCGAAGCTGTTTGACGCAATGATTTGATCAGGGCCGGGGGATTCGCCGGGCATGACAAGTTCGTCGCCGGTGGCGATGATCGCGATTGTCGGACGGCGCGTGACCGGCAGGCTGGCGACGTTCATGGCCGCCAGAAGCGCGATGTCATGCGGCGCCAGCAGGCGCGGAGCGTCCATTTCGGTGCCGGCGGTGAAATCCGCAGCAGCAGGGCGCACATGCGGGCCGGTATCAACGCTGTCGCCAAGCGTGATCACATCGGCGGATGCAGTCACGTCCTCCTGGATAACAACGCGATCCGCGCCCTGCGGCATGGGGGCGCCGGTAAAGATGCGCACAGCCTGACCAGCCCCGACAGTGCCGTTGAAACTGTGGCCGGCAGCGGCCTCGCCGATCAGGGTAAACGTGGCGCCCGGTGCAACGTCTGAACTGCGCACCGCGTAGCCATCCATGGCCGAGGCTGCGAAAGGGGGCTGATCGCGCGTGGCAAAGACAGGCTCTGCCAACACACGGCCAGACCCTGCCCGCAGCGGCACCATCTCGACCGCAAGCGGCGTCACCAGATCGAACAAATGGGCCAGGGCGGCGTCAACAGAGATCATTTTTGATGTTCACTCCGCCTCGTAAGTGCCGGATTTACCGCCATCTTTCAGCACTACGCGCAAGCCGCCGATCTGCATTGCGCGGTCGACCGCCTTGGCCATGTCGTAAACGGTCAGCGCGGTCACGCTTGCCGCTGTCAATGCCTCCATTTCCACCCCGGTCTGGCCGGTCGTTTTTACGGTTGCTCTGATTTGTATACCGGGCAGATCGGCGTCGGGCACCAGCTCCACTGCCACATTCGCGATAGGGAGCGGATGGCACAGCGGTATCAGATCCGATGTGCGTTTGGCGCCCATGATGCCCGCCAGCCGGGCAACCGACAGCACGTCACCTTTTTTCGCGCGGCCTTCGGTAATGATATCAAAGGTTTCCCGCGCCATGCTGATGTGGCAGGCGGCGGTCGCGATACGCGCGGTCACCTCTTTGGCCGACACGTCGACCATGTGCGCGTCGCCCTTGCTGTCGAAATGGGTCAATCCGGACATGTCAGCGCCCCCCGGCAGTCAGTGGATTGCTGAGCAACATGCGCGTGGCGCTGGCAACATCATCGGCGCGCATCAGCGTTTCGCCAATCAGGAAGCAGCGCGCGCCGTACCGGGCGATATCGGCCAGATCCTCGCGCGTCTCCAGCCCGCTTTCGCAGATGATGATCCGGTCCTCTGGCACGTAGCGGCCAAGGGTGCGCGTGGTGTCAAGAGTGGTCTCGAACGTGTTGAGATCGCGGTTATTTATTCCGATCAGCTGGGACTTCAGCATCTCCGCGCGGCGCAATTCGTCCTCGTTATGGACCTCGATTATGGCGTCCATGCCCCAGACTGCTGCGGCGTTTTCCAGCGCGGCAGCCTCGGCATCGGTCAGGCAGGCCATGATGATCAGGATACAGTCCGCGCCAAGCGCGCGCGCCTCGGCGACCTGATAGGTCTCAAACAGGAAATCCTTGCGCAAAACGGACAAGTCACACGCCGCGCGCGCCTGCACGAGATACTCGTTCGCGCCCTGAAAGCTGGGCGTGTCGGTCAGAACAGACAGGCAGGCGGCCCCGCCTTCGGCATAGGCGCGCGCCAGCTCGGCAGGGTCGAAATCCTCGCGGATCACGCCCTTGGACGGGCTTGCTTTTTTGATTTCGGCGATCAACCCGTAGCCGTTGATCGACGCCTGCAAAAGCGCGTCCTTGAACGGGCGCACCGGGGGGGCGGCGCGGGCGCGCTCATCCATCGCCTCGGGCGTCACTTCGGCTTTTGCTGCTGCGACTTCCTCCAGCTTGTACGCTTTGATCTTGTCCAGAATTGTGGGGGTGCTCATGATGCCTCCGATGTGATTTTCCCAAGCAGATCCAGACGTTTACGTGCCGTTCCGCTATCAATACTGTCTGCCGCCATCGCGGCGCCCTCGACCAGGTCGGCGGCGCCCCCGGCCACGACCAGGGCTGCCGCGGAATTCAGCAGCACCGCGTCGCGGTATGCGCCATGCGCGCCATCCAGCAGCGCACGAAATGCGGCGCCGTTTTCCTGCGGGGTGCCGCCCAGAATATCCTCGAACGGATGCAGGGGCAGGCCCGCATCCTCGGGGCTGATTTCGAATTCGGAAATGCTGCCGTCCTCATTCAGCGCGGCGACCCAGGATTGACCGCTGATCGCCAGTTCATCCGTGCCATCGCTGCCATGAACCAGCCACGCACGGGTGGATCCCAGCCGCAGAAGCGTCTCCGCCATGGGGCGGATCAGGTCACGCCGGTAGGCGCCGGTCAGCTGCCGCGTGACGCCGGCCGGGTTGGTCAGCGGGCCAAGGATGTTGAAAATGGTGCGTGTCCCCAGCTCGGACCGGGCGGGGCCGACATGGGCCATCGCCGGGTGGTGCATTGGCGCCATCATAAAGGCGATACCGGCCTCTTTCAGCGCCTTTTCAACCACTTCCGGGCCGATCATCACCTTGACGCCCATTTGCGTCAGCGCATCGGCCGCCCCTGATTTGGAGCTGAGGTTGCGGTTGCCATGCTTGGCCACGCAAACGCCGGCACCTGCCACGACAAAGGCGGTCGCCGTCGAGATATTCAGCGTGCCCTTGCCATCGCCCCCAGTGCCGACGATGTCAATCGCGCCCTCGGGCGCGCGCACCTTGTGGCATTTTGCGCGCATCACAGCGGCGGCGGCGGCATATTCATCCACCGTCTCGCCGCGCGTGCGCAGCGCCATCAAAAAGCCGCCGATCTGGCTGGGCGTTGCTTCGCCCTCGAACAGGATGCCAAAGGCGGCCTCGGCCTCGGTGCGGGTCAGGGGGCGGTCGGCGGCGGCGTCAATCAGTGGTTTCAGCGCTGTGCTCATGCGGGGATCTTCATCATATCAAGGAAGTTCTTGAGCAGCGCGTGACCGTGTTGCGAGGCGATGGATTCAGGGTGAAACTGCACGCCCTCTATCGGCAATTCGCGGTGACGCAGGCCCATGATGGTGCCATCCTCCAGATGCGCGGTGATCTCAAGGCAGTCCGGCAGGCTGGCACGCTCGACCACCAGCGAGTGATAGCGCGTTGCGTCGAATGGCGACGGCAGACCGGCGAAAACGCCCTGTCCCTGATGATGCATCTGCCCCATCTTGCCATGCACGATTTCCGAATGGCGCACCACGCGCCCGCCAAACGCCTGACCGATCGTCTGATGACCAAGGCAGACCCCCAGCAGCGGAATACCCGCATCGGCCGCGGCAAGCGTCAGATCAAGGCAGATACCGGCCTGATCGGGATCGCACGGGCCGGGCGACAGCAAAATACCCGCCGGATTCAGCGCCAATGCGCCAGCAACATCCAGCGCATCATTCCGGCGCACCACCACATCAGCGCCGAGTTCGCCAACGTAATGCACCAGATTATAGGTGAAACTGTCATAATTATCTATGAGTAACAGCATCTTGGCCCGTCCGTATTACCATAGCCCCGGTGCCGCCTCCATCCCGTGATTTGGGGTGGAGGCCGGAGGGCCGATCAAGATATACTTGTTCAGGCTTGGCCCCAAGGGTCAAGGGGCAGGTGGCGGGAAACGCCGCGCCAAGCGGGATTTGCAAGCGGGGAACAGGCGACATGGCAGGTGGATTTTTAGCAGGACTTGCAGCCGGAACAGTGGTGTCGGGGCTGGCGCTGGGGGCGGTGTCCGTGGCGGTTGCGCCCGCGGGCAGGGTGCCCGCGCGCGTGCCGGATGCCGCGGCCGTGGATCTGCCGGCGGGTTCGGGGTTCAAACAGTCGCGCGATGATACGGCGGCGCGTCTGCCCAAGGCCGACGACGCGCTTGCGCTGGAAGGACAGGCGCCGCAAGTCAGCGATGCGCAGCCCGATGATCTGAGCCAGCTTGCCACGGCGGACACAGCCCCGACCAGCCGCCCGGAAATCAGCGCGCCGCAGGCGGAAATGGCCGCACCGGAGGTCACGGATGAGGGCAGCGGCATGACGATGGTCGGTGATGCGCCCGCCGAACCGGCAGCGCCGGATATAGGCGACGATCTGGCCATCTCGTCCGATCCCGCGCAACCCAGCGCGCCGGATGTGGAAGGGGATGTTGGACTGGATACCGTGCAAGACCCGGAACAGACGCCCGCGCCGAGTGATGACGGCGAAAACGCATCGGCCGCGGTGCCAATATCCGGCGACATGGCAGAGCAGGAGGCGGCGCGCACGGGCGTCATCGGCAATATCGCCGCCGGAGTTGAAACGCAGCGCCTGCCATCGCTTGCGGCCGGCCCCGCCACGCCGGATCCGGTGCCTGCTGAGGATGCTGTGCCAGCGCAGTCGGCGATTATCGCGCATGCTGCCACGTTTGATAATCCGGAAGGCAAGCCGTTGATGTCGATCGTGCTGATTGATGACGGCACCAGCCCGATCGGCCTGGAGGCGCTGGAGGCGTTTCCCTATCCGCTGAGCTTTGCGGTCGATGCCGCGTGGCCCAGCGCGGCCGAGGCGATGCGCCGCTATCGCGATGCCGGGTTCGAGGTGCTGGCAATCGCCGATCTGCCCGCCGGCGCCGATGCCCGCGACACCGAAACCACCATGCAGACGGTCGAGGCAGCCGTGCCCGAGGCCGTTGCGATCCTGGAGGGGACCGGCGCGGGCCTGCAGATCAGCCGCGAGTCGAGCGAGCAGTTGGCGCCGATCCTGCTGGCGTCCGGGCGCGGCCTCGTGCTGTATTCCAAAGGGCTTGAAACCGCGCCCAAGCTGATCGCACGCGAAGGCGTGCCGGTCGCCACGATCTTTCGCGATTTCGATGCCAAGGATCAAAGCGCCACCGTGATCCGGCGGTTTCTGGACCAGGCCGCCTTCAAAGCGGGCCGGGACGAGGGCGGCGTGATCATGCTGGGACGCTTGCGCGCCGACACGATCAGCGCGCTGCTGCTCTGGGGCTTGCAGGATCGTGCCAGCCGCGTGGCGCTGGCGCCCGTGTCAGCGGTGCTGACGGCCAGGGATTAAGCGTCGCGCCAGCCGCCCAAGTCCAGCCCGTCCAGCGACCATTCGCCGATGCGCCAGCGCACAAGGCGCAGTGTCGGGTGGCCGATATGGGCGGTCATGCGCCGCACCTGCCGGTTCCGGCCTTCGGTAATCGTCAGCTCGATCCAGCTATCCGGCACGGATTTGCGGTAGCGGATGGGCGGCACCCGCGCCCAGATGTCCGGCGGCGGGATGCGCCGCGCCTGCGCGGGCAGGGTCGGGCCATCCTTGAGCGTGATGCCGTTTTGCAGCGCCGCCAGGGCGGCGTCATCGGGCAGCCCCTCGACCTGCACAAGGTAGGTTTTAGGCTTCTTGTATCGCGGATCTGCAATGCGGGCCTGGTGCTTGCCGTTATCGGTCAGCAGCAACAGACCCTCGCTGTCGCGATCCAGCCGCCCGGCAGGGTAGATGCCCGGTATGTCGATGTAATCTGCCAAAGTGGGCCTGCCGCTGCCCTCGTCGCTGAATTGCGACAGAACGCCATGCGGCTTGTTGAACAGGATCAGGCGCGGCATCGGCACACGCGCCAAATTTTCGCGAAAATTTGGAATACGAGTTTTCGCGAAAATTCGCCCTGCATCAGCTGTTTCCGTCGCCGCCAAACCGGGCGGCGTCCGCTGCGGCGCGGCGGATGGCGCGCGATTTGTGGACGGTTTCCATGTATTCGGCCTCTGGATCGCTGTCATAGACCACGCCGCCGCCGGCCTGAATATAAAGCTGCGCATCCTTGACCACCGCCGTGCGCAGGGCAATGCAGATATCCATGTCGCCGCCTGCGCTGAAATAGCCGACGCCGCCACCATAAACGCCGCGTTTCTCCGGCTCCAGCTCGTCGATGATCTCCATCGCGCGGACCTTTGGCGCGCCGGAGACCGTTCCGGCGGGAAGGCCGGCCAACAATGCGCTGAGCGCGTCCTGACCGTCGGCCAGTTCGCCCACCACGTTGCTGACGATATGCATCACGTGGCTGTAGCGTTCGACGATGAATTCCTCGGTCGGGCGCACGGTGCCCACCTTGCAGACACGGCCCGTGTCGTTGCGGCCCAGATCCAGCAGCATCAGATGTTCTGCCAGCTCCTTGGCGTCCGACATCAGGTCGGCCTCGTTCGCGCGGTCCTCCTCGGGGGTGGCGCCGCGCGGGCGGGTGCCGGCAATGGGCCGGATCGTGACCTCATTGCCAAAAACGCGCACCAGAATTTCGGGGCTGGCGCCGATCACCTGAAAGCCGCCGAAATTGAAATAGAACATGAAGGGCGACGGATTCGTGCGGCGCAAACTGCGGTAAAGCGCGAAGGGCGGCTGGCGGAACGGCTGCGTCCACCGCTGGCTGGGCACGACCTGAAAGATGTCGCCGGCGCGGATATATTCCTTGGCCTTCTCAACCGCCGCCTTGTAGCCATCCCGTGTGAAATTCGATGTACCCTCGCCCTCATCTGCGGCTTCGCCCAGCCCGCGGCTGGCCTGGGGCAGGGCGCGCTCCAGATCGCGCACGGCGTCCATGACCCGCTCGGCGGCCTGCGCATAGGCGGCGCGGGCTGACTGGCCCGACCCGGCCCATGCAGGCGCCACAACGATCACCTCGCCCTTGACCCCGTCGAGCACGGCAATCACCGAGGGGCGCAGCATCAGCGCGTCGGGCAGGCCGAGCGGATCGGGGTTCACATTCGGCAAATGTTCGACCAGCCGGATCATGTCATAGCCCAGATACCCGAAAAGGCCCGCGCTGGCGGCCGGCAGATCGTCGGGCAGGTCGATCCGGCTTTCGGTGATCAGGGCGCGCAGGTTATCCAGGGGCGGTCCATCCTGCGGCTCCCACGCGTCTGCGTCAAAGCGCGCCTGACGGTTGATGCGGCTGCTGGTGCCGTGGCACTGCCAGATCAGATCGGGCTTCATTCCGATGATCGAATAGCGCCCGCGCACCTCGCCGCCGGTCACCGATTCCAGCATGAAGGCATCGGTGGCCGCCCCCGTCAGCTTGAGCATCAACGACACGGGCGTGTCCAGATCGGCGGCCAGCCGGGTATAGACGACCTGACTGGCGCCCGCCTGATGGCCTGCGGCAAAATCGTCGAACGAGGGGGTCAGATCCACGGCGCGCGTCCCTTACTGAAAGTTGGCATGCACGGCGTTGATCGCCTGCTGGTCCAGTGTGATGCCCGCGCGGCTGCGAATATCCTCGGCCAGCGCCTGATACAGATCCTGCGCGATGTCGTTGGCCGCAGACGCGCGCAGCGTCTGGCGGATTTGTGCCAGATCGCCGTCCGATGCGTCGGGGTCGTCATCGGGCGACTGGATGCGGTCCAGACGCACGATGATCAGGTTGCTGGCGCCGGGGATTGACAGTGTCTCGCCCTCGGCCAGTTCAAAAACGGCGGGGATAAAGCCGGGGGGCGTGCCCTGCTGAAACCCCTGCCGCGTGAGGCCCGCACCGGTGAGCGGGGTCAGGCCCTGATCCTCAAAGCTGGCGCCGCCCTCGATCGCCTCCAGCAAGGGTTCGGCCTGTGCGCGCAGCGCGTCCATCAGGGCGTCGCGCGCCCATGCGGCGGCGACCTGCTGCTGCACGTCTTCCAGTGGCTGAACCGCCGGATCAATCACCTCGTCCAGACGCAGGGCAAAGATGCCGCCGTCATCCAGCGTTTTGACCTCGGGGAAATCGCCATCCTGTACCTCTGCTGCGGCATCACGGAAATCGACATAGGCGGCGATGCCTTCTTTCAGGGCGGGGTGCCAGTCAACCACGCCGATCTGCATCTGCGTTTCGTCCTGAAGGTTCTCAAGCGTTGCGCCGCCGGCCAGCAAATCGTCGATTGTATCGCGCGCGGCATCAACGACGCGCGCGGCCCTGTCGCCGGCCAGCTCGTCACGCAACTGCGGCTCGGCCTCTTCAAAGCTGGTGTTTTGCGCTTGCAGCACGGCGTTCACCCGAAAGAGGGCCGGACCCAGATTGCTGTCCGCGGGGCCCACCACATCGCCGGCGTCGGCGCTGAACACAGCGTCCGCGGCCGCGGCCAGATCGTCGCGTTCGACATCGCCCAGGTCCACGTCCTGCAAGGTAAGCCCGCGCGCGGCAACCAGGTCGTCAAAGCTGGCCTCGCCCGCGTCGATCTGCGCGCGTGCGGCATCAGCGGCGGCGGCGTCGGCAAAGATCAGACGCTCGACCAGTCGGCGTTCGGGCTGCTGGAATTCGGACAGGCGGGCATCATACGCCTCGCGCAGCGCGTCTTGCGCGACCTCGACCTCGTCGATGATCATTTCGGGCGTCATCCACGCATAGGTGATCCGCTTGACCTTCGGGGTGGTGAAGCTGGGCAGGTTGGCCTGATAATACGCCTCCAGATCCGCATCGGTCGGCACCGGCAGGCCGGTGGTCAGATCCGCGCGGCCAAGGATGGCGTAGGTCACGTCACGCTCTTCGGCGATGTAGGTCAGCAGCGTGCCGGTATAGGCATCCGGCGTGCTGACACCGGAGATTACGGCGCCCTGAACCAATGTGCTGGCCGTCTCAACGCGCACGTCTTCCTCGAATTCGGCCTCGCTGAAGCCGGCCCGCTCCAGCGCGTAGCGGTATCCGTCGCGGTCGAAATTTCCGTCAAGGCCCTGAAATCCGGGGATTTCAGTGATGGCCTTCAGCAGTGTCTCATCGCCCACCGAAATACCCATGCGCGCGGTTTCATCCTCCAATGCTGCTTGCGCGACAAGGCGCGACAGCACGTTTTGCGGCAGGCCTTGCGCCTCGGCTGCGGCAAAGCTGACGGGCGCGCCGGCCTCTGCCGTGGCGGCGTTCACCTCGGTGCGCAGGGCGCGGGCGTAATCGCCGGTGGTGATTTCGGTGTCGCCCACCATGCCGATCCGGGTGATGCCACCGCTGAAATTGGTCACGCTGAACCCGGCCAGCCCGATGACCAGAAGGCCCATCAGGATCCACATTGCGGATTTGGAAATGGTGCTGGATTTCATGGTCGCGGCGCCCTCGAGCTTCAGGAAAATTGGCTTTGGCTGTGTCTATGCGGTCGCAGCTGTCGGGGCAAGGGGCCAGCCCGGCCCGTTCAGCGCCGCCAGACGGTCCATCAGGCTGGCAATTCCGGCGCGGTCCACATTGGCAAAGGCAACGCGGAAATGCCGCGCACCAGATGCATCGCCCGCAGGCGTGAACATCGTGCCGGGCAGCAGCAGCACGCCGGCATCGCGCACCAGTTTCGGCGCCAGCCCGTCAGAGGCGTCGGCAAACGGGTGCGCCAGATAGGCAAAATAGGCACCGGCGCCCTTCAATTCCCAGCCCTGCGCGGCAAGGCGGGGCATGTAATCTGTGATCGCGGCGCGGCGGTCCAGGATTTCGGCCCGCTCACCCGCCAGCCACTGGCTGAGGTTCTGCATCCCCCACAGCGCGCCGATCTGGCCCAGCTGGTTGGGGCAGATCGCCACGCAATCGAGGAATTTTTCGGCCTGCGTCAGCCGCGCGGGCGATGCGACCATCGCGCCGACGCGGTGACCGGTCAGGCGGTAGGCCTTGGAGAATGAATAAAGCTGAATCAGTGTATCGTCCCAATCGGGATCGGTGAACAAATCATGCGGCGCGCCCGTGCGGGCGTCGAAATCGCGGTAGGTTTCATCGACAATCAGCGCGATGCCATGCCTGCGCGCCAGATCGAAGAAGGCGCGCACCAGATCGCCGGGGTATTCCACCCCGCCGGGGTTGTTGGGCGTGACCAGTACGATCGCACGTGTGCGGGGGGTGATCAGGGATGCGGCCTCGTCGGGGTCGGGCAGCAGGCCGGCGCGGGCGGGCAGGGGAACGGTGCGGATGCCGTTCATGTCGCACCACATCTTGTGGTTGAAATACCACGGCGTGGGCAGGATCACCTCGTCGCCCTCATCGCACAGCGTGGCCAGCGCGGCGCAATACGCCTGATTGCAGCCCGATGTGATGGCGACATTTTCGGCGTCGATTTTCCCGCCATATGCCGCGCTCCACTGCGCCGCCACTTCGGCGCGCAAATCGTCGCGGCCCAGCACGGCGCCGTAGAGATGCGCCTCGGGCTCGGTCATCGCCGCCTCCGCAATCGCCTTGCGCAGCCCCTCGGGCGGGGCGCCCACCGGGGCCGCCTGACTGAGGTTCAGCAGCGGACGCTCGGCGGTGAACTGCACACCGTCCAGCCAGCGGCGGGCGGCCATGACGGGCGGGGCAAAGCTGTGCGAGGTGCGTGTCATGAATCTCTCCGTCAGGTGCCGCGATAGGGCTGGACATATTGCAGCGCCAGATCCCAGGGAAAGAAGATCCAGGTATCCTGGCTGACCTCGGTGACAAAGCTGTCAACGCGGTCCTTGGCCATGGGCTTGGCGTAGATCGTGGCGATATGGGCGTTTGGCATATGCGCGCGCACCACGTCCAGCGTGCGGCCCGTATCGACCAGATCGTCAACCACCAGAATACCGGTGCCGTCGCCGACCACCTGCGCATCCGGCGACTTCAGGATATGCGCGGCGCCTTGCGTCTGGTGGTCATAGCTTTTGACGCTGATCGTATCGACGGTGCGGATATCCAGCTCGCGCGCGACGATCATCGCGGGGGCCATGCCGCCGCGGGTGATGGCCACGACCGCGCGCCATGCGCCCGCGTCCGGCCCCTTGCCGTCCAGCCGCCAGGCCAGCGCCCGCGCGTCGCGGTGCAGCTGGTCCCAGCTGACGTGAAAGCCTTTTTCGTGCGGCAGAGGCTCTTGCATGGGATCTCCGTTCGGTCAGATGGCGATGCGGGCTGCCATGGCGCCCAGTAGGATCGCGGCGCCGCGGTCGAATTTCGACTTCAGCCGGATATATCCCGCGCGCATCGGCGCGGTGGTCAGGATCATGGTGGCCATGGCATACCACGCCAGCTCCAGCGCCAGATGGTTGGTCAGGATCAGCGCGGAGGTGGTCCAGTCCAGATCGGCGGGCAGGATGGTGGAAAAGATCGAGCCGATGAAGAACACCAGCTTTGGGTTGGCCAGATTGGTGATCAGGCCCAGCCGAAAGCCTTGGGCGATGCCGGGCAGGGCGGTATCCACCGGGCTGTCCGCTCCGCGCCAAAGGCCGATGGCCAGCCAGATCAGATAGGCGGCGCCGGCCAGTTTCAGCGCGGTATAGGCGGCGGGAACGGCGGTAAAGATGGCGCTGAGGCCCAGCAAAGCCACCGCCGACCACGCGATAGCGGCCAGCGACAGGCCCAGCCCGGTCATGAACCCGGCGCGCCGTCCGCCGATAAAGGACGAGCGGATCATCGCGATGAACGCAGGTCCGGGACTGGCAAGAGCGCCAAGGATGGCCGCGTTGAAAAGCAGGAGCGTCGCCGCGTCCATGATGCGCGGCTCAGGTCGCGTCGATGTCAGGCGCGTCGACCGCCTTCATGCCGACGACGTGATAGCCCGCATCGACATGCAGGTTCTCGCCCGTCGTGCCGCTGCCCAGGTCGCTGAGCAGGAACAAGGCGGCCTTGCCGACATCGTCGATGGTGACGTTGCGGCGCAGGGGCGAGTTCAGCTCGTTCCACTTCAGGATATAGCGGAAATCGCCGATGCCGCTGGCGGCCAGTGTCTTGATCGGGCCGGCGGAGATGGCGTTGACGCGGATGCCGTCCTTGCCCAGATCCTCGGCGAGGTATTTGACAGATGCCTCAAGCGCGGCCTTGGCGATGCCCATGACATTGTAATGCGGCATCACCTGCTCGGCCCCGTAATAGGTGAGGGTCAGCATGGAACCACCGTCTTTCATCAATGTTTCGGCGCGCTTGGCCACGGCGGTGAAGCTGTAGCAGCTGACATCCATGGTGTTCAGGAAATTGTCGCGGCTGGTGTCGATATAACGCCCACGCAATTCGTTCTTGTCGGAAAAACCGATGGCATGGACCAGAAAATCAATCTTGCCCCAGACACGCTCCACCTCGGCAAAGGCGGCGTCGATCGAGGCGGGATCGGACACATTGCAGTCGATCATCACCTCAGAGCCCAGCGATTTTGCCAGCGGCTCTACCCGTTTTTTGAACGCGTCGCCCATATAGGTAAAGGCCAATTCGGCCCCCGCATCGGCACAGGCCTGCGCGATGCCCCATGCGATGGACTTGTCATTGGCAAGGCCCATGATCAGCCCGCGCTTGCCCGTCATTAAATTGTTTGACATGTCCAGATCCCGACGCAAATTCGATGTATCAGTGACCTTTATGCGATTGGCCGGACTGCATCAAGGGTTGCCTTCAACGTCCGGCGCAGCGTTGCATATCGGCCCCTGCCGGGCCACATTGCGCCGCATCAGCGGCCCCTAATGAAAGGCAGACAGCCATGACCGACAGAACCGGAAAATTCGCAGGCGACAACCCGTTCAGCATCGCGCGCGACTGGCTGGCCGAGGCTGAAACCAGCGAGCCGAATGACCCCAACGCCATCGCGCTGGCCACGGTCGATCCGGATGGGTTGCCCAATGTGCGCATGGTCCTGCTCAAGGAAATTGCCGAGGACGGATTTGTCTTCTACACCAATTACGAGGGCACGAAGGGGCAGGAACTGGCCGCCAGCGGCAAGGCCGCGTTCGTCATGCACTGGAAAAGCCTGCGCCGCCAGATCCGCGTGCGCGGCACTGTCGAGCGGCAGGATGGGCCCGAAGCCGATGAATACTATGCGTCACGCTCGCTCAAAAGCCGGCTGGGCGCGTGGGCGTCCAAACAGTCGCGCCCGCTCAGCAGTCGCGGCGCGTTGATGGCCGAGGTCGCCAAAGTGTCGGCGCGCCACGGCCTGAACCCGCAGCGCCCACCATTCTGGGGCGGTTTCAAGATCACACCGGTCGAGATCGAGTTCTGGGCCGACGGCGATTTTCGCCTGCATGACCGATTCGTCTGGCGGCGGGAAAATGCCGATGCGCAATGGGAGATTATGCGCCTAAACCCTTAGAATGCGGAACGATTTTCTACCTCGGGATCGCTGACGTCGCGTCACTTGCGATAAGTCGCCGAGGTGTGGCGGATCTTTGCCCCTTTCTGACCATGCCAGTGGACCTTTGGCGTATGGGCGAGTAGGGTTGAGGGTCTACAACTTAAAAGAGAGCAGTGTAGCGTTAACAAGGAGTCAGTCATGACCCACAGGATACGCGGCCGCGTCAAATGGTTCGATTCGGGTAAAGGTTTCGGCTTTGTGTTGTCTGACGACGGCGGCGACGACATACTTTTGCATGCAAATGTGTTGCGCAGTTTCGGCCAAAGCTCTGTTGCCGATAATGCCACGATTGAACTGGATGTTCAGCATACAGACCGGGGCGCGCAGGCGGTCGTGATACATTCGATATCGGCCCCCAGTGGTGACGACCTGCCGAAGCTGGCCGATTTCGACGAAATCGATCCTGCCGTTCTGCGCCGCGCGCCGCTCATGCCCGCACGCGTCAAATGGTTTGACAAGTTGAAGGGGTTCGGCTTTGCCAATACCTTCGGAGAGCATGGCGACGTGTTCGTTCATATCGAAATCCTGCGCCGCTCGGGACTGGCCGATCTGCAACCGGGCGAGGCGCTGGCGATTCGGGTGATTGACGGCAAACGCGGCCGCATGGCGGCCGAGCTGAACGGATGGGAGACGGCAGCAGAATGAGACACGCATTTGCGGCACTGGCCCTGGGCCTGTTCAGTGGGGCGGCCGCGATGGCCGAGCAGGCCTGCCGCGACGATCAGGTCCATCTTCGCGGCGACTGGGGGCAGGCCCGGTTCACCGTCGAACTGGCCGATGACGAGGCGGAGCGCGCCCAAGGGCTGATGCACCGCGAATCGATGCCGCAGGGCGCCGGGATGCTGTTTGTCTATGATGAGGCGCGCACCGTCGGCTTCTGGATGAAAAACACGCTGATCCCGCTTGATATGATATTCCTTGATGCGACCGGTACGGTGGCGCGGGTCCATTCCAATGCGGTGCCGGGGGATCTGACCCCGATCATGGGCGGCGCTGACATCAAGGCCGTTCTTGAAATCAACGGCGGCCTTGCACAGCGGATGGGAATCGCCCCCGGTACGCAGCTGCGCCATCCATCCTTTGATGCCGGGCGGGCCGCCTGGGGTTGCTGACCGCGCCGCGGGCGGCACCGGGCAACACTGCCGCGCGATCCGTGGAATTTGTGCTTTTCATCGCGGGCAAACACGGCTATTGCACCCGCATGGTTCGGGGCGTGGCGCAGTCTGGTAGCGCACCTGTTTTGGGTACAGGGGGTCGTGAGTTCGAATCTCGCCGCCCCGACCATATTTTCCCAAATGTTGATCCGGCCCCGCCAGGTGCGGGGCTTTTCTGTGTTGGTCGGCGGGTTACTGCTTGCCTGTGACCCGAATGCAACCTTAGCGCGATCAGGCCAAAAAATATTGTGCCGGGCTGCTGGTGGAAAAGCGGCGGCGGACCGGCGGTGGATAAGTCCGCCGGGTTGATCCGGCAATGGCGCTAAACCTGCCGAAAATCAGCGGATTTGAAACCCTGCCCCCCGCGCGGCGCGGGGCGGGGCGCCTGTGGATAGACTGTGGGTGAATCGGCTGACGCAAGCAGCGCCCCAGCTTCGCACAAAGGTCAACGGCAAACAGATGAATATTGGCTTAATTACGCGTTGACGGGGCAGGGTGAAATGCGTCAGGTTGTGCAAGTCGGCGCCGGGGCCACTAGATGTGGTATCACCGCGCCGGACAGGACACATCCCAGCCAACACCGGTCATCCGGCGTTAGAAGGCGCGCATCCCCGATGCAAAGCGCCCGCGCGGGGTATGTGCGCACGACAGATGAGCAGTCTGGCGCGGAACCGCGCGCCGGGCAGGTATGGCAACAATAGCGGCACCCATGCGGGGCAAGAGGCAGTGACATGAAAATCGACCGGAAGTTTACCAAGGCGGGCCAGGATGCATATGCAGAGCTGGATTTTGTGACGACCGCGTCCGAAATCCGCAACCCTGACGGCACCACTGTCTTCAAGCTCGACAATGTCGAGGTGCCCGCCGGCTGGAGCCAGGTCGCAAGCGATGTCATCGCGCAGAAGTATTTCCGCAAGGCGGGCGTTCCGGTGCGCCTGAAAAAGGTCAAGGAAAAGGGCGTTCCCGAATTCCTGTGGCGGTCGGTCCCCGATGGCAAGGATGTGGAAACCACCGGCGAGACGTCGGCCAAGCAGGTGTTTGACCGGCTGGCCGGTGCCTGGGCCTATTGGGGCTGGAAGGGCGGCTATTTCACCGACGAATCCGACGCTCAGGCCTATTTCGACGAAATGCGCATCATGCTGGCGCGCCAGATGGGCGCGCCCAACAGCCCGCAATGGTTCAACACCGGCCTGCACTGGGCCTACGGCATCGACGGGCCGGGGCAGGGGCATTACTATGTCGATTACCAGACCGGCGAGCTGACAAAATCCACCTCTGCGTACGAGCATCCGCAGCCGCATGCCTGCTTCATCCAGTCGGTCGCCGATGATCTGGTCGGCGATGGCGGCATCATGGACCTGTGGGTGCGCGAGGCGCGCCTGTTCAAATATGGCTCGGGCACCGGCACGAACTTCTCCTCCCTGCGCGCCTCGAACGAGCCGCTGTCGGGCGGTGGCAAATCGTCGGGCCTGATGGGCTTTCTAAAAATCGGTGACCGCGCGGCAGGCGCGATCAAGTCGGGCGGCACAACGCGCCGCGCGGCCAAGATGGTGATCTGCGACGCCGACCACCCCGATATTCAGGAATTCATCAACTGGAAGGTGAAGGAAGAGCAGAAGGTCGCCAGCATTGTCGCAGGCTCCAAGATGCACGAGCAGCGCCTGAACGAGATCTTCGCCGCGATTGCGGCATGGGACGGCACGGCCGAGGATTCGGTTGACCCCAAGAAGAACGTTCAGTTGAAGGACGCGATCCGCGCCGCCAAGAAATCCGCAATTCCCGAAACCTACATCAAGCGCGTGCTGGACTATGCCAAGCAGGGCTACGCCAGCATCGAATTCCCGACCTACGACACCGATTGGGATTCCGAGGCTTATGCGTCGGTCTCTGGTCAGAACTCCAACAACTCGATCCGCGTCACCGATGCCTTCCTCAAGGCGGTCAAGGATGATGCCGACTGGGCGCTGCTGAACCGCACCGATGGCTCGGTCGCCAAGACGATCAAGGCGCGCGATCTGTGGGAAGATGTCGGCCATGCCGCATGGGCCTGCGCCGATCCGGGTATCCAGTATCACGACACCGTCAACGCGTGGCATACCTGCCCCGAGGATGGCGAAATTCGCGGCAGCAACCCCTGCTCGGAATACATGTTTCTGGACGACACCGCCTGCAACCTTGCGTCGATGAACCTGCTGAAATTCTACGACGATGGCCGCTTTGACGCCGAAGCCTACATGCACGCCTCGCGCCTGTGGACCGTCACACTGGAAATTTCGGTGATGATGGCGCAGTTCCCGTCCAAGGAAATCGCGCAGCGCAGCTTTGACTTCCGCACCTTGGGTCTGGGCTATGCCAATATCGGCGGCCTGCTGATGAACATGGGCCACGGGTATGACAGCGACGAGGGCCGCGCGCTGGCCGGTGCGCTGAGCGCGATCATGACCGGCGTCGCCTACGCCACCTCTGCCGAAATGGCGGGCGAGTTGGGCGCCTTTGCCGGGTATCAGCGCAACGCGGAGCATATGCTGCGCGTCATCCGCAACCACCGCAATGCCGCCCACGGTAATGTGGACGGCTATGAGGCGCTGGCGGTCAAGCCTGTCCCGCTGGATCATGCAGGCTGCCCAGACAGCCGCCTGGTCGAGCTGGCCATGTCCTCTTGGGACGAGGCGCTGCGCCTTGGCGAAAAGCATGGCTATCGCAACGCCCAATCCACCGTCATCGCGCCCACCGGCACCATCGGGCTGGTGATGGATTGCGACACGACCGGGATCGAGCCCGACTTTGCGCTGGTCAAGTTCAAGAAACTGGCCGGGGGTGGCTATTTCAAGATCATCAACCAATCGGTGCCCGCAGCATTGGAAATGCAAGGCTATGGCAGCGCGCAGATCGAGGAAATCATCAGCTACGCCGTGGGCCACGGCACCATCGGCAACGCGCCGGGGATCAACCACACCTCGCTGATCGGCCACGGCTTTGGCCCCAATGAGCTGGCCAAGATCGACGCCGCCCTTGGCAGTGCCTTTGACATCCGGTTTGTATTCAACCAGTGGACGCTGGGCGCGGAATTCTGCACCAACGTTTTGGGCATCCCGGCGGAAAAGCTGAACGATCCGGCCTTCGATCTGCTGGCGCATCTGGGCTATTCCCGCGCCGATATCGAGGCGGCGAATGACCATGTCTGCGGCACCATGACGCTTGAAGGCGCGCCGCACCTGCGCACCGAGCATTACCACATCTTCGATTGCGCCAATCCCTGTGGCAAAAAAGGCACGCGGTATCTGAGCGTTGAAAGCCACATCACCATGATGGCTGCTGCGCAAAGCTTCATCTCGGGCGCGATTTCCAAGACGATCAACATGGCCAATGACGCCACGATCGAGGATTGCCAGAACGCGTATGAGCTGAGCTGGTCGCTGGGCGTCAAGGCCAACGCGCTCTACCGCGACGGCTCGAAGCTCAGCCAGCCTCTGGCCTCCGCGCTGGTCGAGGATGACGACGATGCCGCCGAGGTGATGGAAAGCGGATCGAACCACGAAAAGGCCACCGTCCTGGCCGAAAAGATCGTGGAAAAGATCGTTATCAAAGAGGTGAACAAACTCCAGCGCGACAAGATGCCCGAGCGGCGCAAGGGTTATACCCAAAAGGCGATCATCGGCGGGCACAAGGTGTATTTGCGCACCGGCGAATATGCCACCGGCGAGCTGGGCGAGATTTTCATCGACATGCACAAGGAAGGTGCAGGTTTCCGCGCGATGATGAACAATTTCGCCATCGCCGTGTCGATGGGCCTGCAATACGGCGTGCCACTGGAGGAGTTCGTCGACGCCTTCACCTTCACCAAGTTCGAGCCCTCGGGCATGGTGCAGGGCAATGACAGCATCAAGAACGCGACCTCGATCCTTGATTACATCTTCCGCGAGCTGGCCGTTTCCTATCTGGACCGCACCGATCTGGCGCATGTCAAACCCGAGGGCCACAGCTTTGACGATCTGGGCCGCGGCGAAGAAGAGGGCGTGCGCAACATCAGCGAAATGAGCGAAGCCGCCGCAAGCAAGTCATTGGAAGTGCTGAAACAAATCAGCTCCACCGGCTATCTGCGCAAGCGCCTGCCGCAGGAGCTGTATGTGCTGAATGGCGGCCAGCGTCACGCCCAGATGGCGGCCGGTGGCGGCAGTGATACAGTCACAAGTTTGCAGTCTGTTGCGCCCGAACCCACCAGCACCGCAACGCTGGTCGCCTCGCAAACGACGATCTCCGCCAGCTCCATGTCCATGGACGCCCGCACCAAGGCGCGCATGCAGGGCTACGAGGGCGAAGCCTGCGGCGATTGCGGCAACTATACGCTGGTCCGCAACGGCACCTGCATGAAGTGCAACACCTGCGGCGCGACATCGGGCTGTAGCTGACGGAATTGGGTCGTTGTGTCCCCGCGGGCATAGTTTGTCCAGTTTCGGGCAAAGGTTGTCCGGGAGTGGCAGAAACGACCTTCTGCCGGGCCACGTTGAAGAGTGGTCGGTCATGAGGTGATGACATCAAGGTGCAGAGCAGGTGTGCTTGCTCTACACTTTGAAACCTCTGCATGGTGTGGTCGTTGAAATAGCGGCCTGCATCCTGCGTTTCGTCAACGTGAACTGCGGCCATGCGACGATGCTCGAGTTGCGTTTTCGGGCACCAGATCGAATAACTGTCTTTTCTTGGAGGATGGGGTAACTCAACTTGTTGAGTGTGAGAAGCCGTAATTTCGTCCGAATTTCAAAATTTGGTTATGGTGCCCTCAACAAAATATGGGTCCGCGCCCTAAGCGCGCGGACCAGATGATGCAAAAGTCGAAGCGTTTCGGACACGATGGTTTCTCGAAGTGCCCTTGCGGCGCTTCTTTTTCTTTGCGATCTGAAGACGGTTTCATGTGTCCGATGACGTAGAGGGAACCCCGTCATGCCGATGCCCCACACCGTACCGCTGCACGCGGACGAGACCGCTCTATCCTTCGCGGCGCGTGTGGCCTTCGCCAACAAACTGCCGAGTCTTTCTGAGTTTCTGAAAGATTTCGATCTTGCCATCTCGGACGTCGTTTGCGGCAGCACCGCGGCCTTAGCGCGCTTGGCAGAGCTCGGGGATGTGGAGAGCCAACTGCTCGTCGCTCGGGCATTCTGCTATTCAGGCGACTCTCATCGTATCCTTGGCTTCCAGATCGACAAGCAGAACCTGCTAGTCGGTTATAACCGCGTTTGCCCGGCTTGCCTGCGTGCGGACATGGCCGGGACACTGACCGAGCAAACGGTAAGCATGGCCTACGGGCGCATTCTCTGGTCCTTTGCATCCGCCCGGGTCTGCCCGGTTCATAACCTACTTCTTGTCGCGCCGCCTGAGGAGAATGTCCGATACGAGTTCATGAGGTCCTGGGAGCCATGGCTAATCGAGATCGAGGACGGAGACCTCGATCGTCCCGTTCCAGGCCATGCGAGCTTTGAGCACTATCTGTCCACGCGTCTGGCAGGCGGCGCGCCCGGGGGCTGGGCCGCGAACTTATCCATCGGCGCAGCGGGTGTCGCTAGCGAGATGTTGGGGGCCTCGCTCGTCTTCGGCAAGGGCGCGGCCCTGCGCGAGCTCTCGGCTTATGAGTTGGCGGTCGCGACGGATGCCGGGTTCGCGCTTCTGAATAAAGGCCCTGATGCCCTTTTGACATTCTTCCAATCCCTGCGTGCAGAGACTGGCTCTCCTCAGGACCGGCCGTCAGCCCGATATGGTCGGATCCATGACTGGATGAGGAGGGGCGCGGGCGCCGGCCTTGGCTTTGGTCATCTGCGCGACATCTTACGCCAGCATATTTTGGAAACTTGGCCCTTGGGCGAAGGCGAACTGGCGCTCGACTACCCTCTACCGGCGCGACGCCTGCATTCAATCCGGACGGCGGCGCTAGCTCATGATTTGCACCCCAAGCGCTTGCGGAGATTGTTACGAGATGCTGGCATCGTGGACGAACCGGACACACCCGATTACGACGTGCTTTTTAGCGCGCCCGAGACCGAGACCTTGCTTGATCAGGCATCCGGTGCCGTCAGCTATGTCGCTGCACAGAGGCGTCTCGGCATGACACGGACGCAGATGGAACGGCTAATCGCCGAGGGCGTGCTGACTCCCGGCGAGGGCGGCGATACCGCCCGTCCGCGCTTCACGGAGGCAACGATCCGGAAATGGTCCAATTTCTTCGAGGCGTTTCCAGAAACCAGCAGGCATTGTGGTAAATTAAGCATATCAGAGACAAGCAGTAGTCTCGGTGTCTCGACCGCCGCCATTCTGCGCTTGATTGTCGAGGGCCGCTTAAGGGACGTCGAACGGAATGCAGTGTTGATTGTCATTGAGAACTGACCCGGCATTTTCATCGAGATCTGACCCACCCAGTCGTTATGATCTGCTGATTATGATGGCGTCAATGCTGTTGCCTCCTTTCGCTTTTTCTTCGCTGTTTCGG
>NZ_QNQP01000022.1 GCF_003316635.1 Roseovarius dicentrarchi | reverse complement strand
GCCGACGGCGAATGCCATCGGCCGTAGAGAGAACTTCGATTTGAGGGCGGTAAATGAAATCGGACATAAGGCCGGACTTATCATCGGATCGTAGCCGAAGTCAGACGGCCCCCGCCGAAGCCTTACGATCTGTCATTCCAGACATTCGCTGCAAGAGCAATATTCCGTGATTGGAGAATTCACTCACTGTGGACAAAATTGACCTTGACCAACTCGACGAAAATGACCGCTTACCTTATGATCACCCGACTTTTTTCAAGCACGACAACGCATTCAACATTGGGTGGCATGAATATCCACGTGCAAAAAACTATCGTGGAATCTGGAGGTTCACTGATTGAAGAGTGTATTTGGGTAAATATAGATTTTTGCCGAAGCCCAAGGTAATTTAACTTGTGGCTTTCTGCGTAGAGAGCATTTTCTTGTGTTCCGACAGCGCTTTTTCAACGTTGACCAATACCGGTAAAAAACCAGAAAAGTCTATACTTGCCCGTTTCTTACGCACGACATCCTTTGCGAATGCCATTTTACCATACTTGTTCGGCGCAATCTTCTTTCCTTTCTGGCCAAAGTCAAAGGACTTGCCCTTGAGCTGTGACGCAAGAGTTTTTGCATCAAACAAATGCTCGATGAACGTGTCGGCTCCGCCAATTTTCGGAATGGGCACAACGTAGAGGTTCTTCGTAACGTGGTAGAAGTCATGACTACCATCTGCTCCTGCAATGCCAAACTTCTCCTGAAGCATCTTCCACAAGCCGTTATTCGCTGCGTCGTTGTCAACCACAACAATCACCGGCACTTCGATGCTTGCGGCTTTGAAGCGTGCGAATGTGATTCCATAAGTCTCAATAAAGGTTTTGAGGGGGTTAGCTCCGCCGGTTAGCTTAGTTACTGCTTGGGCTGTAGGAGAATAGTTGTAAAAGCCGCATAAAAGCTGAATCTTTGACGCGGCCTTAGACGCGTACCCAAGACTTGGCACTTTGCTATACAAAGATTTTATGGCACATTTAATGTAAATATTGTCAGTCACACCTTCACAAAGAATGGTTGGCTTGCTGCTGTGGAAGAAATTCTGAAAATAGATAAAGTCTGCGTACTTGCGATAATATGCAGGTGCCTTTTTTCCTTCTTTCTCAAATCTTGCAACGGGGAAAGCTTTTCCTTTGGAGTCAAGGTATTCTTGGGACTTGATATGAAATTGGTGCGCTAACTTTCCTCCAAGTACATGGTTGCTAACCATTATCGGCAATTTCGTCTGAGGTTCTTGAATGAAGCATTCACCCTTTTGGAAAAGAGAATGCGCCATATATCGGACTTGCTTAGTATAATTTTTCGAAACGTTAACCTTCTTGTTAACGACCAAACCAGTCGTTTCCTGTCTGCTATCAGCAAACTGCATGCGGTATTTATTTGGGTTAATTTCGAACCCGCTGGTGTGGATTTTGTTAGCAATGGCACTTCCCGCAGTCCACTGACCATCGAGGCCAAGGAAAGCAACTTCGACAGGAAATTCGCGCTTGTTGGTCGAAAATGTTAGATCATCTGCATACCGTGAATAGGTACACCCATTGCGCTTTGCAATTTTCGACAGCCGAATATCAAGTATTCTTGTAATAAACTCCGTAACTATTGGGGAAGTAGGCGCACCTTGGGGTAATTTGTTTTCGTGGCAACAGATTTGAGCAACAGTTGTCGCAACCTCTGCATTTAGGCCAAACTGGTTGTTGGATAGAAGGAAGCCTCGAACACGACCAAAGTTGAAGGAACCAAAGAAATCCTTCAGGTCCATATTGAATACGAACCGCTTGTTCCGGTGCTTTGACCCATTTGACGCAATTGATAGACCACGGTTCTTTTGAAACGCGTGTGATAATTCAAGGTTGGCGATATCATTTTTTGGATAAATGATATGGTAGCATTCATACAGTAGCCCTGACGTTCGCGACTGGATTGCCTTCAAATGCGAATTTGGCGCATGAATATCTCTCGTCCCACCTGACGCCTTCGGTATTGTAAACTGCGTATATCTTGAATTTTCGGGGATTTTATAGAGTGTGAAACTTAGATGTTTCGGCTTAACCCCTATAAGCCGCGCTAAATCTGATCGGGACTTAGTCGCTTGGAGCTGTACGAGCTTGTTAACCAATTCCACCTCCAAAAAATAGCCTTCGGGCACTCTTACGCAGGCAAGGATTTCTACAATCCGTAAAACTGCAAAGGAACTCGAAGAGCAAATCTGACCAGCGTTGCGGCCAACCATCACAATGAACATGATGACAAAATCTGCCCGAAGGCTGTCAACAACCTACACGCGAACGAGTTGCTGTCAAGCGACACATCTTTCAGAAAGAAGGAAAACAACTAAGTCTCGTCAATGCATGATCTCTTCAGGGTGGGGACTTTTAGAATTGGGGCGCAGCACCGCAGCATTACCACTGGCAGACAAAGGATAGCTAAGGGTCGGAATTACGAGTTCGCTTCTACGACGCTTAGTGGAGTGGCCATTCGTGAGAGCAGTACCGGTGCGTTCGGGCTCTCTGCAACCTTTAGGCCAAGCGCAGCATTCTTGATTTCGATCACCAAATGAACGGCAGCTTTCTCGAGACCGCCCCCGAGCCCGCGCAACCGCAGCGAAAGACCGGTTTCCGCCCATTTTGTTGAAAAACACCGTTTTGCTGCCGCAGAAAATAGACACTGTTGAATTTGCTAGAAATTGAGCCAGTTTTCCGAAGCGCCGTGACGCGCTGGTATCAAAAATTCCGCCAACTTTTCATGGGATTATCATGTTTCAAACGGGTCAGCGCCAAATGGAAAAATGGGTCAATTCGACACGAAAATCAACAGTTGGCGACATAGGCGTGATCTTTAGCATAACTCGTCGTAATGCGTTGGGTCCAAGAGCTTTCTGCTTGACGGGTAGGTTGGCGGGTAAGCAGTGAGTGCGCGGTAATTATTGTTTAGTTTCAATGGTGTTTGGCGGAGACGATGGGATTCGAACCCACGAGACCCTTCCGGGCCTACTCCCTTAGCAGGGGAGCGCCTTCGACCACTCGGCCACGTCTCCACCGACGCGTATAGCCAAGCAAACATGGGGAATACAAGGCCAAATTGGGATTAATTGAAAAAACCTCCCCGCGCCCAAAAACGTGCTCAAATGGCACTGCGAGGCACAGAATGGCACCGGGTTTGGGCAGGATTTAGTCAATTTCTCTTTCAGGGAAGGTGCCCTGAAAGCGTGCACGCAACGCAGTCAAGCCTGACTTGCTGGCGTTCCCAGACCGCTCAGCGATCAAAGGCGAGTGCCCGCATCATCGACTTTATTTTGACGGATTTCTGCGGGCTGAAAAACGAACCAAGGGTCTTGGCATGTTGAACGCACTTCACATCGACGTCCGGCCACGCCACGACGTCCGATATCAAATCCTTCGTGCGGGTGAAGGAAGACAAGCGTCGCGAACGACTAAGGTCATGGGGGCTAAGTGGCAGGCCGACGATTGCCTGAAGCGAAGACTGGTTCGCAATCGTCCGCGATCCTCATTAGGGTGAGAGCCTCTGGGAGGCTTTTAAGCGCCGACTCCTTCTTCCACTCGACGAGGCTCCGACACTCGCGCCCCTCTTGCGACCTCATAAAGCTGCGCGATGCGTCTGATGGACAGCTCGGCGATGACCGGGCCCTGAGCCCTGCTGCTCGAACACCATTTGGACGGCACGCGCGCGGACCTCAGGTGAGTAACGATTTGCCATTTTGCTTTTTATCATAACCATCATCCTTGATTAAGTTGATGGCCTCAAACAAAACCGGGGCGATTCATCATGCCCGGCCAGAATGTCGATGATCTGTTCCTCTGTATATCTCGGTCGCTTCATGGTCCGTCCCTTCATTGAGGCGAACTCTAATTCCAAATGGAGGAAAAATCCGGTGGCAGGTCAGCGTGAAAATCATACTCAGGCCGGGACAGGTTTGCTGAATACCTGAGTTGGTTAACTCAGGTTATTGCATTTGATCAAAAAATTCACAAAGTACTCGCAGAGGCGCACATCGCTCTCGCAAAGGACGTCGCAGATCAATCCGCAAGTAAACTTATGGAGCTACCATCATGCTTAATACATTGACCAGAACTGCGGCAGTCGCCGCATTGTGCGCTGCTTTCGCGTCGCCAGCTGCCGCGGCAGATTACAAGGTCGAGATCATCAACAAAACCGGCTACGCTATCACCGAATTTTATGGATCGAACAAAGCCACCAATAGCTGGGAAGAGGATATCCTTGGCGAAGACGTGCTGCCGCATAATGCGTCTGTCACGATTGATTTTGACGACGGTACAGGGCACTGCCTGTTCGATTTTCTGGTCAAGTTCGAGGACGGCGATACCCTGACCCAAGAGGGTGTCGACGTGTGTACCATCGGAGAGTTTACCTTCGAGTAAGTACGCCGCACACGCGTGGTACGGCGGCGCGATCATTGGATGCGCCACCGTACGATCCTATTGCCAGCGGTCCGAAAAATCCTTGGGAATCATTAGGATATCGCGATCCACGCCGCGAATGTCGCGGCGGCCGCACAGCGCCATCGAGACGTCCAGCTCCTTGTGGATAACCTCCAGCGCGCGGGTGACGCCGGCCTCGCCCATGGCGCCCAGCCCGTAGATGTAGGCGCGGCCGATATAGGTGCCGGTGGCGCCCATCGCCACGGCTTTCAGCACGTCCTGACCTGACCTTATGCCGCTGTCCAGATGTACCTCGATCCGGTCGCCGACCGCGTCCATGATCGCGGGCAGGGCGCGGATGGAAGATAGCGCACCGTCCAGCTGCCGGCCGCCATGGTTGCTGACGATGATCGCATCCGCGCCCACATTCAGCGCCTCAACTGCGTCGCGCGGATCAATGATGCCCTTGATGATCAGCGGGCCGTCCCACATGCGGCGAAACTGCCGGATACGGTCCCAGTCCAGCGAAATATCGAAGGCTTCGGCAGTCCATGCGGCCAGATCGCGGGGGTCTTTGACGTCCTTCACGTGCCCTACGATGTTGCCGAAAAACCGCCGCTTGGTGCCCAGCATGCCAAGTCCCCATTGTGCCTTGGTCGCCATGTTGGCGATGCTGCGCGCGGTCAGTTTGGGCGGCGCGGACAGGCCGTTCTTGATATCCTTGTGCCGCTGGCCCAGCATTTGCAGATCGACGGTAATCACCGCAGCCGAACATTTGGCCGCCTTGGCCCGGTCAAACAGGCGCTGCATGAAATCGTCGTCTTTCAGCGTATAGACCTGAAGCCAGAACGGCCTGTCCGTGTTCTCTGCCACATCCTCGATCGAGCAGATGGACATGGTGGACAGCGTGTAGGGCACGCCGAACTTGGCAGCGGCGCGGGCGGCTTTTATTTCGCCGTCGGCGCATTGCATGCCGGTCAGGCCGACCGGGGCCAGCGCCACAGGCATCGCCACATCCTGCCCGATCATCTGGCTCGCGGTCGAGCCTCCGGCCATGTCGATGGCGACGCGCTGGCGCAGCAGGATATCGTTGAAATCACTGCTGTTGGCGCGAAAGGTCTGTTCGGTCCAGCTGCCCGATTCGGTGTAATCGTAGAACATGCGCGGCACCCGGCGGCGGTAGATGCGATGCAGGTCCTGAATGTTTGTGATAACGGGCATGAAGGGTCTCCGCTGTGCAACTGCACAGCGGTTCTAGCCTCTGGCGCGCCCCGCCCGCAATGGGGCAGAGATTTTTCGCGAAAAATCTTGGCGCCTTAGTCGACCGGTGCGACGAGCCCCGCGATCAGTGCCTTGGCGCTGTCGCTGCTCCAATGTGCGTCGCCTTGCATGCGGGCCACCTCGCGCCCGTCGCGGTCAAGGATGACGGTGATCGGCAGGCCCAGAACGCCCATTTCCCGCGCGATCTTTTGCTTTGGGTCGCGGTGGGCGGGCAGATTTGTCACACCGATTTCCTCGAAGAAGCCTTCGATGGCGGGCACCGCGTTGCGGCCCGTGGCCAGCGTCAGCACTTCGAAATCGTCGCCGCCGAATTCGGTCTGCAATTCGGACAGCATCGGCATTTCCTTGCGGCAGGGTGCGCACCATGTCGCCCAGAAATTCAGCAGCACGTATTTGCCCTGATAATCGGCCAGAGTGGCGGTGCCGCCATCCTCGGTGGTGAAGGATTCGCCCGAGGCGTCCTTTGGGGCGCTGTGAAAGCTGAGCTTTTTCATGTCGCCGTCCAGCCCGGCGGCCAGCGCGGAATAGTCGCGCGCAGGTGTGTCGGCGTGCGCGCCGTCGCCGCTGCTGAAGGTAACAGCCAGCCCCACTGCGATTGCACCGAGGGCGAGGGCGGGATAAAGCAGGGTGGAACGTGACAGGCGCATATTTCCTCCAAAGGGGCAGGGCATGGCAGACAAGACTTCGAACCAGATGTGGGGCGGCCGTTTCGCCGCCGGACCCGATGCGATCATGGAGGCGATAAATGCCTCAATCGGGTACGACAAGCGGATGGCGGCACAGGACATCGCCGGATCGAAGGCCCACGCCGCCATGCTGGCGGCAACGGGCATCATTACAGATAGCGACGCCAGCGCCATGAAGGAAGGGCTGGACAGCGTTCTGGCCGAAATCGAGGGCGGCAACTTTGCGTTTTCCGCGGCGCTTGAGGACATCCACATGAACGTGGAGGCGCGTCTGAAAGAGGTTATTGGCGCGCCGGCGGGCCGTTTGCACACAGGCCGGTCGCGCAATGATCAGGTCGCGACCGATTTCAAGCTGTGGGTGCGTGACCAGCTGGACGCGATCGAGGGCGCGTTGGTGGCGCTCATGCGCGCTTTGGTCGCACAGGCGGACGCGGGCGCCGATTGGGTGATGCCCGGTTTCACCCATCTTCAGGTGGCGCAGCCGGTGACATGGGGCCATCACATGATGGCCTATGTCGAGATGTTCGGGCGCGACCTGTCCCGTATCCGCGACGCCCGCGCGCGCATGAACGAATGCCCGCTGGGATCCGCCGCGCTGGCCGGCACGTCCTTCCCAATCGACCGGGACATGACGGCGCAGGCTCTGGGGTTTGACCGGCCGACCGCCAATTCGCTCGATGCGGTCAGTGACCGCGATTTCGCGCTGGAGTTTCTGGGCGCGGCCAGCATCTGTGCCATGCATCTGAGCCGCATGGCCGAAGAGCTGGTGATCTGGTCGTCGGCGCAGTTTCGGTTTGTGTCGCTGAGCGACCGGTTTTCGACCGGCAGCAGCATCATGCCGCAGAAGAAGAACCCCGACGCCGCCGAGCTGATCCGCGCCAAGATTGGCCGCATCTTTGGCGCCAATGTGGCGCTGATGATGGTGATGAAGGGGCTGCCGCTGGCCTATTCCAAGGACATGCAGGAAGACAAGGAACAGGTGTTCGACGCCGCCGATAACCTGATGTTGGCGCTGGCCGCGATGGAAGGCATGGTGCGCGATATGAGCGCAAACCGCGACGTTCTGGAGGCTGCCGCCGCGACCGGATTTTCCACCGCAACCGATCTGGCCGACTGGCTGGTGCGGGTTCTGGGCATGCCGTTTCGCGACGCGCATCATGTGACCGGCACGCTGGTGGCATTGGCCGAGCGACAGGGCTGCGATCTGCCGGACCTGACGCTGGAGGATATGCAGGGCGTGCACGGGGCGATCACGCAGGATGTGTTCGACGTGCTGGGCGTTCATAATTCCGTCGCCAGCCGCGTCAGCTATGGCGGCACCGCGCCGGAAAATGTGCGCGCGCAAGTGGCGCGCTGGCAGGAGGTTTTGGGATGAGGTTCGCCCTGGCATTTGCCGCCCTGATCGCAACCGGAGCCTGCGGCGTCGATGGCGCGCCGGTCAGACCGGTTGAAGCCGACCGCGCCCCCGGCGGCCGAAAGGCCACGGTCAAGCCTGACACCGGTGACTGGATCACCGGCACTGCCAGCATGCACACGGCGGCAACCCTGTGAGATACGTTTATCTGGCGCTTGCTGTCTGGGGCACGATCCATCCGATGAGCTATTTCCTGCGTTGGTTTGCTGAAAACGGCTTTGATCTGGCCGGGATGGTCACAGCCTGGCACGCCAATGCGGCCACGAGCGGGCTGGTCTGGGATCTGACCATTGCCGCCGCCGCACTGACCGTCTGGGTGCTGGCCGAGGTGGTGCGAAGCCGGGATTGGCTGCGTCTGATCGCCATTCCGGCGACCTTCTGCATCGGAGTCAGTTGTGGATTGCCGCTTTACCTTTACTTGCGCCTGCGCGAGGGGTGAGGGTACTTGCGCCTGCGCGAGGGGTGAGGGCGGAATTTGGGTATTTTGACCAAGAAAAAACTTGAGGTCGGGTAAGGACGTTTAGCGTGGATCATTTTCTGTACAAGAATGGCGTTTTGCACGCCGAGGATGTGCCGGTGGCCGAGATTGCGGCCGCTGTAGGCACGCCGTTCTATGTCTATTCCACCGCCACGCTGGAACGGCATTACCATCTGTTCAACGATGCGCTGGCTGGGATGGATCATCTGGTCTGCTATGCCATGAAGGCGGCCAGCAACATTGCCATTCTCAAGACGTTGGCGCGGCTCGGGGCCGGGATGGATGTGGTGTCGGGCGGCGAATATCTGCGCGCCAAGGCCGCCGGCGTGCCGGGCGACAAGATCGTGTTTTCCGGTGTGGGCAAGACCCGCGATGAAATGCGGCTGGCGCTGGAGGGCGGCATCCGGCAATTCAATGTCGAGAGCGAGCCTGAGATGGAGGTGCTGAGCGCCGTGGCTGTCGATCTGGGGGTGCGCGCACCGATTACGGTGCGGGTCAATCCCGACGTGGACGCCAAGACGCATGCCAAGATCGCCACGGGAAAATCCGAGAACAAGTTCGGCATTCCGATTTCCCGCGCGCGCGAGGTTTACGCCCATGCCGCGCGCCTGCCGGGGCTGGAGGTGATTGGCATCGATGTGCATATCGGCAGCCAGTTGACCGATCTGGAGCCGTTCCGGCTGGCTTATCAAAAGGTTGCCGAGCTGACCGAAATCCTGCGCGCGGACGGCCATGATATCCGGCGGCTGGATCTGGGCGGCGGTCTGGGTATTCCGTACACGCGCGGCAACGAGGCACCGCCACTTCCCAGCCAATATGGCGCGATGATCAAGGAAACGCTGAGCCATCTGGGCTGCGAGATCGAGATTGAGCCGGGGCGCCTGATTGCCGGCAATGCCGGGCTGATGGTGAGCGAGGTCATCTATGTCAAATCCGGCGAGGGGCGCGATTTTCTGATCCTTGACGGGGCGATGAACGATCTGATCCGCCCTGCCATGTATGACGCTTGGCACGATATCATCCCAGTGGTCGAGCCGGTGCCGGGCGCGGAGCAGCGCCCCTATGACATCGTCGGCCCGGTTTGCGAAAGCGGCGATACCTTTGCACGCCAGCGCATGATGCCGGAGTTGAACGCCGGTGACCTGGTCGCGTTTCGCAGTGCCGGCGCCTATGGCGCGGTGATGGCGAGCGAGTATAACACCCGCCCGCTGATCCCCGAGGTTCTGGTCAATGGGCAGGAGTTTGCCGTGATCCGGGCAAGGCCGACCTTTGACGAAATCATAAATCGCGATACCATCCCAGCATGGCTCTAGCGCGCGGCGGGGCCGGTTTCCGGAGAGGTGCATGGCCCAGCGTTCGAACCTGACAGGCCCGGTGATGGCGCGGCTGCGGCTGCCGCTGTCCCTGACATGGGCGGGGCTGTTGGCCGAACGGCTGGTGCGCGCATTCTGGCCCCTGTGGACGTTGCTGGCGGCTGTGGCGGCGGCGCTGATGCTGGGGCTGCACGACAGCATTCGGTTCGAAATTGCGACCGGCCTTTTGATGGCCGCCGCGCTGGGCGCCGCCGCGCTGCTGGTGGTCGGATTGGCACGGTTCCGCTGGCCTGGCCGGGGCGAGGCATTGGCGCGGCTGGATGCGGCGCTGCCGGGTCGGCCCTTGCAGGCGCTGGGCGATGCGCAGGCGATCGGGCGCGGGGACGCCGCATCCGAAGCCTTGTGGCAGGCGCATCGCCGCCGGATGGAGCAGGCGGCCAGCGCCGCCCGCGCGCCGCGTCCCGATCTGCGCATATCGCGGCTGGATCCCTTCGGGCTGCGCTATATCGCGTTGCTGGGGCTGATCGTGGCGCTGATGTTCGGGTCCGTTTGGCGCATGACGTCTGCGGTGCAAATGGCGCAGGGCGGCGCCGCGCCGGTTGGCGGACCCACCTGGGAGGGCTGGATCGAGCCGCCGGCCTATACCGGTCTGCCCAGTCTTTATCTGGCCGATCAGCAGGGCAAAACCCTGAAAATACCGATGGGCAGCCGCGTGACCCTGCGATTTTATGGCGAGGTCGGCGCGTTGGCATTGGCCGAGACGGTATCGGCCCGGACCGAAGGAATTGGCGCTGCGACCGATACCGAGCACAGCTTTGACGTGGTGCAGAACGGCACGCTTGAGATTGACGGCGCGGGCGGGCGCGAATGGAACGTTGCGGTAATACCCGATACCGCGCCCACCGCCGCGCTGACCGAAGAGGGCGCCAAGACCACCTTTGACGGGCAGATGAGCCAGCCATTCACCGCGCAGGATGATTATGGCGTGACGGGCGGCACCGCCACCTTCCGGCTGGCACTGGAGGATGTGGATCGCCGGTATGGGCTGGCCCCGGAACCAGAGCCGCGCGATCCCATCGTGCTGGATCTGCCGATGCCGATCACCGGGAGCCGCACAGATTTCAGCGAAGTTCTGGTTGATAACCTGTCGCAGCATGCTTGGGCGCATCTGCCTGTGACAGTGACGCTTGAGGTGCGTGATGCGGCCGATCAGACCGGGACCAGCGCGCCCTTGGCGATGGCCCTGCCGGCGCGGCGCTTTTTCGATCCGATGGCGGCTGCCGTGATCGAGCAGCGGCGCGACCTGCTGTGGAACGCGGCAAACGCGCCCCGCGTGGCGCAGGTGCTGCGGGCGATCACCTACCAGCCGGGCGACACGCTGTTTCGTGATAAGGCCGATTATCTGAAGCTGCGCACGATCCTGCGGAGACTTGAGGCGGCGACGACAGATGGCAGCATCCCCGCCGAGGCACGTGACGCGCTGGCACAGGCGCTGTGGGATCTGGCCGTGGCGCTGGAGGATGGTGACATCGGCGACGCGCTGGAGCGGATGCGCGAGGCGCAGGAACGCCTGAGCGAGGCGATGCGCAATGGCGCCAGCGAGGAGGAAATCGCGCGCCTCATGCAAGAGCTGCGCGATGCAACAGATGATTACCTGCGCCAGAAAACCCGGCAGGCCCAGCGTGAGCGCGGCGCCGATCAGCCGGATGCAGGCGATCAGGACATGACCACGCTGCGCCAGCAGGATTTGCAGGACATGATGGACCGGATCGAGGATCTGATGCGTCAGGGCCGCATGGCCGAAGCCGAAGAGGCGATGCGCCAGTTTCAGGAAATGATGGAAAACCTGCGCATCACCGAAGGACAAGGCGGCGAGGGCGAAGGCAGCCCCGGCGGGCAGGCGATGGAAGGGCTGGCCGATACCCTGCGCCAGCAGCAGGGGCTGTCGGATCAGGCGTTTCGTGACTTGCAGGAGCAGTTCAACCCCGGCGCCGGCGCTGGCAACAATCCCGGTGCCGAGGGTGGCCGCGCCCCCGGTGAGGAGGACGAGGAGGGCGCGGGGCAGGGCCGCAACGGCGACCAGCCGGGCGACGGAACCGCGCCGGGATCACTGGCCGACCGCCAGCAGGCGCTGCGCGACGAGCTGGAGCGCCAGCGCGGCACATTGCCCGGCAGCGGCGCGGCCGCAGACAGCGCGCGCGAGGCGCTGGACCGTGCAGGCGAGGCGATGGGCGGCGCCGAACAGGCGCTGCGCGATGGCGACATGGCAGCCGCGCTGGACCGGCAAGCCGACGCGATGGATGCGCTGCGCGACGGGATGCGCGATCTGGGCCGCGCGATGGCCGAGCAGGAGGGCCGCCAGCAGGGCGGACAGGGACAGGCCGGCAATACGCCCGGCGGGCAGCAACCCGATCCCCTGGGGCGCCGCACGGGCGACGGTAACAGTGTGGGGACCGAAGGCGATCTGCTACAGGGCGAGGATGTTTATCGCCGGGCGCGCGAATTGCTGGATGAATTGCGCCGCCGCTCGGGCGAGGGTGCGCGCCCGGAGGTCGAGCGTGACTACCTGCGCCGCCTATTGGACCGGTTCTGACGGGATCGCCATGGGCGGTGCGACGGGCGGCGCAATCGTGGGTTTGCGCAGCGCCGCGAACGCCTCGATCAGGGCGGCGCCGACGATCAGGATACCGCCCGACAGGCGCCACAGGCCGAACGGCTCGTCCAGCAGGAGCACGCCGGACACCACGCCAGACACGATTTCAAGCGTGAACAGAAAGCTCAGCAAGGCCGGCGACAACCGCTGCGCACCCCAGAGCGATATGGCAATGATCGGCAGCAGGTAAACGGCCCCGAGCGCCAGTGACGCCGCCATCGCGGGCAGGCTTGCGACCGTCGGCATCGCCTCACCGGTGAGCCATGCAAAGGCGAGCGACAGCAGCATCGCCCAGAATGCCGTTGCCAGCGTCAGCGCCGACGCGGTCGCGCGCCCGTCCGAGAAAACCAGCGCCGCACCAACAGCCCACGAGAGACCTGAAAACAGCGCCAGCGCGTCGCCTGCATTGATGCTGGACAGCGACATATCGCCGCCCAGAACCAGCCACGCCCCCAGCAGGGACAATGCCAGCGTCACGGTGGACACCGCCCGCCACCGGTGGCCCAGAAACGCCCATTCGATGATCTTGCCCCAAGCGGGGGCAAGGTAGAACAGCAAGATGACGCGCACCACATCCGACAGCGTCAGAGCGACCGAATAGGATGCAAATGCCGCGCCGATCAGGGCCGCGCCAATCACGGTGCGCAGGGTGACACGCGGGCGCACGCGGGCAATCGCGATATATGCGGCAATGGCCAGCGCGGCGCCCGCGTTGCAGATAATGCTGGACTGCGCACCGCTCAGGCCCATACCCTCGATCCAGCGGATTGGCATCCACCACAGGCCCCAGAGGATGGCCGAAAACAGTGTCAGAACCACGGGCGTCATCGCCGGGCTGTGGGCGCTGCCGCTGGGCCTTGGCTGGGTCACTCCGCTGCCGCGCCCTCGGCGGGCGCGGTAGAGGCCATGCCGTCGAGCCAGGCCATCAGGCCGGCAATCTGGCCATCCAGCCACTGGCGCAGGCCATCGACCCAGACCACGTAATCCGCCAGCACATCACGCAGCGCCGGCACCATGTCTGCCAGTTGCGGCGCAAACATATAGATCAGCAGCGCAGCGACGGCGACAGCGATTGCCAGCAGGAACCCGCTGCGAAACCCGCTTCGGCGGGCAGGCTGCGCCGCGCGGTAGCTGTCATCGTCGGGATCAGTGCGCCCGGCCTTGCCGCCGGGGGCGAGGGACGAGTTGATCTCTTCGATATCGGGAAACAGGCTGCGGCGTGAGATCGGGTCGATGTTCCGATCATCTGCGGGGCTGTCATCCGCATCCTGCGGGTCGGTCTGATAGTCGTCGAAGGACGGCTGCTTGCGCGCCCGTGGCGCGTTTGCCTCGTCCGCGCGGGCGTGATCTGCGTGCAAGTCGTCTGTGCGCGCGCGGTCTGAATGCAAGCCCTCTGAGCGCGGGCCTTCCTTGCCACTGCGCCGGTCGCGGGTTTGGGTTTCCGGCAGGCCCAGATCGGTCTGCATTTCCAGCCCGCCGGCTTGGGCCGCAGCGCGGGCGCGCTTTTCCCGCTCCGCTTCTTCGCGCAGCACACTGGCGACAGCCGGATCGATCTCGCGCCGGATGGGGCGTGCCGGTGTTTCCGGCTTGGCGGATGTGTCCGGCTCCCCAAGCTCTTCCGGCTCCGGCTCCGGCTCCGGCTCTGGATCGGGAGCAGGGGCCGCCGTGGGCGGCGCAGGGTCTGGCTCCGGCTCTTGCCAGTCGTCTGGCGCGGTGGGGCTGGCCTCGGCGGGAACGGAGCGGTCGGGATGCGCTTGAAACCAGGTATCGCCGCAATTTGAGCATTGGACATCGCGCCCCGCATCGGGGATCACATCTGCCGGAACCTCATATTGCGCCCCGCAATTCGGGCAAGTCAGCCTCATAGTCGCACCTGTTCACTGTCCCCTCGCGGCGGGGCTCGTCCCTGTTGCGGATATCCTAGGGTTTAACGGACCGGCGGAAAAGAGCAAAGGATTTGCGCCCCCCGATTGCAACGCAGCAGACAGTGGGGCATTTAGGGATCGGATAGGCATAAGGGGCGGCCGGTGATAGATCTGGAAAATGTGGCCTATTCCTATGGCGGGGGCGAGCTGCTGAGCGATATTACGCTGCGGCTGTCGCCGGGGTCGTTTCATTTTCTGACCGGACCGTCGGGTGCGGGCAAAACCACACTGCTGAAACTGTTCTACGGCGCGCTGATACCTACCGCAGGTCAGGTGCGCCTGTTCGATGCCGATGTGCGCGATCTGACGCGAGATGACATCGCGCTGGCGCGGCGCCGGATCGGCGTGGTGCATCAGGATTGCCAGTTCCTGAACCATCTGACAGTGGCCGAAAACATCGCCCTGCCTTTGCTTGTGTCCAACCGCGATATGCTGGCCGAGGATGCAAACCTGCGCGAATTGATGGGCTGGGTCGGACTGACCCAGCGCGCGGGCGCCCTGCCGCCCGAATTGTCGGGCGGAGAGCGGCAGCGCGCCGCACTGGCGCGCGCGCTGATCATGTCGCCCGATGTCATTCTTGCGGACGAGCCGACGGGAAACGTCGATTGGGAGATGTCCCAGCGCCTGATGCGCCTGCTGGTCGAACTGAACCGCATGGGCAAGACCATCATGATCGCCACGCATGATCTGGCCCTGATCCGGGCCGCGAAATCCCAGGTGCAGGCGCGGGTTTTGCGCATCTCCAACCGGCGGTTGCAACTGGCGGGGGCGGATCTGTGAAACTGGATATGGATATTTTACGCGGCTTTCTGGCAGGTGACGCAGGCGCGGACCGCGTGGTGCCGCCCACCGGCTATACCGCATGGCTGACGCTGTTTGCGGCGGGGGCAATGGCGTTTCTGGCGGTGTTCGCGCTGGCGCTGTCGCTGGCCACCGCGCGGCTGGCGGATCGCTGGGGGGATGCGCTGGCGCGCAGCTCGACCTTGCGCATTTCCGCGCCCGAGGGGCAGATGGTCGCCCAGACGGACGCCGCGCTGAAAGTGCTGCAAACCACGCCGGGCATCGCCACCGCCCGCGCGCTGGACGCAGGCGAACAGCGCGCCCTGCTGGAGCCGTGGTTCGGCCCTGACCTGCCGATCGAAAGCCTGCCGATCCCTCAGCTGATTGAAATCATCGAGGAGGGCGGCGGATATGATTCCGCCGGGCTGCGCCTGCGCCTTGCTGCCGAGGTGCCGGGCGCGGTGCTGGACGACCATACCCGCTGGCGCGAGCCGCTGGTGCGCGCCGCATCGCGGCTGCGCCTTTTGGGGTGGATGTCGCTGCTGTTGATCGCGGGCACGGTTGCAGCAATGATTACGCTGGCCGCGAATGCGGCATTGTCGGCCAACGCGCAGGTGATCGGTGTGCTGCGTCTTGTCGGCGCGCGTGACGGGTATATCGTGCAGGCCTTCGTGCGCCGGTTCACTTTGCGCAGCCTGATCGGCGCGGCGGTGGGGATGGTACTGGGCTGCCTTGCGGTCCTGCTGCTACCCCGCGCCGAAGTGGGGGGCGGATTTCTGACCGGACTTGGCTTTCAGGGCTGGCACTGGATCTGGCCGCTGACCATTCCGCTGCTTTCGGGCGGTGTCGCATTTCTGGCCACGCGCGCCGCGGCGCAGCGCACATTGAAGGATATGCCATGATGCAGGCGGTACAATGGGTCCGGTCACTGGTATTCGTTGTGCAGATGTATCTGGCGATGGCAGTGATGGGCATCGTATTTCTGCCCTGGGCCCTGTTCAGCGCGCGTGGCGCGCGCACGGCTTGCCTGACGTTTTGCCGCTGGGTGCGGTTCAGCGCCCGCTGGCTGGTGGGGCTGCGCAGCGAAGTTCGCGGCATGCCGCCAACCGGCGAAGTCGTTATCGCGGCCAAGCATCAGTCTTTCTTTGACATCATCCTGATATTCAGCGCCGTTCCAGCGGGTAAATTCATCATGAAGCGCGAACTGATGTGGACGCCCATCCTTGGCCAATACGCGCTGCGCATTGGTTGCATCCCGGTCAATCGCGGCAAGCGCAGCGCGGCGATCAGGAAAATGATGCAGGACGTCGCCAAGGGCGCGCAGGCGCCCGGCCAGCTGATCATTTACCCCCAAGGCACCCGCGTCGCACCCGGCGCGCAGCGCCCTTACAAGGCAGGGACTGGCGCGCTTTATAACGATTTGGGGCAGGATTGTGTGCCGGTGGCAACCAATGTGGGCCTGTTCTGGCCCAAGCGGGGGATCATGCGCAAACCGGGTGTCGCAGTGGTGGAATTCCTGCCGCCGATCAAGGCAGGTTTGGCGCGGCCCGAGTTCATGGCGCGGCTGGAGCGCGAGGTCGAGGGTGCGTCGGATGCACTGATGCGCGAAGCCGGATTCGACCAGCAGGCACTGCGCTAAGCGTTTCTTTGCGCGCCTCCAGGTCGGCGCGCAGAGATTTTTCGCAAAAAATCCAAAGCCATATTCTTCGCGAAGAATATGGCGCGCCGTCAGGCGTGGATGGCCCCGTCACCGCAGGCAAGTGCAGCCTCGCGCACCGCTTCGGAATAGGTGGGATGGGCGTGGCAGGTCATCGCCAGATCCTGCGCGGCTGCGCCAAACTCCATCGCGACGCACACCTCGTGGATCAGATCACCGGCAGACGGGCCGATGATATGACAGCCCAGAATCCTGTCAGTTTCCTTGTCCGCAAGAATTTTGACAAAGCCGTCCGCGGCAAAGTTTGCCTTGGCCCGGCCATTGCCCATAAAGCTGAACTTGCCCACCTTGTAGTCGCGCCCCTCCTCCTTTAGCGCGTCCTCGGTCGCGCCGACATTGGCAACTTCGGGGTGGGTGTAGATCACGCCGGGGATAAGCCCATAATTGACATGGCCGTGGTTGCCTGCCAGCACTTCGGCGCAGGCCATACCCTCGTCCTCGGCCTTGTGGGCCAGCATGGGGCCGTCAATCGCGTCGCCGATGGCGTAAATGCCTTTGACGTTTGTTTGCCAATCATCGCCGGTCTTGATCTGGCCCCGCTCGGAGAGCTCCACACCGATTTTGTCCAGTCCCAGACCACCGGTATAGGGACGGCGGCCAGTGGCCAGCAGCACGGTGTCGGCCTCGATCTCGGCCTCGGTTTCCTTTTTGCGCAGGGTGTATTTCACCGTCGCCTTGCCATTCTTGACTTCGCAGGATTGCACGGCGGCACCCATGACAAATTTCAGGCCCTGTTTTTTCAGGATGCGCTGAAACGTCTTTTGCACTTCGCTGTCCATGCCCGGCGTGATGGCGTCCAGATATTCGATCACCGTCACTTCGGCGCCAAGGCGCCCATAGATGCTGCCCATCTCCAGCCCGATCACGCCGGCCCCGATCACGACCATTTTCTTGGGGATCTTGTCCAGTTTCAGCGCGCCAGTGGAGGAGACCACCGTTTCCTCGTCCACTTCGACGCCCTTCAGGCTGGCAGGTTCAGAGCCTGAGGCGATGATGATATTCTTGGCCTCATGGATATCTTCACCGACCTTGACCTTGCCCGCCTCGGGGATGGAGGCCCAGCCCTTGATCCAGTCAATCTTGTTCTTTTTGAACAGAAATTCGATGCCCTTCGTATTGCCGTCGATGGTATCCTGTTTGTAGGCCTGCATTTGTTTCCAATCGACGGAGGGCGATTTGCCCTTGAGCCCCATCGCGGCAAAATTATGCTCGGCCTCGTGCAGCATGTGCGAGGCGTGCAGCAAGGCCTTGGACGGGATGCAGCCAACATTCAGGCAGGTGCCGCCCAGCGTCTCGCGTCCTTCGACACAGGCAGTTTTCAGACCCAGCTGCGCGCAGCGGATCGCCGCGACATAGCCGCCGGGACCGGAACCGATAATGATGACATCATAACTGGCCATTGGATTTCCTTTAATCAGGTTCGATTGGAGCCAAGCAGACAGGGATTTGCCCGGAGCGTCAACCGGAGGGGCATTTGCCTGCGTTGGGAGGTGAGTATTTTCAGAACGATGAACGCCTAAAAGAGGGCTGCAAGCAGCATGAGCGTTGTGGCGCCGAAACCAACGCCCCAGATGACCGATCGCCACGGCGTCAGACCGAAATAATAGGCGGGCACGAAGGCGATCCGCGCCAGTAGATAAATCCATGCGCAGGTCGCCGTGAGGGCCGTAGACTGACCAGAGATGGCGATGACCGTGCAGGCGATGTTGAACAGGATCAGCCCCTCGAAATGGTTGTTCAGGGCGCGCACGAGGCGGCCCGTTTTTGGGCTGATCTGGTCGGCCAGCGTGCCGCCCATCTGCTCAGGGTCACGCGGGGACATCGTTTTTTCGGTGCCCAGTTCGAGATTGACAGGAACAGCCATAAGAACAAATTGCACAACTTGGAGAAGCGCGGCGAAGGTCAGAACGGTGAGTTCGGGGGTCATGCGGTTTCCACTGCTTTTGCGATGAGTGCCGCGCGCTTGTCAAAGCTGCCGATGCGGGCAGAGGGGTGCGGGGCGGTGACATGGTCGATGCCGAAATGGGTGAGGGTTTGCGCGGCGTCAGTGCCCAGAGCAACAGGGCGCCGGCCCATCAGTTCGTGGCGGCCAATGGCATCAAAGCTGGCACGGGCGTGGGCGGCGGGAATTGTCGACGAGCGTTTGGGCGTAAGAAGGTGAAAGACGGGGGTGATGTAGATATCCCGCCGCTGGAGATTTAGCAGGGCGAGCATCTTGTCTATCACGCGGATGAAGGGGTTATCTGGCAGGTGACCGTGCTGTTGCAGATGCGCCCGATGGGCACGAGCCGACGGCGCGTCGAGCCAATCCTTGGAGATCAGCAGAGGGCCGGCAAGGCTGCCGCAGGCGATCTGGATGGGCGAGACGTAGGCGCCGTCGAAACCCAGATCCGCCAAGGTGGGGTAGCCGGGCAATCGAAAGGCGCGGCGGGCGGCAATGGCGCGGAGATAGGCCATGTTCATCGCTACGTCAGCGTAACGAAGGGGGCGAGCTTCCTGCCCTTTGAAAACTCCTGAGCGTAGTTTCTCGAGATGCCGACGTCCTCGCACAGAACCGGAATGCTGTGGCCCTGCATCTCTTCGGCATGAGCGATACCGAAGAGATGCACGGCGGGATAGGCTTTCCCGCCATGCGCATTCAACATTTCGCGTAACTTTTGCACAAGTTGCGAATGGGTCATTTTCTACAAATCCATCAACAACCGACGCGGATCCTCCAGCGCCTCTTTCACGCGGACGAGGAATGTCACCGCGCCCTTGCCGTCCACGATGCGGTGGTCGTAGCTGAGGGCCAGATACATCATCGGGCGGATCACCACCTCGCCCTTGATCGCCATGGGGCGGTCCTGGATCTTGTGCATGCCCAGAATGCCCGATTGCGGCGGGTTCAGGATGGGCGAGGACAGCAGCGAGCCATAGACGCCGCCGTTGGAGATGGTGAACGTGCCGCCCTGCATTTCGTCCATGGTCAGCTTGCCGTCGCGCGCCTTGGCGCCCATTTCGCCGATGGATTTTTCGATCTGCGCAAAGCTCATTGCGTGGGCGTCGCGGATGACCGGCACGACAAGGCCGGTGGGCGTGCCGGCGGCAATGCCCATATGGACGAAGTTTTTATAGACGATGTCGGTGCCGTCGATTTCGGCGTTGACCTCGGGCACCTCGTTCAGGGCGTGAACGCAGGCCTTGGTAAAGAAGGACATGAAGCCAAGTTTGACGCCGTGTTTCTTTTGGAACTCGTCTTTGTATTCGCTGCGCAGGGCCATCACCTCGGTCATGTCGACCTCGTTATAGGTGGTCAGCATCGCGGCAGTGTTCTGGCTGTCCTTGAGGCGGCGGGCGATGGTCTGGCGCAGGCGGGTCATCTTGACCCGCTCTTCCCGGTCGGCATCGCTGGCCGGGGAGGGCGCGCGCGCGGCAGGGGCGGGTTTGGGGGCGTCGGGTGCCTTGGATTGGGCGGCGCCCTTCGCGGCCTTGGCCACGTCTTCTTTCATGATGCGGCCATCGCGGCCTGTGCCGGTAACGCTGTCGCGGTCAAGACCGGCCTCGGCCATCGCCTTTTTGGCGGAAGGCGCATCCTCGACATCCTTGGCGGTGTCGCCGCCGGGCTTGGGCTGCTGGTATTGCGCGCCGTCTGCCGGTCCTTTTTCGGTGGCCTGGGCAACGGCTGCGTCGCTGCTGGTCGACAGCACGGCCAGTTTGCCGCCCGCCTGAACCGTTTCCCCCTCATCGGCAAGGATTTCAGACAAGGTGCCGGCGCCGGGGGCTGGCACCTCGACCGATACCTTGTCGGTTTCCAGCTCGCACAGCATTTCGTCGGCTTCGACCTTGTCACCGGGTTTTTTGAACCACGTGGCGACGGTGGCCTCGGATACGGATTCGCCCAGCGTGGGCACCATCACGTCGATCGAGCCGCCGCCAGCGCCCGATGATGCCGCCACCTGTTTGTCATCCGATGTGCCGCCCGATTTATCCGCCGATTTGTCGCCCGGCTTGTCCGCCGATTTGGGTGCGGATTTCTCGCCCGAGCCTTCTTCGATGGTGGCCAGCAGGGCATCGACGCCGACGGTTTCACCCTCGGCGGCGATGATGTCGCCCATGGTGCCGGCGGTGGGGCTGGGGACCTCGACCGTGACCTTGTCGGTCTCAAGCTCGCACAGCATTTCGTCGGCCTCGACCTTGTCGCCGGGTTTCTTGAACCATGTGGCGACGGTGGCCTCGGATACGGATTCGCCCAGGGTGGGAACGCGGACTTCGGTGCTCATGTCTTAGTTTCCTTTGATCGTCAGCGCGTCGTCAATCAGCGCCTCTTGTTGTGCTTTGTGCTGGCTGGCAAGGCCGGTGGCGGGCGATGCGGCGGCGGCGCGGCCGACATATTCGGGGCGGGTATGCTTTGCCTCGATCCGGGTCAGAACCCACTCGATATTCGGCTCGATAAATGCCCAGGCGCCCTGATTTTTCGGCTCTTCCTGGCACCAGACCATTTCGGCATGCTTGAACCGCTCCAGCTCCTTGACCGAGGATTGCGCGGGAAAGGGATAGAACTGTTCATAGCGCAGCAGGTAGATGTCATCGATGCCGCGCTTGTCACGTTCCTCCAGCAGGTCGAAATAGACCTTGCCGGAGCACATGACGACGCGTTTGATCTGATCGTCGGGGACCAGTTTGGTATCGGAGTTGCCGTATTGCGCGTCGTCCCACAGCACCCGGTGAAAGCTGGATCCGACGGTAAAATCCTCGGTGCGGCTGACGGCCAGCTTGTGGCGCAGCAGCGATTTGGGGGTCATCAGGATCAGCGGCTTGCGATAGGTGCGGTGCAGCTGGCGGCGCAGGATGTGGAAATAGTTCGCCGGGGTCGTGCAGTTGGCGACGATCCAGTTGTCCTGCCCGCACATGGTCAAAAACCGCTCCAGCCGGGCGCTGGAATGTTCCGGGCCTTGCCCCTCGTAGCCGTGCGGCAGCAGGCACACCAGGCCGGACATGCGCAGCCATTTGGATTCGCCCGAGCTGATGAACTGATCGAACATGATCTGCGCGCCATTGGCGAAATCGCCGAACTGCGCCTCCCAAAGGGTCAGCGCATTGGGTTCGGCCAGGGTATAGCCATACTCGAAGCCCAGAACCGCGTATTCGGACAGCATCGAATCGATGACCTCGTAGCGGGCCTGCCCCTCGCGGATGTTGTTGAGCGGGTAGTAGCGTTCCTCGTCATCCTGATTGATCAGGGCCGAATGGCGCTGGCTGAATGTGCCGCGGCTGCTGTCCTGACCGGACAGGCGCACCGGGAACCCCTCGGTCAAAAGCGAGCCGAAGGCCAGCGCCTCGCCCGTGGCCCAGTCAAATCCGGTGCCGGATTCGAACATCTGTGCCTTGGCGTCCAGAATGCGCTGAACCGTTTTGTGAATGGGGAAATCATCCGGCGCCGTGCAGATCGCGGTGCCGATCTGATGAAACGTCTCTTCCTTGATGGCGGTCTGGCCGCGCTGGTAATCTTCTTCCTTGCGGTCCAGATGTGCCCACTTACCGTCCAGCCAGTCGGCCTTGTTCGGTTTGTAATTTGTGCCGGCCTCGAATTCATCGGCAAGGAAGGATTGAAAGCTTTCTTTCATATCCTCGACCTTGCCGTCGGGGATCAGACCGTCCTTGACCAGGCGTTCGGTGTAAAGGGTCAGCGTTGTTTTCTGCTGCTTGATCTTTTTGTACATCACCGGGTTGGTAAACATGGGCTCGTCGCCCTCGTTATGACCAAAGCGGCGGTAGCAAATGATGTCCAGCACGACATCCTTGTGGAATTTCTGGCGGAATTCGGTTGCCACGCGGGCGGCGTGCACCACCGCCTCGGGATCGTCGCCGTTGACGTGGAAAATCGGCGCCTCGACCATCAGCGCGATATCGGTCGGGTAGGGGCTGGAGCGGCTGAAATGCGGCGCGGTGGTAAACCCGATCTGGTTGTTCACCACGATATGCATGGTGCCGCCCGTGCGGTGCCCCTTCAGCCCCGAGAGGCCAAAGCATTCGGCCACAACGCCCTGACCGGCAAAGGCCGCATCGCCGTGCAGCAGAACCGGCAGAACCTTGGTGCGGTCCGTATCGTTGATCTGGTCCTGTTTGGCGCGCACCTTGCCCAAAACGACGGGGTTCACCGCCTCCAGATGGCTGGGGTTGGCGGTCAGTGAAAGGTGTACCTTGTTGCCGTCAAATTCGCGGTCGGAACTGGCGCCAAGGTGGTATTTCACGTCGCCCGATCCATCCACATCCTCGGGCTTGAAGCTGCCGCCCTGAAATTCGTTGAAGATGGCGCGGTAGGGCTTGCCCATGACATTGGCCAGCACGGAGAGGCGGCCCCGATGCGGCATGCCGATGACGATTTCCTCGACCCCCAGCGACCCGCCGCGCTTGATTACCTGCTCCATCGCCGGAATCAGCGATTCGCCACCATCGAGGCCAAAGCGTTTGGTGCCCATGTATTTGACGTGCAGGTATTTTTCAAAACCTTCGGCTTCGACCATCTTGTTCAGGATCGCCTTGCGCCCCTCACGCGTGAAGCTGATTTCCTTGTCGTAGCCTTCGATCCGTTCCTTCAGCCATGCAGCCTGTTCGGGGTCCGAAATATGCATGTATTGCAGTGCAAAAGTGCCGCAATAGGTGCGTCGCACGATCCCCAGGATTTCGCGTATCGTCGCGATTTGCAGGCCCAGAACGTTGTCGATGAAAATCGGGCGGTTCATGTCGCTGCTGGTAAAGCCATAGCTTTCGGGGTCCAGCTCGGGGCGGAAAGGCTGCTCGCGCAGGCCCAGCGGATCAAGGTCGGCAATCAGGTGACCGCGGATGCGATAGGCGCGGATCAGCATCAGCGCGCGAACCGAATCCAGAACGGCGCGCTGGATCGCCTCGTCGCTGACTTCGACGCCCTTTTCGCGGGCCTTCTCGGTCAGCTTCTTGCCCACCTCGGCGGCCTCAGGCTCGGCGGGGTATTCGCCGGTCAGCGCGGCGGTCAGGTCATCCTTGGGCATCGGGGGCCAATCGGCGCGCGCCCACGAGGGCCCGGCCGCCTCGGCGGTGACATCGGCGGTATCGTCGCCCAGTTCGTCAAAGAATGCCTTCCAGGCCGCGTCAACCGCGTTCGGATCGCTGGCATAGCGCGCATAGAGCTGTTCAAGATACTCGGCGTTATGGCCCTGCATGAAGCTGGAGGCGTGAAACTGATCGTTGGAAGATTGGTCGGTCATGGAGTTACCTCAGACGAAGTGGGGCAGATGGGCGGATCGGGGCGGGCAGGGATGCCCGCCCCGTCAGATGTGGCCGGGGGCGATTACCCGATCGCCTCCAGCACGGCTTCGCCCAGACCTGCCGGGCTTTCGGCGACGACGATGCCGGCGCTGCGCATCGCTTCGATCTTGTCATCCGCGCCGCCCTTGCCACCGGCGACGATGGCGCCGGCATGGCCCATGCGGCGGCCCGGAGGGGCAGTGCGTCCGGCGATGAACCCCGCTGTCGGCTTCCAGCGGCCGCGCTTTTTCTCATCGGCGAGGAACTGCGCGGCTTCTTCTTCGGCGGAGCCGCCGATTTCGCCGATCATGATGATCGACTGCGTTTCGTCATCGGCCAGGAACCATTCCAGCACGTCGATATGTTCGGTCCCCTTGATCGGATCGCCGCCGATGCCGACGCAAGTGGATTGGCCCAGCCCGACATCGGTGGTCTGCTTGACCGCCTCGTAGGTAAGCGTGCCCGAGCGGCTGACAACCCCGCACGATCCGCGCTGGTGGATATGACCGGGCATAATGCCGATCTTGCACGCGTCGGGCGTGATGACGCCGGGGCAGTTGGGGCCGATCAGCGTGGATTTTGACCCTTGCAGCGCGCGCTTGACGCGCATCATGTCCAGCACGGGGATGCCTTCGGTGATGCACACGATCAGCTCCATCTCGGCATCGATCGCCTCAAGGATGGAGTCTGCGGCGAAGGGGGGCGGGACGTAGATCACGGATGCATTCGCCTTCGTTTCAGCCCGCGCCTCATGGACCGAGTTGTAAACCGGCAGGTCCAGATGCGTCTGCCCGCCCTTGCCGGGCGTCACGCCGCCGACCATTTTCGTGCCGTAAGCAATGGCCTGTTCGGTGTGGAATGTCCCTTGGCTGCCGGTCAGGCCCTGGCAGATGACACGTGTATTTTCGTCGACGAGGATTGCCATTGGTGGCTCCTTCTTCGGGGCAGGCAGATGCCTGCGTTATTTGAAAAGGCGAGCGCTGCGGCCCGCCAGAAACTCAACCTTTGACCGCTTTAACGATCTTCTGCGCGCCATCTTTCAGGTCATCGGCAGCGATCACGTCCAGGCCGGAATTGTTGATGATCTCCTTGCCCTGCTCGACATTCGTGCCTTCCAGACGCACGACCAGCGGCACTTTCAGGCCGACCTCCTTGACTGCGGCCACAACGCCATCGGCGATCACGTCACAGCGCATGATGCCGCCGAAGATGTTGACCAGAATGCCCTTCACCTGCGGGTCGGAGGTGATGATCTTGAACGCTTCGGTCACCTTTTCCTTGGTCGCGCCGCCGCCCACGTCGAGGAAGTTGGCAGGCTCCGCGCCATAAAGCTTGATGATGTCCATCGTCGCCATGGCAAGGCCCGCGCCATTGACCATGCAGCCGATTTCGCCGTCCAGCGCGATGTAGTTGAGGTCGTATTTCGATGCCTCCAGCTCCTTGGCATCCTCTTCGGTCGTGTCGCGCAGTTCGGCGATGTCGCTGTGGCGGTACATGGCGTTGCCATCAAAGCTCATCTTGGCGTCAAGGCAGCGCAGATCGCCCTTGTCGGTCACGATCAGCGGGTTGATTTCCAGCATCTCCATGTCCTTGTCGAGGAACATTTTATAGAGCGTGCCCATCAACGCGACGCATTGCTTGACCTGCCCGCCTTCCAGCCCGAGGCTGAACGCGATGCGGCGGCCATGATAGGGCTGATAACCGGTGGCGGGATCGACCGAGAAACTCAGGATCTTGTCCGGCGTATTCTCGGCCACTTCCTCGATGTCCATGCCGCCCTCGGTCGAGGCGACAAAGCTGACGCGGCTGGTCTGGCGATCCACCAGCAGGGCAAGGTAGAATTCGCTGGTGATGCCGGCGCCGTCTTCGATGTAGATGCGGTTGACCTGCTTGCCCGCCGGGCCGGTCTGTTTGGTCACAAGGGTACGGCCCAGCATGCGCTTGGCCTCGTTTGCGGCTTCTTCAACGGATTTGGTCAGGCGCACGCCGCCGGCCTCGCCTGCGCCGGCCTCCTTGAACGTGCCCTTGCCGCGGCCGCCGGCGTGGATCTGCGCCTTGACCACCCAGAGCGGCCCGTCCATTTCGCCGGCAGCTGTTTTCGCCTCTTCGGCGCGCAGAACGACGCGGCCATCCGACACGGGCGCCCCGTAAGAGCGCAGCAGCGCCTTGGCCTGATATTCATGAATGTTCATGCAAACTGTCCCGTTTTTCTATGTTCTGTTCAGGTATACATATAACGCTTTACAGGGAATAAACGGTTATTTGCTGTTTCCGGCGCTTAAGAGGCAAATTTTACGGGTTTGTGATCACAGGCTTCGGGCGTGTGATCACAAACATCTGCCCGCTTTTTGATTGCGGGGAATCATGGCCGCTTTACTGTGCCGGAACCTGATGCAATTCCGCAGGAGTGTGCCATGCCTGATGATCCGCCACCGCGTGCAAGCTGGGGCGCTGTGCTGACCGCGCATGAGCCTGCTCAGCTTCTGCTGGCCAATGTGGGCTGGCATATCGGCACCGGCGCGGCGGAGGTGCATGTGTATCTGGACGATCCGTATGATGCGGTTCTGCCGCGACTGGCGGCAATCCCCGGCGTGCGCGCGGTGGCGTGCGACGATGCGCATTGGCGGCGGGTTGCGCCCTCGGGGCGGCGCCCGCCCACCCATCGGCGGCGGCAGGCGCTGAACGCGAATGATGCGTTGAAGCAGTGCAGCGTGGACTGGCTGGTGCATCTGGATGCGGATGAATTTCTGGTGCAGGACAGCCCGCATGATCGCCCGCTGGGCGCGGAAATGGCCGCCGTGCGCGAATTGGAGTGCGAGCTGTATTTCCCGGTGGCCGAGCGGCTGTATCTGACCGGCCCGCAGGCGTCGATCTGGGAAGGCGTGTTTCGCACCTGCACCCGTTCGCAGATCCGACGGGGGGACGGGATTGATAATGACCGGGTGATCTATGGCGATCATGTAGACTGTCTGGATTTCGGCGTGCTGGGCCATTCGGCAGGCAAATGCGCCGTGCCGGTGGACGGCGATTTCCGGCTGGGCATTCACTGGGCATTTCGCGGCACGGGCCGCCGCCGGGCCGAACGGTTTCGCAGCACCGCCGCGCGGCTGCTGCATTTTGACGGGCTGACGCAGCTGCAATGGCTGACCAAACTGCGGCGCTATACCGAATACGACCCGGCCGATTTCAGCGTTGCGGCGCACCGGCAGGCGCAGATTGATCTGGCCGCAGAGGCGGGCGCGGTGCCGGGCGGGCACGCGGCACTGCATGATGAACTGAAGGTGGTCAGCCCCGCCGCGCAGGCGCGTCTGCGCGCGTTCGGATTGCTGTACGAGGTGCCGTTCGACCCGGTGCCGGTGCTGCGCCGCGTGCTGGGCGAGGTGCCGGATTTCAGCGTCGACGCGTTCGATGCGGAGCTGCGCAGGCGATTGCCGGAGCGGACCAAAGGACTGCCATAGCTGAAACGGAAAAGGCCCCGGACGATGTGCCGGGGCCTTTGATATGTCTCGAAATGCGCCAGTTCAGGCCAGCGAACTGTCGATGCCCTTGCATGCCTCGACCAGACCTTTGACGGCGCTGACCGATTTGTCGAACATCGCCTGTTCGTCCTTGTTCATCTTGATCTCGATGACCTTTTCGATGCCGCCTGCGCCGATCACCGTCGGCACGCCGACGTAAAAACCGTTCAGGCCGTAGGCGCCGTCAACATGCGCGGCGCAGGGCAGGACGCGCTTTTGGTCCTTCAGATATGCCTCGGCCATTTCGATGGCGCTGGTTGCGGGCGCGTAGAAGGCGCTGCCGGTTTTCAGCAGACCGACGATTTCGGCGCCGCCGTCGCGGGTGCGCTGCACGATCGCGTCCAGTTTTTCCTGCGTGGTCCAGCCCATGTCGATCAGGTCGGGCAGGGGGATACCGGCCACGGTGGAATAGCGCACCAGCGGCACCATCGTATCGCCATGCCCGCCCAGCACAAAGGCGCTGACGTCACGCATCGACACGCCGAATTCCAGGCTCAGGAAATGGCGGAAGCGCGCCGAATCCAGAACACCGGCCATGCCGCAGACCTTTTCATGCGGCAGGCCCGAAAATTCGCGCAAGGCCCAGACCATGGCATCCAGCGGGTTGGTGATGCAGATCACGAACGCCTCGGGCGCATGCTTGGCGATGCCTTCGCCGACCGATTTCATCACTTTCAGGTTGATGCCCAGCAGGTCATCGCGGCTCATTCCCGGTTTGCGCGGCACGCCGGCGGTGACGATGCACACATCGGCGCCCGCGATGTCGGCGTAGGACTGCGTGCCTTTCAGCGTGGCATCAAATCCGGCGGACGGGCCGGATTCGGCCAGGTCCAGCGCCTTGCCTTCGGGCGTGCCTTCGGAGATGTCGAACAGGACTATATCGCCCAGCTCCTTGATGGCGGCGAGATGGGCGAGCGTGCCGCCGATTTGTCCGGCGCCGATCAGGGCAATCTTGGGTCTGGCCATGGGTGAATACCTCCGGGTTGGCAAAGAATTTCCGCCGTTTGCGTAGTCCTATTTGGCCCCGCGCGCAAGGGTTCTGCACTGCGGCGAAATGCGGGTGGGCGCAGCTGAGGCCCGTCTATTCTGCGCTGCGGCGAGAAAAGCCTTGAATGATAAGCTGTGAAAATGGCATCCCTGCGACATATTATTGCCAGCCTGAGCAGGAGAGAGCCATGGACTCTGCCACCCGCCCGTACCGGTCGGTCCTATATATTCCGGCCTCGAAAGAGCGCGCATTGCAAAAGGCGCGCGATCTGCCGTGCGATGCGATCATCTTTGATCTGGAGGATGCGGTTGCCCCCGATGCCAAGGCCGACGCACGCCGCACATTGGCGCAGGCGCTGACCGACGATGGCTATGGCCACCGGGCCAAGATCGTGCGCATCAACGCATTGACGACCGAATGGGGACTGGAGGATGTGCGCGCGCTCAAAGACGCAGGCGCCGACGCGATCCTGCTGCCAAAGGTCAACACCCGCTCGGATATCGACAATCTGGTCGATCTTCTGCCCGATACGATGCCGATCTGGGTGATGATGGAAACGCCCGTCAGCGTGTTCAACGCGCGCGATATTGCCGCGCATGGCTGCGTTCGGGGTTTGGTGACAGGCACCAACGATCTGACCAAGGATCTGGGCAGCCGGATGCGCACCGACCGCATGCCGTTGATGATGGCGCTGCAAACCATCATCATGGCCGCGCGAGCGGCGCGGGTTGTCGCCATTGACGGCGTCTATAACCGGTTCCGCGACGGCGAGGGATTGATGGCCGAATGCGAGCAGGGCCGCGATCTGGGATTCGACGGCAAGACGCTGATCCACCCTGCGCAGATCGAGGGCGCCAACCGCGCCTTTGCGCCGACCGCGTCCGAAATTGACCTTGCCCGCCGCCAGATCGCGGCGCATGAGGCCAGTCAGGCCTCGGGCGAGGGGGTCGCCGTGGTGGACGGCACAATCGTGGAAAACCTGCACGTCGTCGGCGCCCGCAGGATACTGGCCAAGGCGCAGGTGCTCGCCGAAATGGAGACGACATGATGGGTATTGCGATCCTTGTTCTGGGCCTTGCGCTGTGGGTGGCCGGGCATTTTTTCAAACGCGCGGCGCCGGATACGCGGGCCTCGATGGGGGCGCGCGGGCGCGGGCCGATCACGCTGGTCCTGCTGGGCGGCGTGATCCTGATGGTAATCGGCTACCGCATGTCGGACGGCGCGTTTTTCTGGGGGCGGCACCCGGCGACCGTGGGCATCAACAACCTGCTGATGTTGCTGTCGATTTACCTCTTTGCCGCTGCGGGTATGAAAACAGCCCTTGCGCGCAAGATGCGCCATCCCATGCTGGCAGGGGTCAAGGTGTGGGCGCTGGCGCATTTGCTGGTGAACGGCGATGTCGCGTCGCTGATCCTGTTCGGCGGGCTGTTGGCCTGGGCCGTGGCCGAGATGGTGGTGATCAATCGCGCGCAGCCGAACTGGACCCCGCCACCCCCCGCGCCGCGCCGCAAGGAGGTGATTGCCGTGGTGGCCAGTGTGGTGCTTTATGCTGTGATCGCCGCGGTGCATTACGCGCTGGGCTACCCCGTTTTTGGATGAGGACGCTATGAAACTGTACCGTTTTTTGAGTGCCGATGACACGTCTGAATTTTGCCACAAGGTGACAGATGCGCTGAACAAGGGCTGGGAGCTGTACGGAAGCCCCACGCAGGCGTTCGATGCGGCCAACGGCGTGATGCGCTGCGGGCAGGCCGTGACCAAGGATGCGCCGGGTGTCTATACGCCGGACACCAAGCTGGGCGCGCAGTGACATGACCCAGACCAAGACCAATCCGGGCCGCTTTTTCGAGGATTACAGCATCGGTCAGGTAATCCATCACGCCGTGCCGCGCACCGTTTCGGGGGGCGAGCGGGCGCTTTACCACGCGCTCTATCCTGCGCGTCATGCGCTGTATTCGTCGGATGCATTCGCGCGCTCTTGCGGGCTGGATGCGGCGCCGCTCGATGATCTGGCGGCGTTTCATGTGGTGTTCGGCAAGACGGTGCCGGACATTTCGCTGAACGCGCTGGCCAATCTGGGATATGCCGAGGGGCGCTGGCTGTTGCCGGTTGTACCGGGTGATACGCTGCGATCGGTGTCCGAAGTGATCGGTCTGAAACAGAATTCCAACGGCAAATCCGGCGTTGTCTGGGTGCGCACCAAGGGGTTCAACCAGCATGATACGGCGGTTCTGGATTATGTGCGCTGGGTTATGGTGAAAAAGCGTGACCCGGACGCAGCGGCGCCTGAAACGGTGATCCCTGATCTTGCGCCCGCCCTGAGCGCCGACCAGCTGGTGATCCCCGAGGGCCTGAATTTTATGAACTACGACTTCACGCTGGCCGGGGAGCCGCATCGCTGGGGCGATTACGCGGTGGGCGAGGTGATCGACCATGTCGACGGCGTCACCATCGAGGAGGCCGAGCATATGCTGGCCACCCGCCTGTGGCAAAACACCGCCAAGGTGCATTTCGACCGCGAGGCGCGCGAGGGCGGGCGCCTGATCTATGGCGGGCATGTGATTTCGATGGCGCGCGCGCTCAGCTTCAACGGGCTGGCGAATGCGCAGATCATCGCCGGGCTGAATGGCGGCGCCCATGCCAACCCGTGCCACGCGGGCGATACTGTCCGCGCCTGGAGCGAAGTGCTGGACCGTGCCGAGACGGCCGCACCGGGCGTCGGCGCGCTGCGCCTGCGGCTGGTGGCGACCAAGGGAGGCAAAGCGGGCGAATTGAAGGATGCGCATGGCAAGTATCTGCCGGATGTGTTGCTGGATCTGGATTACTGGGCGCTGGTGCCGATGTGACATTGGCCGCCGGGGCGCTATGATCTGACCTCCCGGCGCGTTGGGTGCGCCGTGGATTTCGAGTGTTTTCAGAAAGACGAAAGGGCAGCCCGATGGTGACGGTAACGCTATGCTGGGACGAGGGCGCCGACCGCGATCTGGGCCTGCCCGCCTATGCCAGCAGCGGCGCCGCCGGGGCGGATCTGCGCGCGAATTTTCCGGGGCGTTCCGCGATCGTGCTGGCGCCGGGCGCGCGCGCGCTGGTGCCGACCGGGCTGCGGCTGGCGATACCGGATGGGTATGAGGTGCAGCTGCGCCCCCGGTCGGGGCTGGCGCTGCGCCATGGGGTGACGCTGGCGAATGCGCCGGGGACAATCGACAGCGACTATCGCGGACCGCTGGGGGTGATCCTGATCAATCTGGGCGACGCGCCTTTTGAGGTCATGCACGGCGCGCGGATTGCGCAGATGGTTGTCGCGCCGGTTGTGAGGTCCGGGTTTGCGCTGACTGACACGCTGGAGGATACGGCGCGCGGCGCTGGCGGATTTGGCTCGACGGGGGTGCGCTGATGCTGTTGGTTTTCATTCTGGCGGGTGCGCTTTGGGCGCTGGGTGCGGTCTTGGGCGCGCCGCGACGGCTGTGGCTGTCTATGATCGGCTTTTTGTGGGCCGGTGTCGTGTTGTTGCATCTGGTATTGCCCCAGACCGCGCCGCTGCGCCTGGCGACGGGGGGCAGTGCCGCGCCCTGGCTGTTGCTGGGCGGCTTTGCGGCGGTTGTGTTGCTGTATCGCGCCGGGCTGCGCCGGGTTCGGGCGCGCGCGGTGGCGGGCGAGGCGCCCAAAGAGCAGAGCAGCCGTGCATTTTCGGATGCCGAGCTGGAGCGTTACGCGCGTCACATCATCCTGCGCGAGGTCGGCGGGCCCGGCCAGAGGGCGCTGAAAGGCGCCAGCGTTCTGGTGATCGGCGCCGGCGGTCTGGGATCGCCGGTGATGAGCTATCTGGCCGCTGCGGGCGTCGGCACGATCGGTGTGATCGACGACGACGAGGTGGATTTGTCGAACCTTCAGCGGCAGGTCATTCACCGCGACGCGGATATCGGCACGCCCAAGGTGCATTCCGCCGCCGCCGCCGTGCGGGCGCTGAACCCGCATGTTCAGATGCGCCCCTATGCGCGCCGGCTGACCGATGATATCGCGGCGGATCTGTTTGCCGAATATGACATGATCCTTGACGGCACCGACAATTTCGCGACCCGCCATCTGGTCAACCGCACGGCTGTCGCGACCGGCAAGCCGCTGATTTCGGGGGCGCTGGCCCAGTGGGAAGGCCAGTTGAGCGTGTTTGATCCGGCAAATGGCGCGCCCTGCTATGCCTGCATCTTTCCCGACATTCCGGCAGCCGGGCTGGCGCCGTCCTGCGCCGAGGCGGGCGTAATGGGACCGCTGCCCGGCGTCATAGGCGCGATGATGGCCGGAGAGGCGATCAAGGTGATCACCGGCGCCGGCACACCCTTGCGCGGCACGCTGTTGATATATGACGCACTATATGCGGATGCACGCCGCATTCAGATCAAACGCCGCGCGGATTGCGCCGTCTGCGGCACCAAGGAGGCCACATGACCAATCCGCTGCTGGGCGACTGGAACACACCCTTTGACATTGCGCCATTTGATCGCATCACGGACGACGATTTTGCCCCCGCGCTGGAAACGGCGCTGACGCTGGCCCGCGCCGAAATCATGGCAATCGCCAAGGATCCCGCAGAGCCGACATTTGCGAACACGGTTGAGGCGCTGGAGGCATCGGGCAAGGCGCTGGACCGTGTTGTGTCCGTCTTTTTCACCGTTGCGGGCGCCGACAGCAATCCGGCGCGACAGGCGCTGCAACGCGATTTTGCGCCAAAACTGGCGGCATATTCTTCGTGGATTTACGCGCAAAAACCGCTGTTTGCGCGGATCGAGGCGCTGTGGCAACAGCGCGATGATTTGGTTCTGAGCGAGGAGCAGGCGCGCGTCTTGATGCTGACCCATCGCAGTTTTGTGCGCCATGGCGCCGCGCTGAGCGGCGCGCAGGAGGCGCGGTTGCAGGCGATCATGGCGCGACTGGCGGAGCTGGGCACCGCGTTCACGCAAAACCTGCTGGCCGATGAGGCGGGCTGGCATATGGAGCTGGCCGAGGAGGATCTGGAAGGGCTGCCGGAATTCGTGATCCGCAGCGCCCGCGCGGCGGGGGCCGAGCAGGGGCTGGACGGGCCTGTCATCACGCTGTCGCGCTCGCTGATCGTGCCGTTCTTGCAGTTCTCGCCGCGCCGCGATCTGCGCAAATCGGCCTTAGACGCATGGACCGCGCGCGGCGCGAATGGCGGCGACACGGATAACCGTGCCATCGCCGCCGAAACGCTGGCCTTGCGACACGAGCGCGCGCAGCTTCTTGGCTATGACAGCTTTGCTGATTTCAAGCTGGAAACGGAAATGGCCAAGACGCCGGACGCGGTGCGCGATCTGTTGATGCAGGTCTGGGCCCCGGCCAAGGCGAAGGCGGATCGCGATGCCAGATTGCTGACCGATATGATGCGCAAGGACGGTATCAACGCCGATCTGGCGCCGTGGGACTGGCGTTATTACGCTGAAAAACGCAGGCAGGCCGAGCATGATTTGGACGAGTCCGAACTGAAACCCTACCTGCAACTGGACCGCATGATCGAGGCGGCGTTCGCCTGCGCGAACCGCCTGTTCGGTCTGCAATTCACGCCGGTGCAGATCCCGCTGTATCATGCTGATTGCCGCGCTTGGGAGGTGACGCGCGGTGGCCAGCATGTGGCGGTGTTCATCGGCGATTACTTTGCGCGCGCCTCAAAACGGTCCGGCGCATGGTGCAGCGCGATGCGCGGGCAGGCGAAGTTCCCTGAGAAACAGGGGCCGGTCGTTATCAACGTGTGCAACTTTGCCAAGGGCGATCCCGCGCTGCTGAGCTATGATGACGCGCGCACGCTGTTCCATGAATTCGGTCATGCGCTGCATCAAATGCTATCCGATGTGACATACGAATCGGTCAGCGGAACATCGGTGGCGCGCGATTTCGTGGAACTGCCCAGCCAGCTGTTCGAGCATTGGCTGGAGGTGCCCGAGGTACTGCGCGAATTTGCGACCCATGCCGAGACGGGCGCGCCGATGCCGCAGGCGCTGCTGCAAAAGGTTTTGGATGCTGCCACCTTTGATATGGGGTTTCAGACCGTGGAATACGTCGCGTCGGCGCTGGTCGATCTGGCCTTTCACGATGGCGCGCCGCCGGCCGATCCGATGATGCGGCAGGCCGAGGTGCTGGCGGAGATCGGCATGCCGGAGGCGATCACGATGCGCCATGCGACGCCGCAATTTGCGCATGTGTTCGCCGGTGACGGCTATAGCTCCGGCTATTACAGCTACATGTGGTCCGAGGTGATGGATGCCGACGCGTTTGCGTCGTTCGAGGAGGCGGGCGGTGCGTTCGATCCGGCGCGCGCCCGCGCGCTGGAGGATCACATCCTGTCGCGCGGCGGATCGGCGGATGCCGAGGCGCTGTATGTGGCGTTCCGGGGGCAGTTGCCGGAGGTCGAGGCGCTGCTCAGGGGGCGCGGGCTGACCGGCTGAACTTGCGGACAGGCGTGCAGGGTGGCATTGTCGTCCGGACCATTGGAGAGCTTGTGATGCGTAAATTCATGGTAGTGCTGGACGATAGCCGCGAATGTCTTAACGCGATGCGTTTTGCCGCGATGCGCGCCGCCAATACCCAGGGCGGCGTGACCATCCTGTCCATTATCCCGCCCGAGGATTTTAACCACTGGATTGGCGTTGGCGACATCATGCGCGAGGAACAGCGCGAGCGGATCGAGGCGCATTTCGAAGTCTTTGCCAAGTGGATGCGCGACAAGCAGGGCATCAACCCCGAACTGGTCATCCGCGAGGGCGAGGTTGTGGCCGAAATCATCGCGCAGATTTCCGAAGATCCGAACGTGGGTGTTCTGGTGCTGGGCGCGTCGGCAGATCGCGGCGGTCCCGGCCCGCTGGTGAGCCAGCTCAGCCGCGGGGCGGGGAGTTTGCCGATACCGATCACCATCGTTCCGGGTGATCTGAGCAAGGACCGGCTGGAGATGATCACCTGACGGATATGAAAATTCTGCGAATTTTCAGCCTCCGGCGGGGATATTTGGCGCAAGAAGAAACAGGGCGCGCAGTTTAGAATGGTTCCAAACCTTGACTCTGGTCCGGCCGGGGCGCATATGCTGTTGGAGCAAATACGAGGGGGTGTCCCATGTTCATTCAGACCGAATCCACGCCAAATCCGGCAACGCTCAAGTTTCTTCCCGGTCAGAGCGTTCTGCCGACAGGCACGGCCGATTTTCCATCGCCCGAAAATGCGGGTGCATCGCCGCTGGCGACCCGGCTGTTCGCGGTGGAGGGTGTCACCGGGGTCTTCTTTGGCAGCGATTTTGTGACGGTCACAAAGGTTGACGCGGCCGAGTGGGATCACATCAAGCCGGCCCTTCTGGGCGCGATCATGGAGCATTTCCAGTCTGGATTGCCGGTGATGAAAGACGGTGGCACAGCCCCGTCCGGTCATTCCGAGCATACCGGCGAGGATGGCGAGATTGTCAATCAGATCAAGGAATTGCTGGATACACGTGTTCGCCCTGCCGTGGCGCAGGACGGCGGTGATATCACGTTTCACGGGTTTGATCGCGGCATCGTTTATCTGCACATGCAGGGCGCGTGCGCCGGGTGCCCGTCCTCGACCATCACGCTGAAAATGGGGATCGAGAACCTGTTGCGTCACTACATCCCTGAAGTGACCGAAGTGCGTCCTGTCGGTGTCTGACGCGTATATTCTGGGCTTTGACACGTCGGCCGCGCATTGCGCGGCCGCTTTGCTGTGTGGCTCGCAGGTTGTCGCGGTGCGAGCCGAGGAGATGACGCGCGGGCAGGCGGAGCGTCTGATGCCGCTGGTGGAGGAAGCGCTGGCCGAGGCGGGGATTGGCTGGGGCGATCTGGTGCGTATTGGTGTCGGCGTGGGGCCGGGCAACTTTACCGGTATCCGTATCGCTGTGTCTGCTGCGCGCGGGCTGGCGCTGGCGCTGGAGATCCCGGCGATTGGGGTCACCGGGTTTGAGGTGATTTCGATGGATGATACGGCGCCGCATATCGCTGCCATCCCGGCGCCGCGCGATCACGTTTATATTCAAGCGCCGAACGGCAGCCGGGCGTTGATACCGGTGGCCGAGGCCGAAGCGATGGATTTGCCGCTGCGCTATCCGCCGCAGGCCGGCGAAATGGCCCGCCGGATTGCCTGTCTGGCGGCCGCTGCAACGCCCGGCGCGGCGCCTGCGCCGCTATATCTGCGCGCGGCGGATGCGGCGCCCGCGCGTGATGCGCCGCCGGTGATGCTTGAGTCCCGCGGCTGAGGATCTGGCCCGCCTGCACAGCCGCGCCTTTGACGGGCAGGGCCGCGGCTGGAGCGTAGCGGAGTTTGCGGACCTGCTCGCGTCGCCCTTTACATGCGTTAGCGCCGCGCCGAATGGGTTTGCCCTGTCGCGCGTGATCGCCGGTGAGGCCGAGTTGCTGACGCTGGCGACCGACCCTGCGCATCGCAGGCAGGGCATTGCAGCGGCGCTGCTGGCGCAGGTTGAGGCCGGCGTTGCCCTGCGCGGCGCGGAACGGCAGTTTCTGGAGGTTGCCGCCGATAATGGCGCCGCTCATGCGCTGTATCTGCGCGCCGGATATGTTCAGACGGGGCGGCGCGCCGGGTATTACGCGCGCGCAGATGGCCCGCCCGTAGACGCGCTTTTGATGGAGAAAATGTTGCGCGCCTGACGGGTAGCGGCGCTGGACGCTTGCCAAGCCGCCGGATTGGGGGCTACCAAAGGTGATGCAGATTTACCTCCCCATTGCCGAAGTATCGGTTAACGCATTTTTGCTGCTGGGCCTTGGCGGGCTGGTGGGCGTGCTGTCGGGCATGTTTGGTGTGGGCGGCGGTTTCTTGATGACGCCGCTGCTGTTTTTCATCGGTATTCCCCCTGCCGTGGCCGTTGCAACGGGCGCGAACCAGATCGTTGCGTCGTCGTTTTCGGCCGTTCTGGCACATTTCAAGCGGCGCGCCGTCGATCTGAGGATGGGAACCGTCCTGCTGATCGGGGGGCTTTTCGGCGCCGGGCTGGGCGTCATGCTGTTCAATTATCTCAAGGCGCTGGGTCAGGTCGATCTGCTGGTCACGCTGTTTTACGTGGTGTTTCTGGGCATCATCGGCGGGCTGATGTTTGTCGAAAGCCTGCGCGCCATTCGCCGGGCGCGCGGCGGCAAGCCTGCGACAAAGCGCAAGAAACACACCTGGATTCAAAAGCTGCCGCTCAAGATGCGGTTTCGCGCCTCGGGCCTTTATATCAGCGTCATCCCGCCCCTTCTGGTCGGGGTGGCGGTGGGTGTTCTGGCGGCGATCATGGGGGTTGGCGGCGGGTTCATCATGGTGCCGGCGATGATCTATCTGCTGGGAATGCCGACCAAGGTGGTGATCGGAACATCGCTGTTTCAGATCATCTTTGTTGCGGCATTTACCACGATGCTGCATGCGGTCAGCAGCCAGATCGTGGATGTTGTGCTGGCGGTGATGCTGCTGGTGGGCGGCGTGATCGGCGCGCAGTTCGGCACGCGGATCGGCAGCCGGATGAAGGCCGAACAGCTGCGCATCCTGCTGGCCATTCTGGTGCTGGCAGTGTGTTTCAAGCTGGGGCTGGACCTGCTGCTGGAGCCGCGCGAGGTGTATTCGATCAGCAGCGCGGGCACGCCATGAGGGTACACCTGGCCGCGCTGTTGCTGTTGCTGGCCGTGCTGCCCGCGCGGGCCGAGGAGGTGGTTCTGGGCCTCAGCCAGAACAGCGTGTCGATTGATACCACCTTTAGCGGTTCGGAAATTCTGCTGTTCGGCGCGATCAAGCGCGAGATCCCGATCCCGCCCGATGAGCTGGGCGTGGTTGTCACCATCGCCGGGCCCAGTCAGCCGCTGGATGTGCGCCGCAAGGAGCGGCGCTTTGGCATCTGGGTCAACGTGGACGCGGTGGAGGTGGACAGCGCGCCCAGCTTTTATGCGGTGGCCACCAGCGGAGCATGGGAGAACGTGCTGACGCAGGTCGAGGATCTGCGCCACAAAATCTCGATCCCGCGCGCGATCCGGTCGGTCGGGGCGCCCAGCACCGTTGAAAATGCGCAGGATTTCACGGATGCGGTCATCCGCATTCGCACCCGCAGCGGCGCCTACCAGATGCGCGAAAACGCGGTCGAGCTGTCAGAGCAGACGCTGTTTCGCACGTCCGTCGATTTGCCGTCCAACCTGGCCGAAGGCGCCTATGTCACCCGTATTTTCCTGACCCGCAACGGCAATGTGGTGTCAAAATATGATACGGTGATTGATGTGCGCAAAGTCGGAATGGAGCGGTGGCTGTTCGAGCTGTCGCGCGAGAATGCGATGATCTACGGCCTGATGTCGCTGGCCATCGCCATTGCTGCCGGGTGGGCTGCCTCGATGGCGTTTCAGATGCTGCGGCGGGGCTAGGCCGCCATTTCGGCCTTGGTCATGGTCCAGCGTCCGGGCGCGCCGCTCAGATGCCAGCGGGCGGGCGGCGCGGTACGGGCGCGGGCGCGCGTCAGGGTCCAGCCGCGCGCGCCGGGTGTGTGGGCCGGGGCCATGTGCCAGCGTGTCTCGACCCCCGGCGCGCCGCCTGTGCCAGGCGTCAGGATCAGGCCCAGCGGGGCGATTTTGCCCGTTTCGGCCCCCGTTTCTGCGGCCAGATGCAGGCGGCGCACAGGTGTCAGGCCGGGCGGGCCGGGCAGGTCGGCCACGACCAACGGCGCGGCGCCGCTGCGCAATGCCTCCTCCAGCGTCCATAGCATATCGGTGGGGCGGTCGGGAGCAATCCAGATGATACGCTCTGGCCCGGTAAAGGCGATGATGCCGTCCGGGTTCAGCGCCGCGCCCTGCCACGGCGGCGCGATCCACAGCACCGGCCCTTGGGTGGCTGCCGCGACGATCATCGCAAAGGTATAGCGCGCGGCGCCGCATGCCTCGTGCAGGCGGGCCAGCGGCAGGGCCAGATCACCCAGCACGGGCAAGGCGGGGCGCGTGGTCTGCGGGTGAAGATTCGGAAGGACGCTCATGGAAATAAGATAGCGTGTTCCCTAAATGTTCTCAATCCCATTTTGCGCGTGACGCCGCCGGTGAACAGGTTACCTTGCGCGCAAAAGATGAAAGGATTTTGCGCGATGAAGATGAACCCGCTTGGCCGTACCGGCCTGATGGTGTCCGAGCTGTGCCTTGGCTCGATGACCTGGGGCAGCCAGAACACCGAGGCCGAAGGACACGCCCAGATCGACCGCGCGCTGGAGCGTGGCATCAACTTTATCGACACGGCCGAGATGTATCCCGTCACGCCCAAGACCGCCGAAACCCAAGGCCGCACCGAAGAGATCATCGGCACATGGCTGGCCGCAACCGGGCGGCGTGATGATGTCATCATCGCCAGCAAGATCAACGGGCCGGGCATGTCCTATGTGCGCGGCGGCGGGCCGATCAACGCAGACGGCGTGCGGCAGGCTGTTGAGGGATCGCTGAAGCGGATGCAGACCGATCATATCGATCTGTATCAGCTGCACTGGCCCAATCGCGGCAGCTACATGTTTCGCCAGAACTGGGATTATGATCCCTCGGGGCAGGATACCGCCGCCGTGCTGGACGATATGGCCGAAACGCTGGAGGCGCTGGCCGCCGAGGTCGCACGTGGCACCATCCGCCATGTTGGCCTGTCGAATGAAAGCGCGTGGGGCACGGCGCAGTTTTTGCGGCTGGCCGAGGCGCATGGCTGGCCGCGTGTGGCCAGTGTTCAGAACGAATATTCGCTGCTGTGTCGCCTCTATGACACCGATATGGCCGAGTTGAGCGCGCATGAGGATGTTGGCCTGCTGGCGTTTTCCCCGCTTGCGACCGGCCTTTTGTCGGGCAAATATCAGGGCGGCGCGGTGCCCGGCGGCTCGCGCATGTCGATTATCAGCGATCTGGGCGGGCGCGCGACGCCGCAGGTCTATGCCGCCGTGCAGGCCTACTTGGACATCGCCGCGCGCCATGATCTGGACCCGGTGCAAATGGCGCTGGCCTGGACGTTGACGCGGCCCTTCGTGACCTCGTCCATCTTTGGCGCAACGACCATGGCGCAGCTGGATCTGGCGCTGGGGGCGGCGGATATCACGCTTGGCGACGCCGTCATGGACGAAATTGCGGCCGCCCACCGGGCGCATCCCATGCCCTACTGACCGCGGATTTCAGGTGCGGATATCGCCCGCGAGATCGCGCAGATATGTGGGCATCTCGCGGCCCGATACCGATGCCTCGCGCACAAGGTGATCGAAATGCCCGGTCAGGGCCTGCACCCGTTCAGTATCGCGGAAGGCCATGTAATTGCGCCCGATATACAGCACCGCCAGAAGCGGGCCAAAGATGGTGACGGGCGCCGAATAGACACGGCGCGCGTCAAACAGCGACAGCCGCAAACGGGGATAAAGCTGCTGCGTGACGTCCACCAGCCGCGCGATCTGCGCGCGGCGCACGTCCAGCGGCAGGCCGTGATAATAGCCCTCGGCCCGCACGAAACTGTGCAGTTCATACAGCGGCATGGCGATTTCGTAATCGGATTGTGCACTGCGCATCCAGTCCAGACGATCCTCGGACGCGCCGATCACCTGATCGGTGCTGCGGCCCAGATGCGGTGCGTATTCCCATTCCAGCATCGCGCGCGTTTTCAGCATATCGGGCATCGCGGCCGGGACATGGCGTATTTTATAGCCCGCCGCCTCCTTGTGCCAGTCAAAGATCTGCGCATCGACGGCGGCGCGCGGCGCTTCGGTCAGGGACAGCGAATTGGCCAAGATGTCGCTTGCCGTCTCGGGCCGGTCCGTCAGACCCAACAGCCAGTCGGCAGAAATGCCAAGGCTGCGCGCACATTCCCCGACGACCTGCGCATTGGGCAGACGCGCGCCCGCACCGCCGAGCAGTTGCGACACGGTCGAGCGGTCAACGCCGATGGCGCGGGCCAGCGCGCTTTGGCTCATGCGTTTGGTTCCCATCGCCTCGCGCAGGCGGGACCGGAACAGGGTGGCGCGGGCGCGTTTGTCAGTTTTTACCATCATTGGTGATCTTTATCACCAATGCAGGGAAATGTTAACTGCATACGGAATGCTCATCCTGCCGCTGTCAGGCTACCAAGGCCCTGTAATGCATCAATTTGGAGGATTTATGGAACGCCCGCGCCGCACATTTGTCAAAGCGATCATCTGGAACCTGAACGGGTTACTGGTGATGAGCCTTGTCGGCTATGCCATGACCGGATCTGCGGGAACTGGCGGGCTAATGGCGCTGGTGAACACCGTCATCGGCCTGAGCCTTTATGTTCTGTACGAGCGGATCTGGTCCCGTATCGCCTGGGGGCGAACGCATGCCTGACCGATCGTGGCGCTGAGGGGCGCCGCGACGCCCATGGTGGGCCTACTTCAACTGGTCCAGCGATCCTTGGCCGCGCAGGCGCAAAAACAGGCTTTCCTCGTCGTCGTTGCGAAAGAAGGGGACGGATGCGGGCGGCGGCGCGCCATCGGCGCGCGCGGCCACTTCGGCCAGCACGACCTCTGTTATGAAGGGCAGGTCAAACCGGCGCGCGTCGGGCAGGGGCACCCATTGCAGGTGCGACAACTCTTCGCTGGCGGCGCTGAAATCCGTTGGATCGCCTGCGATGCGGTCCGCGTCGATCAGGAAAAACCGCGCGTCAAACCGGCGGGGATGCCCCGGCGGCGTGATCGCGCGGAACACAAATTGCAGCGCGCTGGCATCGGGGACAAAGCCGCGCGCGGCGAACTCTGTCCAATCCTCGGGAACGGGTCCGGCCCACTGGCCGGGGCGCCCGATGATCAGGCCCGATTCCTCCCACAATTCGCGAATGGCCGCCGCCGCCAGCGCCGGGGCAAGGCCCGGCGCGCTGTCCTCGTCCAGCCGCGCCGCGCACAGGCCGGGCAGCGGGGCCGCCAGCGGCACGGCGGCATCGCCGGGATCGACAGCGCCGCCGGGAAAGACGAATTTGCGGGGCATGAACGCAGCCTGCGCGCCCCGTTGCCCCATCAAAACCTGGCGTTCCGCGCCGTCCCGGCGCAATGCAATGACGGTTGCCGCATCGCGGATCTGCGGTGATTTAACAGACATCGCGCCCCCCATTGCCGATCAGACGCGCTCAGGCGCTGGTGCCAAATCCGTGCATCTGCCGCGCCCATTGAAAGCCGACAACCGCGCCCTTCAGCCGTGGCAGAAGATAGAGCGACAGGCCGACGCAGCCAATGGCAAAGATGGTAAACAAAACCAGCGGTTCGGGCCGGAACTGAACGAACACGATATGCAGCATGGGCGCCATGATATGGCCGACGATAAGGATCGTCAGATAGGCGGGACCATCATCGGCACGGTGCTGCGACAGATCCTCGCGGCAGACGGTGCATGTGTCACGCACCTTTAGGTAGCTTTTCAGCAGCGGCCCCGAGCCGCAATTTGGGCATTTACAGCGAAAGCCCTTGCGCAGCGCGGGCCAAAGCTCGCGCTCGGCGGCCTGGGTGGTGATCTGGTCGGTCATGAAACCCTCAAAACGTGTTTGCGGGCAATTTGGGGCAGTGGCGGTCAAAAAGAAAGGGGGAACACGCAGACCGGACCTTTACGCGCGCATTTGCCGCGCAGACCCTGCGCCGCATTCCGCGTCTTTTGCGCAGATGCAAAGCGCGGTCATGCAGCGGAGCGGGCGCTGATTGTGACATTGTTGCGCCCGCGCGCCTTGGCCCGGTAAAGGGCGCGATCGGCCTGATCCATCAGCGCATCCAGAGTGCCGGTGGCCGCGTCCAAAGGTTGGCCACCCTGACCCATCGCCACACCGATGCTGATCGTGACATGAACCGGACCCGCCTCGCCCTTGGGCATGATGGCGGTATTGGCGATCTGGCGGCACAGAAGGTCGGCGGTGCGGCGCGCCTCGTCGCCGCCCGCGCCGGGCATGATGATCAGAAATTCCTCCCCGCCGATACGGGCAACCAGATCGCCTTCGCGTACGCTTTGGCCCAGAATATCGGCGACATGGCACAAAACCCGGTCGCCTGTGGCGTGGCCGTGGGTGTCATTGATGTGTTTGAAGTGATCCAGATCGGCCACCATCACGGCAAATTCCCGCGCCTCGGGCGCGCGTGTCGTGACCTGCTCGCGCAGGAACGGCATCGCAAAGCGGCGGTTGTAAAGGCCGGTCAGCGGGTCAATCATCGCGGCGCGCAGCCCGTCATGCAGCCGGGTGCGCAGCTGGTCAATGGCCTGCTTGCGCTGGATCTGGCGGGTCATGCGCAGGGCCCATTCACCCAGATCCGCATCCCCGACGATGACATCGTTCGCGCCCATGTCCAGCAGGCTTGCCGCCAGCGGATGGCAGCCCGTCGGCACCAGCGCCACGATGCGGCTGTGCCTTGCCTCGGGCGCGGCGCGCAATTCCGCCATCAGCTCCAGCGCCTTGTCGCTGGTCGTGGCATCCCCCGCGCGGCCCGGTATCAGCAGCACGAACACATCCGCAGCGGGGGGCGCCCGGCGTTTGCGTGACAGGGCCACTGGCCCGGAGTGCCGTGATCTGGTGGCGGCAGGCGCTGCGCAGGCGGGTGCGCAGCGCCATCGCGTCGGCCATATGGACGCCCAGCAGCGTGATGCGGCCGGGCCGGTCAAACCCGCCCTGCGCCTCGCCAAAGCCGGCGGCGCAGTCGGACCCGGCATTCAGGCGCATATCCTGAAGCGCGTGATGCTGGCGAAGCAGGCCGCGCAGCCGGGCCAGCATGATCCGCTCGTCTATGGGCTGGATGATCACGTCATCCGCGCCGGCCTTCAGCACGTCAACGCGGGCCTTCGCTGTGTTTTCCGGCAAAAGCGCGACAACCGGGATGAGGGCCGTGGCCGGCGCGGTGCGCAGCGCCTCGATCAGGTCGGTGCAGGCCATATCCGGCAGGGCGGCCCCGACGATGATCAGGTCGGGCCGCACCGCACGCACCATGTCCAGCGCATCACGGCCCGAAGGGGCCTGCGACACCTGAAAATGGGCCGCCGACAGTTTCACCTTGAGAACGATCCGGTTGGTCGCCACTGCGTCGATGATCATTATTTTGCCTGACATGGGCCGCGCCCTTTCCCACTTGCCCTTTTATAATCTCCAACTATCCATGGAAGTGGTTAAGAAAACCTTTCCGGGATTATTAAGCTTATGACGATTACGCGGGAATCCGCCGAAACACTCGCCTTGCAATGTATGGGATGGCTGCTGTCCCATGACGAGCTTTTGCCTGTTTTCATGGGCGCAACCGGCGCGGGCGAGGATGATCTGAGGCGAGGCGCGGGCGACCCGGTGTTTTTGGGTGCGGTGCTGGATTTCTTAATGATGAATGATGAATGGGTGGTCGAATTTTGCGCTTTTGCCGGCGTGGCCAATGATTTGCCGATGCGCGCGCGTGCCGCGCTGCCCGGTGGACAGCAGGAGCATTGGACATGACGGCCCTGTCGGCCCGGCGCGATATCGGCGGGATCATCTTTGACAAGGACGGCACGCTGTTCGATTTTCACACGACCTGGGCCGATTGGACGCGCGGCCTGCTGGCCCGTCTGGCCGCCGAACATGACGTGTCGGCCGATGCTTTGGCCGACGTCGTGGATTTTGACCTGAAAGAGGGCCGCTTTCTGCCCGAAAGCCCGCTGATCGGCGCGACGAACCGGGAGGGCGCCGAGCTGCTGGCCAGCGCCATACCCGGCGCGGATGCCACCCGGATCGAAGACGTGATCCGCCTGACATCGGCCAGCGCGCCGCTGGCGCCCGCCGTGCCGCTGGCCCCGTTTCTGACCGGGCTTGCCGCGCGCGGGATCAAACTTGGACTGGTCACGAACGACACCGAATTTGGCGCGCGTGCGCATCTGGGCAACGCGGGCGTGCTGGAGCATTTCGATTTCATCGCCGGATATGACAGCGGCCACGGCGCCAAACCTCAGCCGGGCGGCCTGCTGGCCTTTGCGCAGGCGATGGGGCTGGCACCTGCGCGGGTGGCGATGGTTGGCGACAGCACGCATGATCTGATCCCTGGACGCCGGGCGGGCATGCATACGCTGGGTGTGCTGACCGGCATCGCAAAAGCACCCGAGCTGGCGCCCCATGCCGATGCGGTCCTGCCAGATATCGGCCACATCCCCGGCTGGCTGGACGCATGAGGCGGCACCCCGCCTTCGGCCTTGGGCTGGCGGCGTTCGGGGCGCTGGCGCTGACGCCGGATGCGATGCTGCTGCGCCTGTCGGGTATGGACGGGCCGCAGATGATGGGCTGGCGCGGGCTGTTCATGGGCACGGCGCTGCTGTTGATCTGGGCGGCTGTATCGCGCAGGCGTCGCGCCGATCTGGCGCTGCTGGGCAGCGGCGCGGGCATCGCGATTGTGGCGTGCCAGTTTTTCAACTCGTCCCTGTTTTCGTTGGGCATCGCCGGCGCGCCTGTTGCCATCGTGTTGTTCGGCGTTGCCACGACGCCCATCTTTGCGGCGCTATTCGCACGGGCGCTTTTGGGCGAGCGGACAGCGCGCGCAACGTGGATCACCATTGCCGCCGTTGCCGCCGGGATCGGCATCGCCGTTCTTGGCGGTGGCGGCGTTGTGGCGCCGACCGGCGCGGTGATCTTTGGCGCGCTGGCGGGGCTGGGGGTGGCGGCGATGCTGGCGCTGAACTTTGTCGTGTTGCGCGCCCATCCGCAGCTGCCCATTCCGCTGCTGATCGGGATCGGCGCGCTATGCGCCGGCGCGGCGGGCATCACGGCAACCGGCCCGGCGCAGATGCTGGATGGCAAAGTCTGGGCCATTGCGCTGACCGGCTGCGTTGTGCTGCCGGTCTCGTTCATGTCGCTGTCGTTTGCGTCGCGCTATACGGCGGCATCGAATGTCAGCCTGCTGCTATTGCTTGAGACGGTGCTGGGCCCCGTCTGGGTCTGGCTGGCGCTGGGCGAGGATCTGACGCCGGCCATGCTGCTGGGCGGGGGAATCGTTGTCGGCTCTATCGCGCTATACCTGCTGCACGCCCGGCGCTTTGCCTACAAGGCACGCGTGCGACCGGGCGCGGCGAACTGATTTTGACAGGCAAACAGACCGCTATGCAACGCCGCCAAATCCCCGATCCAGCCGACGCGTCCGGCCATCCGTCATACCGGCGCGATGCGCGGTCGATTCTGGCGCTGGGCCTGCCGTTGATTGGCAGTCATCTGGCGCAGATGGCCATTCACCTGACGGATTCAATCATGCTGGGTTGGTTCAGCATCGAGGCGCTGGCGGCGCAGGTTCTGGCGCATATGTTTTTCTTTTCGATCTTTATTCTTGGGTCGGGATTTGCGTTTGCCGTCATGCCGATGGTGGCAACGGCGGTGGCGGCAGGCGATGACACCCAGGTCCGGCGCATCACGCGCATGGGGTGCTGGGCGTCGTTGATCTATGCCGCGCTGGTGCTGCCATTGATGGTGCAATCCGAGGCGCTGTTTCTGGCGCTGGACCAGAATCCGCAAACCGCAGCGCTGGCGGCGGAGTATCTGGGCATTGCCGGCTGGGTGATCGTGCCGGCGCTGCTGGTGATGGTGCTGAAATCCTATCTGGCCGCGCTGGAGCGCACCCAGCTTGTGCTGTGGCTGACATTGGCGGGCGTGGTGTTGAATGCAGGCGTCAATTACGCGCTGATTTTCGGCAATCTTGGCTTTCCCGAGATGGGCGTGCGGGGCGCGGCCATCGCATCGCTCAGCGTCACCAGCGCGACGCTGGCCGCATTATGCATCTATGTGGCCTTTGCCACGTCCGAACACGCCATGTTTCAGCGCGTCTGGCGCCCCGATTGGGAGGCGCTGCGCGATGTGGCGCGTCTGGGCTGGCCGATCGGCGTGACCAACCTGTTGGAGACGGGGCTGTTTGCCGCGTCATCCATTATGATGGGGTGGCTGGGCACCGTCGCGCTGGCGGCGCACGGGATCGCGCTGCAACTGGTGTCGCTGACATTCATGGTGCATCTGGGCATGTCCAATGCGGCGACGGTGCGCGCCGGGCAATCCTTTGGGCGGCGCGACCGGGCGGCGCTGCGCCGGGTGGCGCTGGTGGCCGGCGGGCTTTCGGGCGCGTTTGCAGTGATCATGGCGGCGACATTCGTACTGATGCCCGTTCCGTTGATGTCCGTCTTCCTCAGCCCGACAGACCCGGACCGTATTGCGGTTCTGGCTGTTGGCGGCGGGCTGCTGGTGGCGGCGGCGATTTTCCAGCTGGCCGATGCGGGGCAGGTGATGGCGCTGGGCCTGCTGCGGGCGGTGCGCGATACGCGCGCGCCGATGATCATTGCCGGGATCAGTTACTGGATCATAGGAATTCCGGCCAGTTACGTCCTGGGCTTTCCGCTGGGTCTGGGCGGGGTTGGCATCTGGATCGGGCTGGCCATTGGTCTGGCGCTGGCCTCGACCCTGCTGGCGCTGCGGTTCTGGCGCTGGACCGGACGCTGGCAGCCCGGCGTCTGACCGGTCACTCGTCGGCCAGTATCCTGTCGGCCTTCTTGCGCACCAGAACGGTGCGCAGATCATGCATCGCCAGAAGCAGCGCATCGGTGACCGCGTCCAGCTGCTCTTCGGTGGCTTTGGACTGCACCCAATGCGCGGTGGTGTTCAGGTAATCCACCGCGCGGTGGATATCGTCGATATCGCGGTATTCCTGTAATTGCAGCCGCTCGGCCATCCATTCGCTGATGACGCTCATATCGCGCTGCGTGAGCTCGCGGTCGCCATGGGCCTTGATTTCGCCCTTGCGGATGTTGACGACCGCGATCTGATCCATGTCGATCCGGCGCTGCCTGTTTTCAGTATCCACGCGAAACACGAACGCCCCGTTTTCGCGCACCCTGAAGTAATATTGCGGCAGATCTGGGGACATGTCTGACCCTTAGCTCAGGCTTTTGCAGAAGGTCTGAATGCGCGTGCAAGCCTCTTTCAGCGTTTCGTCCGAGGTGGCATAGCTGACGCGGAAATAAGGCGACAGCCCGAACGCGGCGCCAAAGACGACAGCCACGCCGGTATCCTCCAGCAGGGCGGTCGCGAATGTTTCGTCATCGGTGATTTTCGTGCCGCCCGGAGTTGCCTTGCCGATGCATCCCTTGATCGAAGGATAGACGTAAAACGCGCCTTCCGGCACCGGGCATTCAATGCCTTCGGCATCGTTCAGCATGGACACCACCAGATCGCGGCGGCGCTGGAAAATCCCGTTATGCTTGGGGATGAAATCCTGCGTGCCGTTCAGCGCCTCGACAGCCGCCCACTGGCTGATCGAACAGGGGTTCGAGGTGCTTTGGCTCTGGATCAGGCGCATGGCGGTGATGATCTGCTCGGGCCCGGCGGCATAGCCTATGCGCCAGCCGGTCATGGCATAGGCCTTGGACACGCCATTGCAGGTCAGCGTGCGGTCATACAGCTGCGGCTCCACCTCGGCGGGGGTGCAGAATTTGAAATCGCCGAAGACCAGATGTTCATACATGTCATCCGTCATGATCATCACATGCGGATGGCGCAGCAGCACGTCGGTCAGCGCCTTCAATTCGTCCCAGGTATAGCCCGCGCCGGTCGGGTTGGAGGGGGAGTTGAAGATGAACCACTTGGTTTTCGGCGTGATCGCCGCCTCAAGCTGCGCACCGGTGATTTTATATCCGGTGTCCATGCCCGCCTCGACGAACACAGGCTCGCCGCCCGCCAGCAGGACCATGTCAGGGTAGCTGACCCAATAGGGCGCCGGAATCACCACCTCGTCGCCGGGGTTCAGCGTCGCCATGAAGGCATTGTAAAGGATCTGCTTGCCGCCGGTGCCGACGCTGACCTGGGCAGGCTTGTAGTCCAGATTGTTGTCACGCTTGAATTTGGCGCAGATGGCCTGCTTCAGCTCGGGAATGCCATCGGGGGCGGTGTAGCGCGTTTTCCCGGCGTCAATGGCGCGTTTCGCGGCCTCGCGGATGTTTTCGGGCGTGTCGAAATCCGGCTCGCCCGCGCCCAGGCCGATCACGTCGCGGCCGGCCTCTTTCAGCTCGCGGGCCATGGTGCTGACGGCGATGGTGGGCGACGGTTTGACGCGCGACAATGTCTTTGACAGCGTGGTCATGGCAAGGCTCCGGTTTGAAATCTGGACCAGAGTGTTCTAGGTTGCGCAAAGGCGTGGTTCAAGCACGTTCAAACAAAGGACCGTCATTATGAGTGTTGATACACCGGACGAATGGTTTGACCCCGAGGCTACGACGTTCGGCGATCGTCTGGCCGGCGCGCGCGAACTGGCCGGAATGACGCAGGCCGAACTGGCCAAGCGTCTGGGCGTCAAGAAAAAGACGATGGACGACTGGGAAAACGATGTGCGCGATCCGCGTGCCATGCGCCTGTCGATGCTGGCGGGGCTGCTGAACGTGTCGCTTCTATGGTTGCTCACCGGCGAAGGGGATGGGCCGGGTGATCCGGGTATTGCCAATTCCTACGTTCGTGGTGGTCGGCAGCTGATGGACGAAATCCGCGATATTTCCGAACAGATGCGGCTCGCATCCGAGCGGCTGGCCCGTGTTCAGGAAGAACTGCACGAAATACTGAGGGATGACGATGCCGGAGCCGCGTGACACCCGCCTGCGCCGCCTGACCATGCGCTCGATGCGGCGCGGTATCCGCGAGATGGACATTCTGATGTCGCGCTATGCCGCTGCCCGTCTGGACGGGCTCAGCGATGCCGATCTGGATATCTATGATGCCTTGCTGGAGGAAAACGATCAGGACCTGTACCAGTGGGTCAGTGGCCAGGTGCCCGCGCCCGAGCAGTATCGCGCCATGATCGGCGATATCGCAGCCACCCCGGACACGGCCTGACAATCGAAACTAGATCGCATTTTACAGGATAAGTGCGATTTGCGCGCTTTATTTAACCGATTATTCGGCAATTTGGGTCAGTTTCCTTCCGAACAGGTTTTGTACGGAGATGGAAATGAGCATGCACAACCCAATGGCGCCACCCGGCACTGATCTTGGATTTATGTCCGGATATCTTGACGCGTTGGCGCTGGTCGAACGGCTGCACCGGTTGCTTCTGGACGTCATCAAGGATGAATTTGAACGTGTCGGCGTTCTGGATATCAACGCCGTTCAGGCGCTGTTGTTGTTCAACATCGGCGATAACGAAGTCACCGCCGGCGAGTTGAAGTCGCGTGGTTATTATCAGGGCAGCAATGTCAGCTACAACCTGAAGACATTTGTTAAAAATGAGACATAAGGAGAGGTTTCTTTTTGGTTATCTGTAGGGCTGCTCAAGTACTCCCCCGGCCACCCCCATAATTCTTTGGGGGCCGCGCGACCCCGGACGGGGGGAAGGGCGGAAAGGCTGACGCATATAAAGCTCCAGAGATATCGCGCCCAAAACGAGCCGGGACACACCCCAGGCCCCCACCGTTTCCACTGCAGTTTCACGAGCGGTATAGCCCTCTTTGCACCGCTCGAAATGCTTCCTTCACTGCACTCAATTCGCCCAACTTCGTCTTGCTCTCACTCACGCTGCCATATCGAGCCGTCAGGTACTGTCCGAGTTTCTTAGTCCGCAGTTCGCTCTCGCCGTTCTCTTCGTAGGCCTTGAGGATACCCTTCAGAAGGTCGCGCATTTCCTCTTGAAAGTCGCTTAGTCCCTCCTCCCTGACCTTATCGGCACGATCCGTTCTCGTCTTCGGGTCGCTTGCGTACATGACATAGGCCAGCACGTCGAAGAGATCGCTGTCAGCAGCATCCACGAGTTGACGAATGTCCTCCAACCGGTCCTGATCGTATCCATGTTCCTCAAGCTGCGTCAGGAAATGCTCACGATTGTCAGGGTCGCTCCAGATGGTTCGTAGTTCATCCTCATCGGTCACCATGTTTGAGAGGTCTCCGAAGAGCCGCTCGAGGAACTCCCGTGCTGACATGGGTTTCCCGTCTGGACCCCAGTAGGAAGTGGCCCTGACGTACTGGATGTGCCGCACTTTGCCGTCTGCCAGCTTCACCACGAGTTTCTCTTGAGGATCGTCCGAGGTGTCACCGGAGTTGTCCCCGGTGTCATCGTCACCATCCTTTTCTGAAGTATCATCGTCGGTTGCGTCTTCGTCTTTCTTTTTGCGATCCGGTGGTGGTCCATCAGGTGGCAGCGGGGGACCATCCCATTCGGGATCAGCGAAGTTCTCATGCGCCTTCACGAAGTCCCAGACGGTAAAGAAGTCCTTCCCGTCATAGACCCGCGTTCCTCGCCCGATGATCTGCTTGAACTCGATCATGGAGCGAATGGGGCGCATTAGGACGATGTGGCGGACATTCCTTGCATCGACCCCGGTAGACAGCTTTTGCGACGTTGTCAGGACCGTTGGGATGGTCTTGTCGTTGTCTTGGAAGTTACGGAGGTGCTGCTCTCCGATCTTCCCGTCGTCGGCAGTCACCCTGTGGCAGTAGTTCGGATCGTCGCTCGTCTTCACTTGGTTGATCAGTTCTCGGACAAGAGCTGCGTGTCGTTGTGTTGCGCAGAATACCAGCGTCTTCTGTCTCTGGTCGATCTGGGACATGAACTCTTCGACCCGGCTCTTCTCACGTTCCGGTATCTCGATGACGCGGTTGAAGTCCCCCTCGGTGAACGTCTGTCCTGCTTCTACCTCCCCTTTGATCACCTCATCCACGGGGTCGTAGACGTACTCGTCGATGGTACTGGCCATCTGGCGCACCTTGAACGGGGTGAGAAAGCCGTCTTCGATACCGTCTTTGAGGGCGTATTCGTAGACCGGCTCACCAAAGTAACCATAGGTGTCGGCGTTGTGCTTGCGCTTTGGCGTGGCGGTCAGTCCAAGCTGCACTGCTGGGGAGAAGTGGTTGAGAATGCCCCGCCATTGGCTCTCATCTTGCGCTCCACCTCGGTGGCACTCGTCGATCACGATGAAGTCGAAGAAGTCCTGCGGGTAGCCTTCGTACGTTGCCTCGCCCTCACCGGTCATGAACGTCTGGAAGATCGTGAAGAAGACGCTGGCGTTTTTTGGGGGTTTCCCTCCACGCTTGCGGAGGGTCGCTGGGTCAATCCGTGTCACAGCGGTTGGATCGAACGCGGAGAAGGCATTGTAAGCCTGATCTGCGAGGATGTTGCGGTCAGCTAGAAAAAGGATGTGGGGACGTCGCACAGGTTCCCGCTCGAGGCTCCACTTCGCATGGAACAGCTTCCAAGCAATCTGGAAGGCGATGGAGGTCTTGCCTGTGCCCGTGGCAAGCGTCAGGAGAATGCGGTCCCGTCCCTGAGCGATGGCCTCCAGCGTCGCCATGATGGCCTTGTGCTGGTAGTAGCGAGGCTCCCACTTGCCACCGTCTGTCTCAAAGGGGACTTCTCCGAAGCGGAGACGCCACTCGTTGTGGTCTCCGAAGGTACGATCCCAGAGATCATCTGGTGATGGGAAGGGGAGAGACAGGTCATCTTTCTCAGCGCCTGTCTCCATGTCGCACTGGAACCACTTGAGGCCGTTTGAGGCGAACGCAAAGCGGGACCCGAGGCGCTGGGCGTAGTCTTTGGTCTGACCTACGCCTTCCCGGTGGCTGAGACCCGCTCGCTTGGCCTCCAGCGTCGCCAGCTTGTGGCCGCGATACTCAAGTACATAGTCGCAGGAGAGACCCTTGCCGCGCCTGCCGCCTGACTGGATGCGTCCTGGACAGATGACCTCACGTCGAACCTTAGAACCATCCTGCCCCCAGCCTGCCGCCGCAAGGACGGGGTCTATGCGCTCGGCGCGGGTATCGGCTTCGGTTTCTTCGTGTATGCTCATCAGTTCTCTTACCCTGTTGGCTTGGATGCCATCCGCTCAAGCATCCGGTCCCAAAGCGTTTTCGCTATCTCCTGATCGTTCTTAGCGAGGCTCGCCTCCCGCAGCAGCCAGAGCGGATACCACTTGCCGTCTGCGGGTTTCGCTAATTCCCGGACACGGATTTCAGTAATTCCCGGACACGCGTTTCGGTAAATCCCGGACAGGGATTTCGGTAATTCCCGGACAGCTCCGGGGGCCTTGGGTACGGTTGGTCATCGC
>NZ_QNQP01000021.1 GCF_003316635.1 Roseovarius dicentrarchi | reverse complement strand
CTCAAAAATCCCATGTCTATCACTCCATGCGCCCCCAGCTGATTCAAGCCGCGGCAAGGTTGCACATGGGTCAATTCTCAATGACAATTTCTGCTGGTGCCGGGTCAGTTCTCAATGACAATCAACAATGCCTCCGAGGTGACTGCGCCAAAGGTGCGCTGCAATAGAATTCGTTTCACTGATGACTTTCACATCGATGTTCCAAGCTATCATTTAGATCGCGAAGCCGATGCACGCGAGCTGGCGACTGAAGATGGCGAATGGGAAAACAGTGACCCGAAAGCTATCTATGTTTGGTGGAAGGATCAGTATGACGGAAGTGAACGCGACAGGGCCAGACGTCTAACACGATACTTAAAGATGTGGGCGGCTCTAAATTTTGAAGCGGCGTCTCGACCGTCTTCTATCCTCCTTACGGTGCTTGTTGCTAGGACGTTGGGTGCAACAGATACAGCCAACTTATCTGGCGATGATGAATTCTTGTGCATCGTGATTAAAAATATCCTAGATCGTTTGAACAAGTCGAGTATTGTTAGAAATCCGGCAAAAGAGGAAGAAAATCTTAACCGCCTCTCCGAAGATGACTTTGAGGCCCTAAAGGCAGAATTAGAAAATTTCCTAGGCATCGCTGATCGGGCTCTCGACGCAACAGACGAGTACGAAAGTGCGGATATTTGGTCAGAGGCGTTCCGCCACTTCTTCCCCTTCCCGGAAGAAGATCAAACGAAATCCGAAAGTACCAGAGTGGCAAGTAGCGCCATTTCGATGTATCGCTGCGACCCCGATGTCACCGTCGCTGCAACAGCTGGAAGTCGGCGGTGGAGCGGGTTCAATGAAATCGGACCGATCCCAAGAGGATGTGAACTCTCATTTGCTATTGCGGAGCCGGAAAAACTTCCTGAAGGCTGCCAAGTCTCATGGACGGTTCGCAATGACGGCGCAGAGGCTGAATCAGTAAACGATTTGGGTCACGTAGCAGGGACAGGTTTCCGAAACACAGAAAGTAGCGCCTACAAAGGAAACCATTTCATGGATGTGGTGGTTAAACTGAACGGGCGGCAGGTGGGCAGGCGCCGCGTGAAAGTTCGCGTTTCTGGTTTGGGCATTCCTCTACGAAATCCGCGGCGTCCTGCGTGGACGCAGCTCCGTAGATAGCCCTTTCTTTTCTATGGGTTTAGCCTTTAGCTGATAAATGCTCTCAAAGGCGGTTGCAGCACAATTTGCGTAGGCAGTGAATTACCGCAAAGTGGGCTGCGAGCGCAGCATTGCGCGATATGGTGTAATGTGCGGTTTGGGCCGGGCACTTTCAAAAGGCCGACCACAGCATGCAACTTTGCAAACTCCACCATCTGGGCGTTGGCCCTGAAATGACCTCAGCGATGCCCGAGGTGTACCCCCGGCTCATTTTGGGTCAACGGTCTGTGTCCATATATATACGTGAGCCTTCCCGCGCTTCCCCCCGTGTGGGGGTCGCCTTGCTCACAGAGAGATATGAGCCCCCCCGGTGTCTTCTCGTCTGACGCCCTACCTCGACACAGAAAATCTCCGAGGTGGTATGTAGCCAGCAGGCAACCATGATTGACATAGGGGGAAACCTCGAGTGTGACGCTGAGTGCCGAACGAGTACACCTCTCCGCTTCAAGGGAAGAGAGTTTTTTCATCCCAGACCCGTACAGCACCCTAACGCCACCACGGCTAACCTATTGTTTTCCTAGGGTTCACTGCGAGTAAGGACAATCGCACCCCGCGTTCTCCGAGAGGTGGGACTGTCGTTAGGGTCAGTGAATTGGGGGTAGGCCTAAAGCCCACCACCGAGTTCCTTGTACATCGCCTCAAAAGTCGACTTAATGACCTCGCTCAGATTGCCCCGCTTGGCATAAACGGACATGCCAATATCGTCCTTGTTCGAGTGGCCCACCGCAAGGTTCCGCGCTTCTTTGGCTACCCCTCCGTTAACCAGCGCCGAAACCCCGGTACGCCTGAAAGAGTGCATGTCCCATTCGTCGGCATTCATAGCCAGCGTCTTACGCGCCTTCTCCAAGGCCTTCCCGAGGTAATGCCCTGTGGTCCGGTCGTAGCCACCCCTGAGCAACCGAGAAAATAACAGGCCCTTGTTCTCTGGACAGACAGGCTCGGCCACTACAGCGCGTTTCATGGCCTCTCTGAGCAACTCGCAGTCCTCTGGCCCCACGATCATAACTGTTCGGTTCCCGGCATCCGTCTTGGCCCCGGTGATCTTCAATCGGATATGGTCGCCTTGGTCGTCTATGTCGGTCAGGGCCAACCCGGCGATTTCCCCGAGGCGACACGCGGTCACCCAGAGCAACCTCACTGTCACGTACATTTCTCGCTGATACTTGAGGCGATCATTGTTGGCTATGTACGACAACAACGCCTCTGCCTCGCTACGGGTTACGGGTCTGAGGTTTTTCTTCCTCGGATCAACCTTCCTCCTCTGTCCTGCCAAGCGGCGCAGCAGCGACGAGAAGGGGTTCTTCATGTCACCATCGACAAGGCCCCAGTGTTCCAAGACACGCCAGTAGGACGCCAGACAGATTTGATGGATGGACAGGCTACGATGCGAAAGAAGCTGCCCGGTCTTTGGCGAGGGTGTGGATTTCAAATGATCCATGAAGCCCAAGGCCAACTCACGGTTAATCTTGGTGACCTCACAGTTGCCAGAGTATTCCTCGAACCTCGCAAGGATGCTGCGATATCTGGCACGGGTCGAATTGTTGATCCCGTCGCTCTCGCTCAGCCAACGGTGGGCTGTCTCTCGGACGGTAGTGCCCATGCGCGGACCGCGATGGTGCGTGGTGGAAGGCTTGGGTGCGACGGGTTCCTCAAAGTCTGAGAACAGGGAAGCCCTGATCTGCTCTAGGACCTCTCTGCGTTTGCCTAGGGCTTCACCCAAGTCTTTCGTTCCGAGAGAGCGGATGATCTCTTTCTTTCCGACCACAGCTTGAAGCTCAGTCGGCACAGAGAATCTCACGGCGTAAACGTCGCCGCGCTTAAAGATTCCTTTGGGAAGTGTACGGGTCACGGGTCTTTATCTCCCTTACAGTTGGGAGAGCAAGCCCTTGATTTTACTAGGATTTGGTGCGGTCGAGAAGACTCGAACTTCCACGGGTTTAACCCCACAGCGACCTCAACGCTGCGCGTCTACCATTCCGCCACGACCGCACTGTCATGGTATGCATCGGCGTTTAGCGCCTTGTGCAGCGTTTGTGAAGGAGAAAATCAGGCAATCTGCGTGGCGCAGTGCGGGCCCGCTTCCCCCTGCTGGCCGGGCGGTGTATTCACCGGCGCATGGTAGAATGGAAGATAACGCCCGGCCTGACCGGCTATACTCAGGCGCTGGCCGCGATGGAGGCCCGCGTTGCCGCAATTTTATCCGGCGACGCACCCGAGCTGATCTGGCTGCTCGAACATCCGCCGCTTTACACCGCCGGCACCTCGGCACGGCCAGAGGATCTGACCGATCCGCACAGGTTCGAGGTGCACGAGGCGCGGCGCGGCGGGCAATACACCTATCACGGGCCAGGCCAGCGCGTGGTTTACGTGATGCTGGACGTGGGGCGCCGCGGGCGCGACGTGCGCAAGTTCGTCGCGCAGCTGGAGGCGTGGGTGATTGCCGTACTGGACGAATTCAACGTCACGGGCGAGCTGCGCGAGGGCCGCGTCGGCGTTTGGGTCGCTCGTCATGACAAGCCGCTGACCCCCGCCGGCCTGCCGCCCGAGGAAAAGATTGCCGCGATCGGCATCCGCCTGCGCAAATGGATCAGTTTCCACGGCATTTCAATCAATGTTGAACCGGATCTTGAGCATTTCAGCGGCATCGTGCCCTGCGGCATTGCCGAACATGGGGTGACCAGCCTGGTCGATCTGGGTCTGCCCGTATCGATGCACGATGTGGATGTTGCGCTGCGCCGCCGGTTTGACGAGGTGTTCGGCGCCCTCGAATAAGCCTTGTACGCGCATCATGAACGCCAAAACGACCCGGCCAAAACAAAAGCCCGCAACCCTGATCTACAGGATTGCGGGCGATAGCGCCAGACCGGCTACCCATGCGAGGAAGGGACAAATGCAGAGGCAGCCGGGCTTGAGGACGCTTTCGGGCGCTTAGCCCTGCGCGAACTTAGCGCTGAGCGGGGCTGGGTGTATCCATGACACGGCTGTCACCGCCGTCCTTGCAATGCTCGATCATCGCGTTGCGCACGTCGACACCGCGCGCCATGTTTTCCTGGCCTTGCTTGCCGGTGTCAGCCTCCAGCTCGACGTTCTGGCTGTCGGCCTGCTCGGTTCCGACGCCGGAGCCGGTTGCGTCGGCACCCATGCCTGCGCGGCGCTGGCCTTCGCGGCCGTATTCCATGGCGGCTTCCATCTGGCCGTTTTCGTCCATGGCGTTGAAGTCTGCGCATGTCATCTCGTTGATGTCGGCAAATGCGGCCGTGGACATCAGGGTGCTTGCGGTCATAATGGCGGTTGCAGCGATCAGTTTACGAAAGTTGGTCATGTAATCCTCCAGTTTTATAAAAAACGCCCTTTGTGTCGTGTATCGCCGGTGCGTCGTTCGGGGCCTCAACACCGCGCCGGCGCAATCAGTTCCGCAGCGGCGCAATTTTTATTTCGCCCCGGCCGCACGCCCCGCGTGGTCCCGGTATCGGGCCCGCCTGCCGCAAGAGGGTGCGACAATTTTATTTGACGCAGATCAAACTCTGACATTGCCCGTTAAGGTCTGGCAGACTAAAACGCAGTATTAGACACCTCATGCGCGCGCAAAATCCCTGTGACAGGCGCATGAACCCATACCAGCAGGAGGCGCCCAATGGCAGATGCAGCCATTCATGGCCATGACCACCACGACGAACGAGGGTTCTTTACCCGGTGGTTCATGTCCACGAACCACAAAGATATCGGTATTCTATACCTGATCACATCGGCCTTCGTCGGCCTGATATCGGTCCTGTTCACCGTCTACATGCGGCTTGAGCTGATGGAGCCGGGCGTTCAGTACATGTGCCTTGAGGGCGCACGTTTCATCGCAGACAGCGCCGCCACCTGCACACCCAACGGGCATCTTTGGAACGTGATGATCACATATCACGGCGTCCTGATGATGTTCTTTGTCGTGATTCCTGCCCTGTTCGGCGGTTTCGGCAACTATTTCATGCCGCTTCAGATCGGCGCGCCGGACATGGCATTCCCGCGGATGAACAACCTGTCCTACTGGCTGTTCGTGGCCGGTACACTGCTGGGCGTTGCATCCTTGCTGGCGCCGGGCGGTAACGGTCAGGCCGGGTCGGGCATCGGCTGGGTGCTGTATCCGCCGCTGTCCACGTCCGAGACGGGTATTTCAACCGACCTTGCGATTTTCGCCGTTCACGTGTCGGGCGCCAGCTCGATTCTGGGGGCGATCAACATGATCACCACCTTCCTGAACATGCGCGCGCCGGGCATGACCCTGTTCAAGGTGCCGCTGTTTGCATGGTCGATCTTTGTCACCGCGTGGATGATTCTGCTGGCGCTGCCGGTTCTGGCGGGCGCGATCACCATGCTGCTGACCGACCGCAACTTTGGCACGACCTTCTTTGATCCGGCCGGCGGGGGCGATCCGATCCTCTACCAGCACATCCTGTGGTTCTTTGGCCACCCGGAAGTGTACATCATCATCCTGCCCGGTTTCGGCATCATCAGCCACGTCATCGCCACGTTCAGCCGCAAGCCCATCTTTGGCTACCTGCCCATGGTCTGGGCGCTGATCGCCATCGGCGCGCTGGGCTTTGTCGTCTGGGCGCACCACATGTACACCGTGGGTATGTCGCTGACGCAGCAATCCTACTTCATGCTGGCAACCATGGTCATCGCGGTTCCGACCGGGGTGAAGGTGTTCAGCTGGATCGCGACGATGTGGGGCGGCTCGATCGAGTTCAAGACGCCGATGCTGTGGGCGTTCGGCTTCCTGTTCCTGTTCACCGTGGGCGGTGTGACCGGCGTGGTTCTGTCGCAGGCGGGCATCGACCGGGCCTATCACGACACCTACTATGTCGTGGCGCATTTCCACTACGTGATGAGCCTGGGCGCCGTGTTTGCCATCTTTGCGGGGATCTACTTCTACTTCCCCAAGATGACCGGCAAGATGTATCCCGAATGGGCGGGCAAGCTGCACTTCTACGCGATGTTCATCGGGGCCAACCTGACGTTCTTCCCGCAGCACTTCCTGGGCCGCCAGGGCATGCCGCGCCGCTACATCGACTACCCCGAGGCGTTCGCGACCTGGAACTGGTGGTCGTCCATGGGTGCGTTCCTGTCTTTTGCCAGCTTCGTGTTCTTCTTCGGCGTGATCGTCTGGTCGCTGCTGCGCGGCAAGGCATCGCCGCAGGCGAACCCGTGGAACGAGTATGCGGACACGCTGGAATGGACCCTGCCCAGCCCGCCGCCCGAGCACACGTTCGAGCAGCTGCCCAAGCGCGAAGACTGGGACAAGAGCCACGCGCACTAAGCGCAGGCAGCCTTGAAAACACAGCAAAAGCCCCGGAGCGATCCGGGGCTTTTTTCTTGTGCGGTTACCGCAGCTGTCGCTGGCATGTTTGCGGCAGGGCATCGCCCTTGCGCCCTGCATGCCGGCCCTGTAGCTTGACAGGTTAATCCAGCAAATGCAGGAAACCATCCCGGATGCCTGCCGCTAAAGCGTTTCACCTTTAACCTGAGACATCAGAGAGAGGCGCGGCGCGTGCAACGCTGGCATGTCGCGCGCGTTTCACGAAACCCTGTGATTCAGGGCTTTCGTGAAACGCCTTAAATAACTGAAAGAAAAACGAAATGGCTATCGAACGTATCCGCACAACCAAACGCTCCAGCCCCGTGCTGCGCCACAATGACACCGTCTATCTGACCGGTCAGGTTGGCGAGGGCGCAACACCTGCCGAGCAGACCGCCAGCTGCCTCGCGCGTATTGACGCGCTGCTGGCAGAAGCCGGCACAGACAAAAGCCACCTGTTGCAGGCAACCATCTGGCTGACCGACATGGCCGATTATGACGCCTTCAACGAAGTCTGGGATGCCTGGGTGCCCGAAGGCTGCGCGCCCGTGCGCTCTTGCGGCGAGGTGTCAGTGGCCAAGCCGGAATACCGCGTCGAGGTGATCATCATCGCGGCAATGCCCGAAGCGTGATCTGAAAATGCGCTGCCGGTGATGACCGCGCCGGCAGCGCAACAACCATTGCACAACGTCCAAGCGTGCGGGCCAAGATCAGCCGCGCGCGGTCAGTACCCTCCGGGCTTCTGCCCGAAAAACACCTTCGTCACCTCCTCGGATACGTCCCAGGTGACACGGCTGCCATCCCGCACGAACAGGCTGTCGCCTGCGCTGAGGTCGCGCACGGTCCCGCTGGCATGATCGGTCAGGCGGCACCGCCCGGCTAGGATGGTCATCAACTCGTCCCCCTGCTCGGTGCAGTCGAACGCGCCGGGGGTGCAGCGCCAGATCCCGAACCGGGTGGGATGCCCCGGCCCGCCTGCATCAATGCGACCATAGGTGCGCGGCGTGCCACGCCGGATCACATAATCGCTGGCCGGATTATCCAGCGGCCATTCCTCCAGCGGGCCGACATCGGCGCCGGGCGCATAGCCGATCATGCGCCGCGCCCGTGGCTGCGGTCATAGCCATTGCGCGCCGGGCTGTGCCAGCCCTCCAGCGCGCCGGCGGCGGGGGCGAACACCTCGATCAGCAGCGGATAACACGCCGCCACATCGCTGGAATGCTGAGCCGAACAGTCCCCGCCGGGACAGGCCGACAGCGCGCCCAGCAGGTCGATTTCGGCGAAAAACTCCAGGTAATCGCCGAGGCGTACCGGGCTGGCCTTCATGAAATACTGGCCGGTATTCCGGGTAAACCCGGTACACATGAACACATTCAGCACGTCATGCACGTGGGGTTCGGCCTCATGCAGCGGCAGGCCCGCCTCATCGGCCAGCGCGCGTGTCAGGTTGGAATGGCAGCAATGGTGGTACTGCCCGCCCGCAAGCAGATTGCCGGTGTAAGGGTCGCAGCGCGTGCCGATCACGTCATGCACCGCCCCGCCGAACCCGTCGATGCCGTACCAGCCCAGGCTATCGGCGGTAATCGTCGCCATGGGGCGCAAGGATGGTAGGCTGGACCACATCCGCTCGCCCACGCCAATATGGGTGCCGTGGAGCGCGCGCGTCTTGCCCGAATAAAACCGCTCGGTCAGGTCATTGGCGTTCCACAGGTTCAGATCGCCCACCTGCGGCCCGTCCACCGATGTGATGCGAAAGAAGTGCCCGGCCGGCGCGCGAAACGTGGCTGCATCGCGGGGCGGCACCAGCACTTCGGCCACCTTGGCCGCACCCGCCCGCGCCGCCGCGTATAGCGGCAGATCAGGCTGCGGCAGTGTATCGTTGGGGTAGCAGATTACGGGCGGCACGGCGCGCCGGGCGGCCGCATCATCGGGTTCGGTCATCTGGGCCTCAGTTGGGTGGTTGCCGGTCTGCGTTACTAAACCGATTTGCCGCCCGCCTTGCAATCCTTCGGCGGCTTGCCCGTCACGGTACTGTCCAGCGCGCCGCATGCCATGCAGCGGTAGGCCCGCCCCTCGCCCACGTCCAGCGTGCGATCCTCGCGCCAGCGGCAGTTGCGCGTCTTGCGATCCGAAAAGATCAGCACCAGCACGAATGCCACGATCAGCCCGGCAACGATCACCATGACGTGTCCCTTTCATTATGCGCGGGGCAAGCCGCGCAGATAGCGCTACAACGCATCAAGCCTGCGCAAGGTCCGCCGGCCGGCCCCTTTCAAAATGGCGCGCAAACCGGCGATTTGATGCTTACATCGCCAAAACAGCCCCTTTAACCGAATGGGGCGCGTCTCTATAAGGGCGCCTACCAGCGGACCAGACTCGCCGGCATCCTTTTGCACCCAAAGACAGGACACCGCCCTACATGTCCATATTGAGCAGAATTCCGGGGATGTTCACCTCGGACATGGCTATTGACCTAGGAACAGCCAATACGCTGGTCTACGTCAAGGGCCGTGGCATCATCCTGTCGGAGCCATCCGTCGTTGCCTACCACGTCAAGGACGGTGTGCGCAAAGTGCTGGCCGTGGGCGAGGATGCCAAGCTGATGCTGGGCCGCACCCCCGGCAGCATCGAGGCGATCCGCCCGATGCGCGAGGGCGTGATTGCCGATTTCGATACCGCCGAGGCGATGATCAAGCATTTCATCCGCAAGGTTCACAAACGCACCACATTCTCCAAGCCCAAGATCATCGTCTGCGTTCCCCACGGCGCGACCCCGGTTGAAAAACGCGCGATTCGCCAGTCCGTGCTGAGTGCCGGCGCGCGCCGCGCGGGCCTGATTGCGGAACCGATCGCGGCGGCCATCGGCGCGGGCATGCCGATCACCGACCCCACCGGCAACATGGTGGTGGATATCGGCGGCGGCACGACCGAAGTTGCGGTGCTCAGCCTTGGCGATATCGTCTATGCCCGGTCGGTGCGCGTCGGCGGCGACCGCATGGACGAGGCGATCATCAACTATCTGCGCCGACAGCAGAATCTGCTGATCGGCGATTCCACGGCCGAGCGGGTCAAGACCAGCATCGGCACCGCCCGCATGCCCGATGACGGGCGCGGCGAGACGATGAAGATCCGTGGCCGCGACCTGCTGAACGGTGTGCCGAAGGAAATCGAAATCAGCCAGGCGCAAATTGCCGAGGCATTGTCCGAGCCGGTCCAGCAGATCTGCGAGGCCGTGATGACCGCGCTTGAGGCGACACCGCCCGATCTGGCCGCCGATATCGTGGATCGCGGCGTGATGCTGACCGGCGGCGGCGCATTGCTGGGCGATCTGGATCTGGCCCTGCGCGAACAGACCGGGCTGGCCGTCAGCATCGCGGACGAGTGCCTGAACTGCGTGGCGCTTGGCACCGGAAAGGCGCTGGAGTTTGAAAAACAGTTGCGCCACGCGATAGATTACGACAGCTAAAGCGTTTTGCGAAAATCTGTGTTTCAGGGCTTTCGCGAAACGCTTCAGGCGGATCGCCACACGCGCGCGAATGTGACATGCGCCGCGCGCCCTGCCCCGCTATGGTGGCCGCGTCATTAATCCTGCCCGAGGGACGTCCATTTTGGCGAAGGATCGCAAACAGACCGAGGATTACGCAGGCCCGCTCAAGCGGCTTTTGCTGGGTGTCCTGATCGTCTGCCTTCTGGGGCTGTTCCTGCTGTGGCGAATCGACAGCCCGCGGGTAGAGCGATTCCGCGCCGCCGTGGTCGACAAGGTGGTGCCGAACCTTGATTGGGCGATGGCGCCGGTGACGGGCACCGTGAACATCTTTCGTGATTTTCAAAGCTACCAGCGCATCTACCAGCAAAATCAGGAACTGCGCCGCGAATTGCAGCGCATGCAATCGTGGAAGGAAGCCGCGCTTCAGCTGGAGCAGGAAAACGCCCGCCTGCTGGACCTGAACAACGTGCGGCTGGACCCGCGCCTGACCTACGTGACCGGCGTGGTCAGCGCCGACAGCGGCTCGCCCTTTCGCCAATCCGTGCTGCTGAATGTGGGCGCGCGGGACGGCATCGTCGATGGCTGGGCGGCGATGGACGGGCTGGGGCTGGTCGGGCGCATTTCCGGCGTCGGCGACAATTCGGCCCGCGTGATCCTGCTGACCGACACATCCAGCCGCATCCCGGTCACGGTGCAGCCCTCGGGCCAGCGGGCGCTGATCCTGGGCGACAACACCGTCGCGCCCCCCATTGATTTTCTGGAGGACGCGGGCAAGGTGCGCCCCGGCGACCGCGTCATCACCTCGGGCGATGGTGGGGTGTTTCCCGCCGGTCTGCTGGTTGGCCGCGTAGCACTGGATCCCGGCGGGCGACTGCGTTTGCGGCTGGCCGCCGATTACGAACGCCTGGAGTTCCTGCGCGTGTTGCGCGACCACGCCAGCCCCCGCATCGACACACCCGGCAACCTGATCGCGCCGCCGGCCAGCCAGCCGACCGGCCTGCCCGAAGGGCTGCCGTCCGGCCCGCAAAGCCTGCTGGCACCGCTGGGCGCACCGGCCCCGGCCAGGACAGAGGGCGGCGCCGATGGATGACCGCTCGCACCTGAAAATGTGGGCGATGCGCGCGGTTTTCGCCGCGCTTTGCCTGACTGTCATTTTCTGGCGCATCCTGCCGCTCAGCACCCTGCCGCGTGGCTGGGCCGGGCCTGATCTGATTGCCGCGCTCAGCTTTGCCTGGGTTCTGCGGCGCCCCGATTATGCGCCGGCGCTGCTGATTGCCGCCGTTGTGCTGCTGGCTGATCTGATGTTTCAGCGCCCGCCCGGCCTGTGGGCCGCGCTGGTGGTGCTGGGCTGCGAGGCGTTGAAATCGCGCAGCCCCGGCCTGCGCGACCGGGCATTTGGTGCCGAATGGCTGACGGTGGCCATGGTGGTGGCGGCGATTATTGCCGGGTATCGCCTGACGCTGGCAATTTTGATGGTGCCGCAGGCGCCGCTGGGCCTGAGCCTGATGCAAATGGCGATGACGGTCTTATGTTATCCCTTGGTCGTTGCGGCGTCGGCCCTGCTGACCGGCGTGCGCAAGGCAAAGCCGGGCGAAACCCTCGCCGGTAGCAGGAGGTTTGGCACATGAAACGCCCCAAGCGCGACACGGCCCTTAGCCAGCGGCGCATTACGCGGCGCGGTCTGATACTGGGCGCCGGGCAGGCCGGGTTTCTGGGGCTGCTGGCATGGCGCATGCGGCATTTGCAGGTGGACCAGGCCGACCAGTTCCGCCTGCTGGCCGAGGAGAACCGCATCAAGATCCGGTTGATCCCGCCCGCGCGCGGCCAGATTTTTGACCGCAACGGGCTGGTCGTGGCGGAAAACGTGCCCAGTTACCGCATCATTCTGGAGCGCGAAGAGGCCGGCGACGTCGAGGATACCATCGCGCGCCTTGGCCAGCTGATTGCGCTGGACCCCGAAGAACTGGAGCGCGCCCGCGAGGAAATGCGCCGCTCGCGCATTCACCCCGTCACCATCGCCGACCGCATCAGTTGGGAGGAGCTGAGCCGCGTTGCCGTCAACGCCCCCGCCCTGCCCGGCGTGCGCCCCGAGGTGGGCCTGTCGCGGCGTTATCCGATGGATCAGGAATACGCGCATGTGCTGGGCTATGTCGGCCCGGTCAGCGACTACGATCTGGAAAAGATCGACGCGCCCGACCAGCTGCTGCTGATCCCGCGCTTTCAGATCGGCAAGATCGGGCTGGAGGCCCAGCGCGAGGATATGCTGCGCGGCACTGCCGGCACAAAACGGATCGAACAGAACGCCGCGGGCCGCGTCATGCGCGAACTGGACCGCCGCGAAGGCGTGGCAGGCAAGGACATCCAGATTACCACCGACAGCAACCTGCAATCCTACATCCACGCCCGACTGGAAGGCGAAAGCGCCGCCGCCGTCGTGATCGACTGCGAAAACGGCGATATTCTGGCCACCGTATCGACCCCCGGCTTTGACAGTAACCTGTTCGTGCGCGGCATTTCCGTGTCCGATTACAATGCGTTGCTGGAAAACAAATACCGCCCGCTGCCAAACAAGGCGGTGCAGGGCGTCTACCCCCCCGGCTCGACCTTCAAGATGGTCACTGCGCTTGCCGCGCTGGAGGAGGGCCAGGCCGTCACCGATGATACGGTTTATTGCCCCGGCCATCTGGAGGTTGCGGGCCGGCGGTTTCACTGCTGGAAACGCGCCGGCCATGGCAATGTCGACCTGAACCGCGCCCTGCGCGAAAGCTGCGATGTATATTTCTATGACATGGCCATGCGCGTCGGCATCGAGAAAATCAGCGAAATGGCGCGGCGTCTGGGTCTTGGCATCGCGTATGATCTGCCGATGACCAGCGTCGCCGACGGGCTGATTCCCACCAAGGAATGGAAACGCAGCTCGCGCGGCGCCGAATGGGTGATCGGCGACAGCGTGAACTCGTCCATCGGGCAAGGCTTTGTGCTGACCTCGCCGCTGCAACTGGCCGTGATGACCGCGCGCATCGCCACCGGACGCGCGGTCACGCCGCGCCTGATCAAATCCGTTGACGGCGTCGAGGCGCCCACCGGCCATGGCGAGGATCTGGGCCTGAACCAGAACAATCTGCGCAGCATTCGCCGCGCCATGTATGACGTATCAAACAACAAGCGCGGCACCGCCTACCGCAGCCGCATCACCGCCGAGGGGATGGAGATGGCCGGCAAGACCGGCACCAGCCAGGTGCGCAACATCACCGCCGCCGAACGCGCCCAGGGCGTGCGCCGCAACGAGGATCTGCCGTGGGAGCGGCGCGATCACGCGCTGTTTGTCGATTATGCCCCGGCCCATAATCCGCGCGTTGCCGTCGCTGTCGTGGTGGAACACGGCGGCGGCGGCGCCTCCACCGCGGCGCCGATTGCGCGCGACATCACGCTTCAGGCGCTCTACAAGGGCGATCCGCCGCTTGAGGCGTATCCCAGCGCCGACCGGGGCCGCATCCGCACCCAGCAGGAAAACCTGCGCAATGCCCGCCCCCATCACGGGAAACCACTGAGCGACCGCGCATGAGCTATCTTGAATATTCCGTCAAAAGCGTACCGACCGGCCTACGCAAGATCCTGTATGTCAACTGGCCGCTGGCGGTGCTGCTGTCGGCGGTTGCCTGCGTCGGGTTCCTGATGCTGTATTCCGTGGCCGGCGGATCGGTGGAGCCGTGGATGGACCCGCAGATGAAACGCTACGGCGTCGGGTTTGCCCTGATGCTGGCGGTAGCGATGGTGCCGATCTGGTTCTGGCGCAACATTGCCGGGCTGGCCTATGTCATTTCGCTGGCGCTGCTGATCGCGGTTGAATTATTCGGCACGGTGGGCATGGGCGCGCAGCGCTGGATTGATCTGGGCTTCATGCGGCTGCAACCGTCCGAGTTGATGAAAATCACGCTGGTGATGGCGCTGGCGGCCTATTACGACTGGCTGCCGATGCAGAAAACGTCGCGCCCGTTATGGGTGATGATCCCGGTCATCCTGATCCTGCTGCCCGTCTATCTGGTGCTGATTCAGCCCGATCTGGGCACGTCGATCCTGCTGATTACGGCCGGGGGCGGCATCATGTTTCTGGCCGGGGTCCACTGGGCCTATTTCGCCGCCGTGATTGCGGCCGGAATCGGGCTGGTGACCACGGTTTTTCAAAGCCGCGGCACCGATTGGCAACTGCTGGCAAACTACCAGTTCCGCCGGATCGATACGTTTCTGGATCCCAGTCAGGACCCGCTGGGCGCGGGGTATCACATTACCCAATCCAAGATCGCGCTTGGCTCGGGCGGCTGGACGGGGCGCGGGTTCATGCAGGGCACGCAATCGCGGCTGAATTTCCTGCCTGAAAAGCATACCGATTTCATCTTCACCACCCTGGCCGAGGAATTCGGCTTTGTCGGCGCGATTTCCCTGCTGGGGCTTTATGCGCTGATCATCGTGTTCTGCATCAGCACCGCGATCACCAACCGCGACCGGTTTTCATCCTTGCTGACCTTGGGCATTGCGGCGACGTTTTTCCTGTTTTTCGCGGTCAACATGTCGATGGTGATGGGCCTTGCGCCGGTTGTGGGCGTGCCGCTGCCGCTGGTCAGTTATGGCGGCTCGGCCATGTTGATCCTGATGCTGGGTTTCGGCATGGTCCAAAGCGCGCATGTCCACAAACCGAGGTAACCCGATGGCCGTCAACATTCTCTTCGCCGCCAAGCCCGACCGCTGGCCCGATTACGAGGCCCCGCTAAGGCGCGCGCTGGATGCCGCCGGGCTGGCGGAGGCCACCTTGTCCACCGACATCGCGCCGCAGGATGTGGATTACATCGTGCTGGCGCCGAATGGACCGGTGACGGATTTCACCCCCTACACACGCTGCAAGGCCGTGCTGAACCTTTGGGCCGGGGTGGAGGATGTGGTGGACAACCCCACGTTGACGCAGCCACTGGCGCGCATGGTCGATCACGGCCTGACGCAGGGCATGGTGGAATGGGTGGCCGGGCATGTGCTGCGCCACCATCTGGGCATGGACGCGCATATTCACGGACAGGACGGCATCTGGCGCACGGACGTGCCGCCATTGGCCGAAGATCGCCCCGTGACCATTCTGGGCCTTGGCGCACTGGGATGCGCCTGCGCCAAGGCGCTGGTATCGCTGGGATTTGACGTCACCGGGTGGAGCCGGTCGGCCAAGGACGTGCCGGGCGTGCGCTGCCTGCACGGTGACGCGGGCCTGCGCGATGCGCTGAATACCGCGCAGATTCTGGTGCTGCTGCTGCCCAAAACGCCCGAGACAGAGGATCTGATGAACGCGGACCGTCTGGCGATGCTGCCGCAGGGCGCCGTCATCATCAACCCCGGACGCGGCCCGCTGATTGACGACGATGCGTTGCTGGCGGCACTTGATGCAGGCCATATCGCCCATGCCACGCTGGACGTGTTCCGGACCGAGCCGCTGCCGCCCGCGCATCCCTACTGGGCGCATCCGGCTGTGACCGTGACGCCGCATATCGCCTCCACCACCCGCGAGGAGACCGCCGCGCAAGTCATCGCAGACAACATCCGCCGCAGCGAAGCGGGCGCGCCGCTGCTGCATCTGGTCGACCGCGATCTGGGCTACTGAGCCAAAGCGCTTCGCGAAAAACCTGCGTCACAGATTGTCGTGAAACGCGCGCCACGTATCAACGTTGCGCGCGGCTCGCCTTTGTCTGATGGTTCAGGTCAACGGCAAAACGCTTTAGCGCAGCTTGGGCGGTTTGGACGGATCCGATCCCGGTGCCGCAAGTGTTTGCGGCGCCTCCGGCGCGGGCAGATCAAACCGCAGGCCCACCCGTTCGATCCGCTGGGCCAGCGCGCTGCCCACCTCGGCAAAGCCTACATCCAGCGTGCCGGCCTCGATGCCTGAGAATGTCAGCGCCTCGGATACCGCGCGGGTCAGCGCCGTCTCAGCGCCCAGCGCCGCACCGATGAAGATCAGCAGATGCCCCGTCTCGCCCCCCGCATAGCGCGAGCCGGCAAGGCAGGCATGGCTGGCCAGACCGCCCGCGCGGGCCAGCTTGGCATCCAGCGCCGCCAGCACCGCCTGCGGCACATTGCCCGGCGCGGTCAGCGCATCGGGGCGCGCGCCCGCCTCGGCGCCGCCGCCCTGCCCCAGCGTGTCGTTCAGCCATGTCAGCGCCTCGGGCGGCAGCAGGATGGACGACGGCGCAACGCCCAAATTCAGCCCCAGCCCCACACCGGCCCCCGCCAGCATCCCGGCCAGCACCCGCCCCGGCAGCGCCGCATAGGGCGCGGCGGCGCCGGTGAATTCGGCCAGACGCTCCTCGGTATCGAAGGCCAGCGCATGCGCAACGCCGTCCACCTCGTAGGTCTGCGGCGCGATGTCGTCGCCCTCCGGCTCGGCCAGCAGCAGCAGGAACAGCTGCGCATCGGCCAGCGCGTGGTAAAATCCCAAACGCGCGGCGCCGCCCCCGGCCTCCATCGCCGTATGGGTGCGGTCCAGATCCGTTTCAGCCATCCTGCATCACCTTTGCAACTTGGGCGCGCAGCGCGGGCAAAACCTGCGCCTCGAACCACGGATTTTTCTTCAACCATCCGGTATTGCGCCAGGACGGGTGCGGCAAGGCGAAAACCCCCGGCGCATGGTCCCGCCAGCCCGCAACGGTCTGCGTCACACTGCCGCGCGCCCCCAGATGATACCGGTGCGCATGCGCGCCGACCAGCACGCGCAGCCGGACCTGCGACAGATCAGCCATGACCGCATCATGCCACGTCTGGCGGCAAATCGCGGGCGGCGGCAGGTCGCTGCCCTTGGCATCATAGCCCGGAAAGCAGAACGCCATCGGCACGATCGCCACGCGGGAGCGGTCATAGAACGCCTCGGCCTCCAGCCCCAGCCAGCCGCGCAGCCGGTCGCCGGAGGCGTCATCGAACGGGACGCCCGACGCATGCACCCGCGCGCCCGGCGCCTGCCCCGCAATCAGCACACGCGCGCCGGGGGCAAACCACGCCACGGGGCGCGGGCGGTGCGCGGTCGCCGTCGCGGCAAAGCGATCTGCACATAAACGGCAGCGACTGATACGGGACGCCAGATCATCCATGACGGTCAGATAGGGCGTCCCGCCAAGGATTGCCAACCCGGCCCCGGGACGGCCCGTGCCAGTCCTGCGTGAAAAAACCACGCCGCCATACACGGTTAATTTACCGCTTTGGCATAATTTCGCCTTGAATCCCTGTCTATAGTGCGGCCAATCGCGCATAATACGGTGCAGGGCCTTCCGCCGCAGGCGCGGTTTGCAACCGCGCCAAACAGCAGTTTTTTCCCGGAGAGCGCATGCTCGAATTCGACAATGTCAGCAAGTCTTTCTGGACCGGCACCCAGCGCAAAGTCATCCTGGACAAAGTGTCGTTCCGGGTGGAACTGGGCCGTTCGATGGGTGTCCTGGCGCCAAATGGTACGGGCAAGACCACGTTGATCAACATGATGGCCGGGCTGGAAAAACCGGACGAGGGCGAAATCCGGCGCAGCTGCCGCATCAGCTTTCCTTTGGGCTTCATGGGCGGGGTCATTACAAAAATTTCAGCGATGGAAAACAGCCGCTATATCGCGCGGCTCTACGGCCTTGATCCCGACTATGTCGAGGCGTTCTGCCGCTGGATGTGCAATCTGGGCGAATATTTCGACCAGCCGCTGGGCACCTATAGCAGCGGCATGAAATCGCGCTTTACCTTCGCTTTGATGCTGGCGCTGGACTTTGACATCTATCTGATTGACGAGGGGATGCCGTCTTCGACGGATGTTGAATTCAATCGCAAGGCGGGCGAAATACTGCACGAACGGCTGGAGACGACGACCGTCATCATTGTGTCTCATTCTCCTGCGACACTGGAAAAATTCGCGACCTCCGCCGCCGTGCTGATGGGTGGTCAGCTTTATATGTTCGACACCTTGGAAGAGGCAAAACAGCTTTATGACTACGAAACCCAAGGCTAGAAAATTTCGTATCCGCCGCACGCCCGGCCCGCATCAGGACGCCCCGCAACCCGCGGAATCCCCGGATGAGGCGCCCGATGCGCCCGAGGATGCGCAGGAGGGTACAGCGCGCAGCGGCCAGATCAGCAGCGCGCGCCAGAAGGGCGTGTCGCACAGTATCGACGATATCCGCAAGGAGGGGCTGACAGGGCGCCAGTTGCGCATGGCGCGGCGCGTGGCGCAGAAGAACGGGCTTGCCCCGACATCGGATTTCGATGCCGTGCGGCTGCTGCGCATCAAGGGAATCGACCCGTTTCAGCGCGCCTCGATCCTTGAGTTGGTCACGACCGACGATACCGAGGGCGACATTGGCGATCTGGTACCCGCCAAGGGGCGCGACGTGGAGAGCTCCCGCATCCAGTTGCCCCAAACCGTCCCGGCGCAAACCCACCTGCCCTCGACCGAGCTAAGCCCGGCTGACCGGCGCGGCGAGGAAATCAGGCGCATTCAGCGCGACATCGGCAAGCGCCGCCGCCGCAAACTGCTGCTTTTGCTGACGCGGCTGGCCGCATTCGTGATGCTGCCGACATTGCTGGCGGGCTATTATTATTACGCCGTGGCGACGCCGATGTATTCGACCAAGTCCGAATTTCTGATCCTGTCGGCCGACGGCGGCGGCGGTGGCGGCATGGGCGGCTTCAAGGTTCCCAGTCAGTTTGCCACCGGTCAGGACGCGATCGCGACGCAGTCATACCTGCTGTCCAAGGATGCCATGCTGCGGCTGGACCGCGATGTCGGCTTTCGTGATCACTTCAGCCAGCCGTGGATCGATCCGATTCAACGCCTGAAACCCGATGCCAGCAACGAAGAAGCGTACAAGCTTTATAAAAAATACATGAAAATCGGCTATGATCCGACCGAGGGCGTTTTGCGGATGGAGGTGTCCACCGCCGACCCCGAAGTCAGCGCCGAATTCTCGCGCAAGCTGATCACCTATGCCGAGGAACGGGTTGATGACCTGTCGAAACGCAAGCGCGAGGATGCCGTTGAATCCTCGACCGCCAGCCTTGCAGAGGCCAAAGAGGAACGCCGCGAGGCGCAGCGCCAACTGGTCGCGATGCAGGAAGGCACCGTTCTGGACCCCGAGGGCGAGATTGCGAATATACGCGCGCTGATCGGCAATGTTGAATTACAGTTGCAGGAAAAGCAACTGGCGCTCAGCACGCAGATGAACAATGCCCGCCCCAACCGCGCCAAGGTTGAGGCGCTGACCAGCGAAATCGAAATCCTGCAACTTGAGCGGATCAAGCAGCGCGCGCGCCTGACCGATGCCACCGAAGGCAGCGCATCGCTCGCCTCGCAAACCGCCGATATCCAGATGGCGCAGGCAGATCTGCTGACCGCCGACATGGTCCTGCAAGCCGCGCTGGAGGCGCAGCGCCTGACCGCCAGCGAGGCGAACAAACAGGTCCGATACCTGACCGTCAGCGTCAATCCCGTCGCGTCGCAGGATGCCAGCTATCCGCGCGCGTTCGAAAATACCATTCTGGCATTTCTTGTCTTCGCCGGAATTTACCTGATGATATCGCTGACCGCTTCGATCCTGCGGGAGCAGGTGTCATCTTGAATTGATATCAGCCGCCTTATCAGGCATCACTCAGGGCGAAATTCTATTTCAATTCCGCGCAGGCCATCTGCCCGGATTATCCAACGTTATTGCATGAAGTGAGATCCGCCGTGACCAAACCTGCCCCCACCGTGACGCCGAATACATGGGAATTTCTGCGCGATCCGATGATCACGCCCACCGGATTTCGTGAATACGATGCCCGCTGGAAATACCCCGAGGAAATCAACCTGCCCGGCGTGACGGCACTGGGCCTTGGTCTGGGCACCCAGATGATTGCGCGCGGAATTGATCCGGTGATCGCGGTCGGCAACGACTATCGCGACTATTCGCTGACGATCAAGAACGCACTGATGCTGGGCCTGATGCAGGCGGGAATCAAGGTGCTGGATATCGGTCCCGCGCTCAGCCCGATGGCCTATTTTGCGCAGTTTCATCTGGATGCGCCTGCGGTTGCAATGGTCACGGCCTCGCACAACCCCAACGGTTGGACCGGCGTCAAGATGGGCTTCGAGCGGCCCCTGACCCATGGCCCCGATGAAATGAACGAGCTGAAATCCATCGTGCTGGAGGGTCGCGGCCAGCCGAGCCCCGGTGGCGCGTATGAATTCGTTGAGGGCGTCCGCGAGGCCTATCTGGATGATCTGGTCGGCGATTTCCGCATGACGCGGCCCTTGAAGGTGGTCTGCGCCACCGGCAACGGCACCGCCTCCGCCTTTGCGCCCGAGTTGTTCGCGCGGATGGGGGTTGAGGTGGTCCCGTCCCATAACGAGCTGGACTATACCTTCCCCCATTACAACCCGAACCCCGAGGCCATGGAAATGCTGCACGACATGGCAAATTCGGTGCGCGCCTCCGGCGCCGATTTCGCGCTGGGTTTTGATGGGGACGGCGACCGCTGCGGCGTGGTCGATAACGAGGGCGAGGAGATTTTCGCCGACAAGATGGGCGTCATCATGGCCCGCGATTTTGCCCGGCTGCACCCCGGCAGCACCTTCGTCGCTGACGTAAAATCCACCGGCCTTTTTGCGTCAGACCCCGAATTGCAGGCGCATGGCGCACGCGCCGATTACTGGAAAACCGGCCACAGCCACATGAAACGCCGGGTCAAGGAACTAGGCGCGCTGGCGGGTTTCGAGAAATCCGGCCACTACTTTTTGGCCGAACCCATCGGGCGCGGCTATGATTGCGGGATGCGCGTCGCGGTCGAAATCTGCAAGCTGATGGACCGCAATCCCGATAAATCCATGGCCGACCTGCGCCGCGCGCTGCCCGTCACCTATGCCACGCCCACCATGTCGCCCTATTGCAGCGATCTGGAAAAATACGACGTGCTGGAGCGGCTGGTGGCCAAGCTGGTCGCACATCACGAGGCGGGCAAACCGCTGGCGGGCCGCAAGATTGCTCAGGTCGTGACGGTCAACGGCGCGCGCGTGATCTTGGATAACGGCAGCTGGGGATTGGTGCGGGCGTCCTCCAACACGCCCAATCTGGTGGTTGTCTGCGAAAGCAGCGAAAGCGACGCGGAAATGCGCGCCATTTTCGCCGATATTGACGCAGTGATCCGCACCGAACCCAGCGTGGGGGACTACGATCAGACGATCTGATCCGCGGCGGCGCCTGGCACCTCATGCCGGGCGCGTCTTTCGCTGGCACCCGCCCGCCCCCCTCTATAGTGTCCGGCCATGACAGAAACCGCTCTCACCTACTCCCCCGATCAGGCCGAAGCGCATGACCGCATCACCGCCGCGCTGCGCGCTGCGGGGGTCGATCTGCTGAATGGCACCACGTCCCCCCCGCGCGAGGGTGACGCCAGCGTCATGGCCGTGATCGGCAAGGCCGGATCGGGCAAGACGCTGCTGCTGGCCGCGCTTTACCGCGCGCTGGAAGAGGCGGGCGTCGATATCGTGTCCGGCGATTACGAGGGTAAAAAGCGCAAGGATGGCCGCACATTGGCCATCCTTGCCCCCACGAACAAGGCCGCGTCGGTGCTGCGGATGCGCGGCGTGCCGGCAACCACGATCCACCGCATCCTGTACACGCCGGTTTATGATCCCGATTACGAGAAAATCGCCGAATGGCTGGCGGGCAATGGCGAGCGCCCGGAAATGGCCGAACTGTCGGAAACGGCGCTGGACCGCGCGTTTGCGTTTTACCAGACCAACAAATCCATCCCCGGCGCGCTGGCTGCTGCGGGGCTGAAGGGCAGCGATTTCATCACCGGCTGGAAACGCCGGGACGAGCCGCTGGATATCGGCTTTGTCGATGAGGCCAGCATGCTGGACACCCGCCAACTGGACGATCTGAAAGAGATTTTCCCAAACCTTCTGCTGTTTGGCGACCCCGCCCAGCTGGCCCCGGTCAACAGCAGCGGCGGCATGGTGTTCGAATCCTTGCCAGAGCCGTCCAAGCTGATCCTGCACCGCATCCACCGGCAGGATGCCGATAACCCCATCTTGGATCTGGCGCATGCGCTGGCCGATCCCGCGCTGGAATTTCACCAGTTCGAGCAGATGATCGAAAACGCCGCAAAACGCGACGACCGCGTGCAGTGGGCGCAGCGCGTGCAAGTGGATCTGATGGCGCGCAGCCCCGTTCTGGTCTGGCGCAACGCCACGCGCATCCGCCTGATCAATGCCTTTCGCAACGTCCATAGCGCGCCTGTCGATGCCCTGCTGCCGGGCGAGCCGCTGATTTGCGACGGGATCGAATTGCCGCTGAAACACCGCAAGAAGCGGCTGGACCTTGAGGCGCGCGGCCTGATCAAGGGCGCGCAGGTCATCTACCTTGGCCCCGGTCGCAGGCCGGGGTTTTCGCGCCTGCATGTCATGGGCGCCGAAGACCCGCAGCTGAGCGCCGCCAGCATCGTCAAGATCGAAAAACCGGACGAGGAAGAGCCGTTCATTCCCTTTGCCGCCAACATGGGTGCCACCTTCCTGCACGGCGCCGCCGTCACCATTCACAAGGCCCAAGGCAGCCAGTGGAAGGATGTGCAGGTCTTCGCGCCCGATCTGTACGCCGCTGCCCGCATGGGCCGCAGCGAGGCGGGGCAACCCTTGTGGAAACGGCTGGCCTATGTGGCGATCACCCGCGCCGAAGAGCGGCTGCACTGGGTCGTGCGCAACCGTTTGTCCAAACCCGACCACGAGCTGCGCGTCGATGACCTGCGCACCAAACCCGTGCCCCTGACGCTGGAGACCGGCGAGGATTGAGCCGGGCAAAACGCGCCTTGCAAGCCACTGGCACCATCCCGGCGCTTGCGCTAAAGCAGGCGCAAGGCTTTGAACGAGGGGCATTATGGCACGGCATCTGATCACATCGGCGATCCCGTATATCAACGGCATCAAGCATCTGGGCAATCTGGTAGGCAGCCAGCTGCCCGCCGACCTCTATGCGCGCTATCAGCGCGGGCGCGGCAACGAGGTGCTGTTTCTCTGCGCGACCGATGAGCATGGCACCCCCGCCGAGCTGGCAGCCAAGAAGGCCGGCAAACCCGTCGCCGAATACTGCGCCGAAATGCACGCCGTTCAGGCCGATATCGCGCGCGGTTTCCGGCTCAGCTTTGATCATTTCGGCCGCTCCTCCAGCCCGCAAAACCACAGGCTGACGCAGCATTTCGCCGGCAAGCTGGCCGATAATGATCTGATCCGCGAAGTCAGCGAACGGCAGGTTTACTCCATCGCCGACGGCCGGTTCCTGCCTGACCGCTATATCGAAGGCACCTGCCCCAACTGCGGCTATGATAAGGCGCGCGGCGATCAGTGCGAAAACTGCACCAAGCAACTGGACCCCACCGACCTGATCGAGCCGCGCAGCGCCATTTCCGGCAGCACCGATCTGGAGGTGCGCGAGACAAAGCATCTGTATCTGATGCAGGCCGGGATGCGCGGCCAGCTGAACGACTGGATCGACAGCAAACAGGACTGGCCACTGCTGACCACCTCGATCGCGCGCAAGTGGCTGAACGATGGCGAGGGCTTGCAGGATCGCGGCATCACCCGCGATCTGGACTGGGGCATTCCGGTGCGGCGCGGCGATCAGCCGTGGCCAGGCATGGAGGGCAAGGTGTTCTATGTCTGGTTCGACGCGCCCATCGAATATATCGCCTGCGCCGGCGAATGGGCCGAGGCGACGGGGCAGGATGATGCCGCATGGCAACGCTGGTGGCGCACGGACATGGGCGCCGATGACGTGCGCTATACGCAGTTCATGGGCAAGGATAACGTGCCGTTTCATACGCTTAGCTTCCCCGCCACCATCCTGGGATCGGGCGAGCCATGGAAGCTGGTCGATTACATCAAATCGTTCAACTACCTCAATTACGATGGCGGCCAGTTCAGCACCAGCCAGGGCCGCGGCGTGTTCATGGATCAGGCGCTGGATATCCTGCCGCCCGATTACTGGCGCTGGTGGCTGCTCAGCCACGCGCCCGAAAGCTCGGATTCCGAATTCACGTGGGAGAATTTCCAGACCTCGGTGAACAAGGATCTGGCCGATGTTCTGGGCAATTTCGTCAGCCGCGTGACCAAGTTCTGCCGCTCGAAATTCAGCGAGGCGGTGCCGGCGGCCGGCGAATTTGGCCCCGAGGAGCACGCACTGATCGACAGCATCACCGCCCGCGTGCGCGCCTACGAGCAGCATATGGAGGCGATGGAGGTGCGCAAATCCAGCAACGAGCTGCGCGGGATCTGGGTGGCGGGCAACGAATATCTGCAATCGGTCGCGCCCTGGACGACTTTCAAGACAGACCCGGACAAGGCGGCGGCACAGATCCGCCTGGCGCTGAACCTCGTGAGGCTCTACGCGGTACTCAGCGCGCCTTTCGTGCCGGACGCCGCCGCCGATATGCTGGCCGCGATGCAGACCGAGGATGACAGCTGGCCCGATGATGTGCCCGCCGCGCTGGAGGTTCTGAAGCCCGGCCACGCCTTCACCGTGCCCGATGTGGCCTTTGCCAAAATCACCGATGAGCAGCGCGAGGACTGGCAGACGCGGTTTTCAGGCGTGCGGACCTGACCGGCCGGCCGCGCCGGACCGCGCCGCTGAGTGCGGTCCGGCGCGGGCGTCAATAAAATCTTGGTACCCTGCCGAAAACGTAGTAAGCTTGAAAAAACAAGCTATTGCGTGCGCCCGCCGGTGTCGCGCGGGCCAGCCCCGCCGCGACCCCGGAGCGTGGCATGCGCAGTGAATAACAAGAGGGACACTTGCCATGGATGATCCGGTATTCTTTCAATTTTCGACATGGACGGTCATAGCGCTGTTGGTGCTGTTTTACGGCGGCACCTTTTTCATGTCGACCTTCGTCAACGAGAAGGACGAGAATGTCGACGGGTTCATGGTGTCCAGCGGTCAGGTCGGGTTTGGCATATCCGCCGCCAGCATGACGGCGACGTGGATCTGGGCGGCGTCCTTTTACGGCGCGGCGATCTCGGGCTTCAATTACGGCCTATCCGGCCCGATGCATTACGGGTTCTGGGGCGCGTTGATGATCCTGTTCATCTATCCCTTCGGCCTGCGGTTTCGCGCGCTGGCGCCCAAGGCGCACACATTGGCCGAGGTCATGCACGCGCGCCACGGCTCGGGCAGTCAGCTGATTTTGGCGGTGTCGAACCTCTTGGGCAGCGTCATCAGCCTGATGGTCAACTTCACCGCCGCCGGCGCGCTGGTGTCGGTGCTGTCGCCGCTGTCGTTTCAGGCGGGCGTGCTGATTGCCGGGATCGGGGTGCTGTCCTACACGCTCTGGTCCGGGTTCCGCGCGTCCATCCTGACGGATTTCGCGCAGGTGGTGGCGATGATGTCCATCGCGGTTGTCATCATCCCATGGGTGTTTTTCAGCGCCGGCGGCAGTTCGGTGCTGACCGAGGGGCTATCGCTGGTCACTGAACAGCAGGCGAACTTCTTTTCCGAGACGGCTATTCTGGAACAGGGCGCGCCGTTCTTTGTGGCAGTTCTGGCTTATGCCATCGGCAACCAGACCATCGCGCAGCGCCTGTTTGCCGTGCGCGAGGATCTGATCAAGCCCACATTCATCACCGCGACGCTCGGCTATGGCTCGATCGTGATCGGGCTGGGGATGCTGGGACTGATGGCGCTGCTGCTGGGCATTTCGCCGCATGAGGGCGATCTGAACAACATCATCCCGCAAATGGCCTCGGCCTATCTGCCGCCGGTGATGATCGCGCTGTTCTTCATCCTTGTGATCGGCTCCTTGTCCTCCACGGCCGATTCCGACCTGTCAGCTCTGGCCGCGATCATGATGACCGACATCTACGGCCGCAATCTGGCCCGGGGCAATCCGAACCCGCGCAAGATGCTGCTGCTGGGCCGACTGACGATGATCGTTGCAACGGTCGCCGGGCTTATCTTTGCCAGCTTCTCGCTTGATATTCTGGTGATGCTGGTCTTTGTCGGCGCGCTGTGGGGCGCCATCGTGTTCCCGGTGATCATCAGCTGCTTCTGGAACCGCGTGACCAATGCCGCCTTCGTCTGGGCGGTGGTCGGCGGGCTGGTGCTGTTCACCGTGGTCCGGTTCGAACTGATCCCCATGGTCAGCGTCATCGGCTTCTTGTTCGAGATGATCGCGGCCATTGGCGGCGGCGTGGTCGTGGGCCTGATGGCCTTCGGCTTTTTCGGGCGGATCGCGGGGCTGGTGATCGGGGTGATCGGTGCGATCCTCTGCGCGTTCTATTTCGCCGGGTTCCTGCGCGAATACACGGTGCTTCTGGGGTCGCTGACTGCATACGGCGCCAGCGCGATCATCTGCACGGGCCTGAGCCTGATGCGCAACGAGCGGTTCGATTTCGATCTGATCGCCGAGCGTGTCACCAACTTCGAGGACGATGCGGCCGCAGCCGCCATGCGCGCGGCCAAGAAATCGTGATGCCGCTCACCCCATTCACAACGAAAGGAAACACCCCATGCTGACAGCCTATATCCTGATCTGGCCCGCGATTTCCGCCGTCGTTCTGGCGGTCATCGTTGTCTCGTTCACGCGCGAGCTGCGCGAAGCAAAAGAAGAAGGACGCAAGGTCGTCTGACTGCCCTGCCCTTCCGGCGCGTCTGGAAGGGTCTCACTTACCTGCATAACGAAAAAGGAGCGGACCATTTGGCCCGCTCCTTTTGGTTTTGCATGGGTGGAAGAGGGTGCGATCAGACCTCTTCGTCCAGCTTTTCAATCTCGGCTTCCAGATCGGCCTTGGACACTTCCTTTTCGGTGACCTGCGCCTGTTCGGCGACATAGTCGATGACCTTGTCCTCGAAGATCGGCGCGCGCATCTGCTGTTGCATCTGCTGGTTCTTTTGAATGAATTCAAAGAACTGACGCTCCTGCCCCGGATACTGGCGGGCCTGCTCCATGATGGCCTGGGTCATTTCCTGATCGGTCACCTGAACTTCGGCGCGCTGGCCCAGCTCGGCCAGAAGAAGGCCCAGACGCACGCGGCGCTCGGCCAGCTTGGTGTGCTCTTCGGTGGTTTCGATCTCGGGGTGGTCGTGACCCTGAACCTCGGGGTTTTCGTCATGCCACAGCTGATGCGCAATCTGGCCTGCTTCCTGCTCGACCATCGAGGGGGGCAGATCGAAGCTGACCATCTTGTCCAGCTCGTCCAGCATCGCACGCTTCATCACCGCGCGGGCTGCGCCGGCATATTCAGCCTCCAGCCGCTCGCGGATCTGACCCTTCAGCGCGTCCAGATCCTCGGCGCCGAACTTCTTGGCCAGCTCGTCGTCGATTTCCGCGTCCTTGGGCGCCTTCACGGCTTTGATCGTGCACGAGAAAACCGCCTCTTTGCCGGCCAGATGCGTCGCCTGATAATCCTCGGGGAAATTGACGGTGACGTCCTTTTCCTCACCCGATTTCACGCCAACCAGCTGCTCCTCGAAGCCGGGAATGAAGCTGGAGGAGCCCAGAACCAGCGGATAGTCCTCTGCCGAGCCGCCCTCGAACGCCTCGCCGTCGACCTTGCCGACGAAATCCATGGTGATCTGGTCGCCGTCCTCGGCGGCGGCGCCTTCGTCGCGGTCCTCGAAATCCTGCGCATTCGACGCAAGGTTTGTCAGCGCCTCGTCAACTTCGGCGTCGCCGGGGACAACCTTCAGACGCTCCAGCGTGATCTTGCTCAGGTCCAGCTCGGGGATTTCGGGCAGTGCCTCGTAGGACATTTCGACCTCGACGTCGTCGCCCTCTTTCCAATCCTCGTTGGTCATCTTCATCGCAGGCTCGGCCGCGGGGCGCAGGCCGTTTTCGGCAAAATGCGCCTTCATGGCCTCATCGACGGCCTCTTGCATGGCCTCGCCCATGACGCGCTGGCCGAAATTTTTCTTCATCAGCGCCAGCGGCACTTTGCCCTTGCGAAAGCCCTTCATTTCAACGTCGGGCTGCGCTTCTTTCAGCTTTTCCATAACCTTGGCGTCCAGCTCCTGAGCGGTGAGGAGCATTGTATAGGCGCGCTTGAGGCCTTCGTTCTGGGTCTCGGTGACCTGCATTGTTCGTCCTTATCCATTGCAATCGGGCCGCGGAGGCGTCCGCAGCGGTCAAAATCAAGGGCTTTCTAGGGGTGCGCGCATCCCGGCGCAAGCGGAGTCTTTAGCGCCTCAACCGTGCGCGCATGCCCTCGATGGCCACCAGCGCCAGCCCGGCCACCAGCCCCCAGAACGCAGCCCCAATGCCCATCAGGCTAAGGCCCAATGCCGTTACCACAAACGTCACGGCGGCGGGCGCCGCATGCGCGCCACTGGCCAGCGCCCCGCTCAGCGATCCGATGAACGGCCCCAGCAGCGCAACGCCCGCGACAACGGCGATCAGGCTGGGCGGAAAGCTGGCAAACAGCAGGACCAGCGGCATCGCCACCAGTGCAATCGCGCCATAGCCCAGCGCATAGACCGGCCCGCACAGCCAGCGCTTGCCGGGGTCGGGATGTGCATCCGGACCGGTGCAAATGGAGGCGGTGATCGCGGCCAGATTGGTGCTGTGCGCGCCCCACGCCGCCGACGCCAGCGACGCGATGCCGGTCACCGTCAGGATTGACCGGCCCGGCACCGGATAGCCCGCCGCGCGCAAGACGGCAAAACCGGGCAGGTTCTGCGATGCCATCGTCACCAGATAAAGCGGCAGCGCCACGCCCAGCAGCGCGCCGGTGGAAAACTCGGGCCGGATCAGCACCATAGGCGGCAGTCCGCCCTGCCATATGGGCTGCGCCATGCCCAGCCCGATTGCCAGCGGCACGCCGGCGGCCAGCACGGCCAGCACCGCCCAGATGGGCGAAAAGGCCCGCACGATGAAAAACAGCGCCAGCAGCGGCAGCACCAGCGCCTCCGCCCCCGGTATCACCAGCGCCGCCTGCGCGACAAAGCTGAACAGAACCCCCGCCAGCATGGCCGACGCCACCTCCCCCGGTATGCGCGCCACGGCCCGCTCCAGCGCCGGGATCAGGCCGGTTGCGATCAGCATCAAGGCGGCGATGAGGAACGCGCCGGCCGCCACCTCCATCGACGTGGCCGTGACACCGGCCAGCACTGCGGCGCCGGGCGTGGACCATGCGGTGACAATCGGCAGGCGGTGCCGGATACTGAGGATCGCGGTCGTGGCCATCATCGACACGCACAGCACGGTGATCCACGTCGCCTTTTGCCCCGCGCTGGCGCCCAGCGCATCCGCCGCCGCCAGAATGATCGCAACCGATCCGCCGAATCCCACAAGCACCGCGACCAAAGCCGATATGATGACCGAAACGCGCATACGCAATCCTGACCCTGCTCACCTTGATCCCGCTTAACGCAGGATCGTGCCGAAGGTCAGGGGCGGGCGCCGAATTTTCGCAGAAAATTCTTGTCTGGTACGGGCGGTGGGACTCGAACCCACACGGGGACACGCCCCAACAGATTTTAAGTCTGGTCTGTCTACCATTCCAGCACGCCCGCATTCGCGCGACAATACCTGCACGCGCGCGGGTGTAAAGCGTCAGATCGCGTCTTCCTGCGCTTCCAGTGCGGGCAGCAGGCTGCGCTCGGCCAGCCATGGGTTCATCTCCAGCGCGGCGCGCAGGGCCAGCGCCGCCTCCCCCTGCCTGCCCAGCGCGTGCAGCGTCAGCGCCTTGCCGGTCAGCGCCGCCACATGACGCGGCTGGCGCGCCAGCGCGGCATCCAGATCGGGCAGCGCCGCCGCATATTCCTGCCGCAGAAAATGCACGAACGCGCGCTGGTTATAGCCTTCGGCGTAGTCGGGGCAGTAGTCGACCAACGCCTGAAACGCCTCCAGCGCGGCGGGATAATCATACGCCTCGCGCCGGGCCATGCCGCGATCCAACAACTCCTGCGCGCGGGCATCGGGGGCGTCTGCCCACAGTCTCCACATCGCGTCCGACGCGGCCATGCCCGCGGCGCGGTCCGGCGCGGTTTTCGCGCTGTCCACCAGATCGCGCAGAGCGCGCGCGTGATCCGGCGCCGGCGGGCAGGTGTCTGCGGCGGCGGGGCCGGCCAGCAGCAGGGCAAGGAATGCGTATTTCATCAAACCAGTAAACCCGGCATCTGCGCATCCGTCAAATCACAAGCGCCCTACAGCGTATCTTCGGGCGCGTTTTCCTTGACCGCCTGCATCGCCACATAGGTACTGGTGCCCGCCACATGCGGCAATGTGCTGATCCGGTCGGCCAGGATCTGGCGGTAGTCATTCATGCTGCGCGTGCGGATTTTCATCAGGTAATCGAAATTGCCGGCAATCAGATGCACCTGCTCGATCTCGGGGATCTTGCGCACGGCGGCGTTGAATTCAGCCAGCGCCGCCTCGCGCGTGTCGGTCAGGCGCACTTCGACAAAACTGACATGATCCAGCCCCAGCCTTATGGGGTCAATCATCGCGCGATAGCCCGAAATCACCCGGCTTGCCTCCAGCCGGCGCAGGCGGGCCTGCGTGGGCGATTTGGACAGGCCGATCTGGCGCGCCAGATCGGTGACGCTGATGCGCCCGTCCGTGGCCAGAACGCGCAGAATCGCGCGGTCGAACTTGTCCAGATCGTTTGAACTCATAACGCCCCCTATTTCCACGCATTTGACCCGCAAAACCTGATTTAACAGGAAAATCACCTTAACAACACATGCTAAAGTGATCCAATGATGCAACGCCTTTCGGCCCAGCCCACCAAAGGATGCCCCAATGCCATATGACACCCAGCCACGCCGCGCCGTCGATGTTCAGACCTACGCAGACGAGGCCACCACCATCGCCCGCCTCAAGACCGAGGCGAACCTGTCGCCCGAGGACCGCAAGCGCATCTGCAAGCACGGCGCCGAACTGGTGCGCGCCATTCGCGGCCAGTCCGATCCGGGCATGATGGAGGTGTTTCTGGCCGAATATGGCCTGTCCACCGATGAGGGGATCGCCCTGATGTGTCTGGCCGAGGCGCTGCTGCGTGTGCCGGATGCCGAAACCATCGACGCCCTGATCGAGGACAAGATCGCCCCGTCAGACTGGGGCGCGCATATGGGCCATTCCACATCACCCTTGGTCAACGCATCGACCTGGGCGCTGATGCTGACTGGCAAGGTGCTGAAAAAAGATAAAAAAGGCCCGGTCGGCCATCTGCGCAGCGCCATGAAACGTCTGGGCGAGCCTGTGATCCGCACCGCTGTCGCCCGCGCGATGAAGGAAATGGGCCGCAATTTCGTGCTGGGCGAGACTATCAATTCAGCCATGGACCGCGCCGCGAAGATGGAGAAAAAGGGCTACACCTACTCCTACGACATGCTGGGCGAGGCCGCGCGCACCAACAAGGACGCAACGCGCTATCATCTCAGCTATTCCCGCGCCATCAGCGCCATCGCGCAGGCCTGCACCCATGACGAGATCGCCAGGAACCCCGGCATTTCGGTCAAACTGTCGGCGCTGCATCCCCGCTACGAGGTTGCCCAGCGCGAACAGGTGATGGACGTTCTGGTGCCGCGCCTGCGGTCGCTGGCGCTGCTGGCCAAATCGGCCGGCATGGGCCTGAACATCGACGCCGAAGAGGCGGACCGCCTTGCGCTGTCGCTGGACGTGATCGAAACGGTATTGGCCGAACCTGCGCTGGCCGGCTGGGATGGCTTTGGCGTGGTGGTGCAGGCGTATGGGCAGCGCGCCGGGCATGTGCTGGATTATCTGTACGAGCTGGCCCAGCGGCTGGATCGCCGCATCATGGTGCGTCTGGTCAAGGGCGCCTACTGGGACACCGAAATCAAACAGGCCCAGGTCGAAGGGATCGACGGATTTCCCGTCTTTACCTCGAAACCCGCAACCGATGTCAGCTATATCGCCAATGCGCGCAAGCTTTTGTCGATGACCGACCGAATCTATCCGCAATTTGCCACGCATAACGCGCATACCGTTGCCGCCATTCTGGATATGGCCACCGACAAGGACGCGTTTGAATTCCAGCGCCTGCATGGCATGGGCGAGGCGCTGCATAATATCGTGATGGAGCAGGAGGGCACGCGCTGCCGCATCTATGCCCCTGTCGGCGCGCACCGCGATCTGCTGGCCTATCTGGTGCGGCGCCTGCTGGAAAACGGCGCCAACTCCAGTTTTGTCAACCAGATCGTGGATGAGGAGGTGCCGCCAGAAATCGTCGCCGCCGATCCGTTCGACCAGCTGGAAAAGGACGGCCCCGACCTGCCCACCGGCCCGGAACTGTTCCTGCCCGAGCGGGTCAACTCCAAGGGTTTCGATTTGAAGCATCAGCCGACGCTGGACGCGATCGAGGCGGCGCGCGCCCCCTTTGCCACCCATAAATGGGAGGTGGGTCCGGTCCTTGCCGCGGATGCGCAGCCGCAGGATGCGGTAGACGTCACCAACCCCGCCGATCCCGCCGACAGCCCCGGCACCGTCGCCCATGCCAGCAAGGCGGACATCGAAACGGCACTCAGCCATGCCGAAGCTTGGGACGCGACCGCCGTCGAGCGCGGCGCGGTGCTGGGCAAGATCGCCGACCTTTACGAGGAAAACTTCGGCCAGATTTTCGCTATTCTCGCCCGCGAGGCTGGCAAATCGCAGATGGATGCGGTGGCCGAACTGCGCGAGGCGGTCGATTTCCTGCGTTATTACGGCGCCAATGCGCCGGATACAGGCGCCGTCGGCACCTTTACCTGCATCAGCCCGTGGAATTTTCCGCTGGCTATCTTCAGTGGCCAGATCGCAGCGGCGCTGGCCGCGGGCAATGCCGTGCTGTCCAAACCGGCCGAACAGACGCCGATCATCGCGCATTTTGCGATCAGCCTGATGCATCAGGCGGGCGTGCCGAAAACCGCGCTGCAACTGCTGCCCGGCGGCGGCGACGTCGGCGCGGCGCTGACATCGGATGCGCGGGTGGATGGCGTGGCCTTCACCGGCTCCACCGCGACGGCAATGAAAATCCGCAAGGCGATGGCCGACAATCTGGCCCCCGGCGCGCCGCTGATCGCGGAAACCGGCGGGCTGAACGCGATGATCGTGGACAGTACCGCCCTGCCCGAACAGGCGGTGCAGGCCATTGTGGAATCGGCGTTTCAATCGGCGGGCCAGCGCTGCTCGGCCCTGCGCTGCCTTTACGTGCAGGAGGATATCGCCGAGGATTTCACCAAGATGCTGATTGGCGCCATGAACGCGGTGGTCATAGGCATGCCCTGGGATCTAAGCACCGATTGCGGCCCGGTCATTGACGAGCTTGCCCGCGCAGGCATCGCCGAGCATATCCAGACCGCCCGCGCCGAAGGCCGCCTGATTCACGAGCTGAAGACGCCCAATGCGGGCACCTACATCGCCCCCACCCTGATCCGCGTGGACAGTATCGCCGATCTGGAGCGCGAGATTTTCGGCCCCGTTCTGCATATCGCCACCTTCGGCGCGACCGAACTGGACACCGTGATCGACGCGATCAACGCCACCGGTTATGGCCTGACCTTTGGCCTGATGACGCGGATCGACGACCGCGTGCAATACGTGACCGAACGGGTGCAGGCGGGCAACATCTATGTCAATCGCAACCAGATCGGCGCGATTGTCGGCAGCCAGCCCTTCGGCGGCGAGGGGCTGTCCGGCACCGGGCCAAAGGCGGGCGGGCCGCGCTACCTGCCGCGTTTTACCCGCCATCCCGCGCCGGTCGAGGCGGGCGACTTTGAAGGGATCATGTCGCAGCGCGACATTCAGGCGGTGCTGGACAAGGCGCATAGCGTGGAAATGCAGCCGCGCGAGGATCAGCTGATGCCGGGGCCGACGGGCGAATCCAACCGTCTGACCAGCCACGCGCGCGCGCCACTGCTGTGCATGGGACCGGGGCGCGAGGCGGCCAAGGCGCAGGCGCGCGCCGTCATGGCGCTGGGCGGCATGGCGGTCGAGGCGACGGGCACCGTTCCGCCCGACGCGCTGACCGCGCTGACCGGCTTCAGCGGCGCGCTGTTCTGGGGGGACGCGGCCAAGGCGCGCCCCTATGCGCAGGCGCTGGCCGAACGCACCGGGCCGATCCTGCCGCTGATCACCGGGCTGCCCGATTCAGGCCACGTCCTGCACGAGCGGCACGTCTGCGTTGACACCACGGCGGCCGGCGGCAATGCGGCACTGCTGGGCGGCACGTCCTAACTTGACCATACGCGGGCATGGGGCCACTCTGGCCCCATGTTTCCCATCCGCGATCATAACCCGTCGGGGCGCACGCCCTATGTGACCTATGCGCTGATTGCGGCGAATGTCCTGATTTTCATCAGTTATTGGCCCCTGATGGGCGATCCCGCCGCGCTGATGGCGTTCTATATCGACTGGGCCATGATCCCGGCCAAAGTGACCCACGCGGACGGCTATCCGTCCCTGCTCAGCTCTATGTTCCTGCATGGCAGCCTGATGCATCTTGCCGGTAACATGCTGTTCCTGTTCATCTTTGGCGACAATATCGAGGATGAGATGGGCCACCTGCCCTATCTTGGCTTCTACCTTGCCTGCGGTGTCGGCTCGGCCCTCGCGCAATGGGTGTCCGAGCCGTATTCGCTGGTGCCGACCGTCGGCGCATCGGGCGCCATTGCCGGGGTCATGGGGGGCTATCTGTTGCTGTTTCCCAAGGCGAAGGTGGATATCCTGATCATCTTCATCATCTTCTTCCGCATCCTGCCGATCCCGGCGTGGATCATGCTGGGCCTTTGGTTCGGCTTTCAGGTCTTTGGCGGGCTGGCCATCCCGACAAGCGGCGGCGGGGTCGCCTATTGGGCGCATGCGGGCGGGTTCATGATCGGGGTTCTGCTGACCGTGCCGCTGCTGCTGCGCCGGGGCGGCACCCGGTTCTGGAACCGCACGGACGGCAAGCCGCCGCACCCGCAGGCGCGCTATGCCTATGCGCCAACACGGATACCGAAAGTGCGGCGCAAATAACGCGCGGCCCGTCGCCCGGTGTTCCCGTCGCCCAGTGTTACTGATTGCGGATGATCTTGGCGAATTTGTCAAACACCGGACCGTTCGAGCAGATGACCGCGCCTTCGTCCAGAATGTTGCGCTCGGGCGTCAGCGGTTCGACCAGCGCGCCGGCCTCCCGCGCGATCAGCAGGCCCGCGGCCAGATCCCACGGCTTCAGCCGACGCTCCCAGAACCCGTCATAGCGGCCGGCGGCGACATAGGCCAAATCCAGCGATGCGGCCCCAAAACGGCGCACACCGGCGCAGACCGGCAGCAGACGCGCCAGATCCTGCAAGCTATGCGGCAGGTCGCTGCGCCCGCCAAAGGGCAGGCCCGTGGCAAAAATGCTCTCGATCAACTTGTCACGGCCCGACACGCGCAGGCGCGATTCGTTCATCCACGCGCCTTCACCCTTTTCGGCAAAGAACAGCTCGTCCTTGGACGCGTCATAGACCACGCCGGCGACGATCTGGCCCTTGTGTTCCAGCGCGATGGACACCGCCCAATGCGCCAGCCCGTGCAGATAGTTGGTGGTGCCGTCCAGCGGGTCGACGATCCAGCGGCGGGTGGGGTCGGTGCCCGGCTCCTCCCCGCCCTCTTCGGCCAGCCAGCCATAGGTGGGGCGCGCGTTCATCAACTCGGATTTGATGATCTGTTCGGCCTGAATATCGGCGCGGCTGACGAAATCGCCGGCGCCTTTCATCGACACCTGAAGGTTCTCGACCTCGCGAAAATCCTTGGCCAGCGCGCGCCCTGCCTTGCGGGCGGCCTTCATCATCACGTTCAGGTTTGCGCTGAGTGCCATGGGATATCGTCCTTATTCATATCAAGCCGCGCGTATAGGCCCCTCGCGCCGCGCCCGCAAGGGCAAGGCGCGCGTCACAGCGGTGCGTTGTTGATCGCCGACAGATCCGCGTTCACATCAAAAATGATCCCGCGAATGCCCTTGATGCCAATGTCGCCCAGCCGGGCGGTGTGCATTTCCAGATAGGCCTTGGCAGCGTCTTCGCTTTCGAACAGGTAGATCCCGCCTGCCTTGCCGGTTTCCTTGTCCTCCGTCCATATCTTCCAGATCATCCCCGGCTCGTCATTGATGGACCGGGCCAGATCGCCCATTGCGGCGGCCATGTCCGCGCCGAACGGTCCGGTGAAATCGAAATCAACCTGTAGCAGCTTCTTCATGGTCTATCCTTGCATTGAGTTATGAACATATAGTTACGGCCCGATGATGCGGTCTGCAAATCGCACAGGGGCGCTATCAGACCCGCTCGCGCCGCTGCAACTTGACCGGAATTTCGCGCGCCAGTTTCAGCAGATGCGCCATGAACGGCTTGGCCGCGTCATCGTCGCGGATGGCGGCATACAGCCGCTTGGTCAGGCCGTTTTCCGTAATGGGCCGCACGACGTAATCGTCGCTGCTGCGCAATTCGCGCACCACCCAGTCGGGCAGGACGGCAACGCCCCGGTTGGACGCCACCAGCAGCAGGATCACCGCCGTCAGCTCCACCTGCCGGATGCTGGCCGGCTCCACCTTGGCGGGGGTCAGAAGTTCGGTAAAGACATCCAGCCGCGAGCGGTCCACCGGGTAGGTGATCAGCGTCTGGCCGCGAAAATCCTCGGCCTCGACAAATTCCTTCTGCGCCAGCGGATGCACCGCCGAGGCCAGAAACACCGGCTCGTAATCAAACAGCGGCTTGAACCCGATGCCGCGCAGCGCCTCGGGGTCCGATGACACGACCAGATCGACCTCCTCCTTTTGCAGCGCGGGCAGCGCGTCAAAGGCAAGGCCGGGGCGAATATCGACATCGACATCGGGCCAGTTCTGGCGAAACGCCTCCAGCACCGGGAACAGCCATTCAAAACAGGCGTGACATTCGATGGCGATGTGCAGCCGCCCGGACGATCCGTCGCGCACGCCGGAAAATTCAGCCTCCAGCGCCTCGATTTCCGGCAGAACCTTGTTGGCGACGCGCAGCAGGCGCATGCCTGCCGAGGACAGGGTCATCGGTTTGGACCGGCGCACGAACAGTTCGACCCCGGCCTGATCCTCCAGCCCCTTGATCTGATGGCTCAGCGCACTTTGCGTGATGTTCAGCTGATCGGCCGCCTTGGCCAGCCCGCCAGCGGCGTGAATCGCGCGGATCGTGCGCAGATGCCGGAACTCGATATGCATTATTAGCGCGCCTCATGTAGATCGTGAAAATTATGAATTTGCGTAATCTATGCGATATTGCGACAAAGGGCTCAAGCCCCACAGAGGATATCAGATCATGGCAACGCCAAACATCTCCTTCGAATTCTTCCCGCCCAAGAACCTTGAGGCATCGTTTCGCCTGTGGGACACGGTTCACACGCTGGCACCGCTCCAGCCGCGATTCGTATCGGTCACCTACGGCGCCGGCGGCACCACCCGCGAATTGACGCGCGAGGCGGTCAGCGCACTGCACGGATCCGCGGGACTGAAAGTTGCGGCACACCTGACCTGCGTGAACGCCACGCGCGAGGAAACCATGGCCATCGCCGATGAATTCCACGCCGCCGGCGTGCGCGAGCTGGTCGCCCTGCGCGGCGATCCACCAAAGGGCAGCGGCGGGTTTCAGCCCCATCCGGGCGGCTTCAACGACAGTTGCGAGCTGATCGCGGCCCTGAAAGAGCGCGGCGATTTCACCATCCGCGTCGGCGCCTACCCCGAGCGGCACCCCGATGCCGCCGATGACAATGCCGATGTCGAATGGCTGAAGCGTAAATTCGATGCCGGCGCGGACGAGGCGATCACGCAGTTTTTCTTCAGCGCCGACACCTTCCTGCGCTTCCGCGACCGCTGCGCCGCGGCGGGCATCGACAAGCCGATCATTCCGGGCATCTTCCCGATCGAAAACTGGGCCGGCGCGCGCCGCTTTGCCGAATCCTGCGGCACGTCCGTTCCCGAGAAGCTGAACACCACCTTCGAGACGGCCGAGCGTGACGGGCGCACCGAATTGCTGGCCATCGCCTTTGCCACCGACCTGTGCAGCAAGCTGATGGATGAGGGCGTGCAGGACCTGCATTTCTACACCCTGAACCGCCCCGAACTGACGCGCGACATCTGCCATGCGCTGGGCGTCACACCCAAGGTCGAGCTGCGCGACGTCGCCTGAACGCCGCCGCACCCTACCCCTGCGCGCCGCCCCTGACGGGCGGCGCATCGCATTCCAGCTCGGCCGTCGGGTGAATCTCTTCTGACGGGTCCGTCCCCACGGTGCGGCGGGCGCGCATCAGAAATATCTTGCCCCAGCGCCGCCACGTGCCAAGCGATGGCGCACAGGGATCGGTCGCAAACCGGCCCTGCCAGCCGTCGGGCAATGGCAGGCCGGCAGCCTCTGCCCGCTCCAGCATCCAGATCAGCGGAATATTGGCGAGCGGGCGCGCGGCCTCGAACCCGTCCAGATGCCCGCCGACATCGCCGTGACTGCCGCGAAACCAGACCTGCCTGACATCGGCCTGCGTCGCCTCGCCCGTCTGCCACAGCACGGGCGCGTAAACGACGCGCGTCTCGTCCAGCGCCAGCGCGTGGTAGCCGCGCCGAATACAGGCACCCAGATGAGCCGAATGAAACGCATGCGTGCGTTCGGTCCAGCGCCACAGGACCGGCAGGCGCAGGCCCAGCGCCTTGACCGTGTCCCAGACACCGACCATTTCAATAGGCACCTCGTCATGGCAAAATGCGCGGTGAAACGCGCGGGCGGTCGGCCTGTCCGGTCCGGTCTGATAGTGGCGCCACGCCAGGCGGACGTTGCGTTCGGTCGCATGCTCTGCACGCACCAGCCCGACCATATCAATCGCCCCGGCCAGCGAGCGCACGGCATAGGCGCCGCGCGAATAGCCCATCAGGTAGATGCTGTCGCCGGGCCGGTAGCGGCTGGCCAGATAGCCATAAGCGCGCCTGATCTGGCGGTTGATCCCGTGGCCCATCATCACGCCGATGGTGCCACGCCAATCCTGCCATTGCAGCCCGGCCTCGTAATACAGCGCCATCCGTTCGCCGCGCAGCTCGCTGAGCAGCTTGTAGGCCCGCCCCGCATTGCTCTCGTCGCCGGGCACCAGCGATGACATGGTGCCGTCCAGGATCAGCACATGCGTCACAGGGCCGCGATGATCGATGCCGCCCGCATGACCGCGCCGTAAATCACGGCCAAACCCCGGCAGCGCCAGGGCATAAATCCGCTTGACCCAGTTGCGCCACGACATGCCCGTTTCATCCTTTTTCCAGCGCGCTGACCCGCCTATGCTCCAGATATATCGCGGTGTTTGGCGATTGACAGAAATTCCGGCAGCGCCCGCCCTTGCCAACAGCCCGCCATTCGCGGTTGGATCAAAGCAACCCACACTTGATCAAGGAGCCTGCCATGGACCGCGTCAGCTTTACCCAGATGAAAGACGGCACAAAGGAAGAATATGAATTCCTGACCCGGCACGAGATCGATCATACCCGCCACACCGCCGCCCGCCTGATGACCGCGCTGGTGGATCTGGACGAAGGGCTGTCAGGCTACCAGATCACGCGGCTGGGCCATTCGCTGCAATCGGCCACGCGGGCATGGCGCGACGGGGCCGACACCGACTGGGTCGTCTCGGCGCTCCTGCACGACATCGGTGACATCTACGCGCCCTACAACCACGATGAATACGCCGCCACGATCCTAAAGCCATTCGTGCGCGAGCAATGCACCTGGTGCATCGCCACCCATGGCGATTTTCAGATGCTCTATTACGGTCACCACCTGGAGGGCGCTGACCCGAACAAACGCGATCGTCACGCGGGCCATCCCTATTTCGACGACTGCGCCGAATTTTGCGAGCGCTGGGATCAGGCCAGCTTTGATCCTGACTACGACACGCTGCCGCTCGAATTTTTCGCGCCCATGGTGGAAGAGGTCTTTGCCCGCACGCCCTATGATCCGGCCGTTCTGCGCCCCGGCGCCCGCGAGCCGCTTACCGGCCAGACGCGCGGCTGAGGCAGGCTGCGGGATTTGGGTATTTGACCCCAAGAAAAAACAGGGCGCCACTATGGCTTTTCTTGGTCTAAATACCCATTGCGGCGCGGCGGCTGCCGGGCGCACCGGTGGGTTATCAACGCAAATCGGTGGCCGGCGGCGCCAGCGAAACCCGGCGGCGGCGGCATGCATCGGGCTTTCCCTCCGGCGCTGAATTGGCTAAGCCAAATGTCGACAGCAAGGAGCGTTCCCATGGCGATGGAAAAGACATTTGATGCGGCCGAGGCCGAGCAGCGGCTTTATGAAGCGTGGGAGACATCCGGCGCCTTCAAGGCAGGCGCGGGCGCCGCGGCAGGCGCCGAGACGTTCAGCATCATGATCCCGCCGCCGAATGTCACCGGCAGCCTGCACATGGGACATGCGTTCAACAACACGCTTCAGGATATTCTGGTGCGCTGGCACCGGATGCGCGGGTTTGACACGCTGTGGCAGCCGGGCACCGATCATGCGGGCATCGCCACGCAAATGGTGACCGAACGCGACATGGCCGCCAACAATGAGCCGACCCGCGCCGAAATGGGGCGCGCCGCCTTTGTCGATCGCGTCTGGAAGCAGAAGGTCAAGTCGCGCGGCACCATCATCGGCCAGCTCAAGCGCCTGGGCGCCTCTGCCGACTGGTCGCGCGAGGCGTTTACCATGGGCGGCGCGGCGGGCGATCCGGACAAGGGCAGCAGCCCGAATTTCCATGACGCGGTCATCAAGGTTTTCGTCGACATGTACGACAAGGGCCTGATCTATCGCGGCAAGCGTCTGGTCAACTGGGACCCGCATTTCGAGACGGCGATTTCCGATCTGGAGGTCGAGAATATCGAGGTCGCCGGGCATATGTGGCATTTCAAATACCCGCTCGCGGGCGGCGAGACCTATGAGTATGTCGAGAAGGATGAGGACGGCAACGTGATCTTCCGCGAGACGCGTGACTATATCTCTATTGCCACGACGCGGCCCGAAACCATGCTGGGCGATGGCGCGGTTGCGGTGCATCCGTCCGATGCGCGATATGCCGCGATTGTCGGCAAGCTGTGCGAAATTCCGGTCGGCCCCAAGGAGCATCGCCGCCTGATCCCGATCATCACCGATGACTATCCCGATCCTGCCTTTGGCTCGGGTGCGGTCAAGATTACCGGCGCGCATGATTTCAACGATTACGCCGTGGCCCAGCGCGGCGGCATTCCCTGCTACCGTTTGATGGATACCAGCGCGCGGATGCGCAGCGATGGCGCGCCCTATGCCGACGCCGCTAGCGTTGCGATGGCGGTTGCGCGGGGCGAGCGCAGTCTGGACGTGGCCGAGGCCGACACGATCAACCTTGTGCCGGACGACCTGCGCGGGCTGGACCGGTTCGAGGCGCGCAAGCGCGTGGTCGAACAGATCACCGGCGAGGGGCTGGCGGTCATGGTTCCGGGCGATCCCGAGGCGTCGGACGGCAATGTCTGCATGGACCCCGGCATGGTGCCGCTGGTCGAATCCAAACAGATCATGCAGCCCTTCGGCGACCGCTCCAAGGTGGTGATCGAGCCGATGCTGACCGATCAGTGGTTCGTCGATACCGCGCAGATCGTGCAGCCGGCGATCGATGCCGTCCGCTCGGGCGAGGTGACGATCATGCCCGAGAGTGACCGCAAGGTGTATTTCCACTGGCTCGAGAATATCGAGCCGTGGTGCATTTCGCGGCAACTGTGGTGGGGGCATCAGATCCCGGTCTGGTACGGTCTGGATCTGGAGCGTGGCACGTTCCGCGATGACGAAGGCGACGGCGCGCTGGACCTGGTCGAGATGCAGCGCCTGCTATGGGATCAATCGCTGGCTCCGGGCACGGACCGCTATCATGCGGCCACGGATTTTGACGGCTTGCAGGGCAAGTTCGATGACGTTCTGGCAGGTCTGCCGACCCCGCTGAACCATGCGCGGCTGGTCGAGGTCGCGGACCGCGGCACGGCGATGCATCGCCTTGCCGAAAGTCTGGCCGAGTATGTGGCCAGCCAGGACCCGACCAAGCTGATCTACCCTGTCTGGCGCGATGCGGATGTGCTGGATACGTGGTTTTCCTCCGGCCTGTGGCCCATCGGCACGCTGGGCTGGCCCGAGGATACGCCGGAAATGCAGAAGTATTTCCCGACATCGACGCTGATTACCGGGTTTGACATCATATTCTTCTGGGTCGCCCGGATGATGATGATGCAATATGCGGTGGTGGGGCAAAAGCCGTTTTCCCACGTGTATGTCCATGCCCTTGTCCGCGACGAGAAGGGCAAGAAGATGTCCAAATCCTTGGGCAATGTTCTGGACCCGCTGGAATTGATTGACGAATACGGCACAGATGCCGTGCGATTCACCCTGACCGCAATGGCGGCCATGGGCCGAGATCTGAAGCTGTCAACGGGGCGCATCGCCGGGTATCGCAACTTCGGCACGAAATTGTGGAACGCCGCCCGCTTTGCCGAGATGAACGGCGCAACGCCCGGCGCGCTGGGCGCGGATTATTCGCCGAATAATCCACCCGCGCCAACCGAGACGGTGAACAAGTGGATCATCGGCGAGACTGCCAGGGTGCGCGCCGAAGTTGACGCGGCACTGGGCAATTACCGGTTCAACGACGCCGCGAATGCACTTTATGTCTTTGTCTGGGGCAAGGTGTGCGACTGGTATGTGGAATTCTCCAAACCGCTGTTGATGGATGGAACGGACAAGGTGAAGGCCGAAACCCAGGCAACGATGGCGTGGGTGATCGACCAGTGTCTGATCCTGCTGCATCCCATCATGCCCTTTGTGACCGAGGAATTGTGGGGCAATCTGGGCGCGCGGCAGAAGATGCTGATTCATGCCAACTGGCCTGACTACGGCACCGAACTGATCGACGCGGCATCGTATCGCGAGATGAACTGGGTGATTTCCCTGATTGAATCGGTGCGCAGCGCGCGGGCACAGATGCATGTGCCGGCCGGGCTTCATGTTCCGATGCTGGTCACGTCGCTGGACAGCGCCGGTCAGGCCGCCTGGGACCGCAACGAGGTGATGATCAAGCGCCTTGCGCGGATCGACAGCCTGGAGCATGTGGCGGCCTTTCCCAAAGGCTGCGTGACTGTGGCCGCTGAGGGCGGTGTTTTCGGCCTGCCCTTGGCGGATATCATTGATGTCGAAGCGGAAAAGGCGCGGCTGGACAAGACGCTGACCAAGCTGGAGAAGGAAATCGGCGGGCTGAAGGGGCGCGTGAACAACGCCAAATTCGTCGCATCCGCCCCGGAGGAGGTGGTGGAGGAAGCGCGCGCGAATCTGGCCGCGCGCGAGGAGGAGGCCGCCACGTTGCGCGCCGCACATGCGCGTCTGGCCGAGCTGGGCTGACACGCGCGCCCCATCCCCGGCGGCGGCGCGTTCCGGCGCCGGGGGAGCCTCCGGCGGGGATATTTTGGGCAAGAAGAATGGCAGGGGATCATTCAGCCTTGCGCGTTGTGATTGACGCCGCGCGGCCGGGTGCTACCAAGGGGCATGGCTGCTATCTTCATCCAGACATTGCCGTTTTTCATGGTCATCGCACTGGGCTACGGCGCGGGGCGGAGCGGGTTTTTCACACCTGAGGCAACGACGTGGCTGACGAAATTCGTCTTTTACTTCGCGCTGTCGGCGATGTTGCTGCGGTTTTCGGCCAACCTGAGCCTGCGCGAGATTTTCGATCCGGCCTTTGTCTGGGCATATTTATGCGGGTCGGGGGCGGTGTATCTGCTGGTCACGGCGGTTTCGCTGCTGCGCGGCGCGCGCGCCGAGGAGGCCGCTGTTGAGGCGCAGTGCGCCGTGGTTGGCAATGTGGGGTTCCTGGGTCTTCCCATGCTTGCGATCCTGATGGGCGAGGCGGCGATTGCGGCGGTAATGATGGTGCTGGCGGTCGATCTGATCGTGTTCGGTGCGTTGATCGTGATCGTGATCACCGGCACGCGCGACGGGCGGATGCGGCCCGCCGTTTTGGGCACTGTTGGGCTGGGTTTGTTGAAAAACCCGATGATCGTGTCGATCGTGTTGGGGCTGGCGTGGTCCGGCCTGCAACTGCCGATTCCCGGCCCGGTCAATGAGTTTTTGCTGATCCTCGGCGGTGCTGCGACGCCCGGTGCGCTGTTTGCCATTGGTGCGTCGCTCGCCGGGAAATCGGCCGAGCGGCCTTATGTCGCGGGCTGGCTGTCGCTGTGCAAGCTGGTGCTGCATCCTGCTGCCGTGGCTGTTGCCGCGCTTTGGGTGTTTGACGTGGCGCCCTATTCGGCGGCGGTGATGATTGCCGCCGCATCGCTGCCCGTGGCCGGGAACGTCTATATGCTGGCACAGCATTACGGGGTTGCACCGCAGCGGGTGTCGACCTCGATCCTGATATCGACGGTTCTGGCGGCCCTGACCGTGTCGCTGGTGATCGGCTGGGTGCAGGCGCTGTACTGAGGCGACCGGCGGGGTCTTGACCCCGAATGCGGGCGCGCTTGTTTAAACGTTTCAAAGGCGTCAACCGCCTGTTAAGTAGATCGGTGACATAGTGAATTCGCAGATGAGGAGCGCCGTCATGGAAATGAAATCAGAAAATGCCTGCTTTGGGGGGGTTCAGGGCGTCTATACGCATGCCTCGAAGGCGACAGGCACCGATATGACCTTTGGCCTGTTCCTGCCTGCCGAGGCAAAGGATGGCCCGGTGCCTGTGCTGTGGTATCTGTCCGGCCTGACCTGCACGCATGAGAACGCGATGACCAAGGCCGGGGCGCAAGGCTGGGCCGCCGAGCAGGGCATTGCGCTGGTCTTTCCCGACACCTCGCCGCGCGGCGACGGCGTGGCGAATGACGATGCGTTCGATATGGGGCAAGGCGCCGGATTTTACCTGAACGCCACGCAGGATCCGTGGGCCAAGCATTTTCAGATGTGGGACTATATCGCCGAGGATCTGCCCGCGCTGATCGGCGCCGAATTTGCCGTGGATATGGACCGGCAGGCCATTACCGGCCATTCGATGGGCGGCCATGGGGCGCTGACGCTGGCGATGGGGCTGCCGGGGCGGTTCCGCTCGGTTTCGGCCTTCTCGCCGATTTGCAATCCGACGGACAGCGACTGGGGCCGCAAGCAGCTGACCGGATATCTGGGCGAGGATCAGGGCAGTTGGGCCGCGCATGATGCCAGCCTGCTGATGGCCGAGCGCGGCTTTGACGGGCCGGTTTTGACCGATACCGGCACGAATGATCAGTTCCTTGATCTGCTGAAGCCCGAAACGCTGGCCCATGCCGCCGCCGCGCGGCGCCAGCAGTCGATCCTGCGGATGCAGCCGGGATACGATCACAGTTATTTCTTTGTCTCGACCTTCATGGAAGATCACGTCAGCTTCCATGCCGAGGCGCTGTATGCGGGATGACAACATGAGTCACTATGATCTGATCGTCATAGGGTCCGGCCCGGCGGGCCGGTCCGCCGCGATTCAGGCGGGCAAGCTGAACCGCCGGGTTCTGGTCATCGACCGCAAGGAGCGTTTGGGCGGGGTTTCGGCCCATACCGGCACGATTCCGTCCAAAACCCTGCGGGAGACGGTGCTGAACCTGTCCGGCTGGCGCGAACGCAGCTTTTACGGGCGCGCCTACCGGGTCAAGGACGATATCGGCGCCGAAGATTTGCAAGCCCGTCTGAACAAGACGGTGGATTACGAGGTTGACGTGCTGGAGCATCAGTTCAACCGTAACCACGTGGAAACCCTGTATGGGCTGGCCAGCTTCACAGGCCCGCACGAGCTGGAGGTGCAGGTCGAGGCGGGTAAATCCACGCGCGTCACCGCCGACAGGTTCCTGATTGCAACGGGCACGAAAACCTACCGGCCGAAGTCCTGCCCTTTCAACGGCACGACCGTGCTGGACAGCGACGAATTTCTCAAGCTTGAGACGATTCCGCGCAGCCTGACCGTGATCGGCGCCGGGGTGATCGGGGTTGAATACGCCACGATGTTTGCCGCGCTTGACGTGCGTGTCACCATGATCGAGCCGCGCGAGACTTTCCTTGATTTCATTGACAAGACCCTGATTGAGGATTTCACCCACCAGATCCGTGAAAACGGCGTCGATCTGCGCCTTGGGTCGCCCATCGAAAAGATCGAGGATGCGGGCGAGCATATCGAGGTGACGCTGGGCAATGGCCGCCATGTGCGCAGCGAAATGTTGCTGTTCGCCGCCGGCCGCATGGGCGCGACCGACAAGCTGGGCCTGGACAAGGCCGGGCTCGAGACGGACCATCGCGGGCGACTTGAGGTGGATCGCAAGACGTATCAGACCAAGGTGCCGCATATCTACGCCGCGGGCGACGTGATCGGCCATCCCAGTCTTGCATCGACATCGCTGCAACAGGGGCGCATTGCCGCCTGCCACGCGCTGGATACCCCTACCCTGCCCGAAAGCCCCTGGTTTCCCTACGGCATCTATTCGGTCCCGGAAATCAGCACCTGCGGCATGTCCGAGGAGGAGATGAACGAACGCGGCATCCCCTACGAGGTGGGCATCGCGCGCTTTCGCGAAACATCGCGCGGCCACATCATGGGGCTGGAACATGGCATGTTGAAAATGCTGTTTTCGCTGAAAACGCGGCGCGTTCTGGGCGTGCAGATCGTCGGCGAAGGCGCGACCGAGCTGATCCACATCGCGCAGGCTGTCCTGAACCTCAAGGGTACTGTCGATTACTTCGTGCAGAATACCTTCAACTATCCGACACTGGCCGAGGCGTATAAAATCGCCGGACTGGACGCCTTTAACAGGATGCCCATCCCCGAGGAATACAAGGTTCACCGCACCAAGAAGAAAAAAGAAGCGAAATGACCGGCGCGCCATGATCTATGTCGACGCCGATGCCTGCCCCGTCAAGGATGAGGCCATCCGCGTGGGAACGCGGCACGGCTGGGCCGTCTATATCGTGTCCAACGGCGGATTGCGGCCCTCGCCGCATCCGCTGGTGGAAACGGTCATCGTTCCCGATGGCCCGGATGTGGCCGATATGTGGATCGCGGACCGCGCGGGGCCGGGCGACGTGGTTGTTACCGGTGACATCCCGCTTGCCGCAAAATGCGTCGAGGCCGGCGCGCTGGTGCTCAAACATAACGGCGAACCGCTGACATCGGCCAATATCGGCAACGTGCTGGCCACGCGCGACCTGATGACGGACCTGCGCGCCGCCGATCCCTTTCGTCAGGGCGGCGGCAAGGGGTTTACAAAGGCCGACCGCTCGCGCTTCCTAGACGCGCTGGAGCGGGCAGTCAGACAGGCCCGCACCGCCTGAGGATCTGCCCGCGATGAGTACCGCCACATCCATCGGCCCCGAACAGGGCAACAACACAATGGGCGCCCTGTGCGCACTTACCGCAATCCTGTGCTTTTCCGTCGTCGATCTGGGGATCAAACTGCTAAGCGACGGATACGCGCTGCATCAGGTTGTTTTCCTGCGCTCTTTGGTCAGTCTGACCGTATTTCTGGCGGTCATCATGCCACTCGGCGGCGGCTGGACGGTGCTGCGCACGCGGCGCCCCGGTGCGCACCTGCTGCGCGGTGCGTTCATCGTCAGCGCCAATCTGTGCCTGTTTCTGGGCCTTGCGGCTCTGCCGATTGCCGACGCGGTTGCGATCTTCTTCATCTCGCCACTTGCGATTGCGGTGATGTCAGTGATTTTCCTGGGCGAAACCGTCGGCCCGCGCCGCTGGGCGGCCATCATTCTGGGCCTGATCGGGGTCTTGCTGATTGTTCAGCCGGGCACGAACGCATTTCAGGCCGCATCGCTTCTGCCGGCCATCGCGGCGCTGCTTTATGGCGCGATGCACATGGTCACGCGCAAGGTGCGCACAACGGAAAGCGCGACGACCATGACATTCTACGTCATTTTGACGTTTCTCATATCCAGCGCCATCATCGGCGCGCTGATTGGCGACGGGCGCTTTGCGGGCGGCTCGCATCCAGCCCTGGAGTTTCTTCTGCGCACATGGGCCCCCATAGCGCGCGCCGATATGTGGATCATCGCCATGCTGGGGGTTGCAGGCGTCACCGGCAGTTGGCTGATCAGTCAGGCCTACCGCCTGAGCGAGGCGGCGCTTGTCGCCCCGTTTGAATATGTGGCGATGCCGATCTCAATCTTCTGGGGTGTCGCGTTTTTCGACACATGGCCGCTGCTGAACGCGTGGGCGGGGATCGTTTTGATCATCGGATCCGGCCTCTACATGGTGTGGCGCGAAGGCAGGTCTGGCAGCAAAAGACCCAGGCCGAGGTATCGCCGATGACGCCCGAGGCCGTAATATTCGACATCGGCAATGTCCTGATCGAATGGCAGCCCGAGGGGTATTTTGACCGCATCTTTGGCCGCGCCCGCAGCATGGCCTTGTTCGCCGCCGTCGATATTCACGCCATGATGCAGCGCATCGACAGCGGCGCCGATTTTGCAAACGAAATAGCGCGGGTGGCTGCCCAGCACCCCGAATTTGCTGCTGAAATCCTGCATATCCGCGATCGTTGGTGCGACATTGCGCAGCCGGCCATCCCCGGATCCGTATTGTTGCTGCGCGCCCTGCGGGCCCGCGGAATTCCGGTATTCGCATTGTCAAATTTCGGGGCGCAGAATTTCCCGCTCAGCGCCGCGCAGTTCCCGTTTCTCAGTGATTTCGATCGCGCCTACATCTCTGGCCCAATGGGAATGGCCAAACCCGATCCGGCGATCTATGCCGCCGTCGAGGCCGATTGCGGCATCCCGCCCGGCCACCTGCTTTTTACCGATGACCGCGCCGAAAATATCGCCGCTGCGCAGCGCCGCGGGTGGCAAGTGCATCTGTTTGACGGCGCGCCCGGTTTTGCCCAAGCTTTGGTAGATGCCGGATTGCTGCCTCCCGGCCTGCAAATTGAAGGAGACGCCGAATGACCTTTACCATCATCCCCTTTGCCGAGGGCGAGGCCAATCTGGACTGGTTGGACCTGTGCGAGGCGTTCGATCGCGGCCATGCCCAGCCCAAGGCGGAAATTGCCGATACGTTTCTGTATCGCGGCAAGGATACGCTGCTGAACCGGTCGGCCTGGATCGACGGGATCGGGCTGGCGGTGAAATGCGCCACCGTCTTTCCCGGCAATCCCGGCAAGGGACAGCCGATGATCAACGGCGCGGTAAACCTGTTCGACGATGAGGTTGGCACGCTGGCCGCGATCATTGACTTTCACCTTGTAACCAAATGGAAAACTGCCGGTGACAGCCTCTATGCCGCGCGCCGACTGGCGCGCAAGGACAGCCAGAATATCCTGATCATCGGCGCCGGAACGGTTGGCCGCAACCTCTGGCAAGCCTACCGCAGCGCCTGGCCCGACGCCCGCTTTACCGTCTGGAACCGCACCCGCGCCAATGCCGACGCCATGCAAGACGATTGCCCCGGCATCGCCGTCGCCGATGATCTGGAGGCGGCAGTGCGCGGCGCCGACATCGTCACCTCCGCCACGATGAGCACCGAACCCTTCATCAAGGGCGAATGGTTTCAACCCGGCCAGCATATCGACCTGATCGGCGCCTACCGCCCCGACATGCGCGAGGCGGACGACGCGGCACTGAAACGCACCCGCATCTTTGTCGACAGCCGCGACACCACGATCAACCATATCGGCGAACTGAAGATCCCGATCTCAAAAGAGGTCATTCAACCCGATGCCATCGTGGCTGATTACTACGATTCCGCTGATTTCAAACGCATATCGGACGACGAGATCACGCTGTTCAAAAACGGCGGCGGCGCGCATCTGGACCTGATGACCAGCCGCTATATCCTGGATGCGTGGCAGGCGGCAAACTAGGCGCGCGGGCCGGTCACTCTCCCCGCTGGCGCGCAAGCTCCGCCAGCCGGGCCTCAATGGCGGCCAGCCGCTCCATCACCTCGTCCCGGTATGTCACTGTATTGGCGGCGTCCTCAACCTGATGCGCATCCTGCATCGAATTGACGATCAGACCCACCAGCAGGTTTACCACCGCAAAGGTGGTGGCCAGAATGAAGGGCACAAAAAACACCCACGCCCAAGGGAACACATCCATCACCGGCCGCACGATTCCCATCGACCACGATTCCAGCGTCATGATCTGAAACAATGTATATCCCGACCGGCCCAGTGTTCCGAACCAGACAGGAAAGTCAGTCGCAAACAGCTTCGTCGCGATGACCGCGCCGATATAGATAATGATCGCCATCAACAAAAAGACCGAGCCCATGCCGGGCAGCGCCGTTACAAATCCCTCGACCACCCGCCGCAATCGCGGCGCAACCGAAATCACCCGCAGCACGCGCAGAATCCGCAAGGCCCGCAGCGCCGACAGCGCCTGGCTGGCCGGTATCAGCGCAACCCCGACAACCACCAGATCGAACAGGCTCCACCCGTCGCGGAAAAACCGCGTGCCGCGCGCGAACAGTTTCAGTGCGATCTCGACCACGAAAAATGCCAGACACGCCGTATCCAGTGCCACGATCACCCAGCCGAAACGCGCCATCAAACTGCCCGATGTCTCCATCCCCAGCAGAACCGCGTTGAATATGATCACGCCGATGATCAGCTGACGCACCGCTGCCAACGATAAAAAGGCATCCAGCCGCGCCCGCATATCCATCATAATACCTGTTCCCGATCACAAATGCGAAATGGGCGACGCCTTACCGCGCCGCCCCCTGTTTCTTCTTGCTTTAAATATCCACTCATTGAAAATCTGCAAGATTTTCAATGCAGCCGCGCGCAGCGCAAATGATGAAAGAGCGCGCCGCAGGCGCACAATTCCGCTGACAGGCCGCAGGTTCAGCCGGCCGCGATCATCTCTGATTGTTTCACGATAACCTCGGCCTGCTTGATGCTGGCGATATCCACCAGACGCCCTTTGTAGACGGTCGCACCCTCGCCACTGGCCTTGGCCGTCTCCATCGCCGCCAGAATTTCGCGCGCCTCGGTCACGGCAGCCTCGGATGGGGTGAACACCTCGTTGCACAGCACGATCTGCTTGGGGTGGATGGCCCATTTGCCCACCATGCCCAGCGTGGCAGAGCGCAGCGCCTGCGCGCGGAACCCCTCGTCGTCCGAGAAATCGCCGAACGGGCCGTCCACCGGCAGCAGCCCATGCGTGCGGCAGGCCGCAACGATCGCCGCCTGCGCCCAGTGCCACGGATCGGACCAATGCCTGGTGCCCTCATGCAGCATATAGTAGTTTTCCTGCGTGCCGCCGATGCCGGTTGTCGCCATGCCCATGGAGGCGGCAAAATCCGCGGCACCAAGGCTCATTGCCTGCAGGCGCGGGCTGGCAGCTGCAATTTCTTCGACATGGGCGATACCTGCCGCGCTTTCGATGATAACCTCGAAACTGATCGGCTTGGTGCGTCCTTTCGCGCGCTCAATGGATGTGACCAGCGCATCAACAGCATAGATGTCGCCCGCGCAGCCCACCTTGGGAATCATGATCTGGTCCAGCCGGTCGCCCGCCTGCTCCAGCAGGTCCACGACGTCACGATACCACCATCCGGTATCCAGACCGTTAATGCGCACGCTGAGGTATTTATTACCCCAATCAACCGAATTGATCGCCTCGATGGTCTGTTTGCGCGCCAGATCCTTGTCATTGGGGCTGACTGAATCCTCAAGGTCGATGTTGATCACATCCGCAGCGCTTGCCGCCATCTTCTCGAACAGTTTGGCATTCGATCCCGGCCCGAACAGTTGGCAGCGGTTGGGGCGGGCGGGGGCGGGGGGCTGAAGGCGAAAGCTCATGTCACGGGCCTTTCCGAATAAGGATGTTGCGTAAGTTGCCTCTTGATCGGTATTAAATTACGCCGCAAGGCACAAGCTGATTTCGCACTTGCAGCATCAACCGTCAAACTGCGGCACGCTGCGATATCTGCACTTGCCCGCGCCGGATTCTGCGTGATCTATCCCGCTTCGACCGCTAAGGTCGCGCCAATATCGCAACGCCCCTACCACGCCCGAAGGACGCCAACCATGATTGAAACGCCCTATCTTTTGTTTCTGGGCGACGCGCCCGACATGCTGGCCGCGAAGGTCGCCATTGGCATCCGCGACTGGCGCCCGGACAATGCGGTTGGCCAGATCCGCCTGCCCGGCTGCGGCGCCGATCTGGGCCTGACCGAAATGACGTTGGCCGAGGGCCGCGCAGCGGGTGCCAAAACCCTGGTCATCGGCGTTGCCAACCGCGGCGGCGTCATATCGCCCGCATGGAAAGAGCTGCTGCTTGCGGCGCTTGCCATGGGCTATGACCTTGCCAGCGGGCTGCATAACCTGCTGCGAGACGAGGCTGACCTGCTGGCCGCCGCCAAGCAGCATGGCCGCACCCTTCACGATGTGCGCATCCCCTCGGTTCGGTATCCCATCGCCAATGGGGAAAAGCGGCGCGGCAAACGGTGTCTTGCGATTGGCACCGATTGCGCGGTCGGCAAGATGTACACAGCCATGGCGTTGGAGCGCGAAATGACCGCGCGCGGGATGCAATGCACCTTTCGGGCCACAGGCCAGACCGGTATCCTGATTACCGGCGATGGCGTGCCGCTGGACGCGGTGATCGCTGATTTCATGGCCGGATCAATCGAATATCTGACCCCGGACAACGACCCCGATCACTGGGACATGATCGAAGGGCAAGGCAGCCTGTTTCACGTCTCCTATTCGGGCGTCACGCTGGCCCTCGTTCATGGCGGCCAGCCCGACGCGCTGATCCTGTGCCACGAACCGACGCGCACCCATATGCGCGGCCTGCCCGGCTATAGCCTGCCCACGTTGGAGCAGTTGCGCGATACCGCCCTGCCGCTGGCGCAGGTCGCGAACCCGGACTGCCGCGTGGCGGGGGTCGCGGTAAATACGCAGCACATGAGCGAGGCAGACGCGCGCACCTATCTGGAGGACGTGTCGCAGCGTATGGACCTGCCTGCCACCGACCCCTACCGTTTTGGCGCCGGCAATCTGGTGGATGCACTGGCGGCGCTCTGATTGGTGGTCCGGCGCAAGGATGCCTGCGCCGGAATGTGAGTATTTACGACAAGATGAAAGGCGGGGGCGCATGCAGGTTTCAGTGACGCGCGATATATTCAGGCTGGCGCAGGTTTTCACCATCAGCCGCGGCTCCCGCACAGAGGCGCAGGTGCTGACTGTCACGATAAGCGATGGCACGCATCAGGGGCGCGGCGAATGCGTGCCTTATGCGCGATATGGCGAAACGCTGGACAGTGTAACCGCGCAGATTCAGGCTGCGTCGGTGACAGATCGCGCCGCGCTTTATGCGCTCCCTGCGGGGGCCGCGCGCAATGCGCTGGACTGCGCCCTGTGGGATCTGGAGGCCAAGCGGACCGGGCGCCGCGTGTGGCAAATGGCCGGACTGCCCGACCCGGCACCCGAGATAACCGCCTACACCCTGTCGCTTGACACGCCCGACACGATGCAGGCACAGGCCGCCAAAAATGCGTTCCGGCCCCTGCTCAAGATCAAGCTGGGCACCCCCGATGACATGGCACGGCTGGAGGCCGTGCGCAAAGGCGCGCCGACGTCCACGATCATCGTCGATGCCAATGAGGGCTGGACGGCCGGCATCTACGCGGACCTCGCGCCGCACCTTCTGCGCCTTGGCGTTGCACTGGTCGAACAACCCTTGCCCGCGGGCGAGGATGAGGCGCTGCTGGGCATGGAGCGCCCGGTTCCGGTTTGCGCCGACGAATCCTGCCACGACCGCGCCAGTCTGGCGGCGCTCAGGGGCAAATATGACGTCGTCAACATCAAGCTGGACAAGACCGGCGGCCTGACCGAGGCGCTGGAGCTGCGCCGCGCCGCCGAGGCCGAAGGCTTCCGCGTCATGGTCGGCTGCATGGTCGGCAGCAGCCTCGCAATGGCGCCTGCGACACTGGTTGCGCAGGGCGCCATGGTGACCGACCTTGACGGCCCCCTGCTACTGGCAGAAGACCGCGACACACCGTTGAAATTCGACGCGGCCGGGGTGCATCCCCCGGCGCCGGAGCTTTGGGGATAGGATACCATGCGAACAGTCTATCTGAATGGCGCATATCTGCCCGAAACCGAAGCCAAAGTGTCGGTCTTCGATCGCGGCTTCCTGATGGCCGATGGCGTCTATGAGGTCACCAGCGTTCTGGGCGGCAAGTTGATCGACTTTCCCGGCCACGCAAAGCGGCTGGCGCGGTCGCTGAGCGAGCTGAACATGCGCGCGCCGGATGCCATGGGCGATCTGCTGGAAATTCACCGCGAAATGGTCACGCGCAACAACCTGACTGATGGGCTGATCTACCTACAGGTCACACGCGGCAATCCCGGCGACCGCGATTTTCACTATCCGCCTGCGGGAACGGCGCCGACGCTGGTGCTGTTCACACAGTCCAAGCCCGGCTTTGCCCATGCGCCCCTTGCCCAGCGCGGCGCGCGAGTGATTTCGGTCCTGGATCTGCGCTGGGGCCGCCGCGATATCAAGACGGTCCAACTGCTCTACCCCTCCATGGCCAAGATGATGGCGCAGGCGGCGGGTGTCGATGATGCCTGGATGATCCAGGATGGCCACGTGACCGAAGGCACATCCAACAACGCCTATATCGTCAAGGACGGGCGCATCATCACCCGCGCGCTCAGCCACGATATCCTGCACGGCATCACCCGCGCCGCCGTCCTGCGCTTTGCTGATGAGGCGCAGATGCGCATCGAAGAGCGCAGCTTTACCCTCGACGAGGCGCTGAACGCGGATGAGGCATTTTTCACCTCGGCCAGCGCATTCGTCATGCCTGTGGTCGAAATCGACGGCACCGCGCTGCGCGGCGGCACACCCGGCCCTGTTGCAACCCGCCTGCGCGAGGTTTACATAGAAGAAAGCCTCAAAAGCGCGATCTGACCCCCTCGGGCGCTTCTGGTTGGGGCGCTCCAGGTTTTTTTCTTGGTAAAAATACCCAAAGCGCCCGACTGCAACACGGGCCGGACCGTCAGCTTTTGTCGCCGACATTTTCCGCGAATGACACTTTGAACGCGTCCTGCTGGGCGGGTGTCGCCTCGGTCTGGTAGTTCTCTTTCCACTCGGCCATGGTCATGCCGTAGTAAATCTCGCGCGCCTCGTTCTTGTCCATATCTATGCCACGCTCGTTCGCGGCTTCCTGATACCAGCGGCTCAGGCAGTTGCGGCAGAATCCGGCAAGGTTCATCATGTCGATGTTCTGCACATCGGTGCGATCCTCCATCAGGTGCTTGCGCAATCTGCGAAAGGCGGCGGCCTCCAGTTCGATCTGTGTCTGCTTGTCCATGATCTTACTCTCCCTAAAACGTATCATGCATCGTCCGGCAGCACGCGCTTGGCATAGGCTGCGTCCAGATCTGACAGGTCCACCGACAGGCTGTGGACCTGCGGCAGCGCCTCGGCCATGACGCGCAGGATTGTCTGCGCCAGATCTGATCTGGTGTCCGCATCGCGCCCCGGCAACAGCATCAGCGTCGCATGCGCATAGCTTTGCCCCGCCGTGCCTTGCAGATGCACGCCCGATTGCAGCGTGCGCAGCTTCAACGCCTCGGGCCGCGGGATCGCCGGGTGGGCGGCCAGCGCCTCAAACAGCGCGCTGCACAGTTGCTGCAACACGATCGGCGATGCGGCATCCGGTGAATGTTCAATGACGACATGCGGCATGGCGCCCTCCTTTTCTACAGCCCCTCACGGGCCAGCGTTTCGATCAGCAGGGATGCAAGCCGCCTGCCCCATTCCCTTTGCTGCGCCTGCGTCTGGATCAGATCATTGCGCAGCTCGATCAGGATATTCGGCCGGCCGCTGGCAATCGCGTGCCGTGCGATCGTATCGCCCGGCAGGTGGCCCGTATAGGGCTGATTGTCGCCCACGCTCAGGTCCGGCTCGGCCCGCAGCCGTGCCAGCAGCGGATGCGCCAGCCGCGTGTCCTGGGCATATAGCAGCCCCACCTGCCACGGGCGCGGCGCATGTCCGCGCAGCTGCGGGGTGAAACTGTGGACAGACACGATCACCGGCGCCGTGCGCTGTGCCGTGATTTGCGTCACCGCGTCGTGGTAGGGCCGGTAACAGCGCCGCAAACGCTCGCCCGCGTTCAGATCGCTGATGCCGCGATTGCCCGGTATGATCGTACCATCATACAGCTGCATGATCAGCGTCGGATCATCCTCGCCCCGGTTGGGATCAATCACCAGCCGCGAAAAGCGCGACAGGACGGCCGGCCCGTCCAGCGCCTGCGCCAGCGCCCGGCTGACCCCCTCGGCGCCGGGATCATATGCGATGTGGCGCGCCATATCATCCGGCGCCACACCCAGCGATCCGCCCTCCACAAAATCCGGCACGATGTTTGACGCATGATCGCACAGCACCACCCAACGTCCGCCGCGGTCCATCCCGTCCATGACAACAGGCTGATATGTCATGTCGTCCATCCCCACCCCGTTTTGCCCGGCCATTGCACGAAAGGCTGGTATCACAGGCGGCGCGATGTTAGCGATAACCTAAACGCCACCCCTCAGATCAGGGAATCCCACATATGAGACGCCATCGCAACGTCAAGATCGTCGCCACGCTCGGCCCCGCCTCGGAAACCTACGACATGATCCGCGCCCTGCACGAGGCCGGCGCCGATGTCTTCCGCCTGAACATGAGCCACGGCGATCACGATGGCATCCGCGAAAAGCATCGCATCATCCGGCAGGTCGAGCAGGATCTGGACAGCCCGATCTGCATCCTCGCCGACCTTCAGGGGCCAAAACTGCGCGTCGGCGTCTTCGCCAATGGCGAGGAGGAGCTGGTGCCCGGCGCTGCCTTCCGCCTTGATCTGGACAGCGCGGAAGGCGACGCCACCCGCGTCAACCTGCCCCACCCCGAGATTTTTGCAGCCCTGAAACCCGGCGCCAGCCTGCTGGTCAATGACGGCAAGATCCGGCTGACCGTCACCGACTGCACCAAGGAATACGCAAATTGCGAGGTCATCGTCGGCGGCACCATCAGCAACCGCAAGGGCGTGAACGTGCCCGATGTCGAGCTGCCGCTGGCCGCCCTGTCGGACAAGGACCGCAAGGATCTGGAATTCGTGTGCGAGCTGGGCGTCGACTGGCTGGCGCTCAGCTTCGTTCAGCGCCCCGAGGATGTGACCGAGGCGCGCGACCTGGCGCGGGGTCGCGCCGCCATCCTTAGCAAGATCGAAAAGCCGTCGGCCGTAAGCCGCTTCAACGGCATCCTTGCCGCATCGGACGGGATCATGGTGGCGCGCGGCGATCTGGGCGTGGAGCTGCCCGTGCAGAACGTGCCACCGATCCAGAAACGCCTTGTGCGGGCCTGCCGCGCGGCGGCCAAGCCGGTGATCGTCGCCACCCAGATGCTGGAATCAATGATTGAATCGCCGGTTCCCACCCGCGCCGAAGTCAGCGACGTGGCCACCGCGATCTATGAGGGGGCGGACGCCATCATGCTATCGGCAGAATCTGCCGCCGGCAGCTACCCGGTCGAGGCGGTGACCACGATGGACAATGTCGCCCGCGAGGTCGAAAACGATCCGACCTATACCCAGATCATCGAAGCCTCGCGCGTCGCCGTCCGCAGCAGCGTCGCCGACGGCATCGTCGCCGCCGCGCGCGAAATTGCGGAGACGGCCAATATCAAGGCGATCTGCTGCTTCACCCAATCCGGCACCACCGCCCTGCTGACGGCCCGCGAACGTCCCCGCGTGCCGATCATCGCCATGACGTCCGAGCGCGGCACGGCGCGGCGCCTGTCGCTGAGCTGGGGGGTGAACTGCGTGATGACCCCCGAACTGGAGCGGTTCAAACAGGCGGTCATCATCGCCGCCCGCGCCGCCCGCTCGCAAGGCTATGCCAGCACACTGGACCAGATCGTGGTGACTGCCGGCGTGCCGTTCAATGTGCCCGGCACAACCAACATCCTGCGCGTCGCGCCCTGCCAGGAAAGTTTGATCTACGCCACTGATCCAAGCTAAGGTTGGCAAAATAGACAACGGGCTGCCCCTTATGACCCCTGACGTGATACTCGTGACCGGCATCATCTTGGGGGTCTTTTCTGTCCCGGCCATCGTTTCGACCATGTCGGACCGGCGCTCGCCCGGCGCGGCCATCATCGTTTTGATCTCTGCCGGCGGGCTGGTGATCTGGGCAACGTCGATCAAGCCGGGCGGGTACAGCCTGACGGATGTGCCAAACGCCTTTGTCCGCGTCATTGGACATATTCTCAACTGACCTTCGATGGGCTGATTGAGGCAGGCGGAGATTGCGAGCATTCGCAACGATACTTCGCCGTAATCGTCCCTGGGATACGGCGCGGTCCCGCACCCCGCCTGCCTTTCGGTCAGGTTTCATCACGCCGGACCGAAAGCAAGGTGTGGCCCCCCCCCCCCAGACGGTCACAGACAGGACGCGCTGTTTTCGGCCTGGTGGACGGCTGACCGGCGCGTGCGGGTTCCAGATTTACTCCATCACCGCCACGTTGCCCGGACGGGATTGGCTCCTTGCTGTTGCCATGGTGACCGCTCGGAATGCGTTTGGACCTGTGGTTTCCAACTATTCCTGCATCTGGTTAACTGCGCGTATCGGTTTTACCAACGGATATCGGTATTGTGACAGCGCAGGCATTGCTTGATCTCATGCTTCCGGCCTATTCGCCCTGTCCGCATTTCGACGGGGCATGTGCCGATGCTTGCACATGGCAGCCGGACCGGGGAATTGTACCCTGCGGTTTTGGCGGCGCGACCGGTGCGTTGGATGACGTGCGGCTGGTGATCGTCACCGCCGAACCGGGCGATCCCCCAAGGGACGCACACTATCGCGGCGACGCCACTGACATGCTGCTTCTTTCGCTTCGTATATTTACGGAACCATGCAGCGCGGTGGGCTGGATCGGCCCGGCCGACCAACGGCATTTCATCGAAACATGCGACACATCCTCGATTGCTTCTTTCCGGGTCAGGATCTGGTACAGCAACTAACCAAGACGTGGACAACCAACGCCGTGCTTTGCCCCGCCACGATTTCGGGCGGCCCACACCTGACACGAACAGAGGCAGCGTGCGCAAACACTTATCTGGCACGGCAACTGGCGCTGTTGAAAAATGCCTTCGTTCTCGCGCTGGGGAACAAGGCTCGCGATCGCCTTACGGCGGCTGGTCTGCGCTATGATGCCGTCGGGCGCCATCCAAGCGCCCGTCTGTCAGACGCCGACAAGCAAGCATCTTGGCACGCCGCAGCCAATCAGTTTCTGGGCATGAAGCCAACATCGGCGGCTATTTCGTGCGAAGTGAAAGCATCGTTCAGCCAACCAATGCGGGTCATGGCGGAAACGCGCATCGCGGATGGAACCGGCGCAGTCCTTACTGGCCTTCCCAAGGATGTGGCTACGTTTTTTCAGTCCCTCCAAAACAATCCCGACTATTCGTATCAGGCAGGCAGAATGCAACTGATGGTCTATTTTCGGGGTCAAAAGGTCGGAGGGCTGAATCGGAAGTCGTCCCACTGGTATTTGTCAAAGGTCTTTGTTCGCGACTACGGCAGTCCCGAGATCATGGAGGCGCATGGATTCCGCCACGTCATCCACAACGACAAGCACGAATACTGGATGACCACGGGCGGCGGCGCGTTGGCTACGTTCAGGGCTGCAACCAGCAAAATGACTTCTGTGCAGCTTTGACCTTGCCCAGCCGGACCCGCTGACCTGCGACTGAACTTTCACCCTCCCGGAACCTGAACCCGTCTGGTTAAACGCCGGTTGCGATAGTGAGGCGCTGGGAAAACGCCATGACCTTTTACAGCCGGGCGCAGAATGAGGCCTTTCTATTTTGTCGTCTGGCGGCCAAGCGCGCGCCGCATCGCGAGCGTGGGCCATGTTGCAGATCATGGTGTCATTCAGGAATTCGGCGCGCATCCGTCCGTTGAAACTGTCGGCGAACCGGTTCTGCATGGGCTTGCCGGGCGCGATATGGCGCCCCAAGATTTCCCGCGCGGCGCCATAGATTGAGATCACGTTACCGGTCAGTTCGGCGCCCGTCGCCGTTGCCATTCGGACCAGTGGCGATTCAATGGCTCGATCACTGACAGCCATTCCGGGTTTACCGCGCCGCCCCATCAGGTCGCCCGGTTGTTGATTGTCATTGAGAACTGACCCGGCATTTTCATCGAGATCTGACCCACCCAGTCGTTATGATCTGCTGATTATGATGGCGTCAATGCTGTTGCCTCCTTTCGCTTTTTCTTCGCTGTTTCGG
>NZ_QNQP01000020.1 GCF_003316635.1 Roseovarius dicentrarchi | reverse complement strand
GCTTTACGACCCGAAGCGAGTGCCGGGGCCCGTTGCTTCGGCCCTGTGTTGGGCACATGCCCGCCGCAAGTTCTTCGAACTCGCGGATGTCGAGAAGAACATTCGCAAGGGCAAGAACTCCAAGGAGATCTCGCCGATCGCGTTCGAGGCGGTTCGGCGCATCGATGCCCTGTTCGAGATCGAGCGCGACATCAACGGCGAAGCCCCCGCTACCCGCCTCGAGGTGCGACAACGCCTGTCGGCCCCGCTTGTCGCCGATCTGAAACGCTGGCTGCGCGGTGAACGGGCGCTGCTCTCGAAGCACGCCAAGGTCGCCAAGGCGATCGACTACCTGCTGTCGTCGAACCACTGGCCGGGCTTCACCCGGTTCCTCGAGGACGGTCGCATCTGTCTCAGCAACAATGCCGCCGAGCGGTCCTTGCGAGGCGTGGCCCTCGGCAGAAAATCATGGCTATTCGCCGGGTCCGAACGGGGTGGGCAGCGGGCCGCCGCCATGTATTCCCTGATCGGCACGGCCAAACTGAACGGTATCGATCCGCAGGCCTGGCTCGCTGACGTCATCGCCCGCATCTCCGACATGCCGGTCTCACGCCTGCACGAGTTGCTGCCGTGGGAATGGAACGCAGCAACGCACCAAGTCAAGGCTGCCTGACCGCGGCCCTCGGCGGATGTTTACGTTTCAGACCATAAGCTGTCGGATTCGCGAACATCGCGTGTCCGAAAATCGCTTGGAGTTCAGGTCTTGTGAAAGCCAGACGGGAAGGTGCCTGCTGGACCTTGCTTCCGGTGTTGACGCGAACACCCTGTGCTGGATTGAATTCGATATGGCCGTTCTCGACTGCCCAGTTCAGGACGCTCGACAGGTGCGATAGCCACTTCATGTTCACTGTTTTTGGTGCCAAAGTCGAAAATGGTTCTGTAAGCTTCGCGTTTGCCTTGATCGCTTCGGGTAAAGTCATGCCGGAGAAGCGCATTGTGTAGCGGTTTGGAGTCTTGAGCAGGGCTTGCTTGTAAGCGATGACATGCTTTTTCGTAATCGCAGCAACCGCAATATCCTCCTCCATGAACTCATTGAACATTCGAACGGCATTTCGATGCTCTTCCATCGTTTTTGGCGCTAGCGTGCTGCCACCTGCTGTTCGCTCATCATGGAACGAAGCCAGTGCTTCGCTGAGGGCCAGTCCTTGGTCGCCCTTGATACCTGTCTGTGCTGAGGCTGGTTTAGGATCTGGCGATGTGAGCAGTGGATCGGACGGCTGACCTGAAAAATCACCTCTGTCGCGTTCGAGTGTGCGTTCCAGCGCCTCAATTTCGGCGCGGGTCATTGCTTCTGCGAGGTCACGCCAAACCTGTGTGTCGCGCTGCACGTCAAGACCGTTATCATCAAGATAGCGTTTCACCGCAGGCTCGATCCAGCGAGTTTCACCCGTGCTGAAACTCGATCGCAAAGCATTTAGACGCCGCTGCCTGATATTGCGGTCAAAATAACGTGCGCCAGCCATGAGCTCAAAGTCTGTTGTCGCATTGATGATGGAGGTTACGCTCTGGCGCTTCTCGCGCTGCGCCTGGTTAAGGCTTTCAAGGGCACGCTCTTTTTCGGCGTCGATCTGAGCTTCCGTAGGCATGGAAACGCGCTTTTGCGCGTCAGCATTGATTGTGCAGTTATAGTAGTTCTTTGCGGCGATGGAGAGTATGTCAGAAGGCAAATTCTTGCGCGCTTCGAGCACCTCACGCGCCTCCTCTATCGTAGCGAAGAATCGACTAAGGATTCGATGTGCCATCCGCTCACGCGCCCGAGTGTCTGAAGGCAAGCCTCCCTCGACCAGTTCACGTTGTCCGATAATCGCGCGCAACTCGTCGGGAACTGTTAGCCGAACAATCCATTTTCCTCTAACTTGCTGAACGTATTTCATTGCTGCCTCAATGACCCATTTGTAGCAGGTCTTGTAGCAGAGTTTGTGGCGAGCACCCCTTAAAAGTAGGGGTTCTCTGTATTTTCAATAAGCTATGGTGGGGTAGGGTGAGAGGCTGGACAACGACCCAAGCGGGGCTCGTTACGGCTGCTTCCTTCCGGATCTGACCGGGTTGGCGAGGCGCCTGCCCGCGCCAACCTCTCAGGACTTCACTTAGCGGGAGGCGGCCGGTTTTGCAAGGGGCAGTGGCTATAATAGCGTTCGGTGGTTCATGCTGCCGCATCTGCGCATATGACGGCTGTAGTGGCATTGTGCCGCGCCACGCTCTTAGTGGGTCAATCGCCTTCAAACGCGCAAAGCGTCTGCACGGTCAGTCCCATTGCCTCCAGCCGGGTCCGGCCGCCCAGATCGGGCAGATCGACGATAAACGTGCAGGCCACGATGTGGCCGCCAAGCTGGCGAACCAGCCGCGCCCCTGCGGTTGCGGTGCCGCCCGTCGCCAGCAGATCGTCGACGATCAGCACCCGCTCGCCGGATTGCACGGCATCCTCATGCAGCTCAAAGACGGCCTCGCCATATTCCAGACTGTAGCTTTGCGCGATGACGCGGCCCGGCAGCTTGCCCGCCTTGCGCACCGGCACGAACCCGGCGCCAAGGCGATGCGCAACAGCGCCGCCAAGGATGAAGCCGCGCGCCTCCAGCCCGATCACCCGGTCGATTCCGGTGTTCAGGTAGGGCTGTGACATCTGCTCGATCGTCATGGCAAGGCCGTCTGCATCTGCCAGCAATGTCGTGACATCGCGGAACAAAATGCCCGGTTTCGGGAAATCGGGGATGGTGCGGATCAGGTCGCGGATCGTTGGCTGTGACATTCTGGCGTCCTTGAGGGTCTTGGCCCTGTTCTTTTGCGTGGATCGCCCCGCTTGCGCAAGCAGATCAGGCGGGGCCGCGCCGCAAAAGAGCTGTCATCAGCCCCATGCAGACCAGCGCCGCACCGCCCGCGCGCGTGATCCAGTCAATCACACCGGGGCGCACAAGGCGCTTGCGAAGGCGGTCCGCCAGGATCGCCCAGGCCAGCGCGTTAAGCGCGGCAAGCGTCACAAAAGTGACGACGAGGATCGCGCATTGCGGCAGCAAAGGCGCGTCCAGCGTCAGGAATTGCGGCACAAACGCAATAAAAAATGCGATGGATTTTGGATTGAGCGCCGTCACAGCCGCCGCGTGAAGCAGCACGCCGCGTCCGGTGATATGCGCGCCGGGCGCCGCAGTAGCGCCCTTCGCGGCGCGTGCGCCACCGCCCGGCGCGCTGCGGATCAGCTTCACGCCCAGCCACACCAGATAGATGGCGCCGGCCCATTTCAGAATGGTAAACAGCGTCGCCGACGCCAGAACCAGCGCACCAAGTCCCATCAACGACGCGCTCATTGCGGCCAGATCGCCAATAGCCACCCCGACAGCGGACGCAACCGCAACGCTGCGCCCCTTGGACAGCGCATAGCTCAGCACCAGTAGGACGGTCGGCCCCGGTATCAACAGCAGCGCGGTCGAGGCGGCGACAAAGGCCAGCCACAGATCAATGGGCATCGGCACGATCCTGTTGCACTTGCGAGGTCACTCCGCCACCCTGTTCAACACCCGGCCCGCCACGGCGTCAAGCCGGGCCAACATGCCCGGATCGCGCGCATCCGGCGCGGTCAGGATCGCGTATTCCAGCGCGTGATCGCACCCATCGGGGCAGGGCGCGCGGTCCTCGCCCAGCAGCGCAGGCAGGGCGCGCACCATCTCCTTGCCCCGCGCCGCATTCGCGGTCAGCGTTGCGATGATCGCGGTCACATCAACCTCGCCGTGGTCGGGGTGCCAGCTGTCATAATCTGTGATCATCGCGACCGACGCATAGCACAGCTCCGCCTCGCGGGCGAGTTTCGCCTCGGGCATTCCGGTCATGCCGATGACGTCGCAGGCCCACTTCTCGCGATACAGACGGCTTTCGGCAAGAGTCGAAAACTGCGGTCCTTCCATGGCCAGATACGTGCCGCCGCGATGAACGCGGGCGCCTGCTGCTTCGGCGGCGCTGGCGCAGGCATTGCCAAGGCGGGTGCAAGTGGGCTGCGCAACCGACACATGCGCCACGCATCCAGCGCCGAAAAATGATTTTTCGCGCTGTATCGTGCGGTCAATATACTGGTCCACAATGACAAAATCGCCCGGCGCCATGGCTTCGCGAAACGACCCGCAAGCGCCGACACTGATCACGTCGGTCACGCCCAGCCGTTTGAGCGTATCGATATTGGCGCGGTAGGGCACCGTCGACGGGCTATGCGCATGTCCGCGCCCGTGCCGCGGCAAAAACGCTATCGGCGTGCCATTTAGCGTTCCGGTCAATATAAGGTCGGATGGCGCGCCAAAAGGGCTGTTCACCTCGCGCCATTCCGCGCCCTCCAGCCCGTTCATATCGTAAATACCCGAGCCGCCGATAACGCCAATCATGGAATGTGCCAAACGCTGTCCTTTCGTCACTGCGATCAAGGTTTAAGCGCCATGGACATGGATGAAAAGCGCCGCATTGGCGGCGCGCGGTGAGAAAATTCGCGAATTTTCTCAGGCGGCGGCCGTAATTTAAGGAAATGGTAGGGGGTTTGTGTCCAGATCGGTGTGGTCAAGGAGGCGGGCGGCAGGTAAACGGGCCACTTACTTGCACCCGGATGATGACAGGACGCACACCGTGAAAACCTCACTGGCCGCTTTTGCCAAGACCATCTCGATGCCCGATCTGCGTGTGATGCAGGACGAAAAGCTCAGCATCGGGCGGGTCCGTATCGAATTGCTGTCGGGCCTGACCGTTGCGCTGGCGCTGGTGCCGGAGGCTGTGGCATTTGCCTTTGTCGCGGGGGTGCATCCTTTGGTCGGGCTTTACGCCGCATTCCTGGTGGGGCTTGTCACGGCCGTTATCGGCGGGCGGCCCGGCATGATTTCGGGCGCAACCGGCGCGCTGGCGGTGGTCATGGTTGCGCTGGTCGCGCAGCACGGGGTTGAGTACCTCTTCGCTACCGTGGTTCTGATGGGACTGCTTCAGGTCACGGCAGGCGTGTTGAAATGGGGGAAATTCATTCGGCTTGTGCCGCATCCCGTCATGCTGGGCTTTGTCAACGGTCTGGCGATTGTCATTTTCCTCGCGCAGTTGGGCCAGTTCAAGGTGCCGGGTACGATGGTCGACACCGGACACGGTATGGGCGGCGGTGTCTGGCTTAGTGGGCAGCCCCTGTTGCTCATGCTCAGCCTTGTGGCGCTGACGATGGGGATCATCTGGATCATGCCGCGCATTACCCGCATCATTCCTGCGCCGTTGGCCGGGATCGGCGTGGTGGCGGCGCTGGTGATTGTCTTTGGTCTTGACGTGCCGCGCGTCGGCGATCTGGCATCCATTCAGGGCGGGCTGCCGTCCTTTCATGTTCCGATGGTGCCCTTGACCATGGAAACGCTTGAGATCATCCTGCCCTATGCCATCATTCTGGCGGCCATCGGCCTGATCGAAAGCTTGCTGACACTGAACCTGGTTGGTGAAATGGTGGGCCGCCGGGGCGGGGCAAGCCAGGAATGCATCGCGCAGGGCCTTGCCAACACGCTGACCGGATTTTTCGGCGGCATGGGCGGCTGTGCGATGATCGGCCAGTCGATGATCAACGTCAAATCCGGGGGGCGCACGCGCATCGCGGGAATCGCCGCCGCGCTGTTCTTGCTCATCTTCATCCTGTTTGCCGCACCCCTGATCGAACAGATCCCGCTCGCGGCGCTGGTGGGGGTCATGTTCATGGTGGTGATCGGCACGTTTGCGTGGAATTCGCTGACGATCCTGCGCAAGGTGCCGGTGACGGATGCGATGGTGATCGTGCTGGTGACAGCCGTCACGGTGAAATATGACCTGGCCATTGCCGTGGTCGTCGGTGTCATCGTTTCGGCGCTGGCGTATTCCTGGAACAATGCCAAGCGCATTCACGCCACCACCCGGCTGGATGACAGCGGCGCGCGCGTCTACAGTATCGAAGGGCCGCTGTTCTTTGGCTCTGCGGAAGGATTTGGGGAGTTGTTCGATATTGACGGCGATCCTGATACGGTCATCGTCGATTTTGACCAAAGCCGGGTTGTGGACCAGTCCGCGCTGCAAGCTATCGAAACTTTGGCCGGTAAGTACCAGACCGCTGGCAAAACGCTACAGCTGCGCCATCTGAGCCGGGATTGCCACCGCTTGCTGACCAAGGCCGGGCATCTGATGGTCGATAGCGATGATGATCCTGAATACATGATTGCGGTGGATTACGATGTACGCACCGGCGTTCTGGGCGCGGGGCATTAAGTGCGCCTGCCGTAGCGCGGATCGCCCCCGCTAAAGCCCGGCAATGAGGTTGCCAATGAAAATGGGCCAACGGCCCGTTGTCCGGATTGTGCGGCGGGATGTGCCGTGCTACGCGCTGCGCCGTTGACGCGGGCGATACTTGCGAAAGGCAACGCGGTGCTCGAACTCAGACCGGAGATATCCAGCGACTGGTGGGAGGTCGAGGCGCTGCTCGACCTGTGCTTTGCGCCGGGCCGCGAAGCGTTGTCCTCCTACCGTCTGCGCGACGGGGTGCCGCCGGTGCCGGGCCTCAGCTCGGTCGCGCGGGATGCAAGCGGTATTCTGGCCGGCGCAATACGTTACTGGCCGGTTCAGGTCGGCGGCGCGCCTGCGCTGCTGCTGGGGCCAATCGCCGTCCACCCGACCCATCAGGGCGAAGGGCTGGGCGGGTACATGATGCGCGGCTCGCTGGCAGTGGCGCGCGATGCGGGCTGGGACCGGGTCATGCTGGTCGGGGACGCGCCTTATTACGGGCGCTTCGGGTTCCGGCGGCTGGACGATGTCATTATGCCGCCACCAACCAACCCGGACCGCGTGCTGGGACTGGACCTGACTCCGGGTAGCTGGAACGGTATTGTCGGAAAAGTGACACGCGCAGCTTGAAACCGGTGGGTAACATGCTGATCTATGTCCGATGATGGATTATCTTGACCCCCCGATAGACAAGGCAGAGGTGGCTCTGCGGCTGGACGCGCTGGTGCAGCGGCATGCGCGTGCGGGTAATCTGGGCATGCAGGTGCTCAATGTTCTGGGGGGCCGCGCCGAAGCGCTGGTGGAAAAGCTGCCGGACAGCGTGCGCGACCGGCTGGAGGGCGGCACCGAACAGGCGCTGACCATGGCAATGGGCGCCGCGCAGCGATCGCGCGGGGTGGTCGGCGGGCAACCCAGCTGGCTGAACCGTGCGGTGACAACGGCGATGGGCGCGGCCGGCGGATTTGGCGGCCTGCCCTCTGCGTTGGCGGAATTGCCGATCACGACAACGGTTCTGCTGCGTGCGATACAGGATGTCGCTGCCGAATATGACTTTGACCCCGCCGAGGAAGGGGTCCGCTTTGATTGTGTGCAGGTTTTTGCCGCTGCCGGGCCGCTGGACCACGACGATGGCGCCGATCTGGCATTTTTGACGACGCGTGTCGCGGTCACAGGCAAGGCGATGCAGGCGTTGATTTCGCGCGTGGCGCCCCGGCTGAGTGTGGTTCTGGGCCAGAAACTGGCCGCTCAGACGGTGCCAATCCTGGGCGCTGCGGCGGGGGCGGCGACCAACTACGTCTTTACCAGCTATTATCAGCAAATGGCCCATGTGCATTTCGGCTTGCGGCGGCTTGCCATGGATGCGGACATGCCCCATGCCGAGGTGGTGGAGAAATTCAGGCAGCGTATTGCGGCCCCCGTTGTAAAGACCTCGAAACGTTAGAGTTTCTCGCGCAGGTAATCCAGCACGGCAGGGCGCACCGACTGATCGCCGCGCCGTCCGGCCTCATCTATGACGCTGCGCAATTCGTCCAGATCGGTCCGGCGCAGGATGGACTTTACCGGCCCGATTGAGGCGGGGCGCATCGACAGCGTGCGGATGCCGATTGCCGCAAGGCAAGCCGCCTCGACCGGTCTGCCGGCATCCTCGCCGCAGAAGCTGAGCGGCGTGTTTGTGGCCAGGCAGCGTTGCGTGATGCCCTGAAGGAACGTCAGAAAGCTGACGTTAAGCGTGTCATAGCGGCGGCGCACGCGCTCATTCTCGCGGTCGGCGGCAAAGAAGAACTGTTTCAGGTCGTTGCCCCCGATCGAAAGGAAATCGACATCGCGGTAAAACTGATCCGGCGCGTAGGCAAGGCTGGGGGTTTCCAGCATGGCGCCCAGTTTCATGGTGGCGGGCATGGGGTGACCAAGGATGCGCTCGCGCTCCAGCGCCTTGTCCAGCTCGGCGCGGCCGGCATCGAATTCCTCGCGCTGGGCGACGAAGGGGAACATCACCGACAGGGGGCGCCCGTTCGCGCCGCGAATGAGCGCCTGAAGCTGCATCCGCATGACGCCCGGTTTGTCCAGACCCACCCGAATCGCGCGCCATCCCATGGCCGGGTTCGGCTCGTCCGTGGGTTTCATATAGGGCAGCACCTTGTCCGAACCGATGTCGAGCGTGCGAAACACGACCTCGCGCCCCTTGGCGGCATCCATCACGCGGCTGTAAAGCTCGCTCAGCTCGGCCCGTTTGGGCATTTTCGTGCGGACAAGGAATTGCAGTTCAGTACGGAAGAGACCCACACCCTCGGCACCGGAATTTTCAAGGCTGGGCAGGTCGGCCATCAGCCCGGCGTTCATGTTCAGCGCCAGGGTCTGACCGCAAAGGGTGGTGGCGGGCTTGTCCCGGATCGACGCGTAACGCTCCTGCGCCTTGGCTTGCATCGCCATCTTGTCGCGGAAGGCGGCGATGATCGTCTCGCCGGGGCGCAGATGGGCGATGCCCTGATCGCCATCGACGAGGATGGGGTCGCCGTTCATCGCTTCGGTCGTGATGTTGCGGGCGTGTATCACCAGCGGGATCGCCAAGGCGCGGGCGACGATGGTGGCGTGGCTGCCAACGGCGCCTTCCTCCAGCACGATACCCTTCAGGCTGCGGCCATAATCCAGCAGCTCGGCGGGGCCGATATTGCGCGCGATCAGAATGGGATCGGGCGGCATTTCAGCGGCAGTTCCGGTGCCTTGCCCGGTCAGGATGCGCAGCATGCGGTTGCTGAGATCGTCCAGATCATGCAAGCGGTCGCGCAGGTAGGCATCGGCCACCTGTCCCAGACGGGCGCGGGCGGTGGATTGTTCCTTTTCCACCGCAGCCTCGGCAGACAGGCCGCGGTTGATGTCCTCTTCCATGCGGCGCATCCAGCCTTTGGAATTGGCGAACATGCGGTAGGCTTCCAGCACTTCCAGCTGTTCCTTGTCGCCGAAACGGGCGCTGGTCAGCATGCGGTCCACGCCGACGCGCAGCTCGTCCACGGCCTCGTTCAGGCGCTCAAGCTCGCGCACCGGGTCTTCGCCGATGAGGTTGGTGACGATCACGCGCGGCTCATGCAGCCAGACATGGCCGCGCGCCGCGCCTTCCTGCGCGGTAGTGCCGCGAAACTGGACGGGGTGCTGGTGGCGCGCCTTCATCGCGGCGCCATCGCCGATAAAGGCGCCCAGTTCTGTCATTTCGGCCAGCACCATGGCGATGACTTCGACCGCGTACACCTCTTCTTCGGAGAAGCTGCGCGCATCGCGCGACTGCACCACCAGAACGCCCAGCTTTTCGCCCAGCCGCTGAATCGGCACGCCCATGAAGGACGAATAGCCCTCTTCGCCGATTTCGGGCATGTAGCGGAAACCGGGCATGTTTGGCGCATCATCTGTATTGATGACCTGACCGGTGCGCGCGACGCGGCCCACCAGACCCTCGCCCACGCGCATCCGGGTATTGTGGACGGCCTCGGGGTTCAGACCCTCGGTCGCGCACAGCTCCAGCATGTCCTCGTCGCGGAAAAGGTAGATCGAGCAGACCTCGATGCGCATTTCCTCGGCGATCAGCCGGGTGATCTGATCCAGACGCGCCTGACCTGCGGCATCCTCGGCCATGACGGCGCGCAGGCGGCCCAGCATTTGCCGGCTGTCAGTCTGGAAATCATGGCTCATCTGCGTGGTGCTCTCGCGCCTTTCTGTATTCGGGCGAAATGCGCCGCGCGTGGTGGTGCGGGAGCCTTATCCGGCCTTGTCCAGGTCAAAGGCATCATGCAGCGCCTGAACGGCAAGTTCCATGTATTTCCGGTCGATCAGAACGGAAATCTTTATCTCGGAGGTTGCAATCACCTTGATGTTGATCCCCTCGTCGCTGAGCGTGCGGAACATTTTTGCCGCCACGCCTGACTGGCTGCGCATGCCGATACCAACGGCCGAGATTTTGGCAACATTGGTGTCGGCTACCAAATGACCATAGTCAATATTGCCGGCCTCGACCGCCTTTTTCAGGGCGTTTTCCGCGCGCGCGACCTGTTCGGTCGGGCATGAAAAGGTCATGTCGGTGCGCCCGTCTTCGGAAATGTTCTGAATGATCATGTCCACATTCACCCCCGCCTCGCTGAGCGGGCCAAAGATGGCGGCGGCGATGCCGGGCTGATCGGCGACGGACATAAGGGTCATCTTGGCCTCGTCGCGGGAATAGGCGACGCCGGTCACAACTTTGGATTCCATGATTTCCTCCTCGGCGCAGACAAGGGTGCCGGCGTCATCTGATTGTTCCTCAAAGCTGCTGAGCACGCGCAGCTTGACGTTAAACCGCATCGCCAGTTCGACCGAGCGGGTTTGCAGCACCTTGGCACCCAGGCTGGCCAGTTCCAGCATCTCCTCATAGGCGATGCGGTCCAGCTTGCGCGCTTTGGGCGAAATGCGCGGATCGGTGGTATAGACGCCGTCGACATCGGTGTAGATATCGCACCGCTCGGCGCCCATGGCGGCAGCAAAGGCAACGGCAGTGGTGTCCGATCCGCCCCGGCCCAGCGTGGTGATGCGCCCCTCGGGGCTGACGCCCTGAAAGCCGGCGACGACAGCCACGCGCATGCCCTCGGCGAATTTGGCCATGATGTTTTCGGGCGGAATATCCAGGATGCGCGCGGCGGAATGGGCGCTGGAGGTCTTGACCGGCACCTGCCAGCCCTGCCAGCTGCGCGCGGGAATCTCCATTTCCTGCAAGGTCAGCGCCATCAGGCCGGCGGTGACATTTTCGCCCGATGACACCACGGCGTCATATTCGCGCGCGTCATAGAGCGGCGACGTCTCGCCCACCCAGCCGACCAGTTCGTTGGTTTTGCCGGACATGGCCGACACGATGACGATCACGTCATAGCCTTTGGCCACTTCGACGCCGATACGTTTGGCAACGCGGCGGATGCGGTCAAGATTGGCGACGGAGGTGCCGCCGAATTTCATCACGAGAACGGGCATGATTGCGTCCCTTGCGGTAAGTTCGGGGGCGGTTTACGCGCGGCAGCGGGCCAGCGCAATAGCGGGGATCACGCAGGAATGATCAGCCGCGCGCCTCGCGCACCATTTCGGCAAGGGCTGTCATCGCGTCATCGGCCCTGTCCAATGGGACAAACAGATGGTCGTGATAGAATCCGGCGACCGGATTCACCCCCATGCCAAGGCTGGCCAGCCGGGTCGTGATGCGGGCCAGAAACCCGACCGCGTCCAGTGCGGAATGGACAGTCAGCGTGATCATGCGGCAGGGAAATTCAAACGGCAGGCCCGCAGCGGTTGCCGCCTCTTGCGTGAGGATCAGGGTCGTTCCCTCAGCCTCTTGCATGATCATGCGCGGCGTCAGGCCCGGCGGCACAGTGCGGTCCGGCAGTGTGGCAAAAACGTAAGTGGCATGGTCCAGCACGGGCGCCATGCCGGAAAAAAGCTGCGTAAGATCGTGACTGCCGGTCATTGACGCGCCTCTGGTCAGGGAAATTTTGGTGGGTCAGTTTACCTTGCGCATCGGACGGAAGGGAAGGGGCAGGATCGGCACACCATCCGCGACCAGCTTGCGCGCCTCGTCTGCGCGCGCCTCCCCATAGATGGAGCGTTCGGGCGCCGTGCCGTCGTGCATTTCGCGCGCCTTGCGGGCGAAATCTTTGCCGACATATTCGGAATTTGCCTGCACCTCCTTGCGCAGGCGGGCAATGGCCTGCTGCGCGTCCGTCTCAGGCGTTCCGAGCGCGGCAGGTTTCGGCGCTGTGCGCGCGGACTGGACGCTGGGCGCCATGATCGCCTTGGTGACATCGGCGCTGCCGCATTCGGCGCAGGTGATCAGGCCCGAGCGCGCCAGCTTGTCAAAGGATGCAGCCGACTGAAACCAGCTGTCAAAGCGGTGATTTTCCGCGCATTTAAGTGAAAACTTGATCATCTATCCGGGTCCGTTCCTACCTATCCAAGATATAGGCATTGCCGTGGATATCAAGCGCGGCCCGTCTGTCACGCCCTGAGCAGGGCCGGATCGAAACGGGCGATCATATTGGCCAATTCAGGCTCGTCCACCAGCTTGGCCGCCTTCTTGGGGCGCAGCCATTTACGTTTGCGCTGGCCAGCCTCGGGATAATCCGCGGCGACCTCCTGCACCTTGAGCGCGTAGAGCATCGCCACGCAGGGCAGGTCGCCGCCCGGCACGCTTTTGCGATAGTGATAAAGGCCGAGGCAGCGCGGATGAATCCGCCCGCGCACGCCGGCCTCTTCCCATGCCTCGATTTCGGCGCTTTGCGGGGGGGTCTTGCCGTCCATCGGCCAGCCCTTGGGCACGATCCAGCGCCCTGATCCGCGGCTGGTGATCAGCAGAACCTCCGGCTTGCCACGTCGCATCCGATAGCACAGCGCCCCAAACTGCGTGCGCAATCCGGTTTTATGCGCGTCGCTCATGTCGATTGGAATATGCGTCGATGGGGCGGCGATGATAGGGTTCCTGCGGTTGGCGTCCTGCTGCAAGGTTTTTGGACTTTAACGCTTGCCTTTGCCAATCATATGGCGAGGATCGCGGGAATAACAACAGCTTGCAGTATGTTCCCGGACGGCGCAGCGCATCATACCGGGACATGTGCAACGTATTGGAAGATGGTGAAGAAACCGATGATGATGAAATGCACCCCACTCGCCCGGCGGCTTTTGCGCCGGTTTACTGCTGTCACTGCGCTATTGTTGCTGGCGGCGCCAGCCGTGCACGCCGATGATCGCACCGTGGTATTTGCCGCAGCCTCCCTGCGGGACGCGATGGAGGAAATCACCGCGCTTTATCCCGGCGAGGTGGCGGTATCGCTCGGGGGCAGCGGTCTTCTGGCGCGGCAGATCAGCGAGGGGGCGCCGGCCGATGTGGCGTTTTTGGCCAATACAGACTGGATGGACTGGTTGGAGGCGCAAGGCGCGGTAGATCCCGCGCGCCGCGTGGCGCTGGTAGGCAATGCGCTGGTTCTGATCGCCCCGGCCAAGGCGCCCGATCTGCCAGATACGGGCGCACCGGCCCTGCTGGAGCGTCTGGCCGGCGGGCGCATGGCCATTGGCCAGACCGAAAGCGTCCCGGCCGGCATGTATGGGCGCGCGTGGCTGGAGGCATCGGGCGCCTGGGACGCGCTGCTGCCGCATCTGGCCCAGACGGATAACGTGCGCGCGGCGCTGGCGCTGGTCGCGCTGGGCGAGGCGCCGCTGGGCGTGGTCTATGCCACCGATGCCGCGGCAGAACCGGCGGTGCGGGTGGTTCACCGCGTGCCGGATGGCATGCATGACGCGATCATTTACCCAGCTGCGGCGCTGACCGATGCGGGCGTCCCGTTCATGGAATTCCTGCAAGGTGACAAGGCGCGCGCAGTGTTCGAGGCGCATGGTTTCGTGCCGATGGCACCCGCGCCCTGATGCTGGACGCCGCCGCATATACGGCGCTGGCGCTGTCGCTAAAAGTGTCGCTGATCGCGACGCTGTTCAGCCTGCCGGTGGCGATTGCGGTGGCGTGGCTGCTGGCGCGGCGGCGGTTTCCGGGCCATGCGCTGGTCAGCGCGCTGGTGCATTTGCCTCTGGTGCTGCCGCCGGTGGTGACGGGCTATCTGTTGCTGCTGACCTTTGGCCGTAACGGCGCGGTTGGCGGGCTGCTGGACTCGCTGGGGATCGTGCTGGCCTTTCGCTGGACCGGGGCGGCGCTGGCCGCCGCTGTCATGGGGTTTCCGCTGATGGTGCGCGCCATCCGCCTGTCGATCGAGGCGGTCGACCCCAAGCTGGAGGAGGCGGCGGCCACCCTTGGCGCCGGGCGCTGGGCGGGGTTTGCGCGCGTCACGCTGCCGCTGATCGGGCCGGGGATCCTGGCCGGCGCGGTCATGGGGTTTGCCAAGGCGATGGGCGAATTTGGCGCAACCATCACGTTCGTCGCCAACATACCGGGCCAGACGCAGACGCTGCCCTCGGCCATCTACGCCTTTTTGCAGGTGCCGGGCGGGGAGGGGGCGGCGCTGCGTCTGGTGCTGCTGGCCTCGGGGGTGGCCATCGGCGCGGTACTGCTGTCGGAATGGCTGGCGCGGCGCATGGCGGCAAGGATCGGCGCATGAGCCTGCAAGTGGATATCGGGCATCAGTTTGATGATTTTGCGCTGGAGGCCGCATTTACGGCCGGGCCGGGTGTGACGGCGGTGTTCGGCGCCTCGGGGTCAGGCAAGACGACGCTGGCAAATGCGGTTGCCGGGCTGCTGACGCCGGACCGGGGCCGGATCATGCTGGGCGGTGATGTGCTGCTGGACAGCGATCAGGGTATTTGCCTGCCCGCGGCGCGGCGCCGGATTGGCGTGGTTTTTCAGGAAGGGCGGCTGTTTCCGCATCTGAATGTGGCGGACAACATCGCGTTTGGCGCGCGCTATGCGCCGCGCGGTGCGCCGGGCCCCGACCAAGATGCGATCATCGCCATGCTGGGCATCGGCGCCCTGATGCAGCGCCGCCCGCGCAACCTGTCCGGCGGGGAAAAGCAGCGCGTGGCAATCGCCCGCGCCCTGCTGATGCGGCCCCGCCTGCTGATCATGGACGAGCCGTTGGCCGCGCTGGACGGCCCGCGCAAGGATGAAATCCTGCCCTATCTGGAGCGGCTGCGCGATACCGGCACGGTGCCGATCATCTATGTCACGCATAGCATGGCCGAAATAGCGAGGCTGGCGGACCGGATCGTGGTACTGGGACGGGGCCGGGTTCTGCGCCAGGGCGACGTGACCGACGTGTTGAGCGATCCGGCCATGGTGCCGCTGATCGGCGTGCGCGAGGCCGGGTCGGTTCTGATGGCGCGCGTGGTTGAGTGTTATCCGCGCGGACTGAGCCGGCTTGAGACAGGCGGCGGCGATCTGCGCCTGCCGGGGATCACGGCAGAGGTCGGGAAAACATTGCGCATCCGGGTGCTGGCGCAGGACGTTCTGGTGTCGCTGGTCCGGCCCGAAGGCCTGTCGTCGCGCAATATCCTGCCTGCGGTGATTGATGATATTCACCGTGGCGACGGGCCAGGGGTGGCATTATCGCTGCGCATCGGCTCGGCAAAACTGCTGGCGCGCATTACGGCTGATGCGCTTGAACAACTGGCGCTGCGGCCCGGTCTGGAATGCTACGCCGTGCTCAAGGCAACGGCGGTTGCGCGCGCAGATATCGGCGGGTGACTGCATAAGGTGCGCGGCAAATTCTGCCGTGCGTTGCCAGCTTATCCACAGGGATGGCGGCCAGAGTTGTCTGAATCGAACAATCCGGTCTATTCCGCCAGATGGCAGGCGGCCATCGTGCCACTGTCACCGATGGGGCGCAGGCGCGGACGCTCGGCGCGGCAGATATCCTGTGCGATAGGGCAGCGCGGCGCAAACGGGCAGCCTGGGGGCGGATTGACCGGATCGGGCAGCTCGCCCGGTGTGCGCGGGGCGTCAAACGATCCGCCGCTGAGCTTCGGGATCGCATCCAGCAGCAGCTGCGTATAGGGATGTTTGGGCGCATCGTAGATTTGGCTGGTCTGGGCCAGTTCCATGATCTGGCCCAGATACATCACCGCGACGCGATCGCCGAAATGCTCCACCACACTCAGATCGTGGGTGATGAACATGTAGGTCAGATCACGTTCGTCCTGCAAATCGTTGAGCAAATTCAGGATTTGCGCCTGAATGGACACGTCCAGCGCCGAAATCGGCTCATCCGCCACAACGAAGGCGGGGTTGGTCACCAAGGCACGCGCAATCGCGATGCGCTGGCGCTGGCCGCCGGAAAACTCGTGCGGCAGCTTGCGCTGCCAGCTTTGATCGCAGCCGGTCGCGTCCAGCACATCCTCGACCTGGGTGCGCACATCCGCTTCGGATTTTTCGGGCATCAGGTGACGGATCGGTTCTGCCAGCGTCTGAAACACGTTGCGGCGCGGGTTCAGCGATGCGTAGGGGTTTTGAAACACCATTTGCATATCGGCACGCACCGGTTTGCGCGTTGCCTCGTCCATTGTGTCGATGCGCTGCCCGCGAAAGTAAATCTCGCCCGAGGAGGGCGACAGCAGCCCCATGATGGCGCGGCCCAGCGTCGTCTTGCCGCAGCCGGATTCGCCGACGACGCAGAACGTCTCGCCCCGCTGGATTTGTACATCGACGCCGGACAGCGCGTGCAGAACCGGCTTTTCCCGGCTGAGAAAATGCGAGGGCAGGGGAAATCGCACTTCCAGCCCGCGTGTTTCGACGATTGGATCTGTCATTTTGCTGTCTCCGCGCCCTCAAGCATCTCGGTTTCATGCATCGGGTGAAAGCAGGCGACGCCGCTTTGCAAGGGGGGCATGGTGGCCCGGCATTCATCGGTCGCGCGTTCGCAGCGCGGATGATAAGGGCAGCCGGCCGGCAGATTCGTGATCGGCGGCATGGAGCCGGGGATCTGATACAGTTTGGCCCCGCGCGTGGAATTCTGCGGAAGCGCCTTCAGCAGCCCGACGGCATAGGGGTGTTTCGGCGCGTCGATGATATCGCGGGTGCGCCCGGTTTCGACGCATTTTCCGGCATACATGATCATCAGACGTTCGGTCACTTCGGCCACCACACCCAGATCATGCGTGATCAGGATCAACGCCACGTCGTTATCACGGCAGAGCGTCAGGATCAGGGACATGATTTCCGCCTGGATGGTGACATCCAGCGCTGTCGTCGGCTCGTCCGCGATGATCAGCTCGGGGTCGGTCAGCAGGGCGATGGCGATGACAACGCGCTGGCGCAGGCCCCCCGACAATTCGTGCGGGTAGGCGTCCATCCGGCTTTCCGCCGATGGAATCGCCACAAGCTTGAGCTTTTCGACGCTGAGGCGATGCGCCTCCGCCGTCGAGATTTTGCGATGCGCCTTGAGCGTTTCGATCATCTGTGTGCCGATGCTGAGCACCGGGTTCAACGTCACCATCGGATCCTGAAAGATCATCGAGATGCGGTTGCCACGGATCGACCTGATCTGCCGGTCCGACATGGTCAGAAGGTTGTGACCATCGAAGTTTACGCTGCCCTTGCTGACGCGGCCGGGATCGGCGATCAGGTTCAGGATCGCAAAGGCAAGCATGGATTTGCCGGCACCGGATTCGCCAACAACGCCCAGCCGCTGGCCTTTTTCCAGCGTCAGATCGACGCCGCGCAGGGCCTCAACCTCGCCTTTTTTGCCGCGCGGAAAGGCGACGTGCAGATCGCGGACTTCTAACAGGGCCATCAGTCGTCTCCCCGGCGCAGTTTCGGGTTCAGGGTATCACGCAGCCAATCGCCCAAGAGGTTCAGCGCCAGCACCAAGGCGACCAGAACGATGGCGGGATAAAGCGTGATCCACCAGCTGCCCGAGAAGATGAATTCAAAGCCCGAGCGGATCAGCGACCCCAGCGAGGGTTTGTCCACCGGCATACCGAGACCAAGGAAAGACAGGGCCGCTTCGGTCATGATTGCCTCGGCGACCTGAATGGTTGAAATCACCAGCACGGGTGTCAGCGTGTTGGGCAGGATGTGGATCCACATCACCTTGCGCGCGGGCAGGCCGATCACACGGGCGGCGTCGACATATTCCTTGTTCTTTTCGCCCAGAACGGAGGATCGCACGGTACGCGCAAATTTGGGCCATTCAGCCACGCCGATGATGACGATCAGCATGATGATCGCATAGTCGGCATAGATGTTGGCGTCGAATGCGGTCTGAAACAGGGCCAGCGCGATGATTGCAATCATCAGGGTGGACAGCGACATCTGGATATCGGCAAGACGCATCAGAAAGCTGTCGACCCATCCGCCGCGATACCCGGCCCAGAGGCCGATGCTGACGCCCAGAATGCCCTGCACGACGACGGCACCTATGCCGATCAGCAGCGAGATGCCGGTGCCGTAGAGGATGGTGCTGAACACGCCGCGCCCCTGGGCATCGGTGCCCAGCCAGAAACGCCCGTCTCCGCCATCGCGCCATGACGGGGGCAGTTCGCTGTCCATGATGTTCAGTTGCAGCAGGTCATAGGGGTTTTGAGGGGCAATCCACGGCGCCAATGCGGCCAGAACGACCAAAATCAGCAGGACAATGCCGGCACCGATGGCAACAGGGTCCGACAGGAACCGTTTGAGAAAGCCGCGCCAGGTAATCATGATTTGGCTCCTGGCAGTTTGACCATCGGATTGATGAGTGTGTAGACGAAATCGACGATGGTATTGACGACGACAAAGATCAGGCCGACGACGATGATATATGCGATGATCAGCGGTGTATCGACGCGGTTCACAGCCTCAAGAAACAGGAAACCCATACCCGGCCACTGAAACACAGTTTCAGTCAGGATGGTGTAGGCGATCAACGTGCCGATCATCAGGCCGCCGACGGTGACAACGGGCAGTAACGTGTTGCGGAATGCATGGACGTAGCGCACGCGCGGGGTGCTGAGGCCCTTGGCCTTGGCAAAGCGAACGTAATCGGTGCCCATCGCCTCCATCATTTCGGCCCGGATCAGGCGGATGAAAAGCGGCAGCATGATCGACGACAACGCGATGCAGGGCAGGATCAGATGTGCCAGACCGTCAAGCGTCAGAAAGCCCGTGTCCCAGCCCCAGGGCAGCGTCACGGTATCGCCGCGGCCAAAGGCCGGTAGCCAGCCCAGCTCGACCCCGAACAGCCAGACCAGCAGGATCGCGGTCAGGAAGACCGGGACCGAGATGCCGATGATCGAGGCGGTCATGATCGTTTTGGCCAGCCATCTGTCATGGTTGATCGCGCAATATATGCCGCCGGGTATCGACAGTGCGAGGAATATGACCACGGAGCCTAGGACCAGCTCGAACGTGGCCGGGAATTTGTCCAGAATGACATCAAGCGCGGGGCGCTTGAAGAAATACGAATTGCCCAGATCGCCTTGCACGGCTTTGCCAAGGAAGCGGCCGTATTGCACCAGAAACGGATCGTTCAGGCCCAGCTCGTCGCGCATCACCTCGCGGTCGGCTTCGGACACGGATTGTCCGACCAGTTCGCGCAGGGGATCGCCCAGATTGTCCTGAATCGAAAACCCGATCAGGGAGATGACGAACATCACGATCACAGCCTGAACGGCGCGCCGAATGAGAAATGCGATGATGTGCATGGTTGGCTATCGTCTCTGGCGTGTGCTGGAGGAATGGACCGTGTGCTGAAGATGAGTGGCGTCTAATCTCAGGCGGGACGCTGCGTCAACCCCCGCGATGCGGGTGACGTCGCGGCGGGCCGGCGTAAAACCGGCCCGCCGCGTTCGGTTATTCCTGAATGATCAGGTCACCCAGATACGGGAAGTTCATCACGTTCAACACAGGCTCGACGTCCACGCCCTTGCGTGCGGCCCAGGCCAGATCCTGCCAATGCAGCGGGATAAACGCGGCATCGTCATACAGCAGCTTTTCGATCTGCTGCAGATCTTTGGCCCGCTTGTCTGCGTCCGTTTCGGTCAAGCTGGCCATGGTCATCTTGTCGACCTCGGGGTTGGAATAACCGCCTGAGTTGTACTGACCTTTGCCTGTGTCGGCGTCCGGCGTCATGTTGAGGAATTCAAAGAAGTTTGCCGAATCCTCGGTGTCCGAATGCCAGCCGATCATCATGATGTCTGCCGCGCGCTCGTCATATTTGGGCCAGTATTGCGCCTTGGGCATTGTGGTCAGGTCGATCTTGATCTTGATCTGAGCCAGCATTGCAGCGGCCGCTTCGCAAATCTTGTAATCGTTCACGTAGCGGTTGTTCGGGCACATCATGGAGGCGCTGAAACCGTCGGCATAGCCGGCCTCTTCCATCAGCGCCTTGGCCTTGGCAACGTCAAAGCGGGGCGTCAACTCGGGGTTGTGTCCGACATAGCCCGCGGGCGAGTTTTGCGCCGCAACGGTGCCGAAACCCTTCATGATTTTCTCGACAATGCCCTCGTTGTTGATGGCATGGACCATCGCCTGACGAACCTTGGTATTTGCCAGCGCCTCGTTGCGGTTCTGGTTCAGTTGCAGCGTGATGATGCGCGTGCCGGGCAGTGTGATCAGGTCGACATTCTTGTCGTTGCGAATACGCTCAAGATCGGTGGGCGGCACAGGTGCGATGAAATCCACGTCACCGGACAGCAGGGCGGCAACGCGGGTCGGCGCCTCCTTGATCGGGGTCAGGATGGCGGTCTGTACGTTGCCGGGGCTGTTGGTATCCCAGTAATCGGGGTTGCGCTTGAACACCATTCTCACGCCCTGCTCGCGCTCGGAGATGGTGAAGGGGCCGGTGCCGGACACGTTCTTGGACGCAAAGCTGTCGCCGTGTTTGGCGATTTCTGCGCCGCCTTCCTCGTAGAACTTCTTGTCCATCGGGAATACATATGTGGCGGTGTTCAGGATCAGCGGGCTGGGGCCGTCTGTCTTGATCTCGATCGTGGTGTCGTCAATCGCGGTGGCCGATGTCCAGCCCGAGAAGATACCCTTGAAATCAGGCGAGGATTTCAGGCGTTCGATGGTCCATACCACGTCTTCGGCGGTCATCACGTTGCCGGTGTGGAACTTGACGCCCTCGCGCAGGGTAAAGCGCATGGTGGTGTCGTCGATCCGCTCCCATTCGGTGGCAAGGCGCGGATCAAAGCCGTGATCGGCGTTCCAGCGTACCAGCGGGTCCGATACCATGTGGCTGAGTTGCAGCGTACCGCCTGAGAGCTGTTCGTGCGGGTCGAGCGAAACCGGATCGGCGTCGTAGGCAAAGTTCAGCGTCTGTGCGGACACCAGGCTGCCCGCGCCCAGCAGCAAAGCCGTGGCTGAAGCTGTGGCAAGAGTGCGAAGTGATTTCATCTAATATCTCCCTGATGATAGATGCGCGCGGCATTTGTACGGCCTGCGCGCCCGGATGCGTCACGTTGTCCCGAATCCGGGCGCGTGTAAAGACCGGCTTCCTCCTCCGGGCTAGCAGTGAAGTGTAAACAGACCGTTCAGATGCATGGATCAGGGGCGGTTTTCTTCTCGCCGGGTCGGCTGCGTGGCAGATTGCGGACGGTTTTAGCTGGGCCGCGGCCTTGACCCTGTGCTGCACGGGTAATAGTGATCAAAACGCTCAGGCATAGGCGCCTGGTGTCTGGGGAATTTGTTGACCGAACGGCTGATGTACCGGCTGGCCTGGGTGGTCGCAGCGTTATGCGTGGCGCCGATTGTTGCGGCTGCGCTGGCGGCTTTTGGCGGCGACTGGGATACGTGGCGCGATGTGTTGTCGACGGTGCTGCCCCGCTACACGGTGACCACTCTTGCGCTGGTGGCGATTGTCGGCACCGGCGCGGCTGTCATCGGCACGTCCACCGCATGGCTGGTGACGGTCTACCGCTTTCCCGGTGTGCGCTGGCTGGAGGTTGCACTGGCGCTGCCGCTGGCCTTTCCGGCTTATGTACTGGCCTATGCCTACACGTCGCTGCTGGATCATCCCGGCCCGGTGCAGACGCTGCTGCGCGACGTCACGGGATGGGGCCCGCGTGACTATTGGTTCCCCGAAATCCGCAGTTTGGGCGGCGCCGCGCTGATGCTGACGATGGTGCTGTATCCCTACGTTTATTTGCTGGCGCGGGCGTCGTTCCGGCAACAAAGCTCGAACGCGTTTCTGGTGGCGCGCACGCTGGGGCGCCCGCCGCTGGGCGCGTTCTGGGCGGTGGCGCTGCCGATGGCGCGCCCTGCCATTATGGGCGGCACGTTACTGGCGATCATGGAGACGATCGCCGATTATGGCACCGTCGCGTTCTTTAACGTACAGACCTTCGCAACGGGCATTTATCAGGCGTGGTTTTCACTGGGCGAGCGGGCGACAGCGGCGCAACTGTCGCTTTGCCTGCTGAGCTTTGCGCTGCTGCTTGCGGGGCTGGAGCGCGCGCAGCGCGGCAAGGCGCGGCGTGCCGGGCGTGGCGGCGCGCGGTTTGAGGTGCTGACCAAACCGGTGTTAACCGGATGGAAAGGATGGGGGGCTATGATGATTTGTCTGGCCCCCGTTTTGCTGGGCTTTTTGATCCCGGTTGTGATGCTGGGCGTCATGGCGTGGGGATCGGGGCAGAGCATTATTCAGCCACGTTACCTGTCGCTGATGGGCAATTCGGTGACGCTGGCCGCCGTCGCGTCGGTGTTGACGGTGATCGGCGCGATCCTGATCGGATTTCGCGCCCGCACCAAACCGGGGCGCACGTCGCGCGCGCTGGTTGTGGGGGCGGGGCTGGGTTATGCGGTGCCGGGCGGGGTGATTGCTGTCGGTTTGATGGTGCCGATGGCGGGGCTGGACAATGCCATTGACAGCTTCATGCGGGACAATTTCGGTATCCGCACCGGGCTGCTGATCACCGGGTCCATCTGGTTGATGGTGCTGGCGTACATGGCGCGGTTCATGGCCGCCGCGCTCAACGCCTATGATAGCGGCATGGCGACGGTGCCACACCATTTCGATGCCATCGCGCGCAGTCTGGGCCAGGGCTCGGCCAAGCTGCTGTGGCGGGTGCATCTGCCGGTTGCGCGCACGTCGGTTCTGACCGCGCTGCTGATCGTGTTCGTGGACGTGATGAAGGAACTGCCCGCCACGCTGATCCTGCACCCGTTCAACTTTGACACGCTGGCGGTGCAGGCCTACCGGCTGGCCGCGGACGAGCGGCTGCGCGAGGCGGCGGTGCCGTCGCTGGCGCTGGTCGGCTTTGGGCTGATCCCGGTTCTCTTGCTGTGCCGCACGATTGGCCGCGAAAGCGCCTGATCCAAGAGGCCAGCAAGGCACCGCCCCGGCGGACCGGGGCGGGCAGGGCGGCTGTTATTCGGCCAGGCCTTCTGGAATGATTTCACCAGTGGGGCGGGGCGTTGTATCGGTTTCGGTCGGAAGCACGGGATATATCACTTCCGGCATCTCGCCGGTCAAAGAGCCGAGGAAGGCAACGATCTTGTCCGTCTCCTCATCGTTCATTTCCGCGCCCAGTTGCGAGATCGACATGACCTGCACCGCTTCCTTCAGGCCCCAGACCACGCCAGAGTGAAAGTACGGCGCCGTCAGCTCGATATTGCGCAGCGGGGAGGCGCGGAAGACATATTCGTCATCGGCGGTTTCGGTCACGGCATAACGGCCCACGTCGCCCTCGGGAAGGATATCCGCACCGGGCTTTTCGATCAGGCCGAAGGGATAGTAATCGTGCCCGCCCACGTTCACGCCATTGTGGCACGCGACGCAGCCGTTATCCATAAACAGCTGAAGCCCCTCTTTTTCGTCGGCATCCAGCGCATCGATATTGCCATTCAGGTAGGCGTCAAAAGGCGCAGGCGTGGTCAATGTGACCTCATACGCCTCGATCGCCTTGGCGAAGTTGTCAAAGGTGACTGGATCGGCCTCTTCGGGGAAGGCGCCTTTGAACCATTCGACATATTGCGGCATGGAATTGAGCGTGGCGATGACATTTTCCGGCGTGTTCGCCATTTCGACACCGGCCTGCACCGGGCCCTTGGCCTGCGCCTTGAGATCCTCGGCCCGGCCGTCCCAGAACTGCGCGACGTTGAAGACCGAGTTCAGCACCGTGGGCGAGTTGCGCGGCCCGGTCTGCCAGCCGTGGCCGATGGACACGGGCATGTTGTCATCGCCCCCGGTCGCCAGGTTGTGGCACGAGTTGCACGAAAAAACGCCCGAAGCTGACATGCGCGGATCAAAGAACAGCGCCTTGCCCAGATCAATTTTCTCGGGCGTGATCGTGTTGTCCTTGGGTGCCATCAGGGTAGAGGGCAGCGGCACGAAATACTCCAGCGCCGCGTCGCGCAGCTCGTCTGCGGCAAGGGGCGCGGCGATCAGGCCGATGGCAGTGGTTGCGAATAGAATGCGATGCATCTTCCGATTCTCCTTGGAACGGTTCCAGATAATCCTACATTTTGGATCCCGCACACAGACGCCTTGATCTGGCGCAAAACGGTTCCTTTCAGTCGCCCTATGTGGGATCTGTGCATGGGCGGCAAAGCGGCGCTGACAATTTCCCGGCACGCCCTTGCAGGCCATTGGGCGCGCCACTAAGACTCTTTTAGGATCTGGTCAGGTAAGGATCAGAGGCACATCAGCAGGCAAGGCAGATTATGACAGACCCAATGGACACCTATATGAATACCCTCGTGCCGATGGTGGTCGAACAGACCAGCCGGGGCGAGCGGGCCTACGACATCTTCTCGCGCCTGCTGAAAGAGCGGATCATCTTCCTCAGCGGCCCGGTCCATGACGGCATGTCCAGCCTGATCGTCGCGCAGTTGCTGCATCTTGAGGCGGAAAACCCGTCCAAGGAAATCAGCATGTACATCAACAGCCCCGGCGGTGTGGTGACGAGCGGATTGTCGATCTACGACACGATGCAGTATATCCGCCCCAAGGTGTCGACGCTGGTGATCGGGCAGGCGGCCTCGATGGGCTCGCTGTTGCTGACCGCGGGCGCGCCCGGCATGCGCTTCTCGCTGCCCAACAGCCGCATCATGGTGCACCAGCCCTCGGGCGGGTATCAGGGGCAGGCGACCGATATCATGATCCACGCCGAAGAGACGCTGAAGCTGAAAAAGCGGCTGAACGAGATTTACGTCAAGCATACTGGCCAGACCCTGAAAAAGGTTGAGGAGGCGCTGGAGCGTGACAACTTCATGTCGCCCGAAGACGCCAAGAACTGGGGCCTGATCGATGAGATCGTCGAAAACCGGGCCAAGCCCGAGGACGAGGAAACGCCCAAGACCTAAGGGCCGATGACACATGGACCGGGCGCGCCATTTTGCGATTGTCGCCGCCCGGTGCCTGCCCTAAGTTAACATCAAAGGCGGCCCGCATTTCCGCGCGGGCCCCGATTGCAACGCACCGCCCGAAAGGTAGATCATGTCGAATAATTCAGGCAGCGACAGCAAGAACACCCTCTATTGCAGTTTCTGCGGCAAGAGCCAGCACGAGGTGCGCAAGCTGATCGCGGGTCCGACCGTGTTTATCTGCGACGAGTGCGTCGAGCTGTGCATGGATATCATCCGCGAGGAGACGCGCAGCGCCGGCCTCAAATCCTCCGAAGGGGTGCCCGCCCCGCGGGAGATTTGCGATGTTCTGGACGATTACGTCATCGGCCAGGCCACGGCGAAAAAGGTGCTGTCGGTTGCGGTTCACAACCACTACAAACGCCTCAACAACTCCGGCAAGAGCGGCGATGTCGAGTTGCAGAAATCAAACATCATGCTGATCGGCCCCACCGGCTGCGGCAAGACGCTGCTGGCGCAAACGCTGGCGCGGATTCTGGACGTGCCGTTCACCATGGCCGATGCGACCACTCTGACCGAGGCGGGGTATGTTGGCGAGGATGTGGAAAACATCATCCTCAAGCTGCTTCAGGCGTCTGAATACAATGTCGAGCGCGCGCAGCGCGGCATCGTCTACATTGACGAGGTCGACAAGATCACGCGCAAGTCCGAAAACCCGTCGATCACGCGCGACGTGTCGGGCGAGGGCGTGCAGCAGGCGCTGCTGAAGCTGATGGAAGGCACCGTTGCCGCCGTACCGCCGCAGGGCGGGCGCAAGCATCCGCAACAGGAATTTCTGCAAGTGGACACGACCAACATCCTGTTCATCTGCGGCGGTGCCTTTGCCGGACTGGACAAGATTATCGCAGCGCGCGGCAAGGGCAGCGCGATGGGCTTTGGCGCTGATGTGCGCGACAAGGACGATCGCGGTGTTGGCGAGGTGTTCAAGGATCTGGAGCCCGAGGATCTGTTGAAATTCGGTCTGATCCCCGAATTCGTTGGCCGCCTGCCCGTCATCGCCACGCTTGAGGATCTGGACGAAGACGCGCTGATGATCATTCTGACCCAGCCCAAGAATGCGCTGGTCAAGCAATATCAGCGTCTGTTCGAGCTGGAGAACGTCAAACTGACCTTTACCGACGATGCGCTGACGGCGATTGCCAAACGCGCCATCAAGCGCAAGACAGGCGCGCGCGGGCTGCGCTCGATCCTGGAGGATATCCTGCTGGATACGATGTTTGAAGTGCCGGGCATGGACAACGTCGAGGAGGTCGTCGTGAACGAGGAGGCGGTGACGTCCGACGCCGCGCCGCTGATGATCTACGCCGAGAGCGCCAAGAAGAAAGAAGGCGCCAGCGCGGGCTGATGTCCGGGACGTGTTGATAATTTCAGGGGCGGGCCGATTGGTCCGCCCTTTTTGTTTGTGGCAGGGGCAGTGCGACGTCGCGGAATCCTGTCGCAGAGGGCGGAGCAATGCGTTGGACGACTGGACGTTTGCCCGATGATGCGTCATATCAGAGGCAACGATTGGCGGAGGACGATATGGGAATTCTCAACACGCTGTTGCGCGCCGTAACCTGGTGGCACGGGCAGACGCTGAACACGCAGCTATATACTTGGCGCAAGGGCGCCAAGGTGGGCGAGGATTCGCAGGGCAATATCTTTTACCGCTCCAAGGACGGCGACCGCCGCTGGGTTATCTACAACGGCGAGGCCGAGGCAAGCCGCGTCAGCCCCGAATGGCACGGATGGCTGCACCACACCTATCAGGATCCGCCCAGCGAAACGCCGCTGGTTCATCAGCCATGGGAAAAGCCGCATCTTGAGAATCTGACCGGGACGGCGCTGGCCTATGCCCCCGCCGGATCGCTGCGCCGCAGCGATCCCAAGCCGCGCAGCGATTACGAGGCGTGGAAGCCCGAATAAGGCGCCCATTGGCAGAGAGCGGACATGGCTGAAAACAAGAGCGAAATCATCGCGGGCGCGGTCGTTGTCGCGGTCGCATTGGGTTTTGTGGCCTATGCGGGCAAGCTGACCGGCGCCTCGGCGGCGGGCGACAGTTACGAGCTTTCGGCCAGCTTTCGCTCTGCGGACGGCATCACTGTTGGCACTGATGTGCGCCTGGCCGGGGTCAAGGTGGGGCGCGTCACGTCCATGGCGCTGGACCCCGCGACGTATCGCGCGGGCACCACGATCAGCGTGGCGCGCAGCATCGAGGTGCCGGATGACAGCGCGCTTGCGATATCCTCCGAGGGGCTGCTGGGCGGCAACTACGTGGAGATACTGCCGGGCGGCTCGCCGATCTATTTTGAGCCGGGCGATCAGATCGAATTTACCCAAGGGTCGATCAGTCTGGTGTCACTGCTGATGAAGTTTGTCGGCGGCGACGATTCCGGCGCGAGCCCCGCCGAATGAGAATGCTCGCCCTGCTTGTCGCTTTGCTGCTGCCCGCCGCCTCGGCGGCGCAAGAAAGTGCTGTGACCGGGACCGGCGTCATGCTGCGCGCGGTTGAAAAGATATCAGGCGAAACGACGGATTTCACCCTTACCCGAGGCGGGCAGGCAACATTCGGACGCCTGAGCATCGAAATGGTTGAATGCCGCTACCCTTCCGGCGATCCAGCGGCGGATGCCTATGCCTATCTGGTGATGCGGGAGGAGGGGACGGACGCGCCGGTTTTTACCGGGTGGATGATCGCCTCGTCGCCGGCGCTGAACGCGCTGGATCATCCGCGCTATGACGTCTGGGTACTGCGCTGCAAGACTGACTGAGGATCCGGATCGAGCGGATGCCACATGATGTCCGCCGGATGCTGCAACGCCAGATCCAGATTCTTGCGATAGGCCGCGCGACTGATTTCAATCGCACCGAGACTGGCCAGATGGTCGGTGATAAACTGCGTATCAAACAACATGAATCCGCAGCGGCGCAGATGATCCGTCAAATGCACCAGTGCAAGTTTCGAGCCGTCAGTGGCGCGCGAAAACATGCTTTCCCCGAAAAACGCGGCGCCAAGGGTGACGCCGTAAATGCCGCCGATCACGGTCCCGCCCTGGCGTATTTCCAGCGAATGGGCGTGGCCGAGTTGATGCAGCATGACGTAAAGGCGGCGAATTTCGGCGTTGATCCACGTCTCGGGACGGTCTGCGCAGGCATCGACGACGCCGGCAAAATCGGTGTTCAGGGACGCCGTGTAGCCGCCCCGCCGCATGCGTTTGGCCAGACTGCGCGAGATATGCAGCCCGTTCAGCGGCAAAACCCCACGGCGGCGTGGATCGACCCAGAAAATCTCGGGATCGTCGCGCCCTTCGGACATGGGAAACACGCCTGCCGCATAGGCATTGAGCAACAGCTCGGGCGTGAGTGCGAAATCCGGGTCCGTCATGGCACGCCTCAGCCCCGCAGATGCGTCTCCAGCCAGTGTTCCAGCCAATGAATGTTGTAATCGCCTGACTGGATGTCAGCGTCCTGAAGCAATGCGTGGAACAATGGCACCGTGGTATCGACGCCATCAATGATCAGCTCGCTCAGCGCCCGGTTCAGCCGCGCCAATGCGGCGGTGCGGTCGGGGGCGTGGACAATCAACTTGCCGATCAGCGAATCATAATAGGGCGGAATGGTGTAGCCATCGTAAAGCGCGCTATCCATCCGCACGCCAAGCCCGCCGGGCGCGTGAAACTGCGTGATCTTGCCGGGGCGCGGCGCGAATTCGGGCAGCTTTTCGGCGTTGATACGCACCTCGATCGCGTGGCCGGTAATTTTCAGGTCGTCCTGTTGAAAATCCATCGGCAGGCCGGCAGCTACGCGGATCTGTTCGCGGACCAGGTCAACACCAAAGATTGCCTCGGTTATCGGGTGTTCCACCTGCAACCGCGTGTTCATTTCGATGAAATAGAATTCGCCGTTTTCATAGAGAAATTCGATCGTGCCGGCGCCGATATAGTTGATGCGCGCCACGGCGTCGGCGCAGACCTTGCCGATGCGCGCACGCTCTTCCGGGGTGATGGAGGGGCCGGGGGCCTCCTCGAATACCTTCTGGTGACGCCGCTGGAGCGAGCAGTCCCGCTCGCCCAGATGGACGGCGCGGCCCTTGCCATCGCCGAAGACCTGAATTTCGATATGGCGCGGGGTGGTCAGGTATTTTTCAATATAGACTTCGTCATTGCCGAAGTTCGATTTACCCTCGGCGCGGGCGGTTTGAAAGGCCCGTTCCATTTCCGACGCGTCCTGCGCCACTTTCATGCCCTTGCCGCCGCCGCCGGAGGTGGCCTTGACGATGACAGGATAGCCGATCTCATCACCGATGCGCTTGGCCTCGGCCAGTGTCGGCACGCCGCCGTCGCTGCCGGGAACGCAAGGAACGCCCAGCTTTTTCATGGTGTCCTTGGCGGTAATCTTGTCGCCCATGACGCGGATATGTTCGGCGGTCGGACCGATGAAGGTCAGGCCGTGATCCTCGACAATCTGCACGAAGGCGGCATTTTCGGACAAAAAGCCATAGCCGGGATGGATCGCCTGTGCGCCGGTTACTTCGCAGGCCGCGATGATCGCCGGGATAGACAGATAGCTGTCGGTCGCCGAAGGCGGGCCGATGCACACGCTTTCATCCGCCATGCGTACATGCATGGCATCCGCGTCAGCGGTGGAATGGACGGCGACGGACTGGATGCCCATTTCGCGCGCGGCGCGAATGACGCGCAAGGCGATTTCGCCGCGATTGGCGATCAGGATTTTCTCGAACATTGCGTTTGCCTTATTCGATGATCATCAGGGGCGCGCCGTATTCCACGGCGCCGCCATCCTCGACCAGGATGCGTTTGACGGTGCCGGCGCGCGGGGCGGGGATGTGATTCATCGTTTTCATCGCTTCGATGATCAGCAGGGTGTCGCCCTCGCTGACCTTGTCACCGACCGACACGAAAGAGGGCGCGCCCGGTTCGGCCTGCGTATAGACGGTTCCGACCATGGGCGACGTGACGGCGCCGGGGTGGCTGGCCGGATCTTCGCCCGGATCCTGGGCCAGTGCGGCGGCGGGGGCCGGGCCGCTGGCGGCTGCGGGGGCGTGCTGCACGGGGGCCTGCGCGATATATTGCGGTGCGGCCTCGACCTTGCGGCTGACGCGCACGTTCAGGCTGTCATCCTCGCCATATTCGCGTTTGACCTGCAATTCGGTCAGTTCGTTTTCATTCAATAGCTCGGCCAGTGCCTTGATAAAGGCGACATCGTCGTCATGCGATTCTTTGGGCATTTCGGTTCCTCGGCGGCTGGCGCCCGGCACGGGGCGCGCTTTGATTTTGGATGGCTTATATGGCATGGGCGCGCCATAGAAAACCGGGTTTGTTGGCGCCGGCGACGGTGCGCCGTTAAATCTGACCCGATCGGGATCGCCTGCGGGGGGTTGGCCGGGTTGTCACCGGGCGGCGCGGCGACTAAATGGCAGGTATGCGGTCGCAGCCTACCCGCCCAAAACAAGGACGAGACATGAAAGTTATAGTCATCTGCTCCGGCGGGATGGATTCGGTGGCATTGGCGCACCGGGTTGCGGCGACGCATCAGTTACATGCGCTGCTATCGTTCGATTACGGCCAGCGCCATCTGAAAGAGCTGGAATATGCCGCCGCCTGCGCCGCGCGCCTGGGTGTACCGCACGAAGTGGTCGATATTGCCTCCGTTGGCGCGGCCTTGACGGGGTCGGCGCTGACCGATGACATCGACGTGCCGGACGGCCATTATGCCGAGGAAACGATGAAACTGACGGTGGTGCCGAACCGGAACGCGATCATGCTGGCAATCGCCTTTGGCATGGCGGCGGCGCAAAAGGTGGATGCCGTGGCAACGGCGGTGCATGGCGGCGATCACTTCATCTATCCCGACTGCCGCCCGGAATTCATAGACGCGTTTCAGGCGATGCAGAATCGTGCGCTCGATGGATATGCAAGCGTTGAGTTGCTGACGCCTTATGTGCATGGCTCCAAGGCCGATATTGCGGCGGATGGCGCAAAATACGGCACGCCTTTTGCTGAAACGTGGTCCTGCTACAAGGGCGGCGATATGCATTGCGGGCGCTGCGGCACCTGCGTTGAGCGGCGCGAGGCATTCGATCTGGCCGGTGTGGAAGATCCTACGATGTATGCGGACCCCGATTTCTGGCGCGCCGCGACCGGGAAGGAATAGACGATGTACCGTATTAGCAAAGAGTTCCACTTTTCCGCCTCGCACCAGTTGTTCGGCTTGCCGGACGACCATCAATGCGCGCGGTTGCACGGGCATAACTATATCGTCGTCGTCGAACTGGCGTCAGAGACGCTGAATGCACATGGCTTTGTGCGCGACTATCTGGAGCTGGCGCCGTTGAAGCGTTATATTGATGACGAGTTGGACCATCGACATTTGAATGACGTTCTGGGCGATGATTGCGTCACGGCCGAGCGGATGGCAAAGCATCTGTTTGACTGGTGCGCGGCCCGCTGGACGGAAACTGCCGCGGTGAAAATCAGCGAAACGCCGAAAACATGGGCCGAGTATCGGCCATGAGCGACGTCATCCGCATTTCGGAAATCTTTGGACCGACGATTCAGGGGGAGGGCGCGCTGATCGGGGTGCCGACGGTCTTCGTGCGCACGGGCGGCTGTGATTATCGCTGCGTCTGGTGCGATAGCCTGCATGCGGTGGACAGTGACTATCGCCGCGACTGGGCGCCGATGAGCGCGGGCGCCGTGATGGATGAGGTGCGCCGCCTGTCAGGCGGCCAGCCCCTGACGGTAACGCTGTCGGGCGGAAATCCGGCGATCCAGCCGCTGGGCGATCTGATCGCACTGGGGCGCGCCGAAGGCTATGGCTTTGCCATGGAAACCCAAGGGAGCGTTGCCAGGGACTGGTTCGCGCAGCTGGAAATGCTGGTGCTCAGCCCCAAGCCGCCCTCATCGGAAATGCAAACAGACTGGGCGCTGCTGCAAGACTGTATTGACGCGGCGCGGGGCGCACCCACGGTATTGAAGATCGTGGTGTTCGACGAGGCCGATTTTGCCTATGCGCGCGACGTGGCGGCGCGCCATCCCGAACTGCCGGTTTACCTGCAACCGGGCAATCACACCCCGCCGCCCGCCGATCAGGCCGACGCGGTTGTGGATCTGGCGGGGATTGAATGCCGGATGCGCTGGCTGGTCGACCGGGTGATTGCCGATCACTGGCACGCGGCGCGGGTGCTGCCGCAGCTGCATGTGATGTTATGGGGAAACAAGCGCGGCGTCTAACGCCGGAAGAGGATGTTATGAGCGACAGTATCTACAGTGATCTCAAGCAGTTGGGCGCCAATACGGCCCTGCCTGACGACCCGGCCAAGGCCGAGTTGGAGCGCGTCAAGAACCCGCAGGCCGATGTGGACTATAACGTGCGCTTTGTGGCGCCGGAGTTCACGTCGCTGTGCCCGATGACGGGCCAGCCGGACTTTGCGCATCTGGTGATTGACTACGTGCCGGGGGAGTGGCTGGTCGAGAGCAAATCGTTGAAGCTGTATTTGGGCAGCTTCCGCAATCATGGCGCGTTCCACGAGGATTGCACGATCAGTATCGGCAGGCGTGTTGCGGAATTTACTGCCGCGAAATGGCTGCGGATCGGGGGATATTGGTATCCGCGCGGCGGCATCCCCATCGACGTTTTCTATCAGACCGGACCGATGCCCGAAGGTGTATGGATACCCGATCAGGGCGTGCCGCCTTACCGCGGGCGCGGCTGAGATTTTTCGCCGAAAAATCTAGGTATGAAAATTCTGCGAATTTTCTTGGCCCCGCAAGCACATGGCTTGCGGGGCTTTTGTTTTTACTTTTGTGCTTTTCTGTTTTCGATCAGATCATCCACAACCGCAGGATCGGCCAGTGTTGACGTGTCGCCAAGCGTGTCAAAATCATTCTCGGCAATCTTGCGCAGAATGCGGCGCATGATCTTGCCGGACCGTGTCTTGGGCAGGCCGGGCGCCCATTGAATGATGTCCGGCTTGGCAATGGGGCCAATTTCGGTGCGGACCCATTTTTCCAGCTCTTTGCGCAGCTCATCCGTTTCTTCGACGCCGTTCATCACAGTGACATACGCGTAAATGCCCTGCCCCTTGATGTCGTGCGGATAGCCGACCACTGCGGCCTCTGCGACGCTGGCATGGGCGACAAGGGCGGATTCGACCTCGGCGGTGCCCATACGGTGGCCCGACACGTTGATCACGTCATCGACGCGCCCTGTGATCCAGTAATAGCCGTCCTTGTCCCGGCGGCAGCCGTCGCCGGTAAAGTAGTAGCCTTTGTAATCGGAGAAATAGGTCTGTTCGAACCGCTCGTGATCGCCGTAGACGGTGCGCATCTGGCCGGGCCAGCTGTCCGTGATGCACAAGACGCCCTCGGCTTCCGTCTCGGTGATTTCCTCGCCGGACGTGGCGTCAAGGATGACAGGCTGGATGCCGAAGAACGGTTTCGTGCAACTGCCCGGCTTCGTCGCCGTCGCGCCGGGCAGGGGGGTCAGCAGGTGGCCGCCGGTTTCGGTCTGCCACCAGGTGTCGACGATGGGCAATTTGCCCTTGCCGACGACCTCGTTATACCAGTTCCACGCCTCGGGATTGATCGGCTCGCCCACGGTGCCCAGCAGTTTGAGCGCGGACAGATCGCATTTCTCGACCGGTCCGTTGCCTTGGGCCATCAGCGCGCGAATGGCTGTGGGGGCGGTATAGAACTGGTTCACCTTGTGCTTTTCGCAGACCTGCCAGAAGCGGCTGGCATCGGGGTAGGTCGGCACGCCCTCGAACATCAGGGTGGTCGCGCCGTTCGCCAGTGGGCCGTAGATGATATAGCTGTGGCCGGTCACCCAGCCGACATCGGCGGTGCACCAGAACACGTCGCCGTCATGGTAGTCGAAATCGTATTTATGCGTCAGCCCGGCATAGAGCAGATAGCCGGCCGAGCTGTGAACTACGCCCTTGGGCTGCCCGGTCGAGCCGGATGTGTAGAGAATGAACAGCGGATCTTCGGCCTTCATCGGGCGGGCGGGGCAATCGGGGCTGGCCTGCTCCATCTGCGCCTTCAGGTCGATATCGCGGCCCTGAATCCAGGTGGTCTGGCCGCCCGTGTGTTTGACAACCAGGCAGCGCACCTTGTCCGAGCAGTGCAGCAGGGCCGCATCGGCGTTGGATTTCAGCGCCGTTTTGCGGCCGCCGCGGGGGGCCTCGTCGGCGGTGATGAGGACCTTGGCACCCGAATTGTTGATGCGGTTGGCCAGCGCGTCGGCGGAAAACCCCGCAAAGACGATGGAGTGAACCGCGCCGATACGCGCGCAGGCCAGCATGGCATAGGCCGCCTCGGGGATCATCGGCAGATAGATCACCACCCGGTCGCCGCGCATGATGCCCTGGCTCAGCAGCACGTTGGCGAAGCGGTTCACCTTCTCGTGCAACTCTTTGTAGGTGATGTGCTGGGCGGGCGTTTCGGGATCGTCGGGTTCAAAGATGATCGCCGTCTGGCCGCCGCGCGTTTTCAGGTGACGGTCGATGCAGTTGGCGGCAACGTTCAGAACGCCATCCTCGAACCAGCGAATATCGACGTTGCCATGCTGGAACGACGTATTCTTGACCTTGGTGAAGGGCTCGATCCAGTCCAGATCCCGCGCATGTTCGGCCCAGAACGCTTCGGGGTCCTTGATCGAGGCGGCATACATTTCTTCGTATTTGGCGGCGTCGATATGGGCGTTTTTGGCAAATTCCGCAGATGGCGGATAGGTTTTGTCGGACATGGGGTGTACCTTTTGTAGCTATCGGTGCGGGCAGATCGGGGCGGCCCTGATATGGCAGGGCCACCCTGTCAGATCGCCAGGTATTCCGCGCGCAGCTTCTCGTTTCCGAGAACCTCGGCTGCACTACCGTCAAATACGATGCCGCCGGTGTCAAGGATCACGGCACGGTCCGACAGCTCCAGCGCGCGGACGGCGTTCTGCTCCACCAGGATGGTGGTGATGCCTTGCGATTTGATGATGCGCAGGGTTTTCTCGATCTCGTCCACGATCACCGGGGCCAGCCCCTCGTACGGCTCGTCCAGAAGCAAGACCTTGATATCGCGGGCCAATGCGCGCGCGACGGCCAGCATCTGCTGCTCGCCGCCCGACAGGGTCACGCCCTCTTGCAGGCGCCGCTCGGCCAGGCGGGGGAACAGATCGTATAGCCGGTCGATAGACCAGCCGATGGGCGGGGCGATCTGGGCCAGTTGCAGATTTTCCTCGACCGTCAGGCCGGGGATGATGCAGCGATCCTCGGGCACAAGGCCGATACCGACCTGCGCGGCCTCGTGGCTTTTCATCTTGTGCAGGGGCTGATGGTCCAGCCAGATTTCGCCGTGGTTCAGTTGCGGATTGTCCATGCGGGCGATGGCGCGCAGCGTTGTTGTCTTGCCCGCGCCGTTACGGCCCAGCAGCGCCAGGATTTCGCCCTCATGCACGTTGAAGCTGATGTCCTGCACGATGTAGCTTTCGCCGTAATAGGCCTGCATCCCCCAGACCGACAGGAAGGCGGGGGCGGTGGCGGCGTGGTTCGCGTGCTTGGAAAAGTCGGGTTTTTCAGTGATGTCGGTGGTCATCTTGTCTGTCCTTTCTGGCGCATCTGCGGCGCAGAATTATGCCCTCAGGCGGTGGCGCTTTCGCCAAGGTAGGCCTCGCGAACCTTCGGGTGGCCCTTGATATTGTCGGGGGTATCCTCGACCAGCGGCGTGCCTTGGGCCAGAACGGTGATCCGCTCGGCAAGCGAGAAAACGACGTGCATATCGTGTTCGATGATGGCGATGGTGATGTCGCGCTCGGACTTGATCTGCTTCAGCAGGTCGATGGTGTTGTTGGTGTCGGCGCGCGCCATGCCGGCGGTGGGTTCGTCCAGCAGCAAAAGGCGGGGTTCCTGCGACAGGCACATGCCGATTTCCAGACGCCGCTTGTTGCCGCGCGACATGGAGGCCGAATGGTTGTGCCGCTGGTCGGCCATGTTCAGGCTTTCCAGCATATGCTCGGCCTGCTCCACCACGGCGCGTTCGTTGGCGACGCTTTCAATCGCGTGCATGCGAAAGGCGCCGTCGCGTTTGGCGAAAATCGGGATCATCATGTTTTCCAGCACCGTCAGATCGCTGAATATCTCGGGCGTCTGGAACACGCGGGAAATGCCCATCTGATTGATCTCGTATGGCTTGCGCCCCAGCACCGACTGGCCGTCGAACATCACCGATCCGGTATCGGGGATCAGCTTGCCCACCAGCACATTGAGCAGGGTGGATTTACCGGCCCCGTTGGGGCCGATAATCGCGTGGACGGTGTTTTCCGCAATGCTGAGGTTCACATCGCTCAGTGCTTGCAGGCCGCCGAAACGCTTGTTCACGTTCTTGACTTCGAGAATACCCATGACTGCGTTTCCTTATTCGGCGGGGGTTGTTTGGTCGGACGTCTTGCCGGTCTTTTTGGATTCGAACAGACGCTTGATGCGCTGTCCGCCCTCCACCAGACCGCCGGGCAGGAAGATGACAACCAGCATGAACACGATGCCCAGTGTCAGGTGCCAGCCCTTGCCGACGAAGGGGTAGATCAGCGTGATCACGAAATCCTCCAGCCCGTCGGGCATCCAGTAGAACCATTCGTGCAGGATGCTGCTGTTGATCTTGGAAATGATGTTTTCCATGTATTTGATCAGGCCCGCGCCCAGAACCGGGCCAATCAGCGTGCCCGCGCCGCCAAGGATGGTCATCAGCACAACTTCTCCGCTCGCGGTCCAGAACATCCGCTCGGGCCCCACCTGGGTGTCCATCGCCACCATCAGGCCGCCAGCCAGACCCGCATACATGCCCGAGATGACAAACGCCGCCAGCGCATAGGGGCGCGCATTCAGGCCGGTATAGGTCATGCGGGTGTTGTTGGATTTGATCGCGCGCAGCATCATGCCAAAGGGCGAGCGAAAGATGCGGATCGACAGGTAAAAGGCCAGCACCAGCACCAGGGCCGCAATGTAGTAGCCCGCGTTGAAGGTGAACTGCCATCCGCCGACGATCAGGTCATAGCTGGACGTCATGTCGATGCCGAAGAGGTTCGCATCGGCCCGCTCGCCCGGTGCCAGCGGGGCATCCAGAAGGCGGGCGTCGTTCAGCTTCAGCTGCAATCCGGTTTCGCCGCCGGTGATGGGCGTCAGCACCGAATAGGCCAGCGCGTAGGACATTTGCGCAAAGGCCAGCGTCAGAATGGCAAAGTAAATGCCCGACCGGCGCAGCGAGATGAAGCCGACCACCAGCGCAAAGAGGCCCGCGACGATGATGCCCATCACCATGCCGGGCAGGATGTTGGTGGTCAGCAGCTTCATCATCCAGATCGCGGCATAGCTGCCAACCCCCAGAAATGCCGCGTGACCAAAGCTGAGATAGCCGGTCAGGCCGAACAGGATGTTGAAGCCGATGGCGAAGATGCCGAAGATGGCGAAGCGTTGCATCAGATCCGGATAGCCCGCGTTGAACTGGGCAAAGCCGGAGTCGACGGGAAACGGGTTCAGGATGAAGGGGGCCAGCAGTGCGACGATGGCAACGATGGCCAGCATCACGGCGTCTTTTCGTGTCATTCCAAGCATTGATTAGTCCTCCATCACGCCTTTGCGGCCCATCAGGCCGCGCGGGCGGGTCAGCAAAATGATGATCGCGACCAGATAGATGACGATCTGATTGATACCCGGCAGCAGCTCCAGCACCTCGGACATCGAGGCAAAGCTTTCCAGAATTCCCAGCAGGAACCCGGCCAGTACGGCGCCCGGCAGGCTGCCCATGCCGCCAACGACGACCACAACGAAGCTGAGCACCAGAAAATCCATGCCCATGTGATAGTTGGGGCTGTTGATCGGCGCGTACATCACGCCGGCAAGCCCCGCGACAGCGGCGGCGATGCCGAACATGATGGTAAACCGCTTGTCGATATTGATGCCCAGCAGGCCCACCGTCTCGCGGTCGGCCATGCCGGCGCGCACGACCATCCCGAAGGTGGTGAACCGCAGGAAGGCAAAGACGGCGCCGATGATGACCAGTGAGAAGGCAAAGTAGACCAGACGCCAGTAGGGGTAGATGATCGAGTTTTCACCCAGCCCCAGCATCGCGCCAAAGTCGAACGATCCGCGGAATGCGCTGGGCGCGGGCGTCGGGATCGGGTTGGCGCCGTAGTAGAACTTGATGATCTCTTGCAGCACGATGGCCAGGCCGAAAGTCACCAGGATCTGGTCGGCATGGGGGCGTTTGTAGAAATGCTTGATCAGGCCGCGTTCCATGATGACGCCGATGCCGATCATCACCGGAATGGCAAACAGGATCGACAGGGGCACCGCCCAGTCGATCATGAAATCACCGGCATTCTGGCCGACGATGCTGTGAATGTAGGGCACATCGACTTTCATCGGATTGCCCAGAAAATCTGTGCGCGTCTCGTCCACCACTTCATGGCTGAACGTCAGGATGCGGCTGATCGTGACGGCGCAGAAGGCGCCGATCATGAACAATGCGCCATGGGCGAAATTCACCACCCCCAGCGTGCCAAAGATCAATGTCAGGCCAAGGGCGATCAGCGCGTAAGCCGATCCCTTGTCGAGTCCATTGAGGATTTGCAGGATTATTGCATCCATTGTCTGCCTCACATGTCAGATAAGAGCCCGGCACAAATGGCCGGCTGGCCCCAAGGGGGCGCATTGCGTGTGCGATGTCAGGCCGCCCCGCCGCGCTGGCGGGCGGGGCGGCCTGTGATCAGCTTAGGCGCCGTCGTTGCACTGGCCCAGGGTCGCGGCGCTGCCGCCAAACTCGGGCGCGTCGGGCGCGTAAGTCACCTGCTCGGCCGGTGTCACCTCGACGATTTCGACCAGGTCGAATTCGTTCTCGGGGTTCTCCTTGCCGCGCACGACGACAACGTCCTTGAAGCACTGGTGATCTTCGGCACGGTAGAGGGTCGGGCCGTTGCCCAGACCGTCAAACTCGAACCCTTCCAGCGCCTCGACCACCGCGCAGGGGGCGAAGCTGCCCGCACGCTCGACCGCGTCGGCATAAAGCAGGGTCTGCACATAGCAGGTATGCGCCGCCTGGCTGGGCGGGAAGCCGTATTTTTCGCCGAACGATTTGACGAACGCATCGGTGCCGACAAAGCGGTCACCCAGCTGCTTTTGCAGTTTCCAGTCCCAGTTCTGCGAGCCAAAGATGCCGGCCACGTTCTTGCCCGCGCCGCGCGCCATCAGCTCGGAGTAGAGCGGCACGACGATCTCGAACTTCTTGTCGTTGACCATCTTGTCGCGCAGGCCGAACTGCACCGCGTTGGTGAGGCTGTTGACCATGTTGTTGCCGTAGTGGTTCAGCACCAGCACGTCGGCGTCCGATTGCAGGACGGGCGTGATATAGGCGCTGAAGTCGGTCTGTGTCAGCGGCGTCTTGACCGCGTTCACTGTCTCCCAGCCGAGGGCTTCGGTCGAGTTGCGCACAGCCTCTTCGGTGGTGTAGCCCCAGTTGTAGTCGGCGGTCAGGTGATACGCCTTGCGGTCGGTGCCGTATGCCTTGGTCAGAACGGGCGCAAGCGCCGCGCCGGACATCCAGCTGTTGAAGAAGTGACGGAAACCGTTCGCCTTGCGGTCCTTGCCGGTGGTGTCGTTGGCGTGCGTCAGACCCGCCATGAAGATGATGCCGGCCTCCTGGCACAGCGCCTGCACGGCCACGGCCACGCCCGAGGACGATCCACCGGTGATCATCACCGCGCCGTCCTTTTCGATCATGGATTTGGCCGATGCGCGGGCGGCGTCCGATTTGGTCTGGGTGTCGCCGGTGACGAATTCCACCTTCTTGCCCATGATGCCGTTGCCCTGCAGCGCCTTCGAGCTGAAGGTCTGCATCATGCCGCCGTCGCCGCCGCCGTTCAGATGCTCGACCGCCAGCTGATAGGCGCGCAGCTCGTCCGCGCCCTCATCGGCGTAGGGGCCCGATTGCGGCACGTTGAAGCCCAGCGTGACGGTGCTGGAATCTGTCGGATCATTGGCAAAGGCCGAAACGCTGCTGGCTGTAAAGATCGTCGGAACGGCCAGACCCGCGCCTGCAATGGCGCTTGTTTTCATCAGGCCGCGGCGCGTGAAATTTGATGTGGACATGAAAATCCTCCCTGTTGAGTAATCACGAATGGCGCGCCTCCTCCGCGCGCTACCCGGATCGCACAGTTGTGCAAAGGTACTATGACATGGGCTAAGAAAATTTCTCAACAACTGCATTGCGCAGAACGATATTTTTGTAAATTATTCCACAGGCGAAAATCGTATTTTGTAAATATCTGTCAATCGCCAGCAAATGGCGTTGATTTTAAAAGGATATGCCATGGCCCAGGACATTGCCGGCGGCTCGCTGACGGGCACGCGCATCCGCCAGCGGCGTCTGGCGCGCGGCATCGCGCAGGGCGATCTGGCCCGGCAGGCCGGAATTTCGCCGTCTTATCTGAACCTGATCGAACATAACCGGCGCAGAATCGGCGGCGGCATCCTTTTGCGGCTGGCCAAGGTGCTGGAGGTGGATGCGCAGACCCTGTCGCATGGCAGCGAGGTTGCGCTGATCGCCGCGCTGCGCGAGGCGGTGGGCGAGGCGGCCGAGGCCGGCCTTGCGGATGGCACGCCTGCGCCCGACCCCGACCGCGCCGAGGAATTTGCCGGCCGCTTTCCCGGCTGGGCGCATCTGCTGGCGGGCACGTTGCGGCGCGCGCAGGCATCGGCGCGGCAGGTCGATGCGCTGTCGGACCGGCTGGCGCATGATCCGCAGTTGGCCGCGTCCCTGCATGAGGTGCTGACGGTGGTGACCGCCATCCGCTCGACCGCGTCGATCCTTGTGGAAACCCCGGAGCTGGAGCCGGAATGGCGCGCGCGGTTTCATCGCAATCTGGGCGAGGACAGCCAGCGGCTGGCCGAGGGTGCGCAGCGCCTGGTGCGCTATCTGGATGACGGGCCGGCGGGCGGGCGCGATATCCTGACGCCGCAGGATGAGGTGGACCGTTTCCTGACCGCCGCAGGGCACCGGTTCGACGTGTTGGAGCAGGGCGGCGATGTCGAAACCGCGCTGAGCGCGGCGGATCTGCGTCCCGAAACGGGCGCCTACACGCTGGCGCACTCCGCGCTGGAGACATACCGGGCAGATGCGGCGGCGCTGCCGCAGGAGGCGCTGCTGGCCTCCGTGGCGCGGCATGGGCTTGCGCCGCTGGCACTGGCGCAGGATCTGGACGTGCCGTTGCCGCGCCTGATGCGCCGCCTTGCGGCCATGCCCGAGGATGCGGTTGGCCCCGTTGGCCTGATCAGCGCCGACGCCAGCGGCGCAATCGGAACGCTGAAGCCGCTGCCGGGCTTTGGCGCCACGCGGCTGGCCGGGGCGTGTCCGCTATGGCCGCTGTTTCGCGCCGCCTCGCAGCCCGCCATGCCGCTGCGCCAGCGCATCGTGCAGCCGGACCGGGGGGCGCTGCCGGTTCAGGCCTTTGCCGCGTGCGAGGTGGCGGGAACGCCGGTGTTCAACATGCCGCCATTGATGCGCTCCTTCATGCTGCTGTTGCCGGATGAGGCCGAGGAGGGCGGCGCTGCCGCGGCGCCGGTCGGCGTTGCCTGCCGCATCTGCCCGCGCACAGATTGCACGGCCCGGCGGGAGGCATCGGTTCTGGCTGCCTTCGACGATGGGGCATGACGCGGCGCCCGCGCAGCTTGGTTTTGACATGCGCGGGGCGTTTGCCCAATAGTGGCCTCATATGCATCCCGCTGCCAAGGAGGGCGCGCCGTATGGGCAGCCAGGTTCTGCTGATCGAGGACGAGCCGAACATCATCGAGGCGATCACCTTCATACTCTCGCGGGACGGCTGGCAGGTGCGCAGCCATTCGGGCGGGCATGACGCGATGGAGGTGGTGCGCGCCCGGCGGCCCGATCTGATCATTCTGGACGTGATGCTGCCGGGGCGCTCGGGGTTCGATCTGCTGGCCGATATTCGCGGTGATGCGGATCTGGCGCAGACCCCGGTGCTGATGCTGACGGCGCGCGGCCAGCGCAAGGACCGCGAAATGGCCGAGCGGTCCGGCGCCAGCATGTTCATGACGAAACCCTTTTCCAACGCCGAAATGCTGGAGGCCGTGCGCAGCCTGGCGGCCCGCAAATGAGCGAAGACGCCCCCGGCAGACGCGCCGAATTCGTCGCGCGGGGCACCTACCGGCGCCGCCGCCTGATTGACGCGGCGGGCCTGCTGCCCATTCTGGGGGCGCTGCTGTTTCTGGTGCCGCTTCTGTGGGTCGGCGCGCAGGAGGGCGCGGCGCCGCGCACATCGCATGTGCTGCTGTATCTCTTTGCGGTCTGGGCGCTGTTGGTGGTGTTGTCTGCCCTCGTCTCGCGCGGACTGGGCGCAAGCGGCGACGTCGCGGCGCGCGAGGATGCCGGGCCGGATGACATGGATACGGCCAGCCCCGATACCGGTGATGACGCGCCACCGGCGCGGCGCGGCTGATGGCGACCTTTACACTTCTGGTGCTGGTCTGCGTGGCCTATGTGGTGCTGCTGTTTGGCGTGGCCTTTGCCGCTGACCGGGCGGCGCGGCGCGGGCGGGGGGCTTGGCTGCGCTCGCCGCTGGTCTATACGCTGTCGCTGTCGATCTATTGCACGGCATGGACATTCTATGGCGCGGTTGGTTTTGCCGCGCGGTCGGGGCTGGAATATGTGACGATCTACCTGGGCCCGACGCTGGTGATGATCGGCTGGTGGTGGACCCTGCGCAAGATGGTGCGCGTGGGCCGCAGCCAGCGGATCACCTCGGTCGCCGACATGATATCGTCGCGCTATGGCAAGTCCAATACGCTGGCGGTTTGCGTCACCATTCTGGCCGTGATTGGCGCGACGCCTTATATCGCCTTGCAACTGCAATCGGTGACGCTGTCCTTCGCGGCATTCACGCCGGCCGGTCCCAGCCTTCAGGCCCGCAGCGAGCAGTCGATCGCCATCTATGTCGCGCTGGGCCTGACGCTGTTTACCATCCTTTTCGGCACGCGAAACCTGGACGCGAACGAGCGGCACCACGGCGTCGTCATCGCCATCGCGCTGGAGGCGGTGGTCAAGCTGTTTGCCCTGCTGGCGGTCGGGGTTTTCGTCGTCTGGGGGCTGGAGGGCGGCATTGCGCAGACGCTGGCGCGGATTGATGCGTCGCCCATTGCCGAATTCACCGTGACGCCCAGCCGCTGGACCGCGCTGACGCTGCTGTCGGCGACGGCGTTTCTATGCCTGCCGCGCATGTTTCAGGTGATGGTGGTCGAGAATGAGGATGAAAGCCATCTGCGCACTGCCGCCTGGGCCTTTCCGCTTTATCTGATGCTGATCAGCCTGTTTGTGGTGCCGATTGCCGCCGTGGGGCTGGACCTGATGCCAGCCGGCACGAACCCGGACCTGTTCGTGCTGAAGCTGCCGCTGCTGGCGGGGCAGGACGGGCTGGCGATCCTGTCGTTTCTGGGGGGATTTTCGTCAGCCACGTCGATGGTTATCGTGGCCGCCATTGCGCTGTCAACGATGGTGTCGAACCATATCGTGATGCCGATCTGGCTGCGCGCGACGGGGGGTGCGGCGATGATGTCGGGCGATGTGCGGCATGTGGCGCTGCTGGCGCGGCGGCTGTCGATCGGTGCCGTGGTGTTTCTGGGATACCTCTATTTCCGCATGTCGGGCGGCGGCACGGCGCTGGCCGCCATCGGGCTGATCGCCTTTGCCGGCGTGGCGCAGTTCTTGCCCGCGCTGATGGGCGGGCTGGTCTGGCGCGGGGCCACGCGGCTGGGCGCGCTGGCGGGGCTGAGCGTGGGCTTTGCCTTCTGGCTGTATTGCCTGCTGCTTCCCAGCTTTGGCGCGGGCGTGATCCTGCCGGTGCGCGTGATGGAGGCCGGTCTGTTCGGCCAGTCCTGGCTGCGCCCCTATGCGATGTTCTGGACCGGGGGCATGGACCCGCTGGTGCATGCGGTGATGTGGTCGATGCTGCTGAACTGCGCGGCATTCTGCGCGGTGTCGCTGTTCACCTTCCCCCGCCCGGTGGAGCGGCTACAGGGCGCGCAATTTGTCAACGTGTTCGACCATTCGCAGCGCCCCGGCAGCTGGACGGGCGGGCTGGGCCAGTCCGAGGATCTGCTGATCATGTCGCAGCGCATCCTTGGCGCCGCCGAGGCGCAGGAGCTGTTTGCCCGCGCCGCCCGCCGTCAGGGCCTCAGCGGCTATCTGCCTGAACCGTCGCCGGAATTTCTGGAATTCCTGGAGCGTCGCCTGTCGGGGTCGGTCGGCGCTGCCACCGCCCACGCCATGGTCAGCCAGATCGTTGGCCGCGCCACCGTATCGGTCGAGGATCTGCTGGCCGTGGCCGACGAGACGGCGCAGATCATGGAGTACTCAAACCGGCTGGAGGCGAAATCAACCGAGCAGGCCCGCACCGCGCGCCAGTTGCGCGTGGTGAATGAAAAGCTGACCCAGCTGTCTGTGCAAAAGGACGGGTTTCTCAGCCAGGTCAGCCACGAATTGCGCACGCCGATGACGTCGATCCGTGCCTTTTCCGAAATATTGCTGGGCGGCGATCTGACGCCGGAGCAGTTGCAGAAATACGCGTCGATCATTCATGCCGAATCTTTGCGGCTGACGCGGCTCTTGGACGATCTGCTGGATTTGTCGGTACTGGAATCGGGGCAGGTCGTTCTGAATGTGCAGTCCGGCACATTGGCGCAGGTGCTGGACCGGGCCATCTCCGGTGCGGTCGGCGGCGCGGCCGGCAGCCTGAATATCCGGCGCGATGCCGCAAGCGAGGCCGTCTTGCTGCAAACCGACATTGACCGGCTGGCACAGGTGTTCATCAACCTTATCGCCAATGCGCGCAAATATTGTGACGCGGCGCATCCCGTGCTGGATATCCGGGCCGAGCGGGACAGCACCACGCTGACCGTGGATTTTGTCGATAATGGCACCGGCATCCCGATCGAGGATGAGGCGCTGATTTTTGAGAAATTCTCGCGTCTGGGCGAAACGCGGGCGCCCGGTGCCGGGCTTGGGCTGGCGATCTGCCGCGAGATCATGCACCGGCTTGGCGGGTCGGTCGCCTATCTGCCGGGGCAGGGCGGGGCTGCATTTCGCGTGACCCTGCCGCTGGCGCCACTTGAGCCGGGCGGCGGAAACGATTTGGTAACCAAAGGTGGGTTAAGGTCGGTGCGGTGAAGATCTGGCAAGGGATGGCACGGGCGGGCGCATGGTGACGGATGGCGGCAATAAGGTGATACATCGCAAGGCGCGGGCCTCTCGCGAGGAATATCAGGCGCGCGCCATGTCCCCGGCCAAGGCGATTCGCCTTGCGCTGGCCCAGACGTCCGACACGCATTTCGATCTGCCGATGGTGGTGACAACGGTTGAGCAGGTTGAGCTGTCGCAAACCGCATTGCGCCCCGAATTTGACGGCGGCGGCCTTTTGGTGCTGTTGGACGGCCCCAAGGGGGCGCGCGGCGCGGCACGTCTGGATGAGGCGCTGCTTGCGGCACTGATCGAAGTGCAGACAACCGGGCGCATCAGCGGGCGCCCGCCCAGTGGCCGGGCCGTGACCCGCACCGATGCGGCGATTGCGGCGCCCCTGATCGACATCACGCTGGAGCGCGCGGGCGCGCAGCTGAGCGAGGAAACACCGGATCACTGGGCCACAGGCTTCCAGTTTGGCGTGATGATGGAGGATGCGCGCGGCATGACGCTCGCGCTGAATGCGGCGGCGTTCCATGTGTTTCGCATGACGGTCGAAATGGGCGAGGCGGCGCTGCCCGGCCGCATCGTGTTCCTTCTGCCGGTGCCGGCCACCCCGGTCAAGCGCCCTGCCGAGCCGGGCGAAGAGCAGCCGCAGCACACGCTGGAGCAAAGCGCGATGAATGCGCCCGTGTGCATGGATGCGGTGCTGGCCCGGCTTTCCGTACCACTGACACAGCTTTGCCAGTTGGCACCGGGGGACGTGCTGCCGTTTCATATGGACCGGCCGCTTCAGATCCGGCTGGAGACCAGCCAGAAACATGTGGTCGCGTTGGGGCGGCTTGGCCAGATGAATGGTATGCGGGCCGTGCGCCTGACGCCATCTGGCGACGAAAACACCGCTGCCCGGCCCCTCGTCGAAGCGGTGCAGGCAGGGACGGGCGCAGCTGTCGAGGATCAGGCCGGCAGGGTGGAGCCAAATTCCATGCAAAAAGAGCCGTCTGCGCCGCACATTCCTGAACCGGCCACTGCGGAGTGATGCAAGATCTGTCGATGCCGACAGGCAGGCGGGCGCAGTTTGTCAGCCTTGCGGCTGTGGCTGGTCAGCGCAGCATGATCCCAAGGACGACCATCATCAGACCTATGACCGACAGAAACAGGGCGCCTGTATTCACGGGCAAAACCTTGCTCAGGACGGCCCGCATTGCGGCATCGTCCAAACGCGCGCGCCGGGCGCGCCACACGCGCACCACACACCAGATCAACCCGCAAAGCCCCAGCAGCGACACCGCCGCGCCAGACCAGATCAGCATTTCCATCGGGCCGTTCTCCTTGTTTCGGCGTCTGCCCGCTGACCTAATCGATATGCTGTCTCAACTCAAGCAGGCGGGGCTTGCGGGCCGTGCGGCTGCGCGGTAATCACACGGCTTTACGATGATGCGGAGAGCAGCATGGACGATCAGAGCCCCGGAACCCCCGATACCTACCGCGTGACCGCCGACGAACTGCGCCAGTTCATCGAACGGATCGAGCGTTTGGATGCCGAGAAAAAGGACCTTGCCGAGCAACAGAAGGAAGTCATGGCCGAAGCCAAGGGGCGCGGCTACGATACCAAGGTCATCCGCAAGGTCATAGCGCTGCGCAAGCGCGACAAGGATGACATCGCCGAAGAGGAAGCTGTCCTTGAGATGTACAAGGAAGCGTTGGGCATGGCCTGATCAACCCTGCGACCTGCCGATAGGTCGAAACGGTGTCGGCAGGCGCCTCAACCGGCTGTGGCCAAACGGGTTCTGAGCATTCAAGATTGCCGTATCTATAGCTCAAAGCACTGATCCCGGCCGGTATCATGAAAACGGTAAAGCCGCGCAGTTTCCTGCGCGGCTTTTCTGTTTGTACAATGATGCCTGAAGGCAGGTTCAGGACTCGTCGTCCTCGGGCTGCGCTTCTGCGGCGGCGTCGGACAGATTGTCGTCGTCCGAGGCGGCGGAGCCGATATCGTCGAACAGCTCGGCGATCTCGAAATCGGCGGCTGCCTCTTCTTCGGCGGCCAGTTCCTGGATCGACTTGCCGGACGCCTGAAGCTCGGCCTCTTCGGGCGAACGGGCGACGTTCAGCGTGACTGTCGCGTCAACCTCGGGGTGCAGCGACACGAAGACATCGTGCAGGCCCAGTTCCTTGATCGGCTTGCCAAGGCTGACCTGCTTGCGGTCCAGCTCAAAGCCGTTCTCGGTGGCGGCGTCGGCCGCGTCGCGGGTTGTGACCGAGCCGTACAGCGCGCCCGAATCGGCCGCCTGACGGATGATGACAAACTGCTGGCCGTGCAGCTTTTCGGCCATCTTCTCGGCGTCCTTGCGGGTCTCAAGGTTATGGGCCTCAAGATGCGCCTTGCGCGATTCGAAGTCAGCGATGTTCTTCTGCGAGGCCGACAGCGCCTTGCGCTGGGGCAGCAGGTAGTTGCGTGCGAAACCGGCCTTGACGTCGACGACGTCGCCCATCTGGCCCAGCTTTGCGACGCGCTCAAGAAGGATAACTTGCATTGTATTGCTCCTTACTTAACGGCGTATGGCAGCAGGGCGAGGAAGCGGGCGCGCTTGATCGCGCGGGCCAGCTCACGCTGCTTTTTGGCCGAAACGGCGGTGATACGGCTGGGGACGATCTTGCCGCGTTCGCTGATGTAGCGCTGCAGCAGGCGTGTGTCCTTGTAGTCGATGGCAGGTGCATTATCGCCCGAGAAGGGGCAGACCTTGCGGCGACGGAAAAATGGTTTTGTAGCCATGGTTTATGTCCTTGTCCTGGGGGCGTTGATCAACGGCGCTCGCGGCGCTCGGCACGCTCGTCGCGCTTTTGCATCTGAACCGAAGGCAGCTCTTTGTGCTCTTCGACCTTGATGGTCAGCGTGCGCATCACGTCGTCATGCAGGCGCATCAGACGCTCCATTTCCTGCACGGCCTCGGACGGCGCGTCCGAACGCAGGAAGGCGTAATGGCCCTTGCGGTTCTTGTTGATCTTGTAGGCCATCGTTTTGACACCCCAATACTCGTGATCCACGAGTTTGCCGCCGTTATCGGCCAGCACGGTGCCAAAATGTTCGATCAGGCCCTCGGCCTGGGCGCTGGACAAGTCCTGGCGCGCGATCAAGACATGCTCGTAAAGGGGCATGTTGGTATCCACTTCTGTCAAGGCGCATTTCATAGGCGGGGCAATGCTGTCCTGCGACCCCACCACGAGAGACTGCGCGGTTTTCCATATTTGCAGAACAGGCGCGAGCCATATGGCCATTGCGCCCCGAATGCAAGGGGCGCAGCCTATACGCGATGGTGATTGGGGCATGATTGCTTCTGCGGGGATTTGCGATAGGTTGCGCACATCACATCCAACAAACGGAGATTATCCATGAAAACTGCACTTTTCGCAGCCGCAGCCGTAGCTTTGACCGCAACCGGCGCCGCCGCCGAGCCGGTCAAGTATGTTCTGGACCCCAGCCACAGCCAGGCGATGTTTACCTATGACCACCTTGGATATTCGACCACCTTCAACGTGTTTTCCGGCTGGGAAGGCGAAATCATGTTCGACGCCGAAGATCCTGCCGCATCTTCGGTCGACGTGTCGATCCCGCTCAGCGCGTATTACACAGGCTGGGAAGAGCGGCTGACGCATTTCATGGGGCCGGAATTCTTTGACGCCAAGGACGGCGACATGCTGACGTTCAAATCGACCTCGATCGAAGTCACCAGCGATGACGAGGCGATCATCACCGGCGATCTGACCATCAACGGCATCACCAAATCCGTCCAGCTGGAGACAGAACTGAACCAGCAGGGCACGCACCCGATGGCCGGCAAGGAGTGGATTGGTTTCGATGCCGAGACCAAGATCCTGCGCTCTGATTTCGGTCTGGGCAAATACGCCCCGAACATCAGCGATGAGCTGGGTGTCGAGATCTCGATCGAGGCCAGCAAGGCCGACTAAGCAGCGGCCACGTTTTGCGCGCACCTTGCGGCCCGCATCCCATTCGGGGGTGCGGGCCTTTTTCATGCGCGGTTTACTCGGTCGCGGCGCGCGTTGCGGTCAGCTGCCAGTCGATGCTCACGTCAAAGGCCAGCGTGCTTTCGTCCTGCGTGCCAAGGCCGACGGCGTAATCACGGCGATCAACGGTCAGGGATCCGGCGGCGTCGGCGATATCGCCCTCGATGGTCAGGGTGACGGGCATCTGCACCGGCATTTCCTGATCGCGGATGCGCAGCGTGCCGTCCGCAATCAACCCATCCTCGGACTGGACCAGATCGGCGGCGAATGTGGCGGTCGGCCATTCCTCGGCCGCGAAGTAATCGGGGCCCATGGCCTGTCCTGTCACGCTGCCCAGTGTCAGGGATGCGATTGCGATCTTAACGGTGACGTCGCCATGTTTGCCCGCGTCATCCGGCACCTCGCTATAGGCGATGCTGGCCGTCCAGTCGGCAAAGCTGCCCGTCACCTCGGCGCCGCCCTGAACGATGGCGATGGTCAGCGCGCCGTCCTGCACGGTCCAGTCGCTTTGCACCTCGACCAGTGCTTCGCCTTGCGCGCTGGCTGCGGGCGTCAGCCAGCCAGCCCAGGCACCGGCGCCCAGTGCGGCGGCCCAGATAACCAGCGCGGCCAGTATCGGCAGGGCATGGCCGGGCTGCCGGTCAGTGGGCAATGCCTCGGTATAGCCGGGCAGCATCCGGCGCAAGGTGGCGTCGCCGTCAACAAAGTGGTGCTTCAACGCGCCGACGATATGCAGCAAAACCGCCCCGGCCAGCACCCATTGCAGGATGAAATGCAGCGCGGCGCTGATCTCGGCAAGCTGCGGATCCTTGTCGACAAACGGCAGGTTCTGCCCCAGCGGCCACCAGATCGGGGCATAGCCCGTGGTGGCCGCGTGATACACCCAGCCGCTGAGCGGCACCAGAACCAGCGAGCCATAAAGCAGCCAATGCACCGTTTCGGCCAGCGTCGCCTCGGCGGTATTGTCGCCGTTCAATAGCTTGGGCTTGGGCTGTGAGATGGCCCAAAGGATGCGCAGGATCGCAAGGAAAAAGATGGCCACGCCCAGCGTCTTGTGGGTGGAGAACAGGATCTTGGTCCACCAGATTGTGTTATCTGACACAATGATGTCCGGCGCCTCGATCCAGCCCGCCAGCGTGCTGGCGATCCAACCCAGGGCAAACATCGTCAGGATCATCAGGGCGATGGCCCAGTGGAATGTCTTGGTGATCCATCCATAACTTAGGGGGGTATTTGCGGCGTGCATGCTGTATCCTTTGCTCGAAGCTGGGTCGACTGTACCGCTTAGGGGGATGCGCGCAATCTTGCAATCGGCAGCCCGGCATTGCCTCGCGCGGCGCTGCGCGATATCGCAGAACGACACAAGACGAAGGAGAGCGGCATGAGCCGAGCATTCATTTTTCCGGGGCAGGGCGCGCAGACCATCGGCATGGGCAAGTCCCTGGCCGACGCATATCCGGCAGCGCGCGACGTGTTCGACGAAGTTGACGACGCGCTGGGCGAGCGGCTGTCGGCGCTGATCTGGGACGGCGCGCAGGAACAGCTGACGCTGACGCAGAACGCGCAGCCGGCACTGATGGCCATGTCGCTGGCGGTGATGCGCGCGCTGGAGGCCGAGGGCGTGACGCTGGACGCCGTATCCTTTGTCGCGGGCCATTCGCTGGGCGAATATTCGGCGCTGGCCGCGGCCGGCGCGCTCAGCGTGGCCGATACCGCGCGGCTCTTGCGGATTCGCGGCCGCGCCATGCAAGAGGCTGTGCCGGTCGGGCAGGGCGCCATGGCCGCGCTGCTGGGCCTCGATCTGGCCGCTGTAGAGGCCATCGCAGCCGAGGCCGCGCAGGGCGAGGTGTGCGAGGCGGCCAATGACAATGACCCCGCTCAGGTGGTTGTGTCCGGCCACAAGGCCGCCGTGGAGCGTGCCGTCGATCTGGCCAAGGCGCAGGGCGCCAAGCGCGCGATGCTGTTGCCGGTCAGCGCCCCGTTCCACTGCGCCCTGATGCAGCCCGCCGCCGACGTCATGCGCGCCGCATTGGAGGAGGTGCCGATGGATACCCCGGCTGTGCCGCTGATCGCCAACGTGCGCGCCGAGGCGGTCACCGACCCCGAAGAGATTCGCGCGCTGCTGGTTGCGCAGGTGACCGGATCGGTGCGCTGGCGCGAAAGCGTGGAGTATATGGCGGCCCAGGGCATGACCGAAACATGGGAAATCGGCGCCGGCAAGGCGCTGTCCGGCATGGTGCGCCGTATCGCGCGCGATACCGCCGTGCGCAACATCGCCGCCCCGGACGACGTCGCGGCAGCGGTTGAGGCCGTGAAAAACAGCTGATGCCGGGCCGAGATTTTTCGCGAAAAATCTTGCACCGCTCAATCGACAGCAAAAGGAATATTGAAATGTTTGATCTTACAGGCAAAACCGCATTGGTAACCGGCGCGTCGGGCGGCATCGGCGGCGCCATCGCGCGCGCATTGCACGCCGCCGGCGCTACGGTCGGGCTGAGCGGAACGCGCACCGAACCGCTGGAGGCGCTGGCCGCTGAACTGGGCACGAACGCGCATGTGCTGCCCTGCAACCTGTCGGACAAGGACGCGGTCGAGGCATTGCCGAAACAGGCGATCGAGGCGATGGGCAGCGTCGATATTCTGGTCAACAATGCCGGGATCACCCGCGACCAGATTTTCATGCGCATGTCCGACGACGAATGGCAAAGCGTTCTGGACGTCAACCTGACCTCCACCATGCGCCTGTGCCGGGGCGTCATGCGCCCGATGATGAAATCGCGCTGGGGCCGGATCATCAACATCAGCTCCATCGTGGGCGCCACCGGCAACCCCGGTCAGGCCAACTATGCCGCGTCCAAGGCCGGCGTGATCGGCCTGACAAAATCCATCGCCTACGAGGTCGCCAGCCGCGGCATTACTGCCAACGCGGTCGCCCCCGGTTTCATCGCCACCCCGATGACGGACAAGCTGACCGAGGACCAGAAGGCCAAGATAAACGGCCAGATTCCCGCCGCCCGCATGGGCGAGGCCGATGAGATTGCCGCCGCTGTCCTCTACCTGGCCAGCAAGGAGGCAGGCTATGTCACGGGCGCCACGCTGCACGTCAATGGCGGGATGGCGATGCTCTGAGCGAAGCCACGCCCAGGCGCGGTGCGGTTTTCACCGTGGCCGGCGCCGATTGCCGTTCAGGCGCAAGGTGGGGAAATCGTTTGCGTCGCCAGCGGCATATGCTATAGGCGGCGCAGATTCACCTTGGGGCGCGCGCCATGTGCGCCCTTGCGGACCCGCGCAGCGGGCCTTGACACCACGCCCCATCAGGGCATCATTCACGCCGCTACCCGCCTGCCGGGCGGGGGCACAATCGGGCCAAATGCCCACCGAGACATGAGGATTATGACATGAGCGATATCGCAGACCGCGTGAAGAAGATCGTTGTTGAGCATCTGGGCGTCGAAGAGGACAAGGTTGTCGAAAACGCCTCGTTCATTGACGATCTGGGCGCAGACAGCCTCGACACGGTCGAACTGGTCATGGCCTTCGAAGAAGAGTTCGGCATCGAGATCCCCGATGACGCCGCCGAAAATATCCAGACCTTCGGCGATGCGGTCAAGTTCATCAAGGAAGCCTCCTGAGCTATCGCGGGCCGCGTGCGGCCTGCCGGGCGAAAAAACAAAGGGCCTCCGCAGTTTTGCGGGGGCCTTTTGGTATAAGGATGTCGGGCGCAGTGCGCGGCGCGGTCTTGCCCCCCGGACCCAAGGCGGGGTAAGACCGGAAACGGAACAAAGGGAAGGGACTGCGTATGCGGCGTGTCGTTGTAACGGGCCTGGGATTGGTCACACCGCTGGCATCCGGCGTCGAAGAAAGCTGGAGCCGTCTTTTGGACGGACAATCGGGCGCGGGTCCGATCACGCGGTTCGATCCGGCCAACGTGCTGACCAAATACGCCTGCGAAGTGCCTGACGGCGACGGTACAAACGGCACTTTCAACGCAGACCATTACATGGAGCCCAAAGAGCGCCGCAAAGTCGATGATTTCATCCTTTACGGTGTTGCCGCTGCCCAGCAGGCGGTGGAGGACAGCGGCTGGATGCCCACCGATGACGAAGGGCGCGAGCGTACCGGCGTCATGATCGGCTCCGGCATCGGCGGCCTGCGCTCGATCGAGGAAACGACGCTGATCATCCGCGACAAGGGCGTGCGCCGCGTGTCGCCGTTTTTCATTCCCGGCGCGCTGATCAACCTGATCAGCGGGCAGGTGGGGATCCGCTATGGCTTCAAGGGGCCGAATCATTCGGTGGTGACGGCCTGTTCGACCGGCGCGCATGCCATCGGCGATGCGGCGCGGCTGATCATGTTCGGCGATGCCGATGTCATGGTCGCAGGCGGCGCCGAGGCGGCGATTTGCGAGATCGGCATTGCCGGTTTCAACGCCTGCAAGGCGCTCAGCACCAAGCGCGCGGACGACCCGCAGGCCGCCAGCCGCCCCTATGATGTGGATCGCGACGGGTTCGTCATGGGCGAGGGCGCCGGCATCGTGGTGCTGGAGGAATACGAGCATGCCAAGGCGCGCGGCGCCAAGATCTATGCCGAGGTTCTGGGCTATGGCCTGTCGGGCGACGCCTATCACATCACCGCCCCGGCGGAGGATGGCGATGGCGGTTATCGCGCGATGAAGATGGCACTGAAACATGCCGGGGCCGAGCCTTCGGAGGTGGATTACATCAACGCGCACGGCACCTCGACGATGGCCGACACGATCGAGCTGAAGGCAGTCGAGCGGCTGCTTGGCGATGCGGCCAGCACCGCCACGATGAGTTCGACCAAATCGGCGACGGGCCACCTTCTGGGTGCGGCCGGCGCGATCGAGGGGATTTTTGCAATTCTGGCGATCCGCGATCAGGTGGTGCCGCCGACGATCAATCTGGACAATCCGGCGGTGGAAACCCCGCTGGATCTGGCCCCGAACAAGAAGGTCGAGCGTCCGGTGAAGATCGCACTGTCGAACAGCTTCGGCTTTGGTGGCACGAATGCCAGCATCTGCTTTGGCGCTCTGCGCTGATGTGGCGCAACATTGCCTCCAGCGCGATCAGTTTTCTGGTCGTCGTGGTCTTCCTCGTGGGGGGGATTATCCTGTGGGGGCAAAATACCTACACCGCCGAGGGGCCAAACGACGCGCCGATCTGTCTTCGGGTTGATCGCGGCGCCTCCATGCGCGGCGTTTCAATCGATCTGGCCGAGCAGGGCGCCATCACCAGCCCGATGATTTTTCGCATGGGCGCCGATTATGCGGGCAAGGCGGGCGATCTTAAAGCGGGCAGCTGGCTGATCCCCGAGCGTTCGACCATGGGCGAGATCACCAATCTGATCACGCGCGGCGGGGCCAGTACCTGCGGCACCGAAGTGGTGTACCGCATCGGCGTGACCAGCAGCGAAGTGCAGGTGCGCGAGCTGGACATCGAGGCGGGCCGCTATGTGGAAAAGGCCGCCTTTGATCCGGCGACCGAGGAGGCGCCGGACAGCTTTACCGAAGTGCGCGCGCAGGCTGACACCCGTTACCGCATCGCGATTGCCGAGGGCACGACCAGCTGGCAGATCGTCGATGCGCTGAAATCCATCGACGTGCTGGAGGGCGACGTGGCCGAGCTGCCCGCCGAAGGCACGCTGGCCCCCGACAGCTATGAGGTGCGCAAGGGCGACACCCGCGCCAGCCTGATCGAGCGGATGCAGACCGCGCAGGAGGTGCTGGTGGCCGCCGCATGGGCCAGCCGCGCCGACGGCTTGCCGCTGAAGGATGCGCAGGAAATGCTGGTTCTGGCCTCGATCATCGAAAAGGAAACCGGCGTCGCCGCCGAGCGGCGGCAGGTGGCCTCGGTCTTTGTCAACCGGCTGAATCAGGGCATGCGCCTGCAAACCGACCCGACGGTGATTTATGGCGTGACCGAAGGCAAGGGCGTGCTGGGCCGGGGCCTGCGCGCCAGCGAATTGCGCAAGGCAACGCCGTGGAATACCTATGTCATTCAAGGTCTGCCGCCCACCCCCATCGCCAATCCGGGCCGCGCCAGCATCGAGGCGGCGGTTGATCCGGCGCAGACTGATTTCGTCTTTTTCGTCGCTGACGGATCGGGCGGGCACGCCTTTGCCGAAACGCTGGACCAGCATAACGCAAACGTCGCCAAATGGCGCCGGATCGAGGCTGAACGCGCGCAAGACCCCGCCCCGGCAGAATAGGGGCGCCGCGCCCCCCGCGACGAATGGGCGCTTGACCCTATCGCGCGGCAGGGCCAGAACGCGGGCAAGCTGACCGTCACCACGAGGAGTGCGCCATGGCACGCAACGCCGCTGCAACCGCCGAAATGCGGGATCGCGATCCCTCCAAGCGCATCGGGGCGCTGGCTGCGCTGGTGCCGTTCCTGATGCCCTACAAGGGGCTGATGGCCGCCGCCGCCGCCGCGCTGTTCCTGACCGCCGCCGTATCGCTGGCGCTGCCGCTGGCCGTGCGCCGCGTCATCGACAATTTCGGCGTTGAAAACGGCGCGATTCTCGATCGCTATTTCATGGGCGCGCTGGTGATCACCGCGCTTTTGGCGATTGGCACCGGCCTGCGCTATGCGCTGGTCACCAAACTGGGCGAGCGGGTGGTGGCGGACATTCGCCGCGCCGTGTTTGACCGGGTCATCGGCATGTCGCCGGTGTTTTTTGAAAAAATCATGACCGGTGAAGTGCTGAGCCGGATCACCACAGACACCACCCTGATCCTGAGCGTCATCGGATCGTCGATCTCGATCGCGCTGCGCAATCTGCTGATCCTGCTGGGTGGTCTGGTTCTCATGCTGGCCACCTCGCCCAAGCTGACGGGGCTGGTACTGCTGATCGTGCCGCTGATCATCGTCCCGATCATGACGCTGGGCCGCAAGCTGCGCAAGCTGAGCCGCGACAATCAGGACTGGATCGCGCAAAGTTCCGGCAAGGCGTCCGAGGCACTGTTGAGCGTTCAGGCCGTACAGGCGTTCACCCATGAGACAGCGACGCGCGCCGATTTCGGTGCCGCCACCGAACGCAGCTACGAATCCGCCCGCCAGCGCATCCGCGTGCGCGCGGCGATGACGGTGATCGTCATTTTCCTGGTGTTCACGGGCGTCGTTTGTGTGCTGTGGATCGGCGCGCGCGATGTGCGCGGCGGCGGCATGAGCGCGGGCGCGCTGGTGCAGTTCGTGATCTATTCGATCATGGTCGCGGGCGCCGTTGGCGCCCTGTCCGAAATCTGGGGTGAATTGCAGCGCGCCGCCGGCGCGACCGAGCGTCTGGTCGAGCTGTTGGGCGCGTCCGACCCCGTCGAGGATCCGGCCGATCCGGTGGCCCTGCCCAGCCCGGTGACTGGTGATATCCGGTTCGAGAATGTCGATTTCGTCTATCCGGCGCGGCCTGATGTGCCCGCGCTGCATGGCTTCGATCTGCATATCCGCGCCGGAGAGACGATTGCGCTGGTCGGCCCGTCGGGCGCGGGCAAGACGACCGTCATTCAGATGTTGCAACGCTTTTACGACCCGCTCGGGGGGCGTATCCTGCTGGACGGCACGGCGCTGTCGGACATGCGCCGCGACAATTTCCGCCGCGTGATGGCGCTGGTTCCGCAGGATCCTGTGATCTTTGCCACATCGGCGCGGGAGAACATCCGCTTTGGCCGTCTGGACGCCACCGACGCCGAGGTCGAGGCAGCGGCGCGCACGGCGGCGGCGCATGATTTCATCATGGCGCTGCCCGAAGGCTACTCCAGCGAGGTGGGCGAGCGCGGTGTCATGCTGTCGGGCGGGCAAAAGCAACGCATCGCCATCGCCCGCGCCATCCTGCGCGATGCGCCGGTGCTGTTGCTGGACGAGGCGACCAGCGCGCTGGACGCCGAAAGCGAACGCGCGGTGCAGTTGGCCGTGGACAAGCTGGCCGAAGGGCGCACGACGATCATCGTGGCGCACCGTCTGGCAACGGTGAAGAAGGCGGACCGCATCATCGTGATGGAGGCGGGCCGCATCGTGGCGATCGGCACGCACGAATCGCTTGTGGCCGAAGGCGGCCTTTATGCCCGGCTGGCCAAGCTACAGTTTACAGCCGAGGCCGCCTGACAGCGACCTGCCCTGCGGGGCGAGTATTTGCCGGAAAGATGACAGCCGGGGCTGGACCAGCCGCGCGGCGCAGGTAAGGTGATGAACATGAAGATAGCAACAGCCGCATACCCGCTGGATCCGCTGCCCGATTGGGCGGCCTACAAGGCCAAGCTGACCGACTGGGTGCAAGACGCTGCAGGGCAGGGGGCCGATCTGCTGGTGTTCCCGGAATACGGCGCGTTGGAGCTGTCGATGCTGGCGGGGCCAGAGGCGGCGGGCGATCTGGAGCAGTGCCTGCATGTGGTGTCGGATCTGATCGGGGATGTCGACGATCTGCATGCCGATCTGGCCGCCGGACATGGCGTGCATATCCTTGCCGCGTCGGCGCCGGTATTCGACGAGGCCTATGGCGCGCGCCCCGTCAACCGTGCGCGCCTGTTCGCGCCGGGCGGCGGTCGCGGCACGCAGGACAAGCAGATCATGACCCGGTTCGAGCGTACGCCGTGGGATGTGGTGCCGGGCAATCAGTTGCAGGTGTTTGATACGTCATTGGGCAAGATCGCCGTTCTGATCTGCTATGACAGCGAATTTCCGCTCTTGGCGCGCGCCGTCAGCGATGCCGAACTGCTGCTGGTGCCATCCTGCACAGAGGCGCTGGCAGGCTACAGCCGGGTGCGAATCGGGTCGATGGCCCGCGCGCTGGAAGCGCAATGCGTCAGCGTCATGTCCTCTACCGTCGGGGCCGCGCCGTGGTCGCCTGCAGTTGATGAGAATGTGGGCATGGGCGGGATATTCGGCCCGCCTGACGTGGGGTTTCCGGCGACAGGCGTGATTGCCGAAGGCGTGCTGAACCAGCCCGGCTGGACCTTTGGCGAGGTCGATCTGGCGCGCGTGGCGCATGTGCGGGCCGATGGCGGGGTGCTGAATCGCAGTCATTGGGACGATCAGGCCGGTCGGGACGGGGCGCCGATCATCACATCCTTGCGCTAGATCGTGCTGCGCTGCGGCATGCGGCGCTTTAGCCCTTGAAAATTGCGGTGAATGGGGCCATCTAAGGCGCTGTTCCGCCAATGTGCGGAAATTGCTTTTACAGGAGACCCCATGGCCAAGGAAGATACGCTCGAATTTCCCGGTGTCGTCAAGGAACTCCTGCCGAATGCGACATTCAGGGTCGAGCTGGAGAACGGCCATGAGATCATCGCGCACACGGCAGGCAAGATGCGCAAGAACCGCATCCGCGTTCTGGCAGGCGACAAAGTACAGGTCGAAATGACCCCCTACGATCTGACCAAGGGCCGGATCAACTATCGTTTCAAGTAACGGCGACGAACCATATCGCCGCGTGCGGGAAAGCGTTTCGCCACAGCGAAACGCGGTCGCGCCCCGTATGAAAACTGGGTGCCCGAATGACGCTTTCCCCTGATCCCCGTCCCAGACTGATCCTCGGCTCTGGCAGCCCGCGTCGGCGCGAGCTGTTGGCCCAGATCGGCGTGACGCCCGATGCCATTTGCCCGCCCGACATTGACGAGACGCCGCACCGGTCCGAATTGCCGCGCCCCTACTGCATTCGCATGGCGCTGGAAAAGGCGTGGGCGGTCAAGGCGGACGCAGGCGACATCGTTCTGACCGCCGATACGACCGTTGCACTGGGTCGCCGCATTCTGGGCAAGCCCGAAGACGAGGCCGAGGCGCGCGCGTTTCTGAGCGCCTTGTCCGGCCGCCGCCATAGTGTGATCACTGCCGTTGCAGTGCGGCGCGCAGGCCGGCTCTGGCAGCGCGATGTCCTGACCAAGGTGAAAATGAAACGCCTGTCTGATACTGAAATCGCTGCCTATCTCGCCACCGGTGACTGGCGCGGCAAGGCAGGCGGGTACGGCATCCAGGGGCCTGCGGGCGCGCTCATCCCGTGGATCGCCGGATCATTCACTTCCGTTGTCGGCCTGCCACTGGCCGAGACGGCAAATCTGTTGACCGCCGCAGGCTGGAGGCCGCAATCATGAGCCGCGAAACCATTGTTCTGGATCACTATAACGGGCACGAGGCTGCCGCGCGGCTGGTTGCCGGACGGCTTGAGGATGTGCTGATCGACAGCGGCGGACCGCGTGCCGGGACGATCTATCGCGCCATCGCCGACCGGCCCGTGAAGGGGCAGGGAGGCATGTTCCTGCGGACCCCGGACGGCCCTGCCTTCCTGCGGCAGGTGCGCGGCCTTGCGCCCGGTCAGGTGCTGCTGGTGCAGGTGACGGGCCTGGCCGAGCCGGGCAAGGCGCTGCCGGTAACGCAAAAACTGCTGTTCAAAGCGCGCTACGCCATTGTGACGCCGGGCGCCCCCGGCCTGAATGTCAGCCGCGCCATTCGCGATGATGCCCGGCGCGATGCACTGATGCAGATCGCGCATGCGGAAATGGATGAGGTAGACACCAGCGCGCTGGGTCTGATCCTGCGCTCTTCCTGTGCGGTGGCGGACGATTCTGCCATTGCCGACGATATCCGCGCCATGGCCGATCTGGCCGCCGCAGTACTGGCAGACCGTGAGGGCGACGCCGAAATGCTGACCGAGGGCGACAGCCCCCACCAGCTGGCATGGCGCGAGTGGACTGCGCCCGCTGATGTCGTGACCGATCCCGGCGGGTTCGAGGGCGAGGGCGTCCTCGATCAGATCGCCCTGCTTGAAAGCGCGCATGTCCCCCTGACCGGCGGCGCTTCGATGTATGTTGAGCCGACCCGCGCGCTGGTTGCCGTCGATGTGAACACCGGGGCCGATACCAGCCCCGCCGCGGGCCACAAGGCCAATATCGCCGCCGCACGCGAGCTGCCCCGCCAGCTGCGCCTGCGCGGCCTCGGCGGGCAGATCGTGCTGGACCTTGCGCCGATGGCCAAAAAGGACCGTCGCCAGTTCGAAGACGCCCTGCGCGCCGCATTCCGCGCGGACACGACCGAAACCGCGTTGGTCGGCTGGACGCCACTTGGCCATTTTGAGCTGCAACGCAAGCGCGACCGCGCGCCGCTGGAGATGCCCGCATGAGCTGCCCGATCTGCGCGCGAAAAACCGATCCGACCCACCGCCCATTCTGCTCCAAGCGCTGCGCCGACGTCGATTTGGCGCGCTGGCTGGGCGGTGGCTATGCCATCCCGTCAACCGATCCCGATGATGTGGAAGAGGCAATTTTGGCCGCCGAGGCAGAACGCGCCAAACTGCACTGAAAATAATTACAAACCCTCTGGACAGCGCCGATAGCCTCGCCTAGAACGCCCTCACCCGAATGCAAACGCATTCCCGGTGCCCGGGTAGCTCAGGGGTAGAGCAGTGGATTGAAAATCCTCGTGTCGGTGGTTCGATTCCGCCCCCGGGCACCATTCAAACGCTTGATATTGCTCGATATTCATTCTTGAGCCTTTCAGGGTTTGACAGTTTTCTTGAATGGTTTGACAACTTGTGATCGGCGTTCGTTCTCCTTTTCCAGTGTTTCCATCGTGATCCGGTTGCGGTCCGCAAGGTTGGCAGACCGGGAATAGTGGCGGGCCATCGACGGGGTTTTCTGCCCCAGCAGGTCCGCAATTTGGCGTTCCTCAAGCCCCGCCTCGCGTAGCGTCGTGGCCACGGTATGCCGCAGGCCCTTGAGTGTCAGACCGGGTTGCACAGCTTCCTCGGCTTCCAGCTTCTTCTTGAAGCGGTGCCAGACCGTCGAAAAGCCGTTGTAGGTCCAAGGCTTCCCGCTGGACGTGGCAAGGATCGTCACCGCGTCGTGTGCCGGTGCCGCGTCCAGAGCCTTTTGCAGCGTCGGGCCGATAGGAATGGCGACCTCGTGCCCCGTCTTGCCCCGGACGCCCCAGATCGTGTTTCCGTCGATCTGGCGACGGGTCAGCTTGAGCGCGTCGGACGGATCAAGGCCGGTGTTCATAATCAGCGCGACCGCCACCCGGACGTGAGGCGCGGACCGATCCAGCACAACGGTGCGTTCCTCGACCGCCCAAGGCCGGTTGGCATAGGGCCGATCTTTCGGGCGCGGCTTGGGAATGACGCCCGCCGAATAGTCCCGGTCGATCAAGCCTTTCGGAATAGCGTTGTCAATGAGCGTTTAAAACTGACCCCGTTTCAGCGTTTAATTTTGACCCACCTCTGGAGTGACAAAGCCCCCAGGCGGACCGCCCTCATATAGCGAGTCCGTCTGGGGGCTTTGCTTGCGACGTGG